>JALHNO010000003.1:184954-329043 GCA_022843465.1 Pseudomonadota bacterium | reverse complement strand
GCAGCGCCTGACGGCGCCGCGCTTCGATCAGCTCTGCGGACCCGACTGGTCGTGTCACATCCGTACTCCTGCTTGGGACGGGTGTGTAGTATTGCATTATTTATGCGACAGCCAGTAGCAGTACTCCAATACCGTGATGCATGAATCCTCCTGGACTGACTGATTGCAGGATTTCATTGTGCAGCCGCGCACGGACGCTTGCCGGACAATGCGACGAAACCCGGCCTGGGCGCGACGAAGCCCTGGCAACGGCGATGGGTGTCCAGCCCTGGTGTGGCGTTGCATTCCCGGGTGGGCTTGCAACTGCCATGGCTGCGGGCGGACACTGCAACCAGGACAGGCTGACTGGAGCAGGCATCATGGCAAGCGTATCGGAAGCGAGTGTGGCCGCCGCAACAGACCAACTCCGGCGCGACCAGTCGGTGGCGAAGAATCTTTTTTTTGGCGAGATCGTCGAGGAGAACCTGTTCCCCTACCCGCGCATGCGCGAGCGCGATCGCGAGATGCTCGGTGCAATGGTCGATGCCATCGAGGATTTCCTGAAGGACAAGCATGCCGACCTCAAGCAGTGGGATCGTGATGCCCACCAGCCTGAAGAATTCATCCAGGCACTGCGCGAAATGGGCCTGTTCGGCCTGATCATTCCGGAGGCGCACGGTGGGCTGGAGCTGAGCAATGCCGCCTATGCGCGCGTGCTGGCGCAGACCAGCGGCCATGACAGTTCGGTCTCGCTGACGATCGGGGCGCACAGCTCGATCGGCATGAAGGGTGTCCTGCTGTTTGGCAATGACGAGCAGAAGGCGCGCTACCTGCCACGGCTGGCCACTGGCGAGCTGATTGCCGCGTTCTGCCTGACCGAATCCGGCGCCGGCTCGGATGCCGCCTCGGTGCGCACCCGCGCCACGGCCAACGAGGATGGCAGCTGGACCCTGAGCGGCGAAAAGATCTGGATCACCAACGGCGGCATCGCCGGCCTCTACACCGTGTTTGCGCGCACCGATACCCCGACGGGAAAGATGACTGCCTTCATCGTCGATGCCGATGCTGCCGGCGTCAGCCATGGCCCACATGAAGACAAGATGGGCATCCGCGCATCGAGCACCACCACGGTTGCCTTCGCCGATGTCCGCGTGCCTGCCGAAAACGTGCTCGGCGAGGTCGGCAAGGGCTTCAAGGTAGCGATGGCCATCCTCAACAATGGCCGCACGGGTCTTGGCGGCGGCGCCGTCGGTGGCATGAAGGCGCTGATCCGATTGGCTACCCAGCAGGCCAAGGACCGCAAGCAGTTCGATCGCCCGATCGCCGAGTTCGGACTGGTCCGCGAAAAGATCGCGCAGATGAGCATCGACTGTTTCGCCGCCGAGAGCGCGGTCTGGATGGTCGCGCACTATATCGACAGCGGCTGTACCGATTACTCCGTCGAAGCAGCCATCAGCAAGGTGTTCGCCAGTGATGCGATCCAGCGCGCCGCGCACGAGGCCCTGCAGATCGCAGCGGGCAATGGCTTCATGCGCGAGTTCCCCTACGAGCAGATCACCCGGGATTCGCGCATCCTGTCGATCTTCGAGGGCACAAACGAGATTCTCCGCCTGTACATCGCACTGTCCGGACTCAAGGATGTCGGTACCGGACTGTCCGGGCTGCGCAGCGCGCTCGGCGACATCTTCAACAATCCGATCAAGGGCTTCGGCGTCCTCAGCGAATACGCCGGCCGGCGCGCCCGCGAGGCGACCGGGATCGGCACCGACAAGATCGTGCGTGAACTGCATCCGCGGCTGCGCAAGGCCGCCCAGGTCTACGAGAAGTATGTGGTCGAGCTGTCGACCGCATCGGATCAGCTGCTGCGCAAATACGGCAAGGGGATCGCGGAGCAGCAGTATCAGCAGAAGCGCGTAGCCGACATCGCGATCGACCTGTTCGTGGGGCTCTGCGTGCTGTCGCGCGCCGATGCGCTGGTTGCGGCCGGGGACGCACATGCCGACAGCGCGGTCGCGATCGCTGAAATCTTCAGCAAGCAGGCTCGGCGGCGAATGTTCCGCAACGCGCGCGCAATGGATCGCAACGAAGACCCGGCATCCGATCAACTTGCCGGAATGATTCTGGAACAGGGCCGCTATCCCTGGGATGTGATCTGAGGCAGGGCGCGTTTGCACCGAAAATCGACGGAAGTGGGACTGGCCCGAGCCAACCTCGGACCTACACTGGCACGCATGCCATGCTCGGAAAGTGTGCCGGAGCCTGGTGCGCCGCGTTGCAGACGCTCGACGGCAGTTCGATTCAACCGCAACCACGGAGATGCAGCAATGATCGGATATGTGATGGTGGGTACCAATGATCTGCCGCGCGCAGTGGCGTTCTACGACGCGCTGTTCAAGGAGATCGGTGCCGCTCGCTTCATGGAGACCGAGCGCTTTGTAGCCTGGGCCAGTTCGCCCAATCAGGCTGGCTTCTGCGCCACCGTGCCCGCGGATGGCAATGCGGCGACCGTCGGCAACGGCGTGATGGTGGCATTGGCAGTCAAGGAAACTGCCCAGGTCGATGCCCTGCACCGCCGGGCGCTTGAGCTCGGTGCCAGCAACGAGGGCGATCCCGGTCCCCGCGGAGAGGGCTTTTACGCCGGCTACTTTCGTGATCTGGACGGCAACAAGCTCAATTTCTTCTGCATGACCTGAGCGCCCCGCGACCCGACGCCCGCGCTTCGGGACGGGCGCGCGATCTCTTCGCCGCACAAGTCGCGTTGGCGACAACGCGCTTGCTGCCAGCGTCTGCGGCGCTTGCTAACATCCGATCACACTCAGGCGCGGCGGTCCAGCCATGGCAGCGGATGCTTCCCAGATCGTGTGGCGCAATCGCCTGACGGTACGGCTGCTGCTGCTGACCGCAGTTGCCAGCCTGTTGATCGGGATCGTGATCGCCGCGATCCAGGTCGTCAGCGACATGCATGCCTTGCGCCAACGCCGCGATGCCCTGGCCGAGCAGGCACTGACCCTGCTCAGCGAACCGGCCAGCGAGGCCGCCTACAACATTGATGATGCCATGGCCAGCCGGGTGGTGAGTGGACTGCTGGCCATCCCCGGCGTGCGCTCCGCCGAGCTCAGGCTTTCGACCGGGGAGACACTGGCGAGCCAGCGACGAGTAGACAAACCTGCGCGCTGGCGTGGCGTCAGTGACCGCCTGCTGGGTCCGGAAACTCGCCACACGCGAGCGCTTTATGGAGGGAGCAATCGCGAAGTGCTCGGCGAGATCGAACTTCGTATCGACAATGCGGTGATCGGCGAGGAATTCGTGCAGCGCGCGGTGACGCTCGCGCTGATCGAACCCCTGCGCGCGATCATGCTGGGATTGGTCGTGTTCGCCCTGCTCTATCGGTTCCTGACGCGCCCGCTGCTGACGACCATGCGGGCACTGGAACGTGTCGATCCGCGGGAACCGGAAATGACCCGACTGCCGATTCCGCGCGGCCACGAGTCCGACGAATTCGGTGGCAGTGTCGCCGCGGTCAATCGCCTGCTCGACTCGATCCGTGACAGCCTGAGCAAACGTCGCGAAGCCGAGGCACGGGCAACCTTTCTCAGCCAATACGACGAGATCACCAAGTTGCCCAACCGGCGCATGCTGCTGATGCGGCTGGGCCATCTGCTGCCCACGCTGGCCGAAGGTCGCCAACTGGTGCTGATGCACATCGACCTGATCGATTTCAAGGGCATCAACCAGCACCTGGGTGAAAGCGGTGGCGATGCCGCAATGCGTGAAGCCGGTCGTCGCCTGCTGGCGCATGCCGGCAGCGAAGGTCTGGTAGCGCGATTGGCCGACGACAGCTTCGCGCTGGCTCTGCCAGTCCGCGACGGTAGCCGCCCGGCCCTGCGCATTCTGGCCCAGGCCACACTCGACACACTGGCGCAAACTTTCAGTCATCAGGAGCGCGAGGTGCCCCTGCACGCGGCAATCGGCATCGCGGTCTTTCCGGATGACGCCGATGGCGCCGAAACACTGGTGCAGTGCGCTGAGCAAGCTTATGCCCGAGCCGAACGTGGCAGCGACCCCATCCGCTTTCACGAGGCCGGACTGGATTCCGAGCAGCGACTGCGCAGGCGACTTGGGCGCGAGATCGCGGCGGTCGATTTTGACGAGCAATTCATCGTCGACTACCAGCCCCTGGTCGATGCCGATCACGGACAAACCGCAAGCCTGGAAGCGCTGGTGCGCTGGCGCCATCCCGAATTGGGGCTATTGCCCCCCGGCGTCTTCATCTCGATTGCCGAGCAGCGCGGCAGCATCGGGGCACTCGGCGATTTCGTGCTGCTGCGGGTCTGTTCGCAGATGGCGGCCTGGAAGGCCGGCTTGGGCCGTGGGCTGCGTGTGGCGGTCAATGTTTCGGCTGCGCAGTTGCGCGACCCGAAGTTCGACGCGCGTCTCGCAACGATTCTCGAGACGACCGCTCTGCCAGCGCAGCTGCTGGAACTCGAAATCACCGAAACCGCGGTCGTCGAGAACTTCGATCTCGCCCATGGCCTGCTGCAACGCGTGCGTGCGCTCGGCGTGTCCATCGCCATCGATGACTTTGGCACCGGCCACGCCTCGCTGAGCTACCTCAAGCGATTGCCGATCGACAAGCTCAAGATTGACGGCAGTTTTGTCCGCGAACTTCTGGTCGATCCCGATGACGCCAAGATCGTGCGGGCGATCATCAACCTCGGCCACAGTCTGGGCATGCGGGTCGTTGCCGAAGGCGTGGAGACCGTCGCGCAGGCCGATCGCCTACGCGAAATGCGCTGCGATCTGCTGCAGGGCTATCTGTTCTCGCGGCCACTGGCGGCAGCCGATGCCTTCCGCTACCTGTTGCGCGAGCACAAGCAGCCCGCCTAGCGGGTAACCGAATCGCGCGCCCTGCACTGCAGCGCCTTGCTGCCGAAATTGAGAGCCAGGGCGAATCCGAAGCCCAGTCGCTTACCGGTTCGCGTCGAAGCCATGCGCGAGACGGATCTTCCGCAACAGACCGCTGCGCGTGATCTCCGCCAGACCGGCGTTGAACGCCAGCCGCAATGCCTCGTGGCGCCCCGCATTGCGCGAGAACGCGATGTACAAGGACTTGTTTTCCAGCGCCGGCAGCAAGGGTTCCAGTTGGCTGGCACGACTGGCCATCTGCTTGCCGAGCAGATGCCGCGCCACATGGAAATCGATGAAAATCAGATCGACACGACCATAGATCAGCTTGCGCAGATTGGCCGCATCATCAACAGCGGCCTGCCGGCGCAGATAATCGGCGGCGTCGAACACTGGAGTGTTGAGATAGTCGCGCACGACGCCGATCCGCCACTGTGCGATCGAACGGAGGGCGCCCTCCATGTCGATCGCGGGGTTCACGGCAAACGCGATCGGATCCGTCTTGCGCTTGTACAGTCCGACCGGGCCACCCGGGAACGGATCCGAAAACACAAATTCGGTTTCCCTTGTGGAATCGAAGTACTCCGGGAAAATGCCGTCGAAGGCCCCGCGTCGCGCATCATGCAAGGCGCGCGCCCAGGGAAGGTACTCGATTTCGACACTCACACCCTGGGTGGCGAGCGCGGCCCTGACCAGGGCGGCGGCGTAACCCTGTTCGGTCAGGTTCGGGCCGATGTAGGGCTCCCACTCCAGACTTGCAAGCCGAACCGTTGCCGGCGCCGGTACCGGGTCGCTGGTCTGTGCCTGCGCCGGAGCGCAAGACCCGGCCAACAAACACAAGGAGTAGATGAGGTACCGGAACTCCGTCACAGCAGTGCTACCTCAGCAGTCGTCCACGGGAATCAGGAGGTCGTCCGATTGCTGGCACGCCCAGGTCGACTTTAGACCCTTGTGCAAGGTCCAGAAAGGGCTGTCTGGAAGCAGGCGCCCTGTCCGAACCCAAGAACAGACCGTTTCGGATCAGGCGATCTTCTGCAGTTGTGGCCAACGCGCCGACACGCTGTTGGCAATGCCCAGGGCGTCGAGACCGACCGAGGCCAGCATTTCCTCGCGGCTCATGTGCTCCAGCCAGGCGTCGGGCAGCCCCAGATGCAGAACCGGCACGGCAATTTGCTGGCTGGCGAGGAATTCACTGACCGCTGATCCGGCACCGCCCATGATGGCATTGTCCTCGATCGTCACCAGCCCTTCATGACTGCGGACCAGGTCGAGCAGGATTTCCTCATCCAGCGGCTTGATGAAGCGCATATTGACCAGGGTCGCGCCGAGCTGCGTGGCGACCGCAGCGGCGGGCTCCAGCAACGCGCCAAAAACCAGAAACGCAATGCGACGACCACGCCGGACCAGCTCCGCCTTTCCCAGCGGAATCGTATCGAGATCGCCGCTCAGCGCGATACCGGGGCCGGTACCGCGCGGGTAGCGAACCGCCGCCGGCCCCGCATGGCGGAAACCGGTACTCAGCATGCGTCGGCACTCGTTTTCGTCGGTCGGCGCCATCACCACCATATTGGGAATCGCGCGCAGGTACGAGAGATCGAAACTGCCGGCATGGGTGGCGCCGTCGGGGCCGACCACACCACCGCGATCAATCGCGAACAGCACATCGAGATTCTGCAGGGCCACATCGTGAATCAGTTGATCGTAGCCACGCTGCAGAAAGGTGGAGTAGATCGCCACCACCGGCTTGGCGCCCTCGCAGGCCATGCCGGCGGCAAGCGTCACTGCGTGCTGTTCGGCAATCGCCACATCGAAATAGCGCTGCGGATATTCGCGCGAGAACCGCACCAGACCCGAACCTTCGCGCATCGCGGGCGTGATCGCCAGCAGCCGCGGCTCGGCGGCCGCCATGTCGCAGAGCCAATCGCCGAAAATCTGTGTATAGCTCGGCTTGCCCGCCGCCGCCTTCTGCTTGAGCCCGACACGCGGGTCGAACGGACTGACCGCGTGGTAGCCGATCTGGTCGCCTTCGGCGCGTTCGTAACCCTTGCCCTTGGTGGTGATGACATGCAGCAATTGCGGTCCCCTGAGCGTCTTCAGGGTCTTCAGCACCTGGACCAGGGCCGGCAGATCATGACCATCGATCGGGCCGCTGTAGTGGAAACCCATTTCTTCAAACAGGGTCGAGGGCACGAACATGCCCTTGGCATGTTCTTCCCAGCGCCGCAGGAAGCGCGCGACCGGATTGCGCTTGCCGACCAGCTTCTTGCCGCCCTCGCGAATGGCGTTCATTGTATTGCTGGCCATCAATCGACCCAACATGCGGGTCAGACCGCCGACGTTTTCCGATATCGACATCCGATTGTCATTGAGCACCACCAGCATGTCCGGTGGTGGCTCCATGCCGCCGGCGTGATTCAGCGCCTCGTAGGCCATGCCCGCCGTCATCGCGCCATCGCCGATGACCGCCACCACGCGACGCGGATCATTCTGCTGGCTGCGCGCTATCGCCATGCCCAGCGCAGCCGAGATCGACGTTGAGGAATGACCCACGCCAAAGGTGTCGTAGGGACTTTCCTCACGACGCGGGAATGGCGCCAGTCCATCGCGCTGCTTGATGGTCCGGATACGGTCACGGCGGCCGGTCAGTATCTTGTGCGGGTAACACTGGTGGCCGACATCCCAGACGATGCGGTCCTCGGGTGTCTCGTAGAGGTAGTGCAGGGCGACGGTCAACTCGATGACACCGAGTCCGGCGCCAAAGTGGCCACCGACCTGGGCAACCTCCTCGATCAGATAGTCACGGAGTTCGGCGGCAACCGCGCCAAGCTCGGATTCCGGAAACTGGCGCAGTTCGCCGGGACTGTTGATCCGGGACAGGCAGGGGTATCGTGCTGCATCAATGCTCATGCGGCTATTGTCCGGGGCCGCTGTCGGCACCGCAAGCCAGTGACGCCATCTTGCCCGGAGTCCGCCCGCTGGCGATGGCGGGCTCGCGTTGCTCGCAGGCTGAACCGCAAACAACCGTTTCATGCCGCCAGCGCCAGACTAAGCGGCGATTCATCGGCTGAGCGCACAATCCCTGCACGCTCTCAGGAGGAGTGATCCATGAATTCAGCGATGCGTGCGGTGTCCCTGCTCGGTTTCGGCCTGATCCTGGCCGCTGGCGTCGCCCATGCCGGCGACCGCGATCGCCATGGCGAGCACCGCGCATCCCGGCATGAGCATGCTGCCAGCCCCGCCTACGCTGATCAGCACGACCGCGGCCAATACGCGGCGCCCTGGTGCCCGACTCACAGCAGCCACCACAACCATTCCTACGGCTATTACGGATTCAACGGCGGCTACTATGGGGTCTACGACGGTACCTCCTACGAGGAGGTGTTCAGCCGTGCCTACGACAATGGCTACAGCGATGGCTACAACGCGCTGACCGAAGAATCGGGGGGCAGCAAGCCCTACCGCCGCGGCTATGCCCAGGGCTATCGCGACGGCCGCCGCGACAGCCGCAATCACAATCGTTTCAGCGACGTCCGCTGATTCAGCCAGAGCCCGGCGACGGCGGCACTGTCGCCGGCCTGACTGGAAAACTTGCTTGCCTTGTCAGCATTCCCACCTATGATGGCGCCTGATCATTCGAGGGGGCCGCATGGGGCCACGCGCAAACAAGTTGACCGAAGTGCTGCAGCGCAAGCGCGAAGATGCCACGGTCGCCTGGACGTTCTTTCGGCAGTGGCTGAAAGCCCCGCTCACCACGGCGGCGGTATCCCCCAGCAGCCAGGAACTCGCCATCGAGATGTTGCGGGAACTGCCCGCCGCGCCGCGCCGCGTGGTCGAATTGGGCGGTGGCACCGGTGTGTTTACCGAAGCCCTGCTGCGGCGCGGACTGGAGCCTGGGCACCTGCTGGTCTTCGAATTGAATGAAACCCTGCACCAGCATCTGCAACAGCGCTTTCCGGACACACCGATCGTCTGTGCCGACGCCCGCAATATCGTGCAGGTGATTCGCGAAGCGGAGTTCGCCGAGCCCGGCGGCGTTGACGCCATCATCAGCGGACTTGGCCTGCTGTCGATGAACGCCGAGTTGCAGAGCGAGATCCTGTTGCCTGCCTTTGAGGCGCTGGCACCGGACGGCCGGTTCATCCAGTTCACCTACGGCCCGACCAATCCGGTGAAGAACTCGGTCATGCGCCAACTCGGCCTGCACGCCCGACGCGCCGGATTTACCCTGCGCAATCTGCCGCCGGCATCGGTCTACGTGCTGACCCGCTCGGTCAGCAAGGGCATCAAACCTGTCCAGGTTCGACGCTGAGCCGGGAGCGGCCGGCAGCGGCCGCGCTCACTCAGTCTTCCGCCAGAACGATGATCTGGTCTTCGACGGCAAAACTCAGCCGCTCCGACTTCACCGGGTTGACCTTGACCCCATAGCCCTGCGCGGCATCGCTGGAATGCGCAGCCAAGCGATAGCCCAGCGCCGTTTCACCACGTAGGGCGGCCGCCTCAAGCAGGGTGTGAAAGCTCACCGGAACGCCGGGACGGACGTACTGGCCGATGGGACGGATATAGATTTCCGAACCTTCCGCGGCGAAGAGCTGGCGGAACACCTTGTCGAGCGCCTTGTTCTCGGACAGCTGCGAGAGCATCAGACTGGCAAGCTTGTCGCTGACGATGAAGTCATCGGCCTGCGCCACCTGCGCCAGCGCCCGGTTCTTGATATCCATCATCTCGCTGACAATGCTCATGTCCTTGCCGCTGGCCTGGGCGATATTGCGCAGATGCAGCAATGAAATCAGCGTCTGCGCGTCGGCCTCCTGTACCGGCAGCTGGGTATAGCTGAGGAGGATGATGTGATCGAAGTCCTGCACCTTGAGCGCATCAAGCGTGCGTCGGTCGGTGATCGCGCCATCGGCGAAGCGGACCTTTTGCCGGCTCAAGCGCTTGGACATCGCGATCAGTGCATCGCGCGCACCGTCATGCTGACAGAGCACCACGACCTCGGAACCCGGCGCCACGTAATTGTCGAGCTCCTGGATGATGGCCTCGGCCTTCTCGTTCCAGCCCAGCAGCAGGGTGCGTTCCGGCGCAGCCTCGGTCTTGGCGCCGTTGACGATCGCGCGGCGGTCGATCACCGGGGCCGCGGATTTCGACAGTACGATGGTGTCATCGTCCTCGCTGATCGCAATGACCTGATCACCAGCGGCGATCCGCGTCTGCATCGGCGGATTGATCAGCACCTCGCCACTGGCACGCATCAACCCCATGACCGCCGATTCCTCGAATGCCCCGAGTACTTCGCGGTAGGTCTTTCCAACCAGTCCGGGCTCTTCCTTGAAGTAGATCTCGGCACCGTCAAAGTCGAGCAATTCGGTGTAGACCACGCTCAGGCCGGACTGCCGGCAGGTCTGCGCGGTAACCCGGGCGATCAGATCCTCGCCCCGGACGAAAATCGCTTCGTCGCCGCCGACCAGATGGGCGGCTTCCAGGTTGCGGGCATCGCGTATCTCGGCGACGATGTGATACGGCTCGGCCTTGCGCGCCGGGTTGTTGGTGACCGCCATCACCGACTTGATCACATGGATATCGGGGTTCTCTGATTCCGGCGCGAGAATGATGATCGAACGCGCCGAATGCGGGTCGACCACGGCCAGGTCGTCGAGATCGAGCGGATCGCCACGCCGGCAGATCACCACGGTATTGCGCGTGCTCGGGAATTTGGCACGGATGTCGTCTTCCATCTCGACCTTGTCGCGATCGGCGAGGATCACGATCCGGGGCTTCTTCTGGTTCTCGTTGGCAATCAGCAACTCGCCGATGATCGAGTAGACCTTGCTGGACCAGCCCAGAATCAGGGTGTGCTGGGTCTCGATGACCCGCGATCGGCCCTTGCGCAGCTCGGCCAGTCTGGCTTCCAGCCCCGAGGTGATGGTGCCAATCAGCATGCTGACGATGAAGATGCCACCGACCGTGACCAGCAGCATCAGGATCCGCAGCGCCCAGCCCTGATCGCCGGCCAGGGTCCCCGGGTCCATCGCATGCATCAGGCTCTGCCAGCCACCCTCGATCCAGCCGAACTGCGCCGAGGGATCCGCTGGGTCGGGGGTGATGCGCAGCAGACCAAGGCCCAGCGCCGCCAGCAGGACGATGGTCGAGGACAGGATCGCCAGCCAGGCGATGATGGCGATGGCGCCCTTGGACAGGGTGTTTTCGAATCGATAGCGCAGGTGATCGCGCCAGCCGTTTGCGATGGGAGGCATGCAGAAAGACCAACTTGTCAACAAACGCCGAATCTAGCCGAGGCAAAGCGAGTGTGAAAGGTTTTTTAACGGCGGGTGAATGCGACACAACGCTCTAACCTGGTTCGGCTATACTCCGCGCCCTTCTCCCACATGTGCCCCACCGCGGCGGTCAACGCACGCGGCCTTCGTCATGTCCATCCAGAATCTCCGCAACATCGCCATTGTCGCCCACGTCGACCACGGCAAGACCACCCTCGTCGACTGCCTGCTGCGTCAATCCGGCACCCTCAGCGAGCGTCAGATCGTTCCTGATCGCGTCATGGATTCCAATGACATCGAGAAGGAGCGCGGGATCACCATTCTCGCCAAGAACACTGCCATCACCTGGCGCGACTACCGCATCAATATCGTCGATACGCCCGGACATGCCGACTTCGGCGGCGAAGTCGAGCGCGTGCTGTCGATGGTCGATTCGGTACTGATCCTGGTCGACGCCTTCGACGGCCCGATGCCGCAGACCCGCTTCGTGACCCAGAAGGCGTTCCAGATGGGCTTCAAGCCGATCGTGGTGGTCAACAAGGTCGACCGCCCGGGCGCGCGCCCGGACTGGGTACTCAATGCCACCTTCGATCTGTTTGATCGTCTCGGTGCCACCGAGGAACAGCTGGATTTCCCGGTCGTCTACGCCTCGGCACTGCACGGCTACGCCGGTCTCAGCCCGGACGTGCGCGAAGGCAATATGGACCCGCTGTTCGAGAGCATCATCGCCAACGTCAAGGCGCCCGACGTCGATCCGGATGGCCCGTTCCAGATGCGGATCAGCCAGCTCGACTACAACAACTATGTTGGACTGATCGGCATCGGCCGCATTCAGCGTGGCCGCGTCAAGACCAATTCGCAGGTCTCGATCGTCAATCGCGAAGGTGTCAAGCGCAATGGCCGCATCCTGCAGGTGCTCGGCTTCATGGGCCTGGAGCGTCGCGAGGTCGCGGAAGCACAGGCTGGTGACATTGTCGCCATCAATGGCATCGAGGCACTCGGCATCTCGGACACCATCTGCGCACCCGATGTACCGGAAGCGCTGCCGGCACTGACTGTCGACGAGCCGACCATCAGCATGACGTTCCAGGTCAACAACTCGCCGTTCGCGGGCCGCAAGGAAGAAAGCGGCGGCAAGTTCCTGACCAGCCGCCAGCTGCGCGATCGCCTGATGCGCGAGTTGATGCACAACGTGGCGCTCAAGGTTGAAGAGACCGACGAGGCAGAGAAATTCAAGGTTTCCGGCCGCGGCGAGCTGCATCTCTCGATCCTGATCGAAAACATGCGCCGAGAAGGCTATGAGCTTGCCGTCTCGCGTCCTGAAGTCATCATCAAGGAAATCGACGGCAAGCTGATGGAGCCGTTCGAGCAGTTGGTCTGCGATCTCGAAGAGCAGTTCCAGGGTGGCGTCATGCAACGACTGGGCGAGCGCAAGGCACAGCTGAGCAATATGGAGCCCGATGGCCGTGGTCGCGTCCGGCTGGACTACATCATCCCGGCACGTGGCCTGATCGGTTTCCAGACCGAGTTCCGCACGATCACCGCCGGTACCGGTCTGCTGTTCCATGTCTTCGACCATTACGGTCCGAAGACCGAAGGCAGCATCGGCAGCCGCCAGAACGGCGTGATGATTTCCAATGGCACCGGGCCGTCACCGGCTTACGCGCAGTTCGCCATGCAGGAGCGCGGCCGCCTGTTCGTCGAACCGAACCAGGAAATCTACGAAGGCCAGATCGTCGGCATCCATGCCAAGGACAATGACCTGACCGTCAACGCCCTGCGTGCCAAGCAGCTGACCAACTTCCGCGCCTCCGGCAAGGACGACATGCTGATGCTGACGCCGCCGGTGAAGTTCTCGCTGGAGCAGGCGCTGGAGTTCATCCAGGACGACGAACTGGTCGAGGTGACCCCGCACGCGATCCGGCTGCGCAAGCGTCATCTGACCGAAAACGACCGCAAGCGGGCCTCGCGCGCTGCCTGAGCCAGACGCCGCCACCTGATTGCAGGTGCGCGGCGTTCAGCCGGGGTACGTCCAAAGCCTGGCCGATCCCTTGCAAGCTCTGACAATCTGCGCCAGCCTTGCGCGTGTCCTGTTGGGTTGTCGCACGGAGCCAGCATGAATACGGTAGAGGAGCACCACAGCTTTCGCGAGGAACTCTGGAGCGCGTTGACGCACGGACTGGGCGCCATTGTCAGCCTCGGCGCCGGCGCGGTGCTGATCACGCTTGCTGCGCTGTGGGGCAGCCCCTGGCAACTGGCCGGCGCGATCGTGTTCGGCATCACCCTGCTCCTGCTCTACATCGCGTCTACCTTGTATCACGCGATCCCGCACCAGGCCGCCAAGGCCCGCCTCAAGGTCTTCGACCACTGTGCGATCTTTCTTCTGATCGCCGGCACCTATACACCGTTCACCCTGGTCGGACTGCGTCAGCATGGCGGCTGGTGGCTGTTCGCTGCGATCTGGACGCTTGCGATCATCGGCGTCGTGTTCAAGCTGTTCTTTACCGGCCGCTTCAAGGGGCTGTCGACCCTGATCTACATCGCGATGGGCTGGATCATCGTGTTTGCGATCCAGCCGCTGATCCAGCAGGTCGATGCCGTGACGATTGCCTGGTTGTTCGGTGGCGGCGTCGCCTACACCGCCGGCACGGTGTTCTACATGAGTCGGCGCATTCCCTACGCGCATGCGATCTGGCACCTGTTCGTGCTGCTCGGCAGTGTCTGCCATTTCGTCGCGGTGTCGATGCAGGTGCTCGACGCACCCGGCGCCTGATATCCGTGGCACTCAGCTTTCGCGCAGCAGTTCCAGCAGCGCGGCGCCGTAACGATCGAGCTTGGCCTGGCCAACACCGGATATCGTGGAAAGCTCGCCCAGGCTCTGCGGCCGACGCGCCGCGATCTGATCGAGGGTGCTGTCGTGGAACACCACATAGGGCGGCACACTGTGTTCACGCGCGACCCCCAGCCGCCAGACCTTCAACTTCTGCCGCAATGACGCGTCGATTCCCTCGACCGCCGCGGGCTCGCCGGCAACCGCTGCCTTGCGGCGTGCGCGCTGGCGATCAGCGGGCTCAGCCTTGCGCATGACGACCTTGCGGCCCGCGCTCAGCACCTCGCGCGCCGAGGCATCCAGGCTGATGCCGCCGAACGCGGCCTGATCGGTCCGCAGCAGGCCGAGCCCAAGCAGGGTGCGGATCAGCGCGCGCCAGGTGGTGGCGTCAGTGCCACGCCCCTTGCCGAACACGCCGAGCTGGTCATGCCCGAACGAGCTCATGCGCTCGCCGTCCTTGCCGAGCAGCACATCGACGATATGCTGGGCACCAAAGCGCTGACCGGTGCGGTAGACCGCGCTCAAGGCGAGCTTGGCCAGTTCGGTCACATCCTCGGTCTGCGGCGGCGACAGGCAGTTGTCGCAATTGCCGCAGGGCCCGGCAGCCTCCGAAAAATAGCCCAGCAATTGCACGCGCCGACAGCCGGTGGACTCGCAGAGACTGACCAGGGCGTCGAGCTTCTGCAATGAAGTCCGGCGATGGCTGTCGCTGCCTTCGGATGAGTCTATGAAGCGCCGCTGCTGGACGATGTCGCCGAGCCCGTAGATCATCCAGGCTTCCGCCGCGGCGCCGTCGCGCCCGGCGCGTCCAGTCTCCTGATAGTAGGCCTCGACGCTGCGCGGCATATCGATATGCGCAACGAATCTGACATCGGGCTTGTCGATCCCCATGCCAAACGCGATAGTGGCCACCATGACAACGCCCTCTTCGAGCAGAAAGCGCCGCTGGTGCTCGGCACGCCGATCAGCAGCGAGGCCGGCGTGATAGGCCAGCGCGTTGATGCCCTGCTCCTGCAGCAAGGCCGCGACCTCGTCGACCCGGCGGCGCGACAGGCAGTAGACGATGCCTGCCTGCCCGGAATGACGCGCGAGAAAGCTCAGCAACTGACGGGTCGGATCGCTGCGCTTGGTTTCGATTGCGTAGCGGATATTGGGACGATCGAAGCTCGAAACGAAGACCGGCGCTTCCTCCAGCTCAAGCCGGGCGCGGATCTCGGCGCGGGTGATGGCGTCGGCGGTCGCAGTGAGGGCAATGCGCGGAATACCCGGATAGCGCTCGTGCAGGATCGAAAGCTGGATGTACTCGGGGCGGAAATCGTGGCCCCACTGACTGACGCAGTGCGCTTCGTCGATGGCAAACAAGGCGATATTGGCGCGCGCCAGCAGGTCCAGGCAGCGCCCCGTGGTCAGCCGCTCGGGCGCGACATAGAGCAGGTCCAGTTCGCCGCGCAGCAGACGCGACTCGATCGCGCTGGCCTCGGCGGCATCCAGGGTGGAATTGAGAAAGGCGGCACGCACGCCCAGCTCGGCCATCGCGCTGACCTGGTCCTGCATCAGGGCGATCAGAGGCGACACCACGACACCGCAACCCGGGCGCACCAGCGCAGGGAGCTGATAGCAGATCGACTTGCCGCCACCAGTGGGCATCAGCACCAGGGCATCGCCACCGGCGATGACGTGCGCGACGATCTCGGCCTGCGGCCCGCGAAAACGGGAGTAGCCGAACACGCGTTGCAGGGTGGCGAGGGCTTCGTCCATGAGGCCTCCTCAGGAAAGCGCCCAGTCTACTGCAACGCAGGTTGCAGCTCGCGAAATTCCGCCGGATCGGTGCACACTGCTCATCCCGCCGGCCGCGCACGGCAGATGCGCCTGGTTGGTACGGCCACTGCATCAACGCATCCCGGATTCTGCTCGCACGGCGCGGCACGTATTGATTTCATCAGCGGAGGACACAGCCCATGATCTACAACAATATTCTGGAAACCATCGGACGCACACCGATCGTGCGGATCAATCGCCTGGCGCCTGCCGGCATTGACATGTATGTGAAGATCGAGGCCTTCAATCCGATGTCCTCGGTCAAGGACAGGCTGGCGCTCGGCATCATTCTCGAGGCCGAGCGCACCGGTGCGCTCAAGCCCGGCCAGACCGTGGTCGAGGCGACATCGGGCAATACCGGCATTGCCCTGGCGATGGTCTGCGCCGCGCGCGGCTACCCGTTTGTCGCCTTCATGGTGGAGACCTTTTCGATCGAGCGGCGCAAGCTGATGCGGGCCATGGGCGCCAAGGTGATTCTGACGCCGGGCCCGGAACGGGGTTCCGGCATGGTCAGGCGCGCCGAGGAATATGCGAAGCGCACCGGCGCCTTCCTGTCGCGACAGTTTGAAAACGGGGCCAATCCGGCCTATCACCGCAATACCACCGGCCCCGAAATCCTGCTCGACTTCGCCGGCCGTCGGCTCGACTGGTTTGTCACCGGCTGGGGTACCGGCGGCACGCTCACCGGTGCCGGCGAGATGATCAAGCTGGCCCGGCCCGAGACCCGCATCGCCCTGACCGAACCCGATGTCGCGCCGCTGGTCGCGGGCGGCGAGTGGAAACCGCACAAGATCCAGGGCTGGACCCCGGACTTTGTTCCGGCCGTGCTCAACCGCGCCGTGGTCGACCAGATCGTACCGGTCAATGAAGTGCTGGCTCGCGATACCGCGCGTGATCTGGCCCAGAAGGAAGGCATCTTCTGCGGCATTTCGGCTGGCGGCACCTTCGCCGCTGCGCTCGAAGTTGCACGCAGCGCCGAGGCCGGCAGTGTCATCCTGGCGATGCTGCCGGATACCGGTGAGCGCTATCTGAGTACCTTCCTGTTTGAGGGCATCAACGAGGGCAGCGACGAGGAATGACTGCGCAGCCCAGCGGCTGCCGCAGCGCATCGCGGTAGCCGCATCCGCTGGCGCAGCAAGCCGAAGGGTTCGGCACCGATCGCAGCTTTTCGCGAGATCAGGCCAGCGATTGGCACTGTCGACGCCTGCCAATCCCGCTATGCTCATGGGCTTGGCAACCGGAGTCCAGCATGCGCAAGCAAGTCCTGCTTATCCTGATCGGCGTGCTCGCGCTCGCCGCCTGCAACCGCGGCAGCGAGCCCGAGTCCGCCGTAACCGGCACTACGACAGCGAAGCTGCAGTACCCGGCGGCGCATACGGTCGAGCAGCGTGACAGCTATCACGGCATCGAAATCAGCGATCCATACCGCTGGATGGAAAATCTCGACTCAGCCGAGCTGAAGACCTGGATCGATGCAGAAAATGCCCTCGTCAATGGCTACCTCAGCGATGTCCCCGGACGCGCTGAACTGAAGCAGCGACTTCAGGAAATCTGGAATTACGAGCGTTTCGGCGTGCCGGAGAAACACGGCGATCTGTACTTCTTCCGTCGCAATGACGGTCTGCAGAACCAGTCACCCATTTATGTGCAGGAAGGCCTGGAAGGCGCAGCACGGCTGCTGCTCGACCCCAATGCGCTGAGCGCCGACGGCACCATTGCCCTGGCGGAATTTGCCGTCAGTCACGATGGCAGCCATTTTGCCTATGGGCTGTCGGACGGCGGCTCGGACTGGCGCACGATCAAGGTACGCGAAGTGGCCAGCGGCAATGACCGCGCCGACGAGATTCGCTGGGCCAAGTTCACCGAAATCAGTTGGGCCAGGGACGGCAGCGGCTTCTATTACAGCCGCTACGACGAGCCCAAGGGCGAGAACGCCCTGAAGGCAATCAACAAGTTCCAGAAGGTCTATTTTCATCGGCTGGGCGAATCGCAGGATCTGGACAGCCTGGTGTTCGAACGCCCGGACCAGCCCGACTGGGGCTTCGGCGCCACCGTCAGCGATGACGGCAATCTGCTGATCATTACCGGAACCCAGGGCACCGATGTTCGCAACCGCTTGTTCTACAAGGACCTGCGTGATCCGAACAGCGTTGTGCAGGCACTGATCGAGGAACTGGTCGCCGAATACACGTACATCGGGAACTCAGCAGATACGCTGTACCTGTTGAGCAATGATGAGGCCGCGCTCAACCGCGTCATCGCCATCGACCTGAAGGCGCCGGCACGCTCGAACTGGAAAACAGTGCTGCCCGCAGCGGACGCGATGCTGTCGCGGGTGAGCCTGGTCAATCATCAGCTGATCGCCCATTACCTGCGCGATGCCCGATCCGAAGTAAAGGTCTTCGGGCTCGACGGCAGCCTTGTGCGCGAAATCGCCCTGCCGGGACTGGGCGCGGCCGACGGTTTCGGCGGAAGTGCAGATGACAAGGAAACCTTCTTCAGCTTTTCCAGTTACACCCTGCCGGAAACCGTCTACCACTATGACGCCAGCACCGGCAGTACGAGCGTGTTCCGCGCGCCTGATGTGAAGTTCGACAGCAGCCAGTTCGAGACCAGCCAGGTCTTCTACAACAGCAAGGACGGCACCCGGGTGCCGATGATGATCAGTGCGCGCAAGGGACTGGCCCGCGACGGCAGCAATCCCACGATCCTCTATGGCTATGGCGGATTCAATATTGCGGTCACGCCACGCTTCAGCCCGGCGACGATTGCCTGGATGGAACTGGGCGGCATCTACGCGGTGGCGAATCTGCGGGGCGGCAGCGAATATGGCAGCCCCTGGCACGAGGGCGGCATGAAGCAGAACAAGCAGAACGTATTCGACGATTTTGCTGCGGCCGCCGAGTATCTGATTGCCGAGAAGTACACGCAGCCCGCCCGGCTCGCGATCTCCGGCCGGTCCAATGGCGGCTTGCTGGTCGCCGCCACCATGCTGCAGCGGCCGGAACTGTTTGGCGCCGCGCTGCCTGCAGTGGGCGTGCTCGACATGCTGCGCTTCCGCGACTTCACCATCGGCTGGGCCTGGGAATCGGACTATGGCAGCGTGCTGGATGCCGATGAATTCAAGGCCCTGCATGCCTACTCGCCGCTGCACAACATCAAATCCGGCGTCAGCTACCCAGCAACCCTGATCACCACCGCCGATCGCGATGATCGCGTCTATCCGGCCCACAGTTTCAAATTCGCGGCGGCCCTGCAGGCCGCTTATCCGGACGGCAATCCGATCCTGATCCGGGTCGAGACACGCGCCGGACATGGTGCCGGCAAGCCCACCGACAAGCAGATCGAAGAAGTCGCCGACGTCTATGCCTTCCTGAAAAAATCGCTGAAGATGAACTGAGGCAAGGGCCTGCCCATCGGGCGCCAGCGCGCAGTGCGCTGGCGCCTCGCTCGCCAGAACCGATCTTCCCGCGCGCCGCATCACCACGCAGATTGTCCAATTCATGAGCCAGCAGTTCAGCCACCTGCATCTGCATACCGAGTACTCGCTGAGTGACTCGACGATCCGCATTGCCGAGCTGATGGCCGCCTGCCGCAAGCAGGGACTGCCGGCCGTCGCGATGACCGACGACAACAACCTGTTTGCCCTGGTCAAGTTCTACCGTGAGGCGGAGAAATCGGGCATCAAGCCGATCGTCGGCTGCGATCTCTGGATCAGCAGCGGCAACGAGGAGGAATTCCGCGCAACCGTGCTCTGCCGCAATCGCGACGGCTATCTGCGCCTCTCCCGCCTGCTGTCGGATGCCTACCGCAGACGCAGTCGAACCGCGCGGGTCAGTGTGCCGCGGGCGGAACTGCTGCGACAGAATGCCGATCTGTTCGTCCTGCTCGGCCCGCACTCCGATGTGGCGCGCTGTCCCGAGGATGGCAAGGCCGAACGCTGTCTGCGCGAGTGGCAGCTGGCCTTCGATGATCGCGTCTATCTGGAAGTGCTGCGCCTGGGCCAGGCCGACGAGGAGTCCGTACTGCAGCGCAGTCTGCATCTCGCCGATCGCCTGCAACTGCCGGTGGTCGCCAGCAACAACGTGCGCTTTCTCGGCCGCGAGGACTTCGAGGCACACGAGGCAAGGGTCTGCATCTCCACCGGTCGCGTGCTCAACGACCCCAAGCGTCCGCGCGAATACACACCCGAGCAGTATCTGAAATCGTCGGCCGAAATGGCCGAGTTGTTCACCGACCTGCCGGGCACGCTGGAAAATGCCACCGAACTGGCGAAGCGCTGCAATGTCGAACTGAGCTTCGGCAAATATTATCTGCCGGCGTTTCCGGTTCCCAGCGAACATACGCTGGAGAGTTTCATCCGCAGCGATGCCGAGCGCGGGCTTGTGGATCGACTGCAGCACCATGGTCCCGGACCCGGTTACACCGAGGCCGATTATCACGAACGGCTCGGCAGCGAGCTGGACGTGATCAACAAGATGGGATTCCCCGGCTACTTCCTGATCGTTGCCGACTTCATCAACTGGGCCAAGCGCAATGGCATTCCGGTCGGGCCGGGCCGCGGCTCGGGTGCCGGTTCGCTGGTGGCCTATGCGCTCGGCATCACCGATCTCGATCCCCTGCCCTATGACCTGCTGTTCGAGCGCTTCCTGAATCCCGAGCGCGTATCGATGCCGGACTTCGATATCGACTTCTGCATGGAAGGTCGCGACCGCGTGATCGACTACGTGGCCGACAAGTACGGCCGTGACCGGGTCAGCCAGATCATCACCTACGGCACGATGGCGGCCAAGGCGGTGGTGCGCGATACCGGCCGCGTACTCGGCATGAGCTACGGCCATGTCGACAGCATCGCCAAGCTGATTCCGATGACGCTGGGCATCACGCTCGAAAAGGCGATCGCGGAAACCCCGGAACTGCAACAGCGGATCGAGGCGGAAGAAGAGGTCGCCACCTTGATGGAGTTGGCGCAGAAGCTCGAAGACCTGACCCGCAATGCTGGCAAGCACGCCGGCGGCGTGGTGATCTCGCCTTCGGATCTGACCGACTTCTCGCCGCTCTATTGCATCGACGAAGGCGAAGGCGTCGTCACCCAGTTCGACAAGGACGATGTCGAAGCCGCTGGTCTGGTGAAGTTCGATTTTCTCGGCCTGCGCACGCTCACCATCATCGACTGGGCGGTCAAGGCGATCAATGCACGTCGCGCCGGCAAGGGTGAGGCGCCAATCGACATCACCACCCTGTCGATGTTCGACGAACCGACCTTTGCGCTGCTGAAGACGCATATGACAACGGCGGTGTTTCAGCTCGAGTCGCGCGGCATGAAGGACCTGGTGCGCAAGCTGCAGCCGGACACCTTCGAGGACATCATCGCCCTGGTCGCGCTGTTCCGGCCCGGACCGCTGCAGTCGGGCATGGTCGATGACTTCATCGCGCGCAAGCACGGGCGCAGCGCCGTCAGCTATCCGCACCCCCTGCTGGAACCGATCCTCAAGCCGACCTATGGCGTGATCGTCTATCAGGAACAGGTGATGCAGATCGCCCAGGTACTGGCCGGATTCACGCTCGGCGGTGCCGATCTGCTGCGACGCGCGATGGGCAAGAAGAAGGCCGAGGAAATGGCCGAACAGCGCAGCATCTTCGAGAAGGGCGCTGCCGCGCAGGGTGTCGATGCCGGCCAGGCACGCGGCATCTTTGACCTGATGGAGAAATTCGCCGAGTACGGATTCAACAAATCCCACTCGGCCGCCTATGCCCTGCTCACCTACCAGACCGCGTGGCTGAAGGCGCACTACCCCGCCGAATTCATGGCGGCGGTGCTGTCCTCGGACATGGACAACACCGACAAGCTGGTCGGATTTCTCGACGATGCCCGCGCCCACAAGCTCGAGGTGTTGCGGCCGGACATCAATTCCAGTGGCTACAAGTTCGAAGCCTGCGACGATGGCCGGGTGCTCTACGGCCTCGGCGCCATCAAGGGTGCCGGCCAGGCCGCCTGCGAGGCGATCGTCGACGAGCGCAATCGCGGCGGTGCGTTTCGTGATCTTGCCGACGTCTGCGCCCGTGTCGATCCCGGCAAGCTCAACAAGCGCGTGCTGGAGGCCCTGATCCAGGCCGGCGCCTGTGATGGCTTTGGCGAGACCCGCGCCACCCTGATGAACCATGCACCGGAAGCAATGAAGGCGGCCGAACAACAAATGCGCAACAGCGCTGCCGGCCAGGTCGACATCTTTGGCGGTGCGCGATCCGAAGCGGCGCCGGTGCGCATCACCCGATTGCCCGAGTGGCCGCTGATCCAGATCCTCAATGGCGAACGCGATACCCTGGGCCACTATCTCAGTGGTCATCCCGCCGATGCCTACCAGAACTGGTTGCGCCAGTTGGTGACCTGCCCCATCGGCGACATCGAGAACGCCTGGCGCAACGGTCAGTCGCAGCTTGAGCGCAATCGAGGCAGGCAGGAACTGCCCATCATTCTTGGCGGCGTGATCCCGAGCGCACTGCGCCGACGCGGCGAGAGCATGGCGTTCGCCCAGATCGAAGACGCCAGCGGTCGCGTCGAGATCGCGCTTTATCGTGAGGCACTCACCGAGTTCGCCGCGCAGCTGGTCAAGGATCAGGTCGTGGTGATCGACGGCGCGCTCAGCCCGGACGAATTCAGCGGCGGATTCCAGATTCGCGTGCGCAATGTATGGTCGATCGCGCAGGCACTCGAGCGCTTCAGTCGCGGTATCCGGCTACGCCTGAATCAGCCGGCGCCAACGCTGGTCGATGACATCGCCCGTAATCTGAAGTTGCTGCGCTTCGGCATGTCGCCGGTGCGCATGCTGGTGCGCACCGCCGATGTCGAAGCCGAGTTGCAGCTCGGCGACGACTGGCGGGTGCGGGTAGTGCCGGAACTGATCGAGTCACTGGGCCAGTTGCCGGGTGTCGAGGCAGTCGAGGTTTCCCTGATGCGCGCGACCAGCAGCTGAACTTCGACTCACTCTGTCGCGCCACCGATTATCCGAAGCAGGCTTCGATGCGTGCCTTGATGGTGTCGTCGATGCGCTCTACTACGCCTAGTGCGCCCAGATTTTCTACCAACTGGCTGGTCCGGGTGGCACCCAGGATCACGCTGGATACGCGTGGGTTGAGCAGACACCAGGCGATCGCCAGCTGCGCCGATGTGCAGCCGAGTTCCTCGGCAATCGCCTGCAACCTGACCACGCCTTCGATCCGATTCTTATCGTCGCTGAGCACGAGTTTCTGCAGCCACTGATAGCCCTCGGTAGCCAGCCGCGAATCGGCCGGCACGCCCTGGTTGTATTTGCCGGTCAGCAGGCCCGAGGCCAGCGGCGACCAGATCGTGGTGCCGAGGCCGATGTCGGCATACAGCGGTGCGTATTCAACCTCGACGCGGGCGCGATGCAGCAGGCTGTACTGCGGCTGTTCCATCGTCGGCAATTCGAAATGCATCGCGCGGGCGACCTCCACCGCCTCGGCAATTTCCTTGGCACTCCACTCGCTGGTTCCCCAGTAGAGCACCTTGCCCTGGCGTATCAGCCGATCCATCGTGCTGACGATTTCCTGCATCGGCACCTCCGGATCGGGCCGATGGCAGAAGAATAGATCGAGATAATCCACCCGCAGACGCTGCAGCGCCTGCTCGCAGGCATCGTGGATGTGCTTGCGCGAAAGTCCATGCTGGGTCGGCCGCGGCGCCTCCACCGAACCGAAGAACACCTTGCTCGACACGCAGTAGCTGTCGCGACTCAGGCGCAGATCGCCCAGCACATCGCCCATGATGCGCTCGGACTCGCCATTGGAATAGGTCTCGGCGTTGTCGAAAAAATTGATGCCGCGATCATGGGCGAGCGCGCACAGTTCGCGCGCCTCCTTGCGCCCTGCGGCCGCGCCAAAGGTGGCCCAGCTGCCGAATGAAAGCGCCGATATCTTCAGCCCGGAGGCACCCAGCCGGCGATACTGCATCTCATGTTCCATCACATTGCTCCTGACTTGGGCCGCGGAGGGCCTGGATGCGGGCGGCGCGTTCATCGAGTCGCCACGCCTCGACTACAATATCCGGCCTGCCCGCCGAGCGGTACCTGAAGAATGTTGCAGCGAGACAATGCGCGCTATCAGTCCGCTGACCAGGCCATGACCACCGCCATCCGGAATCCAGAATGAGCCGAACCCGAACCGTACTTCTTGGCCTGCTCGCGATCAGCGCCCTCGCCTTGTCCGTGCGCGTGCTCTGGCCCTCCGCCCCGGCTATGCCCGAAGCAAAAGCTGCGGGCAACCTTCAGCAGCCGACCGAAGCAGAGGACTCGGTGACCGCGGGAACTGCGGAAGAGAAAATGCCGGCTGAGGATGGATCGCCGGCCACTGTGACCCCGGCTTCCCGGACCGCCCGTGCACAGCCCGGCATCATCGCAGCCGCGGCCAGCGTGCCCCTGCCCGCGCACGATGTGCCGCTGTCCGAAATCCTGGATGAGCTCCGTCGCCGCGCCGATGCCGGTGATGCGCGTGCGGCGTGCCGGATCGCGGCGGAGCTGCGCCGATGCGAATTGGTCGGCGTACAGCTATCGGTAGCGCAGCGCATGGAGGCACAGCGACCTCAGGTGCAGAAGGCCATGGGCGACCAGACCGATCCCAACACCCGGGACTATTTCAAACGGATGGACCGGTTCAATCAAAGTGCGCTTGACGCCAGCACGCACTGCGCTGGTGTGACCGCGTCCGACCCCAATGAGCAGATCCGCTACTGGCGTCAAGCCGCACTCGCCGGTCATCTCCGTTCAATGTCGATGTATGCATCGGGCGACGTCTTTCGGATCCGCAACTCGCTCGCCATGTTGCCGGAGCTTGAAATTTATCGTCACGAGGCAGAGGGGATGGCCCAGCGTGCTGCCCTGGCGGGAGACGCGGAGGCCTTATTGGCCCTGACTCGCGCCTATGCGCCAGCAGAGGAGGAGATGTTTGTGGACCTCATCGCGCAAGCGACCGGTCCCAATGTGGTGGAGGAGCTTGCCAACCTGCTGCTTGCACACAGTCGCGGACTGGCTCCGCGCAGCGGACCACGGGATGGCTGGCGCGGCAAACCGGCCACGATGGAGGAGCTGATCGCGGAGGCACGAACGCGAGCCGACGCGACACAGGTACTGAAGGCGGAGCGGCTGGCAGCCGAACGGGGTGCGCAACTGCCAGCGCGCATCGTGCCTCCGGTCGAAGACGGTCAGCGCAGGCACTTTCTGGACGACGATCAGCGCGACCGCTGCGACTCCGAAGCCTTCGCCCCCGTTGCCGCGACCGCTGCTTCCGGCTAGCCTGCCCTGATACCACGTTGGCAGTGATGGCTCATCGATACCGGGGAGAGTTCGCTTGATCATGTCTGTTCTGTTTGGCCTGTTTGGTCTCAGCTGCCTGTTGGCAATCGCGCTGGCGTTTTCGAACAATCGTCGTCTGGTCGACTGGAAGCTGGTGGGGACCGGCGTCCTGTTGCAGATCGGGTTTGCCGCCCTGGTCCTGCTGACGCCCTTCGGCGCCATGGTGTTCGAGACCTTGGCCGAAGGCTTCGTCAAGCTGGCCAGTTTCACCAATGAAGGCTCGCGGATGATCTTCGGCGCCTTGATCGACCAGCGCGCGTTCGGTGGTGCAATGGCGCTCGGCGCCGGTGAGACCGACCCCAATGCCTGGCAGCGCTACAGTTTCATCTTCGCGTTCCAGGTGCTGCCCACGGTAATTTTCTTCGCAGCCTTCATGGGCGTGCTGTATCACCTCGGCGTGATGCAGTGGATCGTCAAATGGATGGCCTGGGCGATCACCAAGGTGATGCGCGTATCCGGTGCCGAAACCACCAGCGTCTGCGCCAGCGTCTTCATCGGCCAGACCGAGGCACCGCTGACCGTGCGCCCCTACATCGCGCGGATGACCGAGTCCGAACTGCTGACCATGATGATCGGCGGCATGGCGCATATTGCCGGTGGCGTGATGGCAACGTACATCCTGATGCTGGGCGGACCGGACCTGGAATCTCAGAAGGAGTTCGCCAAGCACTTCCTGGCGGCATCGATCATGGCGGCACCGGCTACCCTGCTGATTGCGAAGATCCTGCGTCCGGAAATCGGCGAGCCGCTGACCCGCGGCACGGTGAAAGTCGAAGTCGAGCGCACTACCGCCAATGTCATCGACGCCGCCGCCGGTGGCGCTGCCGACGGCCTCAAGCTCGCGCTGAATATTGGCGCCATGCTGCTTGCCTTCATCGCCCTGATCGCCCTGCTCAACGCGATCATCGGCTGGGGCGCGGATGTCACCGGCCTGACCGCGTGGATCAATACCGACCGCGCTGCCGATGCACAGATCGCGATCAATCTCGGCAGCATCCTCGGCACCCTGCTGTCGCCGATCGCCTGGCTGATCGGCATTCCCTGGGACGATTGCGTGATCGCCGGCGGACTGATCGGACAGAAGATCGTGGTCAACGAATTCGTCGCCTACCTGCAGCTCTCCGGTGTCGCCGTCGGTGATGGCGTCGGCCAGATCAGCGCACATACCAAGTTGATCCTGACCTATGCACTCTGTGGCTTTGCCAACTTCAGCTCGATCGCGATCCAGATCGGCGGCATCGGCGGACTGGCACCGGAACGCCGTGCCGATCTGGCGCGCCTGGGCCTGCTGGCCGTGCTCGGTGGCACCCTGGCAACCTTCATGACCGCCACCATCGCGGGTGTACTCACGCAATACCAATAATCCCGAACGAGGCCAGCACGGGCGCCGACCTCAGCACATGGAGAGGCAGCAGATGACTTCCATCATCGTCGTCGGTTCGTACAACCAGGACTTCGTCTGGCGCGTGGGCAAACTGCCCGCGCCAGGCGAAACCCAACTCGGGATCTTTTCCACCGGACCTGGTGGCAAGGGATTCAATCAGGCGGTGGCGGCACACCGGATGAGCGCGGGCGTGGTCTTCATCGGCGCCCGTGGTTCCGATGCGGCAGGTGAAGAAGCCGTGCGTACCGCCGAACGCTTCGGCCTCGATGCACGCTGGCAGATCAGCGGTCATGCGGCAACGGGTACCGCCGCCGTCCTGGTCGACAAGCGTTCGCAGAACCAGATCGCGGTGGCGCCCGGTGCCAACGCACAGCTGGCGCCGGATTTCATCGTCGAACACGGCCGCCTGATCGAATCCGCGCGCGCGGTGCTGGTGCAGTGTGAGGTGCAGGCGGCCGCTTCGGTGCGTGCGCTCGCGCTGGCGCGTTCGGCCGGGGTACTCACCGTATTCAATCCGGCGCCGGTGCATCCCGAACTGATCAGCGAACTGCTCGATCTCGCGGACGTACTGACGCCGAATGAGTCGGAGTTTTCTGCCCTGCTGCTTGCCACGCGCGGCATCACCGCGATGGTCGATTCGCTCGGCAAGCTCGACGATGCCAGCCTGCATGCGCTCTGCCGCAAGCTGCACGGCGGAACCATCGTGCTGACCCTGGGCGCAGCCGGCTGCTTCGTCTCGCATCCCGCAGGAAAAACGCGCGGCGATCGCAAGGACTGCTATCGCGTCGCGGCCGAAAAAGCCAATGCCGTCGATACCACCGGCGCCGGTGACGCCTTCAATGGCGGCCTGGTCGCCGCCCTGGCCAATGCAGCAAACGAACAGCCCTTCGAGCACAGCGTCCGCCGGGCCGGCCGCGTCGCCGCACTCTCGGTCGAGAAACCCGGCGCCGCCGAGTCGATGCCGAGCCGGGAAGAATTGCGGCAACGGTTTGGCGGCTGAGCTGGCTGCAAAGTACAGGTCGCGCCCCCTGGGCGCTGCCACCCGGTCTCAGCATATTTGTGGGAGGCCCGAGGCGGGCCGACCGTGGGGTCCGGGATTGCGCAGAGCCGAATTGCTCGCTCCAATCCTTCACCTGTCGCGCCCCCTGGGCGCTGCCACCCGGTCTCAGCAGATTTGTGGGAGGCCCGAGGCGGGTCGACCGTGGGGTCCGGGATTGCCCAGAGCCGAATTGCTCGCTCCGATCCTTCACCTGTCGCGCCCCCTGGGCGCTGCCACCCGGTCTCAGCAGATTTGTGGGAGGCCCGAGGCGGGCCGACCGTGGGGTCTGGGATTGCCCAGAGCCGAATTGCTCGCTCCAATCCTTCACCTGTCGCGCCCCATGGGCGCTGCCACCCAGTCTCAGCAGATTTGTGGGAGGCCCGAGGCGGGCCGACCGTGGGGTCTGGGATGGCGCAGAGCCGAATTGCTCGCTCCAATCCTTCACCTGTCGCGCCCCATGGGCGCTGCCACCCAGTCTCAGCAGATTTGTGGGAGGCCCGAGGCGGGCCGACCGTGGGGTCTGGGATGGCGCAGAGCCGAATTGCTCGCTCCAATCCTTCACCTGTCGCGCCCCCTGGGCGCTCCCACAATGTCTCGATTACCGACTCGGAGGCCCGAGGCGGGCCGACCGTGGGGTCCGGGATTGCGCATAGCCGAATTGCTCGCTCCAATCCTTCACCTGTCGCGCCCCATGGGCGCTGCCACAATGTCTCGATTACCGACTCGGTGGATTTGCCGTCACAATGCCCGCCATGCGTATCGGTCCCTACCTGATCCAGCCCCATGTTGTGCTCGCGCCGATGGCGGGCATCACCGACAAACCGTTTCGCCAGCTGTGCAAGCAGCTGGGCGCGGGTCTGGCCGTCAGTGAGATGACCACCGCCGATCCCCGGCTCTGGCACACGCGCAAGTCACAGCAGCGCATGGATCATTGCGGCGAGCCCGATCCGATCAGCGTGCAGATCGCCGGTTACGATCCGGCGATGCTGGCCGATGCCGCGCGTTTCAATGTCGATCATGGCGCGCAGATCATCGATATCAATATGGGCTGCCCAGCCAAGAAGGTCTGCAATGTGGCGGCCGGGTCGGCCTTGTTGCAGAACGAGGCGCTGGTCGCACGGATTGTCGCGGCGGTGGTGCGTGCGGTGGAGGTGCCGGTCACGCTGAAGATCCGCACCGGCTGGAATCGCGACAACCGCAATGGCGTGACGATCGCGCGCATTGCCGAGGACGCCGGCATCGCCGCACTCGCCGTGCATGGCCGCACCCGTGCCGATCTCTATCTCGGCGAGGCCGAGTACGAGACCATCCGCGCGATCAAGCAGGCGGTATCGATTCCGGTGCTCGCCAATGGCGATATCGACAGCCCAGAAAAAGCCGCGCAGGTGTTGCAGCTGACCGGTGCCGACGCGGTGATGATCGGTCGCGCCGCCCAGGGCCGTCCGTGGATCTTCCGCGAAGTCGCGCACTTTCTGGCCACCGGAGAACGCCTGCCACCGCCGTCGCGCGCGACGATGTTCGATGTGCTGAGCGGCCACCTGCACAATCTGTACGCGTTCTACGGCGAACAGCAGGGCGTGCGCATCGCCCGCAAGCATCTGGGCTGGTACGCCAAGGCCGATCCGGATGCCGCAGCCTTTCGTGCCCTGGTCAACCAGGCCGGGAACACCCAGGATCAGCTACGGATCACCGCGGCGCATTTCTGCGGGCCGGAACCCGTCGCCCGCGCCGCCTGATCGCGGCGACGCATTGGCGGTTACTCGAACCCGCTGGAAAACAACGGAACGCGGACATCGAACTGGAACATCACACCATGGGTATGGGTGGTGACCCCGGGTCCTTCGCGGCGCCCGCCAGCGAAGAGGCGACCGTCGACCAGACGCGGAAGACCAAAGTCAAACAGGCGGCCCTCCCCGAGCGGAGCCGTCTGCGGCAGGAAGGAGCCAGCGGCGTACCAGCTGTCGCCATCCGCCCGGTACAGGCGCAGGGGCGTCACGAAATTCTCGTTGATGATGCCGACGGGAAAGGATTCCACGATCAGGTTGCCCTGCTCGATATCGAGCTGCCGGCCAAACTCCGAAACACCCACGGGCGGCTCGATGCGTCCGCTTGCCAGCCAGGCGCCACCATCGAACCGGAAAGTATGCACGCGTGTGCGCAAGGCGTTTTGCAGCACATCGCCGGTTGCGACAGCAAGCTCGTCACCCTGCATGGCCAGACTGAGCAGAATGGTCGCCGGCGGATCGTCGAGTGCCGGACGCACTTCCTGTTCGAGCGTCCAATCGGTACCGTTGCGGCGGTAGACGAAAATCACCCAGGCCCGGGCCTCGGCGGGCGGAGTCCGGATCTCGCCCTGCACCAGCGCAATCCGATCGCCGTGCATGACCAGGCGGCTGTTGTTGATGACCTGCTGTTCTTCCTGTGCCGGCGGCTGCAGCAGGGCTTCAAGCACCCAGGAATTGGCGACCCGACGCAGCACGCCAATGCGCGGCAGGCGACCGCGCGGCGTCCGCACGGAGCCACTCACGGCAAGCCGGTCCGCCGACATCCGGAACAGACTGCTGATATTCATACCGCTGAACTCGGCCACGCTGAAGACATCGAATTCGTCGACAAAATCGAGCGCCGCGCCATTGCGCTGATAACTGCGCAACACCAGGGTGGAGCCACCGGGCACACGGCGCAGCGCCGAGACCACGATGTGATTGCCGGCGATGCCGACGTCGCTGGCAAAGCGCTCATAGCTGTAGGGTTCCGGCGCTTCGATCCGCTGCAGCAACTGGGCGCCGGGCTGCGAGATGTCCAGCAACCAGGCGACGCCCTCATTGGCATCATCCGGCGCGGCCAGGCGCGCATCCGAGGCCAGCATCAGATCGCCGTCGACTACGCTATTGAACGCAAACCGCCAATACGACGGCGGCAGCTCCAGCCGATCCGGCGGCAGCTCGGGCACGCTGATCAGGAAATGACTGACGGCACCACTGGACGGCCCGGCCGCCACATCGCGGAACGGATTGCCGACATGCAGGGCGTCTGCATCGGCTGCGATTGCCCAACCGAATCCGTTGAAGCCGACTTCGGGCTGCTGCAGGTAGGGTGTCTGTTCAAACCATTGCGGCCCGGACTTCTGATAGCTGCGGACACAGGAAATACTCCGACCCGGTGTCGTGACTGAAGCACAGACCGGTCCTGCGACCCGGGCATGGTCGCCTTGCAGATGCAGGCTGACGGCGATTGAAGCCAGCGGCTGCTGGCCGACCAGACTGTGGCCGAGGCCATCGCGCTGAAAAAAATAGAGTCGATCGGTAGCACCTGAATTCGGATTGCCAACACCGGCCGCCACCACCACATCGGTAGCGGACGCCGCGATTACCGCCCCGAAGCCATCGCCGCCGGCGAGATCGGGGGCCTGCAACCGGCCGCCGCGCGTAGCCGATCCAGCGCTCAAGGTGTACCAATGCACCGAGCCGGTATTGCCCTCAGCGCCATCACCCAGGCAGTCGCCGATATACAGCCGATCCGCCGCCATCGCGAGCGCGCAGCCGAAGCCCCCGGGGCGCGAACTGTCATCGCCCTCGATGCGCTGCGCCAGGGTCCAGTCGGTTCCGGATCGATGGAAAAGAAACACGGCTCCGCGCACCCCGCTGTCGTCGTCGTAGCCCGGCGCAGTGACCGCCAGCCAGTCACCCGCCAACGCTACCGCCGAACCAAAGCCGTCGCCGGCATCGGTTTCGGCTGGCGCCAGCCGGATCGAAGGCACCCAGAATCCGAACAGACGCTGGTAGAGGTGTACCGAACCCGCTACCTCGCCATTGCCAAAGCCGGCATCCCAGGAACCAACCGCCAGATCGTCCGCGGAGTGCGCCAGCGCGATGCCAAACTTCTCATCGGGATCATTCTGGGTAGGCTGCAGGCGCTGGAATAGCTGCCAGCCCGACATCGTCGGCGTGTAGATCTCGACCATGCCGCTACCGGGCGCGCTGGTGGTCGGCGCCCCGGGAATGCCGACGATCAGCGCCTGGTTGTCCATCGCCAGGGCGTAGCCAAACAGATCGTCTTCGCCGCCACGCCCCCAAGCCGGCGCCTCGATCTCGCGTACCGGCAGGATCTGGGCCAGTGCGGTGGCCAGGGGCGAAAGCAGCAGAAACAGCACGAGGGTGCGCAGGGAATTCATCCGCCTAGCCTCGGACATGCACGCCGGTTTCGCAATACAGCAAGGCCAGCGACCATGGCACACGGGCCGGCTGCTGGCTGAACGCCACATCACCACCGGACCGGGCTGCTAAAGTGCCTGCTGCGCTTCCGGGGATTTTCCCCTATCATGCGCGCCCTTTCCATCCTTCCATCCGGATACGAGGATATAAAAACGCAATGAGCAGCTATCTGTTTACTTCTGAATCCGTGTCCGAAGGTCATCCGGACAAGCTCGCCGACCAGATCTCCGATGCGGTGCTGGACGCGATCCTGTCGCAGGACAAGCGTGCACGTGTCGCCTGCGAAACCATGGTCAAGACCGGCGTCGCCATCGTCGCCGGCGAAGTGACCACGGCGGCGTGGGTCGATATCGAGTCGATCGCGCGCAAGGTCATCAATGACATCGGTTACACCAATTCGGAGGTGGGCTTCGATGGCCATACCTGTGGCATCCTCAATCTGATCGGCAAGCAGTCGCCGGATATCGCCCAGGGTGTGGATCGCAAGAAGCCGGAAGAACAGGGTGCTGGCGATCAGGGCCTGATGTTCGGCTACGCCTGCGACGAAGCACCGGAATTCATGCCGGCACCGATCTATTACTCGCATCGCCTGGTCGAGCAGCAGGCACGCGTGCGCAAGGGCAAGAAGAGCAAGCTGCCCTGGTTGCGTCCGGATGCCAAGTCGCAGGTGACCCTGCGCTATGAAGGCAACAAGGTCGCCGGTATCGACGCCGTGGTGCTGTCGACCCAGCACGACCCCGGCATCAAGCAGAAGGACCTCGTCGAGGCGGTGATGGAGACCATCATCAAGCCGGTGCTGCCTTCCAAGCTGATCGACCGCAAGACCAAGTTCCACATCAATCCGACCGGCAAGTTCGTGATCGGCGGACCGGTGGGCGACTGTGGTCTGACCGGCCGCAAGATCATTGTCGACACCTACGGCGGCATGGCCCGTCACGGTGGCGGCGCGTTCTCCGGCAAGGATCCGTCCAAGGTCGATCGTTCGGCCGCCTATGCAGCGCGTTATGTCGCCAAGAATGTCGTGGCCGCGGGTCTCGCACAGAAATGCGAAGTGCAGGTCAGCTACGCAATCGGCGTGGCCGAACCGACCTCGATTTCGGTTACCACCTTCGGCACCGGCCGCATCAGCGACGACAAGATCGAACGACTGATCCGCGCCAACTTCGATCTGCGTCCGTATGGCATCGTCAAGATGCTGGATCTGATCCATCCGATGTACCAGGCCACGGCGGCTTACGGGCATTTCGGCCGCACGCCCTACGAAGTGAAGGGACTCGATGGCAGTCGCTACACAGCGTTCTCGTGGGAGAAGACCGACAAGGCCGAGGAACTCGCCAAGGCGGCAGGCATCAAGCGCAAGTAATCGCCGACGGGGCGCATCGCCGCCCCAGGTTCTGCCAAAGCGGTGCACCGAACGCCAGCGCTCAGCCGCTGGCGTTCTGCTTGCTGCACACGCGCCAGAGTGCATGGCCGGAGTCGCGGTACTTGCGCTCGAACGGGGTCAACGGAAGGTCGGCAACATAGGGCTCTGCCACTGCATCGGCGCGACCTGAAAATCGCAGGGCTTCGGCAAACTCAGCAACGTAAACCTGCCAGTTGCTGCGCAGTTCGAAATGCGCGCTGGTACGCAGCAGATCAAAGAAAACCGGGTGTCCGTGCCAGCGTCGCGCCAGTTGCGCGGCCTTCGGCCAGGGATTGGGGTACAGAAGATAGTGCTGCTCGGCATGCAGACCGGCGGCATTGAACAGACGCCAGAAACTCGCAAGCTCGGCACGCACCAGTACGGCATTGCCGATCACTGCACATCCTTGCGCAGCGTGCCGCCGCAGCCGCACCGCGCTCTGGTCAATGCCGATGACCCAGTGCTGCGGAAAATGTGCAGCCAGCGCCAGGGTGCTGTCGCCGGTGCCGCAGCCGGAATCCAGAATCAAGTCGCGCCGCTGTGCCGCAAGCACGGCGTGCACACGATCGAATGCCAGTGCCGTGGGCGCATGCAAGGGCGCCCGCCAGGTTTCGCGCTGGTGCCTGCGCAGCAGTTCGTGCAGGCGCGGGTGCGGTTCGATCTGGGCAGTATCAACGCGGCGGGAATCGGCAGACATCCGCCAGCCTAGTATTCTGGCGTGCAGATCAGCAAGGCACAGGCAATCCGCCAACACCTTCGAGCGCACCTCGGGTGATGTGGATAATACACATCGCTATCGCGATCGCGGCGCGCATGCGTCATCATTCCCCGCTCGACGGTGCGGCTCGCGCGCCGGCGGAACCTGCTCCCGGATTACCTCGATGACTGCCAGCCAGTTTCTGGACCTGCCTTCGCCCTATACCCTGCGCCGCGGCGGCAGCCTGCACGGCGCGCGCCTCGCCTATGAGACCTGGGGCACGCTCAATGCCAGCGCCAGCAATGCCATCCTGATCCTGACGGGATTGTCACCGAGCGCACACGCCGCTTCGAGCACAGCCGACCCGCAGCAGGGCTGGTGGGAGGCCATGCTCGGGAAGGGCAAGGCGATCGACAGCGAGCGCTGGTTCGTGATCTGCGTCAATTCGCTGGGCAGTTGCAAGGGCTCGACGGGACCCGCCTCGATCAACCCCGAGTCCGGCAGGGTTTATCGCCTGGATTTTCCGGAACTGACGCTCGAAGACGTGGCCGAATCGGCACGGCATGTGCTGGAACACCTGGGCATCAAGCGCCTCGCCGGCCTGATCGGACCCTCGATGGGTGGCATGAGCGCGCTCGCGTTCGCGGTGATGTTTCCCGGTGTCGCGCAGAATCTGGTACTGATTTCGACGGCGCCGTACTCGCTGCCCTTTGCGACCGCCATCCGCTCCCTGCAACGTGAATCGATCCGCCGCGACCCGAACTGGAACGGCGGCAACTATGCCGATAGCCACTGGCCCGAGCAGGGCTTCCGGACGGCACGCAAGCTCGGCATGATCTCCTATCGATCGGCTGCCGAATGGCGCGACCGGTTCGGTCGCAAGCGCCTGAATACCCGACCCGAGCAGCCGTTCGAACGCGAATTCGAGATCGAGGCTTACCTGGAAGCTCAGGCCGATCGCTTTGTCGGCAGCTTCGATCCGAACAGTTATCTGTATCTGTCACGCGCCATGGACTGGTTCGACCTGTCGGATCATGGCGGTGCCGTCGAGATTGCACTGGCGCGCATGCAGGCAAGGCGGGCACTGGTGATCGGCGTCAGCACCGATATCCTGTTCCCGATCGAGCAGCAACGCGAGATCGCAGAAGGCCTGCGCAATGGCGGCACCGTAGTCGATTATTTCCCCCTGCCCAGCATCCAGGGCCATGACGCCTTTCTGGTCGACTTCGAGCGCTTCTCGCCGCTGGTCGGCAATTTTCTGGGCAGCTTGTAGCGCTGCTCTCGCCCCAAGCTTCTGTTGCCAAGGGGATTGACCAGCTCCGCTGTAGAGATCCATAGAGCGTGGCTTGCCGCGCTGCTCTTGACGTTGAATTTGCTTTGGTTTCGACGCCATGGCCGGAACCAGCACGTAGGGCGGATCCCGCGCAGCGGTATCCGCCGCGCCGTCTCGCCGATTTCTTCTGCGAGCATCGAACGGCGTGGCGACGGTTGCTCCGGTTGTGGTTGCGGAGCTTGATGCTGCGGACACTCCGACGTCGGGTACCGCTTCGCGGGACCCGACCTACTCGCTTGATGTTGACGTTGCCGTACAAGAGCGTAGCTTGCTGCGCTGCACTCGTCCTTTTCCGAAAAAATCAAGATCAGCGCGGCAAGCCACGCTACAAGATCAAGATCAAGATCACCGGCAGCGCGGTTGACTCTGCTCTGGGTCATTCGCTCGGGGACAAAGGCCGCAGCTGCGGATCGAGCGCGATGCGCTCGTCGAATACAAAGCAGCGATCGCGATAGCCGTAACCGCCGACCTGCTCGAAATAACCCAGAATGCCGCCATCCAGTTGCAGCACATCGCCGTAACCGGCGTCGCGCATCCACAACGCCGATTTCTCGCAACGGACACCGCCGGTGCAGAAGCTGACGATGGTCTTGTCCTGCAGCGATTGCCGATGCGGCTCCAGCGCTTCGGGCAACTCGGTAAAGCACTGGATCGGCAGCGTCAGCGCGCCTTCGAAGGTGCCGTGTGCGACTTCCTGGGCATTGCGCGTATCGAGCAACTGCACCGCACGTCCCGAGTCGTCGTACCCCCGGGCCAGCCAGCGCGCCAGCGTCGCCGGACTGACGGCCGGCGCGCGCGCCGATGCCGGCTCGATACCGTGCTGGCGAAACGTGATGATCTCGCGCTTGAGTTTGACGCGCAGGCGTCGGAACGGCGCCGATGCGCTGTCGCTAAGCTTGACCGGCATCGCCGCAAAGCGCGGATCGCTGCGTATCCAGTGCACGAATCCGTCGATGGCCTCGGCCGACGCCGCCAGGAAGCAGTTGATCCCCTCGGGCGCGACGAGCACGGTGCCGAGCATCCCCGTTTCGCTGCAATAGGCGCGGATTTCCGTAACCAGTTCAGCGGGAGAATCGATCGGAACAAAGTGATAGGCGGCGAGATTGCGGATCATGCAGAGCGCTGAGTGCGGAGCGACAGTGGCGTCCTCGGCCGGATTCGAACCGGCGACCTTCCGCTTAGGAGGCGAACGCTCTATCCAGCTGAGCTACGAGGACGGGCCGCGCATTCTAACCCAGGCGACTGAACGGGGGGACCGCAGAACGCCGGGACCGGCACTCATTGCCCGTCACCTGCCCGCTGGCCGGCAGCACTACGGCATACGCAGGTGGACGCATCAGCTAGAATGGTGGGCCTCGCGTTGGCGCCAAGTGCCCGTTTTCCCTTCCTCCCGCATCCCCGAGGTCCCCATGTCACACGCTATCCTGAACGCGCTCGGCCTGAGCGCAGAGAACTCCGGCACCTACCTTGGCCAGGGCGAATGGTCGACGACCCGCGACGCCGGCGTGCTGGAGTCGGTCAATCCGACCACTGGCGAAGCCATCGCCCAGGTACACGCCTCCAGCCAGGCCGATTACGAGACGATCATCGCGCGCGCGCAGCAGGCGTTTGCCATCTGGCGCACCACCCCGGCACCGAAGCGTGGCGAAGCCATTCGTCTGTGCGGCGAGGCCCTGCGCAAGCACAAGGACGCACTGGGCTCCCTGGTCTCGCTCGAGATGGGCAAGATCAAGGCCGAAGGCGATGGTGAAGTGCAGGAAATGATCGACATCGCCGATTTTGCGGTCGGTCAGAGCCGCATGCTGTACGGCTACACCATGCACTCGGAACGGCCCGGTCACCGCATGTACGACCAGTACCATCCGATCGGCCTGGTCGGCGTGATCAGCGCCTTCAATTTTCCGGTTGCGGTCTGGGCCTGGAACAGTTTCCTGGCGGCAATCTGCGGCGATATCACCATCTGGAAGCCATCACCGAAGACCTCGCTGAGCGCGGTCGCGTCGATGCGCGTCTGCAATGAAGTGCTGCGCGAGCACGGCTTTCCGGACATCTTCTTCCTGTTCAACGACGCCGGCAGCGAACTGGCCCAGGGCTTCGTCGACGACCGCCGCGTTCCGTTGATCTCCTTCACCGGGTCCACCCATGTCGGCCGCATGGTCGGCGAGCGCGTGGCTCAGCGCATGGGTCGCTCCCTGCTGGAACTCGGCGGCAACAACGCGATCATCGTCGATCAGACTGCCGACCTGAAACTCGCCATCCCCGCCATCGTGTTCGGCGCCGTGGGTACCGCAGGACAGCGTTGCACGACCACGCGGCGTGTCTTCGTCCATGAGTCGATCATCGATGAGGTATGCAACACCCTGGTAGGCGCGTACCAGCAGATCGAGTCGCATATCGGCGACCCGCTGAAGCCCGGCACCCTGATGGGACCGCTGATCGACAAGGGCTCGGTCAGCCGATTCCTCGCGGCCATCGAATCGGCCAAGGCGGCGGGCGGCAAGGTTCTGACCGGCGGCGTTGCGATCAACGGGGCCGGAAATTTCGTCAAGCCGACGATCATCCGCGGTGTCCGCAACAGCGATGAATGCGTGCAGACAGAAACCTTCGCGCCGATTCTCTATGTGATGCCGTTCAAGACCCTGGACGAAGCGATCAGCCTGCAGAACGGCGTCCCACAGGGGCTGTCGTCGTCGATCTTCACTACCGACATGCGCTCGGCAGAAAAATTCCTCAGTGCGGCGGGCTCCGACTGCGGCATTGCCAACGTCAATATCGGCACCAGTGGCGCTGAAATCGGTGGCGCCTTCGGCGGCGAGAAGGAAACCGGTGGCGGACGCGAGTCCGGCTCGGATGCCTGGAAGGTGTACATGCGCCGCCAGACCAATACGATCAATTATTCCGATGCACTGCCCCTGGCCCAGGGCATCCGCTTCGATTTCTGAGGCGCCTGGCCGCTGAGGGATGTATGCGACGCTGGCACTGAGCCAGCGTCGATGCTTCAATTGCCCCACGACAAGAGGATGCCTGCGATGACCACGCCTATTCCGCCGCTGCCACCTGAATCCGCAGCGCCGCCGGGGCAGCCGGCCGCGCCCTATCCGGCCGCCGCACCGATGGCGCCGGCACGACCGACTTCGACCATGGCGGTGGTCAGCCTGGTCTCCGGCTTGGTCAGTTGGGTTCTGCTTCCCCTGCTCGCGGCCATTGTGGCGATCATCACCGGGCACATGGGCCGCAGCGAAATCCGTCGTTCCAATGGCGCCCTCGATGGCGATGGCATGGCCGTCGCCGGCCTGATTCTGGGCTATCTGCAGATCGGCCTGCTCATCATCACGATCCTTGGCTTCATTCTTTTCTTCGGTGGACTGGCGGCCATTCTGGCGCTGGCGCAGTAAGCGTCCGAATCAGAGGTCACGGCACAATCAGGCGATTGCCTAGTCGCTATCGGATTCTGCAGCTGCCGCAATCCGGCGGGCAATGTCGTAACTGAAGCCGCGCTGGGTCAGATAAGCGGCGCGCTTGGCGCGCTCCTTGGCATCGGCAGCCGGGCCAGCACCGAACTTGCGCCGGTAGATGCGATCGGCCTGGGCATCCCAATCGGGTTCTTCTTCATCGATGGCCTGCTGGATCAGGGCGCGGTCAACGCCATGGGCGCTCAACTCGGCAGTAATGCGCTGGGGTCCATAGCCATCGGCAATGCGCCGACGCACCATCATGCCGGCGAATCGCGCGTTCGACTGCAGACTGGAATCGCTCAGCGCACCGACCGCTTCGGCAGCCTCATCGCGGCCAACGCCCTTCTGGACCAGTTTGCGCCGGAGTTCGCGTTCCGATTGTTCGCGGCGCGACAGCAGGTTCAGTGCGCGTTCGCGCGGCGTAAGAGTTTTTGCCGGTGGCCGCGCCATGACTAGGACCTCGGCAAGCGGTAGCTGCACGCAGCATCCTGCCCGTTGATTCCAGGCAGGACGCCATCCGTGCAGGGAGCGTCGATCAGGCGTCCTCGAGTTCGACGTCTGCTTCGACCGCGGCAACTGGCAACTTGGCAGCCAGCAGCTTCTCGCGCAGTCGGCTGTCGATGTCCTTGGCGATTTCCGGATGCTCCTTCAGGAACAGGCGGACATTGTCCTTGCCCTGGCCGATGCGGTCACCGTTGTAGCTGTACCAGGCGCCGGATTTCTCGACCAGGCCAGCCAGCACACCCATCTCGATGATCTCGCCCTCGCGCGACGTGCCCTCGCCGTAGAGGATTTCAAACTCGGCCTGGCGGAACGGCGGTGCCAGCTTGTTCTTGACGACCTTGACGCGGGTCTCCGAACCGATCACTTCCTCACCTCGCTTGACCGAGCCGGTACGCCGGATATCAAGGCGAATGGACGCGTAGAACTTGAGCGCGTTGCCGCCGGTGGTGGTCTCCGGGCTACCGAACATCACGCCGATCTTCATGCGGATCTGGTTGATGAAGATCACCATGCAGTTGGATTTCTTGATGTTGGCGGTGAGCTTGCGCAGGGCCTGGCTCATCAGGCGGGCATGCAGGCCGACATGGCTGTCGCCCATCTCGCCCTCGATCTCCGCCTTCGGCGTGAGTGCAGCCACCGAGTCGACCACGACCACATCGACAGCGCCAGAGCGCACCAGCATGTCGGTGATTTCCAGCGCCTGCTCACCGGTATCGGGCTGCGACACCAGCAGGTTGTCGACGTCCACGCCCAGTTTCTCGGCATAGGTCGGATCGAGCGCGTGCTCAGCGTCGACGAAGGCGGCAGTACCGCCATTGCGCTGGCAGTTGGCGATGACCTGCAGGGTGAGCGTGGTCTTGCCGGAGGATTCCGGCCCGTAGATCTCCACCACCCGTCCGCGCGGAAGACCACCGATACCAAGCGCGACATCGAGACCGAGCGAACCAGTGGAGACCACTTCCACCGCTTCATTGACCTTGTCACCCATGCGCATCACGGCGCCCTTGCCAAACTGCTTGTCGATCTGCGACAAGGCCGAAGCCAGTGCCTTTTTCCTGTTGTCTTCAGAAGCCATGTTCAATCCTCAATGTCGGGGGCAGCGAGCGTGCAGGGCCCAGGTCTCAGAACCTGCGAACGCAGGCTGGAGCTAGTGTGGTATTGCACACTAGGCAAGTTCAAATTATCCCACAGCTGGCGTCGCCGCCATGCGAAACCTCAGCGTGATTCACTGAGAAGTTTCTCAAGCCCCGCAATCGCCACTTCGACCGTGGCACGCCGGACCGCGTCGCGGTCGCCCGGAAAGTGGTGCATTACCGCGGTCGGCGGATGGTGGCCCTTGGCCCAGGCCATCCAGACCGTCCCCACCGGCTTGTCGCGGGTGCCACCTCCGGGACCGGCAATGCCGGTGATCGCCACCGCGACATCGGCGCGGGAGCGCGACAGGGCCCCGCGCACCATTTCGATCACGGTTTCGGCACTGACCGCACCGAATTTCTCCAGAGTCACCCGTTGCACACCCAGCATCGACTCCTTGGCATCGTAGCTGTAGGCCACGAAGGAACAGTCAAACCAGTCGGAACTGCCCGGCACCTCGGTCACCACCTTGGCCAGCCAGCCGCCGGTGCAGGACTCTGCCGAGGCCAGTTTCATGCGACTCTCGAGGAGTCGGCGTCCAAAGGCGGCGGCGTGATCGTGCAATTGCTGGTCGGACGGCAGGCTCATTCTTGAGATTCCACTTGGGTTGTCGTGTTGTAGCGTGCCACGGCCTTGTCGTCGAGGCCCGATAGGCGTCAAAGTTGCGGTGCGCCGCGCAAACTGCGCCGACAGGAAGGGACTGCCCCTTGAGCCAGCGATCCGCCGATCCGTCAACCGCAGAGATCATGGCCGGGCTGAGACGGTTGCCGGAGTCGGAACGCGCGCAGGCGCTGGAAGTTGCCGCAGGCAGCAATGCCGAGCGCGCCGAGACCCTTCGGCGTATGCTGCTGACGGCGACCAGCGAAGGCGGCGTTGAGGAACTCTCCGAGCGCGTCGAGCTCTGGGCGCGTCAGCGCGACGCGCGCAACGCAGATGACTGGCGCGGCCGCCGGATCGGTGCCTTTACCGTGCTGGACTTGCTCGGTCAGGGTGGCATGGGGGTCGTGGTATCGGCACGGCGCGATAGCGACAACGCCGAGGTCGCCCTGAAACTGGTGCGCCCGGATCTGATCTCGGCAACCCTGGTCCGTCGTCTGCAGCGGGAACATGATGCACTCGCGCGCCTCGATCACCCTGGAATCGCTCGTCTGCACGGCCTCCACCTGGACCGCGATGGCGCGCCCTTCATCGAAATGGAGAAGGTCGATGGGGTGGCACTCAATGCATTTCTGGCAAAGCACGATCTGCAGGCGCGGATCAGCCTGCTGATGGCGGTCGCGGGCATCGTTGGGCACGCGCATCAGCGTGGCGTGGTGCATCGCGACCTCAAGCCCGGCAATGTCCTGATCACCGCCGATGGCCAGGCCAAGTTGCTCGACTTCGGGATCGCCAAGACCATCGAGGAGGAATCGCTGGCGACGATGACGGCCACCGGCGAACGTCTGCTGACACCCCGCTACGCCGCGCCAGAACAGTTGCTCGGCGGAGAAATCAGCTCAGCCACTGATGTGTTTTCGCTCGGCGTCATGCTCTGCGAACTCTGCATGGACCAAAGCAGGGCCAATGTCGACACCCCCGGTTCCCATCGCACCGGCACTCGCACCGGCAATAACACCGGCAACAACCAGACTTCGCCGTTGAGCGGGCGCGTAGGCGCACCGGGCTCGCGGCTGCCGTTGCCTGCAGAGGCTGGACTGCGTCAGGTCGCGATCCGCGCGCTGCAGCCCGAGCCGGAGCAACGCTATCCCGACGCCACCGCCCTGGCCGATGATCTCGCGCGCTGGCTGCAGGGCGATTCGCCGCAGGCGGCACGCTGGCGCAATCGCATCGGACAGTATTGGCGGAGCGCGCACCTGCGCCGCCGTGTCCTGATCGGTCTGGTCGCTGCGCTGATCCTGCTCGGCGCAGCTGCCGGCCTGCATGAGTATCGTCTGCGGCAAGTGATCGACCCCGGCTACGGCTTCATCGAACGCGATCTGGCTGGCTTGAGCACAGAGGGCAAGGCCCAGGTGCGCCGTGCACTGCAAGTCGATGCCGAGGGTGCGCGCGACACCGCCCATGGTCTCGTGCAGAACGCGCGCAAGGCCGCAAGCGCGCATCCCCTGCTGACCTTCCTCGATCTGACATGGAGCGGCACCCTCGGAGCTGCGGCCGAGCCGCATCTGCTGGCCGCCGGCGCCGAGTTGGCGCGCCGGCCGAATGCCTACCTGCAGGCACTGCTGACCGCCGAAGCACGCAGCAATACCGGTGCCGCCGCGCGCCGCCGGATGTTGCAGAGCGCGCTGGATCTGCGTCCCAACGCCTGGCGCCTCCGTTACGCGCTGGCCCATGGCGAGATCAGCAATGGCAGGCTCGATGCGGCCCTGCAGCAACTGCAGCGCATCGACATTCGCAATTTGAAGGATCGCCGCGCCGCCCAGATCCTGGTCGACCGTGCCCTGCTCGGCGACACCGAGGGCGCACGTGCTGCCCTGCCTGGCCTGCCGGCCGAACATCCTTCGTGGCGCGAATGGGTGATGGCCGCGATCGAGTTCGGCGATGGCCAGTATGAGGCCGCATTGGTCCGCTTCGACCGGGTCTCGGCTGCGGAGGCCGAACTCGACGAGCCGACCATTGCAGCCTGGGGTCGCATGGGCCGCGCGATCTGCCTGGGACAGATGCAACGCTGGCCCGAACTGGGCGAACTTGCCGGCCGCGAAATGCGCAGTGCGCGCGAGCGTGGCGACACTTCGACGGGCATCCGTAGCGCCCTGCTCGGCGCGATCGCGTCCTATCAGCAGGCCGACGGCGAGCGACTGCGCTATTTTCTGGAGGCGGCGCGCGCGATCAGCGATGATCCGCTCTACCGCGCCGACGTAGCTCTGGTCGCGGTGGCGCTGGGGGCCTCACCCGGTGACATGCCAGCACTGATTGCAGGCTTGCCCGACGAAGCGCAGTCGCTGGCTGGCCTGGCGGCACTGCTGAGCGCGGCCGCCGCGATCGATTCCGGCAACTACGCTGATGCGCGTGTGCAGCTGCGACGTGCCCGGCTCGATGGTATCGACGACACCCGCATGGCCGAGGTGGCACGCTGGTTTGCCGCCGTGCTCGAACCGGCTTCCGAGTTCAGACCACCAGCGCGGACCCTGTGGTTCGCCCCTTGGAGCAACTGGGTTTCGGCCTGGGTCACCCCGCTCAATCGGTCCGCGGTGGAACCCACATCAGATCCAGGCTGAGGTTATCGGTACGCGCAAACCACAGCGTCCGCTGGTCCGGACTCACCGCCAGAGCCGGACCAACTGCATCGGCGGAAATGTCGCGGGCAAGCAGTTCCTCATCGCCGCTGTCCAGATGCCAACGCTTGAGCACCGGCTGGTCGGCCACACGCACCACCGCGTAGAGATGGCGGCCACGCGCAGTCCACGCGAATGGTGTCAGCGGTACCACCTGTTCGAGCACATCCACCGGCGCTGACTTCGCATGCAGGGAGAGCAGGCGGAACCCGGCAGCACCGATGCGACTGAGCACCACGGTCTCTGCGGTGATCACGAACTGCTCAGCAGCCGCGCTGTGCTCCAGTTCGACCGCCGGGTCTTCGCTGCCCAGCCCCGCCATCCAGAGACTGCGTCCGCCATCGCTGCCGCGGCGCAGGTACAGGATGTGATCGCCCTGCGTGCAGTACTGGCCGGCACCGGAGTCGGCACCGAGATGGCGCAACTGCAGGTTGCGGCCGCTGGCCAGATCGTGCCGATAGATCCAGTGCTGATTGTCCTCGTCGTAGCCGGTGACCAGAAGCTGCTGCCCGTCCGGACCGAATGCCGGCCGCGACCAGCGCTGGCCATCGGGCATGGACAGTCGCGTGGGCGCGCTACCGTCCGGATTGGCGACGAAGATCTGTTCGAAATCATTGCGATTCGAGACAAAGGCGAGGTGCCGGCCATCGCCACTCAGCGTCGGCGAGGCGTCATAGCGGGTGGAGGCAACAACCAGCTTGGGCGCAGCATCCGGCGTGGCCAGATCGAGTTGCCAGATATTCGCGTCGTACTGCGCCGACTCGAACACCAGGGCACCGCTGGCCGACCAGGCCGGAAAGCGTCCGCCGCGGGCACCGAGCACCTCGATCAGCGCGCCGTTGGCGTCCAGCAATACCAGGGCGCGATAACCCGCCTGGTCGCTGGCCGCAATCAACTGGGCACCATCGGCACGCCAGGCATGACCCTGCAGGCGACCCGCATTCCACAGCGGCTGCGGCTGCGCCGTCGGCGCCTGCCACTGCAGCGTCATCAGAAACTGCTCACCATCGTGTCCGCGCGCAAAACTGATCAGGCCGCCGCCGGGAACAAATTCGGGATCGCGATCGGGGCCCTGCACGGCGCTCGGGCGGGTCAGCACGCGCACCTGACCCGTAGCTACCTCGACCACCGCGATCCCGGCCATTTCAGCGCCGGCCTCGACCATTGAATACGCCACATGGCGCTGATCGGCTGACCATGCCGGCGAACTGGCCGGGTCGGCCGAGCAGGGGGCCAGAGTGCGCGATGTCGTACCCGGAAGGGCACGCAATGCCAGCTCGCAGCGACCATCACGCACGCGCAGAAACACCAGCTGCCTGCCATCGGGCGAGAATGCCGGCCGGATATTGGCCTGGTCGCCAGCCTCGAGCACTTCATGGTGTTCACCGCGGACATCCTGCAGCACCAGCGCAGTGACTTCACTGCCCTGAGCGTGTTCCGAATACGCCACCCAGCGACCGTCAGGACTGATGTCAGGGCGGAACTCCCAGCCGGCGCCACTGGTGAGCGGGCGGGTACGGGTCATGTCGGCAGCGGTCAGGGACTGCGGCCCGCTGTCGTGCTGCAGCGAAATCAGCACCGTGATGGCCAGGCCCGCCAGTAGCAGGGCCGCGCCCGCCATCCACCAGCGAGGGCGCGGCCTGCGATCTGCTGCCACCGGCAGCGCCAGTCCGGATGGCAAGCTCGCTGCAACCTGATCCGGTGCCGGCCTGACGGCAGCGCACAACCGATAACCCGCCTTCGGTATGGTTTCGATGAATCGCGGTGACTTCGGATCATCACCGAGCGCGCGGCGGAGTTCGGCGATCGCACGCGAGAGCACATCGTCTTCGACCATGCGCCGCTGCCAGACCTCGTCAATCAGCTGCTGGCGACTCAGCACGTCTGGCGCCGCCTGGGCCAGCCGCAACAGCAACTGCGACAGGCGCCGTGGCAGCCGTTGGCAGTCGCCTTCCCGCCAGAGCTCGTGGCTGCGCGGATCGAAGCGGAAGTCGCCAATCAGCAGCGGAGAAAGCTCGGTACTTGCCGGCATCGGTACTCACGTGACAGTAATTCCCTTGCATCGTAACGCCTTGGGCCAAACGCCTCCATGAAGCGCACCGCTGCGGCCCCCGCTGCAGGGCCCCACGACGGTGGAACGGAGAAAGAATGGATGTTTTCACCCGCGCAGCGGAGCCTGCCAAGCCGGCACTCTGGCGTCCCCCGAGGAGACCCGCAATGCGCAAACTGCTCCCGCTCTGCCTGATCCTGATCGCCAGCCTGGAGACCGCGGCACAATCCAGCTGCAATGCCGGTCGTGCCCTGGTCAGTGGCTATTACAGCAATGTCCACGTCTACGACGCCTGCAGCGGCGACTTCGAACGCGTGCTCGACAGCGACAACCGGATCAGCGGGGCGCAGGCGGTGTGGCCGCGACCCGATGGCCGCGTCTACGTCGTCAGCGAGAACAATGGCCGGATCCTGCGCTACCAATCCGATAGCCTGGCCTACATCGATACCTTCATCGACACCGGTGCGGCGTTCAAGCCGACCGGGATTGCGTTTGCACCCGATGGCGATCTCTATGTCGCTGGCTTTGATGCCGATGAGGTGCGCCGCTACGACGGCCAGACCGGAACGCTGAAGTCGACGCCGGTGCCAGCGCGCGCCGGTGGCCTCGATGGTCCTGACAATGGCATGACCTTCGGTCCCGACGGCAAGCTCTATATTCCCGGCTATTACAGCAACAATGTGCTGCGCTACGACCCGGTCACGAATCAGCTCAGCACCTTCGTGACCGCCGGCAGCGGGGGTCTGCGTCGCACCCGCGCCATCCTTTTCGAGCCAGGAAATGCCCATGTACTGGTGAGCAGCGAAGGCAGCAGCCAGATCCTGCGTTTCAATGCCGGCAGTGGCGCCCTGGTCGGTACCTTTGCGTCCCTGCCCTCTCCCGCCGGAATGAACTACAGCAGCGATGGTCGCTTGCTGGTGGCGACCAACAGCAGCATCGTGCAGGTGCTCAACGCCAGCACCGGCGCCACCCAGGGAACCTTGTTTCCAATCACCGCCGGCGGCGGCCTGCAGGGTGCGACCTATGTCGTCACCATGCCAGCCAAAGTCGATTTGGCCCAGGTCGGCAGCCAGTACTGGCTGATCGGTGCCGGACAGGTGCATGGTCGCCAGATTGAATTCGATCTGGTGTCCGCCACCGGCACCCGGTTTGGTGACGCCTTTCGCCCCACCGATGTCGTGCGCAAGCGCTGGGGCAGCATCCGCATCGCATTCACCAGCTGCGAAAGCGCGGACTTCAGCTGGAACTCCACCGGCCCCGATTCGGCAGGATTCGGCAGCGGCGGCTATGCGCTGCAATCCCTGGTCGGCACCGCGTTCACCGACCAGTGCAAATTGCAGCCGTTCGACCAGGTCAATGGCAGCGATTTCATGAACGGTACCTGGTACGGCGGTGCCAGCCGCAGTGGCGAGGGCCTGCTGATCACGGTCAACGCCAGTGGCCTGGCGACCGTGGCGATGTTCACGCACCAACCCGTGCGCTACTGAGCGGGTGCGGAACTTCAGCTGCCGGCCGCAGCGTGGCTCAAGAGCGACTCGCCGCCGTGCTGCATCGCGCGCCTCGACCGCGCACAGCGGCGATGACGACGGCGTCCGCGGCGGATATGCTGGTGCGCATGCCATCCCCAGAACCGCCAGACAGCATCGTGCAGCCGGACCTCAGTCTGCACTGGGACCGCGCCTATCAACGCAGCGGCGCGGAGAACGTCAGCTGGTTCGCGCCCCATCTGGGCACGTCGCTCGAACTGCTGCGATCGGCAGGCCTGAACGCGGCCAGCACACTGATCGATGTCGGTGGAGGTGCCTCGACCCTGGTCGACGACCTGCTGCTGGCCGGGCTCGATCAGATCGTCGTGCTCGATATCTCGGAACATGCGCTGGCACTCGGTCGCGCGCGGATCGGCGACCATCCTGGCGTACGCTGGCAGCTTGCCGATATCCGGACTGCCGAACTCGAACGCAGTCATTACGATTTCTGGCACGACCGCGCTGTGCTTCATTTTCTCAGCGACAGTGAAGATCTTGCCCACTACGCCGCGCAGGCGCGCGCGGCTCTGCGTGCAGGTGGTCATGCGTTGATCGCCGGCTTCGGGCCGCAGGGACCGGAGCGCTGCAGCGGGCTTGCGGTAGTGCGCCGAAGTGCCGACGACATCGCGCAGATTCTCGGCGACGAATTCGAGCTGATCGAGCAGCGCTGCGAACGCCACACCACACCTGCCGGCAGCACCCAGGCCTTCATCTACGCCCTGCTGCGCCGCCGCTGAGCGCTCGCCGCGCGCACAACATAGCCGGAGCGGCGGCTGCAACTGTAAGAATGCGCAGGTGGCAATTGCCCGGTCTGGTCCAATACTGAAGCCTGTTGCAGGGGCCGAACCGCAGACCGCGCACGCTTCGACCGTCGCTGCACACCGCTGCGCCTCGAAAGGAGATTCACATGCATAGCAAGTACAGGCCAATCTGCCTGCTCGGCGTTCTGCTCGCCGTGTTCATGGTCGCATGCTCGAAGGCACCCGAGCCGGCGTCCCAGTCCGCCCCACCGTCCGTTGCCGATGGCGCGGCGACGGCACCCGCTCCGCGGGTTGCAGTGGACGCCGCACAGCTCTGCCCGACCAGCGCACCCTGCGCTGACGAGTGCTCGAATCAGCCCTATGTCGAAAACGACTGCTGGACCACAGCACATGGTGCGGCCGCGGCCAATATCGTGATCAGCGCCAGCGGCGACCCGCAGAAATCCAGCAACATGCTGATGTGCGACTCCGGACCCTATGCGCTGTGCTTCTACTCCGGCCCACCGATGCCGACAGGAACCATGGCCGACAATCAGGCCCTGCCCTGCGTGGTGGATGCATCGGGCAAGACCGCAAACTGCTCATGCCAGTACTACGGCTCGGGCATCTCCTACGTCGACATCAATGGCATCATCAATCAGAACGCCTGGTACGAGGCCATCCAGCAGTGCGGACATGATGGCGCCGGCTGCGCCAACATGGCCGCCTGCGGCAGCGGCCCGGGCGCATCCATTGCCGGGTGCGGGCTGCCCGAGGCCAAAGTCTGCCAATACGTGCGCAATCAGAATGCCCAGCAGCCGGCGCAGTCGCTGGTGCCTGGCTACGACGTGATCTCGACCTTCAGCCTGGCCATGGCCAAGGACTACGATATGAGCGCGCTGACGCCCTGCCATGGCGACTACCTCGGCTGCATGACGGCACCCTGCCGATTTGCGAATGGTGTCGATGCGCCTGACGATGGCACGATCGTGCAATGCGATTGTCCGATTGCCAGCGGACCGTTCCAGATCGGCCAGACCAGTCCGCCCGATCAGCCCGATCGGGCAGTCGAGTGCGAGATTCCCCCGGGGAGCTACGGCGACCAGTATCTCTGGTCGGCGGCGCGCACGGTGAAACACGGCAACCCGCAGTTGAATCACTGAGCCATCCAGGGCGCAGCAATTCGGCCGCCGGGCAAGTAATCAGCGACGTACATCGTACATGCCGCGGCCGACAAAGGCGGCAACATCGGATTCCGAAACCAGGTTGAAATCGCCCGGCACCGAATGCTTGAGACAGGCTGCCCCCAAGCCGAAGTGCAGGGTGTCGGGATCATTCATGCCATGGATCAGGCCGTGCAGAACGCCGGCTGCGAAGGCATCGCCGGCGCCGATCCGATCGACGATCGGCGTGATCTCGTACGAAGCCGTGCTGTGCAGACTGCCTTCGCGGGTGGCCATCAGCGCCGAGAGCGCGTGATGATCGACGTTGTGTTGTACGCGCGCGGTTGCACAGAAACGACGGAGCCGCGGGAACGCAGCGAACGCCGCACATGCCGCAAGCGCAAAGCGCTCCTGGGCGGGCGCCTCCTCGGTATCGGTTCCCAGCACCACTTCCATGTCGCGATGATCAGCGAAGATGATGTCGGCCTGCTCAATCAATTGCCGCAGCCAGAACGCCGCATCACCATCCCAGGACTGCCAGAGTTTGGCGCGGAAGTTGCCATCGAACGAGATCGACAGCCCGGCCGCCCGAGCAGCGCGCGCCAGCTCCACAGCAGTTTCTGCGGCGCCCTTGCCGAGCGCGGGTGTCACGCCTGAAAGGTGCAGCCAGCCCGCGCCTGCAAATGCTGATGTCGTGGCCAGCTGGCTGACATGCAGGCGCGAAAATGCCGAATCCGCGCGGTCGTACAACACCTCGCTGGGTCGATGGATGGCGCCTGGCACCAGAAAGTACAGACCCATGCGTCCGCTCGCCGTTATCACCCCGGAGGTATCGACACCATGGCGACGCAGCTCGCCCACTGCCGCGGCGCCGAGCGGATTGTCGGGCACCGCACTTAGCATGCACACGCGATGGCCAAGGCGTGCCAGCGAAACCGCAACATTCGCTTCAGCTCCGCCGATATGCACCTCGAGCGAGGGAGACTGCAGCAGGAACTGCCGGCCCGGCGCACTCAGGCGCAGCAGCAGTTCGCCAAAACAGATGATCGACTTGCTCATGCGTACTCCTCCATGTGGCTTGCATCAACCGGAAAGCCGACTTCCGCGCGCGTCCATGATGCCGACTGCCGGAAGGATCAGAGGACTTTTTAGACCGGAACCCGTTCATGCTGCTGTGCAGCATGCGTAGATTTCGGCCAACGTTGGTGTCCCATCTCCACGGCAACCCTGTCATGACAAGAATTGAATGTCCCGTTGGCGCCAAGAAGCGGTCGCAGAATTGCCCCTTGCTGCTGCGCTGCGTTGTTTGTTAGCCTTTTGTCCACCGGTGTCATCCATGCAGTTTTGCGTCTTTTGCTACCGGTGTCAAAATTGCCCGCACACCAACTCGCATCGCACGTCCCGACCACGGACAACAGGAGGGTTCCTCGTGAGTCACTCAGCAACCACAGCAAAAGCGCCGACACGCGCCGCTCTGTCAGCCGCCATCCTGATCGCGCTATACGGGTTTACCCCAGCGCTGTGGGCACAGTCCACGACTGCGGCAGACCAGACCGATCCCGAGACATCCGACCAGGCGGCAGACGATGACAAGGATGCCACCGAATTGTCGACAGTCGTCGTCACCTACAAGGCCAGTCTGCAGGTAGCGCTGGACAACAAGCGCGAAGAGCGCGGCCAGATCGACGCCATCGTGGCCGAGGACATCGGCAAGTTCCCAGATCTCAATCTAGCCGAATCACTGCAGCGCATCCCGGGCGTATCGATCACCCGCGACGCCGGCGAAGGTCGCAACATCTCGGTGCGCGGGCTGGGCCCGGATTTCGCACGCGTGCGCATCAATGGAATGGAAGCACTGACCACCACCGGTGGAACCGACAGTTCTGGCGGCGCCAATCGCGGCCGTGGCTTTGATTTCAATGTCTTCGCGTCCGATCTGTTCAATAGCGTCACCGTCCGCAAGACCGCGTCCGCCGACGTCGACGAAGGCTCGCTTGGCGCCACCGTCGATCTGCAGACTGCGCGTCCTTTCGATTACGATGGATTTACCTTCGTGACTGCGGGACAGGTCGGCTACAACGATCTCTCGAATGACTCCGATCCGCGCGGGGCGATGCTGCTCAGCAATACGTTCGCCGATGGCAGCATCGGCGCACTGGTGTCGATTGCCTACACTGATCGTTCGTTGATCGAGCAGGGGCATAGCACAGTGCGCTGGGATCGCGGCAACAGCAGCGGCGGTTTCTCGGCTGCATCGCCTTATACGCCCGCGCTCAGCGCCGATACGTTTCATCCGCGCATCCCGCGCTACGGCGTACTGGAGCACGATCAGCAACGACTCGGCGTCACCACGGCGCTGCAGTTCGAACCAAATCCCGGCACCCTGTTCACCCTCGATGGGCTGTACGCCAAGTTCGATGCCGAACGCACCGAGAATTTTCTTGAAGCGGTCTCATTCAGCCGCACCGGCGCAGGCAAGCCGCAGACCATTGTGCTCGATGGCTCGGTCTCGCCCACGGGCAATCTCGAGTACGGACTGTTCGACAATGTCGACGTACGCTCCGAAACCCGCTTCGATGTGCTTGAGACCACGTTCACCCAGGTCAGCCTCGACTTCGCCCAGGAAATCGGCGACAGCGTGAATCTGAATGCCCTGGTCGGCAGCGCACGCTCCTCGTTCGACAACCCGATCCAGACGACAATCACCTTGGACCGCGCCGATGCCGATGGCTATAGCTGGGACTACCGCGGCAATAGCCGGCAGCCCATCATCGACTACGGCTTCGACGTCACCGATCCCAACAATTGGACCTTTGCCCCTGGCCTGTCCGAAATCCGACTGCGCCCGCAAACCACCGACAACGACTTCACGACGGTCGAGTTCGACCTGAGCTGGCAGGTCAACGACTTCTTCCGAGTTCGCGGCGGTGTTGACTGGAAGCAGTATGAATTCGCGACCACCGAGCGCCGACGCGCATCGGAGACGGCGGTGCCCTCTCTGCCAGCCGGCACCACGCTCGCCATGCTGACTCAGGTATTCAACACCAGTTCGCTCGGCGGCGGCATCAGCCGCTGGCTGATTCCCGATATCGATGCGTTCAACGAAGTCTTTGGCATCTACAGCGACACCGGAACCTTTGCGCTTTCCGATTCGGTTGCGAGCGTGCGTGGCAACAATCGCTCGGTCACCGAGAAGGACAACGGAGTGTGGCTGCAGGGCGAATTCGACACCGAGATGTTCGGCCGGCCATTGCGCGGAGATTTCGGCGTGCGCTATGTGCGCACCGACCAGTCGTCGACCGGCTTTGCCCTCGTCGGCGGTCAACAGGTCGGCCTCACCGTAGATCGTGACTACAGCGATACCCTGCCCTCGATGAACCTGGTCTGGGAGGCGGGCGAGGATTTCCTGATCCGCCTTGGCGCCGCCAAGGTCGTGGCAAGACCTGGGCTTGGCAATCTGACACCAGGTGTCTCTATATCGGTCAGCGGTGGTGCGCGCACAGTCACTGGTGGTGACCCGCTGCTCGATCCATTCCGCGCCACAACAGTGGACATGAGCTTCGAATGGTATTTCGCCGAGCAATCTCTGCTCGGTCTGGCGCTCTTCTACAAGGACATCGACAGCTTCGTGCAGACCTCGCGCGAAACCAGGCCGTACAGCACGTCCGGACTGCCCGCGAGCCTGCTTGAGGGTACTGGCGCCACCGTCAACGATGACTTTCAGTTCAACGTTCCGGTCAATACGCCTGGCGGAAAGCTTGAAGGCATGGAACTCAGCTGGCAACAGCCGTTCACCTTCCTGCCACAACCCTTCGATGGCTTCGGCGCGATCTTCAACTACACCTATGTCGATTCGAAGATCCAGTACGTGACATCGACGGGAACGCCGTCGCTGCGCACCGACCTGGTGGGCCTGTCCAACAATGCCTACAGCGTGACTTTGTACTACGAGCGTGAACGCTTCAGCATACGCGCCTCCTCGACCTACCGCGACGATTACCTCACGACGGTGCCGGGTCGCAACAACAACGATATGGAAGGCACCATTGGTACCCGCAATCTCGACGTCTCCGCGACCTGGAGGCTGACAGACAATATGGACATCACTTTCGAGGGCATCAATTTGACCGACGAGCCCAACGACCAGTACGTGGATTCGGTCGGGGACCGCGCATCGGTGTACCACTTTACCGGTCGCCAGTACCTGGCGGGGTTTCGCTACAAGTTCTAGCGTGGCACGCGCCACGGTGACCGGTGTCGATCTCCTCCGACCCCGATCACCGCGGTGCGTTGCTCTTACCCACATGATCTGGTCGGGCGCATCAAGTTGCGCCCGCGTCTGCCCATGGCCTGGAGAAGCCTGATGAGTCACGACAGCCGCGTCGTAACGTGCATGCAGGATCACCTCGGTCGCATGCACACCCTCGTCAACGCCCGATATCGTGATGTGCCGGCCATATGGCTGGCCAGCGCGATTCCAACTTCAATATGGCGGGAGCGCTGAATGCGGCGCCGCCAGATTCTGCATTGCGTCGGATCAATGGGTGCACTATGGCTCAGCGGGAGCGCGATGCCCGCTTTCCCGGCGGCTGCCTGGGATGCGCGCGTCACTTCCCGGCCGACTGCCTCCAACCACTACGCGAGTGTCGGCGCAGCCATCGACGCGGCTCCGTTGCGACCTCGGCGGCCCTACCGGATCGCAGTCGAGTCTGGACGCTGGCACGAGAAGCTGGTGATCAGCAAACCGAATATCCATCTGATCGGCATGGATCGCCGCGAGAGCATCCTGAGTTTCGATGCTGCCGCTGGCATGAAGGGACCCTATGGTATGCCCTGGGGTACCAGCGGTTGCGCCAGCCTGACCGTGTGCGCTGAGGATTTCTGTGCGCGCAATCTGACGATTGAAAACGCCTTCGACTATCTCGGTCACCTGTATGACCCGAATTTTCAGCCAATCGGAAGCAATGGCCTGCAAGCGGTGGCCCTGATGCTGGATCGCGGTGCCGACCGCTGCCTGCTGTCCGACGTCGATCTGATCGGCCATCAGGACACCGTCTTTGTCGATCAGGGCAGGACTGTCTTCAGCAACTGCCGGATATCCGGGAGTGTGGACTTTGTCTTTGGTGCCGGTCGCGCGGTGTTTTCACGCTGTACGCTGACATCGAGATTCCGCCCCGGCAAGCCGCGCCTGGGTTACATCGCGGCACCGAGCACGCCGCGCAACGAGGTCGGCGGCCTGCTGTTTGGCCGCTGTCGGCTCGAGCGCGAAGCCGAGGTGCCCGATGACAGTGTGCTGCTCGGACGCGCCTGGCGACCGACGCGCGCTTTCGCCGACGGCAGCTACGGGGACCCGGATGCCGTAGGCAGCGCCCTCTTCAGCCGCTGCTGGATGGACGCGCATATCGCGGGCGAGGGCTGGGATGCGATGGCCTACAGTGCGCGTGACGGCAGTCGGCCGCTGCTCGATCCAGCTGATGCCAGACTGTACGAATATCGCAATCACGGACCCGGCGCGCTGGATGCCCCGCAGCGTCGCCAGTTGAAGCGCAGCGACGCGGCTTTCCATGACACTGCAACGCTCCTTGGCGACTGGCAGCCGGCATCATGAGGCTGGGCAAGACATCAGCGCAGCGGCTCACGACGCGGCAGCGGCTTGAGCGGTTCCATGGTGTCGAGATCCCAGTCAGCTGCAATGAATACCTGCGAACTCCGCGGGTGCTTCGGATATCCGCCAACCTGCTGCTCGCTGTCGATGATGCTGCCGCGGCCCTCGATGGTGTCAGCGACGATGCGACGGTCGATGTCATCGCGATCCCAGGGCCGCGCTCCGGCTTTGGCGATCACCGCATCCTGCACCGACTGTGCGGGCAACAACTGGACGCCGAACGGCAGAGCCGGAGCCACGTTGAATGTGCTAAGGGCTACAGGCGCCGTCGAATAGCGGCCGAAATCAGGAAGCCGTTCGCCAATCCGGTCGACGGCAATATTGTCGTCCGCGAAATAGCGCAGCGGGCCCGAGCCGCCGACCATCATCATCGCCAGCGGTTCAGTAGATGGTCCCGCACGCAGCACATTGCCGCGCACGACCATCTCGCCAAGACTGTATTCGCGACCCTGCCATTCCTCGGCGATCAGGTTGTAATGCATGCCACGCTGGCCCGGGTTGTAGATCAGGTTATTGATCACCTGGCCACGCGCACCGCCCTTGAACAGCGGATTGCGCTCGTAGTTGTGCGCGTAGAGGTTGCCGACGATCAGGATATCGCTGACATGATCATGGATCAGCGAGCCCTTCGAGTGCTCTCCCTTGCCGTGGCTGGAGTGCGCCAGTCCTTCGGCGATGAGATTGTTGCTGAAGGTGATGCGGCGCGATGCTTCGGCCATCCAGCTGGCCTCGTCTTGACCGACAAATCGCGTACTCGAAGCCGAGAGGTTCTCATCGGTGGCCCAGGTCAGCGAGCAGTGATCGATGATCACATCGCGTGCTCCGCGCACCGTGGTGATCGCATCGTAGTCCACCCCGCTCATCTTGCCGGCACCGGCCTCACCCGGACGTACCCGGATATGCCGCACGACCACGTCATGGGTGGCGATGATCAGTCCGCCGCGTATCAAGGTGATACCCGGCATCGGCGCGGTCTGTCCAGCGATGGTCAGGAATGGTTGTTCGATACGCACCTCGCGTCGATCAAGATCGATGACCCCCGCCACTTCAAACACCACAATGCGTGGACCCTGGGTGCGCAGTGCTTCGAGCAGCGAACCGGGGCCATCGGCAGTGAGCGTGCTGACACGAATGATCTTTCCACCCCGGCCTCCGGGCGTATGTGCAGCCCAGCCCTGGGCACCGGGAAACGCCGTCGCATCTGCAGCCAGTACGGTATGCGCACTTGCCGACAGCCAGAGCAGCATCAGCAGCAGGCCGACCACACGGCCAGGAGTGAAGTGGCGCCGCGGAAATCTGAGATCGACATCACGGCCGCCATCCAGACGAATCTCCGCTCCCGAACCCCTGATCAGCTTGCCCATCGCACCCTCCAGTTTGCCTTTCGTTGCAGGAACCAAGCTTGCAGCATGGCCGTACCCGATGTAAATGACACCGGTTTCCTTGATACCATGTCGCGGCCGGATCCGGTAGGCCGAACTGATTGCAGCACGGCCTGCAAAGGGAGCAATGCGTGAGTGCCAGTGTGCCAACCAGCAGCACCGAAACCAGTCCGGGCGCCGAGGCAGCGTCGCGGCTGGTGCGCGCCCGACTCGAAGCCCGGGCCCTGCCCGGCTTTCCCGGCATGCTGCCTACCAGCCTGCGCGAGGCCTATGCCTGCCAGGATGCGGCGATTGCGCTTTGGCCCGATGTGATCGCCGGGTGGAAGGTTGGCTACATCAGTGCAGCGCGACGTGATGCCGATGGCGATGATCGGGTGACCGGCCCGATCTTCAGTCGCTCGGTCTGGCACGACCAGCCGGGACATCGTCTCGATTTCCCCGCCTTCGTCGGTGGCTTCTGCGCAGTCGAAGCCGAGTACGTGTTCCGGCTCGGCGACGATGCGCCAGCTGGAAAGTTGCATTGGACTGCGGACGAAGCAGTCGCGCTGGTCGCCTCGCTGCATATAGGCGTGGAGACCGCAGGCAGTCCGATGGCGATGATCAATGAGCTCGGCCCCTGCGCCGTTGCCGCGGATTTTGGCAACAATGCCGGCCTGATCCTCGGTCGCGAGATACCCGATTGGATCAACAGATCCGAGTTCGAGATGCGCTGTTCCTGCAGTATTGAAGGACGCGAGCCGGCGCTCGGCGGTGCTGCCAGCATTCCCGGCGGACTGCGCTCGGCACTCGCGTTTGCACTGGGACGCTGCGCGCGCCGCGGTCTGTCCATGCGCAAGGGCATGCTGATCACTACCGGCGCCGCTACAGGCATCCACGACATCCTGCCGGGCGAGTCCGCCCGGATCAGTTTTGGCCCCTGGGGTGACATCGACTGCCGTGCTGTCGCCGCCGTTGCCATGGTCGTCGATTCATCCCGGCAGGCCACGCCATGAAGCGTCGGCAACTGGTGCTCGGCGCAGCGGCGCTGTGCGCACAGATCGGATGCAGCCGCACGATCGATGCCGGCACCACACGCATGCTGACCGCCAGCGATGTGCATCCGGCACAGTACCCAACCGTACTCGCAGTACGCTGGATCGGTGAGCAGTTGGAACTCCACACCCAGGGCCGCCTCGCCCTGCGCCAGTACCACTCGGGCCAACTCGGTCGTGAGTCGGATGCGATCGATATGGTGCGTCTTGGCGTGCTCGATCTGACTCGGGTCTACGCGGGTGCGCTCAACAACGCGTTTCCGCTGACTTCGGCGCTCTGCCTGCCGTTTGCGTTCGATTCCATTGCGCATCTGCGGCATGTGCTCGATGGGCCGGTCGGCACGGAGGTCTTTGCCGATTTCGAGCGCCGCGATCTGATCGGTCTGGCAATCTATGACAGCGGCGCGCGCTGCTTCTACAACGCGCGCCGTCCAGTACAGCAGCCGCAGGACCTGCACGGCATGAAACTGCGGGTCCCGGCATCCGACATGTTTCTCGATCTGCTGCGCGGCTTCGGCGCCAACCCGACCCCGCTCGCCTATGGCGCAGTCTATTCGGCACTGGAAACCCGCTTGATCGATGGCGCCGAGAACAATCTCCTCAGCTTTCACGCCAGCCGTCATTTCGAAGCCGCGCGCTACTGGTCGCAAAGCGAACACAGCCACGCGCCAGACTTGCTGGTGATTTCCAGACAGAGTTTCCAGTCGCTCGATAGCGAGGACCAGGTACTGCTGCGCCGGCTGGCCGGTGAGTCGGTGGCTGTCATGCGAAAGCTCTGGGACGAGGGCGAGTCGGCCGCGCGCGCCGCCATCACCGAGGCCGGAGTCGAGCAGGTGGAGGTCGATATCGCCGCCTTCAGGAAAGCGGCTGCGCCCGTGCTCGAGCGCTACCGGCGCGACCCCCATATTGATCGGATCTACCGGGTCATCAGGGAGCAGGCAACGGGATGAATACAGCCGAGGAGAAATTCCAGCAGGCGCACAAGAACCCATTGCTGCAGCGGCTGGCGCAGCTTGCGCTGTTGCTGGCGGGCGCCGCGCTGATCGGCCTGGTAGTCGTGCAGGGCTGGCAGGTGTTCGCGCGCTATGTGCTCAATGACTCGCCCGCCTGGAGCGAACCGGTGTCCCTGCTCCTGCTCTGCACGACCATGAGTCTTGCCGCTGCCGCGGGCGTCCACAGTCAGAGTCATTTCAGTTTCCAACTGCTGGCTGAGGCGATGCCAACGCGCTTGCGCCGCGTAGTCGTGGCCATCCGTCATCTTCTGGTGGCGGCCCTCGGCACCAGTCTGGCGGTCTGGTCCTGGCAATTGCTGGTCGACGGCTGGGCGATCGACCAGGCTGGCATCGCACTGCCGCAGAGTGCTGCTTATGCACCCCTCATGATTGGCGGCGCGCTGATGAGCGTATTCGCCCTCGCGCATCTGCACGCAGTCTGGCGCACCGATGCGAGGAGTGCCTGAGGATGGCCATCGCCCTGCTGTTCCTTGCCTTTGCCATCCTGCTCGCCATCGGCTTGCCGGTGGCATTCGCACTCGCCGCCGCCAGTCTCGCCACCCTGCTGTATCTCGATATCCCCGGCATCGTGCTTGCACAACAGACCGCCGCGGGCTCCAGCAGCGCCACTTTGATCGCCATTCCACTTTTCATCTTTGCCGGCGAGATCATGCTGCGGGGAGGCTTGTCGGAGCGCCTCATCGCGCTCGCTTCGGCTCTGGTCGGGCATCTGCGCGGTGGCCTCGGCCAGGTGAGCGTACTCTCATCGCTGTTCTTCGGCGGCGTCTCCGGCTCGGCGATTGCCGATGTCTCGGCGGTCGGCGGCGCAATGATTCCGCAGATGGTCAAGCGCGGTTTCGATCGCGATTTTGCCGTCAATGTCAGCGTGACCGCCGCCCTGGTTGCCCTGCTGGTACCGCCTTCGCACAATCTGATTCTGTACTCCGCTGGTGCCGGCGGCGGCCTGTCAATTGCCGATCTGTTCGCAGCCGGCGTTGTACCGGCACTGCTGATGACGCTGGCCCTGATGATCACCGGCTGGCTGGTCGCGCGCCGACGTGGCTACGCGGTGGAGGTCTTTCCGGGCATGCGGGTAGTTGTGCTCCGATTGGTCTCGGCGCTTCCCGGACTGCTGCTGGTGGCGATGATCTTTCTCGGTATCCGCGCTGGCATATTCACGGCCATCGAGAGCGCTGCGGTGGCCGTGGCGTATGCCCTGCTGCTGACCGGTCTGGCGTATCGATCCCTGCCGTGGTCGGCCTGCTTCGAGGCCGTGATCTCGGCCACGCGAACCACCGGCATGATCCTGTTCGTGATCGCATCGGCGAGCGTGTTCGGCTGGTTGCTCGCCTATCTTCAGGTGCCGGCAGCCACCGTCGAAGCCCTGCAGGGCATCGCCCACTCGCCAGTGACCGTGCTGCTGCTGATCGTCGTCATCCTGCTGGCATTGGGGACCTTCATGGACCTCGCCCCGATGATCCTGATCTGTACGCCGATTTTTCTGCCGGTGGCGCGTGCCTTCGGCATCGACCCCCTGCATTTTGGCGTTGTGCTGATCCTTGCCGGTGGCATCGGGCTGGTGACCCCTCCGGTCGGATCAGTGCTGTTCGTTGGCGCGGCGATCGGCCAGATCGATGTCGCCAGAACGCTGAAGACCATCTGGCCGTTCTGGCTGGCGGCGCTCGCAGTACTCATGCTGGTGTCGTTCATTCCGGGGCTGTCGCTATGGCTACCCGCGGCCCTGCGTTGAGTCGACCTGCGCATGCGCGCAGGCGACCTCGGTGAGATTACACTTGGATCATGAAGAAGCAGAACACCGCCCGCAGGAAGACAGCCGCATCGGCACCGCCATCGCAGGTAGAACCGGGCACTGCCAAGGCGATGACGGAAGGCGGCAAGAGCACCATAAACGACGTCGCGCGGATGGCGGGCGTATCCAAGAAGACCGTGTCGCGCGTGATCAACGACTCGCCCCTGGTGCGACCGGACACCCGCGAACGTGTGCAGGCTCTGATGCAGCAGATCGGCTACGCCCCGGATCCGCAGGCGCGCGGACTGGCGTTCCGGCGCTCGTTTCTGATCGGCCTGATCTACGACAATCCGACGGCGCAGTACATCGTCAACATGCAGTACGGTGCGCTCGACGCCTTGCGCAATACCGGCTTCGAACTGGTCGTGCATCCCTGCGACAGCAAGAGCGAGGACTATATCCAGGGAATCCGCTCCTTCGTGCAGCGGCAAAAGCTGTTCGGCGTCATTCTGATACCGCGCGTGTCCGAGGATCAGGACCTCGCCGATGCGCTGCGCGAAATGGGCTGCCGCTACGTGCGTATCGCGTCGATCGCACTGGACGAACCGGCCCGGATGCTGCAGACCCATGATCGTCTCGCTGGCATTGAGGTCGCCAATTATCTGGAATCGCTCGGGCATCGAAACCTTGGCTTGATTACCGGACCGCGCCGCTACCGTTCCTCGATTGAACGTGGTGGCGGCTTCATCGACGGACTGGCAAAGCGCGGCATCCAGTTGCCGGCCGACTGCGCCTACGAGGGCGGCTATACCTTCGAGTCCGGTGTCGCCGGCGCCGAAAAGCTCCTGCAGCGTACACCGCGCCCGACGGCGATCTTCGCCTGCAATGACGAGATGGCAGCCGGCGTCTACAAGGCAGCCCTGCGTATGGGCCTGTCGATTCCGGGCGATCTGTCGGTGGTCGGCTACGACGACAGCCCGCTGGCATCGCAACTCTGGCCTGCGCTCTCGACCATCCATCTGCCGATCCGCGATATCGGTCGTCAGGCGGCCAATATCCTGCTTGCCGGCGAGCCCGCATTGCGCGGACCGCGATCGCCACCGAACATGGCGGTCACGCCGCACCTGAGCGTGCGCGACTCCTGCCAACCCCCAAAGGGCTGACACCACCGCCTCGCAGCCGGGCCATTTCACAGCTGAATTGACACCGGTTACCATAGACCCGAAACCAAAGCACCGCGTCGCGATCGAATTGCCGCAAGGAGTATGCAAAATGTTCCAGAAGACCCTGCACGCCACCCACCCCGACATGATGGCGGGCGCCAGCAACGAACAGTTGCGCGAGCGCTATCTGGTCACCGAACTCTTCGTCGCCGACAGCGTACGGCTCAACTACAGCCACAACGAGCGCTTTGTCATTGGTGGTGCGGCCCCAGTGAGCGCCGCTGTTTCCCTGCCGCAGCATAGCGAGCCGGCAAGCGCGGCCGGGCAGCCCTTTCTCTCGAGACGGGAACTCGGCGTGGTCAATGTCGGCGACGGTCCCGGTACCGTCACGGTTGATGGCAGTGCATATGCAATGAAGCAGCGCGACGGCCTGTACATTCCGATGGGGAGCAGCGAGGTCAGCTTCGCCTCGGACAACGCTACTGCTCCTGCGCGCTTCTATCTCGCTTCGACACCGGCTCATGCGCGCTACGACACCGTGCATATCTCCATCGACATGGCGGTACCGCTGGAGCGCGGCGCGCTGGAGACTTCCAACGAGCGCACCATCTACCAGTACATCGTGCCGGCGACCTGCAAATCCTGCCAGCTGCTGCTCGGACTGACCCTGCTCAAGACCGGCAGCGTGTGGAATACGATGCCGCCGCATCTGCATGATCGACGCTCCGAGGTCTATTTCTATTTCGGGCTCGGTGCCGACGAGCGCATCTTCCATTTCATGGGCGAACCCGATGCCGCCCGTCACATCGTGGTCGCCAACGAGGAGGCCGTGGTCTCGCCGCCCTGGTCCATCCATATGGGCTCGGGCACGCGCAACTACGGATTCATCTGGGCAATGGGCGGTGAGAATCTCGACTACACCGATATGAAAGTGCTCGACATCTGTCAGCTCAAGTAGGGGCCAGCGATGATTCTGGAACAATTCAAGCTCGATGGCCGCGTCGCCCTCGTCACCGGCGCCAATACCGGGCTTGGGCAGGCGATCGCCATCGCCCTGGCGCAAGCAGGCGCCGACATCGTCGCCTTCGGGCGCAGCGCGCCGGATGAAACCGTTGCTGTGGTGAAAGCGAGCGGGCGCAGCTGCCGTTGGGTCGAAGGCAGTCTCGACGCCGGCGCAGCACTTTCGACTGCGATGGATTCTGCCGTGGCCGCCTTCGGCAAGCTCGATATCCTCGTCAACAATGCGGGCACCATCCGCCGCAACGCCGCCGTCGATTTCAGCGAGGAGGATTGGGACGCGGTGATGGACGTCAACCTCAAGAGCGCGTTCTTCCTCTCGCAGGCCTTCGCCCGTCATCTGCTGGCGACCCATCGACCCGGCAAGATCATCAATATCGCGTCGATGCTCAGCTTCCAGGGCGGCATCCGGGTGGCGAGCTACACCGCCAGCAAGTCGGGCCTGCTCGGCCTGACCCGATTGCTCGCCAACGAATGGGCCGCGCACCGCATCAATGTCAACGCGATCGCGCCGGGCTACTTCGCCACCAACAACACCACCGCCCTGCGCGCCGACGAACAACGCAACCGTGACATCCTTGCGCGCATTCCCGCCGGTCATTGGGGACAACCCGAGGAGCTGGGTGGCGCTGCGGTATTTCTCGCATCCGCCGCATCCAACTACATGCATGGCAGCGTAGTCGCGGTCGATGGCGGCTGGCTGGCGCGCTGACTGCCAACTCGCGGCGGATGCCAGACGCGCCGATTCTGAAGTGGGCGCGGCCATTGCGATCAAAGTGGATTGGGCGGGCCGGCGCTTCCGGGGTATTCCTGACCCGTGCCCGATGCAGACTTCGCACCAAGTCAGCGCCTCTGCGACAATGCCCGGATGAGCAATGCGACGGTCGCCGAACATACCCCACTGATGAAGCAGTTCTTCCGCGCCAAGGCGGATTATCCGGACACCCTGGTGTTTTTCCGGATGGGCGATTTCTATGAACTGTTCTATGACGATGCCCGCAAGGCGGCACGTCTGCTGGATGTCACCCTGACCCAACGCGGCCAATCCGCGGGCGCACCAATCCCGATGGCGGGTGTTCCCTATCACGCGGTCGAGGGCTATCTTGCCAAGCTGGTGCGACTGGGCGAATCCGCCGCAATCTGCGAGCAGATCGGCGATCCGGCGCTGGCCAAGGGCCTGGTCGAGCGGCGCGTGGTGCGGGTGATCACGCCGGGCACCCTCACCGACGAAGCCCTGCTCGAAGACCGCCGCGACAATCTGCTGCTGGCGCTGGCGGCACAGGGCACACGCTTCGGGATTGCCTATGCCGATCTTGCCGCCGGTCGATTTGTTCTGCTGGAAGCCGACGGCGAGGACGCGCTTGCCGCAGAGCTGGCGCGTCTGCAGCCGGCCGAAACCCTGTTCGATGAATCGCAGCCACTGCCCCGTTGCGCGCACCAGCTTGCCGGCCAGCGCCGGCGGCCACCCTGGCATTTCGATGCGGAGACCGCGCAGCGCGAACTCGCGAATTTTTTTGGCACGCGCGATCTCAGTGGCTTCGGCTGCAGCAACAAGCCCTTGGCACTGTCAGCGGCGGGTGCCCTGCTCGCGTACCTGAAGGACACTCAGAAGTCGGCCCTGCCCCACATCAATCGCATCAGCGTTGAAGAAGCCGACGAGACGGTGGCGATGGACGCGGCGACCCGGCGCAACCTGGAGCTCGACGCGCATGCCAGCGGACGCATCGAGCACACCCTGTTCGGCGTCCTCGATGCCTGCGTCAGTCCGATGGGATCGCGTCAGCTGCGTCGCTGGCTGCATCGGCCCCTGCGTGCCCAGCAGACCCTGCGCCTGCGTCATCAGGCGCTGGCCGCGCTGATCGACGCCGGTCGCCATCCGGATCTGCTCGAACTGCTGCGCGGGGTCGGCGACTGCGAACGGATCAATGCGCGCATCGCACTGCGCTCGGCCAGACCGCGCGATCTGGCGACGGTCCGCAATGCGCTGCAGCTGCTGCCGCAACTGCGCACCCTGCTGGCCGACGTCGACAGCCCGCGGATATCCGAGTTGCTGGCGGCGCTCGGCGAACAGGGCGCGTTGACCGATCTGCTGGCACGCAGCCTGATCGATAGTCCGCCGGCACTGGCACGCGATGGCGGCTTCATCCGCGAAGGCTTCGATGCCGAGCTCGACGAGCTGCGCATGCTCGCCAGCAATGCCGATCAGTTCCTGGTCGATCTGGAGCTGCGTGAGCGCGAGCAAAGCGGCATCGCGACACTCAAGGTCGGCTACAACCGGGTACACGGCTACTACATCGAGATCAGCCATGCCCAGGCGTCGAAGGCTCCCACCCATTACACGCGGCGGCAGACCATCAAGGGCGCCGAACGCTACATCACCGAAGAACTGAAGCAGTTCGAGGACAAGGTACTTTCGGCGCGCGAGCGTTCGCTGATGCGCGAGAAGGCGCTCTACGAATCCCTGCTCGACGCCCTGCTGGCCGATCTCGACGGACTCAAGGCGCTGGCTGGGGCACTTGCCGAACTCGACGTACTGGCTGCGCTGGCCGACCGCGCGCTCGCATTGAACTGGGTGCAACCGGTACTGGACCAGCAAGCCGGAATCGAGATCCGACGCGGCCGCCATCCCGTGGTTGAAGCCGTGCGCAAGGACCCGTTCGAACCCAACGACACCCTGCTCGATCCTGATCGGCGCATGCTGATCATTACCGGCCCGAACATGGGCGGCAAGTCGACCTATATGCGGCAGACCGCGCTGATCGTGCTGCTCGCCCATATCGGCAGCTTTGTACCCGCCGAGAGCGCGAGGATCGGTCCGATCGACCGGATCTTTACCCGTATTGGCTCGGGCGACGATCTGGCAGCGGGCCAATCGACCTTCATGGTCGAGATGACCGAGACCGCCAATATCCTGCACAACGCCAGCGGCCAGAGCCTGGTGCTGATGGATGAGATCGGTCGCGGCACCTCGACCTATGACGGCCTCGCGCTGGCGCAGGCGGCCGCGATCCAGCTGGCGCGACACAACCGTGCGTACACCTTGTTCGCCACTCATTACTTCGAACTCACCGCACTCGCCGGCGAGATCGAGGGCATCCACAATGTGCATCTGGACGCGGTCGAACACGGCGAGGAGCTGGTATTCCTGCACGCCGTCAAGCCCGGTCCGGCCGATCGCAGCTTCGGTCTTCAGGTCGCCGCGATTGCTGGCGTGCCGCGCCCGGTGATCCAGGCAGCCCGGGCGCATCTTGCGGCGCTTGAGGCCGGACGCGCGCCGGTGGCCGCAGGCACATCCACTCGCACTGCGCCGGAACAGAAGCCGCAGCAGATCGGCCTGTTTGATACCCTGCCGGCAGCGCTGCAGGCCCTGCGTGATATCGATCCCGACGCGCTGTCGCCGCGCGACGCCCTGGCCGCGCTGTACCGGCTCAGGGCCTTGCTCTAGGTGAGCAAACGCATTCCTCCGCGGGAACCCGCTACCAGCGTCCGTAGATATCCACGCGCGCCTGGTCGAATGACCCCTCGGTGTCTCCGATGACACCGACGGCAACTACACAGCGCTTGCCCCCGCGCAGATCGATCCAGCGGGTCTCGCCGCCTTCGACAATTCGATCCCGCACGTCGAGCCGATCGGTTTCGCCATTGCGGTAGCGCACCCAGACCTTTTCGACTTCGATGCGTCCGCGCTTGGCGCGCAGCTTCACCGCATTGATGCGTGGTTTGCAGGAAGTCTTTACCACATCAACATCGTTTTCGTGATGCGCCAGACGCGTGCTGCCGAGCAGACGCGACTCCGCCTGGACACTGCCGCAGACCGAGAGGCCAGCGATCAGCAGGCCTGCGCCGATGAGTTTGATTGCTTGCATACCTTGCTCCTTGTATTGGTAAACGCGATGGTTTGCCCGTCAGCCGCCCTGCAATCGCCAACAACGCCTGCCAGCGAGATGGGTTGACATGAGCTCGGGACGACCGCTGCCCAAGATTATTCGAAACCATCGGCAAACATGAAGTCGCTCGGCAGGGCGGGACAGACCAGATTCCAACTTACGGGACTGGTTTGGGTGCCGTTGCGTGTCTCACTGCAGGACAGTGTTGCCGTTGTCTCCTGGATCTGCGGCACGCAGGCCAGAGCCAGCAATCCGCTGCCGCTGACATTGCTGGCAAATCCCAGTGGCAGCGGGGCGTATAGCGGCAACGCGAAATCGCCGCCCGGCATGGCGGCGATCAGGCAATCATGCAGTTCGATGGCGGCACCGAATCCACCCGGCAGATAGTCCGCGATGATCTCGCCAACGCCACCATTCAGCACCAGGGTCGAGCCGACATCGGGCAGGTAATCGAATCCTGCTGCCGGTGTGTTGGGGCCCACCCGGATCACCCCGCTGCCATTCGGAGCCGTGCACGGAAACACCTGGCCCTTGAGGCTGAAACACTCGGTCGTTGCCGGGTCGGCAGCGAGGTCATAGCTACCCTGGGCGGTCGCTGGCGCGATCGCAAAGCGCATCTCGCAGTAGCGCACCGGTCCGGCAGGCAGAGGTACCGCGCTGCCCGGTGAAATCACCCGCAGACCGGTCGCAATCGGAATGCACAAGGCGCCGTTTCGCGGCGTCACCTGGGCGCCAAACCGGCTGGTATCGAACAGCAGATCGATCTGGGTATCGGTGGTCTCGCCATCGCCACGGAAGGCAAGCACCAGCACCGGAGCGGTGGTTGTGCCAGGTGCGCCCGCCACCGCCTGGCCAGAAAACTCGAAGGCGCCAGCATGCACCGAGGGCGCCACCAACGACAGCAGCAACAGCAGGACGACGACATGCTTCATGCAAACTCCTCGCGTAGCCGAGGCGACATCTTGGCGCGGATGCGGACATGGTACTGCGATGCGGATGACAGTACCGGACCCGCACGGCCAGAAAATTCCGTGACCGTCGACAACGTATACAATGGACCTCGGCGAGTCCGTTTGCGATGGGAGAGCGTCATGCGCACATTGATCGTGGCTACTGTGGCCACCCTGCTGGTTTGTTCAGCCGTCGCGGCGCTGGAACCTCTGCCAGCCCCAGAAGCATCAACGAAAGCAAGCACCGTCGTGACCGATTTCTCCCGCCTCAAGTCCTTGGCCGGCGAGTGGATCGACGTCACCGGCACGTCCGCAGGCAAAGGTGAAATCGCGGCGGTATATCGGGTGACCAGTGGTGGCAGCGTGGTCCAGGAAACCCTGTTCCCCGGCAGCGACCACGAGATGGTGTCGATGTACACCGCTGCCGATGGCGCGATTGTCATGTCGCACTACTGTGCGATGGGCAATCAGCCACGCATGCGCGCGCCGATCGGCAATGGCAACACCCTGGTCTTTGCATTCGACGGCGGCGTCGCCAATCCCGGCAAGGACATGCATATGCACAACGGTCTGATCCGTTTCGACGATGGCGATCGAATCTATGCAGAGTGGCAGACCTGGCAGGATGGCAAGCCCGGCGAACACAAGGCGCAGTTCACCCTGCAGCGCAGGACCGGGGGCTGATCCGGCCATGTCGGCGCCCGCTGCCGAGTCGCTACGCAAGGACTGGTTCGTCTATGTGCTGGAGTGCCTCGACGGCAGCCTGTACACCGGAGTCAGTACCGACGTTGCACGTCGTTTCGAGCAGCACCGCCGTGGCAAGGGCGCGCGCTACACGCGGGCTCGACCACCACAACGGCTGTTGGCAAGCTTTCGCTATGACTCGCAGTCACTGGCGCTGCGTGCCGAACTGCGCATCAAGCGACTTGGCCCGCTGCAGAAACGTCAGCTGTGCGCCAGCGCGGCGCTGGACCCGATGGCAACGTACTGAGCGACATCGCCGCCCAGCGGCTGTGGGAGCTTCCTGCAACTTGGTCGACCGCCTGGACAGCACGTGCTCAACCCAGCAGCGTCTCGATTTCCTGATGCAGCCGGGCCTGTCGGTCGGGCACGCGCTGCCGATGGGCAGCGGCGATCCCGGCACTTGCCCGCGCGAACGAATCTTCCAGCAGCAGACGGCGGAGCGGCGTCAGGAAGTCGGCACTGGTCAGCGGCGGCATGACCAGCAGACTGGTTCCCCGCTGCACCGCCATGCGTCCGGTCAGGTAGTGCTCGGTATGCAGGGGCATGAGCAGGCTGGGCTTGCCAGCCTGTGTCGCCAGGCCATGCAAGGCGCCGCCGTGACAGATCACCAGATCGCACTGCGGCAGCACCTGGGCAAGGTCCAGTGTCTGCTCGGTGAAATGCACACCGGGGCATTTGCCGATGCGTGCCGGATCCAAGCCATCGTGGACACAGATCACCGCGCAGTCCGGCAGTCGCGCCAGCGCACCCAGCAGTCGGTCGGCATGGGCATAGTCGCGCCGCAGGTAAACGAATACCCGGCGGTCAGAGTGTGCTGGCCAGGCCGGTGCAGCGCCGGCGATGGTGGCGTGGCCGAGGTAGCCCACGCCTTCACGCGGGCCAAACGGATCGAGCTCCGGCAGACAGCGCAGCAGTTGCCGCGTCGCTGCGAATCCCTCATGGAGCTGCGCAGCGTCGGCCATGCCCGATTGCCTGCGGGCGCTGTTCAGATGGGCCAGCAGCTGTGCTGCGCGCTGCTCGGACCCGACGCGGTCACTGCGTTCCCAATCGCGGAACAGGCGCCAGGCGGATGCATCGGTGGCGTGGAAATAGCCATCATAGTTCAGGGTCGGAACCCTGCCCTGGCAAGCCGCCAGGGTCATCGGCGCAGCGTCGGCGATCAGCAGATCGGCGGCCAGCAATTCCAGAATCTGCTGCCAGTTGGCGAACTGCGCTGCAATGGTTTCGGCGGAATGCCCACCTGAGTCAAACCACAGCACATCGGCGAGCGAACTCAACTGCGGCGCCGGCAGGCAGAGGCCGGGGAAGAACGGCGCCGGCAACACCCGGTGCCCGCTGCCCGCAAAGGCGGCACGCATCTTCAACAGATCACGGGCGACGACCGCTACCCGATGACCACGGGATTCAAGTTGATCGGCAAGCTGGCGCAGTGGGAGTGCGTGACCGAGTCCGCTGCCGAGTTCCCAAACCAGGACGATGTTCGCCATGGGCGAGTCGCTCAGGCCCGGTCATCGGGAATGAAAAACGAAAACGGGGCGCATTGCACCCCGTTTTCGATGAAGCAGTCGAACGCCCTGATCAATGCCGGCGCGCGTACATCAGACCAAGGCCGCCGAGACCGGCGAGCATGATCAGCAACGCCAGATTGCTCAGCACCGGCACCGACTGGAATGCGGCACCATTGCCAGTCACCGGCACGTTGGTCACGCCTTGAAGGCCATTGCTCGTCGCCGTGATCGCGACATCGCCGGCCGCGGCACCGGGACCGCCAGGCTGGAATGCAATGTCGATGGTGCATGGGCTTGGTGCGGTACCTGCCGGGCAACTGCCGCCAGTGCGAATAAAACCGGGCGGCAGCGCCACCGAGTCCACCGAAAATGTATTGCCTTCCGTAGTAGTGCCGCCGTAGGCGAGGCTGACCGTCAAGGTCTGGAACGCGCTGGTGGTGCCGCTGGTGACAGTTCCGAAATCCAGTGAGGGCGGGCTGACCACGGGTCCGGCATATCCGGACTGGGCCTGCACGACCGTTGCGGTACCAGCCGTGAGCGCGGCCAGGCACATCGCGGCTTTCCAGCGACTCAGGCGCGTCGTTTTCTTCTTCATGGTTGGACTCCGGGGTTTGAGGTTGCAGGGGGCAGCAAGCCGCGGGCGAGTCTATCAGGATGCTTGCGCCTATCGGGAGGCTGGCGGGCCGCGGCAACTGCCTGCACACTCGGCTGATGAAGAACATCATGATGGCCTGGGAACTGGGTGGTGGACTCGGCCATATCGCCGGCCGCACCGAAGTCCGGAACCTGCTCCAGCAGCGCGGGCATCGCGTTGCGCTGGCAATGCGCGATCTGCGCACCCTGTTTGGCCTGCGACCGGATACTGGCCCACCGGTGTTTGCGGCGCCTTATCCGCCCGGAACCAGCCTGCCGCCGCAAAGAGCCATGCTCAGTTTCGCCGATGTCCTGTGGCACGATGCCGGCCTGCACGACCCGGCCATTTGTTGCGGCATGCTGGCCAGTTGGCGCAGCCTGCTGCAGGAAACCCGCTGCGACCTGCTGGTGGCCGACGCCGCACCGATGGCCAGCATCGCCGCCAACAGCCTCGGCATTCCGGTGCTGCGCCACGGCATCAGCTTTCTGCATCCGCCGGCCCGTGATCCGTTCCCGGTGTTCCGTACCTGGGAGCGCCACGATGCCGCTTACCTGCCCGCGCGGGAAGCCAGCGCACTCGATCACATCAACCGCGCGCTTGCGCGGTTCGGCGCGGCGCCGATGGCCTCGCTGAGTGCCGCCTGCGCGCAGGCGCCGCTGATCCTCGACAGCATCAGCGAGCTCGATGTCTATGGGCCGCGCGAGACCCTGGCCTGTCTGCCCAGTCAGTCCAGCGGCGTCGATCAGCCTGCGCGCTGGATCGAAAACGGACAACCCAGAATCTTCTGCTATCTGAAACAGGGCTATGCCTGGCTCGATCGCCTGATCGGTGCGCTCGCCCGCGCGCCGGCACAGACCAGCCTGTTCATTGATGGCGCCCGCCCTGCGCTACCCGCAGGCGCAGCGATCTTCCTGCATGAGGCGCCGGTAGATACCCGCGATGCGCTGGCGCGGTGCGATCTGGTGATCTGCGCCGCCGGCAGCGGCATGATCACCCAGAGTCTGCTGGCCGGAAAGCCGATGCTGCTGTTGCCGACGCAGGCCGAGCAGTTTCTCAATGCGCAGAAGGCGGTAGCGCTGGGGGCCGCCCTGTCGGTTACGCCACCACTGGACAAGCCGGAATACCTCGGATCCATACGCCGCCTGCTCGGTGAACCGGGGTTTGCCGAAGCAGCGCAGACGATCGCCGCGCGGTACCAGAGCGTAGCGATCAGCGAGCAGGCCAATCGGATCGCCGACCTGATCGAGGCCCGCCTGTAGATGCTGGCACGCCAATAGCCGGCGCCGATCAGGCTTCCTCGGTCGACTCGAGCAGATACCGCGCCATCTCGCTGTCGCCGCGGCCAATGAATTCCTCCGGGTCGATGCTGAATCCGGAGCGCACCATCGCTTCACCGACACACCACTCGCGCTGCACCTCGGAGAACCGGCGCTTGTTGGCGGCGATCGCCTGCAGCGCATCCAGACTGGGAATATGCGCGTCCACCGTACCCAGGGTCGATGCCATGGCCGAGGGTGCGATCACCACTTCCTTCTCGGCGTCCAGTTGCGATCCATCGACTGAAACGTCCACTGATTCCGATGATTCGGCGCCGGCGTCCTCAGCCGCCGCTTCCACGGGCTCGGGGAGCGGTGGCAACGCAGAAAGTCGCAATGTGACTTTTTTTGACAACAGCTCAAAAAATGGCGGTGCAATGGTCTTCAGATCTTCGGCTGCTGCCTGCCAGGCCTGGGCAATCCGGTCCGCCGCCTCAACGCTGGTGACCGCTTCGCCGGCGGCGGGCTGGCGTGACAAGGCATCGCGCGCGTCATCGATTCGGCGGCACAATTCGGTCTTGTGGAAATCGCGCACGTGCTGTCGCAATTCGATGCGGATATCCATCAGCAGATCGCGGAGTTCTTTCATTCGCGGCTTCTTGATCGGCGCCCTGCACGCACGGACTTGGCTGCGGCAATCCTTCGCAACTGGTATCAGCAAGCATACTCCGTGCCGAATATTCTGGAACACCGGGACACGTCCTGACTCAATGAGAACGGCGACGCGCCTGGCCAAGGCACTATCTGACATCCCGGCCAACCCGCCCGCATGACGCAGCCCGCACGCGGCATTTGGGTTGCGTGCCGGTTGCGGTACACAGGTCTGCTCCAACGTTCGATCAGGCGGCGCGCCAGCCAAACTTCTTGCGTGCGTAGGCCAGCATGAGTTCATGAACCCTGACCCCCTCCGGCTTCTTGCGCTCCGCTGCACGGTGCAGCGCAGTCAACGCCATCCAACCCGGAATAGCAGGATTGGCGCCGGCTTTCAGGAGCAGTTCGGCCATCGCGAAGGAACATGACGCCGCGACGTGCCCCAAGGGCGTGTCTCCACACTGCTCTGCGTCGTGCGCGTTGACATCCGCACCCGCCGCCAGCAGATAGCTGGCAACAGAAAAATTTTCTCCCTGTGCCGCGTAATGCAAGGGTGTCCTGGCCAGGGCCTCATCGAACGCGTTTACGTCACAGCCCTCAGCAACCAGACGTTGCACCGACTCAAGGTCGCCGGCTTCGGCAGCTCGATGCAAGCGCTCATTGTGAAACCAGGCGTCGATGCTCATACGGTCTGACACACGAATCAAGCCGCGCCGCTAAGCGGCGCCGGCTTGAATGAACCGCTGGGCCGCAGGCCCGCGCGGTCAATGATGCGATAGATCGCCTCACTGATCAGCAGAGGCAGCAGCCAACTCGACCACAGCAAGATCGCGATCATCGCCGGCGAGGGCGGGAGTGCTATCAGGCCTGGAACCTCCAGCAGTGCCCGGAACGTAATGGGTGACAGCGTCACGATGTAGTTGCGCAGCATCCAGCGACGATGCGACCGCGCTCGTCCGCCACGGATCGCGGTCAATCCGGACAGGGCTGTCGTCAACCACACCAGGGCAGTGGCGGCGAACGCCGCGCGGATGGCGAACGGAGCCGGCGAGTTGGCAATCAGCCCGGTGGCACCCACGCAGGCGACGAGCATGCCGGTCAGGTAGATCCGGCCTGTCCATCGGTGCAGTTGCGGAAGGGACCGCGGCCACTGCGTCAGAAACTGGATCGGCCCCAAAATGATGGTGAGTGCGCCGCCGGCAAGATGGGTCCACAACCAGCCGCGTCGCGTCCAGAACATGGTGTAGGCCGCGGGGTCCAGCCGGTGATACTTGTTGTAAACCGCCTGCAGGAAGTCGCTGCTGATCAGCGCGAGGGCAAGCAGCACGATGGCGAAACCAAGCCGCCAGACAACGCGAGCGCCAGCCAAGGGCAGGATGCCTGACGTGCCGATTGGCTGCATGTGCGACCCAGCTACATGGTGTGGGTCATGCGTTCCGCGGACAGCGAGCCTGCCAGCGTCGCTTCGATCTTGGATTTCGCGGCCTCGCCGTCGGCCGACTCGTTGAACTGCACGCCGATGCCGGCGGTGCGATTGCCCTGGGCACCCGGCGGCGTGATCCAGACAACCTTGCCAGCAACCGGCAGGCGGTCCTTCTCATCCATCAGGGAGAGCAGGATGAAGACCTCATCGCCCAGGTTGTAGCGCTTGGTGGTCGGCACGAACAAGCCGCCACCTTTTACAAAGCTCATATAGGCGTTGTAGAGCGCGCCCTTGTCCTTGATGGCCAGCGACAGAATGCCCTGTCTTGGTACTCCACCCATCGGACCTGCGGCCATTGCACTCTCCCCACGCTATTGGCGGAATCGCCCTGCGGAATCCGGTCGGACCCCTGAACGCGAGTATGCGGGCGCGGGCTACAGCTGCGCAAGCGACCGCGCCGAGGCTGACCTGTATCGGCGGCTTGCTGGGCAGCGGTCTTGATGCTCAACCGCGCCCGATTCGGGAGGTCAGCTCAGACTCAGACCAGGGCGGCCCGCACCCGGCCAAGCGCGTCAAGAATCAGCAAATCGCTGCGCACCGGCGTATCCAGCTGGCTGCGCGCCCAGTTCAGCTGATCCCAGCTGCGGCTGAGCTTGTCGAAATCAAGTTTTCCGAGCAGGCCGTTCAGACGCGCCAGGTCGCTGCGCGCCGCACCGACACCCGCGCGCAATCCACTGGTGATCAGGCGCGCCAGCGTACGCAGGCGCAGCGCTGCGTGTTCGTCGTTCCAGCGCGCCGCGACGCCAACCAGATCGCGACCTTCGAGCACCGCCACGACATCGTCGATCACCGCCTTGATCAGGCGCTGCGACTCGGCGCTGGCCAGTTCCATCGCCTCACCAGGATTGCCATCGGCGAGGCACAATGCGAATTCGGCATCGGCCGGATCGACACCCTGGGCGACCATCCATTGCAGGGCCTCGGTACTGCCCGGTGGCGTGATCAGCACGCGCTGGCAGCGACTGCGGATGGTGGCGGGCAACTTTCCCGGATCGTCGGCGACCAGCACCATCATCGCGCCCGGCTCCGGTTCCTCCAGTGTTTTCAGCAGGGCGTTGGCGGCGCTGTGATTGAGCGCATCGGCGGGATCGATGATGGCGATGCGCCAGCCGCCACGGGCACTGGTCTGGGCAAAGCGCGCGCACAGACCACGAATCTGGTCGACGGTGATTTCACTGCGGAGCTTGCCATCGTCTCGCAACTCGAGGCCAATCCGCAGACAATCGGCATGACTGCCGGCCAACCGCAACTGGCAGCTGCGGCAGCGTCCACAGGCCATTCCATCGGGTTGTACTGTCTCGCACAGCAGACTGGCCTGCAGTGCCTCGGCGAGGCTGCGCTTGCCGAGGCCCGCGGGCGCGGCCAGCAGCAGGGCATGCGCGAGCTGGCCGCTGGCGCGCCGCGCCTGCAGTTTCTGCCAGGGCTCCTGGAGCCAGGGTTGCAGGCTCATGCCGGCACCACCGTCGCCAACCAGGCATCGAGGGCCTGCAGCACGCTGTCGGCCACTTCCTCACGGGGACGGCTGGCATCGATGATGCGGAACCGCTCCGGCGACTGAGCTGCCCGCCGCAGATACGCCACTCGGACCCGCTCGAAAAACGATTCCTGCTCCAACTCCATACGGTCGCGCGGTCCGCGTGCATCGGCGCGCGCCAGTCCCGTCTGCACAGGGAGGTCGAGCAGAAATGTCAGGTCGGGCTGCAGATCACAGGCCGCCCAGCTCTCGAGCGCGCGAATACGTTCCTCCGGCTGACCACGGCCACCACCCTGATAGGCAAAACTGGCGTCGGTGAAGCGGTCGGCAATCACCCAGGTACCGGCTTCCAGCAGGGGCAGTATGCGCTCGCGCACATGCTGGGCACGCGCGGCGAACACCAGCAGCAGTTCGGTCTCGGCACACATGCGGCCCTGCCATTCCGCGCTCAGGGCCAAGGCGCGGATGGCCTCGGCCAGCGGCGTGCCACCTGGCTCACGGGTACTCTCGAAGCCGATCGCGCGTTCGCGCAGGCGCGCCTGCACCGCCTGGATGACCGTGCTCTTGCCAGCCCCCTCGCCGCCTTCGAAACTGATCAGGCGGCCGCGCGTTGTGCTCATCGACCACCTCGCAGCTGGTATTTCCTGACGGCCGCATTGTGCTCATCCAGCGTCGCCGAGAACTGGCTGCTGCCATCGCCGCGCGAGACAAAATACAGCGCATCGCCGTCCGCAGGCTGGGCCACCGCCGTCAGCGCCGCGACACCGGGCAGGGCAATCGGCGTCGGCGGAAGACCAAAACGCGTATAGGTATTGAATGGCGTATCGGTCTGCAGATGGACGCGGGTGATGTTGCCGTTGTAGGAAGCGCCGATACCGTAGATGACGGTCGGGTCGGTCTGCAGTTTCATGCCGAGCTTGAGCCTGCGCATGAAGACGCCCGCGATATCCGCGCGATCGCCCGGTTGTCCGGTTTCCTTCTCGACGATCGAGGCCAGAATCAGCATCTCGTCCTCGCTTTTCAGCGGCGAATCCGCCGGTCGCATGGCCCATGCGCGTGCCAGTGCCTGCTGCATCGATGCATGAGCGCGGCGCAATACATCCAGATCGCTCTGGCCGCGCACGAACGAATAGGTCTCTGGCAGAAATCGCCCTTCAGGGGGCTGATCAGCCCGACCCAGCCGCGCCATGATCTCGCTGTCACTGAGACCGCCGATGGTCTGCTCGAGCAGTGGCGCCTTGCTCAAGGCCAGCCGCAGATCGGAGAAGCGCCAGCCTTCGATGATGGTGAACTGGTGATGGATCACCTTGCCCCTGGCCATGCGATCGAGCAGGGTCCGTGGCGTCATCCCCGCTGTCACTTCGTATTCGCCGGCGCGCAGTCCATCGAGCACGCGCATTTCGTGCGCGAGCACGCGCCAGTACAGCGCCGGCGCGTCCGACACCTTCTCCCGCTCCAGCTTGCGCACGATCTGCGCAAACGAGGTACCCAGTTTCACATCAAGCACCAGCTCATGCTCGGACAACCGCATCGGGCCATCACTGAATTTTCTGTAGTCCTGCCAGACCAGATAGCCGCCGACGCCACCGACGATCAGGACAAACACCAGCAGTTTGCGCAGGAATGCAGCCATTGTTGTCCTATCAAGGAATCGGCAGACCGAGTGATGTGTGCAGGCTACGCATCAAGGCCTGCGCCGTCGCCATCCCGGTATAGCGATGATCGCCAAGCGAGCGCACCGGCACAATGCCACGCACGCAGTTGCTCAGAAACAGTTCATCGGCAAGGTACAACGAATCCAGCGCAATTTCCGTGACCACGGCCGTGCCGGCGAGTTGCTGCAGGATCCGGGATCGGGCGACACCGGCGACCCCGGCTCGGCTCAGCAGCGGCGTGCGGACCTCATCGCCAAAACGCGCAAACAGATTGGCCGATGTCGCCGATATCACATGACCGCGGGCATCGGCCAGCAGCACATCGTAGATGCCTGGATCGACGCACTCCGAACGCGCCAGAATCTGCTCGAGCCGGTTGCCGTGCTTGAGACCGGCGAGCGCAGGCTGATCCGACAGAACCAGATCGGCAATGCGTAGCGCCACGCCACGCGCATGGATGGCAGGGTCGGTTGCGGGCCTGCCATAGACGACGACAAGTCGGCGACCGATGCTGCCGTCGATGGCATAGCCGCGTGCGCCATCGCCGCGGCTGAGAATCACCTTGACGACTCCGGCCTGCGGATGTGCAGCGGCGCGCTCAATGTCTGCATGCACGGCCGACCAGTCGAACATCGGCATCCGCAGTGCGTCTGCGGCCTGCTGCAGTCGTTGCAGATGCGCCTGCAGCCAGCAGGCCTGAGCCGCGTGCACGCGCAGCGTAGTGAAAATGGCATCGCCATAATGCAACGCCCGATCGGAGATCGGGAGGTCAGAACCGGCAACGCCATCGACCCAGGCAGCCAGCATCAGCCCGCCTCCGGATCGAGCGCGCGCAGCAGACCGCGCGCCTTGGCACGCGACTCTTCGAGTTCGCGACCGGGTTCCGAGTCAGCCACGATGCCGCCGCCAGCGCGGAACTCCAGCATTGATCCGGCAATCGTGATGCTGCGAATCAGGATATTCAGGTCCATGCTGCCATCGACGCCGAGATAGCCGAGCGCACCGGTATAGAAGCCACGCCCCTCGCCTTCGAGTTCGGCGATGATCTGCATGCAGCGCACCTTGGGACAGCCGGTGATGGTGCCGCCGGGGAACACCGCCCGGATGACATCGACCGGTGTTGTCTGCGGGCGTAGTTGGCCACAGACATTGGAGACGATGTGATGCACGTGGGCGTAGCTCTCCACGCTCATCAGCTCATCGACCCGCACACTGCCGGGCACACAGACCCGACCCAGATCATTGCGCTCCAGATCGATCAGCATAATGTGTTCGGCGCGCTCCTTGGCATTGCCGATCAACTCGCGGACACGGGCGACATCGTCATCGCCAGCGAAACGTGGTCGGGTTCCGGCGATCGGGCGCGTCTGTACGCGATTGCCCGAGACCTGGACCAGACGTTCCGGTGAACTGCTGGCGACGCAGAGATCGCGCCATTGCAGGATGCCGGCGAACGGTGCCGGATTGGCATGGCGCAGCGCCGAGTACAGCGCGGCCGGCGGCAGGCCGCGGTCCCATTCGCCGCGCCAGGCGCGCGAAAGATTGACCTGGAACACATCGCCAGCGGCGATGTATTCGATGATCCGTTCGATGCCCTGCTGATAGCGCTGCGCAGGTTCCTCGACGACACTGAGCTTGGGTGGCTGGATCGGCATCGGCGCCGGCGCGCGGGCAAGCACTTCGAGCAGAGGCTCGGCCCAGGACTCGAATCCTGATTCGATCACCGCCTGCACACGACCCGAACGGTGATCGCGCATGATCGCCATCGGCGTGCGCAGGGCCAGTGCCTGCGGCAGGGCCAGCGGATGCTGCGGCATCGGTACGCTGGGTTCGATCTCGGACGCCAGTTCATAGCCCAGCAGCAATACCCAGCCACCAACGAAGGGGATGCCCTCCATCGGCGCTGCCGACCGCGCACATTCGGCATACCAGTGTTGCAAGCCATCCAGGAAGCCGCCCTGCTCCGCCACACCGTGCCTGAGCAGACCGCCAGCTGAACCCACCAGGGACTCGCCATTGGCGACGAACAGCAGATCGAAGCGCGCTTGCTCGCCGCCGCGCGCCACACTCTCCAGCAGACAGGGATAGCGGTGCGGATCGGCAGCGTGCAGGGCGAGCAGGTCGAGCGTGTCCGGCAGGGGTCTTGCTTGGCTCACAGGTTTCCAGAGTGCTTGCGGGTCGGTGCGCGGACGGACGGGTTCAGCTGGTTTGGCGCCGCTGGCTCGGGATGACCAGGCCAGTCTGCGGTGACGGCATCCGGGTCAGTTCCCGGCAGCCGACCTGCGCAGGGTATTGGCCTCGAAGTACGGTGGATGAGTGGGCCGCGACAGGTAGCGGCCACGACCGCGCTCGGCACGCAGATCGCCATTCACCCACGCCAATTGGCCGCGCGTGAAGGTGTGCGTCGCCAGGCCCTTGACGGTCATCCCCTCGAAAACATTGAAGTCGACATTCTGGTGATGGGTCTTCGCCGAAATGGTGCGCGTAGCCTCGGGATCCCAGATCACGATATCGGCATCGGCGCCGACGCGCAGCGAGCCCTTGCGTGGATGCAGATTGAAGATCTGCGCGGCATTGGTCGAGGTGACGCGCACAAACTCGCTCGGTGTCAGCCGCCCGCTGCCGACACCGTGATGCCAGAGCAGGGACATGCGGTCTTCGATGCCCGCGCAACCATTCGGAATCTTGCTGAAATCGTCCTTGCCCGCTGCCTTCTGCGGCGCGCAGAAGCAGCAATGATCGGTCGCCGTGGTATGCAGATGCCCGGCCTGCAGGCCCGCCCACAGCGCCGCCTGATGTTCCTTCGGACGGAACGGAGGACTCATCACATGGCCGGCCGCAAAGGCAAAGTCCGGATTGCGATAGACCGAATCGTCGATCAGCAGATGGCCCGCGAGCACTTCACCGAAGACCCGCTGACCCTCACCGCGCGCGCGCGCTATCGCCTCCAGCGATTGCTTCGCAGAGTTGTGCACGATGTAGAGCGGCGTGCCCAGCACTTCGGCGATGCGAATGGCGCGATTGGCGGCCTCACCTTCGACCGCTGGGGGGCGCGACTGCGGGTGCCCCTCGGGACCGGTGACGCCCATCTCCAGCAATTTCTTCTGCAGACGAAAAACCAGTTCGCCATTCTCGGCATGCACGGTCGGCAGGGCACCGAGCTCCAGACAGCGGGTAAAGCTGTTCACCAGCACCTCGTCATCGCACATGATGGCGTTCTTGTAGGCCATGAAGTGCTTGAAGCTGGATACCCCGTGCTCGCGCGCCAGCACGCCCATGTCACGCGACACGGTTTCGTCCCACCAGGTGATCGCGACATGAAACGCGTAGTCTGCTGCGGCTTTCTCGGCCCAGCCACGCCAGGCCGCAAACGCTTCCATCAGTGGCTGCTGCGGATTGGGAATGACAAAATCGATGATGCTGGTCGTACCACCGGCAAGCCCGGCAGCGGTTCCGGTGAAAAAATCATCGCTGGCGACGGTACCCATGAAGGGCAGTTGCATATGCGTGTGCGGATCGATGCCACCGGGCATCACCAGCTGACCGCCAGCATCGATCACCTGGGTGCCGGAGGGCAGGTCCAGATCATTGCCCACCGCGATGATCGTGTCGCCGTCGAGCAGTACATCCGCTCGAAACGAATACTCCGCATCGACCAGGGTACCGCCACGTATCAGGGTAGCCATCGCACACTCCATCCAAAGCCGGTTCCAGACCGGCAACGTTAGAAGGAGAGCGCGATGGCGTCAAAGTATTTGCAGTCGCCGGCGCCGGCGGCGCGCGCCGGTCAGGCCATCCGCACCCAGCGGATCAGGGTGGCGAGATTGGGCGGCTTGCCATGCATCAGCAGGCCGATCCGGAACACCTTGCCGGCAAACCAGACCGCGGCCAGCATGCCCGCGATGCCAAGCGCGATCGACAACAGGATCTGCCACATCGGCGGCGGCGTGCTCGAGGCAAGCCGCAGCATCATCACGAACGGACTGATCGGCGGCACCAGGCTGAGCACGGTGGCGAACAGCGAATCCGGATCGTTGCTGATCGGCATCCACAGCATGCTGGGCAGGACCGCCACCAGGATCACTGGCGTCAGCAGGGCCTGGGCCTCACGCAGTTCGTTGACGGCCGCACCGATCGCTGCCATCAGCGCCGCCAGCGTGGTGAAGGCAATCACGAAATAGATGAACAGATAGAACAGCATCCACGGATCGATCAGTCCCATGACCGAGAAACTGAACATTGCGAGTATCAGCAAGCCGCCATAGACCAGCAGCATCAGCAGGCCAACGCCCATCTGGCCAAGAATCTTGCCCGCCATCAATTCAATCGGTGATACCGCAGCAAGCAGCACCTCGACGACACGGCTGGACTTCTCTTCGATCGTCGATGTCATCAACTGCTGGCCGGCGGTCATCACCGCGATCATGATCAGGACCATGAACGCCATCGGCAGCAGCTTTCCGGCGATGTCGCCGTTGGAGAGATCGCCATCGCGGGTCACGACCTGTGGCCGGACGTAGGCCAATTTCGTGACTGCGCGAATTTCGGCGGCGTCCAGTTGCCGCACAGCGAGGCGGGCATCGACGACGGCCGTCTTCATCGCATCGCGCACTTCGCCGATCAGTCGGTCGTCGAGCTTCTCGCGGACGTAGAGTGCATAACCGCCGAGTTCGGCCCCGGATGCGCCCGCACGTACGGCATCGGGCTCCAGAACGATTACGGCGAGCAGTGCGCCCGGGTCCGACTTGGCCCGCAACAAGCGCTCCTTGGCGGCATCCAGGCCATCCGCGCTCGAAAGCCGGCTGAGGCTGATATCGGGCACTTCGCCGAGCACCTGCCTCAGCGACTCCTGGATCTGGGCCTGGGCAGCCGAGCCCTGGGCGAGCTTCTGCGCGGCGCCCGGCATGGCAGCATTGAGCCGTTCGTCCATCGCCTGTCGCCGGCTGGCAAAGGCCTCGGGTGCCAGCTGCAGGCGCAGGCGCTCGACGACCTCGCCGGTAGGATCGATCACGGCAATCTCGCCCTTGATCGGAGGCGACTTGAAATTCAGCAACAGCGGCATCGCCACCGCCATCACGCCAATCATCAACGGCATGATCAGCAGGCCGATCAAGAAACCCTTGGTCATCACAGTGGCGGCAAATTCGCGGCGCGCGATCTGCAGAATTTTTTTCATGCTGCCTGCTCCTGCATCGGTTCCTGCGACACAATGTCGACAAATACGTCTTCCAACGAAGGCCGGATCAGCTCCAGCCGACTCGGCGCCACCCGCGCGGCGATCGCCTGAGCTGCAACGTCGAGTGCCACGTCATCAACAAGGTCGATGCGACAAACGCCATCTTCGCGCGCCAGGTGGCCGACACAGGGCAAACCACTCAGCGCGGCCATCGTATCCACTGCAGGATCGAGCGCCTCCAGTCGGAACGCCCGCGGCGCATTGCGTTCACGTATCTTGGTCAACGGATCGTCCAGCACCTTGCGGCCGTCATGCAGCATCACGATGTGATCACAGAGCTGCTCGGCCTGATGCATCACGTGAGTGGAAAACAACACCGTGGCACCGCGCTGATGCTGGGCCATGATCAGATCGCGCAGCAGACGCATGTTGACCGGATCGAGGCCACTGAACGGCTCGTCCAGGATCAGCAGTTCGGGATCGTGGATGACGGCGGCGATGAACTGGATCTTCTGCTGCATGCCCTTGGAGAGCTCCTCGCACTTCTTCTTGCCGACTTCGGGCAGACCGACACGCTCAAGCCAATCCTGGGCACGCCGCTTCACCTGATCGCGGGCTATGCCCTTCAGGATGCCCATATGGTGCAGAAACTCCGCGACCGCCATCTTGCGGTAGACCCCGCGCTCCTCGGGCAGATAGCCGATGCGGTCCTTGGCCTTCAGCGCAGAGTCCTCGCCGAGCACCTCGATGCGCCCGCGATCGGGAAACAGGATCGACAGAATCATCCGCAGGCTGGTCGACTTGCCGGCCCCATTGGGGCCGATCACTCCGTAGAGCGCGCCACGTGGGACGGTGAGCTCGAGACCGCGCACGGCCTGCTTGCTGCCAAAGGATTTGTGCAGATCGGAAAGTACGATGGCGTTTGTCATCGGCGCATCTCAGCACAAGTACTCCACCGGGAAAAGGATGGTGCTGTCAGTGCCGCCGGCTGACGTTTGTCAATCGACGACGCCACATTGTTCCGTGCCAGTGAATATCGCCATGCCTTGGCAACGTCGCATCGGCTAACATCGGGCGATCATCGCGCGGAAGCGGCAGGAATGGACCCCATCATCTCCATCAAGGGACTCAGCAAGAGCTATGCCTCGGGATTCGAGGCGCTCAAGTCGGTAGACCTGGACATCCGTCGCGGCGAGATCTTCGCCCTGCTCGGTCCCAATGGCGCCGGCAAGACCACCCTGATCAATATCGTCTGCGGCATTGTCAACGCCAGTGCTGGCACGGTACACGCCGATGGCCACGACATCGTCCGCGATTACCGCGCGGCGCGCGCAAAGATCGGACTGGTGCCACAGGAACTCTCGACCGACGCCTTCGAAAGCGTGCTCGCCACGCTGAAGTTCAGCCGCGGCCTGTTTGGCAAGGCACCCGATCCGGCCCATCTGGAAAGAGTGTTGCGGGCGCTGTCGCTATGGGACAAGCGCAACAACAAGATCATGACGCTGTCAGGCGGCATGAAACGCAGGGTGCTGATCGCCAAGGCGCTGTCACATGAGCCGCAGATCCTGTTTCTCGATGAGCCGACGGCCGGCGTCGATGTCGAGCTGAGGCGCGACATGTGGCAGATGGTCCGCGAACTGCGCACCAGTGGCGTCACCATCATCCTGACCACGCACTATATCGAAGAGGCCGAGGAGATGGCCGACCGCATCGGCGTCATCAACAAGGGCGAGCTGATCCTGGTGGAAGACAAGAACGTATTGATGCGCAAGCTCGGCAAGAAGCAGCTCACGCTGCAGTTGCAAACCCCGCTGGCCGCGATCCCGCCGTCACTGGGCGGGCTTCCGCTTGAACTGGCCGATGACGGCAATGCCCTCGTCTATACCTTCGACACCCAGAGCGAGCAGACCGGTATTGCCGCCCTGCTGCGGCAACTGTCCGAGCAGGGTATCGACTTCAAGGATCTGCATTCCAGCGAGAGTTCGCTGGAGGAAATCTTCGTCAGCCTGGTCCATGGCGGCAGCAAGGGAGCACGCGCATGAACTGGCATGCCATACGCGCAATCTACCGATTCGAGATGGCGCGCACGTTCCGCACGATCACCCAGAGCATCGCCTCGCCGGTGCTGTCGACCTCGCTGTACTTTGTCGTGTTCGGTGCGGCAATCGGTTCGCGCATGGGGGCGATTGACGGCGTCAGTTACGGGGCTTTCATCATCCCCGGCCTGATCATGCTGTCCCTGCTCAACGAGAGCATCTCCAATGCCTCGTTCGGAATCTACATGCCCAAGTGGGCCGGAACGATCTATGAATTGCTGTCGGCACCGGTATCGGCGATCGAGATCGTCTTCGGCTATGTTGGCGCTGCCGCCACCAAGTCGCTGATGCTGGGCGCGTTGATCCTGATCACCGCGCGCCTGTTTGTGCCCTACGAGGTAGTGCATCCGTTCTGGATGCTGGGTTTCCTGCTGCTGACCGCGGTCACCTTCAGCCTGTTCGGATTCATCATCGGACTCTGGGCCGACGACTGGCAGAAACTGCAGGTGATACCCCTGATGATCATTACGCCGATGACCTTTCTCGGCGGTGCGTTCTACTCGATCAACATGCTGCCGCCGCTGTGGCAGAAGATCACCCTGTTCAATCCGGTGGTGTACCTGATCAGCGGCTTCCGCTGGAGCTTTTACGGCGTGGCCGACGTCAACATCGTCGTCAGCGTCAGCGCCATCGTCGGCTTCCTGCTGGCCTGCCTGTTCGCGGTCTGGTGGATTTTCCGCACCGGCTGGAAGCTCAAGGTCTAGCGCGGCACCTGCCCCGCTGCCCTTGACTTGCCGTTGATGTTGTAGAGCGGGGCTTGCCCCGCTGCTCTTGCCCTTGATCCTGTAGAGCGGGACTTGCCCCGTTGCTCGTGCTCTTGATTTTGTGGAACGGGGCTTGCCCCGCTGCGGTTGACCTGGTTTTCGATTCGTCAAAGGCAGAGGCAGAGGCAAAGCCAAAGACAGCGGGGCAAGCCCCGTAGGCGTTAACCTGTTTGGCTGGTTCCTGAATTTTGGCCCGGCACACCAGGATTTGCGCCCCGAAGGGGCACATCAATTCAGCCCAGGGCAACGCCCTGGGTATGGTCGCGCGTCACCCGGAAAGCCCTGAAAGGGCGAGTCAAATCGATGTCGCAATCGCTGGCGCGTTTGCGTGTGCATTTTGGTACTCAGCAAAAAGAACGGTGTGCCTTGGTCGCAGGAAGAGGTACGTGAACCGGTGAACGCGTATCTCGCTGCGGTATTGAAATACCTCGGTCGTCCGACAGTGCTGATCAACCCGGTGGCCGATCACGTTCACCCCTTTTTTGCGCCCGAGCGTACCGTGGCATGGAGCACAGTGGTGGAACAGCTGAAGCAGGCTTCGTCAAAATGGTTCAAGACGCAAGGACCGGATTTTGCTGGCTCCGCGTGGCAGGCCGGCAATGGCGCCGCTTCCGTGTCCGAATCAAACCTGACACCGGTGCGTCGCCATGTTTGCGAGGCAGCCTGCGCATCATCGTGTCAGGACGTTCGAGGACGAAATCCGTGCACTTCTTGAACGGCATGGCGTCGCGTTTGACGAACACTACGTGTGGGACTGAATCGCCCTTTCAGGGCTTCGGGATCATCGGCCCGCCTACCCAGGGCGTTGCCCTGGGCTCAATTGATGTGCCCCTTCGGGGCGAGCGCAAACCAAGGCAGGATGATAGACAGTTGCGCGTTGGACCGAGCAATCATTCGCCAGCAAAAATAGGCTGACGCCTATGGGGCTTGCCCCGCTGCTCTTGCCCTTGATCCTGTAGAGCGGGGCTTGCCCCGCTGCGGTTGACTTGGTTTTCCATTCGTCAAAGGCAGAGGCAGAGGCAAAGCTAAAGACAGCGGGGCAAGCCCCGCTCTAAAAAATCAACATCACCATCAACATCAACATCAACGTCAACGGCAACGTCAACGGCAACGTCAACGTCAACGGCAACGGCAACGGCAACGGCAAGTGCAACCGCGGCGTCAAGATTATCCGCGCGGCAAGCGCCCGCGCCTGGCCGGGACTCGTCACTGATCAGCGCGCCACAGGAATCCAGCTCAAGCCGCACAGGAACCGGCACCAGGGAGTCCCTGTTCCGCTATAGCCAGTACGTTCTGGATTGCGGGTATCGGAAAGGCGATCGTTTCCAGCATCACTTCGCTTGCCTTCCCACGCAGGCAGTGATCACTGGCCATGCTCGATCCGTAGGCGCCGGCTGGAAAGAATGCGACCAGTTCGCCTTCCTGGATCAAGGGCAGCATCATGTCGCGCCCCCAGATGTCGCCAGATTCATTGATATTTCCGGCAATCGTATAGGCATGCGCGGCCTCGGCCCGCGGCTGCTGCAGCGCGAGTGCGGTCAACGCGATTCCATACATCGAAGGATTGGGATTGATCGCAAAACCGGCGTTGACGCCAAGCCAGGTTACGCCGCGGCGTGCCTCGGTGGTATTGGCCTCGACCACCAACATGCCCGACGAGGCCGAGACAAAGGTGCCTGGCTCGCACCAGATCGTGGCCCCGAGTGGGCCGAGAATCTCGGCGATCAGGGTGGCCCAGGACGACAGTTCCAGCGGCTGATCGGCCTCTACGTAGCGCGCACCCAGGCCCCCGCCGACATTGATGTATTTCAACCCGTCGATCTGGCGACCGATCTCGGCAAGTCGGCTGAATGCCTTGGCGACCTGGGGCACGCTGTTCTGGGTCAGACCCCAACCGATATGCATGTGGACGGCATCGACCCGCAAGCCCAGCGCGGCCACCGTTTCCAGAATTTGTTCAAGCCCATCAGGTTCGAAACCGAACTTCGAATCGCCATAGGCCATCTTGGGATTGTCGCCATAGCCGACGCGTACACCGGGGTTGAAGCGCAACCCGACTGCCGTCCCGGCCGGAACGAGGGCGGCATAGCGGCGCAAGCCGGACAGGGTATCAAGTGTGCAATGCACGCCGCTGGCTGCGAGATAGGCCAGCTCGGCAGTCGACAGCATGCCCGCGTTGAAGGAGATTTCCTCAGGAGCGAAACCGGCGGCCAGAGCGAGCTCCACTTCGCGCGGCGAACAGGTATCGATCCCGACATCGCCGAGATCCCGTATTGCCCGCAGGACGCCGGGATGACGGTTGGATTTCATCGCATAGTAGATGCGGTGCGGCATGCGCACTGCGGCGAGTGCAGTCTGCATCTTGCGCAACTGCCGCTGCACGGTTTCGCGACTGTATACGTACAGTGGCGTGCCATGCTGCCTTGCCAGTTGGGTCAGTGAATGTCCGTCGATCAGGATGTCGTCATCTAAAACGGTGTGGCTATCGTGTTGCCACCAGGGCTGGGTCATTGGGCGGGGAAGCCGGTTGGAGGGAGGGGACGGACTGGCGCGGATCATCCTGGAGATTCTCGGGGTCCGCAATATGCGTTCCGGGACGACGGTCAACCTCATTCAGCAGCTGTCCGGCGGCGGTCCTGTGCACCAGCGCACGCTTTCGCCCCGACTTCCGCACAAGCTGTCGAACAGGTCGAAGTATCTGGGCGAAGTCCAGAGCATGCTTGCCCGGCACCGCGCAGGAACCGGATCATGATCAGTTTTCTCCATGCCCGCCCCCATTTGCCCCGGCAATTGCCCTGGCGCTCCGCCTGCCAACTGTTTGCCCTGGTCTGGTGTGCAGCTGCCAGCCTTCCCTTGCACGCCCAGACCCTGTTTTCAGATGGCTTCGAAGGCGCGCCGCTGCAGCCGGCTCCGGTGCTGCGCGTGCTGCGCGACGACCGCGTGGCCACCCTCGAGATGGACTACAACGCCGAGAGTCCCTGGGGCCAGTTCTGGGTCATGAGCGGATCGCCCGAAGATGACGCCGGCTTTCTGGTCACCTGGTGGCCTCAGGCTGGCTCCACGCTGGAGAAGGCCCGTGCCATCGCCGGCAATGATGGTGGTGGCAGCTGCCTGAACCCGGATCACCTGCGCGCACCGATGCGCACGACCGCGCACAGCAACAAAGCTGCGCCCCCTCCAGGCGCCCGTTGGCTGGTTACCGGCAATCGTCGAGTGCAGATCCAGCCGCTGCTCAATGACACGCCCTATACGGTTCGGGTGGAACGCCTCAATGCCCTCGGCGCCATCACCAGCCATTCGGTCGAATTGAACTTCAACGGCGGCGACGGGACGCGGGTCGCCGCGTTGCGCAGTGCCCTGACCTATTTCGATGATTTCAATCTGCCGATCGGCGCCGCTGACGAAAAACTCTGGAACAACGCCAGCGTCAACTCGACCGATCCACGCTTCAATCTCTTCTTCATCAATGACCAGTATCACGCGCATACGCTGAACGGCACACGGGTCGACAACACTGGCGACAAATCGCAGACCGCGCAGAGGTTCCGCAAGAAGTTGCGCGTCGAACATGGCGTGCGCCGCCGCATCGTGTTCGATATGGACGCACCGTTGAGCCCGCGCTCGGTCTGGTATCTCGATCTCAATCCGATTGCCTCCGAGTTGACCGGTCATGCGAGTTTCTTCGATGAGGAAGGCGCGCTCGGACTTCCAGCCGGGATTCTGCGGTTGCGTGCCGCGCACCAGTCGCTGAGCGTCAGTCTGATCGATATGCAAGGCGCTGCGCACCAGCTGGCCAGTGTTGATCTGGAGAGTGTCGGACGCCAGGTCGTGTCGAATGTCCGCCGAAACTACGACGTTCGGGTCGGAACCGACGGCGTGCAGATTTTCGTTGATGGACTCAGCGTGATAAACACCAGTTACGCACCTTACGCATTCGCCGCCGCCGACTACGAGTTGCTCTGGGTCGGATTCGGCTACAACACGGCAAAGGATGCCAATCCCTATTACCTCGTGCACTGGGACAACTTCGGCTTCGATGGCCCCGTTGTCGATTCCCGCGTCGTGCACAACTATGTGACCCGGATCGAGGGCAGCGACTACCAGAAGGCCTCGCGCGGCAACAACCAGTTTCCGCGCTTCACCGTCAACATACCCGACGACCTGCATCCCACGGCATCGAACGTCACCGCCGAGGCCTGGCTGGTGCTGACCTACCAGATGGGCGACTATTCAAATCTCGATATCCTGCCTACCGATTTCGTCCGACTCAATGGCAGCGCCCAGTACCTGTTGCCCCTGCCACGCAACAACAGCACGCCGCTGAATCCGAATCTGATGGCGTGGGGCGTCCCGCATACAGCCAGGATCAAATTGGGCGACATCACCACAGCAGGTGCCTCGCCATTGCTGGTGGGCAACAACGTGTTCCAGTTCTTCGCTGAAAACAGCGGGCTGATGAATGTGCACGTCGAGGTGCTCTATCCACCCGGTAGTGCGCCAGCGTATACGCCGCCTTCGTCCATCCATCACTTCCCCTTGCATGCCGAATTGCCTCGACTCGCCCCTCCCGCGCGTTTTCAACGCATTGCAGGTACCGACATCGGAGACAGCCATCATCTGGGTGCCAACCCGATAGAACGAATCGATGTGAGCGGATTGGTTCCTCTGAACATTGAAGTGGGCAACCGCAGTTGGGCGGGCTGGGCACCGCAATTGATGCATGTGCCTGTGGTCAGCTCCGAGCTATGGAGTGCCGGTGGCACCACAGGCATAGCGCGGATCGAAGTGTTCCTGCGTCCGTCAGGTAGCGGTAGCGGCCCCGGCGAACGCGTGCTGCTGCTCGAAACCGCGGTGGACGCCCCTGCGCCACAAGGACGCTACCGGCTTGATCTGGAAACTGTGGGCATACCCAACGGGGACTATGACCTCTTTGTTCAGGCGAGCACGCCGTCCGGTATGAAGAGTGTGCCGAGCTACGGAGACGAAACCTACCATTTCGACGCCGCCGAACTTTCGGGCGCCTACTATCCGATCCAGATCAGGATCGACAATCCCTGATCCGCAGCAGTCGCGCGGCGTCGGCAAGGCTGGTGCACCCTACCCGATGCCCGATTGGGGCCTGGGCTGCCGCTCCGGCAAGGTGATGATGAAACTGGCACCTTCACCCGGCCGCCCCTCGGCATGCACCTGACCGTGATGTCGGCTGATGATACGTCGCACGATCGTCAGTCCGAATCCGGTGCCCGCGTACTCTCCGACACCGTGCAATCGCTGAAACGGAGCAAAGATCCGCTCAACATGTTGTTCAGCGAAACCGATCCCATTGTCATCGACGCGGATGATCCAGTGCGGCTCCAGACCTTCCTGCACTTGTCGGGTAGCTGAAAGCTCGACCACCGGAGTGCGCTCGGGTGGACAGAACTTGAGCGCGTTGGCGATCAGATTCTGGAACACCTGACCGAGTTGTGTGGCATCGCCCTCCAGCGTAGGCAGCACGCCGACCACGACCTGGCCTCCGCTGCTCTCGATCCGGGTTTCAAGATCGTCGACCACCTGACGGACCACCACATCGAGATCAACCAGCGCGAAGCTCCGGGCGTACGCGTCCAGGTGCGAGTACGCAAGCAGGTCGTCGATCAGCGCCTGCATGCGCTCGGTAGCGCGCATGCTGCGCGCCAGATAGTCGTGTGCTGTCTCATCAATAAGGTGGCCACAGCGGATCAGCAGTCGATCGCAGAAGGTACGTATCTTGCGAAGCGGCTCCTGCAGGTCGTGTGATGCGACAAAAGCGAAGTCACGCAACTCGACATTGCGCGCACTGAGATCTTCCAGGGTCTTCTTGAGCACGGCCTCGGTGCGGCGACGTTCACTGATGTCCTGCAGCGCCGCAACGCAATGCACCAGTTCACCGTCGCGCCAGCGCACCCGGCCCTGGACGCGCGCCCATATGCTGCGGCCAGTTGCGGTACGCATCTCCAGTTCGACATCGAATCCCTCGCCAGCCGCAGAGTCGGCAAACGCCCGCTGCAGTTCGGCCCAGGCATCCGCGGTCATAAAGTCTGATCGATTGTCCAGTGTCGGCGTGTAGCGCTCGGGCTCGGTATCGAGCAATCGATAGAGCTCGGCGGTCCAGTGAACGAATTCCCTGTCGAGATCCCACTCCCAGCCGCCAACGTGACCGACCGACTGCGTCGCGGCGAGCAGTTCGTTGGCCTGGCGCAACTGGCTCTCGGCCTGCTTTCGTGCGCGCACTTCGGCAGACAGGGACGCTGTACGCTGAGCGACCATCAGTTCGAGTTCCTCGTGCAGACTGGCACGATCGAGTGCGGCGGCAATCTGGTGTCCGACACCCTGCAAGACCGAGAGGGTCTGCGGGCCGAACGGCCCGGGTGAATCGGCGATCAGATTCATCACGCCAAGCCGGCGTTCGCCCTTGCGCAGGGGTACGCTGGCATGGCAGGCGGGGTCTGTCGGCTGACGCGCGCAGCGGGCCAGGCGGTCGCAACGCTGGATATTGACGGCCGTATCCAGACTTCCCTCGGCCAACTGTTCGAGGCAGTGGCAGTTGCCTGCCATAGCAGCATCCGCAGCCAGCTCATCCGGCAGATTGCGTGAGTCGACCAGTCGCACTTCGCCGTGGATTCCGCGCAGAAACAGCCAGCACGAGGCAACACCAGGCAGCTCCAATGCGCGGTCGAGCGCAACCGCTGCGACCTCCCTGACGCCGACGGCGCGATTGAGCCCTTCGGAGAACCGGTACAGGCCAAGCAGCATCTGGGTGGACGCATCCAGCGCCCCCTGCTTGCTGTTCAACTCCGAGTTGATGTGGATCGCCTGCTCATAGGTCGAGATCAAAAGGTCGAGTATCTGCTGGCGATCAGCACTGATGAAATGCCGTCGTCCGCCGACGTCGATCTCGACACCGGCAGCGGGATTCCGCCCGCGGCGCAGTGCGTACGTTGTCAGCATCTGCTCGACCCTGGCCAGCAGATACTGCGCTTCGTAAGGCTTGCGGATGAAGTTGTCGGCGCCGCATTCGAGCCCGTGCACGACATCTTCGGAATTGGACAGCGTGGTCACCAGGATGACGGGTATGTCACGCAACTCCGGGTCACTCTTGACCGCCCTGCACAGGGCATACCCATCCATTTCGGGCATCACGATGTCGCTGATGATCAGGGCCGGCTTGCGCGCGCGCGCCGCCCGCAGTGCCTGTTGTCCGTTGCTGGCACTGACGACCGGATAATCACGTTCTTCCAGGATATAGCGCAGCAATTCCGCCTGGGTTGCGCTGTCCTCGGCAATCAGGATTTCCGCGTCGCGCGGCGTGTAGTGGTCAGCTATCGTCATGGTTTTCTCGCATGCAATCGGACAACGAGCGCAGCAGCACCGCCATGTCGTCGGGGGGAAGGACGTGCAGCGCCGCATCCAGCAGCAATGCCTCTGCCGGCATGCTGTCGACAACACAACTCTCGGGCTGCTGCACCACGGTGCATGCCCCGCTCTGGCGCATCGCCAGCAAGCCATCAGCCCCGTCACGGCCCATGCCCGACAGCAGGATGCCAATGCCTTGACTGCCCAGAGCCACGGCAACCGAGCGGAACAACTTCGTTATCGACGGACTGTGACCGTGCAGGGCAGCGCCCTCGTACAGTTCAATACCAAGCTCGGCGGTGATGCGTACGTGGCGATGGTCGGGTGCAACGTAGGCGTGCCCCGGTCGCAGGGACATGCCATGCACCATCAGCTCCACCGGAAAGCCGGAGGCCTGCGACAGCCATTCCGCGAACCCCTGGGCAAACCCGCTGGCTATGTGCTGGACAATGACCACCGGAAGTGGAAACCCGGCCCCCAGGCGGGTCAACAGATTCTTCAGCACCAGGGGCCCACCCGTGGAGGCCCCCACTGCGACCAGCTTTGGCCGGCCAGCGGGCGTTGCGCGCCCCGGGCGTTTCGGGGTCTGTAGTGCGGATACCGACGACTTCGGCCAGAACCTCAGCACACGCACCTCGGACATCAGCTTGACTGTCTGCACGAAGTGGCGCGCGGCCGCAGCATGGCCTGGATGTTCCGGCCCGGGCGGCTTGTCGACAATCGCCAGGGCGCCGGCCTCGAACAACTGGAAAGCTGCGTTGCGCTCCCCGCGAACCGAACTTCCAGCGACGATGACGATCGGTACCGGGCAGGTCTGCATGATCTGACGGGTTGCATCGAGACCGTTCATCGCCGGCATGTGGAAGTCCATGGTGATGACCTCGGGCCGGCACAGCGCCGCGATCCGTACCGCATCACGGCCATTGCCGGCCACCCCGACCAACTGGATGCCGGGATCGCAGCCAAGCAGGTGCGTCAGCAGTTCGCGTACGATCGCGGAGTCATCGACCACCATTACCCTGATTCGCCCGCGTGCCTGCGCTTGGTTCATAGCAGTGCCGCCACGGTGTCCAGCAGGTTTCGGTCATCGAAGCTGCTCTTCACGAGATATGCATTGGCACCGACCTCGGCACCGCGAGCGCGCTGTTCGGGAGACTCCAGCGCAGTGACCAGAATGATGGGCAGGTGCTCCAGCCCAGGCGTGTGGCGCACCTGCACGCTGAGATCGAAGCCATTCAGGCGCGGCATCTCGACATCGGACACCAGGACATCGACCTCTACTGACGCCAACCGCTGGAGCGCGTCCACGCCGTCCACTGCGGTCAGCACCTGATACCCGGCGGATTCAAGCACAGCCTGCAACATGGCGCGCGCGGTGTACGAATCCTCGACAACCAGAATTGTCGGTACGCGCGCTGGATCAAGATCCTGGTCCGTCCGCATGGACAGCGTGCGTATCGCACCGTTCGCCGCGCGCACCAGATCGGCCGGGTGCAGTACAGGCACCCACTGACCATCGCCGAGCAGGGTCGCACCCATCACATGGGGCAGTCGCTGGAGCGGCCAGGCCAGAAGTTTGAGCAGCACTTCCTGCTCGGCAATGACCTCATCGACTTCGAAGGCGACCATGGGCATCTCGGCTGCCTGCAACAGCACGAGCAGGCGCGATGTCCCGGCTTTGCACAACGGGTGACGCGACGCTGGCAGTCCGAGCAATTCCGACAGCGCATGCAGAGACAGCACCCGCTGCATCCACTCGACGGTCAGCCGACCCTCGATCTGGGTGATCTGGGCACCATCAACACGCAGACAGCGGCGCACCTGCGCAGTCGGCAGGATGAACAAGCGCCCGGCCGTGCGCACCAGTACGCCGCGAAAATTGGCCAGTGTCAGCGGAACCTGGATATGGAAACTGCAGCCCATCCCTGGTTCCGAGCGGACCTGGATCGAGCCACCCAACTGCTCGATCTTCTCCCTTGCGATGGCCAGACCCAAGCCGCGACCGGAAATGCGTCCAATCGAATCACTGGTTGAAATGCCCGATTCGAAAATCAGCGAGAGCGCCGAGGCTGCAGAACAGTCCGCTGCCTGCGGTAGCTGGCGCATGCGCTGCGCCGCAGCCAGCACCTCCGCCTGTGCCACACCCGCGCCATCGTCTTCAACCAGCAATTCAAGGGTCGCGGACGCGCCGGCACTGGCGACGAGGCGCACGGTGCCCTGCTCGTCCTTGCCAGTCGCGCGACGTGCTGCCCCCGATTCGATCCCATGGTGCACGGCGTTTCTGAGCAGATGCATCAGGGGCGTACGCAGGCCATCCACAACGCGACGATCCACCTGAAAATCACCGCCCTGACTGAGCAATCTGACCTCCTTGCCTTCGCTGCGCGCGAGCTCACGCACTACAGATGGCAGGCCATCGATCAGCACGGAAATCGGCTGCATAAGGCAGTCCTTCATCCCTTCCCGCAGCGCCTCGATCATTCCGGACAGATGGCGCTGATCGGTCCGCAGCGATCGCTGCAGCGCGGCGAGTCGCGCGGAAACGTCATTGAGATAATGCTCTTCTTCGATCGCGGAGCGCTGCGAGGAACCACCGTCGCCGGACATGCTGGCAGGCTCTGCACTGCCGGCGGCGCGTCTGGCAGGCCGCTGTGAGCTTCCTCGCCGGAATGCGACGCGTTGACGTTGACGCTGGCGCTGGCTACGCCATGCGGCCGCAACTTCGCAGAGTTGCTGAATCTCCTGGAGCCTCTGATCAGCCACCAGACGCGCAGAGACAAAGGCATCGGTCCCGGCCCAGAGCGCATCGAGGGTCGTGGTTGCCACCCGTACGAAGGACGCCGCAGCGGTCGAGGAAACTACGGGCTCTGGTTGCTCGGCAGTTGCTTCGGGTGCCTGCTCCGTTTCCTCGCGGTCGCCCGTACTCGCAACGGCCGGCGCTTGCGTCGGTGTACTCGTGGCACGCTCAGGACTCATCAATCCATCGATGCGCTGGAGCAGGGCGGCCACCGCCGGCCCGGGTGCCGCATTGGCGTCGAAAATGGTTGCAACCTGCCGCTGCAAGGCATCGACCACGGCAATCAGCGCGGCGATCGCAGCATGATCAGGCGGCACCAGTTTGCGCCGCATTGCCGAAAGCAGGTTTTCGGCTCCGTGTGCCAGTCGCTCGAATTCCTGCAATGAAACTGCGCGCGCCGCACCCTTGAGGCTGTGCATGGCTCGAAACACGGTTTCAAGGCGCTCGCTTCCTTCGCGACCGGATTCCAAATCCTGCAACTCCTTCGCGAGTTCGCGCAGATGCTCCTCCGCCTCCACCCGGAAGATGGTCAATAGTCGCTGCTGGAGATCGCCGCCACGCCTTTCCATTCAGCCGTGCGTCCATCGACGTGTGATCGCGGCCGTAGCTGCAGAAGCCTGCTCTCGATGTTGCCGCTCAGACACGGAATCCCTCCACGCGCCGCTTCAGTTTGCCGCCCAGCCCCTGCAGATTCTGCGCCGCTGTCTCGGACTGCCGGGTACTTGCCACGTTTTGCATGCTCGCCTGATTGATATTCTGGATGGCCAGCGAGACCTGATCCATTCCGATCATTTGTTGCTGCGCGGAGGCCGATATCTGCACGGCTGCCTGGGCCGCCTCGGCGATGCTTTCGCTGAGGAGCGTGATGGTCTCGCCCACGGCCAGAGAGCAGCGCGCTCCAGTGTCGACCGCTCGATTGCCCTGTTCGGTCGCCAGCGCCGCACTCGCTGTCGCCTTTTGCAACTCGCCGAGAATGCGCCGGACCTGGGCAGTCGCCTGTTTCGACTGCTCGGCCAGGCTCTTCACTTCCTGCGCCACCACCGAGAATCCCTTGCCCTGATCGCCCGCACGAGCAGCCTCGATCGCTGCATTCACCGCCAGCAGATTGGATTGCTCAGCAAGCTCGTCGACCGTGGTGATGATGTCGCCAATGGCATTGCCCTGCTCGGACAGCCGCAGCATATGCTCGGCCATACTGGCCATTTCGTCCTGGATGCGCTGCATCGCCTCCATCGACTCCTGGGTGGCGGCACGTCCGTCCTGCGATATCTGCAGTGTGCGCTGGGCAGTGTCCGAAACCATCCTCGCCTTCTGCGCCGACAATTGGGCAGTCTGCTTGAGCTGTTCTACTGTCGTCGCCGTTTGCGCGACTGCGGCCGCGGTTTCCGAGGACCCGGCAGCCACCTGGCTGGTAGAAGCGCTGATCTCGACGGCAGCGGTGGCGAGCACTTGGATACCGTCGCCCAGTTCCTGCAATACCGCGCGCAGACTGGCCAGCATGCGCCCAATGGCCTGCTCCAGACGACCCGCCTCATCGCGCCGTACCCGCGCCGGCGGCGCACCGGTCAGGTCGCCTTCGGCGGTGCGTTCGGCCAGGGTAGTGAGCGAACTGAGCGGAGACGCCAGCAGCTTGCTGAGCAACAGGGTCAGCCCAAGTCCGAGCAGCAGTGCCACGACCGCACTCAGAATCAGATAACGCTGGGTTTGCTCCGCCAGCCGCTGTGATGCTGCGACCGCCGAGGCAGCGGCGACCTCACTATCGGCAACCAGTGCCTCTGCGATCTCGGACATGCGCTGGTTGCGTTCCTCCTGCACTCCGCCCACCAGGCTCCGCGCCTGCTCGACATCACCCTTCAGTACCAGGGGAAATAGCTCCTGCTCCCGTGTTCTGGCGAAGGCCAGACGGACCTCCTCGAAAGCTCTCAACTGCGCCATCCGCTGAGGATCGTCGCGGTTGCGGAGGAACAGGCTCTGCATGTACGCCGCATTGTCTTTTGCGCGTAGCGCAGTATCCGCCAGCAGGGCCTCACGCTGAGCAGGATCGGTGGTCAGCATCAGCATCAGGACATTGGCGCGGATGGCATTCTGGTGGCTGCGCACATCCTTGAGCTCCAGCACGGTCGCAAACTCTTGCTGGCGCAGCGCATCCTGCACCGCGCGCAGGCCCGCGACGCCACGGTAACCGGCCAGGCTTACGCCGATCAGCAAGGCGATCATGGCCGCAAAGCTGATCACCAGCTTGCTTCGGGTCGATAGATCGAGGAACCATTGCATGAAGCCTCCTTATCCTGACAATCCATGGCTGTGGTGAACCTGCAGAAGATCCGAACTCGCCAGCAAGTGCTCGACATCGACAAGCAGCAGACGGTTGCCTCCGCTGCCTGCGCCATCCACCGTGCTCAGCGCGCCGCTGCCATGGTCGTATTGCCTGACCCGCGCGCGCTCCAGGCTTCGCACGCCGGCGACGCAATCAGCGAGCACCGCGATCTGGCGGGTCTGCGCCTGCAGCACGATCAACCGATCCAGCTGGGTGATGCCGCGACGCGGCAGCTGCAGCCATAGCCCAAGATCGAGCACGGCGATCAGGTTGCCGCGGACATCGGCAATGCCGCGAATATGCGGCGGCGTTCGCGGCAGCGGCGTCAATACCCGCAGAGCCTGGACGGTGGCGACGAAGCAGGCGGCGACCGCGATTCGCTCCCGTCCCAGCTCGAATTCCAGTACGTCGATGCGCTCTGTTGGCGGCCCCTGTACTTCCGGTAGTTGCGCGAACTGACGCGCCCGCTCAGCCAGCCTGGTCTGGTCCGCGTGCTCATCGAATCGACCAGCGACCGAGGCCTTCTCCACCGCGTCGCGAAGGCGCGCGTGCAGCGCCTGCCAGTCCACGGGCCGACGCTGCGGCTCACGCTGATGAAGGGATCTCGTCATTTGTTGTGCGCCGCCAGCGTCGCCCGTATCGAAGCCACAACCAGGATTGGGCTCAGTCCACCCCCCTCAAGCTGGCGACCGCTCTCGGCCAAATGCTCGATCAGGGCCAGTGCCCGTTGAAGATGACGTACCGCAGATCGCCTGCGCCCCACCTGACCCAGCCACTGGCCCAACCAGTAATGGGCGCGCCAATTGCCGGGATCCAGCGAAAGCACCCGCCGCAGACGCGCGATCGCGGGCGCGATCTCACCAAGTTCGCGCAGCGCAATGGCGAGCACTTCATGCAGCCCGACAGCTTCAGGCGCCGATCGCAGTCCGCTCAGGCAGGCGTCACGCGCGTCTGCCCATTGCCCGGCATCGGCGCAGGCCCTGGCCCGCATCGCCATCGCATCGATCCGCGGCGTCAGCGCACCAGTCGGCTGTATGGACGGCATCGCAGCGACATCGCCGGCCGCCGGAAGCGAATCGCCAGCCGGTCGCGGGCTTGCCGATATGCGCCCTTGCGGCAATCTGCGGCGTTGCGGCATTGGCGCAGCGGTTCGGCCCGATGTGCGCTGTCCCGCCACCTCCGGGGTCGTCGTCAAGTGCAAAGCTGCCGTCGGGCCCGCGTCCAGGCCAGACTCGTCCGAACGCCGGTGCAATACGCATTCATCGAATGCGACCGCGACCAATCCAGAGGAGTCGACCAGCGACAGTTCGACTGCGCCCACCACAAGCCAGCCATCCCGAACGAGAGACCCCGCCAGGCCATCCAGCACCGTGCGCACAGTGCCAGGAGCGAAATAGATCAGCACATTACGGCACAGGATGAGATCGTAACTGGCAGTGGTACGAGCGAACGCGAGCGGATCGGCCAGATTGTGGTACTCGAACCGGACCAGATCGTGCACTCGGCGTGCGATTCGATGGCGATTGCCCGCAGCCGCCGTGAAATACCTCGTCTTCAACTCGTCGGGCAATTCGCGGAACGACCAGGCCGCATACTCGCCATCGCGGGCGCGCAGCAGTGCCTGCTCGTCGATGTCGCTGGCACGGATCTCAATATCCCAGCCCTCGATGTCTGCCAGCAGTTCGTGCAGCAGGATCCCCAGCGAATACGGCTCTTCACCCGTACAACAGCCGGCGGTCCACACCCGCAGGCGTCGGCCCTGTGCGCGGCGACTGGCCAGCAGGGCAGGCAGGACCTGCTCCTGCAATGCGCGCAAGCTCGCCAGTTCGCGGTAGAAATAGGTCTCGCGTACGCTGAGATGGGATGCCAGCTTCTGTATGCGGGCAGACGACCAGGGCGTGTTCAGCAGGTTTTTCACACATTCATCGACATCGGCATAGCCGAGTCCCGGCGTCGCCGCCATGATTCGTGCAACGAGGTCGTCCTGTCGACCCTTGCTGTGATCGATCCCCATGTGCTGAGCCACGCGGTCACTCAGTGCCGACCAGGTACCGGCCGCGATCGAGCGAAGCGTGGCATCAGACATGGCGCAGCGCCTCCTCAAGCTGATCGTGTTCACTGAATGACATGAACCGATCCAGATCGTGGATCAGCACACAGCCGTCCGGACCGGGAACCACGCCAGGAATATGAGCGATCAGCTTGCCCAGACTCGCGGTCGCGAAAACGCGATCGTTGTCATAGACGCGCAGTTCCGGCAGCCCATCAGCCAGCAGGGCCAGGCTTCGCGATCCGCCGCGACAAAGGATCAATACGTCCGCTGATCTCAAGGGTCGCGGAGGCAGCGCGAACCGCAATCGGGTGTCGCCGACCGGGATGGCGCGGCCATGGAACACAAGAAGACCAAGAATCAGTGACGGCGCCCCTGGCAAGGGACTGAGCGCGGCCGCCTGCAGCACACGTTCCACCGCACCGAGTGGCAGACCGATGCTCAGATCGGCCAAGGGAAACACCAGGACATGCAAGGTGCTCACCGCACCCCCCGCCCACCGCAAGGGATGGCACCGGGCCAAGAATCTGGCTCTTCCCAGCCGACCCCGCACGAATGGTCGACCTTGACGCGTGCAGGATGCGCAGGGCAGGAGCCGGAGTGGAGTGTGGACTGGATTCGCCTGAGTAATGCCATCGGGGACCCTCCATGCATTGCACAGCCATGACGGTAAGCGGAAGCCGCGCAGCACAGCTGCGGCCTGACTCACACCAACGGGCGAGAACAGCGGGCCCGTGCGTCGATCCCCCGGGATCAACAACTTGAGCCTACGCCCGCATCCGAGCGGACGTCAACTCATCAGGGTCATGCGGCACCTCAGGAAGCTGAGCACCGGTGCGAATGGCGTGCACAACGCCACAAGAGGTCGCACTGATCAGACGCAGCAGACCGTGGTCGTCCAGTCCGCGGACAGTTCCGATGGCTGGCTCAGGGCAACTCCCGGAGCGCCGCATCGCGCGGCAAGGAAACGCCTTCTGAGCGTACGGGTTCCGGCGCGGGCTGTTGCAGTGGTGTCACCAGAGCAACCCGGAAGGCGACCCTGCCGGCATCAATCTCACCGCGCTCCTGATCGGGCTGACGGAAGGCCACCACAGTCTCGGATTCGAAGCCCGCCTCGGAAAGACGCTGCGCCACCGACTCGGCACGCTGCTTGGCCAGGCGCGCGTTGCCGCCACCCTCGCTGCTGGCAAATCCGAAAACCCGAACCGAACGGACATTCCAGCTGGCCAGGGTCCAGGCAATCAAGTCGACTGTCTCACTCGCGGTGATGCCGAGTACCGCGCTGCCCTTGGCAAACGGGATTTCCGGCAGGCCCTGCACGGGCGGTGCCACCCGGATCGACCAGTCATTGAAGCGCGCATGCAACTCCGCCTCGATGTCCCGGCAGGCAGCCAGGTCCATGGTCTGCTTGCCGACATACAGCACCATGCGGCGGTCTTCGATGTCGAGTTCATGCGCCGCCAGCGGAATCGGAAAATTGTCCAGCAGGACCTCTGCCGGATGCGGAGGCTGCGGCGGCGCCACCACCGGCAATGCCGCCACCGGGTTGGACAGGACCGAATCCGCCAGATCCGCCTCTTCGATGGGAGAGAGCCGCAGGTCGAGCGGGCCGTCCACCACATCGTCAATCGCAGCGCGCAGGCGCTGGTCGGCATCGCGATCGTAATGTCGCGCCGCCAGTGTCAGATCCACTCGGGTAGGCTTGCCCTTGTTGCCGCCACCCACCTGCAGGCTGATGATGCGGCTCTGATCCGCGCCCAGCACCGCCGCGACCGACTGGCGTACCGACCGGACCAGTTGCGCCTGCTGCGATATCGCCAGCAGGGAATGCCAGAGCGGGAAAGTCAGCGGCAGAATCAGCAGAAAGGCCAGTCCGGTCTGCCAGACCACGGCGTGCCGAACGCGCCGGCGACTGAAGCCATACCAGGTCGTGATGGCGGTGACGCTGAGCGCGATCGCAACCAGATTGGTGGTGAACAGCAGCAGCGAGCCACGTGCCACCGCCCACTGCGAAGACGCCAGTCCGTAGCCCACTACAGCCATCGGCGGCATCAGCGCAGTGGCGATGGCGACGCCGACGATGGCGCCACCGCGGCCACGTACCATCGCATAACCTCCGGCCAATCCGGAAAGCACGGCGATCAGCAGATCAAACAGGTTCGGGTGCGTGCGCGCCGCGATTTCCGGCGTCAGATCGCGAATCGGCGACATCCAGACGATCGACACCGCCGTCACCAGCGCAAAGCCCATGCCTGCCAGCAGCACACCCAGAGCGCCCCGGGCCCGCTCATGATCGAGGGTCGCAACACCCAGACCCAGGCGCACGATCGGCGCCATCAGGGGCGAGATCAACATCGCGCCGATGATGACGGCGGGGGAATTCACCAGCAGACCGGTGACGGCAATGCCCGCCGACATGACACACATGAAGAGGTAGCTGGCGCTCAGATGACCATCATTGTCCACCGATTCGATGACCGCTTCATGGTCGACCGAACGCGCCAGCGCCGTCCACCAGCCGCGCAATGCGAACAGCTGCTCGCGAATCCTGTTTCTCATATCGGTCTTCTCCACGCCAGCCAGGCGTCAACTAGCCGGACATTCTGCCTGATCGGAGACGAGCATGCGCTCTTCTGACTGCGATTGCCGCAGCCCTTCATCCATGCCGCATTCATTTATGGCTGCCGCTGCCGCCGCAAGAGCGACCGCGATCGCCGCCGCTCCAACCCGGCGGCAGACATCTCCTGGCTACTCCTGCTGCTTCCCTTCGCCAGCGGATGTCGCCGGACTCGCTTCCGACGCCTGAGCCCCTGGTGGAGGTGCATCTTCTTTGGCAAGGCGAACCGCTTCGTCGAGCGCGTCATTTGCCGAGGGGCTGGTGACGGGCGGGTTCGGCTCAGCAGTCTCCGGTTTGCCGGCGTCCCCGCGCACGAATCGCTGGGCCGCGCTGGACTCAAGTCCGAACAGCGAGCGCACATGAAGATCCCGCTGCGGGAACGGAATCTCGATCCCGGCCGCGCGCAGGGCGTCGTCGATCGCCCAGCAATAGGCGGCATGCACTGTGGCCGGACGCTTCACGGCTTCCGGCAACAACCAGACGACCAATTCGAAATCCAGGCTGGAATCCCCGAACCCGGTCAGCCAGACCTGGGGACGATGACGCTCGCCATCGCGGGTGAAGGGGACCGTGTGTGCGGCCCGCAGCACGGCCTCGCGGACCCGGCCCTTGTCGGCGGCATAACTGACACCAAACTTGATGCGAACCCGACGCGAAAGTTCGTCCAGCGTCCAGTTGACGACGCGACCGTTGACGAACTCGCTGTTCGGCACCAGCACATCGATGTTGTCATTGGTAGTGATCCGGGTTGCGCGGATGTTGATCTCGCGCACCTCGCCGGTCACACCAGACTCCAGTTCGACAAAATCTCCCACCTTCAGATGGCGCTCGAACAGGATGATCAGGCCGGACACAAAATTGCTGATGATGGCCTGCATGCCGAATCCGAGACCGATTCCGAGCGCGGAAACGAACAAGGTCAGCTTGGAAAGGTCGATGCCGATACTGCCCAGGGCAATCACCAGCCCGGTGCCAAGCAATACGTAGTGCAGCACGCGGCCGACAGTATAAAAGGCCGGTCGCATCGAAGGATCACGACTGCGTTCGATCCGGCTCAGGCCACGCCGCGCCAGCCATGACAGCACGATCGCACCGGCCAGAATCGCCAGCAGTTTCAGTATCCCCAGCGGCGTGACGACGGCCTCGCCGATATTCATCAACCCGGTATCGCCGATGCCGGACAATGATTTCAGACTCTCGGACAGATCCGTACTCATCGCGACCACCGTCCCTCAGACCAATCTCCGCCATCCCGAGGACCGATGGCAAGCCGGTACGCGACCAGCAGCGGATGGCTCATGGCGACGCCGCCGTAAATGGAAAATACACCGGGATCGCGAAGCTCGCGACGATCCAGAACACGATGTTCAGCGGCAGCCCGATGCGCACGAAATCCATGAAGCGGTAGTTGCCGGCGCCATAGACCATGGTGTTGGTCTGGTAGCCGACCGGCGTCGTGAAGCTGCTGGATGCGGCAAAGGTGATCGCAATCAGGAATGGCTTGGGATCGACGCCGAAGTGGGCACCGAGTGCCAGCGCCACCGGCACCAGCAAGACCGCGGCGGCATTGTTGCTCAGAAATTCGGTGAGTATCGACGTCGTCAGGTACAGCAGGCTGAGTACCAGGATGGGCGACGACGCACCGCTGAAATCGAGGAACATCTTCACTGCTGTCGAGGCCAGGCCGGTCTGCTCGATGGCGATTCCGAGCGGCAGCATGCCGGCGATCAGGAACAGCACGCGCCACTGCACTGACTCCAGCGCGGCGGTGCTGCTCAGGGTGCGTGTCAGCACCAGGGCGAGACAGCCAATCAGGGCAGCCAGATAGATCGGCAGCCAGCCGAACGCGGCACACGCGACCACCGCTGCGGCGACGGTGAGCGGCCAGGTGACGCCACGGATCTTGACGTCTTCGTGGTGGTCCTCGCGCAGCACCACAAAGTCATGGAACTCCTGCAAGGTCTGGGCGCCCGATGCGGTACTCATCAGCAAGGCAACATCCCCTACTTCGAAGCGTACTTCGCTGAGCTTGCGCACAATCGGGTTGCCATGACGGCGCACCGCCAGCAGTACCGCGTTGTAGCGCTCGGCAAGGCCAAGCTCGATTGGCGAATGTCCTATCACCGTCGATTGTGCCGGCACCATGACCTGCAGCAGCCGCCGCTGCTGGTCGTTGGCCAGTACCTTGCCGAGCTTCTGCTCGGGCGCCAGCCGCAGACCGCTGTTGGGGTCCAGCGCCGTCATGTCGCGTACAGCCCCGGATACCCGGATCACGTCACCCATCTGCAGCGTCACCTGTTCCGGGCGCCAGACGCGTCGGTCTGCGCGAATCAGATCGATCGGGGTCAGCCCCAGTCGACTGGTCAGCTTCAACGACTCTACCGACTTGCCGACAATGGACTCGCCCACCACGGTGAGTTCGGTGACAAAATCATCCAGCTCGAACAGCGCATCGTCCCCGGACTCGGCGCGTTCGGGCAGCAACCAGCGACTGAAAACCAGCAGATAGATGCTGCCGGTCACCACCATGATGGCGCCCAGCCCGGCAAACTCGAACATGGTGAATCCGGGCAGACCCGCCTTCAGCGCCAGCGAATGCACGAGAAGATTGGTCGAGCTGCCGATCAGGGTGCAGACACCGCCAAACTGCGAACTGAAAGACAGCGGGATCAGAAAGCGCTGTGGACTCCAGCCGCGTTCGCGAGTGATCCGGATGACTGTCGGCACCAGCACCGCCACCACCGCAGTATTGTTGACAAAGGCCGAGAGGGTCGCGGTGATCGGCATCAGCAGGGCCCGGAACAGGTTGCGCGATTGCGCGTAGTGGGCGAAGCGTTCGGCGAAATAGCGCAGCGCCCCACTCGATTCGAGGGCAGCACTGAGGACAAACATTGCACCCACGGCGACCACCGCCTCGCTGGCAAACCCCGACAGCGCCATGCCGGTATCGACGACACCGGTGCCGGCAAGAATGCACAGCACCGAGAGCGCAACCACTTCGCTGGGCACCCGCTCGGTAACGAACGCGATCAATGCTGCCACAGCAGTGAGCAGGACAATCCATTGGTCGAGGGTCATGGCAGTGGGCGCAGTCGGTTCATGTTGATTCTGTGTAGGAATGCCAGGAGTTCAGCCGGCGCAGGTACTGCGTTCTGTCCGGTCCGATTTCGCCAGCCAGTTGCGACTGCGCGGTTTCGAAGCGGACACTACGGCAACGCCGGTTGCAAGTCCACGTTGCGGTGGCCAGGGCAAGGGCACAGCGCCTTGGGATAAATCCGACCGCGCCCTTGCCGGATGACCGGAGCCCGCCACCTCTGATAATTTGTGCGCTGGGCGCGACCACGGTGGCGCCACCGACAATCAACGACGGAGCGAACATGGCAGGCGGCAGTCTACTCACCTTGTTGGACGATATTGCCACCATCCTTGATGACGTGGCGGTGATGAGCAAGGTGGCGGTGAAAAAGACCGCCGGTGTACTTGGCGATGATCTGGCGCTCAACGCCGAACAGGTCTCCGGCGTCAAGCCCGACCGTGAACTTCCGGTGGTCTGGGCGGTTGCCGTTGGATCCATGAAAAACAAGGCGATCCTGGTGCCTTCTGCGTTGGCCATCAGTGTCCTGGCGCCCTGGGCCGTGATCCCGCTGCTGATGATCGGTGGCGCCTACCTCTGCTACGAGGGTTTCGAAAAACTCGTGCACAAGTTCATCCACGCCAAGGCGGATGCTGCTGCCGAGCAGGCACACCATGCCCAGCAACTGCAGGCGCTCGCCGATCCCGAGATCGATCTGGTCGCGCTTGAGCGCGACAAGATTCGCGGCGCGGTGCGCACCGATTTCATTCTGTCCGCGGAAATCCTGGTCATCACCCTGGGTACCGTCGCAACCGCTCCATTCGTCAAGCAGGTCTCGGTGATGGTCGCCATCGCCATCATCATGACCGTGGGCGTCTATGGCCTGGTCGCCGCGATCGTCAAGCTCGACGACGTTGGCCTGTATCTCAGTCGACTCAGCGGAGCCAGCGCCCTGCGCCGATTCAAGCGCGCATCGGGTCGCACGATCCTGCGCGCTGCGCCCTATCTGATGAAGGGACTCTCGATCGCGGGCACCGCAGCGATGTTCCTGGTCGGCGGCGGCATCCTCGTGCATGGCGTCCCCGTGCTGCATCACGGGATCGAGCACAGCCTGGCGAATGCCGCCAACGTACCCGGACTCGGCGGCTTCCTGCATGCGCTCGCGCTGGCACTCGCCAACGCCGTGGTCGGCATCGTCGCGGGTGCGGCAGTACTCGGCGCGGTTCTGCTCGGCGGCAAACTGTTCCGTGCGCGGTCTGCCGCACACTGAGTCAGTACTCAGAGCGCGGCCGTCACCACGATCTCTATTTTCCAGTCGGGTCGTGCGAGTGCAGCCTGCACCGTCGCACGCGGCGGCGTCTGTCCGGCAACTACCCAGGCCTCCCAGACCGAGTTCATGGCCGCAAAGTCGGCGAGGTCGGCAAGGAATATTTCGGCACGGAGGATTTTCGACTTGTCGCTGCCGGCGCGCGCCAGCAGCGCATCGATCGCTGCCAGCACCTGCCGGGTCTGACCGGAAATGTCGGCGCTGGCATCGTCAGCGATCTGACCGGCGAGATACACCGTGCCATTGTGTACTGCCATCTCGGACATGCGGTGACCGACATCGAATCGCTGGATCATGCAGCACCTCAGGGGAAAGAGTGGATGAACTCAAGGCACCCTGCTCAGCCTGCGCTGGCAGTGCGCACCTGATAGGCAATCAGGACAAGATAGGCCAATAGCAGAAAGGCGCCTTCACCGCGCGTCACCTTCATGTTTCTCCGCATCAGGGGCAGCAGGGCAAGAGTGAAGAAGATCATCACCGGCAGTTCGGTCTCGGTCAGTGATCCATTGACCGGCAGCGGCATCAGACTGGCGCTGGCACCGAGGATGAACAGAATATTGAAGAGGTTCGATCCCACCACGTTGCCGACGGCAATGTCGGCCTTGCCACGCAGACCCGCAACCACCGACGAAGCCAGTTCGGGCAGCGAGGTACCGATGGCGACCACGGTCAGACCGATCACCAGTTCACTGACGCCAAAGCTGCGCGCGATATCGACGGCCGCATTGACCGCGAGCACCCCGCCCAGCACGAGCCCGCCCAGCCCAACCAGCAGGAACACGCCAGTGCGTACCCAGCTGTGCACAGGCTTTGCCACTTCGGCGAACTCTGCCTGGACCTCGGGTACTTCGGCCTTGCTGGCCCGGAACACCACATACAGGACACCGATTTGCCCGAGCAGGAGCAGCAGGCCTTCCAGGCGACCGAGGCTGCCGTCGAGCGCCATCACCCACAGCAGGATGCTGGCGGCGATCAGGATCGGCACCTCGACACGCAGCATGCGGACATGGACAACCAGGGGCGCGACCAGCGCCGAGGCTCCCAGGATCAGGCCGATATTGGCGATATTGCTGCCAACCACATTGCCCATCGCGATATCAGGGTGACCGCCATAGACAGCGGAAAGATTGACCGCGAGTTCGGGTGCCGAAGTACCGAAGCCGACGATCACCAGCCCGATCATGAAAGAAGACATCCCCAGGCGTTCACCCAGGCCCGAGGCACCGCGGATGAAGATGTCGGCACCCACGGTCAGAATCACCAGCCCAGCTGCGAAAATCAAGGTTTGCAGAAGCATCAGGGTCTCACGGCAGGCGGGGAAACTTGGAGCGATCGGCGATCGCTACGGTCGCTGGCGGCGCCGCCAGCGGAACCGGATAGGACCAGCGCAGTACGTAGTACAGCACCAGCGTCGACAGGCTCATCCACAGCAGGACCCAGATACTCGCAGGTACCAGGGTCAGCTGGGCCATGGTATGCGCATCGGTATGGGTTGCAGAGTCGGTGGATAGCGACAGCACCGTGAACAGGCTGTTGTAGCCGTCCAGAATCAACTGCAACGCCAGGGTCATCAGCAGAAGGTCGCGCCACGACGAAGGAAGCCGGAACCCAGCCAGCAACAACAGTGAAGCCAGGCCGAGACCCGAGACGATGCCGAACAGATTGCGCACGAACAATACGCACAGGATGGCCAGCGTCGCACCCAGCAGAATCAGCAATACACGCGAAGACAGCATGCGCTGGTAGAGAAGGATCAGAATTCCGCCGGCCATCGCACTACCCAGATAACCGGCGCTGGAAACAATCACCCGGATGCCGCCGGCCGACCAGGCAACACCAGAGAGATCCGTCTCCACCGCGAATCGATGGAAGCGGCCCCCGGTGAGTATCGCCGCCAGACCATGGCTGAGTTCGTGCACAAAGGTTCCAAACAGCCGGAACGGGTAGACCAGGATATTCAGCCAGGGCACCTGCCAGGCGAGCAGAATCAGCAGGCCCAGCACCAGAGTGCCACTCCAGTGGCGCAGCCAGCGCGGTGGGACATCATGGGTTGCCGGACTCGAAGCCATGGAGCGTTTTCCAGCTGGGACTTGCGACTGTAGCCAGAGCCTGGGACACGCAGCAAGCCGACTGCAACGGCACGACCGTCGGCGTCACCGCACGCAAATCTAAAGTGCGTCGATATCGCCCAACGCCCGGATCAGCCGGCGTGCGCGCTTGTCGGGCTTGCCCGCCGGTGCCTGCATGCCGTGATGCTCGAGCCGGCGTCGCTCCTGGGCTTCAGCGCGTGCCGCGATGCTTGCTGCGGACTCGCGATACAGCTGCTGGGCGACACTGGCCGGGCCGCGCTGTGCAGCGACTGCCAGCACTTCGAGTTCAAAGCGTTCCTGCTCACGGCGAACGATCAGGCGATCACCTGGCGCGACCAGCCTTGAAGGCTTGGCCGCGCCATGATCCAGCTCGATCTTGCCACTCTCCAGCGCCAGCTTGGCCAGCTGGCGCGTCTTGAAGAAGCGTGCCGCCCACAGCCAGATATCCAGCCGGACTGTGGGCGCAACTGCCTTGTCGACTCGGCTTGGCACCGACGCGGGTTCAGCCTACCAGGGCATTCATCCGACGCAGAAACGCCGCCGGGTCGTCGAGTTGACCGCCCTCGGCCAGGCGCGCCTGATCGAGGATGATCAGGGCCAGATCGGCGGCCCGGGTCGAATCGGCCGCCTCGTCGCCCAGTCGCTTGACCAGGGCGTGCTGCGGATTGATTTCAAGCACCGGCGCCTGGGCTGGCACGTCCTGCCCGGCAGCCCGCATCAGCCGCTGCATGTGCAAGGCCATTTCGTATTCATCCAGCACCAGACAGGCAGCCGACTCGGTCAAGCGTGCGCTGACCTTGACGTCACGCACCTTGTCGCCAAGCAGCTCTTTCAAACGACTGATGATCGGCGCTGCTTCCTTTTCGGCTTCGTCGCGCTGCTTCTGCTCGTCGTCGCTGAGCTTGATGTCGCCCTTGGCGACATTGCGGAACTTCTTGCCGGCGTATTCGCTCAGATGGCCGGAGACCCACTCATCGATGCGCTCGAACATCAGCAGCACTTCGATGCCGCGCGACTTCAGTGCCTCGAGTTGCGGGCTGTTTGCCGCAGCGGCGTAAGAATCCGCGGTAACGTACCAGATCGTCTCCTGACCCTCGGCCATGCGTGCGATGTAATCATCCAGCGACACGGTCGCCGCCGCACCCTCGCTCTTGGTCGAGGCAAAGCGCAGCAATTTGGCGATGCGTTCCTTGTTGCTGAAGTCCTCGGCGATGCCTTCCTTCAATACGCTGCCGAACGCCGAGAAGAAGGTCGCGTATTTTTCCTTCTGGTCGGCGGCAAGACTGTCGAGCAGATCCAGCGTGCGCTTGGTCAGACCCGAACGGATCTGCTGCACCAGACGGTTCTCCTGCAGGATTTCGCGCGACACATTGAGCGGCAGATCATCGGAATCGACCACGCCGCGGACAAAGCGCAGGTAAGACGGCAGCAACTGTTCACTGGCATCCATGATGAAGACACGTCGAATGTAGAGCTTCAGTCCCTTGCGCTCATCGCGACCACTGAAGGCCATGTCAAACGGCGCCTGGGTCGGCAGGAACAGCAGACTGGTGTAGCTCTGATTGCCTTCGACGCGATTATGCGTCCAGGCCAGCGGCTCATCATAGGCGTGCGCGGCGTGCTTGTAGAAGCCCTGATAATCCTCGTCCTTCAACTCGGACTTGGGCCGTGTCCACAGCGCGGAAGCATGGTTGATCGTCTCCATCTCCGGCTCGGCCGCGGCTTCCTGCTCGCCGTGGCGCTGCTTGAGCATCCGGATCGGAAACGCGATGTGGTCCGAATACTTGCCTACCAGGGTGCGCACACGCCAGGGCTCGAGAAACTCGTCCTCTTCCGGCTTCAGATGCAGGATCACCGTGGTGCCGCGCGCGGCTTCGGCTGTCTCGATGGTGTATTCACCGGTGCCGGTTGATTCCCAATGCACGCCTTCCGATGCCTCGGTACCGGCACGCCGACTCAGCAGAGTGACCTTGTCGGCCACCACGAACGCTGAGTAGAAACCCACGCCGAACTGGCCGATCAGGGCCGTATCCTTGCGGGCATCGCCGGACAGCGACTCGAGAAAACGGCGGGTGCCGGAGCGCGCAACCGTGCCGATGTTCTCGATCACTTCGTCACGCGTCATTCCGATGCCATTGTCGCGCAGGGTCAGCGTGCGCGCCTCCTTGTCGACTTCGATCTCAATGCGCAGTTCGTTGTCGCCCTCGCTGAGGGCGGGGTTGGCAATCGCCTCAAAGCGCAATTTGTCGCAGGCATCGGAGGCATTGGAAATCAACTCGCGCAGGAAGATTTCCTTGTGCGAATACAGCGAGTGGGTGACGAGCTTGAGAACCTGCTCGACTTCGGCTTCGAACCGACGGGTTTCTGGGACGACAGCGGACATCGACAAATCTCCGAAAGGACTTCAGGTGTATCGCAAATGGTGGCGGCGCGGCGCCGATTCAAGCGCGCGGTAGCGTCTCAATTCAAGGCATCTCCTCACCCGGCTGCGGGAGAGGACCAAGATGTGGGCAGCCCGCCACAGCGCCTGGGGTTCGCGACAGGCTGTACGGCAAGGACCCTGGTGCTGTGCCCGGTTTCCCGCATCTGCCTGCGGCGCCTTCTCCCGCGCGCGGGAAAGGTTTGCGAGCACTTCAGATTGGGGCATTACCAAGCGCGCCGCACTCGCTCGGAGCCTGCTCAGGGCGCAGCATCGGGCAGGCGGCGAAACGCAAACGCCAACGGCCGCACGCGGCGGCCGTTGGGTGACGATCGAGGAGCTGCGCCTGGGCGCAACCTGTGCCTCAGCGCTTGGCGGCGCCGAGATCTTCCTTGATGCGGGCAGCCTTGCCCTGCAGCTCGCGCAGATAGTAGAGCTTGGCGCGACGCACATCGCCGCGACGCTTGACTTCAACCGAGTCGATCACGTGCGAATGGGTCTGGAACACGCGCTCCACGCCGAAGCCATGCGAGATCTTGCGCACGGTGAACGAAGAATTCAGGCCGCCGTTGGCCTTGGCAATGACGACACCTTCGTAAGCCTGAACGCGCTCACGGTTGCCTTCCTTCACCTTGACATTGACCACCACGGTGTCGCCCGGGCCAAAATCGGGGAGCGTGCGGGTCATCTGGGCCTGTTCAAACTGTTGCAAGAGATTCATAGCTACTCATCCAGGTTCTTGATCGACCACCCGGCATCCATTGCCGTGTTCAGTCGGGATCGGCGAGGTATTCCTGCCGAAACTCTTCCAGCAGCTTCCTGGCTGCCTTGTCCAAATCCATTCTGGCCAGCAGATCGGGTCTGCGCAACCAGGTCCTGCCCAGAGCCTGCTTCAGTCGCCAGCGCCTGATCAGCGCGTGGTTGCCCGATAGCAGCACCTCCGGTACCTCACGATCACCTTCGCGCAGCGGACGCGCGTAGTGCGGACAATCCAGCAGACCCTCGGCGAACGAATCCTGCTTCGCCGAATCGGCATCGCCGAGCGCCCCATCCTGCAGACGTCCGACCGCATCGATCACCACGCTGGCAGCCAACTCGCCGCCAGACAGAACATAATCACCGATCGACAGCTCCTCATCGACGCACTCTTCGATCAGCCGCTCATCGACTCCTTCGTAACGTCCGCACAGCAAAACGAAGCGCGGCAACTTCGACAAGGACTCGACTTTGCGCTGGGTCAGCCTTTCGCCCTGGGGGCTCAGGTAGATCACCGGCGCGGATCCTTCTGCATCCCGTGCCGCGCGAATCGTACTGCGCAGCGGTTCCACCAACATCACCATCCCGGGGCCACCGCCAAACGGTCGATCATCGACCGTCTTGTGGCGATCACTGGCGAAATCCCGAGGATTCCACGTGACCACCGAGAGCAGACCACGGCTCTGGGCACGCCCGACCACACCCACCTGGGCTGCCTGCTGTACAAATTCCGGAAACAGGGTCACGACATCGATGCGCATGCGCTGCTCAGAATGTCGCGTCCCAATCCAGAACCATTCTTCGTGCCACCAGATCGACTTCCTTGACGAAGCGGTCCTTGACGTACGGAACCATGTGCTGGCGTTCACCTTCGATCACCACGACGTCGTTGGCGCCAGTGGAGAACAGGTGCGAAACCACACCGAGCCGGGTCCCGTCCGTACTGAAGGCTTCCAATCCTTCGAGATCGACCCAGTAGTACTCACCAGGCGGAGCCTCGGGCAGTTCACTGCGCTGCACTTCGATTTCGCTACCCACCAGACCTGCGGCCTGATCACGGTCATCGATATCGACCAGCTTGGCGACCATGCCCTGGCCCTGCATCTTGCCCTGCTCAAGCCGAACTTCGGCCGCCGCGGGCTGACCCAGGCGCCAATGTCCATACTTGAACAGATTATCCCGGGGCTCGGTGAATGACTCGACTTTCACCCAGCCCTTGACGCCAAAAACACCGACGATTCGCCCCAGTGTCAACCACCGGTTGCTCATCGAATCAGTTTCAGGCTGCAGCCTTGGCTGCTTCCTTGATCAGGGCGCGCACCTTGTCGGTCGGCTGGGCACCCTTGTCCATCCAGGACTTGATGCGCTCGGCGTCGAGCTGCAGACGGACTTCCTTGCCGGTTGCGACCGGATTGAAGAAGCCCACGCGCTCGATGCTGCGGCCATCACGCGGGCTGCGGCTGTCGGTGACCAGGAGGTGGTAGAACGGGCGCTTCGGCGCACCGCCGCGGGAAAGGCGAATCTTGACCATGGAGGTTCTCGTATCGTGTGTTGCCGAACAATCGGCGATCAGGGAGCCGCGCATTATAGCTACCGACGCGAAAAAATAAAGCGCTTCAGCGGATTAGCCGAAACGTGCGCTCCCGGCCAGCCACGCCCGTTCATTTCTCACGCATCACTGAGATGCGGCATGGATTTGCCCCCGCCATTATGCCGCAATCATTGGCATGCGGCAGCGAAACTGTCTCCGGCACAGCGCCTGGGCGCGTGGCAGGTCCGTGGCAGCGGCGGCGGCGGGCAGACTCGATTCATGCGATATCCACATTAGGCAGTTACAATGTCGGTCCGCCCGCCGAGGGGCGCTGCGACTTCCCGCACCGGTGCATCCACCCCGCGCAGGCGAAGCCAGGCTCGGCAGGTGTCTGTCCAACGGCGCCCGCTCAATCCCATGGAGTATCAACCAATGAGCGCAGTACCGAAGAACGTCGCCACGACGAAGACAGAGCACAAGGTCGCCGATATTTCACTGGCCGACTGGGGCCGCAAGGAAATCGAAATCGCCGAGCACGAGATGCCTGGTCTGATGTCGATCCGGCGCAAGCATGCCGCTGAGCAGCCGCTGAAAGGCGTCCGTGTCACCGGCTCGCTGCACATGACGATCCAGACCGCAGTGCTGATCGAGACGCTGAAGGATCTCGGCGCCGATGTGCGCTGGGCATCGTGCAACATCTTCTCTACGCAGGACCATGCCGCCGCCGCGATCGCAGTGGCCGGTACGCCGGTATTTGCCTGGAAGGGCGAGACGCTGGAAGAGTACTGGGACTGCACCCTGGACGCGGTGACCTTTCCCGGCAATCAGGGCCCGGAGCTCGTGGTCGATGATGGCGGCGACGTCACCCTGCTGATCCACAAGGGCTTCGAACTCGAGAACGGCAGCGACTGGGTCAACAGCGCTTCGGAATCGCACGAAGAACAGATCATCAAGAACCTGCTCAAGCGCGTCGCCAAGGAGCGCCCCGGCTTCTGGACCGGTGTGGTCAAGGCATGGCGCGGCGTCTCCGAGGAGACCACGACCGGCGTGCATCGTCTCTACCAGATGATGGAAGCCGGCAAGCTGCTGGTGCCCGCGATCAATGTCAACGACTCGGTTACCAAGAGCAAGTTCGACAATCTGTACGGCTGCCGCGAGTCGCTGGCCGACGGACTCAAGCGTGCCATGGATGTGATGCTGGCCGGCAAGGTTGCTGTCGTCTGCGGCTATGGCGATGTGGGCAAGGGCTCGGCGCACTCACTGCGCGCCTACGGTTGCCGCGTTGTGGTCACCGAGATCGATCCGATCAATGCCCTGCAGGCGGCGATGGAAGGTTTCCAGGTCGACACCGTCGAGGCCACCCTCGGCACCGCCGACATCTACGTCACCACGACCGGCAACAAGGACGTGATCACCGTCGAACACATGATGGGCATGAAGGATCAGGCGATCGTCTGCAACATCGGTCACTTCGACAACGAGATCCAGGTCGACAAGCTCAACTCACTGGCAGGGGTGCAAAGGATCAACATCAAGCCGCAGGTCGACAAGTACCGCCTGCCTGGTGCCAATGGCAAGCCCGGCCACGACATGTTCCTGCTGGCGGAAGGCCGCCTGGTCAATCTCGGCTGCGCGACCGGACATCCGAGCTTCGTCATGTCCAACTCGTTCTCCAACCAGACGCTCGCGCAGATCGATCTCTGGCAGAACAAGGATGTCTACGAGAAGACCGTCTATCGCCTGCCGAAAAAGCTCGACGAGGAAGTCGCGCGTCTGCATCTGGAAAAAATCGGCGTCAAGCTGACCCGGCTGACCGCGGATCAGGCAGCCTATCTGGGTGTCGACGCAGATGGCCCGTACAAGCCGGAGCATTACCGCTACTAGGCGCTTGAGCGCGCGCAATGCGCCTCGAAACCGAACTGCAGACAGGGCGCCTTGTGCGCCCTGTTTGTTTGGCGCGGATCAGCAGATGCCCGGCCTGGTCGGGCCAACAATGCCAGCCGAAGCAAGGGCGTCGGTCGCCTCGGCGGCCGCTGCGCACACGCGATCGCGGCCCTGGGCCTTGGCCATGTAGAGTGCGCGATCGACATCGCCGAAGAAATGATCGGCACTCTGATGGCGCGCCGGATCGAAGCCACCGACTCCGATACTTACGCGCAGACGCAGCTCGGGCAGTTCCGGCACCATGGTCGCTGCCGCCAGGCCAATCCGGAAAGCATCGGCACGAGCACCAGCCGCAGTTTCGTCAAACCCCGGCATCAATACCGCGAACTCTTCACCACCCAGGCGCGCACAGAGCTCTTCCCTGCCCGCAAAAACGTGCCGCATCTGATCGGCGAAACCGGCCAGGCAACGATCGCCTACTGTATGCCCATGGCGATCATTGATGGTCTTGAAGTGATCGACATCCAGCACCAGCAGCGCAAGCGGCCTGACGTTCGCTCCCGCTTGCGCGATGGCAGCTTCGAGTGCGTGCACGAAATGGCGTCGATTGGCCAAGCCGGTCAGCCAGTCGGTGCGACTGAGATGCTCGAACTGGTCGCGCTGCTGGCGCAGCGCCTCGTCGCCGTCGAGACGATTCTGGTACTCGCGATGACTGCGCACCAGGGAGGACAGCACGTAGCCGAGATATACGGTCAGCGTGAACGCCACCGCGCGATCATGCCCGGGCATCCACATCAACATCGTACCCGGGACATACATCACCGAGATCGCGACCAGGGACGCCCAGAACCGCATGCAATAGGTGTGCGCAATTGCGGTTGCGAATCCAGCCGTACCGACCAGCAGGGCCATGCGCGCGGGCAGCAACACCGGGTCGAGCAGGGTCCAGAGCAGCACCGCCCCCCAGGCCCCCGCCGAGGCCTGGATGATCACCCATTGCAGATTGAGCCAGGCCAGGCGGCGGGCGGTCTCGACTTCAGGTGGTGGCCGCAGCAGCACACGGGCGATCGCCAGACCGACGAAGTAGCCGCTCACCAGCCAGGTTGCCAATGGGTAGTGCACATGCACGGGTGTAAAGATTGCCACCAGCAGCCAGCCGAGCACGTAGAACGTGCCGCCGATCACTACGCGACGGCGGGTATCGTCGATCTCCTGGGCAAAGCGCCGCAGGCTCGGTGCGCTCAGCGGGCTGCTGTTCCAGCCAACGCCCTGGTCCATGGCGGCCGGATCCTTGATCCGTGTTATCCCGGTAGTTGCCGCGAACCTTCTGTGATCGGCGGCGAGCCGTCAAGAGCCTGGCTGTGTTGCCAGAGGCAATCCATCCTTTCATCCGGAATGAAAGATATACTCCGCCCGAACCCCTCAGACTGCGACGAGCCGCATGAAGATTTCGCTGGAGTTTTTCCCACCCAAGACCGACGAACAGCGCCAGACCCTGGAAAGCGCCCTGCCCCGTCTCAAGGCACTCAACCCCGAGTACGTGAGCGTCACCTTCGGCGCCGGCGGCTCGACACTTTCCTACACACCGGAAACGGTCCGCAGCCTGCGCCAGGATCACGGACTGCAAGCTGCACCGCATGTTTCCTGCATGGGCGGCACCCGTGAGGAAATCCGCCAGTTGCTGAACCTGTATGCGGAGATGGGATGCCGTCGAATCGTGGCATTGCGTGGCGACATGCCCTCGGGCATGGCCGGTTTTGGCGATTTCCGCTACGCCAACGAACTGGTCGAGTTCATCCGCGCTGAAACCGGCAACACCTTTCACATCGAGGTCGGCTGCTATCCGGAGGTCCATCCGCAGTCGCAGGATGCCTTCGCCGATCTCGAGCACTTCAAGCGCAAGATCGATGCCGGCGCCGATGCCGCGATCACCCAGTATTTCTTCAACAGCGATGCCTACTTCCGCTTCGTCGACGATGCCCGCCGGATCGGGATCGACAAGCCAATCGTGCCCGGCATCATGCCGATCGGAAACTTTTCCCAGCTGAAACGCTTCTCCGACATCTGTGGCGCCGAGATTCCGCGCTGGATCGAGCGTCGGATGCGCGGCTATGGCGACGATGCCGGTGCGATCCGCGAATTTGGCGCGGACCTGGTGGCTGCCCTGTGCCGCAAGCTGATCGCAGGCGGAGCCAGTGGCCTGCACTTCTATACACTCAATCGCGCCAAGGCCACACTCAACGTGATCGAACGGTTGAACTGATGCCACAGACAGGCCGGCCACGCCGCCACAGCGGATATCCGGCGCGTGCCGACCGCAAGCCTGGGTCGGTTTTCTGGCAAATGCCACTGCACACTTCCGTGCTCCCGAGTGCTCAGGCACCATAGACCCCTTTCCCCTACGCTCCGGAGCAATGCATGGCCATCCAGTACCCCGAGTTCATCTGGCAGAACGGCGCCATCAAGAAGTGGGCGGAAGCTACCACCCATGTGATGGCACATGCGATCCACTACGGATCTTCGGTGTTTGAGGGTGTACGTTCCTACGACACCGACAAGGGCCCGGTGATTTTCAGGCTGCAGGACCATCTGCGCCGCATGTACAGCTCGGCCAAGATTTACGAGTTGCCGATCCCCTATGACATCGGCCAGCTCACCGATGCCTGCCACGCCGTTCTGAAGGCGAACAGTTTCGGCGAAGCCTATCTGCGGCCATTCGCGTTCCGTGGTCTGGGCGGATTTGGACTCAATGCGGATTGTCCTACCGAGACCTCGGTATCGACCTGGAAGATGGGCCAATACCTCGGTCACGACGTGGTCGCAACCGGTATTGATGCGATGGTGTCCAGCTGGAATCGCGTCGCCCCGAATACCATTCCGGCAGGCGCAAAGGCCGGCGGCAATTATCTTTCCGGCCAGCTGATCGCCCGCGAAGCGCGCCGGCTCGGGTTTGGCGAGGGCATCGCACTGGCCAGCAACGGCCTGCTCTCGGAAGGCGCCGGCGAAAACCTGTTCCTGGTGTTCAACGGCAAATTGCACACCACCCCGGTGTCGAGCGCCATCCTCAATGGCATCACCCGCGACACCATCATGATGCTGGCGCGCGACAACGGCATCGAGGTCATCGAACGCGACATGCCGCGCGAATACCTCTATCTCTGCGACGAGTTGTTCATGTGTGGCACTGCTGCCGAGATCACCCCGATCAGGTCAGTTGATGGCAAGCCCGTCGGCGATGGCAAACCGGGCCCATTGACGGCGCGCGTGCAATCTCTGTTCTTCGGTCTGTTCAAGGGCACTACGCCAGACAAGTACGGCTGGCTTGAGCCTCTGCGCTGAGTTCGCATCGCGGCGACCCGTTCGCGGACGCGCGCCATGCGCGCCCGCGAAAGTTCGAGGCCGAGACGCGACCCGTCAGTGCATGCCAGTCGCCGAGTCGGACTCGGCGCGGGCTACGCCAGCGCCGCGCGGCGAGAAGAAGAACTCGCCTGCCTCATGCCCGGCGAACTGGATCGGTGCATACACAGGAATCTGCACGAGATCGGATTCGGCCGCTACGCTGGCGAGCGCCGTAGTGACTTCGCGGAACAGGCGCTGACCTTCAAGCAACTGCGAGTTGTCTTCCAGCGCTGCAACCAGCGCGCTCGCGAAATGCGAGTTGTTGCCGCGGCCAGTATCCGGCACGGGTGCCAGGCCGCCGGAGGTGAGCGCGGTGCGCGAACGACTCGAACTGGCCGCCTGGACCCACTTCTGCCAGCCGGCATTACCGGTCTCGGCGGCGAACACCGGCAGCGCGGCTGTGGTCATCGACCCCGAATAACAGGAGTCGGCGATCACCATGACGTGCTTGGGCGCCATGGTATTGAGCATGTCACTGATCGCCCGATTGGACAGCCAGGTGTTGGGGGCATCGGCCTGGCCATCAACCGGAATCCAGTAGCCCTGCCGACTGGCATTGTCGAGCTCGCCATGGCCGGCGAAGTAGACGATCAGATTGTCGTCCGCAGTGAGTTTTTCGCGCATGTCGTTCAACGCCGACAGGATCTCGAAACGGTTGGCATTGTTGAGCACCGTGGTCTGGAAACCGTACTGCTTCTTGAGTACGGCTTCGATCATTTGCGCATCGTTCACGGCGCTGCTGAGCTTGGGATAGCGCGCGTAGTCGTTGTTGCCGATGACAAGCGCATGATACTTGCCGAGTTTGACGCCCGCCGGCGTGCGCTGCGCAATTGCAACCGGGCCGGCCGGGTTCGCAGTTGCAGAACCGGGCAGCGGCACGATGGTGAAAGCCTCGCTGCTCTGGCCACCGACACGATCGATCGCCGTCACCGTGATCTCGGTACCCTGACCACTCACCGGTACCCGAACGCGAAAGCTGCCATTCGCCGCAATCGAGACCGGCTGTCCATTGACCGTGAGCTGCTGGACACCCGCTGCGGCCTGCACCGATCCAACCACCTCGGATGTATTGGCCTGCGCACGCAGTGTGGCGGTAGCCTTGCCACCGCGCGATGCCGTTACCAGCGGGTCGATGATGCGGATGAAGGGACCGGATGCGGCGGAAACTGTGCTGCCGCCGCCACTGGCCCCGGTCTGCCGCTCCAGCGCGACGATCTGGCCGCGCTGGCGAGCGACTTCGCGTTGCTTCTCGGATAGCTGTTGCTCAAGCAGAAGGAGCAACTCGCGGTCTTCCTTGGATGCCGATATCGCGGCCTCCATCTTCTTGCGATCCATCTCGTAACGTGCCAGCTCGGCCTCTTGCTGCCTGGAATTTCCGGCCAACTGGGCTTCCATCTGTTCCATCCGCACCAGCGCATCATCCAGCGTCAGCGCCAGCTCGGCGGCGGCGTTGCGCACGCGACCCAGCTCCGCCTGCTCGCTCGCCGAAACACTGGTGGAACGGCTCAACTGGGCTTCGCGCGCCTTGAGCTCGGCAAGCTTGGTGCGCTCACGTTGCATCTGCTCGGCATGCGCCTTGCGATCGCGCTCGAGGCGCTCGCGTTGCATGGCGAGTTCCTGTTCCTTGGCAGCCAGAACTTCGCCAAGTACCGCCAGGTCCGCTCCATCAGGCGCGATGCGCGCCTGCGCTTCCTTCAACTGGGCACGTGCGCCATCCAGCTGACCCTGGGCATTCTGCAGCGCGCGCCGTCGTTGATCGAGTTCGCCACGCAATTGCTCATTCTCGGCCTTCAGCCGCGCGGCTGCTTCGCGCTGGGCCGCCACGTCTTTCTGCAGACCCTCGATTTCTTCCTGCTTGGCGGCCACAGCCGACGTCATGGTCGATGCATAGACGAGATCATCGCCACTGATGCCCGAACCCTGGCGATAGAGATTGAGCGCCTTGTTGACGTCCTGCTCGACGCCAAGCCCGGTTTCATAAAGTGATCCCAGATTGATCTGAGCCCGCTTCAGTCCCTGCGTGGCAGCCTTCTGATACCACTCGGCCGCCTTGCTGTAGTCGGGTTCGGTGCCCAGACCCTTGTGATAAATCTCACCGACGTAATTCTGCGCTTCGGCATCGCCCGCCACTGCCTGATCCATCCAGACTTTAAGAGCGGTCTGGTAATTGGCGCGATCGTAGGCGACATACTCGCCGCCGCGAATTTCGCAGTCGGCCTGATTGGTACGCACGGGACGCCGTGCACTCATGAAAGTGCTGACGCGACCCAGCTTGCGCATCTGTCCTGGCAGCAGGCAATCGACGATCAGAAAATCCTCGGCATTGCGGATCGAAGGAGCCTTCGCTTCAAGGTCCACAGGAACGGTTACCGCAAACATGGCAGCCGCGATCGAGAGAGCCAGCATGGTGGGGCGCAGAATCGAAGTAGCAGGAGCATCCAGACGCATGACCAAAACCTCCGGGGAGTATGGGGCGCCGCGACTACCACCAGCGCGCGGCGCTGTAGTACGCTGCAAGTATAGCTCGGCAAACTCACGAGGGTGTTATGGCCGCATCAACTGCCCGTAGCAATTTTCACACTCACGTCACACCGCCACGCTCACTGGCCAGAATGCTGAGCATGGGACTGTGCCTGATGTTGCCGATGGGACCTGCACTGGCCCAGATCGCCTGCCCGATGGGGATCCTTGGCGGCAACAACCAGAACACTTTGGCGGGCACCCGCTTTTCAATGCCGCTGACAGTGGGACAGACCGGGGCGACCGCGGCGATTCCGGCGAGCTTTGACGTATCCTGGGACGTGACCCCACTCTCTCCGCCGCTGGCCGGCATCTATATCGAGGAGTCAGGCTCGACCAGTCATACCGAGACCGGCGTTACCTGGGCCGGCCCGCCCTTCCAGTTCAGTGCCAGCATCAACGTCATCGCCGAGCCCAATGCCAACGGCGTCTATACGATCCAGGGCTCGACCCCGCCGTGCACCTCTGCCTTCTCGACCTTCAATATCAATGTCTTTGCACCGGTCATGCCACAGCTGAACCCGTTCCAGGGCAGCGGTCAGAACGGTGTTTCGGGCACGCAGTTCCCGAGTTCGCTCGGCGTCGTGGTTTCGCAGGGCGGCGGCACGCCGGCACCGGTGCCGAATGCCAAGGTGGTTTACACCGTCATCAGCGGCCCGGCACAATTTTCCAATGGGCTGACCAGTATCAGCACTTTTACCGACGGCACCGGACACGCATTTACGGACCTGTTTGCCAATTCCGGCATCACAACCCCTACTCCGGTGACTGTCCAGGTCGCAAGTCTGGGCACGCAGAACAGCTATGGCGGACTGCAGGTGGTTCCCGCCGGTGGCGGCGAGAACCTGGCTGCCAGCCCATCGACCACCGGGCTCTATACTGCCGGCCAAAACAGCAGCTATGCCGAGTTCTTTCAAATTGTGGCGACCGATAGCGGTGGCGTTCCGTTGCCGTCGCTTCCGCTGACCTTCACGCTATCCGGTGGTACCGGGGCCAATATCATCGTCGGCGGCGTTGATCAGGGCACGGTTTACTCCACCACGACCGATACCGGCGGCCTCGCTGGCGTCAACGTACGCGCCGGCAATGCGGGGAGTTTCACGCTGACAGTCACTTCGCCCAGCAACTCGGCAACCTGGAACCTGCAGACCCAGCCCGCCGGGGCGCAGACCCTGTCGATCATCTCCGGTGATGGACAGATCACCGAACCCGACACGCAATTTCCAGCACCGCTCGTCCTCGAAGCCCTACTCGGCGGAACGCCGGTCAGTGGCCTACCCGTGCAGTTGACCATCCGCAGCGGCAGCGCCTATTTCCTCAACAATGTTTCCAGAGCGTCGAAGTCCCCGACCGGATTTCTTACGCCCTCGCCGACCACGTCGGTATTCATCGACAATTCGTTCCGGGCGAGCGTGGATATCTATGCGGGTCCGGACTCTGGTGACGTCCTGGTCGAGGCCACGGCCGACGGCTATACCAGCATCTTCTACAACCTGCAGGTACGCGCGCCCGACCCGGATCAGGTGATCAAGATTTCAGGCGATGCCCAGCAGGGATCACCGAACATGCCCCTGAGCCGTCCGCTGGTGGCTGGCGTCACGCCGCGCGCCTTCGTTTCGGCAAATGGTGCGCCCCTGGTCTTCGAGATCCTCAGCGGTTCCGCAAGCTTCGGCCCCCAGGGCACCACAACGTACTCGGCGTTGCCCGGTGGCTCCGAACTGAGTGCGCCGGCGACCCTGATCCTTGGCAACAATCCGGGAGACGTGCAAGTCCGCGCCAGTTATCCGGGCATGCTGCCCGCTGTCTTCACGGCTACTTCGGTGCCCGGTGGCAGCGGAAGACAACTGCTGCGCACCTCCGGCGATGGCCAGATCGCGACAACCGACCTGATCTCCGATCCTCTCCGGGTGCGTCTGACCGACGGTACAGCGGGAGTGGCCGACGCCGATATCGAGTGGGCCGTGCTCAGTGGCAATGCCAGCCTGATCAATGCGCACACCAGGACAGACGCCAATGGCGACTCCGAGACCAGCTTGCAGATTGGTGCAGCCGGCGGGCCCGTCGTGGTCCGTGCGATGACCCAGGGCGGCGCCGGGGCGAGCGTGTTGTCGACCGATTTCCGGCTGACGTCCGCCGATGCCCAGTTGCGGTCGGTCGCGGGCAATGGCCAGACTGGCGCCATTGGTTCGGACGCCGATGAAGTATTCGTGTTCGAGCTGCGCCGGGCCAACGGCTCGCTGCTGCCGGGCCAGACCATCAACTTTTTCGCCAACCGCGGCGCCACCCTTACCCCGACCAGCGCGATTACCGGGGCTGATGGTCGCGCCAGCACCGGCGCGCGCTACGGCAATGAGTCGGGCACGGTCGAGGTAACGGCTCGGGCATTCGGCGGTCGCGTCTCCGCGGTCGGCGCCGCCAGCACCTTCGTACCCACCCTCACGATCGCCAGCGGCAACAACCAGACCGCTGGCGCCGGCGCCGATCTGGCCAATCCACTTGTCGTGGTGATTGCGCGACCAGCGTCATTGCGCGACAAGGGCCTGCAGGGCGCGCGCGTGAATTGGTCGGTGCTGTCGGGAGGCGGCAGCCTCGGTTCTGCGGTCACCACCACTGACAGCAATGGGCGTTCAAGCAACAGCCTCCGTCTTGGACAGGCGCTGGGCGTCCAGCAGATCCGCGCTGCAATTGATGGTGTCGGTGAAGTGACCTTTACCGCAAACTCCACGATTCCGGCCAACAGCGTGCTCGAGATCGTGTCCGGCAACGGTCAGCGGATCGTGCCACGACGCCCGAGTGCGCCACTGGTGGTCCGCCTGCGCACCGCCGATGGCACCAGCCTGTCCGGATTCACCGTGCGGTTCACCCCATCGACCAATGCGACCGTCGACCCATCGGATGTCGTAACCGGAAGCGACGGCCGCGCCAGTACGATTGCCAACGTGACCCTGCCTGGTGACTACACGGTGACGGCCAGCCTGCCCAGCCTGGCCAGTGTCACGCCCGTGGTATTCAGTCTCGGCAATGGTCTGGCGAATATTCCGCAGTTGCGACCGGAGGCCAACAAAATCGCGCAGGCCATTGACCGTGCCTGCCCCCGTCTTGCCAGTCTGAGCAATCTCAGCGCAGCGCAGCAGGATCTGCTTTCTCGCTGCTCCGAACTGGTCGTGAATGCCAACGCCAATACCAGCAGTGTGGTGAACGCGCTCGACAAGATGCTCGCCGACGAAACCAGCGCACAGAACAACGCGGCGCTCGCCAGTGCAACCGCGCAATTCGAGAATCTGAAGGGACGTCTGGCGGCACTGCGATCGGGCAGCCAGGGCGCCAGTTTCGGTGGCCTCGCGATTGTGACGCCAAGCGGCCGTCTGCCTTTCAGCTTCCTGCCTTCCAACCTGGTGCTCAAGGCTGCCGATGACGACCCGTCGCAGCAGCAGGATGCCGGCATCAGCCGCTGGGGCTTCTTCGCGACCGGCACCATCGGCAATGGCAGTCGCGACCCCGGCGAGGTGGATCCGGGTGGCGATTTCGACAACTACGGCCTGACCGCTGGCGTCGACTATCGAGTGTCCGACTCGCTGGTCGTCGGCGCGGCGCTGGGCTTCAACAGCAATGACAGCCAGCTCAACCAGAATCTGGGGGACCTGGAGAGCCGCGGCTACAGCCTGTCGGCCTATGGCAGCCTGTTCCGCGGAAACAACTACTACGCGGACGCGGTATTGACCATGGGCCGCACCAGCACCGACATCACGCGCCGGATCAACTACACCCTGCCCTCCCTGTCGGGGGGCACCACGACCATCGACCAGGTCGCCACCGGCTCGCCGGACAGCGACCAGCAGTCGTTCGCACTTTCCGTGGGCAAGGATTTCAACCGCGGCGCCTGGAGTTTCGGGCCCTATCTGCGCGGCACCTACACGCGGCTCGACTTTGACGGCTATGTCGAGCGCATGTCCAATCCGAGTGGTCCAGGCGCGGGACTTGCATTGGAAGTCGACGGACGCAAGCTCAGCTCGATGCAGGGCGTCCTCGGCGGGAAGCTCAGCTATGTTGTCAGCACGTCCTGGGGCGTTCTGATGCCGAATGTGCAGATCGAGTACGTCAAGGAGTTCGAGGACGACAGCGATGGGCTGGTCACACGATTCGCCTTCGATCCGACCAACTCGAGCATCATCATTGATGGCGACGAGATCGATTCCGATTTCCTGAATATCGGGCTTGGTCTCTCCGCTGTGTTCGCGAACGGTCGCTCAGGGTATCTTTACTATGAACATGTGGCCGGCAAGGACCGGATATCGCAGGGGAGCTTGGCGCTGGGCGTGCGGATTGAATTCTAGGCGCGCAAACAGTGGTACTTTGAGGCGACAATAGTCCGTACAGGCGAGTCCGGAAGGAACCATGATCGAATTTGGACATTCCACCCACGTTGGTTTGCGACGCGAGCACAACGAAGACACCTACTACGCCGACAGCGAGCTCGGGCTGTGGCTGGTTGCCGATGGCATGGGCGGTCATGAGAATGGCGAGGTCGCCAGCGCACTGGCCCGCGACACCCTGGTCCGTGAGATACAGGGGGGCGGAACCCTGGTCACTGCAATCCAGATTGCGGATGAAGAGATCATCAAGCATTCGACACGCCGCCCGCAGGCGCTGCCGATGGGGACGACCATTGCGGCCGTCCGCGTGACCGGCGATGAGTTCGAAGTGGCCTGGGTTGGCGACAGCCGCGCCTACGCGGTGCAGGCTGGCGAGTTCAAGCAGATATCCGAAGATCACTCCTATGTTCGCGAGTTGATCAACCAGCGTGCGATCACACCGGAGCAGGCGAAAACCCATCCCCACCGCAATGTCGTGACCCAGGCACTGGGCGTGACCGATCCACAAAGTCTGCGGGTAGAAACCGTCGCTGGAAAATTATCCAATGGCACCCAGGTACTGCTCTGCAGCGACGGGCTTACCGAAGAAGTCGATGACGAAATCATCGCCTCGATCCTCAGCCGCGAAGATCTGTCGGCCCAGGAATGCGTCGATCACCTGATCCTGGCAGCCCTCGATGGTGGCGGCTCCGACAATGTGACGGTGATCCTGCTGCGCAAGAAGTGAGCGGCACAGAGGCCAACGGGGCTCAGGGTTTGATGTTGCAACCGCCCTCATGCAGGGCGCGCAACGACGCCCGGTCGGGCGCCGCAGCCAGACCTACAACCGCCACCGCCTGACATCCGGTCGGCAAGCCGCGATCGCGCAGCCCCAGGGCCCGCCTTTCGTAGAAATCGGCAATCCGCTCAAGCCCATTGACGGCGTCCACATTGCCAGGGTCCTGCTTCAGTACCGCCCGATAGATGTCGATGGCGTTGTCGCCTGGGGGAGAACTGAGCCGGCGACCGCTGCCGGTAGTAAGACCAATCTCCACATATTCGCGCGCCTTGCTGAGCAGCGTCCCGACATCACCTTCAATCAACAGTGGGGCCGACTCGTCCACTACGCCGCCCTGGCTGCCCAGGTCGACGATGCCGCTGATTGGCTGATCGCTATCCTGATTGATTGCCACCGGATCTTCGACCACCGTCGGTACGATGGGCTCGGGTGCCGTCGGTGGGTCCGGCTGCATCACCAGCCAGACACCGACAGCAACCAGCAACGGCACCGCCACCGCTGCAGCTATAACCGGTGGCCGCGAAAACAGCCCAGGTTTGCCGACCTGCGGTCTCGCCACCGAGGCTGCCGAGGACACCCCGCGCGGCGTCTTCTGGGTATCGCTGACCATCATTTCCGTGGGCTGCATGGCCATCGGGCGCGGTGCCAGGCGCTTGCGCGTCATGTGCGCATCGCGCAGTGCCTGCGCCTCTGGCGCACTGGCGAACAGCCGATCGCAGGCGGCAACGAATTCATCGCCGGTCGCAAACCGCGACTCGGGCAACTTGGCCATCAACTGGTCGATCAAGGGCTGCAGCCAGCTCACCTTGGGCGGCAGCTGCGGTACCGGATGGGTGACATGCATCAGCGCGATGCTGAAGGGATCGGTTGCATCATAAGGCGGCTTGCCGGCCAGCATTTCAAACATCATCGCGCCGAGACTGTACAGATCCGATCGGCCATCCACTTTTTCGGCGCGCGCCTGTTCGGGACTCATGTAGTGCGGCGTACCGATCGAATTGCCGGCCTGGGTCGACATGGTCTTCGAGTCCATCGCCTTGGCAATGCCGAAGTCGGCGAGCACGGCGGTGCCATTGGCCCGAAACAACACGTTGCCCGGCTTGACGTCGCGATGAACCACACTCTTTTCATGCGCGTAAGCCAGTCCCTGGGCGACATCACGCGCGACGTCGAGGATTTCCGGCACCGTCATGCCCGCATTCATCTTCTCGCGCAGGGTCCCGCCCGGGATGTACTCCTGCGCCAGGTAGTAAACCTGACCATGGAGTCCAATGTCGTACACGGTCACCAGATTCGGGTGGCTGAGCTTGGCGGTCAGGCGACCTTCCTTCAGGAAGCGCTCGGCGAACTCGGCGTTCTCCGCAAGCGTTGGCGACATCACCTTGAGCGCGACCTCACGATCAAGCGACTCCTGCACGGCCAGATACACCGAGGCCATGCCGCCGACGCCAACAGCCTTTTCAATGCGATAGCCGGGAATCACCACGGCCTCGGTCACTGCGGTGTGCATATTCAAGTCAGATATCCACGGCTCGCGACCTTACGTGCAGGCCCTGAGCTTGAATGTGCCGGCAGGCGCTGAATTCCGATACAACAAAGCTCATGGTGCCGCCGCACGCACTGCCTTGAGCGCATCGACAAAGCGCGCCATCGCAAATCCTTCATCACGCTCCACCGTCGAGTACAGTGCATCCACGCGTGCGCGCAGGCGTTCGGTTGCTGCCTCGTCGAGCAGACCACTGCCTTCGAACGCAACCACCACGCTCTGCACGGCCATGGCGCCCTGTTCGGCGGCGGCAAAATCGCGGAACTCGCCGCGATCCGCATCGCGGATCATGCTCGACAGAATGGCCGCCAAGGCGTCCGGGCTGAACTTGAAATCCGCCACGCGGGTGCTCAGTTGTTGCAGTGTCGCCCGCAGCGTGCGCGCCGCCGCAAAGGTCTGTTCGCGACTTTCAGTGGTTGCCTTGTGCAAGGCGCGCGACTGCGCAAGCACACGCTCAGCCGCAGCCGAGTCGACGGCGGCAAGGACATGGCGGAACATCACCAGATTGGAATCGTTCAAGCGGACGACCCCTGGACCGAGGCCGGTGCCCTGACGTGGCCCCCATTGACGGCCACTCATCGAGCGATGACAGGCGTGGCAATCGAACAGAACCAGTTCGGGGAAGATTCCGTGCCAGCCGGAACGCTCATCGAGCAGGATATCCAGCGCATTGATTGCCGCTGTCGCCTGACCGATGCCCCAGTCGCGCAGACCGTCGAACCTGCCCTTGCGCGCCTCGTAATCGGCGTCGGCCTGATAATGCGGATGCAACCAGGTAAAGGTATCCAGTTCGAAAGAAAGCCTGGGATGTCCCGCCCCCATGATGCGATGAGTAATCATCCGGTCTGGCGTGCCGGCGTGACAACTCAGGCACAGTGCCGAACGCGCCACCGGATCTTCGGTCGGATACAGCCCGGCAGCGAGGTTGTCGGCATGCGATGCCGTCGTGTGGCTGGCCAGCCAGCCGGCGGCGCCGCCGTGGCAGGCCTCACACCCGACACCATCATCGATCTGGAACTTGGCGCCGCGCAGGTCGACGGGCACGTTGTCGGCATGGCAGTCGAGACAGACCTTGGCTTCTTCCGCCTTGCCGATCCCCAGCTTTCTGGCAATGGACTGCGATTCGGGCGAAAGCAGGATGTCGTAAGCCTTGGCATGCGGATCAAACTCCTGCCAGAGCGCGAATTCATTCATCTGCACCGACTGCTTGCTCGACACCTGGGTCGCGCCATGGCACTGGCTGGCGGCACAACTGGCCACACCCTCATGCGCCTGCGCGGCAATCCGCTCGGCGGCGCCCTGCGCCTGCACACCACTTGTCAGCAACAGCCCCAACGCGATCCACTTGCGCATACCGCTTTCTCCCAGAAGCTGCCGGCCCGATCGGGTGCCCTCGATTATGCCATTCAATTCGTTGTCTGGCTGCGTCCTCGAGCAATCGACTTGCAATCAGCGGGTATCCGTCGACGACAGTCGCCCGCTCAGCCTGACTCGGCCAGCCATAGACATTGCCCCTTGCTGGCCTTCTGCACAGCCTGCAGACGAGCAGCATGGGCGGCCTCATCCTCGGCAGCGGCACGCACTACCCGCACCGTGGCCACGCTTCTGTGCAGCGAAACATCCTGCTGCCGAACCATGGCCGGCTCGGCCATCGCCAGGCTCAGATCGCCCTGGCCAGCGGTCATCGCCAGATAAACATCGCTCAACAGGTTGGCATCGAGCAGGGCACCGTGCACACGACGATGACTGCTATCGACCTGCAGCCGTCGGCACAGGGCATCCAGCGAGTTTTTCTGGCCGGGATAACGCTCGCGTGCCATGGCCAGGGTATCGAGCACAGTGCAACGATCCTGGATTCTGCCGAGCGAGCCACCGAGCAGGGCCAGTTCGGCATTCAGGAATCCAAGATCGAAGGCGGCGTTGTGGATGATCAGTTCGGCGCCGTCGATGAATTCGAGAAATTCGTGCGCAACGGCGCGAAACAGCGGTTTGTCACGCAGGAAATCATCGCTCAGTCCGGTGACTTCAAGAGCCCCCAGATCCATGCTGCGCTCGGGATTGAGATAGCGCTGGAACTCACGCCCGCTGCGCCGGCGCTCAACCAGCTCGACACAGCCGATCTCGACCACGCGATGGCCGCGGGCCGGGTCCAATCCCGTTGTCTCGGTATCCAGTACGATCTGCCGCATGGCGCTACTCCCTACCCGCTTCAGCTGCACCCGGCGCGAGGGCCGGCGCCGTGCCGACGGACAAGCCGCTCGGCGCCCACTTCCACCCGGTTGCTCCAGGCACACCAGCCGGCGCCCTCATCGGGTCCCGGCTCCCGCAAGCAAGGCCGTGATCGCGGCGCGCGCGCGGGCGTCGCAGGCCTCGTTCTCGGCGTGACCGGTATGCCCGCGCACCCAGCGCATCTGCACCTCATGCCCGGCCATGGCCGCATCCATTTCCTGCCAGAGGTCCTGATTGGCCACCGGCTCGCGCGCGGCGTTGCGCCAACCGCGTGCCTTCCAGCCAGGCAGCCACTCGGTAGCACCCTGCTGCACATAGCGCGAGTCAGTGGTGATGCAGACCTGGGATCGGGTCTTCAGTGCCTGCAACGCGCGCAGTGCGGCGATCAGTTCCATACGATTGTTGGTTGTCAGCGCCTCGGCACCACTGAGCCACTTCTCGTGACGTCCCGAACGCAGCAAGGCGGCCCAGCCACCCGGTCCGGGATTTCCGGAACAGGCACCATCGGTAAACACCTCAACCACAGGCAAGGCCGCCGTCATGCCGCCAGACTCACACGTGTGGCCGGGTACGCCGGAATACCGGCGAGTTGAGCGGCGCCCTGAAGTTGAGCACCGCGCAGTCGCAGGGTCGTCGCGCTGCGACGCTTGCGGGCGCGCAGCAGCAGCACCGGCGGCAATGGCAGCCAGCGCGACCAGGGACAAAGCACGCCATTGCGGGTTACCGCTGAAAACGCCAACACCTCCAGTTCGGTGCACCCCATTCGACGCAATGCGCCTTCGGTCTGCCCGCGCCTGAAGCGCTGCGGCCGGATCGTTTCGGGCGCCAGCGCCGCCGCCAGGCGGAAGCGACTGCGGCTGAAACCGCCACTGGCGAGCAGCCACAGGGTGCATTCCGGTTTGAGGACACGGATGGCCTCACTCAGCAGCGGTGAGGACAGGGACAGACCGCTCTCCAGCGGGTGCTGCAGGACGACGTGATCGAAGATGTCGTCCTGCAGCGGAAATTCCTCGGCAGAACTGTGGAAATCGCCCGCTAGCCGCGAGCCCGCGGCCGCCCTGAGCTGGAGCCAGGCTGGTCGCTCGGCGAGTTGCTCGAACTGCGGCGTCGGACCCAGCCAAAGCACGCGTCCGCCATGACCAAGCTGCGGCAAAATCCATTGCGACTCGGCACGAAGCAGAAGCTTCTGGGCGGCGGCAATTCCCGCCCAGGGATCTGGAGGCAGCAATATGGGATTGGATGGCTTCATCTGTGCATGCTACTGGGATAGCCGGGCGATTGTGATACAAATCTACCGGATGCGGAAACCAGACAGCGGATGAACAGGGACTCACAACTGAAAGATGGATTGACCGTGACCGGGCTGCCGGCGTTCACGGACAACTATCTCTGGCTGCTGCATGACCACCGCGGCCACGCGGTAGCCATCGACCCTGGAGACGCCCAGGTGGTTGAGCACGGCCTGCGCCAGCGCAATTTGAAGCTGGTTGGCATCCTGGTCACCCACCATCATCCGGATCACATAGGCGGCGTCGCCGAACTCGCCGAGCATCACCATTGTCCCGTATTGGGTCCAGCCGATCCGCGCATCCCGATGGTGCAGCAACGGCTTGTGGATGGCGATTGCATCCAGTTGGAGCAGATCGACATGCGACTGCGGGCGATTCATGTACCGGGACACACGCTCAGCCATCTGGCCTATGTCGGCCACGGCGCTGTATTCGTCGGCGATACCCTGTTCAGCGCTGGCTGCGGTCGACTGTTCGAAGGCACGCCCGCTCAGATGCTGCACTCGCTGGACCTCCTGAACGCGCTGGATCCCGCGACCCTGCTGTTCTGTGCCCATGAATACACACGGGACAATGCGCGCTTCGCGCTCGACTGGGAACCGGACAATGCCGCGCTTCGCGCACGCTATCGGGAAAGCTGCCAGGCCCACCAGACAGGCACCGCCACCGTGCCGAGCCGACTGAGCCAAGAGCGTACCTACAACCCGTTTCTCCGGTGCGACCAATCCACGATCCGGGAGCGGCTCGAGACCAGCTTCCAGCGCGAACTGTCGACTCGACTGGAAGTGTTCACGGCACTGCGGCAACGCAGGAACGGCTATGTCGCCGTGCATGCGGATGCTTAGGTTGCAACTCCCGGGCGCCCGATTGCGTCGCTGGCTGGCGATACTGCTGATTCTCATTCTGACCGGCTGCAGTTCGTCCGCGCTGGTCCGCAACGAGCCGGAGATTCCCGTTGCCGACAGCGGAACATCCGCCCGCGACGGCGCCGGCGATCCAGCAGTTTCCACCGAAGTCGCACGACAAAAACCGGCGCCTGCTTCGCCATCACCGGCCGAACCGGAACGCCGGCTGATTCCGCGCGATTCGCTGCGGAAACACTTCAGCAGCACACTCGAATTCCCCGACTGCACACGTCTCGATGCGCGCAGTCGGCGCTGGCTGGATAAGCTGGATCGGCAACAGGCCTCGGTCGCTGACAGTCTTCGATCGGCCCGCCCACTGATGGATCTGGTGGCAGCGGAACTGGAACGCCGCGACCTGCCGATGGCCTTCGCCCTGTTGCCGATGATCGAGAGTCGATACTTCCCCCACCCCGGCAAGTCGGGGGGGCCTGCAGGAATCTGGCAGCTGATGCCGGCCACAGCGCGTGGCCTGTCGGTTCCGGTCTCCGCTGGCTACGACGGCCGGCTGGATTTTCTTCGCGCCAGCCGGGCCGCAAGCGACCTTCTGGTGCACCTTGCCGGGCAGTTCGATCGCAACTGGCGTCTTGTGGATATGGCATTCAACGCCGGCGAGTTCCGCATCAAGAAGGCCTTGCGCAGGTCCAGGCAAACGCCCGCGCAGCTGGATCCGGATGCGCTTGGCCTGAGCAAGATCACCCTGCACCACCTTGCCCAGTTGGAGGCATGGGCCTGCCTGCTCGCCGAGACGCCGGAATTGCTGCAGGAGGAGGCCGCCGATCCGCTGATGGCGCTGGCCATCAGCGAGCCGATAAGGCTCGACTTCCTCGCATTTCTTGCCGGCATCGACACCGCAACGCTGAGACGCTGGAATCCTGCGCTGCGCTCACTGTTCACGCCCGCCGATGCATCGCTGCAGATTCTGCTGCCGGCCGTGGCCGCCGAGGCAGCCGAGCGGGCACTGGGCCAGCTCGAGGGCACCTCGTTGGCGCATTGGCAGCGGGTGCCAGCCCATGCCGAAGTGCAATCGATCCGACTTCAACATGGCGCCCACGCCGAAGCGATCATCGCCATCAACCGGATCGAGGAATCGCAGACGGCGGGCAAGCCAACCTTGCTGTGGTTGCCGACCGCAACAGCAGCACATCGTCCCAGGCAGGACCGCGGACATGAGATCGGCGCAACCGTGCACACGGTACGGGCCGGCGATTCCCTGTGGACGCTGGCACGCAGGTATCGCGTCGCGCTGAAGGGACTGATGGAGTGGAATGGTCTGAACGCAGGCAGCGTATTGCAGCCTGGCCAGGTACTGCGCCTGCGGCCACCCTGAAAAATTTCAAACAGCGCCCGCTATGGACAATCCCGCCACTGCTCTAGGCTACGACCGTTGACCGGAGCAGCGGTGTTGCATTGACGCCGATTGGCGCGACAATGTTTGGCACGATCCGGGGTTACCGCATAGCTGGTGCGCATGGCATTCCGTCCATGCGGGTCTGCCTGTGCATCTACTGCAAAGGAGTCTGGAATGGGTTTTCTGCAAGGCAAGCGCGCCCTCATCATCGGCGTGGCAAGCGAACGTTCAATCGCCACCGGCATTTCCGAAGCCATGCATCGCGAGGGTGCGGAACTGGCATTCAGCTATCAGAACGAACGACTGCGCGACCGCGTAGAAAAGGCGGCCCGCGAATGCGGCAGCGACATCGTGCTGCCCTGCGATGTTGCCGAAGATGCGCAGATCGATGCGCTGATGAGCGAGATCGGCAAACGCTGGGGACGGCTGGATATTCTCGTTCACTCGGTCGGTTTTGCACCGCGTGAAGCCATTCAGGGCGACTACCTCGACGCCGTGACGCGGGAAAACTTCGCAATCGCGCACGACATCTCGAGCTACAGTCTCGCTGGTCTGGCCAAGGCAGCGCGCCCGCTGATGCGCGGACACAACAGCGCGATCTTGACCCTGAGTTACCTCGGCGCCGTACGCGCGCTGGCCAACTACAACGTGATGGGCCTGGCCAAGGCCAGTCTCGAGGCCAATGTGCGCTACCTTGCGCGCAGCCTGGGCCCGGAAGGCGTCCGCGTCAATGCGATCTCGGCTGGCCCGATCAAGACCCTTGCCGCTGCCGGCATCGCCAACTTCCGCAAGATGCTCGACCACGTCGAGGAAACCGCACCGCTGCGTCGCAGCGTAACCATCGAGGACGTCGGCAACGCCGCCGCGTTCCTTTGTTCGGACCTCGCTGCTGGCATCACCGGCGAAATCACCTATGTCGACGCCGGCTACAGCACGCTGGGAATGACGGGCATCTGAGCGGGGCCCGCGCGGCGGGCGCGGGAGCCGGCCCGGCACAAAACAGAAACGGCGAGCCAAGGCTCGCCGTTTCGGCTTGCGATACCAGCTTGATCAGATCTTGCTTTCGTCGATCTTGATCGGGACGCTGGCACGCAGGGCCTTGCGGAATGCCTCCGCCTCGGTCGCCGCCAGTTCCTGCTTGAGTTGATCACGCGCCGCGGTGCGGGCTGCGTCGTCGAGCTTGGAAGGGTCGCCATCGACCACCGCCGACAACTGCACCAGCGCGTAACCGCTGTCATTGAGCTTGACCAGGGCGTTGGCGACGGCGCCTTCGGCAGGCCGCGCAATCTTGAATACTTCAGAGATCAGCACGGCATCATGGGTGAGGCCCTGCCGCCCGGTATCGGCGGCGTCGACTACCGTGGCTCCCAGGCTGGTGGCCAGGGTGTCCATGGGCTCATCGGCGAGCAGTCGCTTGAATGCGGCGTCAGCAGCCTCCTTGGCAGCTTTGGCGGTCGCCTCGGACATCAGCACAGCCTGCACCTGATCCTTTACCTCGTCGAGGGTCTTGGGTTTGGATGCGGTGCGCTCCAGCAGGCGCAAAACCACAATGCGTTCCTTGCCAAGCTGGATCGGCTCGCTGCTCAATCCATCTTCCTTGACCTCCGGAGAGAACGCGACTTCGCGCACTTCCGGACTCAGGGCGATGCCCATTCCAAAATCACGGGCAAACATGTCGCTCTTCTTTACTTCGCCACCGACCGCCTTGGCAATGGGCTCGAGGGTGCCACTGGTCTGGTCCGCGCTATCGTACAGCTGGTCCTGCAGCGCGCTGAAGCGCTGAATCCGACGGTCCTCGCTGACCTCGGTCTCCAGTTCGGCGCGCACCTCGTCGAAACCACGCAGAGCGGCCGGACGGATCTCGCGAGCCTCGATCAGGTGATAGCCCTGGGCACTGCGCACGGGCGCGGACACCTGACCAGCTTCCAGCGCGAACAGTGCGGCCTCGAATGCCGGCTCCATGGTGCCCGCCTCGATCCAGCCCAGATCGCCGCCGGATGACTTCGAGCCGACATCGTCTGAAGACTGGCTGGCGATCTCGGCGAACGCTTTGCCGGCAGCGTGCTCGGCGGCGAGCGCATCGATCTTCTGCTTCGCCTGCTTCTCGGCTTCAGCGTCTGCGTTTTCCGCCACTTCGATCAGCACATGCGAAGCCAGACGCTGTTCCTTGGTGCCGAAACGGTGCAGCTGGGTCTCGTAGTAGGCGCGCAATTCCTCCTCGGTTGCCGGCTCGACCGGACCGAGCGCTGCGCCATCGATCTCGACGTACTCGACCGAGACCTGCTCGGGGTGGCTGTACTCGATCGAATGCGCGTCGAAGTACTGCTTGATTGCCTCATCCGTGATGCTGTCCGCCGCCGGAGCGGGTATCGGCAGGGTGATATAGCGGAAGCTGCGCAGTTGATCACGCAGTCGAACGAAGGCATCAACATCGGCCTTGGTTACCAGCGCCGTTGCATTGATCTGCGAAGGCAGTTCCCGCAATGCAAGATCGCGACGAACGCGCTCCTCGTACTGCTTCTGGGTCATGTTGTTGGCCTGCAGCAACTGCTCGTACAGGGCCTGATCAAACTTTCCATCGGTCTGGAACACTGGCGTCCTGGCGATTTCCTCGCCCAGCTTGGCGTCGGTGATCGCCAGACCTGCGGCAGCGCCAGCCTGGGTGAGAAGTTCCTCGTCGATCATCTGATCGAGCAGTTGTCGGCGGAACTCTGGCGTTTCGAACATCCGGGCGTTGTACGACTCGCCCATCATCTGGCGCATCCGGCTGCGGTTCTCGTCCATGCGGCGCGCGAAATCGTTTTCGCTGATGATCTCGCCGCCGACCTTGGCAACGTAGGGTTGTGATCCACCGAAGCTGTAATCGCCGATTCCGAAGAACAGCAGTCCGCCCATCATCAAGATCATCAGCAGGACGTAAAAGATCTTGCTAGTCGATTTTTCGCGAATGGTCTGCAGCATGGCATTGGTCTTTCTGGCATGCCGGTCGAACCGGCGTGGTGGCAAAAAAAACGAGGGCGCCTCGTGGGCGCCCTCGCTTCAGATGGCGGAGTGGACGGGACTCGAACCCGCGACCCTCGGCGTGACAGGCCGATATTCTAACCGACTGAACTACCACTCCATATTCTTGCATACCCCGAAGCTGTCACCCTCCGGTTATTTCGTGCGGAACTGCTTCGCGGATGCGTCCTTGAAACTGGTGGGTGCTGAGGGTTTCGAACCCCCGACCCTCGCCTTGTAAGGGCGACGCTCTACCGCTGAGCTAAGCACCCCAGCAAAGCAAATCAGTTTACAGCGTCTTTCAACGCTTTACCAGCCTTGAAGGCAGGATTTTTTGAAGCCTTGATCTTGAGCGTGGCGCCGGTCTGCGGATTGCGGCCAGTGCGAGCGGCGCGCTTGCGCACCGAGAACGTGCCGAAACCGACAACCGCCACATTGTCGCCGGCTTTCAGCGACTTCTTGACGACCTTGATCAGCGCTTCCAGCGCACGGGCTGCATCCGCTTTGCTCAACTCTGCATTGTCTGCAATGCCGGCAATGAGTTCCGTTTTGTTCATGGGGTACTCCCTGGGAATTCGGGTTGTTGTTTCGATCTTGTGAGTGGCCTGAAGTGCACCGTCAGCGGAAGCCCGTTGTACAGGCCCAGCTACCGCGAGAGCCGCAACCATCCTCGCTCACAGCCGAAGCAGTAGGGGCGCCTTTATACCAGTGGCCCCAACTGCACGCAACAAAAATGCCTGTTTTTCCAGTGCCAATCACGAGTGAGAGTCGCTGTCAATGCGGCCTGATCACACCTGCATCGGCTTCGCTGTCTGCTTCGCCCTCGGCGGCCGCCGCAGGCTTGCTCACTGCTGGCGAGGCATTGCCGGGGCGCAGCGGTTCGGCCAATGCAAGATCCAGCACTTCGTCAATCCATTTGACCGGGCGGATGTCGAGCTTCGCCGTGATGTCATGCGGGATCTCGACAAGATCCTTCGCGTTCTCGTCCGGAATGATGACCATGTTGATGCCACCGCGATGCGCTGCCAGCAGCTTCTCCTTCAAGCCACCGATCGGAAGCACGCGCCCACGCAAGGTGATCTCGCCGGTCATCGCGACGTCTGCGCGGACCGGGTTGCGCGTCAGCGCCGAGACCAGCGCGGTACACATCGCAATGCCAGCGCTCGGTCCATCCTTGGGCGTGGCGCCCTCGGGCACATGAATATGGATGTCCTGCTTCTGGTTGAACTCGGTGTCGATTCCGAACAGGGCGGCGCGCGAACGCACCACCGATAGCGCCGCCTGGATCGACTCCTGCATGACGTCACCCAGCTGGCCGGTATGGATCAGCTTGCCCTTGCCGGGAATGACACTGGCTTCGATGCTGAGCAGATCACCGCCGACCTGGGTCCAGGCCAGGCCGGTGACCAGACCAACCTCGGGCTGGAGTTCGGCGCGACCGTAGGTGAACTTGTGGACACCCAGATAGTGCTCGAGACGATCACTGCCGACGCGCACCGAAGCGCGCTTGCTGGCTGCGGCCTTGACCGCCTTGGTGGGCTTGCCTGCTTTTGCCGACTTGCCCTTCTGCTTGGACTTGCTGGCTGCGAATGCGGACTCCTTGACCACCTTGCGCGCGATCTTCGCGATCTCGCGACCGAGTGATCGCACACCGGCTTCGCGGGTGTAGTAGCGCACCATGTCGCGCACGGCTTCGGTTTCAATTACCAGCTCATTGTCGGCGAGCCCGGCGGCCTTGGTTTCCTTGGCCAGCAGGTAACGCTCGGCAATGCCGATCTTCTCTTCTTCGGTATAGCCGGGAATCCGGATGACTTCCATGCGATCGAGCAGGGCCGGCGGAATATTCAGCGAATTTGCTGTGGCGATGAACATCACATCGCTGAGGTCGAAATCCACCTCGAGGTAGTGATCATTGAACGTGTGGTTCTGCTCGGGATCAAGCACTTCGAGCAGCGCCGAGGACGGATCGCCGCGGAAGTCCATCGACATCTTGTCGATCTCATCAAGCATCACCAGCGGATTGCGTACACCCACCTTTGACAGGTTCTGGATCACCCGGCCCGGCATTGAGCCGATGTAGGTACGGCGATGCCCGCGGATCTCGGCCTCGTCACGCACGCCGCCCAGCGCCATGCGGATGAACTTGCGATTGGTGGCGCGCGCGATCGACTGCCCGAGCGATGTCTTGCCCACGCCCGGTGGTCCGACCAGACACAGGATCGGCCCTTTCATCTTGCTGACACGCTGTTGTACCGCAAGGTACTCGAGGATGCGTTCCTTGACCTTCTCGAGTCCGTAGTGATCGGCATCGAGCACCTCCTGCGCGGCCGGCAGATCCTTGCGGATCTTGGTGCGCTTTTTCCACGGCGCTCCCAGCAGCCAGTCGAGATAGTTTCGAACGACGGTGGCCTCGGCCGACATCGGCGACATCTGCTTGAGCTTGTTCAGTTCCGTGCGCGCCTTGGCCTCAACGGTTTTCGGCATGCCGGCGCTGGCGATCTTGCGCGCCAGTTCCTCCAGCTCATTGGGCGCCTCATCGAGATCGCCCAGTTCCTTCTGGATCGCCTTCATCTGCTCGTTGAGGTAATACTCGCGCTGGCTCTTCTCCATCTGGGTCTTGACCCGCCCCCGGATGCGCTTCTCGATCTGCTGAAGATCGATTTCGGCATTGACCAGTCCGATCAGGCGCTCCAGGCGCTCAAAGACATCGAGCGTTTCCAGCACCTGCTGCTTGTCCTGCAGGCGCACGCCCAGATGCGCGGCAACGGTGTCGGCCAGACGCGAGGGATCGTCGATGCCGGCAAGCGTCGTCATCAGCTCGGGCGGAACCTTGCGGTTGAGCTTGATGAAATTCTCGAACAGAGACATCAGCGACTTGGCGGCAGCGTCGATCTCGCGCACATCGCGCGTGCTCAGCGAGTCGACCTGGGCCATACGACCATGCAGAACCTCGCCCACCATCTCGACACTGGTCAGGCGCACCCGCGCGACACCTTCGACCAGCACCTTGATCGTGCCATCGGGCAACTTGAGCAACTGCAGCACATTCGCCAGGGTGCCGAGTTCATACAGATCAGCGGCGCCCGGATCATCGATATCGGGACTCTTCTGCGCAACCAGCAGGATGTGCTTGTCGGACTCCATTGCCGCATCGAGCGAGCGGATCGACTTCTCGCGACCGACAAACAGCGGAATCACCATGTTGGGGAACACGACGACATCGCGCAGGGGCAGTAGAGGTACGGAGCGTTGGGATTCAGCGCGCGATCGGGACATTGAAATTCCTATATTTAGGCCAGCCGCATGGACAGGCTGCGGCAGACACCGTCCAGGCTCAAATGAGGCCATCGGCCTGGCTTGCAAGCCCTCTGGAGCAATCCTGACCGAGCAACCGCACAAAGCCCTGGCTGGATTTCCCGGCAACCAACATCACACACATCCAGCGGCGGCTCGCTGGCTGCTGGGATCAGTCAGACCAGGGAACCAGCAAGCTGCCAGGCGCGTACTCAGTCGGCGCCGACGGCGCGTGCGGTGGGCTGGGTATTGCTGTAGATCAGATACGGTTCGGCAGATCCATTGATGACCGCCTCATCGACGACGACCTTGCTGACGTGCTCCTGCGAGGGCAGCTCGTACATGGTGTCGAGCAGCACCGATTCGAGAATCGTCCGCAGGCCACGGGCGCCGGTGCGGCGCTTCAAAGCCTTGCGCGCAACCGCACGCAGGGCATCTTCACGGAATTCCAGATCGACGCCCTCCATTTCGAAGAGCTTGCGGAACTGCTTGGTGATCGCATTCTTCGGCTCACTGAGAATCTTGATCAAGGCATCCTCATCGAGCTCCTCAAGCGTCGCCACTACCGGCAGGCGACCGACAAACTCGGGGATCAAGCCGAACTTGATCAGATCCTCGGGCTCGACCGACTTCAGCAACTCACCAATACTGCTGCGCTTGTCACGACTGCGCACTTCGGCCGAAAAACCGATCCCGGTGGACTCGGAACGCGCCTGAATGACCTTTTCAAGACCGGCAAACGCGCCGCCACAGATAAACAGGATGTTGCGGGTGTCGACCTGGAGGAATTCCTGCTGCGGGTGCTTGCGGCCACCCTGCGGCGGTACGCTGGCGATGGTGCCCTCGATCAGCTTGAGCAGGGCCTGCTGGACACCTTCGCCGGAAACGTCGCGGGTGATCGACGGATTCTCCGACTTGCGGGAAATCTTGTCGATCTCGTCGATATAGACGATACCGCTCTGTGCCTTCTCGACATCGTAGTCGCACTTCTGCAGCAATTTCTGGATGATGTTCTCGACATCCTCGCCCACATAACCGGCTTCGGTCAGTGTGGTCGCGTCAGCGATCGTGAACGGCACATTGAGCAGGCGGGCCAGCGTTTCGGCGAGCAGGGTCTTGCCCGAACCGGTCGGACCAACCAGCAGGATATTGCTCTTGGAGAGCTCGATCTCTTCGTTCTTCTGACGGTTCTCGAGTCGCTTGTAGTGGTTGTACACCGCAACCGCGAGCACCCGCTTGGCACGCGCCTGACCGATGACGTACTGGTCAAGGGTTTCCAGAATCTCGCGGGGCTTGGGCAGATGACTACGCGCCGCTGCGGACTTCTCTTCGAGCTCTTCACGAATGATGTCGTTGCAGAGTTCCACGCATTCGTCGCAGATGAATACCGAGGGGCCGGCGATGAGCTTGCGCACCTCATGCTGGCTCTTGCCGCAGAAGGAGCAATACAGCACCTTTCCCGATTCAGTGCGACTACCGCGTTCTTCAGTCATCTTTCCGTCTTCCTGACGGGCACCGGCAGGGCGGCAGCCCGGATTGATTGGCAGCGAGGATAGCATAGCCCGCTGGCCGCGCTCGTGCAGCGGCCGGGCCTGCTGGGTGTGCCGTGGATCCCGGCGGGATCAGGCCGATTTGATGGTCTCGTCGGGACGACGCTCAAGAACCGCGTCGACCAGGCCGTAATCACGGGCTTCGACCGGGCCCATGAAGTTGTCGCGGTCGCAATCGCGCGCGATGCGCTCGATCGGCTGACCGGTGTGACGCGCCATGATGCCGTTGAGATATTCGCGAATACGCAAAATTTCACGTGCGTGAATATCGATGTCGCTGGCCTGCCCGGAGAATCCACCCAGGGGCTGATGGATCATCACCCGCGAATGCGGCAAGGTGTAACGCTTGCCCTTGGCACCGGCACAGAGCAACAAGGCTCCCATGCTTGCCGCCTGACCGATGCAGATCGTGCTGACATCAGGCCGGATGAACTGCATGGTGTCGTAGATCGCCAGACCCGCGGTTACCGCACCACCAGGACTGTTGATATAGAGACTGATGTCCTTGTCGGGGTTTTCCGACTCCAGGAACAGCAACTGGGCCACGATGACATTGGCCATGTAATCATCGACCGGACCGACCAGGAAGATGACCCGTTCCTTCAGCAGGCGCGAGTAGATGTCGTAGGCGCGTTCGCCACGCGCCGTCTGCTCAACCACCATGGGAACCAGATTCAATGCTTTCTCCACTTCCACAATTGCCACTCCATCATCGGTCCGGCACTTACTATGAGGCCGGACCCCGGCCGGTTCAAGCCTGCGGCTGCATCAACTGCTGGAAGTTCACGGACTGATCGGTCACCTTCGCGGCCGAGAAGACCCAATCGACGACCTGATCCTCGATCGCACGATTGCGCAGGCCACCCATCAGCTGCGGATCGCGCTGATACATTTCGATGACCTTCTGCGGCTCCTCGTAGGTCGACGCAATCGTCGCCAGCATCTCGGAAACGCGATGGTTCTCCAGGCGCAGACGGGTTTGCCGTGCGATCTCGCCAAGCAGGAGGCTGGCGCGAACACGATTGGCAGCGACATCGATGAAACCGTCGGCGCTGACCGGCGCTTCTTCCGGACGACCGGCACGCTGGGCCTGCTCGGCAGCCTGGCGCTGCATCGCGCGGGCCTCGGCGTCGACCATGCCCTTCGGCAGTTCGAACGAGGCGTAGGCGCGAACCAACCGCTCCACCGCATGCATCTTGTTGCGGCTGTTCAAGGCAGAACGCATCTCGCGCTCGAGATTGGCACGCACATCCTCGCGAAACTTGGCGATGCCACCGGCAGCGACACCGAAGCTGGCGGCAAATGCATTATCGACTTCCGGAATTTCGGAAGCCTGAATCCGGATCACACGCAACTCGACATCAGCCGACTTGCCGGCGAGTACCGGCTGGCGAAAGCCCTCCGGGAACTCGGCAGTAAACGAGCGCGCGGTGTCGGCAACCGCATCGGCCAGTGCCGCTTCAAATGCCGGCGGCAATGCGCCACTTCCAAAAATTGTGCCGGCGCGCTCCATGCCTTCGGCCGGGAAGCGCTGGCCATCGGCCACGGCGCTGTACTCGAACAGGACCATGTCACCGATCTGCGCGGCACGTTCGACCACGACCCAGCGCTTGCGCTGCTGACGGAGGGTTTCAATCATGCGCTCGACATCGGCGTCTTCCACCTGCGAGACCAGCCGGTTCAACTCAAGGCCGGAAACATCGACCTCGCCGATCTCGGGAACGACCTCGAAGGTGGCCGTGAACACCAGCTCGGTATCCGTCGACTGGTCGTCGCGACGGATCGAGGGCTGCATGGCCGGGCGCAGATTGTTCTCGCCGACCGCCTGCTCGAACGAGGAGCCGACGACGTCGGACATCGCCTCGTTGCGTACCTGGTCACCGTAGCGCTGCTCGATGATCTTGCCTGGGATCTTGCCCGCGCGAAAACCCTTGATGCGGACCGTCTGGCCCAATTCACGCAGGCGCTCCTGGACGCGCTGTTCAATGCGCGACGAAGGCACGCGAATGGTCATCTTGCGTTCGAGACTACCGATCTGCTCAACCGAAACCTGCATGGAAACTCCTGAAAACCTGCTGATCTTGTGCACGGTGATGGTGCGAAAGGAGAGACTCGAACTCTCACGGGTTGCCCCGCTGGAACCTAAATCCAGTGCGTCTACCAGTTCCGCCACTCTCGCCCGTGCTGACCTCGGCGACCGGTGCCGCTGGCGGACTGCGTAGCGGTACCGCGCTGAGATGATGATTGGTGGGCCGTCTAGGACTCGAACCTAGAACCTGCGGATTAAGAGTCCGTTGCTCTACCATTGAGCTAACGGCCCACGATGAATTGGGGTGGAAGACGGGATTTGAACCCGCGACCCCTGGAATCACAATCCAGTGCTCTAACCAGCTGAGCTACATCCACCATTTGAAACCCAAATACCTGGTGGCGCGCCCGACAGGAATCGAACCTGCAACCGCCGGCTTAGAAGGCCGGTGCTCTATCCGATTGAGCTACAGGCGCATGCTTCCAGGCCAGGTGGTCGGGGTAGAGGGATTCGAACCCCCGACACCCTGCTCCCAAAGCAGGTGCGCTACCAGACTGCGCTATACCCCGCTGGTTCCGGCCGTTCCGATGCGCTTGCACACACCAGAACAGAATTGTCACGCATGCACCGAGCTAGCGTCAACGAACAGCGTTGCCATCAACCCGTCTGTCACACCAACCTTGCCACCACCTGATCACCAAAAATTTCGGGGCGCACATAGCGCCCCGAAACTCTTTGCAACTGGCGCGCCCGGAGAGATTCGAACTCCCGACCCCCAAGTTCGTAGCCTGGTGCTCTATCCAACTGAGCTACGGGCGCGGGCAAGGTCGGAAAGTATGAGGGGGAGACCATTAAGCGTCAAGCCTTCCGGACAAAAAAATTCAGTGTGGGTGCAGGCGTTGGCAACAGTGCGCGATCTACCAGCATCCGGACTGCAATTCGAACCCGACCGGTCAGCTTGTTCCTGCTGCGACACCGCTGTGCCGTGGGTGCCGGGTCGTCGCTGCTGCGAGCTGACCCAGTTGCACGGCATCCCCGCGCGATGCCGTCGGCAATTTGCCGCGGCGTTGGTGTGGCATCTCACGGAGATGCCCTACAGGAGCAGCGCCGAGGCAGGCGCAAGCTCCGGGCCAGACTGCGCTGTGCGGGATCGCTCCGGGCGCGCTGTGGCAAATCGGCTGTGCCGCATGGCATCCCTGCGCGATGCCGCCAGAAATTCTCCGCGGCGTTG
>JALHNO010000003.1:0-184944 GCA_022843465.1 Pseudomonadota bacterium | reverse complement strand
GCAGGCGCAAGCTCCGGGCCAGACTGCGCTGTGCGGGATCGCTCCGGGCGCGCTGTGGCAAATCGGCTGTGCCGCATGGCATCCCTGCGCGATGCCGCCAGAAATTCTCCGCGGCGTTGGTGTGGCATCTCACAGAGATGCCCTACAGCAGCAGCGCCCAAGCAGGCGCAAGCTCCGGGCCAGACTGCGCTGTGCGGGATCGCTCCGGGCGCGCTGTGGCAAATCGGCTGTGCCGCATGGCATCCCTGCGCGATGCCGCCAGAAATTCTCCGCGGCGTTGGTGTGGCATCTCACAGAGATGCCCTACAGGAGCAGCGCCCAAGCAGCGCAAGCTCCGGGCCAGCCTGCGGCTGTCCAGGATCGCTCCCGGCGATCCTGTCGAACCAGAGGGCTCGTCCACAATCTCTCTCCGCCAGACACAAAAAAACCGGCCAGTGGCCGGTTTTCTTGTGTCTGGCGGAGAGAGAGGGATTCGAACCCTCGATAGAGCTTTTGACCCTATACTCCCTTAGCAGGGGAGCCCCTTCAGCCTCTCGGGCATCTCTCCGAATTGTTGCTCTCGCGGCGCTTGCGGCGGCGCGAGCCGCGCATGATAGCCACTTGTCGGCCGCGGTGGAAGATTTGATTACTTGGGTGGTTCTGGCGCGGCGGACTCGGCGTCTTTCTCACGACGGATCCGCTGGAAGATTTCTTCGCGATGCACGGCGAGGTCCTTCGGTGCATTGATGCCGATACGTACCTGATTTCCCTTTACGCCGAGCACGGTGACGGTAACTTCGTCTCCGATCATCAGCGTCTCGCCAACCCGCCTGGTCAAAATCAACATTCCGCCTCCCTTGACCGCGCTCGCCGCGCGGCTGTTGCAATCCATCGCTTCCTTGACCGGCCCCCACGCCGATCATGCGTCGATGGTAACCAGCGCTAGGTGCCTGCGCAACGCAACAAAAAAGCCGCCTTGCGGCGGCTTGCTTGTGTGGCGTCCCCAAGGGGATTCGAACCCCTGTTACAGCCGTGAAAGGGCCGTGTCCTAGGCCTCTAGACGATGGGGACTTGCATACTTGGTGGAGCCAGCCGGGATCGAACCGGCGACCTCTACAATGCCATTGTAGCGCTCTCCCAGCTGAGCTATGGCCCCAAGAGAGACCCGAAACTATACGGAGCTCCTGCAGTTTCGTCAACAGTATTTCCGGACAATTTTGCAGCGCACATTGCACCAGACCATCGTCCGGGCAGGCAGCCCCCTCGATGGAAACGCAGCCGCAGCCCAGCTTGACGCTGCTTGTGCCGTATTGCCCACTATGTTGCAATCGAGTTGATCGCGCATCCTGCCATCACAACGCCGAAAGCCGCCGCAAAGCATGAGGGGACCCGAAATGACGCAAGCCACACCACTTTGGTTGTCGAGCTACCCGAGCGGAATTCCCGCGCAGATCGACGTCAACAAATACAGCTCGGTGGTGGCGGTGCTGGCCGAAGCCTGCGACCAGTTTCGTACGCGCCCCGCGTTCTACAGCATGGGCAAGACCATTTCCTATGACGACGTCGACCGCCTCAGCGCACACTTCGCCTCGTACCTGCTCAACGTGCTGAAGCTCAAGAAAGGCGACCGCGTCGCGCTGATGCTTCCCAATGTCCTGCAGTATCCGATTGCGATCTTCGGCACATTGCGCGCGGGCATGACCGTGGTCAATACCAACCCGATGTACACCGCGCGCGAACTCAAGCATCAGCTCAACGACTCCGGTGCCGCGGCCATTGTCGTGCTCGACAACTTTGCCTGCACACTGGCCGATGTGCTGAAGGAAACACCCGTACGGCATGTGATCACCACCGGAGTCGGCGATTTACTGGGCTTTCCCAAGTCGACCATCGTCAACTTCGTCGCGCGTTACATCAAGAAAATGGTGCCGGACTACAGCATTCCCGCCGCCACTCGCTTCACCGCTGCACTGGCCAGCGGCGCGCAACAGGCCGCACCGTCGGTCGAAATCGGGCACGAGGACATCGCGTTTCTGCAGTACACCGGCGGCACCACCGGCGTTGCCAAAGGCGCGATCCTGACGCACCGCAATCTGGTCGCCAACATGATGCAGTCCGGCGAGTGGATTGGTCGCAACTCCAAGCCCGGCGAAGAAATCATCATCACCGCGCTGCCGCTGTATCACATCTTCGCGTTGACCGCGAACGGCCTCGTGTTCATGCGCCTGGGCGGCTTGAACGTCCTGATCGCCAATCCGCGCGACATGAAGGGATTCGTCGAAGAACTGCGCAAGCACAAGTTCACCGCGATCACCGGCGTCAATACGCTGTTCAATGGATTGCTCAACACCGCGGGTTTCACCGATCTCGATTTTTCATCGATGCATCTTTCGCTCGGCGGCGGCATGGCGGTACAACGTGCCGTGGCAGAACGCTGGAAAAAGGTCACCGGCTGCACCCTGGTCGAGGCCTATGGACTTACCGAAACTTCTCCAGCGGTTTGCATGAATCCGCTCGACAACACCGAATACAATGGCTCGATCGGACTGCCGATATCCTCGACCCTGGTGATATTGCTGGATGACGATGGCAACGAGGTAGCGCCCGGCACACCCGGCGAACTCTGCGTCAAGGGTCCACAGGTGATGCGTGGCTACTGGCAGCGGCCGGAGGAGACCGCCAAGGTCATCGACGACAAGGGCTGGCTGCATACCGGCGACATCGCCACCATCGATGACAAGGGCTATTTCTACATCGTCGACCGCAAGAAGGACATGATCCTGGTGTCGGGCTTCAACGTCTATCCCAATGAGATCGAGGACGTGATTGCTACCCATCCCGGGGTCCTGGAAGTCGCCGCGGTCGGTGTACCGGACGACAAGTCCGGCGAGGCGGTCAAGGTGGTCATCGTGCGCAAGGACCCGGCGCTCACCGCTGACTCGGTGAAGGCGCATTGCCGCACGCACCTCACTGGCTACAAACAACCGAAGATCGTCGAGTTTCGCGACAGCTTGCCGAAGACGAACGTCGGCAAGATCTTGCGGCGCGAGTTGCGCGACTCGGCCAAGCCGGTGGAAAGCTGATCGAAGCGATGTAGTCGAAGCGCTCAGGTATCCAGTGACCTGGCGCGGCGCACGGTACCGCTACCAAAGCGCTGATTCAGCGTATCGGTAACCCGGTCCTTGCGCCCATCGGCAGCAGCTGCAAACAGATCGCCCGGCGCGGTGTCCGCGTCGAAGCCGCTTGCACTGACACCGAGCAGGCGCAGGCGCGGCCTGGACTGCTCGCGCCACCAGGTTTCGAGCAGGCGTACGGCACTGGCGTGGATGATGTCGGTCGCGTCGCTCTCGATGCCCAATGTGCATTGACGGGTCTCGGTGTGGAACGGCGGCGTCCGCAGCTTAATGGTGACCACCCGCCCCTTCAATCCCGCCCGCCGCACCCGCTCCGTGACCCGTTCACAGAGCTTGAGCAGCCAGGCACGCACTTCGGGCAGGGCCTGCAGATCGATATCGAACGTGGTCTCGGCACTGATCGATCGTTCTTCGCGACGGGCAACCACCGGGCGCAGATCTTCTCCGCGCGCCAGCGCCTGCAGGTGGGCCGCCTGGTTGCCAATGACGCGCGCCAGCGTGTCCAATTCGGCCCGCCGCAGGTCACCGACGGTGCGATAGCCGGCGCCTTCAAGCTTCGCCTGCCCGACCTTGCCGACCGTCCACAATCGGCCGACCGGCAAGGGATCGAGCAGGCGTTCCCGATTCCCGTGATCGATCTCGAAGCAGCCATCGGGCTTGCCGAGTTCGGTCGCCAGCTTCGCCAGCCACTTGTTGTGCGAAATGCCTACCGAACAGCGCAGACCGGTGACTTCAAGGATGCGCTGCTTGACGCGCAGCGCCATCTCGCGCGGCGTACCAAACAATTTCCGACTGCCGCTGACATCCAGAAACGCCTCGTCCAGCGAGAGCCCCTCAACCTCGGGTGTGATCTCACCGAACACCGCAAACACCTGGGCAGAAACTTCCGCATAGCGCGACATCCGTGGCGTCAGATAAACCGCGTCCGGACAGAGTTGGCGCGCCTGCGCCGTCGGCATCGCAGAGCGGACACCGAATCGCCGTGCCTCGTAGCTGCAGGTGGCTACCACACCACGGCGCCCCAGTCCGCCGACGATGACCGGCTTGCCGATCAGGCTCGGGTCGTCACCCTGCTCCACTGACGCGAAGAAGGCGTCCATGTCGACATGCAGGATGGCGCGTGTGGTGTCCAATCCAGACTCCCGAAACCGCAACGGCGATGGTATCGCCGGATGCGCTGTGTTCGCTTGCCAGTGCGATCGTCGGCGCGATCAGACGGCACTTGCAGCCCCCTCTTCGCACCGCCGACAAACTCCTGGCCTCAGGCCTCCGGTCGCATATACGGAAACAGCAGCACATCCCGGATCGACGGCACGCCAGCCAGCAGCATCACCAGGCGATCAATGCCGACACCCAGCCCGCCCGTGGGCGGCAGTCCATACTGCAGGGCGCGTATGTAATCGGCGTCAAAATGCATGGCCTCGGCATCGCCGGCGTCTTTCTGGGCAACCTGGGCGCGGAAGCGTGCCTCCTGATCATCCGGATCGTTGAGCTCGGAGAATCCGTTGGCCAGTTCCTTGCCGTTGATGAAAAGCTCGAAGCGATCGGTCAGTTCCGGATCGGCATCACTGGCACGCGCCAGCGGCGACACCTCGGTCGGATAGGCAGTGATGAAGGTCGGCTGGATCAGGCTGGGTTCCACGCTGCGCTCGAAAATTTCCAGCAGCAGTCGGCCACAGCCATACTCCGTCTTGATGTGGATGCCGAGACGACGACAATGCGCCTGCATCGCGGCGAGATCACGCAGATCGGCCGCTGAAATTTCCGGATTGTGGTGACGCACTGCCTCATCAAGGCGCCAGCGCCGGAACGGCTGGGCGAGATCGATCTCGTTGCCCTCCCAGTTGAACAATGACTTCTGGCAAACCGCGCGCGCCGCGCTCTGGATCATGCCTTCGGTGATGTCCATCACCTCGGTGTAACTGGCATAGGCCTGATACAACTCGAGCATGGTGAATTCGGGGTTGTGCCGGGTGCTGACGCCCTCGTTACGGAAGTTGCGGTTGATCTCATAGACGCGATCGAAGCCGCCGACCGTCAACCGCTTCAGATAGAGCTCAGGCGCTACCCGAAGATACATGTCCATGTCGAGGGCGTTGTGGTGGGTCACGAACGGCCGCGCGGTGGCGCCACCGGGAATCGGATGCATCATCGGCGTCTCGACTTCCAGGAAGCGGCGCTCGTCCAGATAGTGGCGCAGATGCGATATCACCCGCGAGCGCAGCCGGAATACAGCACGCGATTCCTCGTTGACGATCAGGTCGACATAGCGCTGCCGGTAGCGCTGCTCGACGTCCGCCAGGCCATGCCACTTGTCCGGCAGTGGCCGCAGCGACTTGGTCAGCAGGCGCAGCAACTCGGCCTTGACCGACAGTTCGCCGGTCTTGGTGCGCATCAGCACGCCTTCGGCCGCGATGATGTCGCCAATATCCCAGCTCTTGAAGCGCTCGTAGACATCGCCGAGCGTGGATTGCTGGAGGAACAACTGGATATCGCCGCTGTGATCGCGCAGCTGGACAAAGCTCGCCTTGCCCATGACGCGCTTGGCCATCAATCGGCCAGCAACCCGTACCCGACGCCCCACCGCTTCCAGCCCGGCTGCGTTCCATTGCTCGGGATCGGCATATTCCGCCTGCAGATCGCCGGCGAAGGCATCCGGCCGGAAATCATTGGGGTAGGCATTGCCCTCGGCGCGCAGTGCCTCCAGCTTGTTGCGACGTTCGGCGATCAGACGGTTCTCATCGGCGGGCGCTTCGGGTGGCAGAGTGGGATCATTCATGGACGCATTCTCATAGTCGGGGGGACTGTCCGGCGCGAATTGAAGCGGCGTTCAATCCAGGCGTTTCGCACCGGCCTCAAGCCCGGACTTCAGACTGGCCGTGACAAACTCATCGATATCACCGTCGAGCACTTTCTGGGTATCGGTACGCTCAACGCCGGTGCGCAGGTCCTTGATGCGACTCTGATCCAGCACATAGGAGCGGATCTGGCTGCCCCAGCCGACATCGGCCTTCGTTGCCTCGAGCGCATTTTTCTCGACATTGCGCTTCTGAACCTCCAACTCGTAAAGCTTGGCTTTCAGCATCTTCATCGCGCGATCGCGATTGCCATGCTGGGAGCGCTCGATCTGGCAAGCGACCACGACACCGCTCGGCACATGGGTGATGCGCACCGCCGATTCGGTCTTGTTGACGTGCTGACCACCGGCACCCGAGGAACGATAGACATCGGTCTTCAGATCCGCGGGATTGATATCGATCTCGATATCGTCATCCACTTCAGGTGAAACGAACACCGAAGTGAACGAAGTATGCCGACGATTGTCGGAATCGAACGGCGACTTGCGCACCAGGCGATGCACGCCGATTTCGGTCTTCAGCCAGCCGTAGGCGTACTCTCCTTCGACGCGAAAGCTCGCACTCTTGATGCCCGCCACTTCGCCGGCGGAAGCTTCCATCAGTTCGGTCTTCCAGCCGCGTGCCTCGGCCCAGCGCAGGTACATGCGCAACAGCATCTCGGCCCAGTCCTGCGCTTCGGTACCACCGGCGCCGGCCTGGATGTCGACGAAGGCATTGTGGGCATCCATCTTGCCGGAGAACATCCGGCGGAATTCCAGATCCTCGACACGCTTGGCCTGACGCTCGAGATCGTCGCGCACGGCGATTGCGGTTGCCTCGTCCTTCTCGGCGATGGCAAGTTCCAGCAGTTCGGCGGCCTCGACAAACTGCGCCGTCAGGCCGCCGATCTCGTTGACGACGCGCTCAAGCGCGGCGCGTTCGCGACCGAGATCCTGGGCGCGTTGGGGGTTGTCCCAGATGCTCGGCAGTTCCAGCTCTCGGCCTACTTCCTCGAGCCGCTCGCGCTTGCTGTCGTAGTCAAAGATACCCCCTGAGCGCGGTGACGCGCTCGCTGAGATCAGCAATACGGGATGCGATGGGATTGGTCTCGATCATGACGCGGTCCTGCCCGAAAAAGACTGCCATCTTAGCAGGAGGTGGCGCGAACTCAGCCTGCACTGGCGGCCACGCTTGCGATGGGCAGCGCATGCCGGATCATCAGCCGCAGCCTGCGTTCGCCGCGCCACTCATCGACAAAGGGCTGGAACACGTAGTGCCAGCGTCCGCGCGGCGACGTACCCGAGTAGGCGCCAAAGTGGACGGCATCGAAGGCGCGCCCGCTGTCGACACAGCGCAGACGCAGCCCCAGATGACGCTCGGCCATCACGCGTGTCGACTCGATCTCGAAGGCACCATCGAACACCGGCTCGGGAAATGCCTGACCCCATGGCCCGCCAGAACGGATCGCCTCGACCAGAGCGAGATCGATGTCCGCGGCGGCGATGGCACCGTCACTGAGCACGCAGGCCTGCAGCAGCGCGGGATCAACCCGACGCGTGACCACCTCCAGCAGCCCACTTTGAAATTCCTCCAGGCGCTGGCGATCCAGGCTCAATCCTGCCGCCATCGCATGCCCGCCAAAGCGATGGATCAGCCCCGGTCGAGAGGCGTCGAGTTCAGCGAGCAGATCGCGGATATGCACGCCGGCGATCGAACGGGCGGATCCCTTCAGCTCGGCGCTGCCCTCGGCCGCGGGCGCGAAGGCGAACACCGGACGATGCACTTTGTCCTTGATCCGTGAGGCAACCAGTCCGATCACGCCGGCATGCCAGGACTCATCGAACAGGCACATGACTGCCGGCAGGTCACGCGCTTCGCCATGGTGGCGGGCCAGCCAGGACTCCGCCTCGTCGACCATCTGGGTCTGCAATGAGCGTCGCTCGCGGTTGATGCGATCGAGCGCCGTCGCATGCTGCAGCGCTTCACTGTGGCTATCGGCGATCAGACAAAGGATGCCGACCCGCATGTCTTCAAGGCGACCGGCTGCATTGATGCGCGGTCCGACCACAAAGCCAAGATCGGTGGCATCCACCCGCGCCGCATCACGACCGCCCACCTGGATCAGCGCCTGCACGCCAGCCGATGCCTGACCGGCATTGATGCGGCGCAGGCCCGCCGCCACCAGCACCCGGTTGTTGCGATCCAGTGGCACCAGATCCGCCTTACACGCCAACCCTACTGTGCACTTTCTCGCATGACCTTACGACTACTGACGCTCCAGGTCTGTAGATGGATTTTGATGGTCACTTTTGCTAGAGGGGGGATTGGACAGTTTCATTTATCGAGCTCGACTCGGCACAGGACGGCCGCATTGCACGGGTGCTCGAAAGGCGCAGCGTCCGACATTAACCCGACGTAGACTCGGGGCGTAGCAATCCAGGATGCCGATGGACGTCAATTTTCGCTTTTCGCGCATCGAAATCGAGAACTTCCGGGGGTTGAGCGGACTGGCACTCGACTTTCCCGAGAAGGGTCCATTGGCGATCGTCGGCCCCAATAACGCCGGCAAATCCACGGTCCTCGACGCTGTCGCCATGACAATGGAAGGGCCGTCGGCTCACAACTTTTCGCCGAATGAGCACGACTACTTCTGCAAGCGCGATGGGGAGCGCGAGAAGTCATTCACCATCCGATTGCGATTCGCAGCTAGCCACGAACACGCCTTGCCTGCCGTTCGCGGTGCAGTTGGACATCCCACACCGGTTCATGGCGCTATCGTAGTCGGCAAGACCGACCGGAACGGGAACCACACGCACACCTCGGCACTGATGGGCGCCGATGACAAGCCTCTCTCACTGCTGACCAGCCTGACCATGTCAAAAGACGACAAGGCCACTTGGGCGGACCATTCGTTCGGTTCCCCCAAACGCTATGCCCGCTGGTACGAACTCAATGATGCGCGCCCAGAAGTCTGGTTACTGCGCCCAAGCAACCTGCACGTCTCTTTGTTCCAGTGGAAGACAGGTCCTTTGCAGCGGCTGGCTAACTTCCTCGTGAGGAAGTTTATGGATACGAAGTGGGATTTCCCCTACGCCGGCAAGGCACATGCAATGCCCGCCGCTATCGAAAAGGCGCACGCTTTTTTCCGCAGCGCAGTGGCTGAGTTCCCGTTTTGGAAGGACGACCTGAAGCCGCGGCTGCAGGAAACCCTGTCGCAATATCTTGGCCGACAAGCGTCAATGGAACTGCGTCCCGACCTGAAAACTTTGGAAGAGTGGATGGCCCAGCAGCTGCTCTTCGGCTTCGCTGCAGACAGTGGTGGGGCGATCACTCCGCTAGATCGTATGGGCCATGGCTGGCAGAGCCTTGTGCGCATCGCCTGCCTTGAAGTGTTGTCGCAGTACCCTGAGGAGGTCTCCAAGCAAAAGGTAGCGCTTCTCTTCGAGGAGCCGGAGTCCTACCTACATCCTCACCTGAGCCGAAAGTTGCGTGCAGTTCTTGACCGACTGGCCGAGAGCGGCTGGCTAGTGACACTCACAACGCATTCGCCAGACTTGATCTCGTTCAACAGCCGTCAAACGATCGCCAAGCTCTCGCGCTCGGGCGACGAAGCTAGTGTTGCCACGCTTTCCGTGCAGGGTTTAGATAGCGCTGCCAAGTTTCAAGAGCGTCTTGACGAGCGAGGCGGCCATGAACTGATTTTCGCGCAGCGCGTCGTACTCTGCGAGGGGAAGGATGATGCGTTTGCGTTGCGTTCTTATCTGACGCGGCGGGCCAATCTCGACTTGGATGGACTCAGCGTGTCCGTTATCCAAGCTGGCGACGTCAATCATCTCCCTGCATTCGCCAGCATGGCCAAGCAGCTAAACATCCCTTGGTGCGCGGTCTCAGATGAAGACAAGCTGCCTGACGGATCGCTCAAGCCGAATACAATGGCAGCACGGGAAAAGCTCAATGGCCTCATGCGACCACAGGATGCCCAAGTCCTGTGGGCTGGCGACCTGGAGGCCTGTCTTGGGCTGACCACCGGAAAGGCAAGGCCGGCGTGGCAAGCTCAGCACGTGGAATCGTTGGACGAGGCGGAGCTAGCAATCAAGCATCCAGATTTCGTGTCGGCCTCCGAAAAAGTCCGCAAGTGGATCGAAGCTTGCGGATTCCGGCCAGGTTGATCAGCAATTCCAGAGATGGCTGATCACGTCGCTGGTGCTGATCAGACGTCAGGCCCGCTCGCGGCCAAGAGCGGACTCGCGGTTCCGGTTGATCGCCGGTCGGCCGAAGCGACTTCTAGAACCAGCTTCGCAGGCGATTGAAAAGCCGCGCCAGCCAGAGCCGAGGTTTCGGGGCGCTCACCTGGGAACCTCTAGAAGGTGGCGCCGGTTGCAGTTGTGCGAAATACTCTTCCCGGTCGACCTGGTCAAGCTCGATGACCTCAGCGATGTCTTCGTCGTCCATGCCGAAGGACGGAATCACACGGTTGTTGCGGATCCAGTAATGCGATCGGCACGCAAACTTCCAGTTGCCGATCGAAGGGTACAGCGACGCGCGTCCACCATGGCGGTCCAGCCGCCAACGTGCGGGGTTCAAGGGCGTAATCACATCCTCGCCGCAGCCACAGCAACACTTGTGCGCGGCCAACTCGCACTCTTCGCTGATGTACAGAATGCCTTCCTCTAGCACCCTGGGGAATTCGTCCAGATCACACGGGGTCAACTCGAGGATCTTCATGCCAGGCTGGGCCCGCGCAGCACCAGGGCATTCCAACTGGACACGTACTTGATGACGTCTGGGCGCTCGTCGGCGGCGTAGAAGCCCAGGTACTGTTTGAAGCGGATCACCGCGAGCATGGCATTCAGGGCATTGATCTCCAGCACCTGGATGTTGTTGTACACCGCGTCCGCCGAGTCGTCAGCAGTCGGCAACTCGTCGACCAGATGCGCCGTGTCCGGCGTGACCAGCGTCACCCTCGCCCGGGCGATGAGCGCCGCCACGTCCGTGCGCTTGTCCACGCCGATACCCACGTCAATGAAGGGAATGCGCTGCTCCACCAGGAAGCGCGCGATGACTCCGCGCGAGGGCCCGTGGTCCACGGCGATGAAAACGAAGTCCGCCCCGGTCAGCTCCGCCACATTGTCGGCGTCGATCCGCAGCGGGTAGCCCGTGACCCCGGTACGCATGGCGGTGTAGCACGACGCGAGCCAAAGGGCCTTGCTATGGCCGGCGTAAGCATCCTCCCGGCTCATCGCTCCCGGCATGCGAAAGGGGTTCTTGGGTTCGATAACATCATGATCGTACAGATCGATGCGCTCAATTTCTTCCTTGGCCAAGGCATCGAGCAGGTAGCTGCCGGTGCCGCCCACGCCCACGATGCACACCCGCCGCAGGCGCAGCCTGTCGGCAACCGCGTCCAGGCCAGCCTGCGCGATGGCGTCATTGGCATAGTGGAACACCGAAGGCACCTGCCGGCGACGGTAAGAGCCCATCGAGGTGGCGCTCACGGCCGGATCGATGTCCCGAGCATGCCGGGACAGTTTGCGGATGTAGTGCGTGACTTTGTTGTAGTGGTTGTCGAAGAAGTCGCCGATGGGTTCGGGCTTGTTCGAAAATCGCATCTGCACCGCGCGGCCAGCCACTGTGTGCGGCTGCTTTTCCGAAACCAGCGGACCTTCCAGCGACGTACCGTCCTCCCGGTGCGGCATCGAACCGGTAAACCAGCACTGGTGATCGTTGTCCAACTGGGGAACGCCATCGACGTTGCGGTACGGGCAGATCAAGGCGCCCCACGCGATTTCCCGGGCGGACGTCACGTATGGGATGCGATCGACGATGAGGTAGCCACCGTCGATGGTCACCTCATGGCGCTCGTCGACAAGCCGCTGGATGTGCGGATCAGGAGCGGTTGGACTTGCCGGCATCGAACCGCATCCCGTTCTGGAGTCCGACGCTCTGGCCCGGCGTGAGGGTTCCACCTTCGTTGCCGTGGCGCCAATCGACGTCGAACAGGCTCAGATCCTGGCCGGCGGTATCGATGCCGTCCAAGCGAAGGACCTCCTCGAAACTGATGGTCGGTCCCGGGACCTTGTGGGTGCGGGCGTTGATCTTGATGGTGAAATCCCTGTCATCGGGCGGCTTCTTGTCGTGGGTGTTCATGGAAAATCCTCGCAAAGTGGGTGGATCGGGACGGGGGGGGGCACCCCAGCGGAGGTGCGTTGAAAGGGTGCTTGGGGCATGCCATACTCGTCGCCTACTTCAGGCCACGGAGCATGTGGAGCAACATGTCATTTATATCCCATATATTTGCGCCCTTCCGTCATTTCTGTGGTCCGGATTGTACCACAGATAAATTCCCCGCCGTCAAGCCCCGTCGTGGCTGAGTCTGCGTTCGGCGTGGTCCTGCGCGAATTGCGGGAAACCCGGCAGCTTTCCCTGCGGGACTTGGGCGCGCTGGCTGAGGTTGACCACGCGTACATCGCCAAAATCGAGCGCGGAGACAAAGAGCCGCCGCCAGAGGAAACCTTCGCCCGGCTGGTCCGGCACCTGAAGGCAACGGCGCATCAGGTAGCTGTACTGCGCTTTTTGCGCACAAGCAACGCCATCGATCCTGCCTTGGCGCTGCATTCGCTGACCAACACTGAGGCGACGCCGGACATCCTGGCGATCGCCGCCACCGTGGTGCATCGCGGAGTGGCCCGCCCCTCCCCCGCCGAATTGATCGAGCGCGCCCGGCGAGCGAAGCGGATTATGGACGGCCAGTGACCGAGTTCGAGGCCGAGCAAAAGGCGCGGAGGTTCGTTCAGGACGCCGGGATCTCGGCCGTCCCGGTGGACCTGGGTCTTTACGTGGCCAAGGTCGCCGGCAAGGTCTCGCTAGATGTGCTCGATCCGGGAGAAGCCGGGTACACGATGATCACGGGCGCGGGGCCGTTGATTACGATCAATGAAATGGATCGCGCCACTCGCCGGCGCTTTACCTTGTGCCACGAAATCGGCCACCTGGTCCTCGACCTGCCTTCTGATCACGGCCATTGTCCCGACTGGAGCTACGCGAAGCGATCCCCCAACGAGGTGTGCTGTGACGTTTTCGCGGCCGAATTGCTCTTGCCGGTCGTTTTCTTCACCCCGCTGGCGCGCGGCCTAGCGCCTGACTTCGACGCGGTCGACGATTTACGAGTGAAGCTCTTCGCCTCTCGCGAGGCCACCGCCTCGCGCCTGGCCGCCACGTGCCGCCTTGCCTGCGGCTATGTGTTGAGCGAGGGCGGCAAGGTGCGCCATATGGTTCGGTCCCCCGCGCTTCGTGACGCCCATGGCTGGGTTTCCAGGGGCACGCCGCTGCCCGCGGGCTCGGCCGCGGCCGCGTTGCGCAGCGGTAGCGGCCGATCCGGGTCGGCCACCTACAGCGGCGATGTGTGGTTCGAAGGCTGGCAGGATGTAGAACTGAGCGAATCGAGCGTTTTCATCCCTGAGTACGACCAGACCCTAACCTTGCTGCATTGCACGGATCAGGATGAACTGGACGCCTTGCCGCGTCCTGGCGCCCCCGAGCGCGAGGGCAACGACGAGGACGACGCGTTGCTCAAGCCACTCGACGGCTACCCGGGATGGTCCGGAAGCAGACGGCGCTAGCGTCCGGCTTGGTGGTCGGCCGCACCCCAGCACGAGCTCTTCCCGCGCCGTCATGCCGAATGGACCGCGCGGCGACCGGCGTCCCGCATGCGAGGCCCGACCGCCGGCGGAGTCGCTACCCGCGATTCAATGAAGCGTCCTGACTGAGGTCGTGCGCGCCTCGACCTTGCAGTAAGCGCTCGAACGCGTGCCCTGAAAGCGGGTGAATCGCGTGGGGATTCCACAAATAGCTCGCTGAGATTGTCAGATCACTACCCTCCTCGCCCTTGACGATTTGGTCTTCGAGGAACACGAGGCCCGACAGATGCCGGGTGACGTCAGCCGCAGAGATGGAGGTCCGGAACTTCGAGTTGAAGGCACGGGCGGGTTCTGTTTTAGCAAGATAGTCCAAGAAGAACCGCTGACCGAGCGTTCGAAAGAACAGGCGCGTAGTTTCCCGGTCGAACTGCAGAACCCGTTCACCGGCCCAGGGGAACGTCACCATGACGAGAACCGTGGGCTCCGCACGGGAAAACTTCTTCGCGTGACCGAAAAGCAGTCGATGATGGTGATCGGCGTGCGTGATCGGCGAGTACTCACCCACGCCAATGGATACACCCGCGTTCCACATGAACTCGTAGGAGAGGCCGGGAATCACTCGACTGGCTAGGCGTGGCGGTCGCGCGTGGACGTCCACGTTGTCGATAAGCTCCTTCAGCAGCGCCTGTCGGCCCTGCGCATACGGCGCGTAGTCATCATCCGGGTCGTAGGACGGATTGATGACGAGCGACTTGATGGTCTTAATCTTCCGAAATTCCTTAAAGATGCCATCGAGGATGTCGCCAGTCTTGTCCGTCAGCATCTTTGTGTCCAGCGAAACACCTAGCTGTGGAAACCGGAGGTCGTGATTTGCGTGCGTCATGCCGAGGTCGGCGCCGAGCGTATCGGTTGCGGGCGCCGTGGCATCGAGCATCACGTTTCCGGGTCCGGTAAGCGGATCGACCAGGAAATAATCCAATGCTGCGAGTTCGGCGAATGCACCGTCCCAGCCGATTTCGACGATCCGGTTGAGCGCAGCAATCACCTCGGACCGGAGACTCGGATCGGCAGTCACCGCGCTGGCGAGGCGCCGTAGACGAGCTTCGAAGTTGCGCCGGAACTCGAAAAAGTCTGTCGTCCTTGCCAGGGAACCGATGACGTTATTGGTGGCCTGGGTCGTACGGTCGAACCGTGCAGCGCCCGGACCGAAGATTTTGTCCAGCAGATCAGCGTAGTAGGCGCGCGGTGTCGGCATGATTTGGGTGATCCATCGTAGGTCAACAGATGCTAGCGGGGCCGGAGCGAGCCTTGCAGGATCTGGGCACGCCGATCGGTGCGTCCACGTGCCAGACGCCGATCGATTCGACGGGCGAGTTTCTCGCGACGGCGTAGCACGCTGGCAAGGCGCGAGCGTCCCAGTCGGGCTGTGACCTCTACGAAGCCTTTGGATCCTCCGGTGGCGCTTTCTCGACCTGCTGAAGCGCTGGCGCCTTCACCGGAGGGAGCTTCACTTCTTGGCCAGTTCTTCTCAACTCGCGGGGCAAGAACGCGTCGATCTCCTTGTCGGAGAAGGTCATGTCCTCCAGTTTCTTCAACGCTTCCTGTGCCTTTTGGTATGCATCGAACGTCGTGCTCGGAGCCCCCGAGTACGTCGCGTATAGCCCCTGAAGCAGTTCGTCCCTCGTGCCTTGCAAGGCTTCGATGGGCTTCTCACCCATCCGAAGGTCAGTGATCAGATTCAGATACTTCTCTCGAATCAGCCAGAGGTCTGCTCCCGCTTGCCTGTGCTTCTGGGCAAGCTCACCAAGGTCGAAGTCCTTGGTATAGGCATTCAACGCAAGAAGGACCGTGGAAACCACGGCCGCGACCGCTGCTCCTGCATCGCTTTCGCCAAAAACTGTGGCTATGCAGCCACCAGTAGCTATGGCCGAGAGTGCGATCTGGACGATCTTGATCCACGATTGTCGCTTCAAGAGAATGTCGGCGCACTTCTCCTGCGTCTTGTGCGAGTAAACGACGCGGCCGTAGCACTCTCGGAGCTGCCCTTCCAGAATCGACCATGAGTTCTGTGTGTCGTCAGTTTGGGTATGAGTTTCCAAAGATCTCTCTCCACTTCTGTTTGGCAGACCACTCTTGCTTTGGCGTGGCGTTCTCGTGTGCTATCGCTTCCAGGGAAAGGTTGTAGCACCTGGTTGCCTTCCACTGGAAAAGCCCTTTCCCATAGACGTACTGACCGCTACCTGGCGCCTTCCAGAACTCCTGCGTCTTGTCCTGATCCGCCATGAACCGAAAAAAATCGCGGCACATGAAGTCGTAGTACAGATACGACTTGTCGCGATGCGGCCAAGTCTCAATGAACTGATACGCGAGCGTGTCAACGAGAAGTCCTCCGATCGGAACTTCCCATGTCCGCTTCCATGCCCTCATCATGCGGCACAGCGGCACCAGGTTACCGTTACACGCAGCGTTTCGCGTACGAATCGCTGCAATCTCTGGCTTCGGATTCGTGGTGCGCCATCGTCCGCCGTCGTTCGCGTCGGGATATGTGAAACTATCGTCCTTGTTCGCGAACGCGGGCACGACTTCGAACGTGATCCCGTCATCGAATGGCACGAGGATCACCTGCCCATCCGCCTTGATACTCGTTGTCCTGTAGGTCTTCTCAATCGAGGTCTTGACCGACTGAAGTAACGCCGACTGGCCGTTGCTTGCATACGCGTTGTATCGCTCGTAGAGCGAGTACGGGAGCTGAAAAAGCATGTCCAGGTCGCTGAATCCTTGCGTCGCAGAGTTGCGGCCATAGGATCCAACGTAGAGGCTGTGGGCCTCGTCGGAAGTCGTGGTCCAAAAATCAGAGTTAAGCCGGCGCGTGATCGATCTGTAGCGATTCGAGATCGTTCCACCGTCCTGCACCTGTATGCTGGAGCAGAATGTCCGAAACCAGTCTGCCAGGCTCATCTCGGAAGCCCTCTGCGAGCGGGGTTCTGCTTGATCGAGGCTTCGCGCAATGGGACTCGCGCCGCATCCATGGTGCGCCACCCAGGAATGTGCGCACCCAACACCGCCTTGAAAAGGCGGCCATGCGTTGGGTAGCGCAGGTGCAGAAGCTCATGAACCAGCACGAAGTCCTGGAAGCGAGCACTCTTGCCCAGAAGATCGGTTGCCAATGTGATGGTGCCTGAAGAAGTGCACGACCCCCATTTGCGCGTCATGGCCTGCACACGTACTACGCGCGGGTTGACTTTGAGCCTCAGGGCCCAAGCAAGGGCTCGACGCCGCAGGTCCTGCGCTGGATACAGGGACGACTTCATTCATCGCTCCCAGCAAGCAGCAGCTTGACGATCAGGTCGACGATGCGGGCTCGATCATCGGGCTCCAGGCTCAGCATCGGCTTGTAGAGCGACGCGCGGAGGCGGCGCTGCTCGTCCGCGTTGACGGCCGCGTTGGGGAACTTGCCCAGCAATGCCTCGGCATCCTTGGCCAGCATCATCGGGTCGATGCCTGCAGATTTGATCGCTGCTTCTCCACGAAGCACCCACGCGACAGCAAAGGCCTGCGTCGACAGGCCACTCTCGCGTGCTGCCTTCATCGCGGCTTCTTTCTCGGTCGCAAGCGCGGCCAGAAGATCCATCGCGGCCAGACCGGTCGTCTTTCGATCTTCCAGGTCCTTTAAGATTCGCTCGGCACGCTCCTTCAAGGGCTGAAGCACCGCAGCGGCCGACGGGTCTTCGTCGATCTCCTGCTGCAGGCCTCGTACCAGGTTGAAGACCTTGCCTTCGTCGGACCCCTTGTCGCCGCGCAGCGATTGCAGCGTGACGACATCGAAGGTCACGCTCTTGGTCAATCGACCGAGACCGTGCTGCTCAGCGCTCTCTTCGATCAGCCGTCGGGTCTTGTAGGCCAGGTCGGCTACGAAGCCGACTTTCTCGGCGTACGCGTTTCGGACAGCCGCGTACAGCTGGCTCAGCTGCTTGTACGTCGCGATGTGGTCACGAAGTTCAGGAGAGGGCGACAGGATCTCCCAAAGCGCCTCGACCTCCTTGTATGCCTCAAAGAACGCTTTGCGATCCTCCTGCGCCAAGAAGCGACCAAAGACCAATTTCTCGAGCGCTTCGTCGTGGGCACTGGCAGGACTGACCTGAAGGTAGTCCTGTCTCGCTAGTGCGATGCGCTGGAGAAAGTCCTGCAGGAGCACGTCCAGATCTTCGATGGCGCCGCTGACATCGCTGGAATCAAACTGGAGCGCTTTCTTCAGTTCGCGGAGCACGCCCACAAAGTCCACCACCAGCCCGACCCGCTTCTGGACGCCGTTCGCGTCAACATAGGGACGGTTCACGCGCGCGATGGACTGCAGAAGCACGTGATCGCGCATGGGCTTGTCGAGGTAGAGGCAGTACAGTGGCGGGGCGTCGTATCCGGTGAGCAGCTTGTCCGTGACGATCAATATCTTCGGATTCTCTGCGGGCTTCTTGAACAGAAGGCGTGCTTGTTCTTCAGCCTCGTCTGAGAGCTGCAACTTGGCGACGAGCGGGCGATCTACCACATCTGCTGCGTTCTGGGTGTAGACAGGAACCGTCCATTCGGATGGCAGGAGCTTGTCCAGAGCCTTCTTGTACTTCGCGCATGCTTCGCGGTTGACCGCCACGACGAAGGCCTTGTACCCCAGGGGCAATACGTTGCTCTGAAAGTGCTCGGCGACGAACGCGGCCACCTTCTCAATTCGGTCGTCGGCGGTGAGAAAGGTCCGCAATCCGACCGCGCGATCGAGCACCTTGTTTAGTTCATCGATGTCGGTGACGCCCTCGCTCTCCGCGAGCGCAAAAAATTCCTTGTCCAGTCGCTCGACCGGCACCGTCATTTCGCTCGGCGCCATTACATGTTTGATCGGCAGGGTGGTCTCATCCGCGATGCTCTCGACAATCGAGTATTTGTCGAGATAGCCGAGTTCGTCTTGCGCACCGAAGATCTTAAACGTGCCTTCGCCTTGCGAAGTGCGTGCGATCGGCGTGCCGGTGAAGCCGATGATGGTGGCCTTGGGGACTGCTGCCATCAGGTAGGTACCAAGGTCCTTGGCCACCGAGCGATGGGCTTCGTCGATGAACACGTAGACGTTGTCGCGCAAGCAGCTGTCTTTCCGAATGGCTTCGAACTTGTGGATCATCGAGATGATCAGCCCGCGGAAGTCCGCATCGAGCAAGGACTGCAGCTTGGCCTTGTTGTTGGCGCGTTCTACTGCGATATCCTGCTGTTGCATTTCGCCCAACAGCCGCTCGACCCAGCCCTTCAACTGTCCTTCCAGTTCGGTCCGGTCCACCACCAGGATCACAGTCGCGTTGGCAAAGCGCGCCCTATTTTCCAGTATCAGGCGCGCCGCGGTGAGCAGGGTGAAAGTCTTGCCTGAGCCTTGGGTATGCCAGACCAAGCCGCGCGACTTCCCCGGGTCCGCGCACCGCACCTGGATGGCGTCGATGGCGCGTCGCTGATGCTGGCGCAGTACTGACTTGCGCGTCTCGCCGTCCTGCACGTAGAACAGAATCCAGTGCTGCAAGGTACGCAGGAAATCGGTCGGTTCGAAGAAGGCCTGGACCGCGAAGCGGTAGGTCTCCTCTGGCGCCTGCTTCCAGCGCGCCATATCGCGCCGGTTGGCGTTCCAGGTGACGCCGTACCAATAGTCGAGCAGGTGGGTAACATTGAACAGCTGAGCCGTGGCCAGCAGCTCTGGCGTTTCCAGCTCGTAGCGACGCAGCTGCTTGACGGCGCGCTCCAGCGCGCCGCCGTCCTTGGGATTCTTGTGCTCGACGATGGCTACCGGAACCCCGTTGATAAGGAACATCAGGTCGGCGCGATTGCCCTTGCGAGCAGGCGGCCTGATCCTCCATTCCCAAGTGACGTTGAGAGTGTTATTTGCGGGATGGTCGTAGTCGATCAGAGTCACAGCTCTGTGACGCTTCTCCCCTTCGTCGTACCACTGCCGCTCACCGCGCAGCCACGCCAATAACTCGCGATTGCCTTCAATGCTGGCAATCAGGGCATCCAGTGTCTCGACGATCGAGCGTGCAGCATCAACCGTCAGCCACGGGTTGAAGGCTAGAATCTTCTGCTCCAGCACGCCCCGGAACATACGCGCCGACTCGTCGCCGCGGCGGAACAATGCTTCGACGGGCGTCAGCGGCGTCCAGCCAACTTCGACAGCGTGGTCCACCATCGGAAACTGCACGCTGCCCGCTTCGCTGATCTGCAGCGGCTTGCTCATTCCGTTGCCTCCGGTTCTAGCGCCGGGGACTCGCGCAGAGCCGACAGGTCGAGGTCGCCCACGCGGATATCGCCGGTCATCAGCTTGTGCAGGAGAGACTGGAACAGTTCTTCGAGCACAGCACGCTTTTGCCGGTGCAGGGCAATCTTGCGGTCGAGGGCGTCGAGGATGGCCACCATCTCGAGTTGTTCTTCGAGCGCGGGTGGCAACGGAAAGGGCAGCGAATCAATAGTGCCGGTGTTCAAGTTGTATTTGCCGTCGGCGGCAGGCGTGGCGCGACCAGCCACCAAAGACGTTCCCCTGTCAGAAGCGTAGAAGTACGCGACATATCGCGGCTCGACGCTCGGCTTGAGTCGAGCACGAATCAGATAGGACGCAAAGAGTGCATCAGACGGCTCCCCTTGATAGACGGCGCAAGACCCCAACCGCTCCAGAACACCGTTGGTACGGATAAAGAGCAGGTCTCCGTTCTGGAGAACGTACTTTGCAGCTTCGTCTGCGGTCAGGTCGCAGTACTTCAGGTCCGCAGCGTTGACGCGCCCCGGTTCGACATTCGGAATGCGCAGGACGGTATAGCGGCGCTTTTCAATGGAGCAATGAATGGATGTGCCATATTGGAGCCACTCACGGACCGACTTGAACTCGACGACTTCCCAACTCTCCGGCACCAGCCCGATCTCGGTCTCCTTCTGCGCCTCGCCGCGCAGGCCGCGCGTGAACAGTTCGCGCATGGCGGCACGTTTGAGTTCTTGCGCCGTAGCTTCTGCCGATCGTTCGGCGGCAACCGCTGCCTGAATCGTTTCCAGCGCATCGGCCATTGCCGTTTGGTCTTTCGGCGGGATGACCGGAACAGGCAAATCGAGCAGAACACCTTCCGGCACGCGCTGGCGACCCGTGGAGCCCTCCATTCGCTCTGTGACGAAATGCCGAATGTCCGGGTGCAGCAGATAGAAAAACAGCAGGCGCGGATCTTGCCCTTCGATGCTTGGCCGCAGCGGAATGACTTCCGTGGTCGCGTAGCCAAACGCCAGCGGCAGCGTGCGAACCAGCGCCTGCTTGCCGTTCTCGAACGATGGCGTGATCTTGGAAATCAGAATGTCGCCGCGCTCAAAGTACGTGCCGCTGCTGATGGCGTGCGGCTCTTTCAACGTGAAGGTCGGCTCGTATGCACCTCCTTGCGGAATGGCTTCCATCGCGGCAAACGGGATTGCCGAAACGTTTCTGACGTCCAAGCCGCGCGGTTTCTTGGTGACGGCGTAGCAGTCGCCCACGCGCGTCCAATTGATGTCAGCATTAAGCAGACTCATCGGTGACTCCCGCGAGCAGCTTGGTGATGGAGGCGGATAGCTGGTGCGTTTGGTCGTCGAGAGCCTTCAGGGTCTTGACCAGTGCACCAACGGAAGCCATTTCTGTCGAGCTGGATTGCCCCACCCACCGGCTCGGACTCAGGTTGTAGTCCGCCTCCTCCGCCTGCTGTTTGGTGATGACCGCGACTTCGCCCGCCACCGCTTCGCCCTTCAGATACATCGCCGCCAGCGGCTTGATGTGTTCGTCCGGCAGGTAGTTCTTTGGCCTGCCCTTCTCGAAGTGCTTGCTTGCGTTGAGCAGGGTGATCCTGCCCTTGCGCGCCGCTGGCTTGCGCTTGTTCAGAACCACGATCACGCCCGCCGCCGTGGTGTTATAGAACAGATTTTCGGGCAGCAGGATCACGCCATCGATGAGGTCGTTGTCGACGAACCACTTGCGGATGTTGCGTTCCTTGTCGTCGTTCTTTCCGCCGGAGCCGCGCGTCACCGCGCCGGTGTCCAGCACTACGCAGGCACGGCCGTCGTCGTCTAGCGCGGCAAGCGTGTGCTGCAACCACGCCCAGTCGCCCTTGCCGCTGGTGATGCCGCCGGCGGTGCGGAAGCGGTCGAATGGGTCGTTCGCGAAAAGGTCAGGCGGGAAGGGCTGATTCCACATCGGGTTAGCGACCACGATGTCGTGCCCACGAATCTTGCCAGCTGCGTCGCGGAACTTGGGGTTGATGAGGGTGTCACCGCGCGCCAGTTCCACGTTCATGTCGTGGATGATCGCGTTCATCTGTGCCACGGCGTAGCTCTCGGCCTGAAGCTCCTGACCCGATAACTTGACCGGCACGCGGCTTGTTGGGTCAAGCTCACGGGCGACTAGCTCGAGCTTGATCAGCAGACCGGCTGAGCCGCAGGCGTAGTCATGCGCCGTTTCGCCGGGGCGGGGGCGCAGGATATGTGCCATCAGGAAACCGACCTCTGTCGGAGTGAAGAACTCCCCCGCGCTCTGACCTGACCCCTCGGCGAACTTGCGAAGCAGGTACTCGTATGCTCGACCCAGGAAGTCAGGCTGCACATCGGCCAGCCCCAAGCGATAGCGCGGATCGGAGAAGGTCTCCACGACGCCGCGCAGCTTGGCTGGATTGATGTCGCGCTCACCATTGCGCTCTGCGCCGAAGTCGACAACATCGATCACACCGGAGAGCGTGGGGTTCTGCTTGACTACGGCGCGCACCGCCTTGGTCAGGTGTTCGCCGATATCTTTCGGCGCCGTTGGGCGACCGCGCTCGTCGAGCGGCCAATCGAAGGATTCGCGTCCGCTGATCACCGCCCAACGAGCTTCTGGCGGCACGTAGAATCGCAGCAGCGAATGATCTGCATCGGCGATCTCGAGCGCCGTTGCTCGATCACCGTAGTCTTCGGCCAGCCGGGCAATTTCGTCATCGAAGACGTCCGAGAGCCGCTTTAGAAAGAGCAGCGGAAGCAGATAGTCTTTGAATTTGGGCGCGTCCTTTTCGCCCCGGATCGAGCAAGCGGCATCCCACAGCATCTGCTCCATCGGCTTGGTAGTTGGAGCTTGGGCAGGATGCCGCTTGCTTCGGCCGGGACGGGCTGGTTTTGGCTCGACGCTATCCTCGGCCTCTGGGGCCAAGCCAGCCTCTTCTGCGAGGGCCACGATGGCTTGCAGCGCCGCCCGCTGGGGCTTGCTGCTACCACCCTCCCATCGGTTGACGGTCGCGAAGGAGACATCGAGCCTCGCCGCAAGCTGCTCTTGGGTTAGGGAAAGCTTGGTGCGGATCGAGCGAAGGGCGCTGGGAAGGTCAAGTTCTGTCATATATGCTATATATGCTATATAGCATCTAGGCGCAAGTGCCTCGTAGGGGCTACCCGAGCGTCGGCCCCTCCAGTTTCACGCCTCACTGTTCCAAAACCAGCCTGATGGCAGGAATGTCTTCGCGAATCACGCCCTCCACGATATCGGGAATCCGCTCCTTAACCCGCTCGTCTCCAGTCGCCAACCGGGCCAGCGCAGTCAGCCTACGCATACGCGCGTCCCGGCGCGGCGTGATCGCCATCGGAAACAGACCGTCCGCACGGTGCCCCAAGTCGAGATCCAGATAAGCCGCCGTTTGCTCGGGGGTGAGCCGTAGCGACGTCTCAGCCTCCACGTATTCGGTCAGAAGTCCGTCCAGGATGGCATGGACGTAGGGATCGGAATCCACCGCCTGCGGTGCGCCCGCTTGGTACGCGCCTGCAGATTCCGGCGGGGATAGCGCTTTGACTCTGTCAATCACAGCATCGAGCGCACCCTCAAGCGAAGCAACATCACCGGCGTCCGGTCCGAGTCGTGGCGGCCAAACGAGCTCGATGCGTTGCTCATCGATAACGTGCCCTCGGCGACTGGTTCTGAGAAGCCAGCACTTCGGCTGCCTTTCATGTTCGGGAAGGAACGCTTCGAACAGGAAATCGCCTTCGCGGAACTCACCCCACTTGATCATTCGGAGACTCGCTCTGGCGGGATGGGATCCGGCCTCGCACGCTTGAGCGCGTCTTCCGATACGGGAGAGGTCCAGTACGCGTCTCCCAGGCGGCTGGCCAAGAGGAAGGCCCCTGCGAAGGTGCTCACGGGCTGCGTGTGGTGGCGATGAAATGTGGGAACGTCGTTGCCGCTGGCTGCGATCCGGTCCGCAGCGCCAGTCAAGGTTCGTTCGATCTCACGCTCCGCCAGGCCAGGTTGCCCGCCATGACGTAGGAAGGACGCCGCGACGTTCTTGGCACCCCACCACATCAACGCACAGCACTGACCGATCGAACGTTGTGCGCATTTCGGTGATCGTGACCGGTTGTTTCGGTTGATCGTGACCGGGGACTGCTGAGTGTTGTGCGGTTGGTCAGATGTTAACCGGGTCGGTCACGATGGGTCATCAATTTTGGGTCTTTCGGGCTGCTTCTTTCGCATCGATTCGCCTTTGAGCGTGATTCGGTGGGAGCGGTGCACGAGTCGGTCGAGGATGGCGTCGGCGACGGTCGGGTCGTTGAGCCATGCATGCCAGTGATCGATCGGCAGCTGGCTGGTGATGATGGTCGACTTGGCGACGCTGCGATCATCGATGACTTCGAGCAGGTCGTGGCGCGCGGCCTGATCGAGCGGGGTCATGCCCCAGTCGTCGAGGATCAGCACGTCGATGCGCGCGATCTGCGCGAGCAGTTTGCCGAAGCTGCCATCTGCATGCGCGATGCGCAGCGCTTCGGTGAGGCGCGGCACGCGTTGATATAGCACCGGGAATCCTTGTCGGCAGGCGTGCTGCGCGAGCGCACAAGCGAGCCAGGTCTTGCCAACGCCGGTCGGACCGGTGATCAACAGACTCTGGGCCTGACGGATCCAGTCGCCGCCGGACAAGGTAGCTACCAGTCGCTTGTCGAGGCCGCGACCAGAACTGTAGTGAATATCTTCGAGACAAGCGTCGCCGTGCTTGAGTTTGGCCGCGCGCAACAATCGCTCAAGGCGACGGCCATCGCGCCAGTGACGCTCGCGATCGACGAGCATGCCCAATCGATCTTCAAACGATAGGTCCTCGCAGACGGGCTGGGTACGCTGCTCCTCAAGGGCATGGGCCATGCCGTCGAGCTTGAGAACGCGCAGTTGGTCAAGGGTGGGATTCGTAAGCATGCAATATCCTTCAGTGGGTGGTCGGGGGAACGAGGTAATAGGCCGGACCACGCAGGTTGTCGTGGTCGGGACTGATCCAGTCGGTTTTTTGTTGTGTGACGGGCAGCGGCTGCTGGTCGAGGCCACCCTGCAGGATCGACAGCACCGACTTGCGCGTGCGCGAACCAATGGCAATGGCGCGCAGGCACGCGGCCTCCAGGCGCACGTGGCCGTAGCCACGCGCCAAGGACAGCAGGCCGAGACAACTGCGATAGCCCATCTCAGGGTGTGGACGATCGGTGAGAAGGTGCACAACCAACTCATGTGTCGACGGACCGATGTCGGCGGCCCATTTCCGGAAGCGGTTCGGTGTCCACTCCATGTGCGCACGGTGTGCGGCTGGCATGTGCTCGGCCACCGTCGTGTGCCGACCTTTGGCCAATGAGCGTGCATGACAGGCGACTCGACTACCGCCATGCAGTATCTCGACCGTGTAATCGGTGATGCGAGCTTCGACCATTCTGCGCACCAGGTTATGCGGCACGCTGTAGTAGTGTGCGTCGACTTCGACGTGATAATCGATGTTGACCCGGCACGGCTTGAAGCGTGCGTGCTCGAACGGTTGTTGCGGCAGTGCCATCAGCGCCGGTCGGTCAATCGCTTCGAACCATTCTCGGCGACAGCCTTCGATCTTCTTGAAGCGGCGATCGTTTAGATCGATCAGCAGATCGGCAATCGCGTGATTCAGCGCACCGAGCGAGAAGAATACTTGGTGACGCAAACGGGCGAGGATCCAGCGCTCAACCACCTGCACACCGACTTCGACCTTGGATTTGTCCTGCGGGCGCCGCGGTCGCGCAGGCAGGATGGCCGTGCCGAAGTGTCCAGCGCAACGCAACGCCGCCAGGTTCGGCTCCGGGTCGTAACGATTCGGACATGCGATCAGCGCCCGCGGATTGTCCGGCACCACCAGGGCCGGTACACCGCCGATAAATGCAAACGCCTGCGTCAGTCCACGCAGCCAATCGCCCTGAGCCTCACCCGCGGTCGCGCAGGCATAGGTGTAGTTCGACGCACCGAGCACGGCCACGAAGATGTGCGCGGCACGCGTCGCGCCCGTGTCCGGATCGACGATCGCTACCGTCTGTCCGGCGTAGTCGATGAACAGCTTCTCGCCAGCTCGATGCACCTGGCGCATCGAGCGCCGCAGAGACGCGGCATAGTCGTGATAGTGCTGACAGAACTGGGTGTATCGGTACGTCGCTCGGTCCGCATTCGCTTCCAGGTACTCCTGCCACAGCAGTTGCAGCGTCACCCCCTTCCGGCGCAGTTCGCGATGCACCATTGGCAGGTCAATCGGCACACGCTCGCCGCGCACAACAGGAACCGGCGCGCACAGACGCGACTCAATCTGTGACTCGTCCAGCGCCGACAGCATAGGCCAGTCCAGCCCCTGCGCGCCCGCACGCGACACGTACTTGCTGACCACGCCCTTCGACAAGCCCATCGCTCGAGCGACCAGTTCATTCGATAGGCCGCACTCCAGCTTCAGGCGGAGACATTCCTTGATCTTGCGCATAGCCATTCTCGGTGTCGGCACTTCCCACTCCAAACCGAGCAGGATGCCGATGCGTTGATGTCATGCACAACAAACCCAGCCATCTCGGTAAGCCGTGACCGATGATTTCGGAACACGGCCAAAATCGGTCACGATCGACCGAAACAGGCGGTCACGCCTTACCGAAACGACCGGTCACGCCTTACCGAAATGAGCGGTCACGATGGCCCGAAATACGCAAACGTTGAGCGAGAATCGGGCCCAGTGCCGGCTCGGCGGCCATCGCAATGGTCGAATCCATCCGATGCGCCGAGAGTGCATACGCGCCGAAAGCGAGGCACTCCGCTTTCGCCAGAGCAATCCAAGTGTCCATCAGGACTTCGCGGTTGTGATCCGTGCCCGGCAACTCGTCGAGGTAGCTCCGTAGATGCATGGGGAGCGATCCGCGAGAGGTGTCGCTCCACCGAACCGCCCAGTCAGCCTCCTCTAGGTTGGCGGTGTCCCAGACCGGGTCTGCCAGCGTCGCGTCCAACCGTAGTCGACGAGGCGCCGCAGGCATCAGGACGCCGGTCTCCAGCAGGGCGCATAGGATTCTGTGGCGCAGGTCCTGATGGGGCGCCAGCCTCGCTCCCCGGCCGGAGAGGCGGCGCAGGTGGCGGAAACCGGGGTCAGCGCCCGCCTCAAGCATTGCGAGCAGGGCCATGGCGCCGAAGAGCCCGAGCTCACGCACCTCAACGTACGGTGGAGCCGCTTGAGCTCCTCTGGGCGATGCAAGACTCCATTCCACAGTTAACCCTCGGCAAAAAGCCGATTTTGGACTATTCGAAGACCAACTTTAGCTTGCGGTGCCAACACCCGGCAACCGCATGGCCCAGTCCACTCACCACCGCCGATACCAGGCTTTCCTCGACCTCCTCAGATCCTGGCGGGCGGAGGCCGGGCTCACGCAGTCCGAAGTCGGTGAGCGACTGGGGAACACACAGACGTTCGTGTCCAAGGTCGAGCGTGGCGAGCGGAGACTCGATGTCGTTGAGTTCGCAGAGTGGTGTGAGGCGCTGGGCATCGCCGCCGAGAGCGCCTTCCAGCAGTTCCTGCAGCTGCGTGCCAAGGCACGAGATCGGAAGATCAGCGCCAAGAGTCGCCAGACGCGCTAGCCTGACTTGGGGCTGCCGAAGCTCAGTCGTAGTCACTCCCATCCGCCTGGATTGGGACGTGAATACGGTCCTTCGCTACGACGACGCCGTCCTTAACGCAGTAGCACTCGACAACATGGTCACCGCGGAACGATGTCTCCTCGGTCTTTTCCATGCTCCCTCGGTCCGCAATAATTTGGCCTCGAATGCAGTTCCGCCGCTCGGCTTCATCCCCTCGATTCAACACCTTCCAGTAGATCTCGTAAGGCTTGTCGACAGAGATCTCCGCCACCCAGAATCGAAGCTTCTTGTTCGATTTCAGCGGGATAAGTCTGGAGAGCATGTCGCTCAGAAAAAACTTTCGGAAACCATTTTGCTTCACCTCACAGTCAATCCTGAGGTAGCTGCAGACATCCACAGGGAACCGGTCCTCGATGAACTCTTCTGTGTCATCCCAACTCAGCGCACTGCGCGCCTCGGTCAATCTTGCTGGAGCCGACGGGAACGGCCGTCCGTAGACCTTCTTCCATTTCTCGTTGACATTCGCCTGCCCCTCGGCATCAATCGCCTTTAGGCAAAGCTGGTGGGCCTTTCTTGCTTTACGCTGAAACTTCTTCTTGACCCTTACTCGCTGACGACTTCCGGGGGCGGCATACTCACTCTGATCCGGCTCCTCGGAAAGGTACTTGAAGAAGTCTCGACTCAGTTCGTCGTAGTACAGGTAGCTTTTCGTGTCGTAAGCGGCGGTGGAACTCAGAAAGTTGTAGCCGAGAGTGTCGATGAGCAGCCCACCCATCGCGACACCATGCTTGTTCTTCCAGGCCCGCGCCATTTTGCATAGACGACGCAGGTTCGCATTTTTGGCGGCATCAAGGTCAGCGACCGCTTTCATCTCCTCCCTGGGCTTCGTGACCTTCCAGCATCCACCATTCTTCGTGTCAGGGTACTTATAGCTCTGATCGTCCTGCTCGAAGACGGGCTGAACTTCGACGTGGAAGTCGGTATACGTAACCGTCACCACCAGCCGATCCACGCGCACCTTTGTATTCGGGTAGCGTTTCAGGATTGCGTCCTTGGCGTCCTGCAGCAGCTCTAGCTGGCCACCAGACTTGTTGTAGTCGTCCCACTTGCCCTTCGGCATGATGTACAGCATGTCTAGGTCGGAGATACCGTTGATACCGGTTTTCCTGCCGAATGATCCGACCTGAAGCGTGTTGGCCTCCTTCGACTCTGTATCGCGGAACTGCTTGTTGAGGGCCGCGGTCAGTTCGCCGTAACGAGTGCTGATGGTCTCAGTGTTCGAGATAGCGAGATTGCCGACAAACTCCGAGAACATCTCCGCGACTGTCATTCTCAACTCCACCTCAGGTCTCGGCAGACTAGCTGTACCATCCCAATGAACGGAACAGCTCGCATATGTATTCACCCTTGCGCCCTTGGCAATGGCTTCTGGTTGCCATCTTCCAGCGGGCTAGTCTCACCATTCGAGACAGAGGTTATGGGTCCCTATGCGGAGTCCGCACCATTCGGATTTGCAATTGAAGACGCCGAGCCCCTTTGTAGACATTCGACTCGACGGTATAGGCGGCCTCGATCGCTTGACCAACGACGACAGGGAGCGGGTCTTTAGCGCCTTTGGCTCCAAACCAGACCGCGTCATAGAGATCAGGACCTCGAGACAGCTCGAGCTTCAGATGAGTCCCGTCGCCAATGGCTCTCACAGCATTGACCGCCCAGATCCCGCAGAACACCGGAGCTTCGAATCCACGACCAAACGGCTCCAGCGCTTGAATCTGTTCTACGTGCTCATTAGATGGGCGTTCAATGTCCCCATCGACCAAGAGTCTTGGCTCGGGACGGCCATCGGCGTATATCTCTCTGACGAAACGGTCCCACGCTTCTACTAGATCGGGCACGTCCACTCGCCGAACACGCAAACCGCCGGCGCCCGCATGCCCGCCTGCCCCAACCAGTAGGTTCGGATGCTTGGCTTGAATTGCGCTCAGAACGTTTCGAACGTGAACGCGCTCTGTACTTCGGATTGACCCTGTAACGTATTCGGGAGCACTGGAGACAGGCGAAAGGCAGATCGTTGGGCGACCGAACCGCTCAACGATTCGGCTTGCACAGATTCCGTGAACACCGGCGTGCCCTTGATCTCCTAGCCATAGACAAAGCCCCACACGACCTTCCGCAACCGCAAGCTCAGCAGCCACCATTGCCACTTGGGTGTTCTCTCGCTCAATCCCGCGACGCTGACGATTGTTCTCGTCCAGCTCTTGAAGAATCGAAAACGCCGTTTCCTCATCCGACGAAGTGAGAAAGTCGACACTGAGCATCGCGTCGCCCAAACGCCCTCTGGCATTGATCCTCGGGGCCATTTGGAACGCGATATCACTGCTCACAAAGTGATCTTGCTTGTTCAAGAGTCGGCGGAACGCACGCCAGCATGCCCTCGGCTGGCCGTTCATCAACTTTAGTCCATGCCTGACGATGGCGCGATTGTTGAGAGACCCACCAAGCGTGGACGCATCTGCCACGGTCCCGACCGCACAGAGATCGAGGAAGTCTGACGCCCGCATCGCCGTCTTGGCCAAACAGCCGCGCGCGATCAACTGATCACGGACTGCTGCCATCACCAGAAGCGCTGTGTGACACCCTGCGATTGACTTATCAGGGAATTGGCTATCGCGACGAACGGGATTGACGACTGCGTGTGCCGATGCCGGAGGCCCTTCGTCGGGGACCCCATGGTGGTCCGTCACAACAATTACGTGCCCGGCCGCCCGCAAAAGGGCGATGCGTTGCTCGTCTGAGCTCCCTTGGTCCGCCGTGATTACGCACGTCCCGGGCTGCAGTTCGGGAAGGAGGCGCTCAACGAGTGCGTGACTAACACCGTAGCCTTCCTTCATGCGGTGGGAGATGAAGCCTGACAGCCGCGAAGCGTTCACTCCCCAGCTCACCAAGCAAAGCCGAATGATCGCGTGGGAAGTGGCACCATCGGCATCATGGTCTGTCACGATGGCAATTGGTCGTTCTCTCTCAACTGCATCTGCTATGTGACTCGCCGCGCAGGCGATGTCTGGCAACAAATGCGGCGTGTCGAGATCCGACAGTCGTGGTGCCACCACGGCCGCAAGTCCTCGGTCTGTTGCCGTGAGCCTCCCTGCCAGCAGCGACGCCTGGAACGACGTGAACCCCTCAGCGAGTGCGCTGATCTCAACTGTCCGATCCCTTGAACGCTGGACCAGCGAGATCCGCGTCGCCCCTCGGCCAGACCGGCTGTCGACAGGATCTACGGTACTCATTCGCCGTGCTCCTTCCGCTTGCCACGCATACGCACGACGTTGCTCTTGGGCGAGTCCCCGGGCTTCCAGTCAGCGCCACAGAACAAGCAACGCCCAGAACTGACGCACTCAGCTTCCAAAACGGGCCGAATCAGTGGAGCGACGTCGACCGAGTGCGTCTGAAACTGGCGATAGATCTCAACGTGATGCCTTCGCAGCGCACTGAGTTCACGCTCAAGGACCTCCTGCTTAGCTCGGAGCCGGCTGACCTCTTCGTGCAGGCTCGCCGTCGCCGCCAAGCCTGAGCTCGTGCGCCGTCCGGCGCGCAGTGCCTGGAGCTCCGAGGTTACGACGCCGTCGTACCGGCGTAGCGTTGTCCGTGACGCCGGCACGAGCTCGGCCAGCTTGCTTGCGTTGAAGACGAACGGCCGGCCTTCCTTAGCGGCCTCTGACGCCAACTCCGCGATAGCTTCTTTGATCCTACTCGCCAGGGCATCACCACGCAGCTGCTTAGTCATTGCCCACCCCCACGCCAAGGCGCTCGAGCTTCAGCGATGTATTCGTGAACACGCGAAGATAGTGATCGAACATCGGTGATTCTCTTGGCACAACGCCCAATGCGGTCTGCGCCTCCCTGCGCAGTCGCCGCACCTCTTCAACCTGGCTGCGATCGTTGCCGTCGACAAGGAGGTGCTCGCACGGCCCCTCGTCCTTTTGGTCGCCGCCACATGTGAAGCAGCTAAGAAAGTGTGGGCACGGACTCATCGCCCAGTTCAATGTGCAAAGACCATGCGGCATGATGTTGACCATGCGCATCGCCGCCTCCAAGTACTGTTCGGCCTCATCTCTGGATATGTCGGCGAGGCGCGAATACGTGTCGGATATCAGTCCGACAAGTTGTCCGTTGCGGACCGCATCCTGAAGACGGCTCGCGCGCTCGCGACTCGACGTTTGGTCATAGACGGAATTCTGCCTAACGTCCTTACGACCGAAGATGAGCGCAATCTGTTGCTGCGTCAGTCCGCCACGCTCGAACTGCGTGTCTAGCCAGTGACGCACGTCGTGCCACGTAAACTTGGCTATCGCATTGGTCCTTGGGTCGATGATCCCCAAGCGCTCGAATACGCTCCCTTGCCCCTTTTTGTATAGCCACTTTGCCAGGTCGTTCGCGGTGATGGCCAGGAAATCATCTTCCTTTCCAGGCCTATGCTTCAGTAGCAACGCCTCATGAGCCTCAAGGATCGACTTTCCATTGACATCTCGAACCAGCGTGAAAGATCGTCGATATGCGGCCTCCATTTCGGCCGAGTGCGTAGGCTGTGGAAAGGTTTCGCCTCGCATCTGAAACGATTGGGCCTCCTTCACGATCGATCTCACGGATGCGTATCTTCGGTACACCGTGGTACCGGTATGAAGCTTAATGCGCTTCTCGTTGATCGCTCGGCGGTCTCCTACAAACCGTGCCATCAACTGGCCGTTTGCCATCAGCGCAATAGGCCTCCCGTCCATCGCGCTTTGTTGCTCGCGCAACATGCGTTGCAGCGCCATCCAAGTCACATCTAATCGCCGAGCCAGCTCCGACAAGTTCCCGTCGCACTCCTGGAGCATCCCGACAACATCGAAGTACTTGCGCTTGTATCGATGATAGGCGCCGCTAGCGGTGGCGAGTTGGTTGTTCGGATCGGCTGTCCACTCGTGAGCGAACTTTCCGACGAAATAGCAGGCGGCCTCTTCGTTATCTGAGATCGCTCGCCAGTCGAGTGGTCGCTTCCGGCGCCAGGCCTCGGCCGTTGCCCGGGCGTCGGCGGTCCACAACTGTAGGTTCTCCACGGCTTGTCGCACCGCAGGCGCGAGCGATGGCGGAACAACCTTCGGTACCGGCTTTCCGCGCTTCTCGGGGAGATACAGAATCTGTAGCGCGCCGTTTTCCTCCAGCAAACACTCCGCTGGCAGATGGGCCAGCTCACCAACCCGAAAACCTGCTCCCACATCCAACACGAGGATCTGCAGGAAGAAGCGATCGTACTGAGAGATGTCGTCGCGCTTGTTGGCACCAATCAAGTCGCGAATAACCTGGTCTGGAATTAGTTTCTCGCGTCGCCCAATGTCGTTGGCGCCACGCCCGTGACGATTCCGCTTCTTGATTCGGCTGACATAGCTCAGTCTTAGCCCCGTACGCAGGTTGAGCCAGGCGGAGAAGGCTCCAAGCGTTTTCGAAAGGCCGTAGGCGCCGGCTTCGCTTCGCTTGGTTCGTAGGAGCTTCTCTGCTTTCAGAAAGTCAGCATTGTTCAACTTGCGAAGCGGCTTGTTTCCGACGACGCGATCCAAGAACGTGAGCGCATCAACTCTTCCGAATGCCGCACCATGCGCCACGTTGCCCGCGTGCCGGCCGTGTAAGACCCAGATCTTGCTCACAACACGGAGGTCGCTGTTAGAGATCTTGTCGAAGTACAGATACAAAGCTCGCCCGTTTCCAGGGCGCATCTTCCACCCGACGATATTCCATCGATCGCGTTGAAACTCTGATGCGATCGGAAGCGCTTTCAGTAACTGATCAACGAGATCGATAAGCGCCGAGCCAGGAGAGTGCTCAGCGATCCACGCCCTCAGGTCCACAGCGCTCATGATTTTCTCTCGGTTTCAATTGCGTGAATTACTTCAATGATTCCCGCGAACGTCTGCTCAAAATCCTTGCCCAATTTGCTCCGTTCCTTTCCAGCCTCCGCGGCACTCCATCGCGCATGCTCACGCTCAACGAAAGTGAGCGAATGGCTATGGTCTGCCTGACGCCAGGCTTGGAAGTTCGGACATCCCCCGTAGCACGCCCAGAAGGGGTGCGTTGGGCATGCGGAATTACGGCCACAAGATCCAACGAGTGCGGGAGTGCCTTTGAAATCTGGCACGAACACCGGCCTTTCCCCGACCTTGTCAACCAGCTTGCCGCGGAAGAACGCCTCGTTGAGCCCGGCGAACAAACCGCCAAGGGCACGATCCGATCGCTCCACCGCAGGAATGAGCTCCGAAGCAACCGCATCGATGTAAGCCTGCGCGGACGATGGATCGTCGTGCTCAAAGATTGTTTGAATGTCTTCGAGTGGCGTTCCCTGCATGGCGAGCTTTGTGCCGCCGGTATGGCGAATTCGCTTCGCGCCCAGACGCAGCGGGCGACCCGTCCGTGGGCTCATTAGAGGCTCCGCCTCGAAAAGGGCGTCGATCGCTCGGATCATTCTCGTTGTTGGCACCCGCCCGTGAAGGTGCCAGTCCATAGGTACGCTTAGCCCATACTCTGCTTCGTCCCAGGTCCTCCCGTTGGCACCTTCGATTCGCTTCCTCCCCGGAAGAACGACCAGACGATTGAAAAAGTCTTGAAGCTCGCGAATGACAGGGAGTGCGGAAACGTGTCGAATCGCGCTCGCCAGCGCGCCGCTGATCGGCCACAGGGCAGCATTGTCGCCCGTTTGGGCTTTTACCTTCGGGACTCGAAGGAAGAACTGTGGCCGCTGCCCTTGAACCTCAAGTAGCGCGTCCTTCGCCATCCCTAGTAACTGCGATGGGCGCTTATAGGTTTCGAAAAGCATCCAACCCCACACTCGGGTCATCGCCAAGGTTGCGGTTTCGTGCGGCCGAGATGTGGCGAAAATACGCCTGACAAGTTCGGCCTCCGCAGAGGTGAGCGCCCCTCTCTCTTTGTGCCAACCAAGGACGTCACGCATGCCGGCCGGCTGAGGCCAGGCAACCCAATCCTCTAGTTCAAGCGCAATCTCGTTGCGAGCACCTTGCATCGACAGATCGCTCATGGCCCGATAAAACGCACGGACCATTGTCCTGGACTCGAAATTCAAGCCCTGCCAGATCAGCACCCACTCCTTGACCGAAATGGCTCCCAATCCGCTCGCAAGATCAATTCCATGCGCGGCGGCGTTCTTTGCGAGCGCCGGTAGTAGCCGTTGCAGGTTCAGTGACCAAGTCGGTGCCCTTGTTCGTAGGTAGTCGAGCGCCAACACCTGCAGGTCGACGACCAATGAGGTCGGTAGGGCACCCTTGCTCCAGTCAAGCCGACGCCCAGCACCCCCGAAGCTATACGTCCACACGTCCGACGTGACGTCGATCCAGACGGGATTGTCTGGGTCAAACTCATTTCGCAGGTACTTGGCGCCGTCACCGCGCATCCAGAGACCTGTTGAGGGATCGAGAATCAGCTCAGTGCCATCCATGCGCACTTCTCGTTCTCAGATTTCATTACTCCTCGCGCACGGTCAGCGCGAGCGCGACGCGAGTAGATCAGCAGACTCTTATCGCTCTCCCATCCACCCCAGTAGACCAAGTCCTGGAGTTCCTGATTCGACTTGGCATTCAGATACATTCGATTGAAGAACGCGTGTCTACCGAGATGCCAGTGAAAATCGATGCCGGTTGCGCGCTTGATCGCGCTCGCGACATCGTTCGTTGTGCTTACCGAAAGCGGCATCCCCTTTGCACCAACCAGCAGGAACGGATGAGGAAGCAACCAACGGAATACATAGCGGCCGTGTTCATGAACGCGCGCTCGGCGGAACCGAGTCGCATACAGACCAATCTGCTTGAAAGCGTTCGAGTGCTGCCAGAGCGAACGAAGGTCTCGGCTGAGCGTTTTTGGACGGGGCGCATTGGCGCCTCTGGGATCAGTAGCGTCGCCTTCCCGCTCTTCGATGCGGACAATGCTGAGGAAGTCTCGGCCTGCTGATGGACAATCCTGAATTCTCAGACTCAAGATTTCGCCAATTCGCAAGCCGAACTCAATCGTGAGTCTCCAGATCAGATAGTCACGGTGCGCGATAGCCTCACCCACTTCCGCTGCGCGGTTCGCTGGTAGCAGATAGGTTTCTATGCGACGAAGTTCATCATCGGTGAGGTCAGGAGCAACGCGTTGGTTGCGATTCTTGACCCTCGCCTTTTGCCATACCCTCTCCTGAGCTCGCACCAGAAGCTCAATTTGGCGAACACGATCGACCGATAGGTCAGAGACAGGTCCGTACTGAGTGATGAAGTGGACGCAAGCTTGCCGACAGAAGTGCAAGATCTGGTTGTAGTTGCCCCTCGCGGTCGCTGGAAGGACTGCTCTCTTGCTGCCCGAGAGCCGCACCCGAAGCCACGCAGAGAATGCTGTCACTTCTGTCGCTGACAATCCCAGACCGCCGATCAGCCGGGCGTCCAGATCGAACTCAAGCTCGGTGAACTCAGCCCACGAGTAGAGGCTCGCCAGAGCGTAGAGCATTGCGGATCGGGACTTGGCCGAATCGGACCTCAGAGCGAGATACGACTCGTACAACGAAGCAGCAACCCCGGGAGCCCCCGTCTGCCGACTAGTCACAACATGCCGGGGGACGTTGGATGTATCCAGGAACGCCGAGACCTTATAGGCCAGCAGGGACACATTATTCTGCTGCAACTGGTCTACATTCATCGCAACAGGTTGATGTCTATATTATTTTTAGTTCCACAAGCATCCTATGAAATAAACATTCACGCAAGTGCAAGAGCTTTGCCTGGAGGAGAAGAACGAAGGCATATTGCCCTCGAGGAAAACCTTCGAGAAAGTGTCCAGTGGGCACCCGCACCTAAATCGGCAACAGTGCCGACCGCAACCAGGTCCAGCAGGCAGGAAAAATCCGGCTCCGCCGTGCCCTGCTGGAAGCGCCCCAGCGCGCGCAGGCGGGCGCGCAAAGCCAGCAGCAGGTAGAACATCACGCCGACGCCGGCCAGGGCCTTGCTGGGGAACAAATCGGCCTCCAGATTCGGATTGACGATCGCATCCGCGCCTGGCAATTGCGGGCCCGGCAGATGGTGATCGGTGACGATCACGCGGCAACCGAGCGCCTTCGCGGCGGCGACGCCGGCCAGACAGGCAATGCCATTGTCGACCGTGATCAGGAGATCCGGCGGCGCCCCCACAAGCTCGGCCACCAGCGCAGCACTCAGGCCATAGCCGTGGATGAAGCGATCAGGGATGCGAAAGGCAATCCGGTCCGCACCCAGCATGCGCAGGCCACGCATCGCGACCGCGGTACCGGTGGCGCCGTCACAGTCGAAATCTCCGACGATCAGGATCGACTGCCCTGTATCCAGCGCCTCGATCAACAGGGTGCAGGCCGCGTCGAGCCCACCCAGCGCCTGCGGGCTGTGCATGCTGCCCAGACGCAGGTCCAATTCCTCGGCGGACTGGATGCCGCGGGTGGCGTAGACCCGGCGCAGGATGGGATGGACGCCAGCCGCGGCGAGCATGGGATGATCCGGCGCGACCTCGCGTCGAACAATCGGGCGCACACTCACTGCGATGAATCCGCAGTCGCAGTCGGCAACCGAAAGGGCCGTCGCCAGAACCGCCAGCGCTGCACCCTGCGCAGGCCGAAGACGGCACCGCAGTCGAAGGCCAGCATGCAGTCCCTGGTACCGAGGGCACCCGCGCTCAGCATCGGCTCGATCCAGTCGGCGAACAGTGCGGACGCTGATAGCGCTCTGAGATCGACACAGACATCGCGATAGTCGGCCGCGGGATCCAGCGCAGCAGGAGACGCCTCGCAGCCGAGATTCGCCTGTGCGGCCAGCCCGCGCATCAGCAGATCATCCGAGAAATAATGTGTTCTGGTGGCACGGACGCGATTGGGCAAGCGGCCACCACCCCAGAACCAGACGCTGTTCACCGGCGCCAGGCCGGCGCCAGCACGGCGTACATTGACGCGATGCTGATGCAGACTCATCTGGGTTTCGTTGAGCAGGCGGCGCCAGTGCAGCCCCGAACTGCCCGCTGGAATATGTCGCTCGACGTCATCACCGAGCACGGCCATCGGCGCTGAGAATGCCGGCGGTTCCGAGCCCGGCGCCAGGCGCAGATACCAGCGATCCGGATGCGGCACCGAAAGTTCGAATCCGGCATCACCGAACAGCGGCCGCAACACGCCCAGAAGATCTTCCGCGTCTGCTGGCGTCAGCCGCATATCGCCCCAGGCCATCATCCGCAGACTGCTCATATCGGGCTGCAACCAGCACGGGTCGGCGCGCAGCCAGACATGGGAACCGGCGTCGCCCACCTCGGCCAGCCGGCTGACGGCTGCGGCGGAGAACGCCGACGGAACGACCTCGAAGGCGGAGGCCGGTACCAGTTCAGGGCTGCTCGAACTGCCGGCCATCCGGTCGCCACGACCGAGCACACTCCACAGAGGATGCGCTGGCGACGCCGCATGCACACGGCCCAGTGCCGGCAGCAGGAGCAGCGCGCCGCTCATGCACGCCCATCCCGCGGCCAACGATACCCGGCAGATCGGGCTTGCTGGATTGCGTGAACGCGGCCGGGCATGGTCTCGGCTCAGGCGTAGCGCACGCCCGCGATCTCGAAATTGCGGGTTCCGCGCGCAGCAACCAGCTCCGCCGTGTCGCCCTCACTCTTGCCGATCAGGGCACGTGCCATTGGCGAATTGACCGAAATCAGGTTCTGCTTGATATCGGCCTCGAGCTCACCCACGATCTGGTAGGTCACTTCCTCATCGGTGTCCAGGTCCACCAGATCCACAGTGGCGCCAAACACGATGCGCGTGCCGGCATTGAGTTTGCTGACATCGATGATTTCCGCAAACGACAGCGCGGCTTCGATGGCCTGGATGCGGCCTTCGGCAAAACCCTGCTGTTCACGGGCGGCGTGATACTCGGCATTCTCCTTCAGGTCGCCGTGCGCGCGCGCCTCGGCAATCGCCTGGATGATGCGCGGGCGATCGACACTTTTCAGACGCTCCAGTTCGTTGCGCAGGCGTTCGACGCCGGCCTGGGTCAGGGGTGCTCGTTTCATGTTCGCAATGCCTTGTGCAGTTCCTGCAATGAATTGACTCTACCGGTATCGCGGTGATCCAGCGAATGCACCAGGGCGCGGGCGCCGGTCACGGTAGTGGAATAGGTGACCCGGTGCTGCAGGGCGCCGCGGCGGATCGAGAAGGAATCCGCGATCGCCTGCTTGCCTTCGGTCGTGTTGACAATGAAGACGATCTCGTCGTTCTTGATCATGTCGAGTACATGCGGTCGTCCCTCGGCGACCTTGTTGATGCGCTCACAGGCGATCCCCTGTGCCAGCAGGTAGTCGCAGGTGCCATGCGTCGCGACCACGCTGTAGCCGCGGCGCACCAGCTCCATCGCGACATTCAGGATCCGCGGCTTGTCGGCATCACGGACACTGATGAATACCTTGCCGACGCGCGGCGCCTGGATATTGGCGGCCTCGTGGGCCCGCGCGAAGGCTTCGCCGAAATTGCGCCCGACGCCCATCACCTCGCCGGTCGAGCGCATCTCCGGGCCAAGTATCGGATCGACGTTCTGGAACTTGGCAAACGGGAAGATGGCTTCCTTGACCGAGTAGTAGTTGGGAATCACCTCGCTGACACAGCCCTGGGCCACCAGCGACTTGCCGACCATGCAGCGGGCCGCCACCTTGGCGAGCGGAATACCGGTCGCCTTCGACACGAACGGCACCGTGCGCGATGCGCGCGGATTGACCTCGAGCACAAAGATGGTGTCGCCCTGGATGGCGAACTGGGTATTCATCAGGCCAACCACTTTCAGCGCACGCGCCATCCGGGTGACCTGCTCGCGCAGCTTGTCCTGCAACTCCGGGCTCAGCGAATACGGCGGCAGCGAGCACGACGAGTCGCCCGAATGCACACCGGCTTCTTCGATATGCTCCATGATCCCGCCGATGAAGACATTGCCCTCGGCGTCGGCGACCACGTCGACATCCACCTCGACGGCATTGTCGAGGAAGCGATCGAGCAGCACCGGGGAATCATTGGAAACTCTAACCGCCTCGGTCATGTAGCGCTTGAGATCGACATCGGCGTAGACGATTTCCATCGCGCGACCACCGAGCACATAGCTCGGGCGCACCACCAGCGGATAGCCGATTTCGCGCGCCAGTGCCATCGCCTCTTCCGGATGACGGGCGGTGCGGTTGGGCGGCTGGATCAGATCCAGCGACTGGATCAGACTCTGGAAACGCTCGCGATCCTCGGCAAGATCGATGGAATCAGGACTGGTGCCGATGATCGGCACACCATTGGCCTCAAGTGCGCGCGCCAGCTTCAATGGCGTCTGTCCACCGTACTGCACAATGACACCGCGCGGCTTCTCCTTGTCGACGATCTCGAGCACATCCTCGAGCGTCAGCGGTTCGAAGTAGAGACGGTCGGACGTATCGTAATCGGTGGAAACGGTCTCCGGATTGCAGTTCACCATGATGGTCTCGTAGCCATCTTCGCGCAGCGCCAGCGTCGCATGCACGCAGCAGTAATCGAACTCGATGCCCTGGCCGATGCGATTGGGACCACCACCGAGCACCATGATCTTGGCGCGATCGCTGGGCTCGGATTCGCATTCGTCCTCGTAGGTCGAGTACATGTACGCGGTATGGGTGGCGAACTCGGCCGCGCAGGAATCGACGCGTTTGTAGACCGGACGCACATTCAGCGCGCGACGCAGATGACGGATGGCATCTTCATTGGTTCCGGTCAGCGTCGCCAGCCGCGAATCGGAAAAGCCCTGCCGTTTCAAAAAGCGCAGCCGATCGGCATCGAGCGCACCGAGGCCGCGCTCAGCCACGGCCTGCTCGGTCGCAATCAGCTCCTCGATCTGGACCAGGAACCAGTGATCGATCCGGCACAGGGCGTAGATCTGGTCGCGCGACAGGCCGGCACGGAACGCGTCGGCGACATAGAACAGGCGATCCGGACCCGGCTCACGCATCTGCCGCTTCAGCTCGACCATGCCGTCTTCGGTGGTCCAGTCGATATCGGTAGGATTGAGGCCATCCTTGCCGGTTTCCATCCCGCGCAGCGCCTTCTGCAACGACTCCGGGAAGCTGCGGCCCATCGCCATGACTTCGCCTACCGATTTCATCTGGGTCGTCAGCCGCGAATCGGCGGCCGGGAATTTCTCGAAGGCGAAGCGCGGAATCTTGGTGACCACGTAATCGATGGCCGGCTCGAACGACGCCGGCGTACGACCACCAGTGATGTCATTGCTGAGCTCATCCAGGGTGTAACCCACCGCCAGCTTGGCGGCGATCTTGGCGATCGGGAAGCCGGTGGCCTTGGATGCCAGTGCCGACGAACGCGAGACGCGCGGATTCATTTCGATGACGACGACGCGGCCGTCTTCGCTGTTGACCCCGAACTGCACATTCGAGCCACCGGTATCGACGCCGATCTTGCGCAGCACCGCAATCGAGGCATTGCGCAGGCGCTGGTATTCCTTGTCGGTCAGGGTCTGCGCCGGCGCTACGGTGATCGAGTCGCCGGTATGTACGCCCATCGGATCGAAGTTCTCGATGGAGCAGACGATGATGCAGTTGTCCTTGCTGTCGCGGACCACCTCCATCTCGTACTCTTTCCAGCCGAGCACGGACTCTTCGACCAGCACCTCGGTGACCGGCGACAATTCCAGGCCGCGGTTGATGATGTCGATGAATTCTTCGCGGTTGTAGGCGATGCCGCCGCCGCTGCCGCCGAGAGTGAAGCTCGGGCGGATAATGGTCGGATAGCCGACCCGGGTCTGGATGTCGATGGCCTCTTCGAGACTGCGCGCAATCTCGGCGCGCGGGCAGTCCAGTCCGATCTCGATCATCGCGGTGCGGAACAGCGCGCGGTCCTCGGCCATCCGGATCGCGTCGCGCGAGGCGCCAATCAGTTCAACGCCGTATTTCTCGAGCACGCCCTGATCGGCCAGATCGAGCGCGGTGTTCAATGCAGTCTGGCCACCCATGGTCGGCAACAGGGCGTGCGGACGCTCCTTTTCGATGATGCGCTCGACCGTACGCCAGTTGATCGGCTCGATGTACACCGCATCGGCCATGTCCGGGTCGGTCATGATCGTCGCCGGATTCGAATTGACCAGGACAACCCGGTAACCCTCCTCGCGCAGCGCCTTGCAGGCCTGGGCTCCGGAGTAGTCGAACTCGCAGGCTTGCCCGATGACGATGGGGCCAGCGCCTATGATCAGGATCGTCTGGATATCGGAACGCTTGGGCATGAGCAATTTGCCCTGCTTTTATGTCAGGGCAACCAGTGGCGGGGGATGCCGACGATTCTACCGGCAAGCGCCGCTGCGACCAAGCAATGATGCAGCTCAGGCCGGCGCTGCGATCGCCTCAGGGAACCCCGGAACTGGTCATCGCCACGACTTCGCCACCCCACCTGGCGTCTGCCAGACCGCCGCAAGCCTGCGGCTTTTCGCGCCCTGGCGCAGGGTGCCATCGCAGCCCGGATGATTCAGCGTTTGCTCAGGGCGCCGGTGCGGGTACCGGCGCGGCGCCCTGGGCCCTGGTCCAGACCACCTTGACGTCCGCTATGGTCGACCGCGGCATATCCAGTTCGATTTCCCGGCCGCGCTCGTTCACCACGACCTTCAAACCGGTATTGAGAAAGCGCTTCAGCACGCCTTCGCGTGTCGAACCCATCTGGGTGCGGATGATGACCCGCTCACCCTCGACATAGGCGAGATCGTCGTAGGCGACCGCCTCGATGACCGGCGCCTCGGGTGTGGGTACCCGCCCCTCATCGCCCGCCACCGTGGTTGCACTGTCCGCATCGACTACGACCGCCTCAATCGCCGCATCGGGTTGCGGAATACTGGGATCAACCACGGGTTCTTCCGTCTCATCGACAATCGCTGGCGGGATGAGCGCCGGCTCGGCCGCGGGTTCATCGCCACCACAGGCCGTGAGCAGGCTCACCAGTAGCAGACCCAGGGCAACGCGCATGCTGCTGAGTTTTGGTTGGCTATGCACTTGGGAAAACTCTCTGGACTGCTCGGGGATCACGACCGCAACGGGAAACGCATGATTCGCAACACTGGTTGGTCTCCGCACTAAAGGGAAACTGGAACTGCGGACCGTCGACGACCACACCGGAGTGCCGGTCAGGCCGCCCGCGAAGTCCGCTGTCCGGATGTTGCCATCGCGGCGATGAAGCGATCAAACAACCGCGTCACATCATGAGGACCCGGACTTGCCTCGGGATGACCCTGAAAACTGTAGGCAGGCGCATCATTCAGCGCGATGCCCTGCAACGACTGGTCGAAGAGAGAGCGGTGGGTGGCACGGACATTCGCCGGCAGGCTGGCTTCGTCCACCGCAAATCCATGATTCTGGCTGGAAATCATCACCTGGCCCGTCTCGATATCGATCACCGGATGATTGGCACCATGGTGTCCGAATTTCATCTTCGAGGTGCGCGCCCCGGCCGCCAGGCCGAGCAACTGGTGACCCAGGCAGATGCCGAACACCGGCAGCCGGATGCGCAGGAATTCCTGGATCGCGGCAATCGCATAGCCACAGGGCTCGGGATCACCCGGACCATTGGACAGGAATACGCCATCGGGCTTGAGCGCCAGAACATCTGCCGCCGAGGTCTCTGCCGGCACCACGGTGATCCGGCAGCCACGGTCCGCCAGCAGGCGCAGAATATTGCGCTTGACGCCGAAATCGTAGGCGACCACGTGACGCGTCGGCGCCGTGGTCTGGGCCCTTCTGAGGTCGAGATCGAAACTTCCCTCGCTCCACTCGTAAGCCTTGCTGGTGGACACGACGCGCGCCAGATCCATCCCCTTCAGGCCTGGAAATGCGCGCGCCTTGGCAAGCGCGGCATCGCTGTCGCGCGCGGCTGCGCCGGCGACCAGACAGCCGTTCTGAGCACCCTTTTCGCGCAGGATACGGGTCAATCGGCGGGTGTCGATGTCAGTGATGCCGAGGATGCCATGGCGCTTCAGATAATCGCCGAGGGACTCTGTGCTGCGCCAATGCGAGCTGGTGTCCGTGAGGCAGCGGATCACCAGTCCCGCTGCGCAGATGCCGTCCGACTCGACGTCGTCCGGATTGCAGCCGGTGTTGCCGATATGCGGGTAGGTCAGGGTGACAATCTGGCGCGTATAGGAAGGGTCGGTCAGGATTTCCTGATAGCCCGTCATCGCGGTATTGAACACCACTTCACCGACTGACTCGCCATCGGCGCCAAAGGAAATTCCCTGAAACAGGCTGCCGTCTTCAAGGGCGAGCAGGGCTTGCTGTTGGCTCATCTCGATGTTCCAGGCATGCGCGCAGCGACGAGTACTTCCGTCAACAACGCGTCGTGAATCGGACAGGTCTCACAGTGTCGTCCGAGGCCGGGCGCGGTATGCGCGCCGTAGGCTGCTGGACGCCGCCGTGCGCCGGCCCGTGACCAGCTGGGGACGGAACCCAGGTACTGGAGCGGGAAGGCCGCTCATTGTAGCGGGTAATCCGAAGCGCGCCACGCATTGCGAGCGGCTTTCAGCAGGCGCCGCGGTCGTGCGCTCAGGCCGAGATCACGTCCTCGATCGAATACAGCCCGGCCGGGCGGCCCTTGATCCACTGCGCCGCACGCAGCGCGCCGCGGGCAAACAGATCGCGGGTAGTGGCGCGATGGCTGAGCTCGATGCGCTCGCCGGCCGCGATGAACATGACCGTATGCTCGCCGACGATATCGCCGCCACGTATCGTCGAAAACCCGATCTCGTCGGGATCGCGGGCACCGATCATGCCGTCCCGGCTGCGCCGCGCGACCTCATGCAGGCCGCGCCCGCGTGCTTCGGCAACAGCACGACCGAGGGCCAGGGCAGTACCGCTGGGGGCGTCTTCCTTGAGGGCGTGGTGCGCCTCGATGATTTCAACCTGGAACTCCTGCCCCAGAGCGGCAGCCGCCTCGCCTGACAGTCGGCGCAGCATGGCGACGCCGAGACTGAAGTTGGCCGCCCACAGCACCGGGATACGCAAGGCAGCGTTTTCCAGATCCAGTTGCTGGGCGGCCTGCAAACCCGTGGTCCCGCTGACAAAGGCAATCCGGTGCTCGACCGCGATAGCCAGGGCATTGTCGAAGGCGTCGCCGGCAGAAAAGTCGATCAGCACATCGACCGCCAGATCCGGGTCCAGCGCGGCAACGTGGAGCAGTTCATTGCCCTGGGCATCAAGAACGCCACTCACGGGCGTATCCACCAGTTCCGACTGGGCGCGGACCAGGGCGGCGACGATATCCACGCCATCAAACGTGGCGGATGCGCTCAGCACGGAGCGGCCCATGCGTCCACCGGCGCCATATAAAGCGGTTCGCGTTGTACCTGCAGTTCTCATGGCTGCATGGTAGCGCCTAGCCGGCTCGACCTGGACTGCCACTGGGCATGGACCCAGGCCATCCGGAAGCCAGGCGCGAAGCGGCCAGGTGGTCGATACCCGCGCTGGACGTTCAGCGCCTGCGCCGCTAGCGTATGCCGACCACGCTCGCCGGCACCGCCCTCCGTACATCGCGCTGTCGCTCTCTTTCGTGTCCAAACTGGGGATTAACATGACCAAGTCTGACTCCGAGCTGCGCCGAAGCACAGTGTGCGGCGCCTTCCTCCTGCTTGCATTGCTGGCCAGCTCAATGGCAATGGCGCAATCTCCAGCCGCGCTCGAGCTCGTCGAGTACGTCCCGCCAGAGACATCGATCGAACGCGCGGGCAGCGCTTCCACGATCGGCCTCGCTACCCGCTCGGTCACCGGTGGCGCCAGCGGCGCTTTCGAGTCCGAGCCGAACAACAGCAGCGGAACCGCCACTGCCATAGCCGGCAGCAGCGAGCTGATCACGGCCAATGTATTCCCGGCGAATGATGTGGACTTCTATTCGTTCACGGCGAACACCGGGGACCGCGTGTATGCGGCAACCCAGACCCTGTTTGATGCCAGCGCATCCGGCGACTCGGTCCTTGATGTGCTGTCCACCGATGGCACGACCGTGCTCGAAAACGACCTCAATGACGGCACCTTCAGCGCATCCAGTGCCAGCATTGCCGGCACCTTGATTCCCGCTCCAGGCACCTACTTCCTGCGCGTGCGACACAACGTCGCCACCGGCACCATCCGTCCTTACTACCTGCACTTCCGCCTGCAGACCGCAGCGCCAACGCCGGAAGTCGAGGCCAACAACACGTCGGCCACCGCCAACCCCATCCCCGCTTCGGGCCATGTATCCGGAACCATCACGGCGGTATCGCCGGGCGAGGCAGACTTCTTCAGCATCGCCCTGAATGCTGGCGATTCGGTGTTCCTCAGCCTCGACATGAATCCGGAGCGTGACGCTGCGGTATGGAATGGTCGGCTCGGATTCGGTCTCTTCGGCAACCCGCCAGCCAATCAGATTCTTGTGGCCAACGACGCCAATGCGGGTGCTGGGCCAGCCGATCCGAATTCCGAGGCCTTCTTTTTTACGGTGAAGGATGCCGGTACCTACTTTATCTATGTCGACTCGATCGTTGCCGCCGGACTTGGCGCCAATGCCACCTACAACCTCAGCGTTTCGGTGCGGCCACGCGTACCACCGGCGGGTACTTGCACCACCTACACGTCGACGGATACCCCGGTTGCCATTCCTACTGGGCCAGGATCCGTGAGCTCCACGATCATGGTACCGGGCAATCCCCGCATCGCCGATCTTGATGTCGCGATCAACCTCAATCACACCTTCATGCAGGACATCGACGCTCACCTGGTCTCGCCGGCCGGGAACGACAATGGCCTGTTCACCGATATCGGCGCAGCCACAGTCGGCGGTCCGCAGACCCTGATGGATATCGTGCTCGACGACGAGGCCGCGCTGCCGTTCGCCTTTGCGATGTCTGCTTCCTGGCGCAATCAACCCGAGCTCGCCTACAGGCTGAGCTGGTTCGACGGCGAAGATGCCGGCGGCAACTGGACATTGACGCTCCGCGACGATGCCACCGGTGATGGTGGCACGCTGAACAGCTGGAGCATTACCGTCTGCGAGCCGCCGCCACCACCGACCTGCCCGCCAGGATTTGCGTCGCAGACCGTCTACACAACCGATTTCGAAGCCGGGGATGCGGGATTCACCCATTCCGGCACGGCGGACGAATGGGAGCGTGGATTGCCGACCTTCATTCCGATCACGACCTGCAACAGCGGCGTGAACTGCTGGAAGACCGACCTGGACAACACCTACAACGCTTCGAGCAGCCAGGACCTGCTCTCACCGAACATCGACCTGACCGGACTGACGCCTCCGGTCATCGTCAACTGGGCACAGCGATACCATATCGAAAGCGCCACTTTCGATCATGCCTTCGTGGATGCTCGGCAGGTCGGCATGCCGGCCAACTCGGTGCGGCTGTTCGAGCATCTGGCCGCCACGATGAACAATACGGTAGGCAATCCCGGCGTCGCGATCGCGGAGTCGTCTGGCTGGAGCCGGTACTCCGCCCGCGTGGACGCCCTGGCAGGTTTGAACACCGAGCTGCTGTTCCATCTGGACAGCGACACCACGGTGCAATTGACTGGCCTCGCCATCGATGACGTCTCGGTCACGGCCTGCCGTGCCCTGAGTGCCGATCTTTCGATCACCAAGACCGATGGCGTGGCAACTGCCACACCGGGTGGCTCGACCACGTACACGATCACCGCCAGCAATGCCGGTCCCGATGGCGTCACCGGTGCGACGGTTGCCGATACCTTCCCGGCCAGCCTGACCTGCACCTGGACCTGTGTCGGCGCCGGTGGTGGCACCTGTACCGCAGCGGGCGCGGGCAATATCAATGACGCCGTCAACCTGCCCGCAGGTGGCTCGGCGACCTATACCGCCAGCTGCACGATTGCGGCATCCGCGACCGGGTCCCTGGTCAATACGGCGACGGTCTCCTCCTCGATCAGCGATCCGGTGCCGGGCAACAACAGCGCCACCGATACCGACTCGCTGACCCCAATGGCTGATCTGGCGATCACCAAGACCGATGGCGTGGCAACCGCTACACCGGGCGGCTCGGTGACCTACACGATCACCGCCAGCAATGCCGGACCCAGCGATGCCCCCGGCAGCACAGTCGCCGATACCTTCCCGGCCAGCCTGACCTGCACCTGGACCTGTGTCGGCGCCGGTGGTGGCACCTGTACCGCAGCGGGTGCGGGCAATATCAATGACATGGTCAATCTGCCTGCGGGTGGTTCGGCGACCTACACCGCCAGCTGCGCAATCGCGGCATCGGCCACGGGCTCACTGGCCAACACTGCTACGGTCACCGCCTCGATCACTGATCCGGCCCCGGGCAACAACAGTGCCACCGATACCGACACGCTGACGCCGATGGCCGATCTGGCGATCACCAAGACCGATGGCGTGATGAGCGTGGCGCCGGGCGGCACCCTGACCTACACGATCACCGCCAGCAATGCCGGACCCAGCGATGCCCCCGGCAGTACGGTCGCGGACACCTTCCCGGCCGCGTGCACCAGCGTCAACTGGACCTGCGCCGGTGCCGGTGGCGGCACCTGTACCGCTGCGGGTGCGGGCAATATCAATGACGTGGTCAATCTGCCGGCGGCCGGCAGCGTGACCTATACCGCGGCCTGCACGGTCTCCGCTGCCGCCACCGGCACGATCGCCAATACCGCGACCGTGGCAGCAGCCGGCGGCGTCAGCGATCCGACACCGGGCAACAACTCGGCGACCGACACCGACATGGTGGTGCTGTCGGCGGATCTGTCGATCACCAAGACCGATGGTGTCACTACGGTCAATCCGGGCGGCACGCTGACCTACACGATTGTCGCCGGCAACACCGGACCGCAGACCGCCACCGGTGCCACCGTCGCGGACACCTTCCCGGCCGAGTGCACCAGCGTGAACTGGACCTGCGTCGGTGCCGGTGGTGGTACCTGTACCGCGGCGGGTAGCGGCAACATCAATGACGTGATCAACCTGCCGGCCAGCGCGACCGCCACCTATACCGCCAGCTGTGCGGTCAATGGCGCCACCGCCAATGGCACCGTGATCAGCAATACCGCCACCATCACGATCGGTGCCGGCGAGACCGATCCGGTGCCGGGCAACAACAGCGCGACCGACATGACCACGGTGATGGGCTCGGCTGATGTCAGCGGCACCAAATCGGTGAGCGGCAGCTTCACGCCGGGCGGCAGCATCGTCTACACGATCGTGCTGACCAACTCGGGTGATGCGCCCAGTGCCGATAACCCGGGCGATGAGTTCGTCGATGTCCTGCCCGCCTCGCTGACCCTGGTCTCGGCAAGCGCAGGCTCAGGCACGGCACTCGCCACCATCGGCACCAATACGGTGACCTGGAACGGCGCTCTGGCGGCAGCGGGCGGCACGGTGACGATCACGATCAATGCGATGATCAATGCGGGCGCCATGGGCACCATCACCAATCAGGGCACCATCAACTTCGATGCCGATGGCAACGGCACCAATGAGAGCACACGTCCGACCGATGATCCGAGTGTCGGCGGCGGCGCCGACCCGACCGGGTTTGCCGTCATTGGCATCTCGATCCCGGTACCGACGATGAGCACCCTGGCCCTGATCGCGCTCAGCCTGATGGTCCTCGGCTTCGGCATCCGTCGCCGCATCGCCTGATCCCATCGGCAGCAAGCAATAGATTCGCGGCCCGGGAAACCGGGCCGCTTTTTTTTAGGTCTGGAAAGCAGCCCGATTGGCTGTCGCTCGCGGCCTGCCAAAGGGTATGCGGGCAATGCGGCGAGCCGACCGAGCGCCCAGGAAGGCTCAACCGCATGGCCGAGCCTGCCGCGCCGAGGACCAGGACAGCCCACCGGGGACCATCGCTGCCCTTCCAGGGCCCCCCATCTCGACGGCAACCACATTTGCGCCTAATCTGCGCGGGTTGGGTCAGGTGAGCACGCGCGCGTGCCATCCGGGATTTTTCACCGTTGCTTGGGGAGCTGCCATGAGTCGTAGGGGAAGTTGCGTGGGTGGGTTGTTGACCGCCATGTTGATCTGGGGAGGCGCATTGCAGGCGAACAGCCTGGAGTTCGCGACCATTGCCGATCACATGATCGAATCGGAAGGCAGTGGCGCCTCGTCCGGAAAGCCGCCGGCGCCGTCGCACGATCCCCTGGGTTTGCGGCGTCCACCGGTTTCGGCGCTCGGCCAGGGCTATGTTGGCGAGGTGGAGCCCAACGGTACCCCCGGAACCGCGAGCCCGCTGGGAGGCAGCAATGTCGTGGTTCGTGCCAATATCGTGCCTAACGGCGACGTCGATTGGTATTCGTTCTCGGCGAATGCCGGAGATCGGGTCTACGCCGCATTGATGACCTCGTTCAGCGCGAATGCCAGCACAGATTCGCAACTGCGCCTGTTCCAGCCGGACGGCATTACCCTGATCGAGTTCGACGACGACGACGGCAGCTTGGGCGGTCTGTCCTCGTCGATCGCCGGCGCCATAATTCCTTCGGCGGGCACCTATCTGTTCCAGGTGAACCACTTCAGCGCGACCAACCAGCTACGTCCCTACGAATTGCACTTCCGGCTGCAGAGCGGCAGCCCCACCCCCGAAGTCGAGGCCAATGATACGCCAGCAACGGCAAACCCCTTGCCTGCCAATGGCTGGGTCAGCGGCGCGCGTAACCCCGCAGCAGCCACGGAACAGGATTGGTACAGTTTCACGGCGGCTGCCGGAGACACCGTGTTTCTGAGCCTGAACCTCGACCCTGAGCGCGACAATGTGCAATGGAACGGCCGACTGGGCATCGCCCTGTTTGGAGATGCCAACAACCAGATTCTGGTGGTCGACGATGCCAGTGTTGGCTCGGCGGCCAACCCGCTGTCGGAAGCCATGTTCTTCACGGTGAAGTCCGCAGGCACCTACTTTGCATTCGTCGATTCCGCCACAGCCGCAACCGGCGGACCGACGGCGACCTATGATCTCAGCGTCAGCATCCACTCTGCTGTCGATGAAGGCGTCAACTGCACAACCTATACCAGCACGAACGTGCCGCAATCCATCGGACCTGGCGCTGGCCTGGTCAGTTCCACCATCACGGTGCCGGGCAATCCACGAATTGCCGACCTTGATGTCGAAATTCAGCTCAACCATGCGCTGATGGGCGATCTGGATGTCCATCTGCGTTCGCCGGCTGGCAATGACAACGGCCTGTTCACTGACATCGGCGCGGCAGCAACTGGCGGCCAGACCATGATGGATGTGCTTTTCGACGATGAGGCGGGCGGCCCACCTGCGTTCACCGTCCTGCGCGGGGTGCAGATCAAGCCTGAATTGGCTTACCGTCTGCACTGGTTCGATGGCGAAAATGCCGGCGGCACCTGGACACTGGATCTGCGCGACGACAACACCAATGCCAGTGGCGGCACACTGACTGCATGGAGCTTGCGTATCTGCGAGGCGCCACCACCGCCGACCTGCCCGCCAGGTTTTGCGACCACAACGGTGCTGAGTACAGACTTCGAATCGGGTGCTGCAGGCTTTACACATTCCGGCACTGCTGACGAATGGGAGCTCGGTCTGCCCGCTACACTCGCCACGACAACTGCCAACCCGATTGCGGCGTTCAATACCTGCAATAGCGGCACGAATTGCTGGAAAACCGATCTGGACAACACCTATGACATCTCGTCGATCCAGGACCTGCTCTCACCGAACATCAATCTTGCCGGCCTGAGCCCCCCCGTCGTGGTGACCTGGGCGCAGCGTCATCAGATGGAGAACGCGACCTTCGACCATGCCTTTGTCGATGCCCAGCAAGTGGGCGGTGCGACGCCGGTGCGCCTGTTCGAGCACCTGGATGCGACGATGACCAATGTGGCGGGCAATCCGGTCGTCAACATCGGCGCCAGCTCTGGCTGGAGCGTCTACTCGGGTCGTGCCGACTCCCTGGCCGGACTCAATGCCGAGTTGCGCTTCCATCTGGACAGCGACAACACGGTCAACTTCGGCGGCCTCGCCATCGACGACGTCTCGGTCACGGCCTGCCGTGCGCTGAGTGCCGATCTCTCGATCACCAAGACCGATGGGGTTGCCTCAGCAACGCCAGGCGGATCGGTGACCTACACGATCACTGCCAGCAATGCCGGTCCGGATGCCGATGTCGCCGCTACAGTCGCCGATACCTTCCCAGCCAGCCTGACCTGCACCTGGACCTGTGTCGGCGCCGGTGGTGGCACCTGTACCGCAGCGGGCGCGGGCAATATCAATGACATGGTCAATTTGCCTGCGGGTGGTTCGGCGACCTACACCGCCAGCTGCGCAATCGCGGCATCGGCCACGGGCTCACTGGCCAACACTGCTACGGTCACCGCCTCGATCACTGATCCGGCCCTGGGCAACAACAGTGCCACCGATACCGACACGCTGACGCCGATGGCCGATCTGGCGATCACCAAGACCGATGGCGTGATGAGCGTGGCGCCGGGCGGCACCCTGACCTACACGATCACCGCCAGCAATGCCGGACCCAGCGATGCCCCCGGCAGTACGGTCGCGGACACCTTCCCGGCCGCGTGCACCAGCGTCAACTGGACCTGCGCCGGTGCCGGTGGCGGCACCTGTACCGCTGCGGGTGCGGGCAATATCAATGACGTGGTCAATCTGCCGGCGGCCGGCAGCGTGACCTATACCGCGGCCTGCACGGTCTCCGCTGCCGCCACCGGCACGATCGCCAATACCGCGACCGTGGCAGCAGCCGGCGGCGTCAGCGATCCGACACCGGGCAACAACTCGGCGACCGACACCGACATGGTGGTGCTGTCGGCGGATCTGTCGATCACCAAGACCGATGGTGTCACTACGGTCAATCCGGGCGGCACGCTGACCTACACGATTGTCGCCGGCAACACCGGACCGCAGACCGCCACCGGTGCCACCGTCGCGGACACCTTCCCGGCCGAGTGCACCAGCGTGAACTGGACCTGCGTCGGTGCCGGTGGTGGTACCTGTACCGCGGCGGGTAGCGGCAACATCAATGACGTGATCAACCTGCCGGCCAGCGCGACCGCCACCTATACCGCCAGCTGTGCGGTCAATGGCGCCACCGCCAATGGCACCGTGATCAGCAATACCGCCACCATCACGATCGGTGCCGGCGAGACCGATCCGGTGCCGGGCAACAACAGCGCGACCGACATGACCACGGTGATGGGCTCGGCTGATGTCAGCGGCACCAAATCGGTGAGCGGCAGCTTCACGCCGGGCGGCAGCATCGTCTACACGATCGTGCTGACCAACTCGGGTGATGCGCCCAGTGCCGATAACCCGGGCGATGAGTTCGTCGATGTCCTGCCCGCCTCGCTGACCCTGGTCTCGGCAAGCGCAGGCTCAGGCACGGCACTCGCCACCATCGGCACCAATACGGTGACCTGGAACGGCGCTCTGGCGGCAGCGGGCGGCACGGTGACGATCACGATCAATGCGATGATCAATGCGGGCGCCATGGGCACCATCACCAATCAGGGCACCATCAACTTCGATGCCGATGGCAACGGCACCAATGAGAGCACACGTCCGACCGATGATCCGAGTGTCGGCGGCGGCGCCGACCCGACCGGGTTTGCCGTCATTGGCATCTCGATCCCGGTACCGACGATGAGCACCCTGGCCCTGATCGCGCTCAGCCTGATGGTCCTCGGCTTCGGCATCCGTCGCCGCATCGCCTGATCCCATCGGCAGCAAGCAATAGATTCGCGGCCCGGGAAACCGGGCCGCTTTTTTTAGGTCCGCAATTTTGTCGAAAGCGCCTTGGCGATCGCCCAGGCATCGCCGGGCCAGCGTGCGGTGATCAGTTGGCCGTCCTCGACGACATGGGCAGCACGGTCGTCGTGATCGCTCCCACGCGCGAACAGATGAATCGGTCCGCGCTCGAAGTGGCCGTCCTTGCCGAGTGCAGCGCACACTTCATCCTGGACGTAGGCGGGATAGGTGCGGTAGTAGCGACCAAGCTTCCACGCCGTCAACCACCACGCAGCGCGCTCCATATACCTGGGCAGACAGGTAACCCGACGCCCATGCAGCAGGGATTTCCCAATGCTGGATTGCTGCGCACGTGCGAGCACCAGGACGCCATGACAGATGGCTGCCACGGGCAAGCCGCGACGCATAGTTTCCACTACCAGGGATTGCAGACTCGTGCTCTCGAGGTATTGACGCATTCCAGCTGCGTGTCCACCGGGCAGAAACACGGCGTCGAATTCGGCTGGATCAAGCGCATCCCAGCGCTGCGGCTCGCGATAGTCCGAGGATGCCGCCATCTGCAGGTGCAAGCGGCATGCCTCGGCATCGGCACCCAGCTGCCCGAAGATCACGCCGCTCAGCAGCAGCGGGTCGCATTGCGGCGCGCCACCCTGCTCGGTGGCAAACACGACCTGGTGACCGGAGCGCGTCAACACATGCCAGGGCACCGCAACTTCGGTGACGTCATGATCACGATCCGGCAGCGGCATCAGCACCTTCATTTCTGCGCGCCCGCATTGGCCAACCAGTCACTCATATGCTGGAAAACTTCGCGACTGCCCAGCAGATCAAAATGGTTGAGGCCGTGGCAAATGATGCGGTTCCCGGGCGATACCGCAAGGCTGCGTTCGGCACAGTGGTGCTGGCCAAGCGCGCTGGCAACCGGAACCAGCCCATCGCCAGGAGGCGGCCCGCCTTGTGCGGCACCGGGCTTCGCGGTGGTGGCCGCGATCAGCAGACAGGGAACACCCGCCGGAAGCGGCGTCATCCGAAGGCTTCCGGCACGATGGGCATCGCGTTGCTGCCAGTCGTCCTCGACCGTGCTGCCGTGGCGCAGGTCCTGGATGCCGGCGCTGCGGATTTTTCCGAGGCGCGCAATCGGCGCGGTGTAGGGACTGACGCCGAGCGCGCGATCAACCCGGTCGCCCGCACGTTCGAGCGGAGCTCCCAGGTGCGGTGTACCAAGGCAGACGATACCGCGCAGGGATTTCAGCCACGGCAGCGCATCGCGTTCTGCGTAGTGACAGGCGCTACGCGCGACCAGACCGCCCATGCTGTGGCCGACAATCAGCAACTCGTCCACCGGTGTCGGCCACTCGCGGAGCAGATCCGCCAGCAGGGCGGCAAACGCCCGGCCATTGCCGGCGATCGAACGCCCGCTGTTGTAGTGCAGATGCAGTGCCGTATAGCCGTGCTGGGCTGCGAGCGCAGCGCCGTGCTCGTGGCCATCGCGCTGCCATTGCAGATCATTCATGCACAGTCCATGCACCAGAATCACCAGCCGGTTCGGGACCGCGTCAAACTGCGCCTGCAAACCAGTTCGCTCCAGCACCAGGGGCACGCCACCATGGCGCAGCCGCATGGTGATCGCCAGCGGATTTCCGCTCGCTTCCAGATAGTCGCCAAACAGGCCATTGAGCGCCGCCCGCGCAGCCTCACGACGTCGGGCGTCGTACCCGGTCGGCAACTGCGTGCTGATCTGGTTGAGCACCAGATCGAGCCCGGAGCCGACGATGCGGGTAATGCCGCGGACACTGCGGTAGACCAGACCGGTAATGCCGCGACTGGACTGCGGCGCTCGCGTGCCGACAACCGGCGGCGTGCTGGCAATCGTCTCGTGCATGTTCTCGACGACGTCGGTCACCCCGACTACGGCATCGATCACCATGCGGCTGAGGCCGGCAAGTTCATCGCCAGCGCGGGCTTGGGCGGGCTTCTTGCTCACAGTGACGATCGGCATGGCAGCTCCTGCGGGCGATACGCCGACGCTAGCGCAGATCCTCTGGTGGCTGTACTCGATCCCGGTGCGGCGGATCGATCATCCGCTCGACCGCCCGCGAGAACTTCCGCCCGCCAACACAGCCGGTTGGCTATGCGCGTGCGCTGAGCAAGCCCGACACCAGCGCCGCGACCGCAATGATCACCGCGATTGCGGTGATTGCGGACAGCCAGAGCCGTTGTCGGCGTGCCTTCTCGATAGCCACGATCAGTGCGGAGTTCTGCTCGGCCAGGGCCCGGATCAGCTCGGATGAGGCGAGCATCTGCTGGTCTAGATCGGAGACGCTGGCTTCCAGCGCAGCCAGTCTTTCGTCGTTCAGCGTTCGGCGATCAGGCTCGATCATCAGCGGCGCAGCATCAAGTTCGGCGCGGGTCGACTCGGCAGCAGGCTTGCGCGCAACGGTCTTCCAGAGCTTTCCCGCGGCATCGGCCAGCTTGGGCGCGTTGCGGATCACGTCTGCCCACGGCACCGTGTTCAGGATGGTCAGCCAGGGAATCGCCATCACCGTCTCCTCGTGGGCAACCACACCGTGGATGCCGCCATCGGCTGGCGCGCCTGTGACCCGCTCAGATCAGAATTCCCGCGATGACTTGCCGGCACTGTCCAGACGCAGCAGCACTTCCAGCAATTGCGCCATATGGCCGAGCGGCCAGGCATTCGGGCCATCAGAAAGTGCCTTTTCCGGGTCCGGATGGGTTTCCATGAACAGGCCGGCGATGCCGACCGCCACGGCCGCGCGCGCCAGCGCCGGCACAAATTCGCGCTGGCCCCCGCTCTTGCTGCCCTGCCCGCCCGGCAACTGCACCGAATGGGTAGCGTCAAACACCACCGGGCACTGCGTCTCGCGCATTACCACCAGGGAGCGCATGTCCGACACCAGGTTGTTGTAACCGAAGCTGACGCCACGCTCGCAGACCATGATGTCGTCGTTGCCGGTGGCCTTGGCCTTGTCGACCACGTGCTTCATGTCCCAGGGCGCGAGAAATTGGCCCTTCTTGATGTTCACCGGCTTCATCGTGCGCGCGACATTCTGGATGAAGTCGGTCTGTCGACAGAGAAACGCAGGGGTCTGCAGCACGTCCACCACGCTGGCGACTTCCTGCATCGGTGTGTATTCGTGCACGTCGGTGAGCACCGGCACGCCGATCTGGCGCTTGACCTCGGCCAGCACCTTCAGCCCGCCTTCAAGTCCAGGCCCACGAAAGCTGCCGCCCGAGGAGCGGTTGGCCTTATCGAAGCTGGACTTGTAGATGAACGGAATGCCGAGCCGGCGGGTGATTTCCTTGAGCTGGCCGGCGGTATCGAGCGCGAGTTGCTCGCTCTCGATCACACAGGGGCCGGCGATCAGGAAGAAAGGCTGGTCGTTACCGACTTCGAATCCACAGAGTTTCATCATGATTCCAGGAGACTGATACATCATTGGGGCACTTGATCGCCGCTTTCAAGCCGCTGACCCCGTACCCGGCGGAGCTGAGCCTTCAACCGACCCGTATTCAGCTGGTGCGCGAGGCGATCTCGCGGACATTGCTGGGACGTGCGCGCTGCTCGATCGCAGCCTTCACGAAACCGGCGAACAGCGGATGCCCGTGGCGCGGTGTGGAAGTGAATTCCGGATGCGCCTGGCAGGCAACGAACCAGGGATGGTCACTCAACTCGATCATCTCGACGAGCATGTCGTCAATCGACTTGCCGGAAATCACCATGCCGTGATCTTCCAGCACCTGGCGATAGCGGTTGTTGAACTCGTAGCGATGGCGATGGCGCTCGACGATCACGTCCTTGCCGTACAGCGTGCGCGCCAACGACCCGGTCTTGAGTCGGCATTCCTGCGCGCCCAGGCGCATGGTGCCGCCCTTGTCGGAATTGTCGTCGCGCTTCTCGACCTCACCGGCGCTGGTCGTCCACTCGGTGATCAGGGCGATTACCGGGTGCGGAGACTGGCGATCGTTTTCAGTGCTGTTGGCATCGGCCAGCCCGCAGACATTGCGGGCGAACTCGACGACGGCCGCGTGCAGGCCATAGCAGATGCCGAAATAGGGCACCTTGCGCGTGCGCGCAAACCGAGCGGCCAGCACCTTGCCCTCGAAACCACGCTGGCCAAACCCGCCCGGCACCAGGATCGCGTCCATGCCTTCCAAGGTTGCGGTGCCCTCGGCCTCGATGGCATCGGATTCAACCCAATGCAGATTGATGCCGACCTTGTGGGTGATTCCGCCATGCCGCAGCGCCTCACCGAGTGACTTGTAGGCGTCCTTGTGCTCGACGTACTTGCCGACGATGGCGATATTCACGCTTTCGCTCGGCTTCTGCACCGCGTCGACCGTGCGCTGCCAGTCGCTCAGATCGGCCGGACCCGCATCCAGGCGCAGGTGCCGGATCACGATCTCGTCCAGACCCTGCTCGTGCAGCCAGAGTGGAATGCCGTAGATCGATTTCATGTCTACCGCCGAAATCACCGCATTGACCGGCACATTGGTGAACATCGCGATCTTGCGTCGTTCATCTTCAGGCAGCGGGTCTTCGCAGCGGCACAGCAGGACATCGGCCTGGATACCGATATTGCGCAACTCCTTCACCGAGTGCTGGGTCGGCTTGGTCTTGATCTCGCCGGCGGCCTTGATGAAGGGCACCAGGGTCAGGTGCATGAACAGGGTGCGATCGGCGCCGCGCTCGATACGCAGTTGGCGGATGGCTTCCAGGAACGGCTGCGACTCGATATCGCCGACCGTGCCACCGATCTCGACCAGGGCGACATCGAAGCCCTCGGTCGCGACATCGACACAGCGCTTGATTTCGTCGGTAATGTGCGGGATCACCTGTACCGTCGCGCCCAGATAGTCGCCGCGGCGCTCCTTGCGGATCACCGATTCGTAGATCTGGCCGGTAGTGATGGCATTCTTGCGCGACAGCCGGGTACTGACGAAGCGCTCGTAGTGCCCCAGATCGAGGTCGGTCTCGGCGCCGTCGTCGAGCACATAGACCTCACCATGCTGGTAGGGGCTCATGGTGCCGGGATCGACATTGATATAGGGATCGAGCTTCATCATCGTGACCTTCAGGCCACGCGCTTCGAGGATGGCACCCAGCGAGGCTGAGGCGATGCCCTTGCCAAGCGAGGACACCACACCTCCGGTTACAAAGATCAGGGCGGTCATTGAAGCGGCCTATGCGCTGGAAAGTGACATTTTACCTGAAGCCACCCCGATTTCGCTGCGCACTTGAGTTTGTGCCACGAGACCGCCATCCTGCACGGCTGATTCATCCCGCTGGGTTTCACGATGACCACCCGTTACAACGCCGCCGATATCGAAGTCCTTTCTGGCCTGGAGCCGGTCAAGCGCCGCCCGGGCATGTATACCGATACCTCCCGCCCCAATCATCTGGCGCAGGAGGTCATCGACAACTCGGTGGACGAGGCGCTGGCCGGGCATGCCCGCAGTATCGAGGTCACCCTGTTCAGCGACGGTTCGGTCGAGGTCATCGACGACGGTCGCGGCATGCCGGTGGACATCCATCCCGAGGAAGGCGTACCGGGTGTCGAGCTGATCCTGACCCGATTGCATGCCGGTGGCAAATTCTCCGGAAAGAATTACCAGTTCTCCGGCGGTCTGCACGGTGTCGGCGTTTCGGTGGTCAATGCGCTGTCGACCAAGGTCGAAGTCGTGATCCGCCGCGATGGCCAGCAGTACCAGATGGATTTCCGCAACGGTGACCGCGCCACCGCGCTGACGGTGATTGGCACGGTACCGAAAAAGCAGACCGGCACCCGGCTGCGCTTCTGGCCCGATCCCAAGTATTTCGACACGCCAAAGATCTCGCTGACCAGACTGAAGCATGTACTGCGCGCCAAGGCCGTGCTCTGCCCGGGACTGAAGGTCAGCCTGCTCGATGAGGCGTCGGGCGAGCGCAGCGACTGGTTCTATCAGGATGGCCTGCGCGACTATCTGCGCGGCATGCTGAGCGGACGCGAGATGCTGCCGCCCGAGCTTTTTGTGGCCAGCCTGCAGCGCGAGAAGGATGCCGTGGATGTCGCGCTGACCTGGACCGTCGACGGCGACCTGGTTCCGGAGAGCTATGTCAATCTGATTCCTACCGCGCAGGGTGGCACCCACGTCAATGGCCTGCGCAGCGGTATTACCAATGCCCTGCGTGAGTTCTGCGATTTCCGCAACCTGCTGCCCCGCGGCGTCAAGCTGGCGCCCGAAGACGTCTGGGACCGCGTCAGTTACGTGCTCAGCTACAAGACCGGCGACCCGCAGTTCTCCGGCCAGACCAAGGAACGCCTGAGCTCGCGCGGTGCCGCTGCCTTTGTCGAATCGGCCGCCCACGATGCCTTCTCGCTGTATCTGAACCAGCACACCGATATGGGCGAGCGCATCGCCCAGATCGCCATCGAGCGCGCCCAGGTCCGACTCAAGCAGGAAAAGATCGTCGTCCGCAAGAAGATCACCCAGGGCCCTGCCCTGCCCGGCAAACTGGCCGATTGCGCCAGTACCGATCTCTCGCGCACGGAGTTGTTCCTGGTCGAGGGCGATTCGGCGGGTGGCTCGGCCAAGCAGGCGCGTGACAAGGATTTCCAGGCCATTCTTCCGCTGCGCGGCAAGATCCTCAATACCTGGGAAGTGGAATCCAGTGGTGTGCTCGCCTCCAACGAAGTGCATGATCTCGCCGTCGCCATTGGCTGCGATCCCGGCCACGAGCGACTCGACGGCCTGCGCTATGGCAAGGTGGTGATCCTCGCCGACGCCGACTCCGACGGTCTCCACATCGCAACCTTGCTCTGTGCATTGTTCGTCCGCCATTTTGCCAGCCTGGTCCGCGCCGGCCATGTGTTCGTGGCGATGCCGCCGCTGTTTCGAATCGACTGCGGCAAGCAGGTGTTCTATGCCCTCGACGAAGACGAAAAGCGCAGCACGCTCGAGCGCATCGAGCGCGACAAGCTCAAGGGCCAGATCAGCGTGACCCGCTTCAAGGGCCTTGGCGAGATGAATCCTTCCCAGTTGCGCGAATCAACGATCCACCCCGACACCCGTCGTCTGGTTCAGCTCAATGTCGAAGACAGCGTGGCGACCAACAAGTTGATGGATATGCTGCTGTCGAAAAAACGCGCCAGCGATCGCAAGGACTGGCTCGAGACCAAGGGCGACCTCGCGACGATTGAAGTGTAGGCCTGGACTGGATCAGCACGACTGCCGAGCGGTCGCGCAGAAGCGCGTGTCCCGCGGCGCCTGATGGGCTGTTGGAGGGCGCTGCTTCTGCGGCGCCTGGTCGGTCTACGGGCCAGGCGAAGGGGCTATGGGAATCCGCACCGAAAGCCAAAGCGGCCGCGCAGGAGCGCGACCCTCCATGGCGAGCGGTCACGCTGAAGGGCGCTGCTCCTGCGGCGCCTGATGGGCTGTAGGAGGGCGCTGCTCCTGCGGCGCCTGATGGGCTGTAGGAGGGCGCTGCTCCTGCGGCGCCTGGTCGGTCTACGGGCCAGGCGAACGGGCTATGGGAATCCTCACCGAAAGCCAAAGCGGTCGCGCAGGAGCGCGGCCCTCCATTGCGAGCGGTCACGCTGGAGGGCGCTGCTCCTGCGGCGCCTGATGGGCTGTAGGAGGGCGCTGCTCCTGCGGCGCCTGATGGGCTGTTGGAGGGCGCTGCTCCTGCGGCGCCTGGTCGGTCTACGGGCCAGGCGAAGGGGCTATGGGAATTTTCACCGATAGCCAAAGCGGTCGCGCGGGAGCGCGACCCTCCATTGCGAGCGGTCACGCTGGAGGGCGCTGCTCCCGCGGCGCTTGGTCGGTCTACAGGCCAGGTGAATGGGCTATCGGAATCTTCACCGAAAGCCAAAGCGGCCGCGCAGGAGCGCGACCCTCCATGGCGAGCCCTACAGCACACCTATTCCTGTCCGCTCCGGGTCAAGATCAGCGCCAACAAGTCACGCAACAGCGGCTGCAACTGCGCCGCCAGCGCCGGCCGGTACTCGAAACTCTCTTCATCCATGTAGGCAGCCTGCGCGATCTCCATCTGCACGGCACTGATCGACTGCGCTGGCGCGCCGTAGTGGCGGGTGATGTAGCCGCCCTTGAAGCGACCATTGACCGCATGCGTATAGCGGCTCTGTGATTGCAGGCATTTCGCCAGCCGCGCCTGCAGATCGGCATCGCAACTGTCGCCGCTCGCCGTCCCGAGATTCAGATCGGGCAAGCGGCCGTCGAACAGCATCGGTACCTGACTGCGGATCGAATGCCCTTCCCACAACACGACACGCCCGTGGCGGGCGTGCAGGCGCCCGATCTCGGCGCTCAGGGCGTCGTGGTAGGGCTGCCAGTAATGGCGCACGCGATCGGCAATCTCGGCATGGTCGGGCTCGGCCCCTTCGAGATACAGCGCTTCGTCGGCAAAACTGATCGTCGGCACCAGGCCGGTCTCGCGTTGTCCGGGATACAGCGCGGCGCCATCGCGGGGTCGATTGAGATCGATCACGTAGCGCGAGTAGTTGGGCACCAGGATCGAGGCGCCGAGTTCGCGCGCAAAGCCATAGAGTTGATCGACATGCCAGTCGGTATCGGCAACCCGGCGGCCGGCCTCGGTCATTCTTGAGCGGATCGAGACCGGAATCTCCACGCCATTGTGCGGAAGACTGATCAGCAGCGCGGCGCTGCCCTGGTGAAGACTGAAAATTTCCATGCTGCCATTGTATCGGCCGACGACGCTGTGCAGCGCATCGACCCCGGCCTACAAACCCAGACGCCCGGGCGCAAACGGCGCAGTCGGAATCGATGGCGTGCGACCCAGCATCAATTCGGTCAGGCACTGGCCGGTCGCCGCCGACATGCTCATACCGAGCATGCCGTGACCGCCGGCAAACCAGAGATGCGGCAGGCGCGATGATGCGCCGATGATCGGCAGATCATCCGCCATCATCGGCCGCCAGCCATACCACTCCTCCTGGACCGCGCCGCCCAGTGGAGGCTGCAGGTACTCGGCAGCACCGCGCACCAGGGCATCCAGGCGCAGACGATTGAGCTGAGTGTTGTAACCTGAAAATTCCATCGTACTGCCCAGACGAAAACCGCTGCCCCAGGCAGTCACGCAGACGCTGCGTTCACGCAGGACCAAGGGTGTGCGCGGCGGCGCGGCCAGTGCCGGATAGGTGATCGAATAGCCCTTGCCCGGCTGCATCGGGACCCGCAGGCCCAGCATGCGGGCAATCTGCGGCGTCCAGGCACCGCCACAGAGCAGCAACTCGCGCGCCACGACCGCCTGTGCGGCGACCACGGCCCGCGGCGCGCCGTCCGACCCGAAGCGGAAGGATTCCACCGGACTCTGTTCGCGAATCTCGCCACCCAACGCCCGCACGATGCGGGCCAGGCCGGCGACCAGGTGATCGGGCCGCAGCACGGCGTCGGTCGGATACCAGTGTCCCGCGACGACGCCCGGCCTGAGCGCGGGTTCGCGCGCCTGAACCTCGCTGCCGCTGAGTGCCTCGATCGGCACCTCCACTTCGGCCAGCAGGGACTCCAGCACGCGGGATTCGTCGAAGGCGCGCTCGTCTCGGAACACCGTGAGCAGTCCCGATGCGCTGAACGCGCAATCGATCGACTCCTGGTGGATCAGATCCTCGAGCAACTGCCGTGACAGCTTGAGCAGGGCCGCGCGATCACGCGTGGCGCTGCGCACCTGGTTCCAGTTGCAGTTGCGACCAAAGCGCAGCAGCCATGCCAGCAGCGCAGGGTCGAGCCGCGGCGCCACATGGAATGGCGCGTCCCGGGTCAGCATCCAGCGCAGCGCCTTGCGCACCATGCCGGGCTGGGCCAGCGGCAGCGCGTGCGAGGGCGTGATCGTGCCGCAATTGCCGTGCGAAGCGCCGGCGCCGACGCGATCGCGCTCGAGCACGACCACACTGCGGCCGGCCCGCAACAGATGCAGGGCGCAGCTCAGACCAATCACGCCCGCACCCACAATGGCGACATCAAACTGCGTTGCGGTGGGGCGCTCGGCGCTCAATGATGGCTCCGTAGTGAATCGCATGCGGATCGGATCAGCGCCCGGCGAGCCGCCGAGGAGGCAGCCGGCTGTGCCGCGGATCAGATTTCAATACTCAGTGGTGATGGCCACCCGGGCCGTGCACGTGGCCGTGGGCGATTTCTTCCTCGCTGGCATCGCGGACTTCGGTGATCTCGATATCGAAATGCAGGGTGACGCCGGCCAGCGGATGATTGCCATCGATATCGACCACGCTGCTGCCGACCTTCTGCACCATCACCTGTTGCTGCTGGCCCTGGCCGGTCTGGATCACGGCCAGCGTGCCAGCACGCAGACGCTCGGCATCACGAAAGTATTTCTTCGGCACCCGCTGGGTCAGTGACTCGTCGCGCAGGCCGTAGCCTTCCTCCGGCGCTACTACCACCGTAAAGCGGTCACCGACCACACGACCATCGAGCGCACGCTCGACACCGGGAATCAGGCCACCATGGCCATGCAGCATGGTCAACGGTTCGCGGTCGTCGACGCGCGAGCTGTCGATGGTCTGGCCACCGTCGTCAGCCAGGGTGTAGTGGAAGGAAACAACCTTGTTCTTCTCGATCATCACAAAAACCTCAACAAAGGGCCGACAAGGGTAAGGCCAGACTCCGGAGCGGGCAATCTTCGGCGGAAATCCGGCTCAAAGCGGCATTTCGTCGGGATCGAGGCGCTCCGGCTCGGCACCGGCATGCGACACGGTCGGCGTATGTCGCAGATACAGCCACCAGGCCAGCGCGCCGATCAGGAACAGCACACTGGCACCTACGGCCAGGCTGAAGGCCGAGCCGAGCACGAAGCCGGCGGCGACGCCACTGATCAGGGCCATGATCAGGCCACTGCCGAAGGCCTGCACGCTGGAAGCCGAACCACGGTTGCGTGGATGCCGATCGAGCATAAGCAGGTTCATCGGCGGAAAGGTCAGCGCTACGCCGAAGGCATAAACGAAGTTCGGAATGATTGCCCAGGGCACTGCGGGCGTTGCGATCGCGAAGTTGTACGCCAGATTGCCCAGGCTCGCCACCGCCATCACCACGAATCCTTGCTGGGTGCAGGCTTCCGGCGTAATCCGCGCCGCCAGACGGGATGCAGCAAACGCGCCCAGGGTCATACCGGCAATCATCGGCACGAAAAACCAGGCATAGCCAAAGCTGCCGAGACCGAGAAAGCGCTCGACATAGCTAGGCGCCGAACTGATGTACAGAAACTGCCCACCGAACCCCGCGCTCGACGCCGTCACCAGCAGCAGGAAGCGCCAGTCGCGCAGGATGCCGACGTAGACCCGAATCAGTGGCAGCGGGCGGAACTGCGTGCGCGCCGAAGGCGGATGGGTCTCGGGCAACAGGCGCAGACACAGCAGCCAGAGCACCAGTCCGTAACCGACCAGAAACAGGAACACCGCCTGCCAGTTGGCAACCGAAAAGATCATCGCGCCAATCACCGGCGCGATCGCCGGGGCGATGCCGAAGAACATCGAGATCATCGCCATCACCCGCTGCGCCTCGGGCCCCTGGTACAGATCGCGCACAAGCGCACGACCGACGATCATCCCGGCGCCGGTGGCGCAGCCCTGCAGAAAGCGGAACACCAGCAGTGTTTCGATATTGCCTGACAGGGCGCAGCCCACCGAACTCAAGGTGTAGGCGACCACGCCACCCAGGATGATCCGCCGACGCCCATAGGCATCCGACAGCGGACCATGCACCAGTGCCATCACCGAATAGCCAAGCAGATACAGAGAAATAGTCTGCTGCATCAGCCACGGCGAGGCATCCAGATCCTCGGCGATGGCATGGAAGGCAGGAAAAAACGCATCGATCGTGAACGGACCGAACATCGACAGGCCCGCCAACAGTGCCGCCAGGGCGACCGGATGCGACAGATGGGTATTGGCCGGGGGGAAGGGCTTGCTGTTCACGGGCGGCGCCTGGCGGGACAGGACAGCTTAGCGGCTCGGCCGGTGCTGCAAACGCGCCGCAAGTCACGGGCGATCTCCCGCTGGTCAGAATTCCACCAGTGCGCGATGGACGATCCCACCGTAAGACATTGCCATTCTTTACCCGCCCAGCAACCCAGGCGGGCTAGTACAATCGCCGGTCGCATTCGCCCAGCCGTTGACCAATGACCACGCCAAACAGCAATTTTGAACAGCAGGAACTCAAGGATTACGCCGAGCGCGCCTATCTCGACTACTCGATGTATGTCGTACTGGATCGCGCCCTGCCCTTCGTTGGTGATGGCCTCAAACCGGTCCAACGCCGCATCATCTATGCGATGAGCGAACTCGGCCTGGATGCCGGCGCCAAGCCGAAGAAGTCCGCGCGCACGATTGGCGATGTGATCGGCAAGTTCCATCCGCATGGCGACTCGGCCGCCTACGAGGCCATGGTGCTGATGGCGCAGCCGTTTTCGTATCGCTACCCACTGGTCGAGGGTCAGGGCAACTTCGGATCGCCGGACGATCCGAAGAGCTTCGCCGCGATGCGTTATACCGAGTCGAAGTTGACCAAGGTCGCCGGGCTTCTGCTCGATGAAATCGATCAGGGCACGGTGGAATGGAGCGCCAACTTCGACGGCACCTTGCAGGAGCCGAACTGGCTGCCGGCGCGGCTGCCGCAGATCCTGCTCAATGGCACCACCGGCATCGCGGTCGGCATGGCCACCGATATTCCGCCGCACAATCTTCGCGAAGTGGCGGCCGCCTGTATCCGCCTGATCGAGGAACCCGAGTGTTCCGTGCGCGATCTCTGCGAGCACATCAAGGGTCCCGACTATCCGACCGAGGCGGAGATCATCACACCGCGCGAGGATCTTCTGAAGATCTACGAAACCGGCAATGGCGGCGTCCGTTCGCGCGCCGTGTACACCCGCGAAGACAACAATATCGTCATCACCGCCCTGCCGCATCAGGTGTCACCAGCGAAAATTCTCGAGCAGATCGCCGGCCAGATGCGCGCGAAGAAGCTGCCCCTGGTCGAAGATCTGCGCGATGAATCCGACCACCGCAATCCGATCCGTCTGGTCATCGTGCCACGCAGCAGCCGTGTCGATGCCGAGGAACTGATGGGGCATCTGTTTGCCACTACCGATCTGGAGAAGAGTTTCCGCGTCAACCTCAATGTGATCGGCCTGGATGGCCGACCGCAGCTGAAAAACCTGAAGGCCATCCTCGCCGAATGGCTCGCCTTCCGCATCAATACCGTCAAGCGCCGCCTGCAGCATCGCCTGGACAAGGTCGAGAAGCGGCTGCACCTGCTCGAAGGTCTGCGCATCGCCTACCTCAACCTCGATGAGGTCATCCGGATCATCCGCACCGAGGACGAGCCGCGAGATCGTCTGATTGCGCGTTTCAGACTGTCCGAGACGCAAGCCGATTACATACTCGACACGAAGCTCAAGCAACTCGCCCGCCTCGAGGAAATGAAGATCCGCGGCGAGATGGATGAGCTTGAAGAAGAGCGCGCAAAGCTCACTGGCACACTGAAGTCGGAGTCGCGCCTGCGCACCCTGATCAAGGACGAGATCCGCAAGGATGCCGATGCCTATGGCGACAAGCGTCGCTCACCGCTGATCGCGCGCGGTGTTGCCCAGGCACTGGCGGAATCCGAGCTGATCACCTCCGAGCCGGTCACCATCGTACTCAGCAACAAGGGTTGGGTGCGTTCCGCCAAGGGTCACGAGATCGACGCCGCCAGCCTGAGCTATCGCGATGGCGACAGCCTGCTGGCATCCTGCCGCGGCCGCAGTACGCATCAGGTTGCCTTTTTCGACTCCGAAGGCCGCGCCTACACCACCGGCGCGCATACGCTGCCGTCGGCGCGTGGCAATGGTGAGCCGCTGACCGGGCGCTTCTCGCCAGCGGCTGGTGCCCGTTTTGATGCCCTGGTCGCAGCCGACAACGACAGCAAGCTGGTGATCGCCAGCCACCACGGCTACGGATTCGTGATCCGTTTCGAGTCCCTGGTCTCGCGACAGAAATCCGGCAAGGCAATCGTCGCGCTCAGCGAGGGCGCGCGCGTGCTGGCGCCTGCCCTGGTCGGCGATTCCTCACGCGATCGCGTCGTGGTCGTCACCACGGCCGGTCATATCCTGATGTTCTCGGTGGCTGAATTGCCCGAGCTCGACAAGGGCGGCAAGGGCAACAAGCTGATCGAGATTCCCAAGTCCAAACTCGGCACCGAGCAGGTCGCCGGCGTAGCGGTGGTACCCGAAGGCGGCGAAGTCGTGATCTGGAGCAATGGCCGCAAGCTCAGTCGCAAGTGGTCCGACCTGGTTGAGGTCGGTGGCGCCCGTGCCAGTCGCGGCCAATTGCTGCCGCGCGGCTATACCAAGGTCGAGGGCATCGAGCGGGTCTGATTGTTGCTGGCGCGAATGTGCTGGCGGAACGGATGAGCGTCGCGCACTGACACGCGAGTGCAGCACAAACGCCACAGAGTTGACGCGACCCGGCACTAGATTGTCGATCCCGAGACCAAGCTCGGGTGATCGCCATGCTCAATATCCAGGCCGGACTGGAACGCCGTTTCCCGCAGTGGTTCGAGGGCCGCAAGGCCATGATCACGCGACCGCTGTTGCACTCGCTGGCCCGATTCAATCGCTTCGATGTACTGGAACGGATCGCCGGTCAACATGCGCACCTTGAAGGGCTGGCCTTCGTCGACGCGGTACTCCGTGATCGCGACTGTCGCTACCTGGTCGACGATGTCGAACGCGAACATATTCCCGAGTCGGGCCCCTGCCTGATCGTCGCCAACCATCCGCTCGGTGGTCTGGATGCGCTCGCCCTGCTCAAATGTGTCGGCGACATCCGCCGCGATGTGCGCATCGTCGCCAACGAGCTCCTGTCCGATGTCAGTGGTCTCGGACCGCTGCTGCTACCGGTCCGGATACTGGGCGGAGCACCCACTGTCTCCAGCCTGCAGCTGATCGGCGCGGCCCTGCGTGCCGGCCAGGCAGCGATCGTATTTCCGGCCGGTGAAGTTTCGCGCCTTGGCCCGCGTGGAATTCGCGATGGACGTTGGCAGAAGGGCTTCGTATCACTCGCCGAACGCAGCTCGGCGATCCTGGTGCTGGCGCATCTGAGTGCGCGCAATTCGGCATTGTTCTACGGGCTGTCTGCCCTTTATCGACCGCTCGGTGCGGCGCTGCTTGCGCGCGAGCTGAGCAGTGCGCTGCCGCGTCGCATCGGCATACGTCTGAGTCAACTTCCGCCAATCTCTCAGCTGAAAGCCGCACATCCGCGGCGCGCCGATCTGGTGGCGCACTTGCGCAACGCGCTGTACGCCAGCGCGCGCGGACTCCGACCCTACGCCGACATCGCGCCACCCGTTGCGCACGCACCCAGGCTGCGTGCCCTGCTGATGGACATTGCACAGCTGCAACAACTCGGCGAGACCGGAGACGGCAAGCAGATTCTGTGCGGACGCCTACGCAGCGACAGTGCCCTGATGCAGGAAATAGCCCGGCTACGCGAGTTCACTTTTCGCAGCGTCGGCGAAGGCACCGGTCTTCGACTCGATCAGGACGCCTTCGATGCGCACTATCAGCAGCTGGTCGTCTGGGACAAGGCAGAACTCGAGGTCGCCGGAGCCTATCGCATTGCCGACTGCCGTGAGGTAATCGACAAACTCGGGCTCAAGGGCCTCTACTGCGCCACCTTGTTCGAGTTCACGCCGGAGCTGATCAGCCGTTTGAGCCAGTCCATGGAACTGGGCCGCAGCTTTGTGCAGCCCAGGTATTGGGGCAGCCGCAGCCTCGACTATCTCTGGATGGGTATTGGCGCCTGGCTGCGCGCACATCCGCACGTGCGCCACCTCTATGGTCCAGTCTCGATCAGCGCCACCCTGCCGGCGCAGGCGCGCGATCTGCTGGTTGCCTACTACAGCCGCTACTTCGGGGCCTCGTCGGCACTGGCGATGGCGCATCATCCGTTTCGCTACAGCGGTCCGGAACCACAATTCGGCACGCTGGATGCCGAGCGCAGCCTTGCACTGCTGCGAGACAATCTGGCGGCGCTCGGCGCGCGAATTCCAACCCTGTACCGCCAGTACACCGAGCTCTGCGAACCGGGCGGCGCACGCTTTATCGCCTTCGGTGTCGATCCCGACTTCAGCAATTCGGTCGACGGCCTGATCTGGGTTGATCTCGATCGCGTGACTCTGAAGAAGCGTCGGCGCTACCTCGACGCTGCACCGGACCCGGCGAGTCGGGCGACCACGTGCCCGAGACTCCGGCGGGAGGCAGCATGAATGGCCCGGTCATCGTGCAATTGCCGCATCGCCATCGCACCGTCTTCATTTCGGATCTGCATCTCGGTTCCAGCCATTGTCATGCCGAGCCGCTGGCGGAATTTCTCGAGGCGCTGCACTGCGAACAGCTCTATCTGGTCGGCGATGTCTTCGATCTGCAATGGCTGAGTGAGCGCCGGCTGGCATGGACCCCGGCGCAGACCGCCGTGATCGAGGCGATCCGGATGCTGGCCCAGCACGGTACCCAGGTGATCTACATCCCCGGCAATCACGACTGGCAACTGCGCCGCTTCTGCGGTCTGGTGCTCCCGGGCGTCAATATCCGGCGTCGCGCCATCCACCGCACGGCCGATGGTCGCCGCCTGCTGGTGACCCACGGCGACGAATTCGACGCCCAGGTACGTCATGGCGGCGCCCGTGAGTGGCTCGGCGAATGGCTCTATTACCGCATCCTCAGCAGCAATCGTCTGGCCAACCGCTGGCGGCGCAGCCGCGGCCAATCGTATTGGTCGCTGGCCAGTTTCCTGAAGCGCCAGAGTGGCAGCGCCGAACGCTATATCGAACGCTTCCGCCATGCGCTCGTCTCGGAGGCGCGCCGACGCGGGCTCGATGGGGTGGTCTGCGGACATATCCACCGGCCCGAGCTGCGCCTGATCGATGGCATCTGGTACGTCAATGATGGCGACTGGGTGGAGAGCCTGTCGGCGATCACCGAATCATTCAGCGGCGAACTCGAATTGCGCTACTTCCATCGCCAGAACGCGGCGCGCTCTCATGGTGCGCTCGAAGCCGAGCTCGCCTGAGACCTTGCCCGGCGCAATCAGCAACCACGGGCAGCTTCATCCCATTCTTGGCTATTCCCAAACTGCGACACAGCGCACAGTGCGACTGTGACATCTGAGTAGTTTGTCATCATGGTCTGCTAATTTGCCCGTTTCACATTGCCAGGCGGGATTGCCATGAACACAGCCGAATGCCGCCTACTTCTTCGACCTCGCCCGGATCCCGTCCGGCCTCGGCGCTGGCGTGTCTGCGCTGGCGTATGGCTGCTGCTGGGCGCACTGTCGATGGCCGGCTGCGCTGGCTCCGATGCGCCCGGCGACACCGCTGCCGCTGACGCCAGTGCTCCGGCGCCGGTCGTCGTGGCGCCCACGGAAACCGCACAGTCGGCACTGGCACAGGCCAACGCCGCGTTTCGTGCCAATCGCATCGTCAAGCCCGCGGGGGACAGTGCGCTGGAGCATGCACTGACGGCGATCCGCCTTGATCCGCGCAATGCTGGCGCCAATGAGATCATTGTCGACATCACACCGATTGCCGCCTCGGCGATCGAAGTCGACATCAAGGCCGGCGAACTGGCCGAGGCGCAGCGCGTCATGGATCTGCTGGCCGCGGCGAGTCCGGATTCCCTGATCGTGCAGAACCTGCAGCGCCGCCTCGAGATTGCCAGTCGGCAACCTGAGCCAGCGCTTGTGGCCAGCAGCGCGCCAACGGCAGTCGTTCCTGCACCAGCCTCTGCACTGACCTCGGCCGCTCCGCGCGAGGAAGCGGTTGCGCAGCCGACAGCAGCACGCGACGCGATCGCCAGCGCAGCAACTGCCGGCAGCAGACAAGCTGCCGCGGACGATGCGCCACGCGCGCCGGTCGAATCGCCGCCAACAACGCCGGTCCCGGCGCCACCGGCAATTCCGACCGCGGTCGCAAACGCCAGCACGCGAGCGGGTGGGGTCAGCAGCGACCCAGTCCCACTGGTCAAGTTCGCGCCCGAGTATCCAGCCGCGGCCAAGAAGCGCCGAGCCGAGGGCTGGGTCGAGTTGCAATTTGTCGTCGGTACCAATGGCGTTGCCAGCGAGATCGAAGTGGTCCGCGCGCAACCCGAAGGAATCTTCGATCGCGCTGCGGTGCGCGCATTGTCGCGCTGGAAATTCAAGCCCGGCGAACGTGACGGCGAAGTCGTCGAAGCGCGGGCGCGCACCACGATCAACTTCAAGCTCGGCTGAACTGCGGCGCCAACAGACCGTAGGGCGCAGTAACCGAAGGGCACTGCGCCGTATCGGCGCCCCACCCGCGCAAGCTGCATTGCGTCGGCCTACGGCACCGAGTACTGAATCCGGCGCAATAATATTGTGCCCTACGTCCGACTGCTCTGCCATGTCTGCTCCAAAGCAGGCGCCCCGCGCATGTTTGGGCCGTGGACAAGGCGGTACGTCAAGTAATCAAGCAAACCCACGGAACCCAAACCGACCATGAGCACGGACCCTGAAGCCGTAGTAAGGCAATTCTGGCGACTGATGGCCGGCAATGATTTTGCCCTGGTGCGATCAGTGCTGGCGGCGGATTTCGTGCTGGAGTGGCCACAGTCCGGCGAGCGCATCCGCGGCGCAGAAAATTTCGCACGGGTGAACAGCGAATATCCGACGAACGGGCAATGGCAGTTCCAGATCAACCGGTTGCTGGCCCAGGGCGAGCGCGTGGTCACCCAGGTCAGTCTGACCGATGGCGTGCAATCGGCCGAGCCGATCTCGTTTTTCACGATCGCGCAGGGGCGGATCAGTCGACTGGTCGAGTACTGGCCCGAGCCGTTCGAACCCAGGGAAAACCGTCGCCATCTGGTCGAGCGCATGACCTGAGCATAGCCGTCTGATCGCGCCTTCACACACCCGCTCCGGACCGCACGCCCGGCACCGGAAAACCGCATACGGTGACACACATGAGCACAAATACTGCGATCGCACTCACTGGATTCATCTGTTGGACGCTGGTCCTGCTGCTGCTGATGGAGAGCATCCGCAGCTGGATGGTATTGACCGGACAGATCGCACCCAATGGCTTCGTGCCGGACAATGGCAACCTGTCACCGTTCATGCAACGCCTGGCCCGCGCGCATGCCAATTGCCTGGAGGGCCTGCCCGTCTTTGGCGGGCTGATGCTGGTGGCACTGGTCACGGGCCAGAACGCACTTACCGACCCACTCGCCTACGTGGTGCTGGGCGCCAGACTGGTCCAGACCGGATTCCATCTCGCTTCGCAGAGCGCGGCGGCCGTCAGCCTGCGGTTTGCCGCATTTGCCGTACAGATGCTTATCGCGGTGTACTGGGCGTGGCTGCTGATGCAGGATCTGCTGTCGTAACGATCGCCCGATCCCGCGGTTCGGGCACACCTCACGCCAGCGCAGCTCTGGTGGCGCGGGCGGTGCGCAGTACACTGCAGATGCAATAGCGCAATCCGGACTGCGACTGTGTCTGGGCGAGAAGGCAACCCGGCAGAGGCGTGCGCAGAGGCTATTGTCGGCAGCCCAACCACAGGAGGAATCGCCATGAAGCTCGGTGCGTTTTCGATCAGTCTGACCGTGAAGGACATCCAGGCATCGCGTACCTTTTATGAGATCCTCGGCTTCACGGTGTTTGGCGGCAACCAGGAACAGGGCTGGCTGATCATGAAGCATGGCAGCAGCCTGATCGGATTGTTCCAGGGCATGTTCGACAAGAACCTGCTCACCTTCAATCCGGGTTGGGACAGTGACGCCAAGGAAATGCCGGAGTTCGATGATGTCCGCACCATCCAGCGCCGCTTGAAGGATCAGGGCATCACACTGGAGACCGAGGCCGATGAATCCACCAGCGGGCCGGCAAGTTTTGTGGTCCATGATCCCGATGGCAATCCGATCCTGTTCGACCAGCACCGCTGACCCGCCCCCAGAAGCCGCCCGAGGAAAGACCACTCATGTTGCGACAGGTGATTGCCGACACGCTGCGGATGCTGAGCTTCCGCAGGCCCAGCCCGGCGATTCACCAGCATTGGCAATGGTTTCTCGGTTTTGGGCTGATCGTGACCTGGCTCACCGGCATCGGCCGCTACTGGGACAATCCAAAGGCCCATCTGGCGCAGCATCTCGGTCTGGGCTCGCTGATCTATGTTCTGGTGTTGGCGCTGCTGCTGTGGATTCTGCTGTATCCGCTGCGGCCTGCGCGCTGGTCGCTGCGCAACGTGCTGATCTTTGTCACGCTGTGCTCGCCACCGGCCCTGCTGTATGCAATACCGGTCGAGCGCTTCATGTCGCTCGCTGCCGCGCAATCGACCAATGCCTGGTTTCTTGCCATCGTCGCCAGTTGGCGCGTGGCCCTGCTGGTGCGTTTCCTGTCGCGTTCGGCGCAACTCTCGATGGTCGAGGTGATGGTCGGCACCCTGCTGCCGATTGCCCTGATCATTGTCGCCCTGATGTTCCTGAATCTTGAGCATGCCGCCTTCGCGATCATGGCCGGCATTGCGCCAGAGAACCGATCGCCGGCCGATACTTCGTATGCCATCGTGGTGGCGCTGTCCTCGCTTTCGATGCTGGCCTTGCCGGTGCTGCTGATCATGTATGCGGCGCTGGTCCTTGAGGCGCGCGGCAAGCGGCCTCCCTCCTGAAAACCCGGTCGTGCGCGCCGCCTGTCGGCGCTGCGCTCCATACCAGCTCTTCGGTCTGTATTCCAAAGGAAATCCATGAAATCGTCTGTGTCTATGCTGTTCTGGGGACTGGCGATCTGCATCGCGGTATTCATCATCACGCCCATCGCACTTGCCGCCGATCACCCGGTAGCGAGCAAGAAGTACGTCGCCAGCGCCGTCGAACTGGCAGCACTGGACGGATTCGCGCTTGGACTTGTCGAGGCAGAGCGGTTCTCCGGTGTGGTACTGGTTGCCAGCGAAGGCAAGGTGATTTTCGAGAAAGCCTACGGATTGATCGACGCAGAGGAAGAAGCGGTCGTCGACACCGGGACCCGCTTCAACCTGGCCTCAGCCGGCAAGATGTTCACCAGCACCGCAGTCCTGCAACAGATTGCGCGCGGCAAGCTGACGCTCGACACCACCGTCGGCGAAGTGCTGGCGGACTACCCGAACAAGGAGTTTGCAGCCAAGGTCACGGTGCGCCATCTGCTGACCCATACTTCCGGCGCCGGCGATATCGACCTCTTTGGGCTGGAGAACGCCCGCAACCGGACGAGCGCGCGCAGCGTCGCCCAAATGCTGGCCCTGCACCACGACCGTGCGCCCGCGTTCGAACCTGGCGCACAACAGGAGTACGGGAACTTCAGCTTCGTTGTACTGGGTCGAATGGTCGAAGTGCTTTCCGGCAAGGATTTCGAGTCCTACCTGAAACAGCACGTGTTTGAGCCTGCCGGAATGACCCGAACCGGATTTGCCGATTGCACGGATCCGGCTGCTGACATCGCCGCCGGCTACGCACAGGTGAATGACAAGTCCTTGCGCAATTGCGAGACCCTGCCCGCACGCGGCTTCCCGGCTGGCGGCCAGGTGTCGACGGCAGCAGACATGTTGCGCTTCGTCGAATCGCTGCGCAGCGGAGCACTGGTTTCCGCGCCACTGTTCGCTGATGCGATCAGGCCGCACCACGAGTTCATGGGCCTGGGATTTTTCGCCACAGGCTACGGACCGGGCTACACCTCGCGAGAATTCCGCTGGGGCCATGGCGGCAGCGCAGATGGTATCTGTACCGATGTCCGCACCTACCCCGAGACCGCCGAGACCATCATCGTGCTGTCCAACAAGGACATTCCTGGCTGCTTCGCCATTGCCAATTTTCTGCACAGACAATGGGACCTGAAAGCCCGAAACGATTGAGGCAACCGGCAGCGCATCGCATCGGCGGCGCCGCAGGTGCGCAGGCTTGCGACGGGCCCGACGTGGGAGGCCCGAAGCGGGCCGACCGTGGTCCCGCAAGCTTGCCTCAACGGTCGCGCCCCCAGGGCGCTCCTGCGTGGGAGGCCCGAGGCGGGCCGACCGTGGTCCCGCAGGTTTGCCTCAACGGTCGCGCCCCTCGGACGCTCCTGCGTGGGAGGCCCGAGGCGCGCCGACCGTGGTCCCGCAAGCTTGCCTCAACGGTCGCGCCCCCAGGGCGCTCCTACGCGCGTTCGACTCGGCACTGGAAGCAGTTGAACCGTGATCGGATGTGCACGTACGCCGTCGTGCCATCAGCCAGGATTTTCTCGCTCTCGACGCCCAGTTCGTTACCGGAGACCACCGCGCCCGTCTCGTATTTGATCCAGTCGTTGCGGTCATAGCCGCGGATGATGGCCGGCGTCATCTGCGCGATCCACACAGGCAGTTGCGATGCCTCGTAACGCGGGCAATCCTGCCTGTGCAGAAAGATCGGACCGGTCTCTGCGTAGGGCTGTGCGTGCGCAAACGGACGGTAACTGAGCACCAGCATTTCCTCGCCCTCGGCGATCAATTGCAGACAATGACGACAGGGATTGCGCGAGCCTTCAGCGATCGCAACCAGCGCTGGCTGTCCATTGGCGTCCAGGCCGCCAGCGCGAAGTCGCTCCACCGCATTGGTGGGAATACCGCGAACAGCAAGTTTCATTGAGGTCTCCTGATGCGGGCTGCGATGAGTCGTTGTGGGCGGCATTGAACCAGCCCCATCATTCGCGTGCTCGCCGGATTCGGACTGCTCATCGCGGCTCAGTCGGCGATCCCGAATCCTGGCGCAGGGCGACGGAGCAATGCGGGCTCGGACAGGCGTTCACCCGAGGCCGTTTGCGCCTGCCCCCAGTGGACGGCCGACCATCCGCACGCCTGAATCGGCCTGTTCTCTGCAGTCATCGGACCTCGGATGATGCAAGTGGCGTGGTTGTTGCCAAGGCTCGAGCGTGAGACCGCTTGTGTCGGCAACTGCCTCGCGTACGGTTGAGCACTTCACGGGCAAGTTTGCCTACAATGCCGATCTGCACGCGGCGCTTCGGCGTGCCTCTGCACTATCTGCCCCCTCCCGAATACAGGAAGCCCTCCCCATGAGTCCGAAGCCGGGCCCCAGCCGTGCCGGAGTGCTGATCTACGCCAAGAATCTGCAACCTATGTCCACGTTCTATCAGCGCCTGCTCGGAATGCGCGTACTGCTGTCCGATGGCGAACATCATATTCTTGAATCAGCAGATTGCCAGCTGATCCTTCATGCGATTCCGCCCCACATCGCCGAAGGCATCGTGATTGCGGTGCCACCCGAGCTGCGCGAGGAGCAGGCCATCAAGCCCTACTTCACAGTGCCGAGTCTTTCTGGCGCTGAAGCCCTTGCCGCCGAGCTGGGTGGCCGCCTGTTCGGCTCGGTCTGGGATGGCCCGGGCTTCAGCATACGCAATGCCTGCGATGTCGAAGGCAATATCATCCAGCTGCGCGCGTTCGACGCGCCTGCCTCCAGCTGATCGATGTACTCGGCCAGGACCATGTCCAAGTCACTGCTCAGCCCCTACTCCGCAAGCTGGCCTCGGCATTACCAGGAACTTCGCCACGAGCTGCGTACCGTATTCGTAGCGTTGCCCGTGGAGATCGAGCACATCGGCAGCACCTCGGTGCCAGGACTGGTGGCCAAGCCGGTCATCGATGTGTTGCTGGGGGCGCCGAGCCTGGGTGATGTGGAGTCGCGCATCGAAGCAATCGGCGCGCTCGGGTACGACTATGTCTCCAGGTATGAATCCGAACTTCCGATGCGCCGCTATTTTGTCCGGCCCGCCACGACCATGCCGCGCATTCATCTTCATGCTGTCGAACTGCACTCGGAATTCTGGCGCGCACAACTCGCCTTCCGCGATCTGCTGCGCTCCGATGTGCAGCTCCGCAGCGAGTACCAGACATTAAAACTGGAACTCGCCGAGCGCTTTGCCGGTGACAAGTCCGCCTACACCGCGGCGAAGGGGCCCTTCATCGAGGCGGTGCTGGCGTCGCTCGGATCGGCGGCCGCAAAGCCCGTCTGACGTCAGGTTTGTTGACCTGAATCACTGCCCCTGGAACGGAATCAACATGCGCATCGCCATCCTCGGAAATTCGGGCTCGGGAAAGTCCACGCTGGCGCGCTGGCTGGCCACACGTTCGGGTGCGCCCGTGCTCGACCTGGACACCGTGGCCTGGGAGCCGCAGCAGGCAGGTGTGGCGCGGCCGCCTGCGGCAGCGGAACAGGATGTCGATGCCTTCTGCGCGCAGAACCCGTCTTGGCTGATCGAAGGTTGTTATGCGAATCTGATCGCCGCGTCGCTGACCTACGCGCCGCGCCTGGTGTTCCTGAACCCGGGTGAGGCGGCGTGTCTCGCCCATTGCCGCAAGCGTCCCTGGGAACCGCACAAGTACGCCTCCAAGTCCGATCAGGACCAGCGACTGGCGTTCCTGCTGTCCTGGGTCAGCGACTACTATCACCGCGATGGGCCGATGTCGCTGGCCGCGCACGTCGCGCTGTACGCGCGCTACGGCGGTCCGAAGTCTGTGCTCGACCAGGTACCGGATCTGGAGTCGGAACCTGCGGCGTTCGCGCACTGGATGGACTGATGATCGGCCCTGCCCTGTCGATTCCGCCTAGCCTGCAGCGGCGCAGCTGAGGCCGTGACCGACCGACGGCAATCCAGCGGCGATTGCTTCGACCAGGCCCTTGTTTATTTGTGCATGGCGGAGCACATTTCATGCACGGCCGTCGGCCACACAAGGCAGGACACAAGATGAAGTTCCTACGCCCCTTTGTCCTGATTGCCACACTGGCCGGGTGCTCGATCGAGCCGATGCTGTCGAGCCCGGAGCCGCCGTTGCCGATCCTGACGCGCGTGCTGGATTTACCCTATCCGAAGGCCAGAAAGCTGGTGCTCGACGATGGCTGGCGACCGCGACGCTTCCAGATCACCGAATCGCCCAGCGCTGGCTGCTTCCACGAACTCGGGTTCAGCGAGGTACAGCAGTGCTCCGGCACAGGTCTGGACAACTGTCTGTTCTTCTTTGCCCGATCATCCGGCGAATGCCTGCAACTGATCACTTCCGGAGCGCGCGAATCCGCCAAGGTGAGCTTCGCGCAATTGCAGTGTCCCGACTGATCCGTTCCCGATCAGCTGCAGCGTCCCGCCGCGCGCGACCTATCGGGCACAACGCCGCATTGTGCGACGCGATGGAAGTCTGTCGAGGATTGAATCCGGCGCAATGATATTGCGCCCTGCGGAAGCGGAGCCGTCGCAGGATGCAGGACGCTGCTACGCGCCTTGCTGAACGTCACCCTGCAGGCAGGTGTCGAGACCCATCGGAAGCGAGTCTTTTGCACGCCCGGTCACTGGATTACACTGGCGTGCCCACAAAGACCGAGTGCCGCCGATGACCCAACTCACCCTTGCCCAGGCGCAAGCCGATATGCGCCGTGGCTACTATGGCGGCGCTCCCGGCATTCTGGCGTCGGGCTCGGTCTGGCTGACCGCAGGACTGGCTTCAATCCTTGCCTCGGACATGGTCGCGATTCTCAGTCTGCTGATTGGCGGCGCCTTGATCCATCCACTCGCGATGCTGGGCTCCAGGCTGCTGGGGCGCAGCGGCGCCCACAGCAAGGGCAATCCGCTCGCCCTGCTCGCCATCGAGAGCACCCTGTGGATGTTCGCGGGCATCGCCATCGCATTCGCGATGCACATCCTGCGCCTGGAGTGGTTCTTTCCGGCGATGCTGCTGGTGATTGGTGGCCGTTACCTGACGTTCCAGACTCTGTACGGCCTGCGCATCTACTGGTTGTTCGGCGCGACGCTGTGCGCAGCAGGTCTGGCGCTGGCATTGAACCGGTCTCCGGTGGCGCTCAGCGCGCTCACCGGCGCGGGCATCGAGCTGATCTTTGCGGTAGCGACCTTCGTACGGATGAGGAACGAAGAAAATCGAACAACCCGGTCTGACGAGATCGGGGGTAGCGCGCAATAACTGGATCGCATTGCGCCGCATTGTGCGGCAAGCCGGGCGCCTGCGTTACGTTCAATCCGGCGCAATGATATTGCGCCCTGCATCGCTACGGCGTATCGGCTCCAGCGACATTGAGTTGATCGAGCACCTTGCCATAGGCGTCGCAGAGGATGTCCAGATCGGCGATGCGGACGTTTTCATCGACCTTGTGGATGCTGTCGTTGACCGGACCGAACTCGACGACTTCGGCACCCATCGGGGCGATGAATCGTCCGTCCGAGGTGCCGCCACCGGTGTCGGCGAGCGGAGTGATCTGGCACTGCGACTTGATGGCGGCGGTAACCGCATCGCGCAACGCACCCTGGGTGGTGACGAAGGGCGCGCCGGAATGCACCCAGCGGATGCGGTAGTCGAGATTGTGATGGGCCAGCACCGTTTCGACGCGGCGCATCAGGTCCTCGACCCGGGAACTCGCGCCGTAGCGGAAATTGAAATCGATCTGGAAATCGGCCGGGATCACATTGGTGGCACCGGTACCGGCATGCGCATTGGAAATCTGGAACGAAGTCGCCGGAAAGTGGTCGTCGCCCTCGTCCCAGCGGATGCCGACGAGTTCGTGCAGGGCCGGCAGCGCATGATGGATCGGATTGAGCGCCTTCTCCGGGAACGCAACATGACCCTGCACGCCGCGCACCTTGAGGTGTCCGTGCAGGGAACCGCGGCGGCCGATGCGGATGCGATCGCCCAGCTTTTGCTCTGAAGAGGGTTCACCCACCAGGCAATAGTCGATGCGCTGACCGCGCTGCCCAAAAGTCTCGGCGACACGCTTGATGCCGTCCACCGCAATGCCTTCCTCGTCGCTGGTGAGCAGCAGACCGACGACACCCGCGTGCTGCGGTGCCCGCGCGACAAAACGTTCGAGTGCGAGCACCATCGCGGCAACACCGGCCTTCATGTCGGCAGCGCCGCGTGCGTACAGCACGCCGTCGCGCACGCTGGGCTCGAACGGTGGTGATGACCAGGCCGGCAAATCGCCGACCGGAACCACATCGGTATGTCCGAGAAAGGTGAACACCTTGCCGGCGCTGCCATGCCAGGCCCAGAGGTTGTCGACATCGCCGAAGCGCAGATGCTCGACGCTGAATCCGCACGACTGAAGGCGTTCGGCGATCAACGCCTGGCAGCCGGCATCATTGGGCGTCAGCGACTTGCGCCGACAGAGTTCGATGGTCAGATCGAGCACTTCGCTGTTCATGGTGTCGCACCTGCAAAGATTTTTTCGTACATGCCGTGACTGAAGCCGAGATGGATTTCATCTCCGATGAGCATCACCGGCCGCCGCACCAGGCTGGGATTCTCGCGCACCAGCAGAACATGCTCGGGATCGCTCTGCGGATTCTTGCGGTTCGGCAGCAGGGCACGCCAGGTCGTACCGCTGCGATTGATCAGATTCTGCCAACCCAGTCGCGCGCCCCAGTCACGCAACATCGACCCGGCAATCGGCGTCTTGCGGTAGTCGATGAATTCGTGCGCGATGCCGGCCTGCTGCAGCCACTTGCGCGCCTTCCTGCAGGTATCGCAGTTGTCGAGTCCGTACAGGATGGGCGTGCTGGTCATGATGGGATACTGGACTCAGGGAAACGACAGGCTTCGATAGACACGATACGGCGGCCGCCTACATCCGCAACAGTTCGTTGATGCTGGTCTTGCTGCGCGTGCGCTCATCGACCTGCTTGACGATCACCGCACAATAGAGACTGCAACGCCCCTCGGCGGATGGCAGGGAACCGGCGACCACGACACTGCCGGCGGGGATCCGCCCGTAGCTGATCTCGTCGTGCTCGCGGTGATAGATGCGAGTGGACTGGCCGAGAAAGACGCCCATGCCGATGACACTGCCGGCCTCGACGATCACGCCCTCGACCACTTCCGAACGCGCGCCGATGAAGCAGTTGTCCTCGATGATCGTGGGATTCGCCTGCAGGGGCTCAAGCACACCGCCGATGCCGACGCCGCCGGAGAGATGCACATGGGCACCGATCTGGGCACAGGAACCGACTGTGGCCCAGGTATCCACCATGGTGCCGGTACCGACATGGGCACCGATATTGACGAAGCTCGGCATCAGCACCACGTCGCGCGCCACATGCGCGCCACGGCGCACGATGGCACCAGGCACGATACGCGCGCCGGCATCGCTGAACTCGGATTCGTCGAAGCCTTCAAAGCGCAGCCCGACCTTGTCGTAATAGGGCGCAGGCGAACCCGCCATCAGCCGATTGCCCTCGATTCGAAACGACAGCAGCACCGCCTTCTTGATCCACTGATGCGTCTGCCAGACGCCATCGATCTTCTCGGCCACGCGACGTTTGCCCGATTCCAGATCGGCGAGCACCGTGTTGACCGATTCGCGCAGTGAGGCCTCGATAGGCGCGTCCGACAACTCGGCGCGACGCTCCCAGGCGCGGTCAATGATTCCCTGCAGCTCACTCATGGTGCACTCCGACCAAAGCAGCAATTGTAGATGCCTACGCCCGTTGCCGTCGCCTGTACATTCGCCCTGCGATATTCCAATGTGTGCTGTAGCACAGGCGGCCCGCCCGCAATCCCTGACCATCACGCATCCCATCCGGAGACCGAGACATGACGAGCAAGTGGCAACAATGGGCGGCACTGGCAGGCTGGTTGCTGCTCTGTTTCGCAGCGGCCGCCCTCGGCGGACTGGGCTCGGCGGATGCACCCAAGCTGTACCCGGTTCTCGATCAGCCAGCTTGGGCACCGCCGGCCTGGCTGTTCGGTCCGGTCTGGACCCTGCTCTACACGATGCAGGCCGTGGCAGCCTGGCTGATCTGGCGAGCGCGCGGCTACACCGGCGGTGCATTGCCGCTCGGGCTGTTCGTCGCGCAACTGGCCTTCAATGCGCTCTGGAGCTGGCTGTTCTTCGCCTGGCAACTGGGAGCCCTCGCCCTGCTGAACATCCTGGTGATGTGGGTACTTATCGTCATCACGATGTGGTTGTTCTGGCGCATCCGGCCACTGGCAGCGGGGCTGATGCTGCCCTACCTGCTCTGGGTGAGCTTTGCCGCAATGCTCAACGCCAGCCTCTGGTGGCGCAATCCGGTGCTGTGGATGTAAGTCACCGCCGCCACCGTTTCAGCGCCGCGGAATTTCCAGCTCGTGCGTCAAGGTGGCGCGCAGGGCGCGCATCTGGACATCATCCAGGCGCTGATCGTTCTCATCGGTCAGTTCGAACAGATCCTCGACGCGCTCGCCGAAGGTCGCAATGCGGGCATCGTGGACCCGGACACCGCAGGCGCGAAACGCCTGGGTGACATGGGCAAGCAGGCCGGGGCGATCCGAGCAGACCAGGGCCAGTCCGGTGCGACCGCGCTTGTCGTCACTCTGGAATTCAAGACGCAGTGGCACATGAAAGTGTTTCTGCTGGCGTGTCCAGGCGCGCCGCGCCGGCGTCAGGTTCAACTCCGGCTTCAGCAGTTCGGCGCGCAGGCGCTCGACCAGTTCCTGCAGTCGCTGCGGATCGCTGACCTGCTTCTGGTCGGCATCGAGCACCTGGAAGGCATCCAGCACATGTCCCTGCCGCGAGGTCGCGATGCGGGCTTCCTGTACCGTCAACTGGAAGCGATCGAGCACCGCGGTGATGGTGGCGAACAGTCCATCGCGATCCACCGAGTAAACGAATACCTCGGTACTACCGCGTTCGCCGGCAGCACGCGCGGTGACCAGCGGTTCACTGCTGTCGCCGTGATCAAGGATTGCAGCGGTCTGCCAGGCCAGCTGGCCGGGCGTGAAGCGCAGGAAATTCTCCTCGGGATATTCGTCCCACAGCGCGCGCACCCTGAGTGCGTCGTATCCGGACTGCGCCAGACTGGTCAGCGCACCGAACTGCGCTTCCAGAATCCGCTCGCGGGCATGCACCGGATGTTCGAGCCCGCGCCGCAGGGCATAGCGCGTGGCCTGATGCAGGGTCGCCAGCAGTTGTCCCTTCCAGGAATTCCACAGCTTGGGACTGGTCGCGAAGATGTCGGCGACGGTAAGCAGATAGAGATAGTCCAGCCGCTCCCAATCCTCCACCACAGCGGCAAACTGATGAACGATCTCGGGATCGCTGATGTCCTTCTTCTGTGCGGTGACCGACATGGTCAGATGCTGGCGCACCAGCCAGGCCACTAGGTCGGTGTCCATCTCAGGCAGGCCGAGCCACTCACAGAAGACGCGCGCGTCGACCTCACCCAGTTCGGAATGATCGCCGCCACGCCCCTTTGCGATGTCATGGAACAGACCCGCCAGCAGCAGCAACTCGGGTTTGCGCAGACGCGCGTAGATCTCGTGCGCCAGCGGATGCGAACTTGCGCGCGCCGGGTCGGCAAAGCTGCGCAGTTTCTGCATGACGAACAGGGTGTGCTGGTCGACCGTGTAGACATGGAACATGTCGTACTGCATGCGCCCGGTCACGCGCTCGAAGGCGGGCACGATACGACCGAGCACGCCGCTGTCGACCATGCGATCGATCACCTTCATCACATCGCCGGGATCGCGCAGGATGCGCAGGAAGCCGGCAGCGATCCGCGGATCGCGCCAGGCCGCAGTGTCTGTTTCCAGGCACAGCGCCGAGATACGTGCCTCCAGCAGCGGTTCAATCGCGATAAGTTCCGGGTGCAGCGACAACATCTCGAATGCCTGGATGGCAGCGATCGGATCGAGCTCGCCGCGATCCAGCCCAAGGCGCTGCCCGCGCGCAATGAAATCGCCTTCGAGCGGAACTTGCGGACCGGCCTGACGGCCCTCGACCCGATCCAGCCAGGCCGCCCAGAGCCGCTCGCCGACGCGCCGCACATTGCCGGCGGCCCGGAAGAAACTCTGCATGAAACGCTCGACGACCACGTTCTCACGCTCGCCCAGGGTCGGCTCGAACATCCTCGCCAGGGCACGCTGCTGATCGAACAGCAGCCGCTCCTCGCGGCGCTGGGTACTGCGATGCAGCCCATAGCGCACCCGACTCAGCAATTCCTGCGCATCGAGCAGGCGCTGGGCGTCGGCAGCGGAACACAGATCGGCAGCCGGCCACTGCGCGATCTGCGGCAGTCCAAAGGCACGACCGGCCACCCAGATCAGGGCATGCAGATCGCGTAGTCCGCCGGGGCCTTCCTTTACGTTCGGCTCCAGATTGAACGCGGTGTCGTTGAAGCGCAGATGGCGCGCGCGCAGTTCATCGCGCTTGGCGTGCAGAAAACGCGCGCCATCCCAGACCCGCTCGGGACTGATCGCCACCAGCATGTCGGCGAACAGGCCGGCATCACCGCTGAGCTGGCGCGCCTCGAACAGCGCGGTCGCCGAGGCCAGATCGGACTCGGACTCCTCGCCGCACTGGGCCACGGTGCGGGTTACATGACTGGCCTGCAGGCCGATGTTCCAGAGCAGGCCGAGCAGACGCTCGACTCCGGATTTGAGCCGGACGTCATGCTGGTCGGTAATCAGAAACAGCAGGTCGACATCGGATTGCGGAAACAATTCGCCACGGCCAAAACCGCCGGTGGCAATCAGGGCAATCCCGGTCGAATCCGTGAATACGTGTTGAAACGCTGCGATGCAGGCGTGCTCGACCCGCGCGCAGCGGGCATGCAGCAGATCGAGAATCGGGATGCCCATGGCAAATCCGGTCTCGTCCTCGAACTGGGCCCGACGCAGCCGCTCGCGCCAGCCCGAAGTATCGAAGGCCTGTGGCGTGCTGGTTTCGGCTGGAATGCTGCTCATCGGTACGCCCGGCTCGGTGTCGAACGATCGCACGCGGCGCGCCGCGTTACTGCCCGAGACTACAGCAAGTTTTATGGTGGAAAGTATCCACGGGAAGTCAGGACCGCGGCGCCCGATCGCAGCAGGCGGACGGATGCCAAGACCACGCGCCCTCGTGCAAATTGCCGGGGTCGGCGCGCTGGAATCATGCCATCTGCATGCATCCGCGCCCCGATCCAGCCCCTGGACGCGCATAACAGTCGTTTATATTCAATACCTTACGCTCGCCCAGCAGCTTGGCATGAAACATGAGTAATGGACCCCGCAGCCACCCGTTCCCATTCCGGTGCGTGGAAGGGCAGCCGGAACCAGCAGCCCCGAGCCGCTGGTTCCAGAACATTCAAGCCACCAGGCATCAAGCGAGGAAAACCCATGAAGAACACCACCAGAAGCACTGCACTTGCACTTGCCATCGCCCTGTCTTTTGCGGCAGTGGCACCGGTTGCTGTCGTGGCCGAAGAGCCCAACCGGAGCGCCGGCGTCGTGATCGATGACGCCACCATCACCGCCTCGGTGAAGACGGCCCTGCTGGCCGACAAGCGCACCGAAGGCTTCGACATCAATGTCACCACCAAGTCGGGCCACGTCACCCTTGAGGGCGGCGCCGATTCCCTGGCCGACCGGCTTGCCGCCACCGACATCGCCCGCACTGTGAAGGGCGTGGTCTCGGTGAACAACAACCTGATCGTCGCGGCCCCCGGCAGCGAGCGTCGCCAGGACGCCAACACGGCCACCGCTTCGGGCGAGGTGCGCGAAGCCGCTGACGAGGCCGGCGACAAGATCGACGACTCCTGGATCACCACCAAGGTAAAGACCCAGTTGCTGGCCGACAATGACGTCAAGGGTCTCGATATCTCGGTCGAGACCAAGGAAAACGTGGTCATGCTGAGCGGCGTGGTGCCGAGCGCCAAGATGCGCGATACCGCCATCGCCATCGCCCGCAATACCAAGGGCGTGCGCAACGTCAACGCCAGCAAGCTGGTCGTACGCTGAGGAGTGGGACAGCTCAGATCGGATGAGCATGGAGCGGGGCCTCTTCGGGGGTCCCGCTCTGCGTTTGGGTTATCCGATGTGGGAGCGCCAGCTTGGCGCCACGGCTGAGACCATCCCGCGTGTAGGAGCGCCAGCTTGGCGCGACCGCCGAGGCCATCCGGCGAGACCACGGTCGGCCCGCTTCGGGCCTCCTACGAAGATCCTGAGACAATCCCGCGTGTGGGAGCGCCAGCCTGGCGCGACCGCGGTGGCCATCCGGCGAGACCACGGTCGGCCCGCTTCGGGCCTCCTACGAAGATCCTGAGACAATCCCGCGTGTGGGAGCGCCAGCCTGGCGCGACCGCGGTGGCCATCCTGCGAGACCACGGTCGGCCCGCTTCGGGCCTCCTGCGAAGATCCTGAGACAATCCCGCGTGTGGGAGCGCCAGCTTGGCGCGACCGCGGAGGCCATCCTGCGAGACCACGGTCGGCCCGCTTCGGGCCTCCTACGAAGATCCTGAGACCGTCGCGCGTGTGGGAGCGCCAGCTTGGCGCGACCGCGGAGGACATCCTGCAAGACCACGGTCGGCCCGCTTCGGGCCTCCCACGAAGATCCTGAGACAATCCCGCGTGCAGGAGCGCCAGCCTGGCGCGACCGCAGAGGACATCCTGCAAGACCACGGTCGGCCCGCTTCGGGCCTCCTACGAAGATCCTGAGACAGTCCCGCGTGTGGGAGCGCCAGCTTGGCGCGACCGCGGAGGCCATCCTGCAAGACCACGGTCGGCCCGCCTCGGGTCTCCTGCAGAGTCCGCCCAACTCGTGCGATGCCCGCCTACGCCGCCATCGCGCGGTCAGCGGCGCCCAGGGTCATCACTTCAAAGCCGTCACGGGTCACCGCAATCGTGTGTTCCCACTGAGCACTCAGCGAATGATCCTTGGTCACGACGGTCCAGCCATCGGGCATCAGCCGGGTATGCCGGGCGCCGGCATTGATCATCGGCTCGATGGTGAAGGTCATGCCCTCTTCAATGCGCGGGCCGGTACCGGGTTGACCATAATGCAGGATCTGCGGATCCTCATGATAGATCTGGCCAATGCCATGACCACAGTATTCACGCACAACGGAAAATCGATTTGACTCGGCATGCTGCTGGATCGCATGCCCGATATCGCCCAGGGTGATGCCCGGGCGAACGATGCGGATCGCCTTCCACATCGATTCGAAGGTGATATCGACCAGTCGCCTGGCGAGCACCGAGGGTTGTCCGGCGATGTACATGCGACTGGTATCGCCGTGCCAGCCGTCCTTGATGACGGTGACGTCGATATTGACGATGTCGCCATCCTTCAGCACCTTGGCCGGACTGGGGATGCCGTGACAGATGACATTGTTGACCGAGGTACAAATGGTCTTGGGGAAGCCCTTGTAGCCGACATTGGCCGGTATCGCCTTCTGAACATCCACGATGTATTCGTAGCAGAGCCGGTCCAGGGCCTCGGTACTGACCCCGGGTTTGACATGCTGGCCGATCATGTCCAGCACATCGGCCGCCAGGCGGCCGGCAACACGCATTTTTTCGATGTCCGCTGGGGACTTGAGCGAGATTTTCATCCCGCTAGTTTAGCCGGCAACGGCCTTGCGATACGACCCCAGGGCGGGCGGCAGCGGCCGGATGGCGGCGACCGTCCGTTCAATGGGCGCCGCAGCGGCGGCAGCCATGAACCCGGCAGACTTGCCCGGAGCCCGGGCTACCGCTATGATTCCGCGGCTTTTTCGGACCAAAGTCCGTCAGGCAGGCGATGTCGCCAATCCACACACGATTCGCAACCCGTTCCTGGGGTGCTGTTCCGCCGGATCCCGATCCGCGCTGAATGGTCAGGAACAGGGAATCGTGGAGGCCCAACCCCGAAGCGTTTCACGCATCACCAAGGGTCACCCACGCCCTGCGTCTGCGCTTCACCGTAAAGGAGTTTTCCATGTCCCAAGTCACCATGCGCCAGATGCTGGAAGCCGGCGTTCACTTCGGCCACCAGACGCGCTACTGGAATCCCCGTATGGCACCGTACATCTTCGGTGCGCGCGGCAAGATCCACATCATCAATCTCGAAAAGACCATGCCGCTGTTCACCGACGCGATGAATTTCCTGTCGGGTATGGCGCAGCGTCGCGGCACCGTGCTGTTTGTCGGCACCAAGCGTTCGGCACGTGAAGCCATGAAGGAAGAAGCCAGCCGCTGCGGCATGCCGTTCATCGCGCACCGCTGGCTCGGCGGCATGCTGACCAACTTCCGCACCGTCAAGCAGTCGGTCGCCCGCCTGAAGGAAATCGAGGCGATGTCGACCGATGGCCGCTTCGAGAAGCTGGTCAAGCACGAAGTGCTGCAACTCAAGCGCGAGCAGGAAAAGCTCGAGCGCTCGCTCGGCGGCATCAAGAACATGCCGGCTCTCCCGGATGCCCTGTTCATCATCGATATCGGCCATGAAGAGATCGCCATCAAGGAAGCCCGCACCCTCGGCATCCCGGTGGTCGCCGTGGTCGATACCAACTACGACCCGAAGCTGATCGACTATGTGATTCCGGGCAACGATGACGCCATCCGCGCCGTGCAGTTGTACGCACGTGCCGCCGCCGATGCCGTGCTCGAAGGCAAGGCCGCAGCGCCGATCACGGCCGCCCAGGTCAAGGATGAGTTCGTCGAGCTGGATGCCGAAGGCAACCCGATTTCGGCGCCGAAGGCCGCACGTCCGCGTGAGGACGACCGTCGTCGTCCGAACAACAAGCCGGGTGCGCCGCGTCGTGACAACAACAGCAACAACCGCAAGCCGGCACCGGCTGCACAGCGCCGTGGCCCGCCAGCCGCTGCAGCACCAGCAGCGGTTGCCGCTGCACCCGCGGCAGATGAGGCAGCTCCGGCCGCCGACGCGGCCGAGTAAGCACGCTTTGCAGGTGCGCGCGGTTTGCGCACCCGATCCACTGCACGTTATGGCGCAGACCTGGTCTGCGCCTAATTCTGAAAGACAAACGAGGTCACTATGGAAATCACCGCTTCAATGGTGAAGGAACTGCGCGAGCGCTCCGGCGCTGGCATGATGGAATGCAAGAAAGCTCTGACCGAGACCCAGGGCAATATCGAAGTCGCCATGGAGAACCTGCGCAAGTCCGGTCTCGCCAAGGCCGACAAGAAGGCGGGTCGGGTTGCCGCTGAGGGTCGGGTTGTGCTCGCCCACGAGGGCGGCAAGGCTGTGATCGTCGAGATCAACTCGGAGACCGACTTCGTCGCCAAGGATGACAACTTCATCGCCTTCACCAAGGCCGTTGCGGCGACCGCGCTGAGCACGGGCGCTACCGATGTCGAGGCCCTCAAGGCCGCGAAGATCGACGGCGCCACCGTCGAGGAAGCCCGCGCCGCCCTGATCGCCAAGGTCGGCGAAAACGTGCAGCTGCGTCGTCTGGCGCGTCTGGACAGTGCCCACCATGTCGCCGGCTACGTGCACGGCGGCCGTATCGGGGTGCTGGTCGAGCTCAAGGGGGGCGACGCCGAACTGGCCAAGGGCATCGCGATGCATATCGCAGCGCTCAATCCGCCTTACATCAAGGCGGCCGATGTGCCGGCAGAGTTCGTTGCCAAGGAAAAGGAAATCGAACTGGCCAAGATGAGCGAGAAGGACAAGGCCAAGCCTGCCGAAATCCTCGAGAAGATCATCAGCGGCAAGATCGCCAAGATCGTCAACGAAGTGACCCTGACCGGTCAGCCGTACGCGCTCGACAGCGACAAGAGCGTCGATGCCGTGCTCAAGGCCGCCAATGCGGAAGTACTGAGCTTCCATCGACTGGCAGTCGGCGAAGGCATTGAAAAAGTGGTTGAAGACTACGCCGCCGAAGTAATGAAGCAGGCCGGACTGGCCTGAAAAAAAGGGAGCCATGGTGCTCCCTTTTTTTTGATCTGAATTTGCCGGACCGCGCCCCGCGCGACCGATGTACCTGCACCAGCGTTCCAGGAGAATCCCATGACCAAGCCGATCTACCGACGCATCCTGCTCAAGCTCAGTGGCGAGGCCCTGATGGGCCGCGAAAGCTATGGCATCGATCCGGCCGTGCTCGGCGGACTCGCTGATGAAATCATCGAAGTGGCACGCGCAGGCGTCCAGGTTGGTGTGGTGATCGGGGGTGGCAACATCTTTCGCGGTGCCGGTCTCGCGGCCAGTGGCGTCGATCGCGTCACCGGCGACCATATGGGCATGCTCGCCACCGTCATGAACTGCCTGGCCATGCAGGACGCGCTCGAGAAGCGCGGTACCGTGGCGCGCACGATGAGCGCGATCAAGATCAACGAGGTCTGCGAGGACTATATCCGTCGTCGCGCCATCCGCCATCTGGAAAAAGGCCGCGTCGTGCTGTTCGGCGCTGGCACCGGCAATCCCTTCTTCACCACCGACTCCGCCGCCGCTCTGCGCGCGGTCGAGGTCGGTGCCGACCTGTTGCTGAAAGCCACCAAGGTCGATGGCGTCTACAGCGCCGATCCCAAGAAAGACCTCAGCGCCACCCGCTACGAGCGCCTGAGTTATGAGGATGTGATCCAGCGCAACCTGGGCGTGATGGATACCGCAGCGATTGCGCTTTGCCGCGATCACAACATGCCGCTGCGCATCTACAACATGACCTCGCGTGGCGATCTGATGCGACTGATGTGCGGCGACCAGATCGGTACCCTGGTCTGCGCCTGATTGCCCGACTGTTCCGCCAGCGGACAACGAACCGATCAGGAAAAACCCGGCTCGCCTCGTGCACACCAGGCCCGGATCCTGCGGTATCGGCTGAAGCTGATGCCGCAGACGCTATACTGTGCGTCCCTTCAACCTTCGAGCCCCGGCCATGATCAGCCCCATCAAGACCGACGCCGACCAGCGCATGAACAAGAGCCTGGACGCGCTGCGTCACGACCTGTCCAAACTGCGTACCGGTCGCGCTTCGACCAGCCTGGTCGAGCACCTGAAAGTGAACTATTACGGATCCGACGTGCCGCTGTCGCAGGTGGCAGGCGTCGCCGTGGTCGACGCGCGCTCGCTGACCATCACGCCCTGGGAAAAGAACATGGTGCAGCCGATCGAGAAGGCGATCATCTCGTCCGACCTCGGCCTCAATCCCACCACGGCCGGCCTAGTCATCCGCATCAACCTGCCGCCGCTCACCGAGCAGCGCCGCAAGGAACTGGCCAAGCTCGTGCATCACGAAGGCGAGAACGCCAAGGTCGCCATCCGCAATGTCCGCCGTGACGCCATGCAGCACGTCAAGGAACTGCTGAAGGACAAGAAAATCTCCGAAGACGAGGAGCGCAAGGCCGAGACCGACATCCAGAAACTCACCGACAAGCACATTGCCGATGTCGATGTCGTGGTACGGGAGAAGGAGAAGGAAGTGATGTCGATGTGATCTGCGCAAGCAGATCATCGCCCATCATGAGCACCATCGATCCCGCCATCGCGGTCCAGCGTCTACCTCGCCACATCGCCATCGTGATGGACGGCAATGGCCGCTGGGCCGAGGCCCGTCACCGCCCGCGCACCTTTGGCCACCATGCCGGGGTGCAGGCGGTGCGTCAGGTGGTCGAAGCCTGCATCCGGCGCAGTGTATCGACGCTGACCCTGTTCGCGTTTTCCAGCGAGAACTGGAAGCGCCCTGTCTCCGAGGTCAGTGCCCTGATGGATCTGTTCATGCGCGCGATGGATCGGGAAGTGGATGGCCTGCACAACAATGGCGTACGGCTGAGCTTCATCGGAGATCGCAGCGCCTTCCAGAGCGAACTTGTGGAACGCATGAGCCGGGTCGAAATGAAAACTGCCGGCAATGAAAGACTGATGCTGAATATCGCTGCCAACTATGGCGGCCGCTGGGATATCGTGCGTGCAGCGCGCGCCCTGGCGCAGCGTGCCGCAGCTGGCGAAGTCGATCCGCAGTCGATCGATGAGGCCTCGCTCCACGCGGAAATCGCCCTGAGCGCATTGCCCGAGCCGGATCTGTTCATCCGCACCGGTGGCGAGCAGCGCATCAGCAATTTCCTGCTCTGGCAGATCGCCTACTCCGAACTCTGGTTTACCGAAGTGCTGTGGCCGGATTTCGATGCTGATTGTCTGGATCAGGCCCTGCACGCCTACGCCCAGCGCGAGCGCCGCTTCGGGCGTACCGGTGCGCAACTGCGGAGCGCTTCTTGAACGCGCTCGCGGCCGCCAGCGGACTGCGCCAGCGCGCGGTCACCGCGCTGATTCTCGCCCCGCTCGGCATCGCCGCCGTTATCTACCTGCCGACCGCCGGATTTGCCGTGCTGCTGGGTCTGGTCGGTCTGCTGGGGCTGCGCGAATGGTCACGACTGGCCGGCCTCGCCAAACCGGCCGTTGGACTGGTCTACATGGGGCTGAACGCCCTGCTGATGTTCGGACTCTGGCGTCAGGGCCCGGCGCTTTTGCGCGATGTCAGTAGTGTCGGGGTGATCTTCTGGTGCCTGACGCCGCTTTGGCTCAAGTACTACGGATTTGCCGCGCAGCCTGCCGTTGCGACCTCGCTGTTCAAGCATCTGATTGGCGTTCTGGTGGTAGTGCCGGCCTGGTGCGCCGGTGCGCTGCTGCATGCGGACCCCGATCGCGGCGCGATCTGGGTACTTTTCGTGGTCGTGCTGATCTGGTGTGCCGATGTCTTCGCCTACTTCAGCGGCAGTCGCTTCGGCGGCCGCAAGCTTGCCCCTCGGATCAGTCCGGGCAAGACCTGGGCGGGTGTTTACGGCGGCCTGCTCGGCGCTGGCCTGTATGCACTGGCCTGTGGCTGGCTGTTCGGCATCCGCGGGCAGATGCTGCTGGCCTTTGTTGGCCTGAGCATGGTCACGGTGGCAATCTCGATCGCTGGCGACCTGTTCGAGAGCCTGATGAAACGCCATGCCGGGATCAAGGATTCTGGACATCTGTTCCCCGGGCATGGCGGTGCGCTTGATCGCTTCGACAGCCTGTTTGCCGCGCTCCCCGTGTTCGTACTGGGCAAGATGGTGCTCGGCGTATGAATCGGGTGGCAGTGCTGGGCGCGACGGGCTCGATTGGCACCAGCACGCTCGATGTGATCGCCCGGCATCCGGACCGCTACCAGGTTGAAGCCCTCGCCGCCCATCGTGACGTCGCCGGTCTGGCACGCCTGTGCGCCCGCTTTCGGCCGCAACGGGTCGCGATCGCCGACACCGGCTGTGCTGCGGAGCTGAGCAGCACACTGCGGGCGCAGGACCAGGCCAATATCGAGGTGCTCGCTGGCTCTGAAGGACTGGATCAGATCGCCAGCGCAGGCAGCGTCGATACCGTGGTGGCTGCGGTCGTCGGCGCTGCCGGATTGTCGAGCACGCTCGCCGCTGCGGCGGCCGGCAAGCGCATCCTGCTGGCCAACAAGGAATCCGTGGTGATGGCCGGTGCCCTGCTGCTTGATGCAGCCCGTCGCGGCAGCGCCACCATCATTCCGCTCGACAGCGAGCACAATGCGATCTTCCAGTGCCTGCCCAGCGGCTACCAGCGCAACCCGGATGCCTGTGGCATTCGTCGCCTGGTATTGACCGCATCCGGAGGGCCATTCCGTGGCTTTGATCGGCCACAGCTTGCGACTGTCACTGCTGAGCAGGCCGTCAAGCATCCGCGTTGGCAGATGGGCCGCAAGATCTCGGTGGATTCGGCCAGCCTGATGAACAAGGGCCTGGAAGTGATCGAGGCGCACTGGCTGTTCGGTCTGCCCGCCGATCGCATCGACGTGGTGGTGCATCCGGAAAGTCTGGTGCATTCGCTGGTCGAGTACGCCGATGGTTCCATGCTGGCGCAACTGGGACCAGCTGACATGCGCACTCCGATTGCGCAGGCGCTGGCCTGGCCGGAGCGCATCGACAGCGGCGTGCAACGGCTCGACCTGCTCAGCGTCGGCGCCCTGCACTTCGAGGCAGCCGACCGCGGCAATTTTCGCTGCCTTGAGCTGGCCTACGCCGCGCTGCGCGCTGGCGGCGCGGCAGCGGCCGTCCTGAACGCCGCCAACGAGGTCGCGGTAGACGCATTTTTAACAGGACGTCTGTCATTTCTGGGCATAGCCGAAGTCATTGAACAGGTCATGGCTGCCGTGGTTCAGTCAGACATCTCTACACTTGCCTCCGTGCTCGCTGTGGACGCCGAAGCAAGACAGCGGGCGGGCGTGGAAACCGCGCGTTGGCAGTCACGTACATCTGGATCGTGCAATGAATGAAGTCCTTGGTTCTTTCTGGTGGTATCTGGTCACCATTGGTGTCCTGGTCACCTTCCACGAGTTCGGCCACTTCTGGGTCGCGCGCCGCTGCGGCGTCAAGGTACTCAAGTTCTCGATCGGCTTCGGCAAGTCGCTGTGGTCACGCACCGGCCGTGATGGCACGGTCTACAGCATCGGCGCCATTCCGCTCGGCGGCTATGTCTCGATGCTCGACGAGCGCGTCGAAGACGTACCGGCCGAGCTGCGGCACATGGCGCACAACAACAAGAACAATTTTCAGAAGATCCTGATCGCCGCGGCCGGCCCGGGATTCAACTTCCTGCTCGCGGTGCTGGCGTTCTGGCTGATGTTCGCGATCGGCAAGCCCGACCACGAACCTGTGCTCGGTCGCGCCGAGGGACTGGCAGCCGAGGCCGGCGTGATTGCCGGGAGTCGTGTCGTCGCCGTGAATGGCGAGGCCTATACGACCTGGTCCGAAGTGTTCGGTGCCGTCGCCGAGAGCAGTGTGTATCGCCGCGACGCGCTGCTGCGCGTGCGGCAACCCGACGGCAGCGAGCAGAACCTTGTACTTTCGCTGTCGCGGCTTCCGGTTGATCTACCCGATCGCGAACTATACGAAAAGATCGGTCTGTATCGGCAGCTTCCGGCCGTGCTCGGCACCGTGGTCGAAGGCGAGCCGGCAGCGCGCGCTGGCCTCAAGCCGGGCGACAAATTGCTGGCCGTCAACGGGCAGGCGGTCACTGGCTTCGAAGATTTTTCGCAGTTGCTGCGCAAGGCCGCAAGTCTCGATCCCGTGCTCAATCTGAGTCTGCAGCGTGACGGCCAGATTCTGGACATCGCGGTCACTGCGCGCGAAGTGGAGGTGGAACCCGGTGTAAAGGTCCATCGCATCGGCGTCGGGCCGGCGAATGGATTCGATACCCTGCTGCGTCACGATCCCATTTCCGCCCTGCCCGCGGCCCTGCGCGAAACCTGGACCGGAACCACCAAGACCCTCGCCTTCCTGCGTGACATGCTGATCGGCGCGATCTCGCCGAAACACCTCTCGGGCCCGATCACGATCGGCCGTGTCGCCAATGCGGTGGCCAAGGAAGGGCTGGCCTGGTTCCTCGGATTCCTCGCCGCCGTGTCGATCGGCATCGCGATTCTGAACCTGCTGCCGATCCCGATCTTGGACGGGGGACACATCCTGAGCTACCTTATCGAGTCGCTCAAGGGCAGCCCCCTCAGTGAACGCACGGTTATAGTGGGCCAGTACCTCGGACTCGGGATGCTGGCCTGCCTGATCGGGCTTGCGGTTTTCAATGACATCCTGCGCTGAGCCGGGGTCGTAATCGCGCGTAAAACTCGTTGCATATCAATAGATTGCCGCGATGCAAGACAAAATAAAAAGGTACTGCTGGCGCCCTTTGCAACCCGAGGACGCCCGCGACAGCGGGGAAGATTCCGCGAACATTGAAGAAACTCGGAGTGATTGAATGCGCCGTATTGCTGCCCTGATCCTGCTCGCTGCCCTCTATGCCCCCAAGGCAGCGGCGTTCGATCCCTTTGTGGTCTCCGACATCCGGCTCGAGGGTCTGACCCGCGTGCCGGCCGGCACCGTGTTTGCGAGTTTTCCGATCGAGAAGGGCGACCGTATCGACCGCCTGCGTGCCGCAGACGCCGTGCGCTCCTTGTTCAAGACCGGATTCTTCAACGATATCCAGCTCTCCAAGCAGGGCAATATTCTTGTGGTTACCGTGGTCGAGCGTCCGGCCATCGCCAAGCTTGATCTGGTCGGCAACAAGGACATCAAGACCGAGGATCTGACCAAGGGACTGCGCGAGATCGGCCTCGCCGAAGGTGAAACCTTTGATCGCCTGCAGCTCGATCGCATCGTCCAGGAACTGACCCGGCAGTACAACAACCGCGGCAAGTACAGCGTCTCGATCAAGCCCGACGTCAAGGAACTCGACCGCAACCGGGTCGCCATCACCATCGCGATCAAGGAAGGCAAGCCGGCCAAGATCCGCCACGTCAACATCGTCGGCAACACCCAGTTTCCCGACGAGGACATCCTCGAAGACTTCGAGTCGAGCGAGACCGGCTGGCTCAGCTGGTACAGCAAGGACGACCAGTACTCGCGCGAGAAGCTCTCCGGCGATATGGAGAAGCTGGCCTCGTACTACCAGGATCGCGGCTATGTCGATTTCGCGGTCGAGTCGACCCAGGTGTCGATCAGCCCGGACCGGCGCAATCTGTTCCTGACCGCCAATGTGCGCGAAGGCGAGGTCTACACCCTGTCCGACGTCAAGCTGACCGGCGAGTTGATTCTGTCGGAAGACGTGATGCGCAGGCTGATCTACGCCAAGCCCGGCGAGATCTACTCGCGCCGCAAATTCGAGAACAGCGCCGATGCGATGACGCGGGTGCTGGCCAATGTCGGCTATGCGTTCGCCGAAGTGACACCGATTCCGCAGATCGACAAGGAAAAGCGCACGATCGGCATCACCCTGCTGGTCAACCCCGGCAAGCGCGTCTACGTGCGCCGGGTCACCTTCGTCGGCAATGAACGCACCCAGGACGAGGTGCTGCGCCGCGAAATGCGCCAGCTCGAAGGCTCATGGTTCTCGCAGGCCGCGGTCGATCGCTCGAAGATCCGTCTGCAGCGCCTCGGCTTCTTCAAGGACGTTACCGTCGAGACGCCGCGGGTAGCGGGCTCGGAAGACCAGGTAGACGTCATCGTCAAGCTGACCGAACAGAGCGCCGGCAGCTTCCAGTTCGGCCTCGGCTATTCGGAATTCCAGGGCCTGATCACCACGGTCTCGCTGACCCAGCGCAACTTCCTGGGCAGCGGCAACAGCGTCGGCGTCACCGTGCAGAACAACCGCTATACCAAGCGCTTCGATTTCAGCTTCTTCGATCCTTACTTCACTGATGACGGCATCAGCCTGGGCTATCAGCTGAGCTATCGCAAGCAGGACTACAGCAGCAATACCAACCTGGCCCAGTACACCTCCGACATCGTTTCGGCCGAGGTACTTGCCGGCATTCCGCTGACCGAGACCGACACGGTGTCGCTGTCGCTGGGCATCGATCGCAACCAGCTGACCACGGTCGATGGCGTGACACCGAGTTCGCTGATCCTGCAACTGGTGGATGAACTCGGCCCGCGCGCCCTGTTTCCGGTATTCCATCTCGATGATGACGGCGACAACGACCCCAACGATGTCGATGATGACGATGGCATTCCCGGTATCGACGCGCTTACCTACGGCGCCAACCGTCGCTGGAACGTCAATACCTGGAGCGCCTCGGCCGGCTGGTCGCGCGATTCGCGCAACAAGTTCTTTGCCCCGACGCGCGGCTCGTTCCAGCGTGTCGGTGCCGAAGTCGCCCTGCCTGGCTCGGATTTCGAATACTGGAAGCTGAACTACGAGTACGGCCGCTACTTCCCGATCAGCAGCGCCTGGTCGATCCTGACCCGCGCTGAACTCGGCTACGGCGATGGCTACGGCAACAACAAGACGCTGCCGTTCTATCAGAACTTCTACGCCGGCGGCACCCGCTCGGTACGTGGCTTTGAGGACAATACGCTGGGACCGTCGGAGGCCTTTGGCACTGGCGAGAATGCGTTCCGCCAGCCGCTCGGCGGTTCGTTCAAGGCGGTCGGCTCGGTGGAACTGATTTTCCCGACGCCATTTGCCAAGGCGGACAGCGACACCGCACAGTTCTCGGCGTTCTTCGACGTCGGCAACGTATTCGCCGACTACGATGCATTCGATGCCGATGAGCTGCGCGCCTCTACCGGCCTGTCCTTCAAGTGGCAGGCACCGGTCGGCCCGATCATCATCAACCTGGTGACACCGGTGAGAAAGAAGGATGGCGACCGTACGGAATCCATCCAGTTCTCGTTTGGCAACCAGTTCTGACCGGTATCATCAGGGCAACCGGGAAGGCAGCATGCGGGAAATCGGCGGAACAAAACGCGGGCCAGGCGGCATCGTATGGATGCTGTTGGCCCTGCTTTTTCCGCTGATCGCCCTGGCCCAGTCACCGGGCGCGCAGAAGATCGGCTACGTCGACATGAAGCGTCTGCTCGACAACGCACCCCAGGTGGTCGCCGCACGCGCACAGATCGCCAGCGAGTTTCGTGAGCGCGACGCCCAGCTCAAGGTCGAACAGGCCAGGCTGGATGCACTGATCGTGCGCGAGCGGCGCGATGCGGCGACGATGACCAAGCCGGCCGCCGAGGCCCTGCAGCGCGAGATCCTTACCCTGCAACGTGGTATCGAGCGTACGCGCAAGCAGTTGAACGATGACCTGAAGGCACGTGGCGACGCCGAACTGAGCCGCCGCTGGCCCGAGATCACCGATGCGGTGATCGAGTATGCCCGCGCCAACGGCTATGATCTGGTGGTCCCGGCACCGATGCTGTATGCCAGTGCCCGGATCGATATCACCGACGAGGTGCTGGCCCGATTGCGGGCCCAGGCCGCTGCCAGTGACACACCCAGATGAACACGCCCACGGGCCTTAGCCTGGGTGAGTTGGCCGACCGCTTTGCGCTGGAATTGATCGGTGAGCGGACCGTGGTCGTGCGCGGCGTCGGGACGCTGGCGCATGCCGGGACCGACCAGATCAGTTTTCTGTCCAATACGCGCTACCGCGGCGCGCTGGCGAACACCCAGGCGGCAGCCGTCGTGCTGTCGAAGGCGGATGCCGCACATGCCACCGGCGCCTGCCTCATCAGCGCCAATCCCTACGCCGACTTCGCCCGCATCAGTGCCTGCTTCGAAATCAGCAGGCCGGTGGACGCGGGCATCCATCCTACCGCCGTGGTCGCTGCCGGTGCCGAGATCGCCGACAGCGCCAGTATTGGTCCGCTCTGTGTCATCGACGCCAGCGCGCGCATCGGTGCAGGCGCCATCCTCGGGCCCGGCTGCATCATCGGCCGCGACTGCGTGGTCGGTGCCGGCGCCCGCCTGGTTGCCCGGGTCTGTCTGGTCGAACGCGTGCAACTGGGCGCTCGCGTGCTGATTCACCCCGGCGCCGTGATCGGAGCCGATGGCTTTGGCCTGGCCATGGATGCCGGCCGCTGGTTGAAGGTGCCGCAGCGCGGCGGCGTGCGCATTGGCGACGACTGCGAGATTGGTGCCAATACCACGATCGATCGTGGCGCACTGGAGGACACCGTGCTTGAGGAGGACGTCCGCCTCGACAACCAGATCCAGATTGCGCACAACGTCTTCATCGGCGCCCACACCGCGATTGCGGGCTGCGCAGCCATCGCCGGCAGTGCCCGCATCGGCCGGCGCTGCCTGATTGGCGGTGGTGCCGGTATCATAGGTCACATCGAAATTGCCGATCGCGTGGTGATCGGCGCCATGAGTCTGGTCACGCACAGTCTGCGCGAGCCCGGCGAATACTGTTCGGGGACGCCTATCCAGGAAAAAAGCGCGTGGCGCAAGAATGCCGCACGCTTCCGTCATCTGGATGAGCTGGCCCGCAAAATCAAACCTCCAGGAAGCCAAGGCAATGAACACTGAACCCGCCATCAAGCTGCCCATCGATGTGCGGCAGATCGCCGCCATCCTGCCGCATCGCTATCCGTTTCTGCTGGTCGATCGCGTCATCGAATTCGAGCCCGGCAAGCGTGTGCGCGCGATCAAGAACGTCACCTGCAATGAGCCGTTCTTCATGGGGCACTTCCCTGGTCATCCGGTGATGCCGGGCGTGCTGGTCATTGAGGCGATGGCACAGGCATCGGGCATCCTGACCCAGCTCTCCAATGGCTTCAATGCCAAGCCCAACCAGCTCTACTATCTGGTGCGCGTCGACAACGCGCGGTTCTCGCGCACCGTAGTGCCCGGCGATCAACTGGTGATGGACGTGGTGCAGAAGCGGATGATCCGGCGCATGGGCCAGTACCAGTGCACTGCCTCGGTCGATGGCGTCGAAGTCGCCAGCGCCGACATCCTGTGCGCCGCACCGGAGCCGAGTGTATGACCGACGCGGGCCTCATTCATCCGACCGCGATCATTGATCCGGGCGCGCGGATTGGCGATCAGGTCGCCATCGGCGCGTATTCGATCATCGGTGCCGGTGTCGAGATCGGGGACGGCTGCTGGATCGGTCCGCATGTGGTGATCCAGGGACCCACGCGGATTGGCCAGCGCAATCGCTTCTACCAGTTCGGCTCGATCGGCGCCGACCCGCAGGACAAGAAGTATCACGGTGAGCAGAACGCCGTGCTCGAGATCGGCGACGACAACATGTTCCGCGAGTTCGTCACCCTCAATCGCGGCACCGACGACGGCGGCGGCATCACCCGCATCGGCAATGGCAACTGGCTGATGGCCTATGTCCATGTCGCGCATGACTGCATCATCGGCAGCAACACGATCTTCGCCAACGCCGCCTCGCTCGCTGGTCATGTCCGTGTCGACGACTTCGCCATCCTGGGCGGATTCACCCTGATCCACCAGTTCTGCCAGGTCGGCGCGCATGCCTTTACCTCGATGGGTTCAGTGATCAATCGCGATGTGCCGCCCTATGTCACCGTCGCCGGCAATTTTGCCGAGCCCAAGGGCATCAATAGCGAGGGCCTGAAGCGCCGCGGCTTTGCGCCCGACACCATCATGTCGATCCGCCGCGCCTACAAGACGCTCTATCTGGCCGGTCTGCCGCTCGCCGAGGCACGCAATCAGATCGACGCGGCGGCGGGCAGTGAACAGGAACTGCGCATGCTGGTCGAGTTCATCGATCGCAGTGAGCGCAGCCTGATCCGCTGAAACCTGTCCAGCCGCGCCTGGGCAACATGGCAAGCCTTGAGCCGCCGCATCACCCTTGCGTCCCAGCCCAGAGAGTCACCAACGCCGATGCGCATTGCACTGATTGCCGGTGAAACCTCGGGAGACCAGCTCGGCGCCCCCCTGATCGCAGCGCTGCGCGCGCGCTATCCCGATGCCGAGTTCGCCGGCATCGGCGGACCCGAAATGATCGCGGCCGGCCTCACCGCCTGGCACCGCGCCGACGAGTTGGCGGTCATGGGTCTGGTCGAGGTGCTCCGCCATTTGCCGCGTCTGCTCAGGCTGCGCCGCAGCTTGCACCAGCAACTGCTGCAGTGGCGACCCGATGTCTTCATCGGCATCGACGCGCCGGATTTCAACCTTGGCCTGGAACGCAAACTGCGCCGCGCCGGCATTGCCACCGTGCACTATGTCAGTCCATCGGTCTGGGCCTGGCGCGAGCAACGCGCACAGAAGATCGGTGCCAGCGCGGATCGCGTGCTATGCCTGTTTCCGATGGAACCAGCGATCTACGCACGCCACGATGTGGACGCCCGCTTCGTCGGGCATCCGCTGGCAGACCGCTTCGAGTTGCAACCGGATCGCTCGGCGGCGCGCCAGCAGTTGGGGATCGCAGCCGACGCGACCGTACTTGCCGTTCTGCCTGGCAGCCGGCTCGGCGAGATCCGCCGGCTGGCCCGGGATTTTGTGGCTGCTGCCCTGATCTGCCAGCAGCGGAGCGGCAATGGCCTGTATCTGCTCGCGCCGATGGCAACACCCGCCTGTCGCGCAGAATTCGAGCAGCTGCTCGGCGAACTCCACGCGCAGTCCAAGCTGCGCGTGCTCGACGGCCAGGCCCAGCTGGCGATGAAGGCGGCCGATGTGGTGCTGGTCGCCTCCGGGACCGCGGCGCTCGAAGTGATGCTGAGCAAGCGCCCGATGGTGGTCGCGTACCGCATCGCCGCGCTCAGCTACTGGATCGTCAGGACCTTCGGTCTGCTCAAGTCAGCGTCGGTATCGCTGCCCAATATTCTCGCTGGCCGTGCGGTCGTGCCGGAACTGCTGCAGGGCGACTGCCAACCCGACCGGCTCGCCGATGCCCTGCTGCAACTGATGCCCGGATCGACCGCGGCGACGCGCCAGATCGAGGGGTTTGTGGCGCAACATCGCGCGCTGCAAGGCGGCGGTGCGGTGGCCGCCGCTGCAGCCATCGCCGACCTGCTGGCAACGCGCGCGGCGGCCAGCGCAGATTAAGACTGAGCGAATGACCACCAGCGCATCGGTTCTCGGCCTAAACCGACCAGAATCGCAGCACGACCGAAGTAATCGCGATGCATCCGAGCAGAAACAGGATCATCAGGACGGCTGCCAGCATCATCGCCAGCAGGGCACGAAAGATCCGCGCAGCCAGCGACCCGGTGAAATAGCCGGTCGCGGTCGACACGAACCAGAACGGTGGCACCAAGAGCATCAGCGGCAGCACGATGGCGGGCATCTGCTCGCCCAGCAGCATCGGCAGGGCCCAGAGCAGCAGGCTATGGCCGGTGACGAACATCGACAGCACCCACATCTCGGCGAAATTGGGCTGCTGCGCGTGATTGAGCCGCAGCAGGGCGGCAGCCATCGCCGGCATGCCGATGCCGAGCAGCAGCCACTGGACCTGGCTCAGCACCGCGACGATGGCCGCACTCTCAGGCCCGGCGCCATTTTGCTGGGTAAAGCCGCGCTCGAATCCGTGCAGTGCGGCGCCGGCAGCGCCGCTGATCTGCGCGGACACAGCCAGCAGCGCAAAGCCGATCAGGAAATAGCGCAACGGCCGCACCACCCGCGCGTCGCGGTCCAGCACGTAGCGACGCACCAGCAAGCCGGGGCGCAGCAGCATCTGCATGAAGGTCCACGGCAGGCCGCGATCCAGACTCAGCACCTCGTCGCCAAAGTCACGCCAGAACGCGGCCATGGTCAAACGCGGAGGTGCCGCGCCCGGCGCGGCTACTGGACTGTTTTCGATGTCCATGACTGGCTCTGACGTAGAATACTGGGCAATGACCCTACCGGATTGCCCGCGCAAAGTGCAGTACCCGACGCCGACACGGCGTCATCGGCCACCCGGATGAGCCAGCTTGTCGCCGGTGTCGATGAGGCCGGCCGAGGCCCGCTCGCAGGTCCGGTCGTCGTCGCCGCCGTGATCCTGGACCCGCAGCGGCCGATTGCGGGCCTCGACGACTCCAAGCGGCTCAGCGAGGCCGAACGCGAGCGCCTGGCGCCATTGATCCGGGCCCAGGCCCTGGCATTCCATATCGAGATCGTCGGCCGCGCCGAAATCGATCAGCACAATATCCTGCAGGCGACCCTGCGCGGCATGGCGCGCTCACTGCACCTGCTCAGACCGATCCCCGAGCTTGCGCTGATTGACGGCAACCGCTTGCCGCTGGCCCTGCCCTGCCCGGCCCGTGCGCTGATCGGCGGCGATGCACTGGAGCCTGCCATCAGCGCGGCCAGCATCCTTGCCAAGGTTGAACGCGACCGCTTGATGATCGCCCTGGAAGACATCCATCCGGGCTATGGCTTTGCGCGTCACAAGGGCTACCCGACGCCGGACCATCTGGACGCGCTGCGCCGACTCGGCGCCTGTGCCGAACACCGGCGCAGCTTTGCGCCGGTGCGTGCGGTGATCGAGCCCGGTCTCTTCTGAACTTGCCGGACCCGACGATGCTGATGCGTGCGGGCACCAAACTCCCGGCGCAGGAAGCGCAGATCAGACCAGCTTGATCTCGCGCAGGCGCTCCATCAGGTAGTCGTGCGAGGTGATCGGTGTCGGATAGCGATTGGGCCGATCCGCACTGATGCAGTTGGGCAGCGTCTCGATCAGATAATCCGGATTCGGGTGCAGGAAGAAGGGCACCGAGTACCGCGGCTGCCGCGCCAGTTCGCCGGGCGGATTGACCACGCGATGGGTGGTCGATGGATACACATGATTGCTCAGACGCTGCAGCATGTCGCCGATATTGACCACGATGGTGTCGCCCTGGGTGGTGATCGGCAGCCAGCTTCCTTCGCGGGTCAGCAGCTCCAGACCGGCCGCACTGGCGCCGACCAGCAGGGTGATGAAATTGATGTCCTCGTGGGCACCGGCGCGCACATTGGGCACTTCCGGCGCGGTGATCGGCGGATAGTGGATCGGGCGCAGGATGCTGTTGCCGAAGTTGATCTTGTCGTCGAAAAAATGCTCCGGCAGATCGATGTGCAAGGCGAGCGCGCGCAGCACGCGGGCACCAAGATCGTCGAGCGCCTGATAGAGCCCGTAGCCGTATTCGCGGAAGCCCGGTACTTCTTCCGGCCACAGATTGGCCGGCATGACATCGGCGTATTTCGAATCGCGCGGGATCTCGCGACCGAAATGCCAGAATTCCTTCAGATCCGGGTATTTCGAATCCTTGGCGGTCTCGACCATGAAGCCGGTGTACCCACGAGCGCCGCCACTGCCGGGCACGTGGTACTTGCGCTTCACCGCTTCGGGCAGGGCGAAGAATTCCTTGAACGCCTGATACGAGCGATCGATCAGATCCTTGGAGATGCCATGACCACTGATCCCGCAGAATCCGTACTCGCGATAGGCACTGCCGATCTCGGCGACGAAGGCGCTGCGATCGGTATCGAAGCGGCGAATGTCCAGCGTGGGTACGTGCTTGCTCATCGGAAGGTCTGTGCTCGTATTGGGGAACTCGATCATCGATCGCTGCGCTGCCGCAAGGCGACCCCTTTCAGGCCGCTGAGGATGCCTGGGCCGCAGATGATACGGCCTGTGCCAGCGTGCTCGCCAGTTCCGCGACCTCGTCTGCCGATTCCGCCTCGACGGTGACCCGGACCAGGGGCTCGGTACCGGAGGCGCGCAGCACCAATCGGCCGCGCCCAGCCAGCAGGGTTTCGATCCGCGCGCGCTCGGCCTGGACCCGTTCGCTCTGCAGCGGACGGGCACCGCGCGGTACCCGCACGTTGACGGTCTGCTGCGGAAAGCGCGGCATCGATTCACGCCAGTCGGCGGCCGAACGGCCGCTCGTCTGCAAAGCCTCAAGCACCTGCAGGGCATTGACCAGGGCATCACCGGTGCCGGCACGGTCCAGACAGAGAATATGCCCCGACGCCTCGCCACCGAGCATGCCATCCAGGCTGACCAGTCGCTCATGGACGAAGCGGTCACCGACGTTGGCGCGCTCGAATGGAATGCCGAGTTCGGCGAAACGCTTCTCGAGCGCAAAATTGGTCATCAGCGTTCCGACCACCGGCCCGCGCAGCCGGCCCTGCTGATGCCAGACCGCGGCCAGCAGGTGCAGCAGATCATCGCCATCAAGGATGCCGCCGCCACGGTCCACCAGCATCAGGCGATCACCATCGCCATCGAAGGCAATGCCGATATCGGCATTCTGCTCCAGCACCGCTGCCTGCAACGCGCGCGGATGGGTGGACCCGCACTCGCTGTTGATGTTCAGCCCATCGGGCGCGACACCGGTGCTGTAGACCTCGGCGCCCAAGCCGGCAAACAACTGCGGCGCCAGTTTATAGGTCGCGCCATGGGCACAGTCGAGGACCAGGCGCAGACCACGCAGATGAAAACCTTCGGAAACGCTGGCCTGACAGAAATCCAGATAGCGCGCACCGGCATCGACCATGCGCGAGGCCTTGCCCAGCATGTCGGGCGGGCAGTTGAAGAAGGTATCGGCGAGGGCGTCTTCGATCGCCTGCTCGACACCGTCGCTGAGCTTTTCGCCAGCAGCGGAGAAGAACTTGAAGCCGTTGTCGTGATGTGGATTGTGCGACGCACTGATCACGATGCCGGCACAGGCGCCGGTCTGCTTGACCAGTTGGGCGACGCCCGGCGTCGGAATCGGACCCAGCAACTGGGCGTTGGCACCGGCCGCAATCAATCCAGCCTGCAGCGCAGCCTCCAGCATATAGCCGGAAAGCCGGGTGTCCTTGCCGATCAGCACCGTACGCTGGTTGTCCTGCGCCAGCACCCGCCCCGCCGCATTGCCCAGTCGCAGCGCAAACTCGGCGGTGATCGGCGCCTCACCGACATGTCCGCGGATGCCGTCGGTGCCGAAATACTGTCGTTGCCCCATGGTGGTTCCGTCTCGAATATCGTGCAGTATCGCCGAGTACGGCGTGCTTGTGGAGGCCTGGTCTGCTTGCGCTGTTTTTTCCATCAACCGGGTCCCCACAAGTTCTTGTAGAGCGGGGCTTGCCCCGCTGCACTTGATCGGCTGTTGATCTTGTCCCCTAAAGGGGATTTCATAGAGCGGGGCTTGCCCCGCTGCTCTGGCTTGGATTGCAAGATCAACAACAGCGGGGCAAGCCCCGCTCTACAACATCAAGGGCAAAAGCAGCGAGGCAAGCTCCGTTCGACAGAATCACAATCCGATAGCAGGGGCAAGGCGCCTCGGCAATGCCTCAGGCCCGCGCGAAATCGAAAGCCAGAATCTCGCGCAAATCAGACACCCCCAGCAGGCACATCAGCAGACGATCCACCCCCATCGCCACACCCGCGCAATCGGGCAGCTGCGCCAGCGATTCAATCAGCCGCTCGTCAATATCGGGAAGCACAAGGCCGCGTTCGGCGCGTACGCTGTGATCGCGCTCGAAGCGCTGACGCTGCTCCGCCGGATCGTTCAGCTCGTGATAGCCGTTGGCCAGTTCGCGCGCACCCAGATAAACCTCGAAGCGTTCCGCCACAGGCGTGGCATCGTGACGTATCCGAGCCAGGGCGCATTGCGTGACGGGATAGTCGTAGACCAGGAGCAGCCGCGATTCGGGATTCTCCGCCTGCAGCCGATGCGTGATGACCAGATCCAGCCAGTCGTCGCGTTGCAGACCCGCGCCATCGATGCGGATATCGGCCAGTATGTTCTGCAACTGCGTCAGCGCTGCCGTATGCGGATCGAGCCCCAGGGACTGGAAGAACCAGTCGCGATAGCTGAGCTCGACCGACTCGGCAGTGCGCTCGAACAGCGCCAGCATCGACATGATCAACTCGGAAACCTCGCCCATCAACCGGCGATGATCCCAGCCCACCCGATACCACTCGAGCATGGTGAATTCCGGATTGTGGCGTGCGCCGGCCTCGCCGTTGCGAAACACCCGACCCAGCTCATAACAATCCCCCAGCCCCGCAGCCAGCAGCCGCTTCAGCGGGAATTCCGGTGAGGTACGCAACCACCGACGCCGCGCGCCGGCATCGGCGTGTCCGCTGAATTCGGCGCAGAAGCTCTCGATGTTCGGATCGGTGTTGCCGGCAGCCGAGAGGATCGGCGTTTCCACCTCGAGCACATTGCGCTCTGAAAAAAAGCCGCGGATCCCGGCGTATAGTCGCGCCCGCATCCGCAGTGCCTGCAGCCAGGCATTGCCGGCCGCTGTCTCGGCGGCCCTCATGCTTCGTGGGAACCCAGCAATGCCAGCAAGGCCGCCTCATCCAGCACCTGGACGCCCAGTTCACGCGCCTTGTCGAGTTTGGATCCCGCCTCGGCACCGGCAACGACAAAGCTGGTCTTCTTCGAGACGCTACCGGACAGTTTGGCGCCCAGCGCCTCCAGTCGGGCACCGGCCTGGTCGCGCGTCATGCCCGACAGAGAACCGGTCAATACCACGGTCTGACCCGACAACGGACCCTTGCTCACCACCTGCGGCGCGTCCCGGCGCAGTCGCCCGATCTGGGCATCGATGCCAGCGAGACGCGCCTGCCAGGATGCATCCTCGAAGAGCACGCGCAACTGTGCGGCCGCCGTCTCGTTCCAACCCAGCGCGCGCAGTTCCGCGAGATCCAGCGCGGCCAACGCGGCGAAGCTGGCGACGTGCGCCGCGGTCGCCTGGAATACCGTGCTGGCGACACTGGGAAAGCCGACACTGCCGCGCGCCGAGATGCTGGTCTTGAGCGACTCAAGCTGAGCGGAAAATTCAAGACGGGCAACAAAGTCCGCAGCTGGCGCAGCGCGCTGCGGCTGTACGCCGGCCGCTGTCAGCGCAGCAATCACCTCGCAATTGTGCGGCTCGGCAAAGAAGGCGGCGATCGATTCGGCCACGGTAAGCCCGATGTTCGGCACCATCATCAGCACCACGACATCGGCAGCTGCGATCTCATCGAGGCTGCCGAAGGCCAGCGCAAGCTCCTTGGCCGTACCCTCGCCGGTCTGCAGGATGCCGAGCGCAAACAGCAGGCGTTGCAGGCTCGGCGTCTTGCTGCCGGCAATCGAGGCCAGCAGATTTTCCGCCCATTTGGTCGGCGTCTTTTTCTTCGGATCGGGCGTGATACCGGCGCGCTCGTCCTGCAGTCGCTTGAGCTCAAGCAGATCATCAAGACCCAGTGTGTAGAGTTCGGCTACCGTGCCCAGTTGGCGCGGCTGCGCGCCACCACGCAGGAACGCCAGCGAGACCATGTCATCGATGGTCTCGCTGCCCAGTCCTTCGATATCCATCGCGCGGCGCGAGCAGAAGTGCCGGATCGCCTCCTTGCGCTGGGCCGGGCAGATCAGTCCGCCGCTGCAGCGCGCGACCGCCTGGTCGGCCTCGCGCACCACGTGCGAGCCACACTCGGGACATAGCGGAGGCAACTGCCACTCGCTGCTGCCGTCGGGACGCGCATCGAGCACCACCGAGACGACTTCCGGAATCACATCACCGGCGCGACGCACGATCACCGTATCACCGGCGCGCACATCCTTGCGCCGCACTTCGTTTTCATTGTGCAGGGTGGCATTGGTCACCACGACGCCGGCCACATGCACCGGGCGCAGGCGCGCCACCGGGGTCAGGGCGCCGGTACGGCCGACCTGCACCTCGATGGCCTCGACCACGGTCTGCTCTTCCTGGGCCGGAAACTTGTGCGCGATGGCCCAGCGCGGCGCACGCGACACGAAGCCGAGTTCGGCCTGCTGATCGAGACGATCAACCTTGTAGACCACACCATCGATATCGACATCGAGCGTGCTGCGGCGGGCACCGATTGCTGCGAAATATTCCAGCAGGCCAGTCAGGCCGCGGGCGCTGCGCGCCTCCGGATGCACCGAAAAACCGAGCGCGCGCAGGTTCTGCAGCAATTCGGAATGCCGTGCCGGCAGTGGCCAGCCTTCCACTACGCCGAGCGCATAGGCGTAGAACATCAGCGGCCGGGCGGCGGTAACGGCCGGATCCAGCTGCCGCAGCGAGCCGGCCGCGCCATTGCGTGGATTGGCCAGCGTACGCTCGCCACGTTCACGCGCAGCGCTATTGAACGCCTCGAACGCACGCCTGGGCATCACCACCTCGCCACGCACTTCAAGCACGGCCGGCGGCGTATCGCCAGCAATCCGCAGCGGTATCGAGCGCAGGGTGCGCAGGTTGGCGGTGACATCCTCACCGGTGCTGCCGTCGCCGCGGGTTGCACCGCGCACAAACAGGCCGTGCTCGTAACGCAGGCTGATGGCCAGGCCATCGAGCTTCGGCTCGACCGAAAACTGCGGCTCGGCCTCGCCGGTCGCCTCCTGCACCTTGCGCACAAAATCGGCAGCGTCCTGTTCGCTGAAAGCATTGCCGAGTGACAGCATCGGCAGCTGATGTACTACTTCGGAAAAGGTGCGCAGCGCCGAGCCGCCGACGCGCTGGCTGGGCGAATCGGCGGTGACCAGTTCCGGATGGGCCGCTTCCAATTCGCGCAATTCGCGCATCAGCCGGTCGTACTCGCTGTCGCTGATGCCGGGTTCATCGAGCACATAGTAGCGATGATCGTTGACGGCGATCTGGCGCTTCAACTCGTCTACCCGCGCGGCGGCAACGGTCGGCAATTCGGTGGTCATCGCGGCTGGCTGCTCAGGTCGAAATCGGTCCGCTCACTTTGCCACGGCTGAAGCGCCGGGTGAAGGTTTCCATGGCCGCGAACGCGGCCGGAATGACCACCAGACTCAGCAGCGTGGAGGTGATCAGACCGCCAATCACCGCGACCGCCATCGGCTGCCGGAACGCCGCATCGGCGCCGAGTCCGAGCGCAATCGGCAGCATGCCTGCGGTCATCGCGATCGATGTCATCAGCACCGGTCGCGCCCGCTTGCGACAGGCGTCGATGACGGCGTCGTGCATGTTCATGCCCTGGTCGTGCTCGGCGATGACCGCATAGTCGACCAGCAGGATGGAATTCTTGGTCGCAATCCCGATCAGCATCAGCAGACCGATCAGGGCCGGCAACGAAAGCAGGGTTCCGGTGATCAGCATCAGGCCGAATGCGCCGCCTGCCGAAAGGGGTACTGCGGCCAGGATGATCAGCGGATGACTGGCGCTGTTGAACAGCAGCAGCAACACCGCATAGACACAGAATATGCCCGCCGCCATCGCCAATGCGAAACCGATGAAAAGCTCGACAAAAATCTCCGAGTCGCCGGTATTGAGGACCTGCACACCGGGCGGCAGCCGCTGTAGCGACGGCAGTTGCTCGACCCGGTTCATCACGTCGCCGAGTGGCTGGCCGTTGAGTTCGGCGGTGAAGGTGATATTGCGTTGGCGACCGAAGCGGGCCACCTGGGAGGGCCCGCTGGCGCGATGGATGCTCGCGACTGCCGACAGCGGCACCGTGCCGCCGCGCGCACTCGGCACCCGCAGCAATTGCAGCAGGCTTTGCTCGCTCAATGCCTCGTCGGTCAGACGCACGCGAATGGGCACCTGACGATCGGCAAGGTTCAACTTGGCCAGCCGCTGACGGTAGTCGCCGCTGGTGGCGATGCGCGCGGCCTCGGCGATCTCGATGGTAGACACCCCGAGATCGGCGGCGCGCCGCGCATCCGGCACAATCACCCATTCCGGACGCAGCAAGGAGGCGGTCGAACTGATCGTACCCAGGCCCTCGATGCTGCGCAGATCACGCTCGAACATCTGCGCGGCTTCGTACAGACGGCGCGGATCATCACCCGTCAGCACCAACTGCATCTGTTCACCGGGCTCGCTGCTGAGATAGCGCTGGCGGATTCCCGGGATGCCGGTCAGCAACTGGCGCGCTTCCCGTTCCAGCTCCTTCTGGCTGCGATCACGGCTGCCCTTGAGGCCCCAGTCGATCACCAGCACGGCACGACGCACATCGTCCACGCCGCTGACGGCCGGATCGCCAAGGTCAACAGTGCCGCCCACGGTGGCGTAGACCTGGCGTGCTTCCGGCAACTGTTCGATCAGGGCACGCGCCTGTTCGGACACGCGCGTGGTCTCTTCAAGCCGGGTGCCCGGCGGCAATTCGATGCTCAGATTGCTGCGTCCGAGATCGGCGCCAGGAATGAAGGTCGCCGGGATCAGCGGAACCAGCAGCAGCGATCCCACGAACATGGCGAGCGCCAGCCAGAGCGTCAGCCCGCGCCTGCGCAATGCCCATTCCACCCAGCCGAGATACCAGCGCATCAGCGGACCATCGATTTCATTGTGTGGCTTGGCCTTCAACTGGTAGGCCGCCATCATCGGGGTCAGCAGGCGCGCGACCAGCAGGGAAAACAGGACCGCAGTCGCCGCTGTCCAGCCGAACTCGAGGAAGAACTTGCCGGCGATACCCGGCATGAAGGCCACCGGCACGAAAACCGCAGCCAGGGTGGCCGAGGTGGCGATCACTGCCAGCCCGATTTCGTCGGCGGCATCGAGCGCGGCCTGTTTCGGCGTCTTGCCCATCGCAAGATGCCGATCGATGTTCTCGACTTCGACGATGGCATCGTCGACCAGGATGCCGACCACGACAGCCAGCGCCAGCAGGGTGATCAGATTCAGACTGAATCCGAACAGCCACATCACGGCGAAGGTCGGGATGATCGACAGCGGCAGCGCCACCGCCGAGATCCAGGTGCTGCGCCAGTCGCGCAGAAACCACCAGACCACGAGCACGGCGAGCAGCGAACCTTCGAGCAGCATCATCATCGAGGAATTGAAACTTCCGCGCACTTCTTCCACCGTCGAGCTGATCAGGTTGAAGCGCACCTGCGGATGGCTGCGTGCGAGTTCGGCGATGCGCGCCTCGACACGCTCACCGACGTCGATTTCGCTGGAGCCGACCGTGCGCGTAATGTCGAAGCTGACCACCGGCTTGCCATCGAGCAGCGCGATCTGCTTGCGCTCGGCATGCGCGTCGCGGATCTCGGCCAGGGCCTGCAGGGGCAGCTGTTCTCCACTCGGGAGGACAATCGGAAACAGCGCCAGGTCCTGGGCCACCGCCACCGTGCCGACGGCGCGAATCGCCTGCTCGCCAGCGCCGATGGTTGCGCGCCCACCGGATCGTTCAAGTTGCGAACGCGCCAACTGATCCGATACCTGGGCCGCGGTGATGCCATAGGCATTGAGCACGCCGGGACGCAGATCGACGCGCACCTCGCGCTCGACACCACCGCTGCGCCGCACCTGGCCAACCCCATTGACCGCGTACAGCGATTTGCTGACGTCATTGTCGACAAACCAGCTGAGCTCGTCCTCGCCCATGCTGTCGGAAGCCACCGCATAGGTCAGCAGCGAGCCACCGGTGATGGTGATTTTCTGCACGATCGGCTCTTCGATCTCCTGCGGCAGATCGCTGCGGATCTGCGTCACCGCATCACGCACCTCGTCGAGCGCCTCGTTGACGTCGCGGCCGATCCGGAATTCGATGTAGGTCGTCGAAACACCCTCGATCACCGTCGAGATCAGCTTGTTGATCTGCGGCAGACTGGCGACCGAGTCCTCGATCTTGCGGGTGACCTCGGTTTCCAGCTGGTTGGGTGTGGCACCCGGCAGAATGACCCGCACGATCACGCCAGGAAACGCGATATCCGGAAATCGCGAGACCGCGAGCTGGTGAAAGCCGATCATTCCGGCCGCCGCCAACAGAATGAAAATCAGGATCGCCGGCAGCGGACGATGAATCGACCAGGCGGAAACGTTGATCGCCATGACTCAGGATTCCGTCGCGCTGGCGTCGTCCGCCACTACCCGCACGCGATCACCGTCGCTGAGGAAGGCCGCGCCGCGAACGACAACCCGATCGTCCGCGCTGATGCCGGCAAGCACTTCAATGCGCGCACCGGATACCTGACCGACCTCGACACGACGTTGCCGCGCGATATCGTCTGCATCCAGTACAAAGGCATAGCGATAGCCATCGCGCTCGACAATCGCCGCTGACGGCAGCATCGTTGCCGCGGTGGCCGCGAGGTGGATTCGACCCGCGGCGAACATGCCTGCAATCAGAGCACCTGGCTGCGGCAGATCGACATAGGCAATGCCGGTTCGACTGACCGCGTCGAGCGAAGGCGACAAGGCGCGCACACGACCCTCAACATCGCCGGCAGGCGAGGCGACTGCCACCCGTGCACCCACTGCGAGCTGCAGAAAATCCGACTCGGGAAGTTCCGCGCGCCATTCCAGTCGACCCTGGCGGATCAGCCGCAGCAACTCTGCCCCGGCACCGATCACCTGACCGGGCTGCACGCTGCGCGCCGAGATCAGGCCATCGTCGGGCGCACGCAGGCTGGTGAACTCCAGCCGCAGTTTCGCGGAAGCCAGGGCGGCGCGCGCGTTCAGCACAGCGGCTTCGGCGACACGTTCGCTGGCAATCATCTGCTCGATATCACCGGCCGCCATCAGTTTGCGCTCGCGCATCGCCCGCGCACGCTCGCCATTGGCACGCGCGAGCACTTCATTGGCCAGCGCCTGCGCCACCATGGCCTCATGCTGACGCAGTTCGGCTTCCATTGTGCGGCGATCAAGCTGGACCAGCACATCGCCCTTGCGCACGGCATCACCGACTTCCACTCGCACCTCGGCAACGCGCACACCCGTGAGTTCGACCCCCAGACTCATTTCTTCCCAGGCGCGCACCGAGCCCGCCGCGTCGATATCGCGAACCAGGTCGACCTGCTCGAGGGTGCCGACGGTTACGGTCAGGCTCGGTTGCGTGCTTACTGGTTGCGGTGGCTTGCCGCAGCTCGCCAGCAGGATTGCCAGCAGCCCGCCGACCAGCATGTGCAGATCGCGGCGTCTGCTGTGCCGGCCCGGATTTGGCCGATGCCGCAATTCACTCCCAGGTGCAAGACCGCGGCCACGCCGCCAGCTGCGCGTGAGCACAGCGTTGCCGTACTGATTCATGGGGGTACTCGAAGTGGATAAAGGGATACCCCACGATAGCTTGAATACCGCCATTGTGCCGTTCAAACAGCCACAGCTATTCAGCAAATGAAAAGGCATGCAGTGCGCAGCGGGCTTGCGCACCAATATCCGCTGGACCGTTGATCACCGGCCGACCCGGCTCAGTGTGCAGCGGGCCCGGCGGACACGCGCTCGAACAGCTGCGCGGCGCCCGCTTCGGCGGTAGCGATTCCTTCTGAAGAGGCGAGATTGTCGACATAGGTTTCGCTGCGCCAGAGCCGATCCGGCGATTCCAGTTGCAGCCACATCGCATGCTGATGCGCAGCGCCGGCCACGCCGAGATTGCCTCCGTCGCGGAAAACGAATCCCATCCGACCCGAAGCGTCGACCTGATCAAGCTGCAGCCGTGGCTGGTTTCCCTGTGGGCAGTAATGGGTCGCGATGAGGCGGTCACCGTCGAGGTGATAGAGCGTCAGTGATTCGCGCCCGGAAGGCATGGCCCAGGTTTCTACCAACACCGAATCGCCGGCGCTGAACCGATAGTTGACCCGGATCGCGCTTCCGCCAGGCGCACTGGTACGCCAGTCTCCGACCAGGGTAGCGAGCTTCGCGAATGCGGTCGCGGCAACCTGCGGACCGGCATGCCGGGATTCGGTGGCGCCATCTGCGGTCGCTACCGCCGGCAGCATCAACCACACAAGCGCCATCAGTTGCCGTACCCCACCAGCGCCACACAGGATCGTTCTGCTCATGGCCGCGCACCTCATCCACGTCGGTAGCGACCCTAACCCGACGCCGCGGCCCCGACAACCACTTCGACTTCGATCTGGCGCTGTTCCGCAACGACCCACCGCATGTTGCGACTGGCGCGGGTTCGCGCTGCCACTTGCGCGGGCAGCTTCCATCATTTCTCCATCCTGTTTGCACATTGCAGGAACACAGTGACGGTCAGATGCGCACCGACCGAATGCGCCGGCAATCCATCCCTCTCCAGGAGCCCGCTCATGTCACTGCCTCGCCTCTCCCGTACGCTCGGTCTGGGTCTCGGTCTCTGCATCAGCACCATGGTGACGGCACAGGCCCCACCGCAGCCGCTCGGGCCGCCGCCGGTTCCCCCGGAAAACCCACAGTCCGAAGCCAAGATCAATCTCGGCAAGGCCCTGTTCTGGGAAGAACAGCTTGCAATCACCGGCACGGTCGCCTGTGGTACCTGCCATCGCCCCGATTCGGCCGGTGGTGATCCGCGCAGCCTTTTTGTCAATGCCGGCAGCACCCATCCCGGACCCGATAATGTGTTCGGCAACGCCGACGATATCCAGGGTTCGGCAGGCGTGCCAGCACACAGCAGCGATGGCCACTACCAGTCCAGTGCACGCTTTGGCATGACCGCGCAAGTCGGCGCACGCAAGTCGCCATCGGCGATCAACGCCGGCTACTCGCCCCTGCTGTTCTGGGACGGCCGCGCGGGAACCAGTTTTGCAGATCCACTGAGCGGGCAAGTACTGATTCCGCAGGGTGCTGCGCTCGAGAATCAGTCGCTTGCGCCCCTGCTCGACACCAGTGAAATGGCCGCGATGGGCACCCAGATTGCGAGCCTCGGACCGCGACTGGCCGCAATGCGGCCACTGGCCCTGGCCGATAGCATCCCCGCGGCGCTCAGTGCCTGGATCGGCGGACGCGATTATCCCGCACTGTTCAACGAGGTATTCGGCACGCCGGAAACCACGCCGGCACGGGTCGCCATGGCCATGGCCAGTTATGAGCGCAGCCTCAATTCGACCCAGGCACCCATCGATCAGCAGTTCGCCGGGCAGCAGGTGCTGACACAGCAGGAACTGGCGGGCCAACAGGTCTTCATCAACAACGACTGCGCCGCCTGTCATGCCGGCAATCGCTTCACCGATGAGAACTTCCGCTACATCGGCGTACGCCCGGTCGGCGAGGACCTCGGCCGCTTTGCGCAGACCGGCAACAATGCCGATCGCGGCGCCTTTCGCGTGCCCAGCCTGCGCAATGTCGAACTGCACGCGCCCTATATGCACAACGGCCGCCTGGCGACACTCGAAGATGTCGTCGAGTTCTACAACCGCGGCGGCGATTTCACCGCACCCAACAAGGATCCGCGGGTGCGGCCGCGCAATCTGACCCAGGGCCAGAAGAACGCCCTGCTCGCCTTCCTGCGGCGGCCCCTGACCGATCCCCGGGTGGCAGCTGAAGCAGCGCCATTCGATCGTCCACGGCTCTACACAGAATCCGACCGGGTGCCCCAGATCATCGGCACTGCCACGGCCGGAAGCGGCGGATTTGCGCCCACGATCATCGCGCTGGAACCGCCCCTGCTCGGCAACGACAACTTCACCGTCGCGGTGAGTGATGCCCTCGGTGGCGCCCTGGCCACCCTGGTGGTGCACAGCAGCGACCCGGGCGTGCAGTCGAGCATTCCCACCGGATCGTTCGCCAACCTGAGCATGAGCCTTGCTGGCAGCGGCCCCGGTGCCGGTTCGGGATCGGTCCAGGTCGACCTTGGCGATGACCCCGCCCTGCTCGGCAGCACCCTGTTTGGTCGCTTCTACATCGCCGATCCGTCGGCGGCCGATGGCCTTGCAATCACGCCTGCCTTCCGCATCGTGGTGTTCGGTGAGGTGCCCGACCTGCTGCTGGCCAATGGCTTCGAGTAGCGCTCACGACCAGTCGAGCTTGTAGCCCAGACCATAGATCGACGACAGCAGGTCCTGATCGGGCACGGCTTCCGTCAGCTTGCGGCGCAGGTTCTTGACGTGACTGTCGACGGTGCGATCGCTGACGACGCGATGATCCAGGTACAGCGAGTTCATCAGCTGGTTGCGCGACAGCACATGGCCAGGATGCTCGGCCAACGCCCGCAGCAGCCGGTACTCGACCCGGGTCAGCGGCAACGGCTTGCCGTGCAGGCGCGCCTCGAAGCGATCATCGTCGAATTGCAGCGGGCGCTCCGTCGCCGGTCCGGCATTGACGCGTGCGCGCCGCAGCAGGGCGCGTACGCGCGCCACCACCTCGCGCGGACTGAATGGCTTGCAGATGTAGTCGTCGGCGCCGATCTCCAGTCCGAGCAGGCGGTCGATTTCCTCCACTCTCGCGGTCACCATGATGATCGGCAGCTCGCTGAAACTGCGCAGTTCCCGGCAGATACTGAGACCGTCCTTGCCCGGCAGCAGCAGGTCCAGCAGGACCAGATCAGGCGCATGCTGGCGCACCCACGCCACGACCGCAGCGCCATCGTGCAGCATCGTGGTGCGGTAGCCGTCGCGTTCGAGATAGTCGCGCAGCAGGGTCGCCAGCTTGGGCTCGTCTTCAACAACCAGGATATGCGCAGCGGCGGTCATCGACTCGCCCCTGCGGAAACCGGCAGACGGATCTCGATCCGCAGGCCGCCGAGTGGCGAATTCGCCGCCGTGATCGTGCCGCGATGCGCTTCGACGATATTGCGTGCAATCGCCAGGCCCAGACCTGCTCCGCCACTGGCGCGATTGCGCGATCCGTCGGTGCGGTAGAGCCGGTCGAACAGCAAGGGCAGCTGGGCTTCAGTGACGCCTGGGGGTGAGTCGTCCAGGCGCAGGCGCCAATCGGCGCCGTCGCGGATCAACTCGATCTGCAAGGTACCGGGTGCATCGGTATAGCGTGCGGTGTTGGCCAGCAGGTTACCGAACAGCTGGGCCAGTCGGCGCGGATCCCCGCTGATGGGCGCAGGCATTGGCGGTACCCGGCTCAGATCGGCCACGATGCCGGCATCGACCAGCATGCCCTGCTGGCTGCGCAGCGCTTCGGCAACGAGATCAGCAAGGTCCAGCTCGACAAAGCGATACTCCAGTCCACCGATATCCGAAAGCGCGAGCTGGTAAAGATCTTCGACCAGTGCGGTCAGCCGCGTGGTCTCGGCCTGCAGGGACTCCAGCGTGGCGGGACCAAAGCTGCGGACGCCATCCTGCAGCGCCTGGATCTCGCCATGCAGGATCGCCAGTGGCGTGCGCAGTTCGTGGGCGATGTCGGCACTCCATTGCCGGCGCGCGCTCTGGTTGCGCTCCAGCGCCTGGGCGAGCCGATTGAAATCCTGTACCAGTTCACCCAGCTCGTCTTTGCCCGCGCTGCCTACCCGCGTGCGGTAATCCCCTGCTGCCAGCGCCTGGGCACCCGCGGCCAGAGCGCGGATCGGACCCAGCATCCAGCGCGCCAGCAACCAGGCCAGCAGCAGGGCGCAGACCATGATCGCCGCCGCACCGATCAAGCCTCGCCGCCATTGCGAACGCGCAAATGCCTCATCGAGCCGGCCGCGCCACTGCGGCAACGGCGCCAGGTGCAGGCGTCCAACCAGCTGACCGTCCAGGACCACATCGAAGGCGCGCGCATTGGCAGAGATTTCGGGATTGCCCACCACCGCGATTCCATTCTGATCGACCAGGGTCAGCCGGCCCCCGATATCCAGCGGATCATCGGCGAGTGATCGTGAATGCTGCGGTGGCGGCCCAAATGGCGGTCGCGGCCGGCCTTCCAGGGGACGAGGCGGCGGCCGACCCGGGTCGCGAGGTCCCGCGAACGGGCCACCACGCGGGCGTCGTCTGGCAACGTCGTCGGCATCCAGCCCTGCCTCGGAGCGAGCGTCGACCATGATGCCGAGCGCGTCCATCATCAGCCGCGGCCGACCACGCAGGAAGTCCCAGTTGCCATGGAGCGCATAGCGCTCGGCCAGGCGCGTACTGCCCTTCTCCAGCAACTCGGCACTGAGGGCATCGAGGTAGACCAGAAAGCCGCGACGAAAACCATCCTGCTGCAACACCACGAAGGCGGCCAGCGCGGCGATGCTGAGTGCAGCAAAGGCCAGAAACAGGCGGTGCAGCAGTCGCAGACGCATTGGTTTCAGGATTTTCGGACAGGTACGCGCACTATACGCGGCGCCCGCCAGCATGCGCGCCCTCCCGCACAACTGCGCAATTTCTCCACTATTGCTGCGCGCTGGCTCCGCATTCGGCGCGCAGCATCCAGGTACCGGGATGTGATATCCCAGCTCCGGAGAAAGACATGACACGCGCCCTGTTCGTGGTGGTTCTTCTGCTGGTCGTGGCGGCGGCGCGCGCTGAAGGTCCACGCGGCCGCCACCAGCCACCGCCGGCGTTCGCCGAGTTGGCCCACATGCTGGAGTTGACGGAAGCGCAGCGCGAACCCGTGCGCAAGCAGCTCAGCGCACACCGCGAGAAAATGCGCGCAGTTGAGACCGGAAACCACAACCAGCGCGAGACCCTGCAGGAGGCGAATCGCCAGGAACTGGCGAAATTGCTCAGTGCAGAGCAGCTGAAACGATTCGACGAGATGGCAGCACAGCGCCATGCGCGGGGTCAGCGCCGTCCGCCCGATGGAAACGCTGCCGGCGGTGCAGGTCGTGGACCGCATGGCGACCATGGTCCTCGCGACGACTAACGGATGCGCCGGCGTTCGATCAGGACCGGACGACCGCCGGCATCAACGGCAAAGATCTGCAGGTAATCGCCGCCCCGCAACTGGGCGGCATCAAGGCTGCCGTGGAAGCCACCGAGGGCGGCCTCTTCGAGATAGGGAAACACCTCATCGAGTCGCGGATGCGGGCTGCGCGCGAGCGGCAACTCGGCGCCATCGTCGATCTGGGCATAGAGCCGCTGGATCGCGAACCGGTCCAGCGCCCAGCCACGCAGTTCGATCATGCCCGTGCTGGGCAATGCCTGCGCCGGCATACCCAGGACACCAAATGCCAGCGGCAGGCGCAGGCTTGCCACGACGGCCATAAGGCTGCACGCCGTCAGCACCAGCGCAGAGGCAATCTGCGCGCCCAGCCAGGGTGTGCGCCAACGGGCGCGCCGTCGCCAGAGCCAGAGCGGCAGCAGAACCCACAACACCAGCAATGCGTTCAGGCCCAGGTGAAGATGGCGCCCGACTTCGCTGTAGCCGTCGCCGAACACACTGCTGAGCAGGGTCAGGGCAAACAGATGGGCACACACCGTGATCACCAAGGAGTCCGCGCCCATTGGCGCGCTGGCGCCGGGTCGGCGCCAGATCAGAAACAGCCAGAATGCCGGAATCAGACCGAGCGCAGCGCAGCTGGCAATCAGAAACACAGTGGCCGGCAGTGCATTGACGGCACCGGCAACGCTGAACCAGAGCGGGTGGTCGCGCGGGCCAATGGAAATGAAATCGCCGCCAGCGCGCTCGCCGAGATAGCCCAGCCGCAGGTGCTGCGACATCAGCAGGCCGCGCAACAGCATCCGCGCGATGATTTCGGGATCGCGCAGCGACAGCACCAGCAGGCGCAGCCGCGAGACCTCAGCCAGTTGCGGGCATTCGGCGAAGACATCGACACCGTGCTGTCGATACCAGGTGGCATAGGCATGCTCGGCACAGCCGGCGGGCAGGCCCAGCGCCTGCGTCAGCCGCTCGGGATCTGCGGCGGGCATTGCCGCACCGAGCACGGTATCGGCGATATTGGCGCGCGCAATCGGTGCAAACCGCCACTGCTGACTGACCTGGGCAAGCACGATGAGCGTGCAGCAGGCCAGCAGCACCAGCGCCGAACGCCGTCGCCATTCGGGATGGCGCATCAGCGCCAGCAGCGCGAACACCGACAGCATGATCGGCAGCGCCAGGTGCTGGACGCGCGAGGCACCCAGGATCAGCAGACAGAGCACCAGAGCCAGCAGACGCCAGGCCGGTGCCGTGACCTGCACCCACAGCGAGACGATGACGGCGACGGCGCCATAGGCCGCAAGTACCGCTGGAAACTCGGTGTACAGGGCATTGAGATAGAGCGTGTTGAAGGGATCGGCAATCAGCAGGGCCGAGCACACGCCATGCCCCAGCAACAGCAGCGGTTGCGACCAGAACATCCAGGCAATCAGCAGCGCGGCAAGCATCCAGCACAACAGGCCGGCCACGCCGATCCAGTGCAGTGAAATCCGCGCAGCAGCGTCCTCACCGGTTGTTCCAGAAAACTGACCCGCCTGCATGCCGAGCCAGGCGACCGCCACCTGACTGCTTGGATAGCATTCCGCGGGGCGCGCTGCGCTGCGTCGATAATGCGGCTGAGGTGCCGCCGGCGTTGCCATGCCGATCGGAACCGCGTCGGGCCATAGCCCGAGGCAGGCCGAACTGCGGTGCATATCGTACTGGTTGGCGAAGCCGACCACCGGCTCGGCCAGCACCAGACTCGCGATCCGGAGAAGGCCGAAGACAACCAGCCCCAGAGCGAGTACCCGGATCAGTCCCCTGCGCTCATGGATCAGATCGCGCATAGCACCACGATCAGCATCAGCGACACACTCAGCCAGCTGATCGGATCGCGCAGTGCGAACAGCACCGGATCGCCGGGCAGCAGTCCGCGCCGGGCCAGCAGCCAGATGCGCAGCAGCCAGAACAGCAGCACCGGACAGAGCAGGAAGACCAGATCGGGGCTGGCGTACAGCCGCCGCACATCGTCGCTCTGTGTGTACAGGGCGAGCACCAATACCGAGCCCATGGCCGCCGAGACTCCGGCATTTTCGAGCAGGGGCAGGTCATCGACGAGATACGGCCGATCCGCGCCGGCCTGCGCTCCGCGCTGGCGATACTCGATCACGCGTTTGAGAACGGCAAGGCTGAGAAAGACAAAACCGGCAAACGCGAGCAGCCAGGGACTCAGCGGGACACCGATCGCCGCGGCGCCGACCACGATGCGCACAACATAGAGCAGGGACAGCAGGCAGACATCGGCGATGGCGTGACGCTTGAACCAAAGGCTGTAGCCCAGGGTGCCGAGCAGATAGCCCGCCAGCGCCGGCAGCATCGAAGCGCTCATCGCAAGCCCGGCGCCAAACCGTTGCAGGGTCGCGATACCGGCCAGGGCCAGCACCGCCAGCAGCAGGGCGGTGATCAGGCCGGTGCCTCGGGTCAGCAGGCCTGCAGCGATCGGTCGCCGCGATTTGTCGGGATGGGCGCGGTCGCGCTCGGCATCCAGAGCGTCATTGAGGGCGTACCCCGCGGAGGCAAGCAGGCACAGCGCGCCAAAGCCGATCAGCGCGCCCAACCATGCCTCGCCACGGCCCCAGCTGTGCGAGGTAATCAGGGGTACGAAAACGAGCAGGTTCTTGGCCCACTGGTGCGGTCGCAGCAGTTGCAGTAGCGCGGTCAGAGGCATGAAGGGTTCCAATGGGCAGTCGATTCTAACTTTCGTGCGCGGCCCTGCACAGGCAAACCCCACCGCAAACTGGGCTGCACCGGACCACATTTCTCCGGCCTGCCCTCGGCGCGGCACACCAGGGCGACGGCGTTCCCCTATAATCCCGGCCCACTTCGCGCGCGCCTGCGCGCCACACTCCGACCCGATCATGACCGACCACATCCGCGAAACGATGCGGCGTCGCACGTTTGCGATCATTTCGCATCCCGACGCCGGCAAGACCACCCTCACCGAAAAGCTGCTGCTGTTCGGCGGCGCCATCCAGATGGCCGGCAGTGTGAAATCACGCAAGGCGGCGCGCCATGCGACTTCGGACTGGATGGCACTGGAAAAGGAACGCGGCATCTCGGTGACCTCATCGGTGATGCAGTTTCCCTACGAGGGCCGCATCATCAACCTGCTCGATACACCTGGCCATGCCGACTTCTCGGAGGACACCTATCGGGTCCTCACAGCGGTCGATTCGGCCCTGATGGTGATCGACGTCGCCAAGGGCGTGGAGGAGCGCACCATCAAATTGATGGACGTCTGCCGCATGCGCGCGACTCCTGTGATGAGCTTCATCAACAAGCTCGACCGCGAGGGCCGCCCGCCGATCGATCTGCTCGATGAAATCGAGTCGGTGCTGCGCATCCAGTGTGCGCCGATAACCTGGCCGGTGGGCATGGGTTCGCGGCTGAAGGGTGTCTACCATCTGCTCGACGGCGAAGTGCATCTGTTCGAGCCCGGCAAGAATTTCACCCGCCAGGACTCGACCATCCTGAAGCTCGACGATCCCGAACTGGAACGGCGCATCGGCAGCGAGATGCTGCGCGAGTTGCGCGAGGAACTCGAGCTGGTCGAGGGCGCCTCGGCCACCTTCGATCATGCGGCCTACCTGGCTGGCAAACAGGCGCCGGTGTTCTTTGGTTCCGGCGTCAACAATTTCGGTGTGCAGATGTTGCTGGATTTTTTCGTCGAGCATGCACCGCCGCCGAAAGCGCACGAGACCACCAGCCGTACCGTCGCCGCAACCGAAGAGCCGATGACCGGCTTCGTGTTCAAGATCCAGGCGAACATGGACCCCAACCACCGCGACCGCGTCGCCTTCATGCGGATCTGCTCGGGACAGTACGAACAGGGGATGAAGGCATTCCAGGTGCGTACTGGAAAGGAACTGAAGTTCGCCAATGCGCTGACCTTCATGGCCTCGGACCGCGAGATCGTCGAGCGCGCCTATCCCGGCGATGTGATTGGCCTGCACAACCACGGCACGATCTCGATCGGCGACACCTTCACCGAGGGCGAGGCGATTGCCTTCACCGGCATCCCCAATTTCGCACCGGAACTGTTCCGCCGTGCGCGCCTGAAAGATCCCCTGAAGATGAAGCAGCTGAGCAAGGGCCTGGCGCAATTGTCAGAAGAAGGCGCGACCCAGTTCTTCCGTCCGCTGATGTCCAACGATCTGATTCTTGGCGCCGTCGGGACGCTGCAGTTCGATGTGGTTGCCTATCGGCTGAAGGACGAGTACAGCGTGGAGTGCGCGTTTGAAAACGTCCAGGTCGCGACCGCGCGCTGGGTGCATTGCAGCGACCCGAAGAAGCTGGCGGAATTCCGCGAAAAAGCGGCGATGAATCTGGCGATCGATGCCGCAGGGCAACTGGTCTACATCGCCCCGACCCGGGTCAATCTGCAACTGACCCAAGAGCGCTGGCCCGAGGTCCGCTTCGCCACGACGCGCGAGCATGCCACAGCAGTGGCGGTCGACTAGGAAATTCTTATCGGATCGAGGCGCGCAATCCGCGCGCCGGCGCTGCTTCAGCTGTCGAAGTCGCCGTTGAACATCCGGTCGCTGACCTCGCTGCTCTCGAGCGAAGCGGCAAACAGCTGGTCGTCGGCTTCGAACGCTCCGCCAAACATCGGCTGTTCGGCCGGCGTCTGGACGGTTTGCGGCAGCTGCCGGGCAGGAGCGGAGCCGAGGAACTGGAAGCCCATCACCGCCATCAGGGCGACGGCGGCCGAAGCGAAGATCGGCGGCAGGGCAGCCGAACGCCACCACTGCGTCAGGGCGGCAAGTGGGCCAGGCCGGCGCAGCGCCCCTACTTCGCTGGAAAGCTGGCGCGCCGCTGCCGCATTGGCGACCAGCAGCCGCAGGGTCAGGGCCTGATCGGAGGAAGCCGCAAGGCCCGCAAGCGCGTCCTGGTGGCGGTTGCCGAGATGTTCACCATTGGCCAGCCGCAGCAGTTCTTCAACACCGACGCGCTGGTCCGCATTGCCGGGCAGGCCCCTGCTCAGGCTCTGGTAAAGCGCCTTCAGCGCCTCGTCATGGATCAATTTCATCGGCACCCAACTCCTTCAGTCGAATCTTCAGATCCTCAATACCGCGGTAGCTCAGTTGCTGCGCCGCAGCCACCGAACAACCGGTCAGGGCCGCGATCTCCTCGGCCTTGAAGCCCTGCAAGGCGAGCTGCACCGGCATCCGGCGCCGCTCGGGCAACTCGGCAATGCACCGCAGCAGCAGCGCACCCCAGTTGCCGTGGCCGGCGTGCCGATCCGGCTGCATGGGCCCGACGTAACTCGGGTCCACCGCCGGTTCGACATCGGTCTGCAGCGATTCGGCATGCCTGACTTCGGCCCGCCGCAACGCGTCAATCACCGTGGTCGCCACCACCTTCTGTATATAAGACGCAGGGAAGTCGAGATTTTTGTCACTCTCGAGCATTTTCCACAGCTTGATGTGCACTTCCTGCTCGATATCGTCGGCATCCAGGCCGCGATCACGCCCGCAATGGCCGTCTACCAGCAGGCGCAGGCGCTTGCCGTAGCGGGCCAGAAGTTCCTGCAGCCGGGTTTCGTTTCGATTGCGCAAGCTTTGCCCAGTCGCGAGAAAGACCGGCATGGTCTTGCATGCGACCCCGGCTGGCAAGCTCGGCCGCCACCAGGCCGGGCCGGGCCACCAGCGCCCGGGACATCGGCTTGCGGCAGTCCAGGCCAACACCTACCCTCTGTATTCCATCGCAGGGGAGTCGCACTCATGGGCCAGATGAAAAAGAAGGAATACAGCAAGCATCTGGAGCCACTCCAGATCGAGCTTTCCGAAATGCAGCGCTGGGTGCAGCACAGTGGTCAGCGCATCGTCGTGATCTTCGAGGGTCGCGATACCGCTGGCAAGGGCGGCGCCATCAACTGCATCGCCGAGGTCCTCAACCCACGCTACTGCCACGTGGTGGCGCTGTCCAAGCCGACCGAACGCGAGCGCAGCCAGTGGTATTTCCAGCGCTATATCCAGCATCTGCCGGCAGCCGGTGAGATCGCGCTGTTCGATCGCAGCTGGTACAACCGCGCCGGCGTCGAGAAGGTGATGGGATTCTGCAGCGACGCCGAGTACACACGCTTTCTGGCGCAAGTACCGGTGTTCGAGAAGATGCTGGTCGACGACGGCATCATCCTGCTCAAATACTGGTTCGCGGTGGACCAGGAAGAACAGGAAAAGCGCTTCGCCGAGCGCGTGGAAGATCCGATGAAGCGCTGGAAGATTTCACCGATCGATATTGCCGCGCGCTCGAAATACGACGACTACAGCGCGGCGCGCGACGCCTTCTTCAAGGTCACCCATACCCGCCACGCGCCCTGGTACGTGGTCGACGCCAATGACCAGAAGCGCGCCCGGCTCAATATGGTGGCGCATCTGCTGCACACCTTGCCGGACTTCAAGGTGCCGGACGAAAAACTCGAACTGCCGCCGCTGAAGCGCAAGCGCCTGGGCAAGGATCTGATCGGCGCCAAGGCGATCATCGTGCCGGATAAGTACTGATCCGGTGCTGATTGCCGCGGGTCACTCGAACCGGCTGCCGCTCGCGCCGCTGGCACAGCACTGCGCACTTGCCCTGCTGGGCGTGGCGATCGCGCCCGCAGCCTGGCCGCACGCCAGCGGATGCAACGGCGACGAACTGCTGACGCAGGCCGTCGCGATGATTTGGCTACTGAGTCTTGCTGCCGGCGCGGTCGGACTGCTGCTCGCCGTCGCCATCGGGATGTTCAGCATCGGCGGCCCATTGCGCTGGCGACTACTGTGCTGGGCCGTGCTGCTGACCATCGCGCTGACCTCGGCATCGCTGCTCGCCTGGGCGAATTTCGCCAGCCTGATGGGCTGCATCAGCCTTCCACAGCGGGGCGCCCTGGCCCTGTTGAATATGGCACCGGCCGAACTCGTGCGGCGGCTGGCCAGGTACTTCAGCAGCCGCGCCCAGGCCCGGTCCGACGTCGACCAGTCAGTAGACAAGCCATCAGCGCAGGGCGATCCCGGCACTCAGTAGCAGGCCGCGGTACTGACCCGATTCATCGGAAACCGGCTGCGCACGAAGTGCGTCTGTGGATCGTCCGCGGAACGCAGATCAAGACTGCCGAATCCGCTGAGCTGGCCACAGAATCCGCTGAGGCGCTGGACAAATTCCCCGACCGGAGCACTGTTGATCTTCTCCGGCGCGCAACCGGGACAGTAACCACTGAAGCTCCGCAGCGCGTAGCGCGCGCTGCCCGCGACTACCGGCGCAGTGCCGAGCGCCCAGCGTGGCTGGCCTTCATCATCGTAGTAATAGACATGCGCAACCCCGAGGCTGCGACCATCGACGCCGCGTTCGGTGATCGAGATCGCCCAGCCGGGATCCGACGGCCCGGCATACCAGAGCCCGTTGGCGTCGGCGACGGGCACGCCGACTTCGGCAAAACGCATCGGCTCGATGCACCAGTGCGCCGGCACGCCATCGATGTCCAGATTCAGTTCGGCCAGGGCCAGCGCATCCGGCCGGTCACGCGCGGATTCGGCACAGGCGCCCTCGCCGTGGGCAAGACCGAAGCGCAGCGCCAGCTCGCCGGAACGGGCGGCATTGCGCTGTTGCGGCGGATTGCGGTCCAGCCGGTAGTCATAACGAGTGAGTCCACCGTCACTGACAAAGCGCTGATTGACCAGATCACCCAGCGCGGCATACCAGACCGGCTTGCCGGAGGCCTCGTACGTCGAAAGCGTGAGCATCCAGCGCCCGGACACCGGCTGCAGATCCAGGCCATGGCCGCTGCGTGTCCGATCCCACCAGAGCCCGCGCCTGGGCGCAGAGGTCGCGAGTGCGCCGCGATAGATCCAGGCGCCCTCGCCTGCCCGTGGGGCATCGGGTGCGCCAGCGACATAGAGCGTGGCCTGATCATTGACGAAGGGCGACGCGGCAATCGCCCGCACCGCGCCGAGCCGCGTTCCCGCTGCCGGTGGATGCTGGTAGTCGTAGACCGTACCGTAGCTGTAGCTGGCATCGGACTGGCGCAGCAGATACCAGGAACCATTGTGCGGCGCTTCCGTGGCCAGCGGATGAACGAGGTTCAGGCCCAGCGCCAGCACTGCATCCGCGGTCTCCGGGTGCGGCAGCTGTACAAAACGAGTCGCTCCAAACTCGATCTGCCGCCGCTCTCCCTGCCAGACCTCGGCGAACGCCAGACCGAGATCGAGTTCGAGGTGTCGCGCGAAGCCTGCCTGCGGATCGATGCGGACGATGCGGCCACTGCCCGCGTGCGCGACCAGCAGGCTCTCGCGACCGCTGCCGGCGGGATCGGCAATCACCGCGAGCGCTGCGATCGCTGTCGGCTCAGTGCCATCCACTTCACTGTCGGATATCCGCAGCCAACGCGCTGCCGGCCCATCGACGCGCTGATAAAGACCGGGACGGCGACCGTTGGCGGCGGCGTAGGCGGTGCCATCGGCAACCACGATGGCGACGATGTCGGCCCCGTCGAGTTCGGCCACGGGATTTACCGCAAGCGCCTGCACGGTCGACTGCCAGCCGGCACTGCGGATTCCGGCGCCGGCAGCACCCAGCAACAGTAAATCCGCGCCGGTGACACGGTCACGGTGCAACTGCACGGCGCTCAGGGCGCTGGCGGGGGTTGCAGACAGCGGAACAAAGCGGGCATCGGCACGCGCCGCCTGCCACTGGAAACTTCCGTTCGCCTCGGCAAGACCGAGCACCACCAGGCTGATCGGCTTGCCAAGCCCCTGGCCATCAGCATCACGTTCCAGTTGCCAGGATGACAGTGCGGTGAACTGCGACCCATCAGAAAATCTTGCCAACGGCTGCCAGTCGCCATCTGCCGTCGACTTGACCAGGATTTCGCTGCGACCGGAATCACCGGTCTGAGCCGCCCAAAGGCCACCACCAAAGGGCATCAGAAAATTCAGATCGCGCCGCATGCTGATCGTCGCTGCGGCGGCCGGGGCCGACAGCCATTCGGTGTCGAAACCCAGGTTCTCGAAGCGTGCAACGCGGGGCAGCTCCAACGCGTCCAACCAGGCCAGCAGGGCCTCGCGACCCACGCCGTCAAGGGCGGGCCCGCTCACCAGGTCGGCATCATCGGCGACCGGCAGCAGGAAGGTCTGGGTGGCGACTCCAGCGCTGCGCAGGCGATCGGAGAAGCGCTCGCGCTGCAGGCCGCGTTGTCTTGAGGCGTCACGACGATCGAGCAGCAGGACCGGCGGAATGACGGCGCCCGGCTGCAACTGTGCAAGCGGCGACGCATCCAGCCACTGGTTGGGTTCCTCGCCCCAGACCGCATCCAGACGACGCGTCAGATCGGCACGCCCCTGCTGCATGTGCGACACCAGATCCAGACTGTCGGCTGCCACCAGCGCCACACCGCGGATCGCGGCCGGGCTCAGGCCATGCGCTGCCAACCAGCGCGGATCGACGCTGAGCAAGGCAGCCAGATGCGCGCCGGCATCGGCACCCATCAGGTGAATGCGTGCCGGATCGCCACCATAGCGGGCGATGTTGCGCACCACATGGGCCAGTGCCGCCGCTGCCTGCGTCACCGCTGCCGGGTGACGCTGCGGCGCCATTGCATAATCGACGCTGACCAGTACATAGCCGCGCGCATTGAACAGCGCCGCCTGCTGATCACGCAGCGACTTGTCGCCCTGGGTCCAATGACCGCCATGAAACCAGACCATTACCCGGTGCGGTCCAGCAGCCGCTGGCGCGTGAATGTCCAGACGCGCCTCGGAACTGGCGTCATAGCGGACATCGATCCACGCTGCTGCGCGCGCACTGATCGCGCTGAACAGAAGAGTCACCAGGAGCGCGAGGCGGCAGATCATGAACCGATGCTATCGGCCGGGGTTTGCCGCCGGCAAGTCGCGGCGTTCGCCGTTCTGGCGGCGTTCACACGGCCAGGAGAAGCCATCGCACCGCTGCCGGTTCCGTTCGGCCCGCCATCGCTCAGTCAATCCTGAAGTCGGTATAGACGGGTCCACTGGTGATGTGACTGCGTTGCACGCTGTCGACCCGGGCATGCGCCGGTCCGCGCTCGAGCCAGAGCGCGAGTCTTTCAATGGCGGGGCTGGGGCCCTGTGCGATCACCTCGACACGACCATCGGACAGATTGCGTGCAAGCCCGAACAGCGCATGCAGCTCGGCCTGACGTCGGGTTCCGGCCCTAAAGCCGACACCCTGCACCCGCCCCGCGATGAGGAATCGCACAGTGGCCATATCACTTCCGCTTGACGGCGATCATCTTCTCCAACTCGGCGCGCGTCACTGGCCCCATCACCTTGTCCGCCACCGTGCCGTCGGGCGCGATCAGGTACGTCAGGGGAAGTCCACGCGGGGTGCTGAAATCGGCTGGCGGATTGTAGACGTCCACCAGCGCAACCGGATAGACGACTGGATGATTCTTGAGGAAGGTCCGCAGTTCCTCCGGATCGATTTCCTCGAAGGCCAGCCCGACCACGGACACGTCATCGCGATCGGCATCCAGTGCGGAGAGTTCGGGCATTTCCTTGATGCAGGGAGGACACCAGGTCGCCCAGAAATTGACCACGACCCACTGACCGCGCTGGCTGGCCAGATCATAGGAGCGGCCATCCAGCGTCTCCACCACGAGCTTCGGCTTGACTGCCGCATCGGCCGCATGGGCCGGCGCCAAGGCGGCCGTGCCAAGCAACAGGGCCAAGGCCAACAACGGTCCCGGATTCTTCACGTTTCACACTCCTGAGCTTGATGAATGCCACGAAGACGCTGAGGTCGCTGTTCCGCCCCCATCGCCACAGTCTGTCGTCAACGGAACCCGATGCCTGCTTGGACCCGCATGCGCGGTTTCGGTTCCCGCTGTGGATGACCGGCTGACCGGGCATAATCACACATTGAACCCGAGCAAGCTCATGTCCCCTGCCCTGATCCTGATCCTGTACTACAGTCGACACGGTGCAACTGCCGAACTCGCCCGCCTGATCGCGCGCGGCGTAGCCGAAGAATCCGGCGCCGAGGCGCGGTTGCGCACGGTACCAGCCCTGCGCAGTGTCGCTGATTCGGGCGCGCAGCAGCCGGTACCGGAATCGGGCGCGCCATTCGCCAGCCTCGATGACCTGCAGCAATGCGACGGGCTCATCCTCGGCAGCCCCACCCGTTTCGGCAATATGGCGGCCCCATTGAAGCACTTTATCGACAGCACTTCGTCCGAATGGCTGTCCGGCACCCTGGCGGGCAAACCCGCAGCCTGCTTCACCTCGACCGCCAGCATGCATGGCGGCCAGGAGACCACCCTGATCAGCATGATGCTGCCCCTGCTCCATCACGGCATGCTGGTGATGGGCCTGCCGTACACCGAGGCCGGACTGTCGTCGACACGCAGCGGCGGCACACCCTATGGCGCCAGCCATCTGGCCGGCAGTCGCGGCGACGAACCGGTGACGGCCGAGGAAAAGCTGCTGGCGCGCGCCCTGGGGCGTCGGGTTGCCACCATCGCTGCGCGCCTGAAGGCTTCGCAATGAGTAACCCAGCGCTGGCTATCGAACACCGCCGCGCCGCCTGGCTGCTGTGTGCACTCGCCGCCCTGCAGGTGCTGTGGTACGGCTGGTGGCTGCCGCCCGAGCAGATCAGCCGTGCCGCGGCCATTTCACTGGCGCTGGTGTGGTTTGCGCTACCTCTGCTGGCGGCACGCGCAGACATCGAACGCGGCCTGCTTGTCGGCGCGCTGATGGCACTGGGCTACTTCGCACACGGTGTCATGGAATTCTGGGCCAATCCGGCGGCACGTCTGCCGGCCGCAGTCGAGATCGTAGTCTGCATCGCGATCGTCGGATTCGCAGGCTGGCCATCCTGGCGGCGTGCGAAGCAGCGGCGGCTTGATCGCGAGGCGTCGGGAACTGACCAGCCACCTGAGCGCGATACCCAGCCGGAACCCTGAATCGCGCACAACACTTGATCAAATGCGGGGCTTATCCGTTACAGTCCGGACTGTTGCGGACCGCCGGCGTGAGGATGGAGGCGCTGCGCCCACTGCACGCTGCAATCGATGAAATCGGATTTCGGAACCACAGATGGCCTTCACGCAATCACCTCCGGCTCTGGCCAACCAGTACCTTGACGATCGACTGCTGCGGTCGCTGTTGCGTCGCGTCTTGCCGCCGAGCATGTTGCACGAAATCGAGTCGGACCTAACCGAGTTTGGCGAGCGCGTGGCCAGTGAATTCTATCCGGCACAACTGGCGGACTATGCCTTCAATCCGGAGCTGGTCCACTTTGACGCCTTCGGCAACCGGATCGATCGCATTACGCTATCGGCGTTCTGGCAGAAGGCGGGCAGCATTGCGGCGCAAAGCGGTTTGATCGCCGCGGGCTACGACCCGAAATTCCAGCAGCACGCGCGCCTGCACCAGTTTGCGCTGGCGTATCTGTTCCATCCGTCCAGCGAGCTTTTTTCCTGTCCGCTGGCGATGACTGATGGGGCCGCACGTTGCCTGCTGGCGTCCGGCAATCAGACCCTGATCGAGCGCGCGGTGCCGCGCCTGACCAGTCGCGATCCGGCGCAGTTCTGGCTGAGCGGACAATGGATGACCGAGACCAGCGGCGGCTCCGATGTCAGCGGCAGTGAGACCACGGCCAAGCAGGATGAGCGTGGCCGCTGGCGGCTGTATGGCCGCAAGTGGTTTGCCTCGGCGATCACCGCGGATATCGCGCTGACGCTGGCGCGACCGGAAGGCAATCCGCAGGGTGCCGATGGACTGGCCCTGTTCTACGTCGAGCCACGCAAGGCCGATGGCCGCTTCCGCAATATCGAGATCGATCGCCTTAAAGACAAGCTCGGCACCCGCAAACTGCCGACCGCCGAGATTCGCCTGTTGGGCACACCCGCCGAACTGGTCGGTGAATCCCAGCATGGCGTGCGTGCAATTGCGCCGATGCTCAATGTCACCCGGCTGTGGAATGCGGTCTGCGCAACGGGATTCCTGCGCCGCGCGCTGGCACTGGCGCGCGACTACGCGACCCGGCGCGTCGTCTTCGGAATCCCGCTGATCGATCAACCCCTGCACCAGAATACCCTCGCCGATCTGCAGGCCGAGCTGGAAGGCTGCTTCCATCTGACCTTTTATGTCGCCGAACTGCTGGGCAAGTCCGAGCAAGCGGAAGCCGACGAAAGCTCCGGACAGCTGCTGCGTCTGCTCACGCCAGTGGCCAAGCTGACCACCGCCAAGGTCGCGGTCGCCGGCGTCAGCGAAGCCATCGAGTGTTTTGGCGGCGCCGGCTATGTCGAAGACAGCGGCCTGCCTACTCTGCTGCGCGATGCCCAGGTGTTGCCGATCTGGGAGGGCACCACCAATGTGCTGGCGCTCGATGTGCTCAAGGTGCTGCGGCAGAACGGCGGTTTGCAGCCGTTTCTGACCGCGATTCGCGGCCTGACCGCCCAGGTCAGCCTGGCCGAGCTCGAGCCGGTCGTCAAACAGGTACGTGAGACCACCACCGCAGTGGCCGAGTGGATACAGAAGCGCTCAAGCACCAAACAGGAGCTTCAGGCCGGCGCGCGCGGGCTCGCACTGACACTCGGCCGCACCCTGGCCCTTGCCCTGCTGGCGCGCCATGCCGACTGGAGTTTCCGCGCCGAACACGATCCACGGCCGATGAATGCGGCGCGTCGCTATGCCCGCATCGGCGTCAACCGTCTCAGCGAAAGCAGTCCCAGCGAAGCGCGCATGCTGTCCAGCGACATCTACGCCTGATTGTGCTCGCGCCTGCGCTGCGCGATTGCCCAGAACACGTCGATCGCCTCTAAGATAACGCCCAGTTCGGCATGACCCATGATCGGCCATCGCGCACCCGTACAGCCTCGACATTCGTGAGATTCCATGGACCAGCTCTGCATCGTTGCTACCGGCGGCACCATCGACAAGATCTACTTCGACGACAAGTCGGACTTCCAGATCGGGGCGCCACAGATCGGCGAAATCCTGCAGGCGCTTGGCGTCGGCTTCCGGTTCGACGTGATCCCGGTCATCCGCAAGGACAGCCTGCACATTACCGATGAAGATCGCGACCTGATCCGGCGCACCATCGAGGCGCAACCGGCGCGGCATATCCTGGTGACCCATGGCACCGACAGCATGGTCGAGACCGCGGCCGTATTGCGCTCGATCAGCGGCAAGGTGATCGTGCTGACCGGCGCGCTCAATCCGGCGCGCTTCGTCGGCTCCGACGCGGTATTCAATATCGGTTGCGCCGTAGCCGCGGTACAGACCCTCGCCGATGGCGTCTACATCGCGATGAACGGTCGCATCTGGGATCCCGCCAGGGTGCGCAAGAACGTAGCTGCCAACCGGTTCGAAGCGATCGATTGAGGCGCCGGCACCGTTCCCACAAGAATTTCATCGATCGGGGCTTGCCCCGCTGCACACCGGCGTTCCTGTTGGGTATCTCGGCGAGATGCCATCCCAACACCGCGGCGCATTCATGACGGCATCTCGCAGAGATGCCCTACAGCAAGGCCAGTGCACTGAAGCGGGGCTTGCCCCGCTGCTCTTCCTTGATCGCCGGACCTCGAAAGCCGCGGGAGCAAGCCCCCGCGGCAGAGGCCGGGATGCGGGACACGCCCGCATCACGAATCAGAACTGCATCGACCAGCTGTTGATATAGCCGACATCGCCACTGGCCATATCCTGCACCCGCAGGTTCCAGGTGCCATTGGCCACTTCGCTGGAGGCGTTGATCGTCACCGTCTTGATGATGTTGTCGGTGCCGGCGCCAGTACGGTTGTGGATGTTGTACAACGAGCCATCGGGCGCCACCAGATCGACCTTCAGGTCACCCTGATAGGTATGCACGATGTTCACCGACACGCTCAGGTTCGACGGGGCATTGCCGGTACGGCCGCTGACCACGATCGGGCTGTTGACCGTGCTGTTGTCGCTGATCGTGTAGTCGTTGGTGTTCTGGAAGAAGCTCGGACCACCACCGCCACCCGCCGTGTAACTGCCGGTCAGCGAGACGCCGGAGAAGGTCGAATACGCCTTCACCCGCACGTAGTAGGTACCCGCCTGCGCCGTCGCGATATTGCAGGTCTCGGCATTGCCACCCAGATACGGACGGCAGTCATACACGGTGTCGGTCGGCGCCGAGCCGAACTTCACGTACATGTCGGCATCACCGGTGCCGCCGGCCATCACGAACTGCAGTCCGGTCGCGCCGGCCGGCACCACCATCGTGTAGTTCAACGAGTTGCCTGCGGTTGCCGCGAGACCCGTCACCGCCACGCCATTGGTCAGTACCGTGCCGCCACCACCGCCACTGCTCACGGTCACCGAGCTCGACTTGCTATTGGTCAGACCGCCGTTGTCGGTGACCGTCAGCGTCACCGTGTAGGTGCCGGCCGCGCTGTAGGTCTTGCTCGGATTGGTCGCGGTCGATGTGGTGCCATCGCCGAAGTTCCAGCTGCGCGAGGCAATCGTGCCATCGCTGTCGCTCGAACTGTCGGTGAAGTTCGCCGTCAGCGCACTTGTGGTGAAGCTGAAGTTCGCGGTCGGCGCCACATTGCCCGGGCTGCCATTGAGCGCCTGCAGCGTGCGCGCCGCATCTGCGACCCCCGCACCGCAACCGCCCGTGCAGCTGCCAGTGAGGGCGCGGACATTGGTCTTCATCGTCGACTCGATCTGCGCAGGCGTCAACGTGCCGGTCTTCGACAGCATCAGTGCGGCGAGGCCCGCCACATGCGGAGCCGCCATCGAGGTGCCCTGGTAGAACGCATAGGTCGCGCTGCCCGGTGTCGTGGTGCCGGTGTTGAGCGTCGACAGCACACCATTGGCCGTCGTCGCGGTTTCACCGCCCGGTGCCGCGATGTCGATGATGGTGCCGTAGTTGGAATACGACGCACGGTTGCCCTCGCGATCCAGCGAGGCCACATTGATGACATTGGCGCAGCTGGCCGGACGGAAACCACTGGCATTGGCGTTGGAGTTGCCCGCGGCAACGACCACCACCGTGCCACGACCCACCGCCGAGTTGATCGCGTTCTGATAGGTCGCGTCGCAGGCGCCGGAACCGCCAAGCGACATGTTGATCACCTTGGCGGGCGTCGGGTTGGCTGGAACACCGCTCACGGTGCCGCCCGATGCCCAGACGATCGCATCGGCGATATCCGACAGCGTGCCGCCGCACTTGCCGAGCACGCGAACCGGCTGCACCTTGGCATTGAATGCGACACCGGCAACACCGGAGCCGTTGTTGGTCACTGCGGCAACCGTGCCGGCGACGTGAGTGCCATGCCAGGAGGAATTGGAGTTGTAGCTGACGCCGCATTCCGAGCCAGTGAACCAGTCGCCTTCATCATTCGGGTTGGAGTCGCGACCATTGCCGTCGCGCGCTGTTGTCGCGCTGGAAATGAAGTCATAACCGGCCACGATATTCGCGGACAGATCCGAATGTGAAGTGATACCGGTATCGATCACCGCAACCACGACGCCGGAACCGGTGGCGATATCCCATGCCGCCGGAAGATTCATGCCCGAGGCGCCACCGACGTAATGCCATTGCTCGCCATAGCGGGTGTCATTGGGCGTGTAGAGCGGACGCATGATCGCGTCGGGCTGGACATAGTCGACATCGGGATTCGACGCGATGGCCTGCATGAATCGGCCTGCCGCTGCCGGACTGAGCTCCTTGCCCTCGATGCGAATCACGTCGGCTCCCACCGCCAGACGGCGCTCATGCTGGAGCGCATAGCCGGTCTGCAGCGCGAGCTGCGAAGTGGCATTGATGCCCCCGGCGACCGAACGACCCGCAACACCCGTCTGCTTGAACTGGACGATGAACTGGCTGAAGCCCTTCTGGGTGGACAGGGCGTCGCTATAGACCTGACCCGCGTGGGCTTTGCCGCCTGCAATGGTGCCCAGGGCAAGTGCGGTGGCCAGCGCCAAAGTATTCATTCCGGAAAAATGACGTGCGTTCACAGTTGATTTTTTCCTTCCCGATGCGTTCATGGTGTGGCGATGCGAGGTCGCCGTTCTTTTCGCTCCATGCGGTGTCCGCCCGGTTCAGGCAAACGCACTCCCTTTTGGGACGGATCGCCCCAGGAGGTGCGTTGCTTTTGCCCACCGCGCTGATCGACGCTGTGGGCCAGGCGTGAAGTCTCCCCGTCCGAGTCGCCCGGACCGCCTGAACGTAAACTGAAAACAAATGTGGCGTCAATAGGGCAGTGCAGCATTTCTATTGACTGACTGCGCGCAATCAATGCTGCATCGCGTCATTCGAGCACCAAACAACCGGGCAGGACGCCTGCGGCGCCGCTTATGCTGTTGAAGCATATGGAATTGGAATGTCCGCGCGAGGCCAAAAATGAATGTGCATCGCAGCATGAGCGGTTCAAAAAAAACCGCAGAGCGCAAGCTGGAAAACGCGCCATGCAGCCGGAGGCGCCGACGACGCATCAGAACAGACGCGCTTCTGGACTCAGCCTGATGAAGTCTTATTGCCCCAATGCCCCGAGGCGCGGCGCTTGCGTGCCGGACCGGCGTCAGCGGCTGCGCCGGACGGTGTGTACCTGCTTTGGACGTCGCCACAGGGCAATCAGAAACACCAGCAGTGCGATCGGGCATACCCAATGCATGCGGATCAGCCAGCTGAGTTCGGGCGAGAACGACAGGGTGAACAGATTCTCCATAGCCAGCTCAGGCTCACTCAGCAGGCGCTCGCGCGCCGGGCCGAAACGCTGCTCGGCCTGCGCGAGCGCACTGGCCTGACTACCGGACAACCCGATCGCAAACTCGCCCAGCCACAGGTACGTGGCCACGATCGGGGCTTCACGCTGCGCCGACTTGCTGACCAGCGGACCCAGATCCTTGAGTTGACTGACACCGCCCCAGCCCCAGCTGCAATAGGCAAGACTGAGCAGGAACACCGGCAGGGCGACGTACTCGAGTCGAAATCTCATGGCGCCCTCTGGCTGGATGCGGATGGCAATAGTGCTGGCTGGTCCATCTTGCCATGCATCCGGAGCGCGTTCGAGTCGACAGGGCGCAAAGTGTGCGCGAGTCGACAGCCGGCCGATTGCTGCAGGGATTGCGTCGCAGTTGCTGCGCGGCGGCATGACTCCTGCATGGATCAGGTCAGCACTGCCCAGCCGCGCACAGGGCGTGTGGCGGGTTCCTGATAATATTTCTGCACAGAGGGATTTCGACAGCATGCCCAGCGGCCCACAACCAGCCATCGATGACAGCAGCCGCCCGGCTGCGGGCTCCCTGGTCGCGTTGTGGCAGGAGCTCTCCGAGCACTGGACCCCGCCGGCTGCGCAGCATTTCGCTGATCGCGTCGACGCCCTGTTCGATGCTGCCAGCGGCGCCCAGGTAACCTGTCTGGGCGATCTCGCTGCCTATCTGGCCAGCTTCGTGGAGACCGGCCGGGAGCCCAACACTGCTCAGCGCATCCGCCTGGAACAGATGGTGCATCAGGCGGCGCTGTCACGCATTGATGCCGTACAGCAGCGTTCGCCGGTCACCCTGCGTCCACTGGAGCGCACTGAAGACCTGATACCCGAGCCGGTTCCCATCATTTCGATTGCGCGCCAGAAGCCCAAGCTCGCGCGCAATGCGATCTGCCTGATCGGCATCAATGAGAGCCTTGCACCGGGACTCTGCGCCACCCTGGTCGAGCGTGGCTACGAGATCGCCGAATTTGCCCGTGCCAGCGCAGCCCATGGTTATCTGCGCACGACCTCACCTGGCGCGGTGGTGATGATGGCGGCCCAGTTGCGTGCCCTGCCCTCGCTGCAGGCACTGTGGAGCCAGGCGAACACGACCCCCGCCCTCGTGGTGCTGTCACCCAATCGCGACCTGACCCATCGGCTGCTCTCGCTGCGCGCCAACGCTGCCGCTTTTTTTGCAGCGCCGCTGGACAGCTACCGGATCGTGGCGCGCCTCGATGAATTGCTCGGCCGCCAGGCGCTGCCCGCCTATCGCGTGCTGATTGTCGAAGACGATCGCGAACTCGCCATCCAATGCGGCAACTGGGTCGCAGGCGAGGGGATGACCGCGCGCATCGCCGCCTACGGCAGTGCTGCCCTGGTGGCGCTGAATGAATTTCAACCCGACCTGGTACTGATCGATGCCAGCCTGCCGGACGCCCGTGGCGTCGATCTGGTCCAGGTCATCCGCCAGCAGCCGGAGCACGCGATGTTGCCGATCGTGCTGATGTCGACCGCTGGCGATGCCGGCGAGCGCTTCGATGCGATCGCCGCCGGCGCCGACGAAGTGCTGGTCAAGCCGATGAAGGCGCGCCACGTCATTGGCGTCGTCCGCTCGCGTGTGCAACGCGCGCAATGGCTGCGGGCACAGGCCGAAGTCGGCGCGGCACGCGACCCACGCAGCGGCTTCTATCCTCGCTCGGTATTGATGGACCGGATTCCTGCGCGCTTCGGCACCAGCGGCTCGGTGCTGCTGGCCCTGTCGATCGACGATGCCGACGTGCTGCGCAAGCTGATCGGCAGCTCCGGCCTGTCAGCGCTTGATATCGAAATCGGCACGCGCCTGCGCGAAGTACTGGCCCCACATGATATGGCCGGCATTCTGCGCGACTTCGCCTGGATGGTACTGATCACCCGTGATCGCCGGGAATTGATATCACAACTGGCCGAACGGCTGCGTTTCGCGATGGTCGAGAAGCCATTGCAGACCGGGGCATCGCCACTGGACTTCAGCGTCAGCATTGGTCTGGTTGAACTGGAAGAAGGCGAATGGAGTGTCGATGCGGCGATGGCGGCAGCGGATACCGCGATCGAACTTGCCATGCAGTCTGGAGGCAATGCAGTCGCCTGGTTCCAGGGCGATGCCGCACTCGGCCCCGACCCGGCACTGGCGGTGCGCGCAGTACTCAGCCGTGAACTCGATCCCCGCCATGTTCGTGTCGAGTTTCGACCTCTGGTCCCGCTCAAGGGCACCCTGCACGGCCAGTTCGATCTGCAGTTCTATCTGGCCAGCGCCCACGATTCCGGATCGCGTGCCAACTATGTCACCTGCGCCAGAGTGGCCTCGGAACTGGGTGTGCGTTCAAGCTTTGAACGGCTGCGCCTGACCCATGCGATGGATGCGCGTGGCGCTGCCCGCGACGAACGTCAGGCGCTGCGCCTGTTGCTGCCGATGGACACGCGCTGGCTGATCGAACCCGGCGAGGTCGATTGGCTGCTGGCCGAATTGGCCGAGCGCCGACTGGCCGGCACCGGCTTCACCTTCGAACTGCCGAGCGCCGACTTGCTCGATCACCGCGGTGTCCTGCAGGAACCGCTGGCCAAATTGCGTGCGGCCGGCCTGCGTGTCGGCCTCAGCGACTACGGCCGCGACTTCGCCGCTGTGCACATCCTGACCCAGCTGCCGGTCGACACGCTTCGGCTCGATCCGGAACTGGTGGACGCATCGACGCTGTCGAGTTCGTCCAATCCGACCCTGCTCGCCCTCGTGCGCAAGGCGCATCAACTTGGCGCGATGGTCATTGCGCCCTCGATGGACCGACCGGAACGCGCGCATGTACTGCTGCGCCTGGGCATCGACTACGGGGTCGGCGATGCCTTCGGTCCGGCGACCGCGCAGCCCGACTTCGATTTCAATCGCCCGCTCTGGTAGTCGCGCGGACAACCGTCCGCTGCTGAGGGCCTGCCATCTGGCCCGGCGGCGAACCGCAACTGCAGCGCGATCGTGCATCATGTCGCCTGCGTCACGAGGCCCCTGCATGAATCTACGCGATCTCAAATATCTGGTGGCCCTGATGGACCACAAGCACTTCGGACAGGCCGCCGAAGCCTGCTTCGTCAGCCAGCCGACCCTGTCCACCCAGATCAAGAAACTCGAGGACGAACTCGGCGTTCCCCTGGTCGAGCGCAGTTCGCGCCATGTGATGCTGACCGACGTCGGACTGGAAATTGCCGGCCGTGCCCGCGCGGTGCTGGATGAAGTCAACCAGATGCGAGAACTGGCACGGCGCACCCGCGACCCCGAGGCCGGCACGATCCGCATGGGCATTTTCCCTACCCTGGCGCCCTATCTGCTGCCTCATGTGATCCCGCAGCTGCGCAAGCGCTTTCCCAAGCTCACCCTGCTGCTGACCGAAGAAAAGACCGAAGAGGTGCTGCGCAGACTGCGCGATGGCCGCCTCGATGCTGCGGTGCTGGCCCTGCCGGTCGCCGACACCACGCTGCATGAGGAATTCCTGTTCGAGGAGCAGTTTCTGCTTGCGGTGCCGGACACCCACGCGATCGCAAAGCAGAAGAAGGTCAGCGGAGGCGACCTCGATGGCCTCGATCTGCTGCTGCTGGAAGACGGTCACTGCCTGCGCGAACACGCCCTCGCCGTGTGCCGGCTCAGCGGTGCCGACGAACAGTCCGGATTCCGCGCGACCAGCCTGGAAACCCTGCGGCAGATGGTCGGTTCAGGCGTCGGCATCACCCTGATGCCGGCGCTGGCGGTGCAGCCGCCGGTGGCACCGATGCCGGGTCTGCGCCTGTTGCGGTTCAGTGCCGACGCACCGAGTCGGCGCATTGGCCTGGTCTGGCGCCGGAGTTCGGCCTTCAGTCCCTTCCTCAAACGTCTGGCGAAGGTGCTGGCGGCGGTGCCCAAGCCGCTGCTGAGCGGGATGGCGGCACCGCGCTGAACGAGTCTGGCGGCAAGCTTCCGGTGCGGTCCGGGATCGCCACTGCGAACTGCGCCGCAGCCCGCAGGCAGGCGATGGCGGCGCGTGGCAGAATGCAGCCGCGCTGGCGCGGATGTCACCTTTTCCCGGCTTTTCGCGTGAGCAGCAGGTAGTTCCCCACTCTTCCCGGAGCCCTGATGAACGCCTCTCGTCTGTTTGCCCTCGCCTTCCTGCTCTGCAGCCTGGTTACCCAAGCGCAGGTGAATACAGGCAACCCGGTGATCTTCGTCGCCCAGTATCCGGTGCCGTTCGATTTCGCGGCGATCGGCTCGGTATTCGCCAATCATCGCGCCGATGTCAGCATCAGTGGACGCGGCGGCGATCTCTACATCCGCTATGCCGACGGCAGCTTGCGCAATCTGACCCGTGAAGCTGGTTATGGCGAGGCCGATACCTTCCAGGGCGCTGACTCGATCGTGGTGCGCGATCCCAGTGTGCACTGGTCGGGCACGCGCGCGCTGTTCAGCATGGCGATCGGCGCCTCCGAGCAGCAGTTCGTCTACACGACCCACTACTTCCAGATCTATGAAGTCACCGGCTTCGGTGTCGGGCAGACGGTCAGCATCGTCAAGGTGCCGAACCAGCCCGAGTTGTTCAACAACATCATGCCGGTCTACGGCTCGGACGACAGCATCATTTTTGCATCGGACCGACCGCGCAATGGACAACGCCATCTCTATCCGCAGCACGACGAGTACGAATCGACGGCGACCGTCACCGGTCTCTGGAAACTGCAACCGGCTCAAGGCACCCTTCAACTGCTGCAGCATTCGCCGTCAGGTTCGTTCAATCCGATGGTCGACAGCTTTGGCAGGGTAATCTTCTCGCGCTGGGACCATCTGCAGCGCGACCAGCAGAATGAAGGCGCCGGCAATCCCAATGGCACCTTCAATTTCACTTCCGAGGCAGTCAATTCCACGCCTACTGCGAACCGTGATGAAGTCTTCCCCGAACCCAGGATCGCCGTGCCGGGATCGAATCTCGAGGGAATGACGATCAATCATTTCTTCCCCTGGCAGATCAATCAGGATGGCACCAGTGAGGAGACCCTCAACCATCTCGGCCGGCATGAACTGCATACCTACTTCAATCGCAGTTTCAACAACGACGGCAATCTGTTCGAGTTCATCGCCGAGGTATCCGGCCGCTTCAATCCCAATTCGGCCTTCAACTTCCTGCAGTTGAGCGAGCACCCGAACCAGGCCGGCCGCTTTTACGCCGTCGATGCCCCGGAATTCAACACCGTAAACGGCGGCCAGATCATCCGGCTGGATGCACCTCCCTCGGCCAACCCCGCTGCGATTGCAGTCGAGTACATCACCCATCCGGACACCGAGGGCACGGTGCCCTCGATCCATCACAGCGGGCACTACCGCAATCCGATCATGCTGGCCAATGGCACGATGATCGCGGCGCATACCGCGACCCAGGTCGAGTTCGACAATCTCGGCACCCGCGCCGCACCGATGCCGAATTATCTCTATCGCCTGCGCACCCTCAGCACCGCCAGCAATGGCTTCCAGGCCGCCAATCTTGCGCTGACGGCGGGACCTGGTCTGGTGCGCCATATCCAGTTCTGGGACCCCGATGTCCTGGTCGACTACAACGGTCCGCTGTGGGAAGTCAGTCCGGTCGAGGTGCGCGTGCGCAGCGTGCCCCCGGCTTCCGGCACCGCCACCGACACACCGGAATTGCAGGCCTATGCCGCCACCGGCGTCAGCGAGGCCAGCTTCAAGCAGTTCCTGCGCAACCAGAATCTCGGCGTGGTGGTGATGCGCGATGTCACCACGCGCGACGTGCTCGATCGCCAGCAGCCGTTCAATCTTGCCGTTGCCGGTGGCGGCCGGATGACACCGAGCAATCCGGTAGGAACGGTCTACTCGATCGCACAAATGCAGTTTTTCCAGGGCGACCAGATCCGTGGCATCGGCGGTACCGCCAATCCCACTGCGGGCCGCCGGGTACTGGCGCAGTATCAGCACGACAGCGCGGCGGTGGCAGCCAATCTGCCGAACCCGGGCGGCCCTCCCGCCAGCGTTCCGATTGCCGCCGATGGTTCGGTCGCAGCCTTCGTGCCGGCGCAGCGCGCGCTGTCCTGGCAGAGCACCGAGCCTGATGGCGATCCGGTGGTGCGCGAGCGCTTCTGGATTACCCTGCAACCCGGCGAAGTGCGCGCCTGCGATGGCTGTCACGGTGTCAATCAGCTCAATCAGGCCGGGCAGACGGCATCCACGCAGACCGCACAGGCCTTCATCGATCTGCTCAACCGCTGGAGCGCCAACGGCGGCGCTCTGTTTGCCAACGGCTTCGAATAACAGCAGGTCAACTGCGCAGCAGTTACTCGCCGCTGACCCCGGCAAGTGCCAGCACATCGGCGGGCACCGCGGGCTCGCCCTGATAGAAAACCTTCGGCTGCTGCTCGGCCATCGCCCAGCGATGCATCCAGGAAATGCCGGCGCGCCCGCGATAGCCGTCGGCGTGCGCATACGCCGGATCATCGATCACATCTTCCATGCTTACGAATTCGTAACCGCGCCGGCGCAGGCGGCGCAGCAGTTCGTCCATGCTGTCGGCATTGAGTGCGCTGGCGTGCAGCAGCAGGATCTGCGGAATCTCGCGGCCGAACAATCGCTTTGACTGCTGCTCGTAGTACTTGAATTTGGCCTCGATGTAGGCGATGAAGCGGTCCCGCAGCGAGGTGGCCAGCACCTGGTCTCCGGCGTTGAGGGCCTGGACATAGGCGCGCGCGAAGATCCAGTCGCCGTTGTCGATGGTGACCGGCGCAATCCGGTAACCACGGCGCGCGAGAAAGTCAGCCAGGCGTTGCCTGGCCGCAGCTTCCTGACCGGCCTGCAGAAAAGGATGCCGAAACCAGACCGGGGCCGCACCATACGCCGCCATCAGCGGGCGCAATTCCGATTCGCCACGCAGGATCGCCTGCTCATAGTCGGCAATCGCGGTCGAATGCAGCCCGCGGTGACCATAGGTGTGATTCCCCAGGCTCAGACCAGCCCGCAGCCAGTCCTCCAGCATCTGCCTGCGCGCCGGCACCAGGGCATCGTGCTGATACAGCTTGTCTTCGTTGACGAAACCGATTGCCTGGCTGCGTTGCCGCGATAGCGCATCGATCAGTTTCCGGTGGCGCGCGGCGACTTCGGCGGGGGTGCTCAGGGCGAACTCGACCCAGGGGAGATCATCGACCGTGATCACTACCCGGCGCGGCGGCGTTGGCTGGCGCCCACCGGCTTCGACGGAAGCTGACGAAAGCAGACTGATGCCGACCAGAGCCACAACCCGCCAGCCGCAACCGCCAAGCCTCATGCATCCAGTCCGATCGCGCACTGCACGCCGGTACCACCCAAGCCGCAATAGCCGCGCGGGTTTTTCGAAAGATATTGCTGGTGCTCGTCCTCGGCGTAGTAGAACGGCGGCGCATCGAGTATTTCGGTGGTGATGGAGCCCAGGCCGGCGGCCGTCAGGCGTTGCTGATAATCCGCGCGGCTGGCTTCGGCGCGGGCACGCAGCGCCGGATCGGCAACATAGATGCCCGAGCGATACTGGGTGCCGCGATCATTGCCCTGGGCCATGCCCTGGGTCGGATCGTGGCTCTCCCAGAACACCTTCAGCAGGGCATCGAATCCGATCCGCGCCGGATCGAACACCACCAGCACCACTTCGTTGTGTCCGGTCAATCCCGTGCAGACTTCGCGATAACTCGCGTTTGCCGTATAGCCGGCCGCATAGCCAACTGCCGTGGTCTCGACGCCGGGCAGGGACCAGAACTTGCGTTCGGCACCCCAGAAGCAGCCCATTCCGAACATCACCTGCTGCAGTCCCTCGAATGTTCCCTTGATCGGGCGACCGTGGACATGATGCCGGTTGTGCACCGGCATCGGCTCAATGCGACCTGGCAGGGCCTGGGCGGGATCGGGCAAGCTCATGGATTTCATCGGTGCCACCTCGGAAGCGCGAATGACAACAGGACCGGGCTCGGCGCGAAATGCTGTCGCCAGCAGAGCGATAACGGATGCGCGGTGTTGCGGGCGGTTCAGCCTGTCACGTTGTCAGTGGCCGCCAGCGCCCAGGGCTCGGACTCGGCCGCCGCACACCAGGCGCGCATGCCCGCTGTCTGCATGACCGCGTCGCAATACTGCCTACTGACCTCATCCAGTGCCACCGCATAACTGAGAAACCGGGTCACCACCGGCGCATAGAACGCGTCTGCCAGCGAGAACGCGCCGAACAGAAAAGGGCCCTCGCCACCAAAGGCAGACCGGGCATCGCGCCACAGCGTCTGGATACGCCCGACATCTGCCGCCGCTTCTGCAGAGAGCGCAAAGCGCGCGCGGCGCTGACGGATATTCATCGGACACTGTGTCCGCAGCCCCGAGAATCCCGAATGCATTTCGGCGACGATGGACTGGCACATCGCGCGCGCTGCAGGATCGAGTGGCATTGCCGCCGAACCGATCCAGTGGTCGATGGCATACAGGCATATGGCGAGCGAGTCCCATACATGGACGTCGCCATCCACCAGCACAGGCACCCGCAAGCTCGGCGATACCCGCGCAATCTGGTCACGGAACTCGGGCGTGTCGAGCGGAATGACTTCGGTGTCGAAGTGCACGCCAAACTCGTGCAGAAACAGCCAGGGCCGCAGCGACCAGGATGAGTAGTTGCGGTTGCCGATGTACAGCTTTGGATGCGGGTTCATGGCGTCCGGGTGAAATCCAGGTAGGGAATGATGCGCAGCGGTGCTTCTGAAAACTCGACCTCGACATCGGGCCGCTGCCATTCGTCGGCATCGGTGAGCAGCACGCGCCCGGAGGCATCGGCCATCAGCAATTGCTCGCTGCGCCCGCGCACGGCCAGGGTGGCGTTGCGCCCCGGCGGAAAGTTCACTTCAACGCCGCGCACCTGCACGCCGGCCTGATTGGGGTCCTGGGCGATGACCTGCCGCACCTGGGCCAGTGCCACGGAAATTTCGCGGTAGGGAACCCTCAGGGTCGGAAACGGCCTGAGCATGATGGTCACCGCCAAGGTCAGCGAACCCTTGGGCTGATTGGAGACGACCAGGGGATTCTCGCTGAGCAACTGGTCATCGAGCGGGAAATCAAGATCGCCGTTGGGCTCGACTTTCAACCTGCGAATGCCGCGACCCGAGCGGATCTCCATCCGGATCTGCTCCGGTCGAATCAGGCCATGCTTGCTCTGGACATTGGCCCGCGCCTCGAGGCGGTCGAAGCGGCGCACTTCCAGCGCCGGTTCCAGCGCCTTGTAAAGCGTCGCATAGGGCGTGCTTCCGGGCGCCTGTGCGGCAAGCCCGGAAGCCACGAGCAACAGGGCCGCAGCGCACAGCAGGCGGCGCAATGCGACCAGCCGCGAGGGAAGCACAAAGGTCGAATCTTTACTCATCGGGCTGCAAGCATCGCCATTCCGCCGGTGGCGGTCAATCGCGATTCGCGGCATTCGGCGCTATGCTGGTTCAGGTATGTCGCATAATCGTATCCGCCCGCCGATCCCCGAAGAGACGCTTTGCCAGCTGATCCACGCCTGCGTGCTGGAGGTGCTGGCGCGCCAGCTGGGCGAGGAACGCGGAGTCTGCCCGAGCGAGGTGGCGATGCTGGCCGCCGAGGATCTGCCCATCAAGTGGCGTGATCTGATGCGCCCGGTGCGCATGGTCGCCGCCCAACTCGCGGAACAGGGGCGCCTGGAAATCCTGCAGGACGGCAAGCCGGTGAACATCCGGGAAGTGCGCGGCGACATCAGGCTGCGCCTGCGCCGCAAGCGTGCCAGCGCCGGCAGGTAGCAGCCCCGGGACTACCGGCCATCACGGCGGTCGGCAGTCGCTGCCGCGTCCCGTCGAAAATGCCGTCGAGCGTCTCGGCAACCAGCGGGCCGGACAACATCGAGCCGGCACTGCACTGGCTTGCCCTGAGGCTTCTTCGGCTAGACTGGGCGACTATCCAATTCATCGCGATCCCCATGTCCGAAGTCCTACCCGCCAACAACTTCATCCGCCAGATCGTCATCGATGACCTCGCCAGCGGCAAACACCGCACGATCAGCACGCGATTTCCGCCCGAGCCGAATGGTTATCTGCACATCGGCCATGCCAAGTCGATCTGTCTGAACTTCGGTCTCGCCGCCGAGTTCGCCGGCCGCTGCAATCTGCGTTTCGATGACACCAATCCGAGCAAGGAAGACATCGAATACGTCGAGGCGATCAAGGCGGATGTCCGCTGGCTCGGGTTCGAATGGGCGGAGCTGCGCCACGCCTCCGATTATTTCGAGACATTCTATCTCTGCGCCCAGCAACTGATCCGCGACGGCCATGCCTATGTCTGCGATCTGAATGCCGAGGAAGTGCGCGCCTACCGCGGCACCCTGACCGAGCCCGGCCGCAACAGCCCCTATCGCGAGCGCACAGTCGAGGAAAATCTCGACCTGTTCGCGCGCATGCGCGCCGGTGACTTCGCCGATGGCGCATGCACCCTGCGCGCCAAGATCGATATGGCCAGCGGCAATATCAATCTGCGCGATCCGGCCATCTACCGGGTACGCAAAGTCTCGCATCAGAACACCGGTGACGCCTGGTGCATCTATCCGATGTACGACTATGCCCATGGCCTTTCCGACGCGATCGAAGGCGTGACGCACTCGCTGTGCACGCTGGAATTCGAGGACCACCGTCCGCTGTACGACTGGTATCTGGCCAGGATCAATCTTGCCGCGCATCCCGAATTGACTGCGCCGGTGCTCAGCCAGGGTCTCTCCGCTCCAGTTTCTACGCCACGCCAGATCGAGTTCTCGCGGCTGAACTTCGACTACACCGTGATGAGCAAGCGCAAGTTGCTGGCCCTGGTCAACGACGGCCTGGTCGCCGGTTGGGACGATCCGCGGATGCCGACCCTGATCGGCATCCGCCGGCGCGGCTATACCGCTGCTGCGATCCGCGAGATGGCGCGTCGGGTCGGCGTCACCAAGCAGGAATCGGTCATCGAGTTTTCGGTGCTCGAGAACTGTGTCCGCGAGGATCTCGACGCGCTCGCCGAACGTCGCATGGCGGTGATCGACCCGATCCGCCTGGTGATCGACAATCTGCCCGAAGGCCATGTCGAGACGCTGACCGCCGCCAACCATCCGAAAGATGAAAGTCGCGGCCAGCGCGCGCTGCCATTTGCGCGCGAACTCTGGATCGAACGCGAGGACTTCATGGAAGCGCCGGTCAAAGGCTTCCATCGCCTGGTGCCGGGCGGTGAGGTGCGGCTGCGCTTCGTCGGCATCGTCAAGTGCGTGGACATAGTCAGGAATGCCGACGGCTCGATTCAGGAGTTGCGCGGTCACCTCGACCTTGACTCGCGCAGCGGCATGCCCGGCGCCGATCGCAAGGTCAAGGGCACCATCCACTGGGTGGCGGCTACCCATGCGATCGCTGCCGAGGTCCGCCTCTACGATCGACTGTTCACCGTCGCCGACCCCGACGATGAGCACGAGGGCAAGACCTACCGCGACTATCTGAACCCCGACTCGGTGCGCATCGTGACCGCAAGGCTGGAGGCCAGTCTCGCCCGCGCCGAAGCCGAGCAGCGCTTCCAGTTCGAGCGACTCGGCTACTTTGTTGCCGACCGCATTGATCACCGTGCCGATCGCCCGGTATTCAATCGAATTTGCACGCTGCGTGATTCAAAGAAATAGTCGCGGTTTTCTGGACACATCGGACAGCACCGTCCATGCGCGCCCTCACTCGGGCGCCAGACTGCGCGTACCAAGCCGTGGTCAGCGCACCTGACCCCGGTGCAGTGGTCGTGCGGATCGGGTTATCACCGACGATCCTGCCCCTGGCTTTTTGCAGTATCGAATCATTGCTGTAGTATTCGGTTGCAATTCAATTCCATTGGGGGAACAACATGCTGAAGAATGTCCTGATTCTGGCCGCCGGCCTGCTGGCCGTGAGCACGGCTCATGCCGTAGACGAACGCGCACTGAAGCTCACCGAGCCGAACCGACCCGCAACCGTGGTAACGCCCCATGACCTCGAGTCGTATATGGGCAACAATTCGGCCGGTCCAGATTGGGTGCGTCCGTTCGCCGACGGCACCTGCTGCTCTGGCCTCGGCCCGGTGAAATACCATGCCCAGGAGTTCTTTCTCTCCGGCAACGACACCTGCGATCTGGGCTCGGTGCAGGCAGGATGGGATGGCTACCTGTTCATCTACCAGACCCCGTTCGACCCGATGAACCAGACCGTCAATTTTGTCGCAGGCGATGATGATGGCAATGGCGGCATCGGCACCTCGGACATCATGGGCCTGGCGCTGACCGGCAGCACGTCCTACACCATGGTGACCACCGGGTTCGCCAATGGGGACGTCGGCGATTTCACCAATTCGATTTCCTGCCCGACCGCTGATGTCACGCTCGGTGCCCTCGTGGTAGGCCCGCCGCGGCAGGTCCCCGCGCTGAACACGCTGACTCTGGCTCTGCTCGGCGTACTGGTCGCAGCCGTCGGCTTTGTCGTCAGCCGCCGCAAGCGCAGCACCATCAATCTGTAATTGCAGTCAGCGCTGAATCTGCGGACCGGCCGTGCCCAGGCACGGCCGGTTCCGGCTTGCCGGAATCGCACAACGACCGTCAACAGCAGGCGCTGAGCCGGCCTCGCGAATTCCACGCCGAGTTGTCGTCGCCGGCCCCGTAGCTGGCGGACCGCCAACTACCCGACTCGGTGACATCCGCGCCACGCCCTGATCGGCCACGCTTGCGCGATGCAGTCCGCCACGCCACCCTATTGCCTTCCCTCTGCCCGGGCATCGCATGCGCTCTGTCTCTGTATTCTCGATCCTGATTGTCCTGACCCTTGCGGTCACGATGTCGGCCTGCAGCGTGCGTGGACAGGCCGTGGCCGATTCCTCCGCTGCAGAAGCGGCATCAGCAACCAGCACACCCCTGACCTGCAAGACGGCGGCCGATTGCACAGTCAAGGATGTCGGCAATTGCTGCGGCTATTTTCCTGCCTGCGTACATCGCGACCAGGCCGTCGATCCGGAGGCTGTCAAAGCGCAATGCGAGCGCGACGGTCGCGCCGGCATCTGCGGATTCGCAGAGATATCTTCCTGCGCCTGCAGCGAAGGCCAGTGCGTATCCTCAGGTGCCGACGACGGCGGCGATCCAACTTGAGCATCGCATGGCGGTGTGCCTTGATCAATGCAGCCGAAACGCCATATCTGGAGTCAAGATGCTCTACGCACAAGTACACCTGACGCTGCCGGCCTGGGTCCATCAGGAGATCGATCTCGACCGCAGCTATGACGACGACGCCACCCGGATGGCCTTTGTCATCGGACTGGCGCGTCGCAATGTCGAACTCGGCACCGGCGGCCCGTTCGGCGCCGCCATCTTCAACGGCGAAGGGCGCATCGTTTCGATCGGCGTCAACCGCGTGATGCCGCAGAACTGTTCGCTCGCGCACGCCGAAATCATGGCCTTCATGACCGCGCAGCAGCGCCTGCAGCGCTTTCGCCTCAACGAAGACGGCAGCAGGTTCCTGCTCGCCACCTCGGCGCAACCCTGCTGCCAATGCTACGGCGCCAGCTTCTGGGCCGGTATCGACGAGATGATCATCGGCGCGCGCTCGGAAGACGTGCACGAACTCACCGAATTCGATGAAGGCCCGCTTCCGGCAGATTGGGTCGGTGAACTGGTCAAACGCGGCATCGAAGTGCGCCGAGATGTGCTGCGCCAGTCCGCGCGTGAAGTGCTCGCCTTCTATCGCGATCAGGGTGGCGTCAGCTACTGAGCGGAAACCGCATGGCGCAAAAATTTCGCTTGAAGCAGGGCGCAACAAGCGCAGCGCATTGCGCCGAAAGCCCCGGACCCACCCCTGCACTGCCGGTGCACCCGTGCGGCGCAATGATATTGCGCCCTACCTCGGTACGTCTGCCAACATTGGTTTGCTTGCGCCCCGAAGGGGCCATTCAATTCAGCCCAGGGCAACGCCCTGGGGATGGTTGCGGAAAATCCCAAAGCCCTGAAAGGGCGCAACAAGCGCAGCGCATTGCGCCGAAAGCCTCGGACCCACCCCTGCACTGCGGTGCACCCGTGCGGCGCAATGATATTGCGCCCTACCTCGGTACGTCTGCCGACACTGGTTTGCTTGCGCCCCGAAGGGGCAATTCAATTCAGCCCAGGGCAACGCCCTGGGGATGGTTGCGGAAAATCCCAAAGCCCTGAAAGGGCGCAACAAGCGCAGCGCATTGCGCCGAAAGCCTCGGACCCATCCCTGCACTGGGGTGCACCCGTGCGGCGCAATGATATTGCGCCCTACCTCGGTACGTCTGCCGACACTGGTTTGCTTGCGCCCCGAAGGGGCAATTCAATTCAGCCCAGGGCAACGCCCTGGGGATGGTGGCGGAAAATCCCAAAGCCCTGAAAGGGCGCAACAAGCGCAGCGCATTGCGCCGAATGCCTCGGACCCACCCCTGCACTGCCGGTGCACCCGTGCGGCGCAATGATATTGCGCCCTACCTCGGTACGTCTGCCGACACTGGTTTGCTTGCGCCCCGAAGGGGCAATTCAATTCAGCCCAGGGCAACGCCCTGGGGATGGTTGCGGAAAATCCCAAAGCCCTGAAAGGGCGATTCAATCCCATACGTGACGTTCGTCGAACGCCGCGCAATCCCTGCCCCTTCTTGCAACCCAGGCACAGGGTCCCAGACGGTGCTGAACACCCAATGCACAGTAATTTAGGGCGCAACAAGCGCAGCGCATTGCGCCGAAAGCTCCAGAAACCGGCCACACCCTTCGGACCATGCTCAAAACCCGACCAAACCGCCCAAGCGCCGATGCATCGGTCACACTAGGCACATGAAATCCCTCCTCATCACCTGCCGCACCGGCTTCGAAAGCGAATGCGCGCAGGAGCTCACCGAGTACTTCAGCAACCGCGGCGCCCATGGCTTCGCGCGCCTGCAACGCGACAGCGGCTTTCTGGTTTTCGAATCCGCTGATGGCAATCCACTGCCCCCGGTGCAGGCGTCCGAGTTGATCTTTCCGCGGCAATGTCTGGCGATCGGCGAGCACTTCAGCGAACTCGACACCAAGGACCGCATCAGCCCGATCCTGGAATGGCTGGGCCGTCATATCAACAGTCTGAGCGACATCTGGACCGAAGCACCCGACAGCCCCGCAGGCGAAGCCCTCAACGCCTTCTGCCGCAGTTTCGAGTCCGCCCTGGTCGCGCGCCTCAAGCGCGACAAGTGGATCACCCCGGCCGCGCCGAAGCGCCTCCTGCTGTTTTTTCCCAGCGGCACCGAATGCTTTCTCTGTCTGGTCGACAATGGCCGCACGCCGCCGCTGCGCCAGGGCATTCCGCGCCTGCGCTTCCCGTCCGATGCACCGAGTCGATCCACGCTCAAGCTCGAAGAAGCCTTCCTAGTGCTGCTGACCGAAACCGAACGCGAGAAGTGGCTGCAGCCCGGATTCACCGCGGTCGATCTCGGTGCCGCCCCGGGCGGCTGGACCTACCAGTTGGTGCGCCGCTCGATCAAGGTCAGCGCCGTCGACAACGGCCCGATGGCGCAGAACCTGATGGACTCCGGCCTGGTGCAACACTTCCGCGACGACGGCTTCCGTTTTCAGCCGAAAAAGAACGTTGAGTGGATGGTCTGCGACATGGTCGAAAAACCCGCCCGCGTCGCCGAGCGCATGGCCACCTGGCTGCGTGAAGGCTGGTGCAAGCGCACGATCTTCAATCTCAAACTGCCGATGAAAAAGCGCTGGCAGGAAACCCAATCCTGCCTCGCCGCCCTGCGCGAACAAGCCGGCCGCGACCTCGACATCCGCGCCCGCCAGCTCTATCACGATCGTGAAGAGATCACGGTGTATGCGGGGCCGCTGAGCCGACGTTGAGCCCATCCGGCAGCCCGGGCCCTGCATCTCGCTGATCCGCGCGACACACGCCCACTGATGCCGCGCCGTGACATGAAACCTTCCCGGTTGACTGCTATCGTCGGCAATCAACCAGACGAAGAGCGGGAGCTAACATGCAGCGCAACCTCGGCACACTAATGGCAGCCCGCGGGCAAACGATCATGAAGCGGACTTCGGCGGCAATAGCGCTGCTGGTCGTGCTGTCGACACCCGCATTTGCGCAGGTTTCGCTCAACACCGCAAACGTGACCGTCACTGAAAACTTCAACGCTTTGGCACAGTCCGGCACATCCTCCACCCTCCCCACCGGCTGGGCATTTTTCGAGACGGGTACTGCGGCCGATACAACCTACGGCGCCGGCACCGGAAGTTCAACTGCCGGCAACACCTATAGTTTTGGTCCAGCGGCCGACCCTGATCGCGCCTTCGGCACACAGCAAAGCGGCAGCCTGATTTCGACAATTGGTGCCCAATTCCTGAACAACACGGGAGACGCGATCACCGGGCTAGAGATCGGTTACACCGGTGAGATGTGGAGGCGCGGCACCACCGGGCGCGCGGACAGAATTGATTTTCAATATAGCCTGGATGCCACCTCGCTCAACACGGGCACATGGATCGACGTCAATGCACTTGATTTCAACAGCCCATCGGGAACGCCGATTTGCCCCGATCCCGAAGCAACAGGCGCAACGCCCGGCAATTCCGCCAATTGCCGTCTGGCTCTGAACACGACGATTCCCAGCCTCAGCATCGCGAATGGTGCATCGTTCTGGATTCGCTGGACCGACTTCAATGCTTCCGGCGCGGACGATGGGCTTGCCGTCGATGATTTCTCGTTGACGCCGCAGGGTGGGCCACCACTCCCAACCCTCTCGATCGGCGATGTTTCGTTGGCCGAGGGTGATGCCGGCACCAGCAACTTCAACTTCATGGCAACGCTGAACGCGCCGGCTGGTGCGGGCGGCGTCAGCTTTACTGCCGCGAGCGTCAACGGCACCGCCACGCTGGCAGACAACGACTACATCCAGCTGACACCGACGATTTTCAACATTCCAGCAACGCAAACTCAAGTTTCCGTCACCGTGGCCGTGAACGGAGACGTCGCAAATGAAGGAAACGAGACCTTCACGGTGGTGCTATCGGCACTGATGGGCGCTCAAGCAGGCGACCTGAGCGGTCTGGGCGTCATCCTCAACGACGATGGCGTCACTCCGATCGACGTCAGCATCAATGACCCCGTCATCACTGAGGGAGACTCAGGCACCAGCTTGATCACGTTTGCGGTAACCCTTGACAGCCCCGCCAGCCCAGGAGGCGTCAGCTTCGACATCCAGACGAATCCCGGAACCGCGCTCGAAACCACTGACTTTGTGCCACGGAGTCTGATGGCACAGTCAATCCCCGAAGGCCAGTCCAGCTACCAGTTCCAGGTGCAAGTGGTCGGTGACATCCTGCGCGAAACGCCTGCCGCAGAGAACTTCACGGTCACGCTTGCCAACGTCACCGGCAACGGCGCCGGATCCGTCGACACCAGCAGCACCGGAACGATCAACGACAATGATCCGATTCCGCGCACCATCGCCGAACTGCAGGGCACCGGCGTGGCATCCCCATTCGCCAGCACGGTTCAGTCCAGTTTCGGCAATGTGGTGACCGCCGTCGGCAACGATCTTTTCGCGATGCAGATGCCTGGCGTCGGCGATGGCGATGCCTTCACCTCCGATGGCATTCTGGTGTTCACGGGTGGCGTCCCCAACGTAGCGGTCGGCGACTTGGTTGACGTAAAGGGAAATCTGGTCGAGTTTTTCGAGCAAACCGAGTTCACCGTCACCGGTGGCGGGCTGACGGTAAACGTAGTCGGGACGTCTGCACTCCCGACGCCCACAGTATTTGACGGCATCATTCCGTCGCCTGCGCCGACCGTCCCTGCCTGTCAGGGAACCGGCAGCACCATACCGACCAATGCGCCCATCAAGACTCAGAATTTCGAGTGTTACGAATCGATGCTGGTCACCACAGCGAACGGCATAATCAACACGCAAAATCAAAGTTTTGGCGGCAGCCCGCCCGATCCGATTGCCGAAAACTGGTTCGCCACCGGCGGTGTCCGTGTGATGCGTGAGGCAGGCGTTGATCCGGCGGTTGGGAACGAACCGGGTCTGCCTGCAACCGTCGCCCGTTGGGACGGCAATCCAGAGCTTTTCGAGTTCGATGTCGATCGGCTCGGCCTGCCCTCGCAGGCTCTGGCCTCTGGAACTACGATCAGCGCGACGGGAGTTATTGGTTACGATTTCGGTGGCTACGAGCTTTGGCCCACCGCGTACACCGTGATGTCCTCCCCTGCGGCCTTGCCCATCCCGGCTCCGACGCCCGGCATCAACCAAGTATCCGTCGGCAGCTTCAATGTCGAAAACCTGTTTGACACGGTAGACGATCCGCTCACCGACGATACGATTCTCACGCCAACCCAGCTGGACCTGAAGCTTGGCAAGCTTTCAGCCTATATCCGCAATGCTCTGCGGGCACCCACCGTACTGGCATTGATCGAAGTGGAGAATCAGACTGCCCTGGACGCGCTGTCCGCGCGCATCGCTGCCGACGATCCCAGCATTCAGTACACGGGCATAATTTTTTCCGGCAACGATCCGCGTGGCATCAACAATGCATTTCTATACCGAAATATTCCTGCACCAACGGTGTCGCAGCTGCGTCTGAATCAGATGACCAATGAGTGCAGCGGTACTGCGCCCTGCACATTGCATGATCGACCGACCTTGCTGCTCCAAGGCGTTTTCACCACTACTGATGCACAGCAACGTCCGTTCGCGGTGATGGTCAGTCACTTCCGTTCCCTGCTCGGGATCGACGATCAAGGCAACTTGCCGGGCGCGAACCGGATTCGCCGCAAGCGACTGGAGCAGGCGGTAGCGATCGCGGAGGAGACGCAGGCGTTTCAGACGGCCAACCCGACCGTTCCGCTGGTCTCATTGGGTGACTTCAACGCTTTTGAATTTACCGACGGCTACGCAGATGTCACCGGGATCGTGAGCGGCACGGCCAATGTCGCGAACGACGCTTTTCCACGCGACACCGTGTTCGAAATCCAGGATATCTATCCTGCGATACCCGGCAATATCGTCAATCCGCCATTGGCAGAAGCCATGCTGAGCCTGCCGGTGGGAGAGCGTTACTCGTACCTGTTCGGCTGCGGCTCATCGTCTGCCGGCTGTTTTGCACAGGCCCTTGATCACACCCTGCTCAATTCCGCTGCCCAATCAGTCTTTGCCACTTACGGATTCGGCCGCGGCAATGCCGATGCCCCCGCCGCACAGGCATCGGTCGCGCTCTCACCGCTCGCCAGCTCCGATCACGATGGGTCAGTCCTGATTCTGTCTCTGGGCAACGAACTGTTTGGCAACGGATTCGAATGAGCCTTCAATCTCCGGGAGCTGCAAGTCCGCGGTCGGCCCGCTTCGGGCCTCCTACGGGGCGCCTCGGCTCGAGTGTGGGAGCGCCGAATCGGCGCGACCGTTGTGGTGAATCTGCGAGACTGTGGCGAATCTGCGAGACCGCGGTCGGCCCGATTCGGGCCTCCCACGGGGCGCCTCGGCGCGGAAGGTGGGAGCGCCGAAGCGGCGCGACCGTTGTGGTGAATCGGCGAGACTGTGGTGAATCTGCAAGTCCGCGGTCGGCCCGATTCGGGCCTCCTACAAACGCACTTCGGCCCGCTTCGGGACTCCTGCATGGGAACCGAGGCTCGGCTCCGGTGTGGGAGCGCCGAATCGGCGCGACCGTTGTGGTGAATCGGCGAGACTGTGGTGAATCTGCAAGTCCGCGGTCGGCCCGATTCGGGCCTCCTACGGGGCGCCTCGGCGCGGGAGGTGGGAGCGCCGAAGCGGCGCGACCGTTGTGGTGAATCGGCGAGACTGTGGCGAATCTGCGAGACCGCGGTCGGCCCGATTCGGGCCTCCTACAAACGCGCTTCGGCCCGATTCGGGACTCCGGCGTAGGAACAGAGGCTCGGCTCCGGTGTGGGAGCGCCGAGTCGGCGCGACCGTTGTGGTGAATCTGCGAGACCGCGGTCGGCCCGATTCGGGCCTCCTACGGGGCGCCTCGGCGCGGGAGGTGGGAGCGCCGAAGCGGCGCGACCGTTGTGGTGAATCGGCGAGACTTTGGTGAATCTGCGAGACCGCGGTCGGCCCGCTTCGGGCCTCCCACGGGGCGCCTCGGCGCGGGAGGTGGGAGCGCCGAAGCGGCGCGACCGTTGTGGTGAATCTGCGAGGCTGTGGTGAATCTGCGAGGCTGTGGTGAATCTGCGAGACCGCGGTCGGCCCGATTCGGGCCTCCTACAAACGCGCTTCGGCCCGCTTCGGGCCGCCTACGGGTGTGTGCCTAGCGCTCGGTGGGGCCGCCGGGCGCGCACGCTGCCGCTCGCGGCGCATACCACTGATCTGCGCTTGCCGTCGGCGCAAGTGCTGCAACTCCAGTTCGACCCAGCGCGCCTGGCGCCCTAATCGTCGAGCGAAAAATCCGTCAATCCGAGACGCGCGCGCAGGCGCGGGATCAATGTGGGGTCTATCTGGTAGGGCGGGCTGCGTTCAAACTGACGAATCAACGCCGCGACCATTTCACGACCATCGGCGTCGGCCATTGCCTGCAGTGGTGTTCGTCCCGCCAGCGCCGGCAGCGCCTGCTCGGGCCAGGACTCGACGTGCGCGGTCATGTAGGCGGCCAGAGCCGCCTGAGCCTCGTGCTCAGGAATCGGGCCCGATTGGGCAAAGGCCATGGGCGCCGTGCGGCCGTGGGCAAGCCCTGTCGCGACCGCGGGATCAAAGGGTTCTGCGATCGTATGCCGATGACGCGCAGCATCGCCCAGGGCTTGCTCGATCAGCTTTCTGCCCTCCGCCGCGCGCCGCTCGGAATTGACACACAGGGTGAGGCTTTTGCGGTCGATCTCGAATTGGCCAAGGATGGTGTTATCCCATTCGGCATGCACGCTGTTGCCACGACGGCTCCAGGTGAATTCCACACGGCGCAATTTACCGCTGGGGTCATAGTCAGCCTGCTCGCGCAATTCGGACTCCGAGACCGTGCAATCGAGGTGCTTGAGCAGGTCGAATGCATGTGTCGGCGAATCGATATCGAATTGCAATTTCTGTGGTATCAACAGGTCACCATCGGTGTTTTGCAGCAGCGGCGGAAGCGGATTGAGCGCTTCGTCCGCCAGGCGCAAATAGCAGGCACGTACCATGTCCTGCCGGTCCTGCTCCCCGATTGCGAGTCCAGTGGAAGCGAAACTCTGCTGAACTTCGCTGCGCAGTTGGATCAGCTCGATCTTGCGCTGCGGCGGAATGATCACGCTGCTGCATCCCTCGAGGACGCAGATGCCTTCAACCTCAACGACCTGTGCGTACAGCAGATCACCGACTGCGAGCGCCTGCGAGGCCGCGCCTTCCAGCACCAAATGGGTAGCGCCGGTGAACACGTCGCGCAGCTGCATGCTGCGTCCGGGATCGCAATGCAACACCTTATGAAAGCCGAGCGGTGCGTCCAGGCACCCTTCGAGATAGCTGCGCAGGAGCGGATCCAGGCGGCGGGCCATGCGCGTCAGATAGGCCTGCGTGGGTGTTATGTCGTGCAGGCTGGCGTCGCTGATCGCGGTGTCTTCCGGATCCGGTGCCCAGCAGTGCTGCATCCACGGGATGAAGACCGCGTTGTACGGCGACTCGGGGTCGAAGGCGCCATAGTCCTCATTCCATAAGGTGAACTCGTCCCAGGCCTCGTCCAACGCTGCCTCGCCATAGGTCCGCAGCATGAACTTCAGCATCTCCTGCGGAAAGCGCTCCAGCCGTCCGCGCAAACGCCGCCACACCAATATCTCGGGTGCGACCAGGGCAGCCGAAGCGGCGGCCAGACAGCAATGCTTGTATTTTTTTCCGCTGTTGCACGGACAGGGATCGTTGCGACCTGGGGACATGGAGGAGCCTTTGCAAAACTTGTGAAGTGGGAGGTGATCGTCGAAGTGATCGGACTTCGCATCCCGTGAATGGCCGCCGTGCATCCCGACGCGCGTCAGCGTTCATCGGTTCGCGCTCGGTGGCAAGATTTCAGTCGGTGCACAATGGGCCATCCGGGTTCGACCATAATAGCCCGTGGCCGGGCAAAAGCAGCGGATCGGAAACCTGGGAGCAAGGCGCCGGCTCGAATGTGGGAGCGCCGAAGCGGCGCGACCGTTGGGGTGAATCTGCGAGACTTTGGTGAATCGGCGAGACCGCGGTCGGCCCGACTCGGGCCTCCTACAAACGCGCTTCGGCCCGCTTCGGGACTCCTGCATGGGAACCGAGGCTCGGCTCCGGTGTGGGAGCGCCGAATCGGCGCGACCGTTGTGGTGAATCTGCGAGACTGTGGCGAATCTGCGAGACCGCGGTCGGCCCGATTCGGGCCTCCTACGTAGGAGCAGAGGATTAGCTCAAGTGTGGGAGCGCCGAAGCGGCGCGACCGTTGTGGTGAATCGGCGAGACTTTGGTGAATCTGCGAGACCGCGGTCGGCCCGCTTCGGGCCTCCCACGGGGCGCCTCGGCGCGGGAGGTGGGAGCGCCGAAGCGGCGCGACCGTTATGGTGAATCTGCGAGACTTTGGTGAATCTGCAAGTCCGCGGTCGGCCCGCTTCGGGCCTCCCACGGGGCGCCTCGGCGCGGGAGGTGGGAGCGCCGAAGCGGCGCGACCGTTGTGGTGAATCTGCGAGACTGTGGCGAATCTGCGAGACCGCGGTCGGCCCGATTCGGGCCTCCTACAAACGCGCTTCGGCCCGACTCGGGCCTCCTACGGGGCGCCTCGGCTCCAGTGCGGGAGCGCCGAAGCGGCGCGACCGTTGTGGTGAATCTGCGAGACTGTGGCGAATCTGCGAGACCGCGGTCGGCCCGATTCGGGCCTCCTACAAACCCGCTTCGGGCCTCCTACAAACGCGCTTCGGCCCGCTTCGGGCCGCCTACGGGTGTGTGCCTAGCGCTCGGTGGGGCCGCCGGGCCGCGCGGGATTGACGCGCAACTCCAGCACATCGGGCCGCGAATAATGCCCGGCGGGATCGAAGTTCTGGCGTTCTTCGCGGACGCGGCGGTGATCGAGTTCGGCGATCAGCAGGGTCTCTTGGTCGCGGCACGGCGGGATCAGCCATTGGCCGTCGGGGCCGGCGATGCAGGAGCCGCCGTTGGCGCTGGATTCGGGCAGGCTCTGGCGCAGCAGTTCGGCTTCCGGCGCGTTGTCCGGGATATCCGTGCGACGCATCAGACCACTGACGGAAAGTGCGTAGCTGCGGCCTTCGCGTGCAATGAAGGGCGTGATCTGTTCGGTATTGCGTGTGCTGCCGGGCCAGAGCGCGACATGCAGGCTCTCGCCCTGCGCGTACAACGCCGAGCGCGCCAGCGGCATCCAGTTTTCCCAGCAATTGAGGGCGCCAAGCTGGAACCGATCCAGTGCGAAAGTACGCAGGCCGTTGCCATCGCCCTGGGCCCAGACCAGGCGCTCCTCATAGGTTGGCATCAGCTTGCGATGCACGTTGCGGATGTCGCCCTGGTCGTCGATCACCACCAGTGAGCAGAACACGCTCTGCCCGCGCAGGCTGTCGTGCTCGATGCAACCGACCACCACCCAGACCACAGCGCGCCGCGCAGCCGTACACAGGGCTGCCAGATCACCACGCGCGATATTCACCGCCTGGTCGACGTAGTGGGCATAGAGACGCTTCTGCAGCGCCGATTCGAAGCGCGCGCCGTCGGTGTGCTCGATCCAGAACGGATAGCCGGGCAGCAGGCCCTCGCCGAACACCACGAGCCGCGTCTGGGCGCGGCCGGCTTCGGCGACGTAATCGCAGATTCTTGAAAGCGTCGCAGCCCGATCCAGCCAGATCGGCGCGATCTGGGCCAGGGCGACTACGGTGGTTTCAGGAGTGCTTGCGGTCATGCTGTAGGGCCGCGCAGGGCGCGATCAGGCGCCTGGGCGCCAGGCCATCAACGCCGCAGGATCTGCAGCACTTCTTCCAGTTCCTGGCGGACCTGACGGATCACCTGGCTGGTGATGCTGGCCTCAGCCTTTCCCAGTTCACCTTCCAGTCGCTGACGAGCGCCGCCGATGGTGAAGCCCTGGTCGTAGAGCAGGCTGCGGATCTGGCGGATCATCAGGACATCATGGCGCTGGTAATAGCGCCGGTTGCCCCGGCGCTTGACCGGATTGAGATTGGAAAACTCCTGCTCCCAGTAGCGCAGCACGTGCGGCTTCACAGCGCACAGCTCACTGACCTCACCGATGGTGAAGTAACGCTTGGCCGGGATGGCCGGGAGTTCGTTATTGCTGCCCTGATCCAGCATACGCCTCCACCCGAACCTTGAGTTTCTGACCTGGCCTGAATGTCACCACGCGCCGGGCCGAGATGGGGATTTCTTCGCCCGTCTTCGGATTGCGACCTGGGCGGCGATTCTTGCTGCGCAGGTCGAAATTGCCAAAGCCAGACAGTTTTATTTGTTCGCCCCGCTGCAAAGCTTCACGCATGACCTCGAAAAAGGCGTCAACGAATTCCTTCGCCTCGCGCTTGTTCAGGCCTACGTTCTCAAAGAGTCGCTCGGCAAGTTCAGACTTGGTCAATGCCATCTCATCCTCGCAACCTTGCCCCTGTGTGTTCACCCAAAGCTGCGACGACTGCCTGCATTGCCGAGTCCACGTCAGTGTCGGTAAGGGTGCGCGAACTGTCCTGCAAAATCAAGCCCATAGCGAGACTTCTTGTGCCTGCGGGCAAACTTGGTCCGACAAACTCATCAAACAGGAAGCATTCCCGCAGCAAATCGCCCAAAACGCCTTGCGCCCGGTCACGGATTCGTGCAAACGGCACGCTCTGATCGACCACCAGGGCCAGGTCCCGGCGGACCGAGGGGTAGCGCGAGACCTCTCCAGCGACCGGTACATTGCGCTGCAGCACGGCCGAAAGCTCGACTTCGAACACGTAGACGTCGCCGTCGACATCGAGCGCGCGCGCCAGCCTGGGGTCGAGACAGCCGATCAGGCCAATCTGCCGGCCATCGCGCAGCACCGCCGCACTGCGGCCTCCGTGCAGGAAGCCGGGCTCGTCGAGCGGCGCAAAAGCGAAGTCGGCGCCCGGCCCGGCAAGCGCCAGCACCTGTTCCAGATCGCCCTTGATATCGAAGAAGTCGACTGCGCGATCGCCCTCGGCCCATTGTTCGGCACGCGCCGCACCGCTGACCAGGCCAGCCAGGCGCGGGGTTTCCAGCGGCGGATCGCCCGCATGAAAGGCCTTGCCGATCTCGAACAGGCGCACGCGGTCTTGCTGACGCGACTGGTTGTGCTTCAGCGCATCGACCAGGCCTGGCAGCAGGCTGGTTCGCATCACCCCCAGATCGGCATTCAAGGGATTGCTCAGCGCCACCGCGCCTTCCAATAGATTCCAGCGTTCGAGCACCGGCGCCGCGACAAAACTGAAATGCAGGGCTTCGGAATAACCGCGCGTCAGCAGGGCCTGGCGGACGTCGCCCGTACGGACCAGGGCTTCGGGCTCAAGCCGCAGCGCGATCTCGCCACGCGGAATATTGACCGGCACATTGTCATAGCCGTGGATGCGCGCGACCTCTTCGATCAGGTCTTCCTCGATCTCGATATCGAAGCGCTTGGAGGGCGCGCGCGCCGTCCAGCCTTCGGGCGTAGCGCGCACCTGCATGCCGAGCGAAGTGAGTATCGCGGTGACACGCTGATCCTCGATGCGCAGGCCGAGCACGCGCTCAAGGTGGGCGCGGCGCAGTGTCACTTCAGGGCGCACCGGCAGATGGCCAACGCTGACCGCTTCAATGACAGCACCTGGCTGGCCGCCGGCGATCTCGATGATCAACTGGCTCAGCCGTTCCATCGCGCGATGGGCCAGTTCGGGATCGACGCCACGCTCGAAACGATGCGAGGCATCGGTATGCAGGCCGAGCTTGCGCGCGCGACCCTGCACCGCCGCCGGCGCGAAAAACGCGCATTCGAGAAACAGATTGCGCGTGGAATCGGTGACCCGCGTCTCCCAGCCACCCATCACGCCGGCAACCGCTACCGGCCGTTCGCTGTCGGCGATCACGAGGAATCCTTCGTCCAGGGCGACTTCGCGCTCGTCGAGCAACTTGATCGTCTCCCCTGCGCGGGCACGACGGATCTCGACGCTGCCGCGCAATTGATCGTGATCGAAGGCATGGGTCGGCTGACCCATCTCGATCAGTACATAGTTGCTGCAGTCGACCGCCACGCTGATCGAACGCAGACCCGAGCGCCGCAGACGTTCGCGCATCCACAAGGGCGTCTGCGCCGCGGGATCGATGCCCTCGATCACGCGACCGAGATAACGCGGGCAATCAGCTGGATTGTGCAGATGGACGGCGCGGGTCAGGCTCGAGACCGGCGCCATCGACTTGCTGTCGGCGCTTGCGTGAGGCAGATCAAACAGCGCGCGCACCTCGGCGGCGAGGCCCTCAAGCCCGAGACAATCCGGACGATTGGGCGTCAATTTGATCTCGATCGAAGCATCCGGAAGCCCAAGAAATTCACCGATGCCCTGCCCGACACGGGCATCGACGGGCAGTTCCCAGAGTCCGCTGGCATCGTCGGCGATGGCGAGTTCCTTGGCCGAGCACAGCATGCCGACGCTTTCGACGTCGCGCAGTTTCGCGCGCTTGATCTCCATGCCATTGCCGGGCATGCGGGCGCCGATGGTCGCCACAGGGGCCTTCAGACCGACCCGGGCATTGGGTGCACCACAGACAATCTGCAGCGGCTCCGCTGCACCGATATTGACTCGGCAGACCTGCAACTTGTCGGCATTGGGATGGCGCTCGGCAGCGATGATCTCGCCGACGACGACGCCCTTGAGTCCCTCACCCATCATCTCGACGCCCTCGACTTCGAGGCCGGCCATGGTCAGTCGCTGCATCAGGGTGGCGCGATCACAACCAGGATCAGCAATCGAACGCAGCCAGTTTTCAGAAAATTTCATGACGGATTTCCCAGTGACATGGATCGCCAGTGACTTCTGCACAGGGTTCGCTGCCACTCCATGCCATCAGCACGACAGCAGCGAACCGGCGCCAAGCCTCAGGCGAATTGACGCAGAAAACGCAGATCGTTCTCGAAGAAACTGCGCAGATCGTTGACGCCATAGCGCAGCATCGCAAAACGCTCGACGCCCAGCCCGAAGGCAAAGCCGCTGTAGCGCTCAGGATCGACGCCGCAGGCGCGCAGCACATTCGGATGCACCATGCCGCAGCCAAGCACCTCCAGCCAGCCCGGCTCGGAGCCATCGCCGCGATCCCAACGGATATCGACCTCGGCCGAAGGCTCGGTAAACGGGAAATAGCTGGGTCGGAAACGCATCTCGAAATCGCGCTCGAAGAAGGCGTTGACGAACTGGCGCAGGGTGCCCTTCAGATCGGCAAAACTTGATGTCTCGTCGACCAGCAGGCCCTCGACCTGGTGGAACATCGGCGTGTGCGTCTGATCGCTGTCGCTGCGATAGACCTTGCCGGCCGCGATGATGCGGATCGGCGGCGTGCGTCCGACCATCGCGCGGATCTGTACCGGCGAGGTATGCGTGCGCAGCAGACGACCATCCGGAAAATAGAAGGTGTCGTGCATGGCGCGTGCCGGATGGTGTTCCGGGAAGTTCAGGGCTTCAAAATTGTGGAAATCGTCTTCGATCTCCGGGCCGTCGGCCTGTTGATAGCCCAGCCGCGAAAAGATATCGACGATGCGGTCGAGCGTACGCGTGATCGGATGCAGGTTGCCGCGATCGGTGTTGCGACCGGGCATGCTCACATCGACGCGCTCGGCCTGCATGCGCGCCTGGTAGGCATGGTCTTCAAGCACGGACTTGCGCGCGGCCAGCGCCGACTGCAGGCGTTCCTTGGCCTGGTTCACCTGCTCGCCGCGCAGCTTGCGCTCGTCGGGCGACAGCTTGCCGAGTTGCTTGAGCTGTTCGGTCAGCAGACCGGACTTGCCCAGCCAGGTGACGCGCACCGCATCGAGTGCCTCGAGATTCGCGGCACGGTCGATGTCCGCGATTGCGGTATCGAGTTGGTTCTGCAGTTCCTGCATTTCGCCCTCGCAAAAATGCACATGGGGAGAGGCCTGTGGCCATCTCCCCATGCGCAACATCAGGTCATCGCGTGACCATATGGGTTCAGCTCATCAGGCGGCCAGGCTGGCCTTCGCTTTCTCGGCGATGGCGCCAAACGCCTTGATGTCGTGATAGGCCAGATCGGCCAGGGCCTTGCGGTCCATGCTGATGTTGGCTTTCTTCAGGCCATTGATCAGGCGGCTGTAGGAAATGTCGTACATGCGGGCGGCCGCATTGATACGAACAATCCACAGCGCACGGAACTGGCGCTTGCGCTGCTTGCGGCCGATGTACGCGTACTGGGCAGCCTTGGTGACGGCCTGCTTGGCAACGCGGTAGACCTTGCGCCGGGCGTTGTAATAACCCTTGGCAGCGTTGAGAACTTTCTTGTGACGGGCGCGGGCGGTGACGCCACGTTTTACTCGTGCCATGACTTCACCTCCTTAAAGATAGGGGACCATGCGAGCGACGCGACCTGCGTCCTCCGCACGAACGTGGTTCTGACCGCGCAGATTACGCTTACGCTTGGTGGACTTCTTGGTCAGGATGTGGGACTTGAACGCGTGTCCGCATTTGAACTTGCCGGACGCCGTCTTGCGGAACCGCTTGGCAGCAGCCCGATTGGTTTTGATCTTGATTTTGGCCATGACACTACCTGTGTGATTGGGTGACTGAACCGAGCGGTGGCCGCGGCCACGCTTTCCGTCCTGCTCGTTTCGGCTTGTTTGCAGCCCCTGCGGGCCATCGTCCATTTGAAACACCGTGCCGGCATTCGCCCCGAGAGGCGGTGGAGCCGGCACCCGCAACGATCCAGAGGACCATTCCGGTTCCATGCGAGGCATGAATCCTGTTGGTGGCGACCGCGCAGTGGCGGCGTTCACCGGTTGGCCGACCTGCGTTCCTGCAGGACGGCCGTATCACTCGGGTACTGCAGGCGCAGCGAGTACGCCTGAATACCACAGCAGCCTGGAGCTGCCCTACTACTTATTTCTTCTTGGGACCGATCATCATGATCATCTGCCGGCCTTCCAGGCGCGGAAACGACTCAATGGTGACCTCGTCCTTCAAGTCTTCCTGCAGGCGCTTGGCCATCGCGATACCCAGTTCGGTATGCGCCATCTCGCGCCCCTTGAACCGGATGTTCACCTTGACCCTGTCGCCCTCGGCAATGAATCGCCGCAGATTACGGACTTTGATTTCGTAGTCGCCATCATCGGTCGTGGGGCGGAACTTGAGTTCCTTGATCTCCACGATCTTCTGCTTCTTCTTGGCGGCATTGGCTTTCTTCTGCTGCTCGAACTTGAACTTGCCATAGTCCATGATCCGGCAAACAGGCGGATCGGAATTGGGTACGATCTCGACCAGATCGAGTTCCAGATCCATCGCCATGCGCAGTGCATCGTCACGGGAGAGCACACCAATCTGCTCACCATCCACCCCGATGACGCGTACGCGCGGAACCCGTATATCCAGGTTCTTACGATTCCCTTTGTCCGTACTGATTAGCAATCCCTCCCAGCTGTCCCATTACTCATGAAGACTGGCGGCAAGCACATCGTGCTCACGCCAGGGTCTTCGCCGTTTCCAATCGCAGTTTCTGGACCAGTGCATCCAGCGTCATCACGCCTAGATCTTCCCCAGACAGCGTACGCACCGCGACCGTACCATTTTCACGCTCGCGATCACCAATCACGACCTGATAGGGCACTTTCTGCAGTGTGTGTTCGCGAATCTTATAGCCGATCTTCTCATTTCGCAAATCGGCCTCTGCCCGGAAGCCTTGTTTTACAAGGGTTTGCGTCACCGAAGCCACGTATTCGGCCTGCGCATCGGTGATATTCATGGCTACCAGCTGAATCGGAGCCAGCCAGACCGGCAGCGCGCCGGCATGATTTTCGATCAGGATGCCGATGAAACGCTCCAGCGAACCCAGGATGGCCCGATGCAGCATGACCGGGGTCTTGCGGCTGGAATCCTCGGCCACGTACTCGGCACCAAGGCGCTCGGGCATCGAAAAGTCGACCTGGATGGTGCCGCACTGCCAGACCCGGCCGATCGAGTCCTTCAGCGAGAACTCGATCTTCGGGCCGTAAAAGGCGCCCTCGCCGGGATTGACCTGGTACTCGATGCCCTGCGACTCCAGTGCCGTGGCCAGGGCGCTTTCGGCCTTGTCCCAGACCGCGTCCGAGCCCACCCGCTTCTCCGGCCGCGTCGACAGCTTGTACAAGACGTCGGTGAAACCAAAGTCCTGGTAGACCTTGAGCAGGCACTTGATGAAATCGGCGCACTCGGACTGGATCTGATCTTCCGTGCAGAAGACATGACCGTCGTCCTGGGTGAAGCCGCGCACGCGCATGATGCCGTGCAGCGCGCCAGAGGCTTCATTTCGGTGACAGGAGCCGAACTCGCCCAGACGCAAGGGCAGTTCGCGGTAGCTGTGCAGGCCATGGTTGTAGATCTGGACATGGCCGGGGCAGTTCATCGGCTTGATCGCGTAATCGCGGCTCTCCGATGAAGTGGTGAACATATTGTCCTTGAAGTTGGCCCAGTGGCCGGACTTCTCCCACAGACTGCGGTCAAGAATCTGCGGACCGCGCACTTCCTTGTAGCCACTGGCACGGTAGACCTGGCGCATGTACTGCTCGATCACCTGCCAGATCGCCCAGCCCTTGGGATGCCAGAACACCAGGCCGGGCGCCTCTTCCTGCATATGGAACAGATCGAGCGCCTTGCCAAGCTTGCGATGATCGCGCTTCTCGGCTTCCTCGATCTGCAGCAGATGCGCCTTCAGGTCCTTGTCGTTGATGAAGGCAGTACCGTAGATCCGCTGCAGCATCTCGTTCTTGCTGTCGCCGCGCCAGTAGGCGCCGGCCAGCTTCATCAACTTGTAGGCGCGCAATTTGCCGGTGTTGGGCACGTGCGGCCCGCGGCAGAGATCGATGAACTCGCCCTGGGCATACAGCGACAGCGCCTCGTTGGCCGGGATGCTCTCGATGATCTCGGCCTTGTAGTGCTCGTTCTTGTTGCGGAAAAAAGCCACCGCCTCGTCGCGGCTCATCTCCGAGCGCGTGACCGGCAGCGCTTCCTTGACGATCCGGTCCATCTCGGCCTGGATCCTGTCGAGGTCCTCGGGCGTGAACGGCGTCTTGCGCGCGAAATCGTAGAAGAAGCCGTTGTCGATCACCGGACCGATGGTGACCTGGGTATCCGGATACAGCCGCTGGGTCGCCTGTGCGAGCAGATGCGCGGTTGAATGGCGCAGCACTTCAAGCGCATCGGCGTGCTTCTCGGTCACGATCTCCAGCGCGACGTCGCCTTCGATGCGGAAACTGGTGTCGACCAGCCGGCCATCGACCTTGCCGGCCAGCGCGGCTTTCGCCAGACCGGCACCGATACTGGCGGCGACATCGGCAACCGTGACCGCGGCGTCGAATTCGCGCTTGGAACCATCGGGTAGCGTAATCGCGATCATGCAGTGCTCCAGGTGTGCGGTCGCTGCGGGCGATCCGCCCTGCGTTGCAACCGCAATAAACAAAAAAGGGCGCAAGCGCCCTTGGATTCAAGACGGGCCATGCGCAGGATTCAGTCGGGGGTTCCGGTTCGCGTCATGGTGATCGTGTTCGTTCGAACTACGTCTCTCGTCTCTGGAATGCAGCGCCGCGGTCGGCGCCTGGGTTTGATCGGAATCACTTTGATCGAAGTCACCGGAGCGCCAGTCTGGCGATCGGTGGTGGGCGCGACAGGGATCGAACCTGTGACCCCTACCATGTCAAGGTAGTGCTCTACCGCTGAGCTACGCGCCCAAATCAAGGCCGCGCATCGTACACGGACCCGCGCGCCGACTCAACCGCCGTGTGCGGATAGGGCGCTGAGGCGTTCATCTGGCCGCGCCGGCTCTCGCGAAGACCAGACGAATTCGTGTGTTTGCCCTCACCCTGGCCCTCTCCCGCAAGCGGGAGAGGGGATCAAGCTGCTCAAAGCGGTTGATGCTCTGGGTTCCCTTCTCCCGCTTGCGGGAGAAGGTGCCGAAGGCGGATGAGGGTGCTTGGGCAGCACGCATGGCTTCATGGATACATTCGTGAGATCCCTGGATCGTTACCTTCTCCCGCGTGGGGGACACAGGCCGCAGGCCGGATGCCATAGGCCTTCGGTAGCGGCGGCCTGATCGCAGCGCCTATCGCGCAGTCCATACATGCCGTTGCGCCCGAACGCAGTTCGACGTAGACGCAACCCAAGCACCCTCATCCGGCCCTTCGGGCCACCTTCTCCCACTCAGCGGGAGAAGGGAACCCAGAGCCTCTTGTGTAAGCCCTCCGTGGCCCTCTCCGGCCGGCGGGAGAGGGGATCATGCGCTTCCACCGCCTGACCAGGCGCGCCAAACACCCGCAGTGACGCGCGCCGACCTACAATGCCGGCCCGCACAGCTGCCCTGCCCGATGCAATTCGACTCGCTGACCTTTGTCGTGTTTTTTCTCGGCCTGCTGGCGCTTTATCAGCTGCCGTGGTCGTGGAGCGCGCGCAAATGGCTGCTGCTGCTGGCGAGTTTTGTCTTCTACGGCGCCTGGAGCCCGGCCTTTCTGCTGCTGTTGATCGGCTCGGCCTCGGTCGACTGGTGGCTGTCGCTGCGGATGGCGGCGGCGACCGCGCCGCAGTTGCGAAAGCGCTGGCTGCTGGTTTCGCTGGCCGCCAATCTCGGCTTGCTCGGCTTTTTCAAGTACGGCAACTTCCTGAACCGCAATGTCGAAAGCCTGCTCGCGGCGATCGGCGTGCACTGGCAGGCACCGGTCTTCGACATCCTGCTGCCGGTTGGCATCTCGTTCTATACCTTCCAGTCGCTGTCGTACTGCATCGATGTCTATCGCGGTCAGGTGCCGGTGCAGCGATCACTGCGCGACTACGTGCTGTTCGTCGCCTTCTTCCCGCAGCTGGTCGCCGGACCGATCGTCCGCTACAGCGAGTTTCGCGACCAGCTTGAGCAGCCGCGGCGCTCATCCGCCGATGGTGTCGTGGTCGGGCTGTCGCTGATGCTGCTCGGACTGTTCCAGAAGGTCGTGCTGGCCGACACGGTGTTCGCGCCGGTCGCGGATACCGGCTTCGTCGCCGGCGCGGCGCCAGGCACGGCGCTGGCCTGGAGTGCCACCCTGGCCTTCAGCGGCCAGATCTTCTGCGACTTCGCCGGCTACTCCATGTGCGCGATCGGCGCCGCGCTGATGCTGGGCTTCCATCTGCCGGACAATTTTCGCAGCCCCTATGCAGCGGTCGGATTCTCGGATTTCTGGCGCCGCTGGCATATCTCGCTGTCGACCTGGTTGCGCGATTACCTGTACGTGCCGCTCGGCGGCAATCGCGGATCGCAGTGGCTGACTGCGCGCAACCTGATGCTGACCATGCTGCTGGGTGGACTCTGGCATGGCGCTGCCTGGACCTTCGTCGCCTGGGGCGCATTTCATGGTGCCTGGCTCGGCATCGAGCGCTTCGGCCGTCGCGTGCTACCCGACTCGACCTTGCTACGGGCCTGGCCAATGCGCGCCTGCTACGGCGCCTTCACCCTGCTCGTCGTGGTCTGGGCCTGGGTCTGGTTTCGCGCACCGGATTTCGCCACCGCCGCAAGCATCCACGGCGCCATGCTGGGGCAGCAGCAGACTCCGGCACCGGTCTTGTCCACCGAAGCCTGGATCGCACTCGCGAGCTTTGGTGTGTTGGTACTTGCCCATCTGCTGACGCGTTCGTTCGATCTGCGCGCAGCGCTGGGACGAGCGCCGGCGGTCGCGCTCGGATTGCTGTGGGCCCTGCTGCTCGCCGCCATCGTGCTTTCTCCCGGCGCTGGCCGCGCCTTCATCTACTTCCAGTTCTGACCATGCGCCGTCTGCTCCTCGCCATCACGATTGCACTCTGCGGGCTTGCCCTGATCGCCGGCACGGTCGAATGGCAATGGCGCCAGCGCGGCTATCTGCCGGGCATACTCGACGGCCAGGATCTGTGGGCGCAGCAACGCCAGCGCGTCTACCCTGAGGATGGCCAGCAAGCCCTGGTCCTGCTCGGCGCCTCGCGCACCTTGTACAGCATTGATCTGCAGCGCATCCGCGAACGCCTGCCCGGTTACGCGCCGGTGATGCTTGCACTCGATGCCATGCCGGCGATGGCAACCCTGCGGGACCTCAGCGCCGACCCGCATTTCCGTGGCGTGGTGGTCTGCGACATCGACGGCATCGGCCTGTGGAAAATCACCTGGGAATCGCAGCAGCCCTGGGTCGACCACTACCACCGGCAATGGACGCCGAGCCGCGACCTGCATCGGCGCCTGCTCAATCTCTGGCAGCAACACGCCGTGATCGCGCGCTCGGACTTCAGTTTATTGCGCTCACTGGTGCGTACCCTGCGCAGCGAGCCCGAACCCTTTCATCCGCACATGCAGATGAGCAGCGCACGCGAGGGTTCGATCGACTACCAGGGCGTCGACACCAGTCAGCACCGCCGCGATCTCGAAGCGCATCTGGCCAAATACAACGGCAAGTTTCCCGGCCCCGATCCTGCCGTCTGGCACGCCGATCTGGCCGAGGCCAAGGCCTGGGTCGAAAAGATCCGGCAGCGCGGCGGCTCGGTGATTTTCTATTCCTCACCGATCAGCGGCCTGCGCCGACAAGTGGAAGAAGATACCTATCCACGCGCCCAGTTCTGGAACCGGCTAGCCGAGAGCACCGGCGCGCACACCCTGCATGCCGACGATGTGCCAGCACTCAAGGCGATCGCGCTCCCCGACGAGTCCCACGTCGACTATCGCAACAAGCGCGCCTACACCGACGCCCTGATCGATGCTCTGGTAACCCGCAAGCTCCTGTAGAGCGTGGCTTGCCGCGCTGCCGTTGCCGTTGCCGTTGCCGTTGTAGCGTAGCTTGCCGCGCTGCCCTTGATCTTGATCTTGTCCCCTGAAGGGGATTTCATAGAGCGTGGCTTGCCGCGCTGTAGTTGCTGTTTGTTGATCGAGAAAAGAAAATCAAAAGCAGCGCGGCAAGCCAAGCTCTACAAGGGCAGGAGCAGGACCAAAGGCAGCGCGACAGACTATGCGCACGATGCCTAAACCGACCGCAGCGCCTGTTCCTTGATCCGCCGGATCTGGTCGCGCACTCGGGCGGCGTCTTCGAACTCCAGATTCTGTGCGTGCCTGTACATCTGGCCTTCCAGTTTCTTCAGCGCGGCCGACAACTGCTGGGCATTCATCGCCAGGTAATCGAGCTCGGGTTCAGCCGCTTTCAACAGGCCGGGCTTCTGGCCGCGTCCCAGACCAGGCGTTGCCGGCGCCTCGTCGGCCGCTTCGCGGGCGCCCTTCATGATGTCGTTGATCTTCGACTCGATCGATTTCGGGGTGATGCCATGCGCGACATTGAAATCGATCTGTTTTTGCCGGCGCCGATTGGTCTCGTCGATCGCGGCCTGCATCGATCGGGTGATGCTGGCGGCATACAGGATGGCCTTGCCGCGCAGATTGCGCGCCGCGCGGCCGATGGTCTGGATCAGCGAACCGGTCGAACGCAGGAAGCCCTCCTTGTCGGCATCGAGAATCGCCACCAGTGAGACTTCCGGCATGTCGAGGCCTTCGCGCAGCAGGTTGATGCCGACCAGGACATCGAACTTGCCCAAACGCAGATCGCGGATGATCTCGACCCGCTCCACCGTCTCGACGTCGGAATGCAGATAGCGCACGCGCACCCCCGCCTCCTCGAAGTACTCGGTCAGATTCTCCGCCATGCGCTTGGTCAGTGTCGTCACCAGCACGCGGTCGCCCATTGCCGTGCGCAGCCTGATCTCATCGAGCAGGTCGTCGACCTGGGTGTTGACCGGGCGGATCTCGATCTCGGGATCGACCAGACCGGTCGGCCGTACCACCTGCTCGATCACCTGATCGCCGGAGCGCTGCAATTCGAACTCGCGGGGCGTTGCCGAGACATAGATCGTGCGCGGCGCCCGCTGTTCGAATTCCTCAAATTTCAGCGGTCGATTGTCCAGGGCCGAAGGCAGCCGGAAGCCGAACTCGACCAGGGTTTCCTTGCGCGAGCGATCGCCCTTGTACATCGCACCGATCTGCGGCACGGTCACATGCGATTCGTCGAGCACCAGCAGCGCATCGGGCGGCAGGTAATCGAACAGCGTCGGTGGCGCCTCGCCAGGCGCATATCCGGTCAGGTGCCGGGAATAGTTCTCGATGCCCTGGCAATAACCGATCTCGGCCATCATCTCGACATCATATTGGGTGCGCTGCTTGAGCCGCTGGGCTTCGAGCAGTTTGTTGGCGGCATAGAGCTGCTCGAGTCGCTCCACCAGCTCGGCCTTGATCGTCTCGATGGCATCCAGCACGGTGCGTCGCGAGGTCACATAGTGCGATTTCGGGAACACCGTGAAGCGTGGCAATTTCCCGATCACCGCACCGGTGAGCGGATCGAACTGGCTGATCGCTTCGACCACGCCATCGAACAGCTCGATCCGGATGGCGACCGCATCCGACTCGGCCGGAAACACATCGATCACTTCACCGCGCACACGATAGGTCGCCCGCCGCAACTCGTAGTCGCCGCGGGTGTACTGCAATTCGGTCAGTCGGCGCAGCAGTTCGCGCTGATCCATCGGCTCGCCCGGCGTGAGCTGCAATACCATCTTGAAGTGCTCATTGGGATCGCCGAGACCATAGATCGCCGAAACCGTGGCCACGATGATCGCGTCCTTGCGTTCCAGCAGGGCCTTGGTTGCCGACAGCCGCATCTGTTCAATGTGCTCATTGATCGAGGCGTCCTTCTCGATGAAGGTATCGGTACTCGGCACATAGGCCTCTGGCTGGTAGTAGTCGTAGTACGACACGAAATACTCGACGGCATTGTTCGGGAAGTACTCCTTGAACTCACCGTACAGCTGCGCAGCCAGGGTCTTGTTCGGCGCCATCACCAGGGTCGGCGCCTGCACCTGCTGGATCACGTTGGCGATTGCATAGGTCTTGCCCGACCCGGTCACGCCGAGCAGGGTCTGATGCGCCAGGCCATTGCGGAAGCCCTCGACCATGCGCGCGATCGCCTGCGGCTGATCGCCGGCCGGCGCGTACGGAGCGACAAGTTGGAAGGGCTGGGTCATTGCGTGCACCAGGGCAGCAGGGCAAGCGGACACAATAGTGGATTGACCGCCGATTCGCAGCCCGGGCTCCGAAATTTCCGAAGCCGAATCCAGAACCCGATGCAAGCCCGCAAGCGGTCGCCCGCGGCAATCTGGCCTCCCCTATGGAGGACTTGCCATGCACCCAGGAAGAATACGCAGTACCGATGGATTCACCCTGATCGAACTGATGCTGACGGTTGCCGTGCTCGGCATCCTGCTCGCCATCGCGCTGCCCGCGGTGTCGGGTGCCTACGGCGAAGCCGACAGCAAGCGCATTCTCAACGCGCTCTCGACCTCGATCACCCAGGCCCGCAATGGCGCCATCAACTATGACGACGATGCGTTGCTGTGTACCAGCAATGACGGCGTCAGCTGTTCAGGCAGTACCGAATGGCACTACGGCTGGATTGTCGGAGTCGACCTCGATCATGACAACAATCTGGATGCCGACGACAGCCTGATCGAACATGTCGAGCCGTTCAACGTGCCGGCGCATGTGTTCAGCACCAGTGGTCGTTCCAGGTTGCAGTTCCAGCCCTATGGTTCCAACGGCGGCAGCAATGTCACCTTCACCGTCTGCGACCGCCGCGGCAGTGCCGGCGCTGCCGCGTATGCGCTCAACAACTACGGGCAGTTCCATGAGGTCAAGCCCAAGGCAGATCGGGTAGCGCAGGCCTGTGCCGGACTCTGAGCGGATGTCGTCCGATCGGCAGGAAACCACCGGATCGGGCTTGACGAAATCGGCGACCGTCGCTTTAATGTCCGACTCGGCCGGCGCTGTTGCGCCGCGCGGGCCTAGGCCAGGTAGCTCAGTTGGTAGAGCAGGGGATTGAAAATCCCCGTGTCGGGGGTTCGATTCCCTCCCTGGCCACCACTCTTCGAGGCCCGCCCATGTCCCACCGCGTGTTTTGCATTCGCCTCAAGCAGGATCTGGACGGGCTGGACTTCGCGCCCTTCCCTGGCGAACTCGGTCAACGCCTGCTGGCATCGGTATCGAAGCAGGCCTGGTCGGAATGGCTGGCGCACCAGACCATGCTGATCAACGAAAACCGCCTGTCGCCGATCGAGCCCAAGGCGCGCGCCTTCCTGCGTGCCGAAATGGAAAAATATTTTTTCGGTGATGGCGTCGAACGGCCTGCCGGTTACACGCCGCCGGCCTGAGTGGCCCCGGCCACGCCCAGGGCGGCCAGCTCGCGTTCCAAGAGCGCATCCACTTCCTGGGCATGAAACTGCGCCGCGAACAGCGGCACCGCAAACGCATAGCCCTCGCCCTGGCGTTGCAGCACATAGGCCAGTTGCAGACGCGCAAAGGAGCCGCGCACTGCCTCAGCGGACGCCGCAATGCCGCGCCTGCCAAGCAGTTGCATGAATTCGACCAGGGTGAGGGCAACTGCACCTGCGGTGGCCTCACCACCCTGCCCCGCATGGGCCTGCGCCACTCGATAGACGATGATCCGGTCCAGCGCGCAATCCGCAGGATCCGGGCTCAGTCGCGCCCATCCGGCGAGCGCGTCGAGCAAGGCATCCGAGGCCATCGCCTGATTCAGGTGAGTCTCACCGAGCACCCGATCGCCGCGCTCCAGCTGCTCCAGACCATGCTGGCAGAGGATCGCGACCAGATTGGCGCGCTGGCCGCAGGCATGCACCAGACGCGCAACCAGATCGGCATGTGCAAAGCGGATTCCCAGACGGGCAAGCGGCTCGGTCGCGAGGGCGACGCAGGCATCGGCCTCGAGGGCGCCAAGCGTGATCACTTCGCCGAAATTGCGGATCGGAGATGCGTAGTCGATCGCGGTGGCCTGATACAGGTCCCAAAAGCCAGCGAGCATGAAGTGGCAGCGGCCTTCCTCACTCAAGCTGCGCAGGCTGGCCAGTTGTGCGTAGCCGCTGCGCGCTTCCTCGCGCAGGAACAGATCGGTCTCGTCGATCAGCAACAGCACGCGCCGCTGACCCGCGCGGCGGGCAAGCAGGCCAACGAGCTCATCGATCGGCGTCTCGACCGGTTGCTCGAGTTCAGCGGCAAGACGTGCGCCCAGCCGGTGATCGCGCAGCGACAGATAGTGGCAGTAGACACTCGGATGCTCGGCAAAGCGACGCTCGATCGCCTTCATCAGACTGGTTTTGCCCAGTTGCCGGCCGCCGACCAGCAGATAGTTTCCAGGCTCGCGGTTGAGCACGCGGGCCAGCAGTTGCGCGCGACCAAAGAATGCTGCCGGCCGGGTGATGCCACCGCGCGTCTGATACGGCGATATCCGGGTGATGCGCAACTGACGCGCCAGCACCGCCACCAGCACATCCGCTGGTGTCGGATGCAGCAGCCATTCGCACTGGGTGATCTGATCCAGGCAGACGCAGAGATTGGCGGTATCACTCGCGTACGCCAGCAATGCGGCATCGGTCGCGGCATCGCGCGTCGCCACGATCAGCACATCCTGGCCGGTCTGCAGCGATTGCAGATGACGGACCAGATCGCGCGCGCTGCTGCCGGCCGCAGGCAGGTACAGCAGGGCGCGATCCAATGCCAGCGGCAGAGTCGGCGGCAACTTCCACTCGTAGACCTGTCCGGGCAGGGACCAGCCGGGGCTGCGACTGCTGCGCGCCGCTACCCGCAATGCCAGCATCTGGGCGCGGGCATCATCATCGGCCTGGGCATAGGACAGAGCCTCGCGCCAATCCGATTCGGCGATTTCGGCAGCAGCAAGCGACGCGCGGCGCCGGCGCAGCCAGCCCAGCTGCCGATGCAGGCGCGGCAATTCGCTGATCGGTTGCCGTCGCAAACGACGCGGCTGTTTGCGCAGGCCGGCCAGACGCGGATCCAGCAGGGCCAAGCCGGCCAACAGCAGGATCAGCGCCGCAACCGCCACGATCAAGACGAACAGCAGCCACTCGAGTGGGCTCCAGTGCTGCGTGGGCGGCAGGCAGTCGCCACGCAGCCAGGCCTTCGGCAGCGGGGGCGTATCGTTCTGACAGGTCCACTGCCCGCTCGCCGGATCGAATCGCGTGCTCAGCCAGGTGTCGCGCAGTCCGGTCTCGGGGGCGAAGCCGCGGCTCATGCCGAAGCGCAGCACAAAGGGCTCGGGCGTCTGGATGCGCAGCAGTCCGTTGTCCTCCACACGGTAGAAGGCGCGTGGGCTATCGGGCCAGTTGCCATGTTCCTCGAAGTGTTCGACTGCCTCTGACTGCGCGCGCGCCATCTCGCTCCAGTTCATGCCCATCATTGCGGCGGTCTCGGGATCCTGCATCGGCCCGAAACCGGTGAGATTGGCAATCCACAGACGCAGGATCAGCACGCCCACGGCATAGATGCCGGCCAGAATCGCCAGCACGCGCAGCAGCCGACGCCAGGACACTTCGCCACGCAGGCGAGTCAACCAGGGCGGGCTCACGCGCCGGCATCCAGATCCGCCAGGATCAGCACGCCTGCGCGACGCACCGCCGCGCAGCGCCATTCCAGCCAGTTGCCATCGGGATGGCGCCGCGCCACTACCAGGTTGGCCCAGTACAAGCGGCGCAACAGGGGATCGAGCAGATAGGGTTGCGCCATCGCCAGACGTTCCTGCCCGAGGCGTTCGGTGATCGCAGCGCGTGCCGTCGCATCGCTCAGCAGCGGCAGAAAGCTCTGCCACAGCGGTGCATGGGTGGCGAGGGCCTCGATCAAATCGGCATCGCTGCGCCCAGGCGCCTCCGCGAGCAGGGCAAGCGCAGCCGGTGCAAGCAGAGGATGCCCGCCGCTGAGCCGCAGAACCCGCTCGGCATCAAATGCAGCAATCCCCGCCCGATCGGCAAGCACCGCGATGTCGGCAGCGGCCAGTTCGGGCCAACTCGCGCTGGCAGCGATATTGAGCAGGGACAGATCACCGCCCTGGTATTTCAGGTCGGCCAGTGCAGCACCGCCACAGATCAGCAGGTGCAACTGGCCGCTGTGCATCTCGCTGAGACTGCGCAGGATGCCTGCGAGCACATCGCGCAGCAGCGGATCGCCCTGCTCGAAGCGGCTGACCAGACAGAACAGCGGTCGCCCGGACTGCAGCCGGCGCGACAACGCCGCCTCGAAGGCATAGTCGGAGGCGACATCGCGGAAACCGCACTGCTCCGCCAGCGCTGAAAAGTATCCTGCTGCATCGGCGTGCAGACTGAACGGTGGCTGCAGATGCAGCACGTTGTCGGCGCCGTAGCGCCGTTGGGCATCGGCAAGAATGGCGGCGCGCTCGGGGGGCTGGCCCAGATGCGCTGGCGTCAGCAGCATCAGGATGGGATAGGGCCGCAGCTGTTGCAACCGATCCAGCAGGGCGCCGACAGCAGAAGTAGCCGCCGGCACGACCCGGTCGTGCTCAGCCGGAAACTCCGGCTCGAATCCGACCGCGGCCAGCAGTTCGTTGGTTTCCAACTCGCTGAGGCGAAGATAGGCAGCGCAGGCGACGACTTTGTCGCGATGCTTGCGGCTCGGCACCGAATCGCCATTGCGCCAGTTGTTGACTGCCTCGCGGCTCATGCCGATCTCGCTGGCAATGCCCGCCGCACTCGCGCGAATCCTTCGCATATGCCGAACAAGCAAGCTGGGAAAGTCGGAGACCGGCATCGTGTCAGGCACGCTCTGGGGGCAGAGTCGCACCCTAGCGTGGACGACACTGATGTCAATCGGGGACATCACGGGCCTTGATTCCTTTGCCAGGGAGCTTGACCAGCTCCGCCGTTGAACGCGATGGCCCGGGGCCCTGCGGCGCTGCGCTCGCTTTTCCCCCGGGGGGATTGCCTGGAGCGTGGGCTTGCCGCGCCTGTTTTTGTAGAGCGTGGCTTGCCGCGCTCCAGGCAACCCCCTCGGGGACAAAGATCAAGATCAAATGCAGCGCGGCACGCCACGCTCTACATGGATCAAGATCAAACGCAGCGCGGCAAGCCACGCTCCATGCAATCCCCGTTTGGGTACAAACATCAATACCGACCACAGGGTTGGCGTTGACGTCCACATGAATATCAACGTCAACGCCGCAGCAGCCTTCAATCAGCGCAGGAACATCGGCCCGAACACCACCAGGACCGCAGCCAGCGCCAGATACTTCAACGTGGTCTTGACCGGCCCCTGCGGCTTGTAGGGTTCAGCTTGCAGGATGTTGTAGAACGGCGGCGTGCGCAGTCTGTCGTAGAGGACCCAGGCCGACAGTGCCAGCAGGATGCCGCCAATGACCCAGCATCCGACGGGGCCGAGGGTATCGAGCACCCAGACGATCAGCTGCTTCAATCCTTTCTTGCGTCCGGAGACTTCGTACTCCTCAGCGGCGCGGATCGCCGCCGCGGCCGATGCGGCAATCTTGGTACCGAAGCCGAAAATCGTCAGCGCCAGCACCGGACCGAACGCTGCGCGCGCCCGATTGGTCTGATCCTCGTAACGCTGAAAGCGACCCTGGGTCACCCGCTCGATCGCTGCGAATACTTCGTTGCGAATACCCTCGTCCGCAATACTGATCGAGTCGGTCTTCTCTTCCTTGCCATCGCGCAGGCTGAAATCGATGTCATCGTCGCCGCGCTGCTGTTGCACCTTGCTGACCGCGCGCAGCACCACATGGGTCGCGTCCTTGCCGAACACGGTGGCCGCCGATTTGCCCGCGGTCAGCTCGCCGATCTGGCGGAGACTCGCCGCGTGATCCATCTTCTCGGCGTAAACGGCCTCGTCGGTCACTACGATGAGTTGGGTCTTGTCGTCTTCTTTGTCCTGCCAGTAATGCATGTCTTGTTCCCCAGTAGCCGGTAGTCACGCCGGTCGTTCGCGGTCCGCGTCGATTATGCGGACGGGCTGCACTCTACGCACCACCGGCGGCGAGCGGAACTGGCAATGCGTCCAGAGCGATCCGCCGGCACTGGACGAAGTGTCAAGCGGCCGCGGCGGTGGTCCGACAGGGAAAACAGCGCGTTCAACCCAATGAATACGAATGCATAGCTGCCAATGGACGGCACAGCAGCCAAGCCCATCCTATATTCCGCCACAGCCCGCAAAGGCGTCAACTCGACAGGACGCCACGAAAAGCCGGGCCTTCGAATCAATTCCCTTGGGAGGGGTGAATACGATGCGATGCTCCAACACTGCCGTGCGCGTGTTGCTGTCCGTGCTGTTTCTTTGCGTTACGCCGTGGCTCGGTGCTTCGCGCGCCGAAGCCGCCATCAATGCCCTCGCGCTGGGCGCAAAATACGACGCCACTCAGTCCAACATCACCTTCAAGGTGTATTCCTCGCGGGCAACCCGCATCGAGGTCTGGATCTACAAGACGCCTTCGGGCGCCCAGCAAGTCGCCAAATATGTGCTGAGCAAGAATGCCAGCACCCATGTCTGGACCAGCACCGTATCGACTGCAACGCTGAAAAATACCTATGGCGTCACTGGAACGGTCTTCTACGGCTATCGCGCCTGGGGACCCAACTGGCCCTACAGCAGCAGTTGGGTCAAGGGCAGCGGTACCGGCTTCATCACCGACATCGACAACAGCGGCAACCGCTTCAACCCGAACAAGCTGCTGCTCGATCCCTATGCAGTGGAGATCAGTCACGACCCGAACACGGCGACCTGTGCCGACGGCACGATCTACGCCAGCGGGGCGGCGCATCGCAACAAGGACAGCGGCACCTGCGCGCCGAAGGGACTGGTACTCGCGGCCAATACCAGCTCGGTCGGCACGCGGCCAACGCGCGCGCTGAAAGACGATGTGATCTACGAAGTGCATGTGCGCGGCCTGACGATGAACGACACCAGCGTGGTGGCATCCAAGCGCGGCACCTATGCCGGCGCGGCGACCAAGGCGGCCTATCTGGCCGGGCTTGGCATCACCGCGGTCGAGTTCCTGCCGATACAGGAAACCCAGAACGACACCAACGATGTCGATCCGAACTCGACCAGTGGCGACAACTACTGGGGCTACATGACGCTGAACTATTTCGCGCCCGATCGTCGCTATTCCTCGGACAAGACCGCCGGCGGCCCGACCCGCGAATGGAAGGCCATGGTCAAGGCTTTTCACGATGTCGGCATCAAGGTGCTGGTCGATGTCGTCTACAACCACACCGGAGAGGGCGGCGCCTGGGGTGGCAGTGATGGTCTGACGGTCTACAACCTGCAGTCGTTCCGCGGTCTCGACAATCCGACCTATTACTCGCTCACTGCGGACCTCAAGTATTCCTGGGACAACACCGGTGTCGGTGGCAACTACAACACGCGCAATACCACCGCACAGAACCTGATCGTCGATTCGCTCGCCTACTGGCGCGACACGCTGGGCGTTGACGGCTTCCGCTTCGATCTGGCCTCGGTACTCGGCAATACCTGTCAGCACGGTTGCTTCAATTTCGACAAGATGGACAGCGGCAATGCGCTCAATCGCATCGTCAACGAACTGCCGCCGCGGCCGGCAGCCGGTGGCAGCGGCATCGATCTGATCGCCGAGCCCTGGGCGATCGGCGGCAACTCGTATCAGGTCGGCGGCTTTCCGACGGGCTGGGCGGAGTGGAACGGCAAGTATCGCGACGATCTGCGCAAGAAGCAGAACCAGCTCGGCGTCGAGGTGGTCACCACGGGCACGCTGGCGACACGCTTTGCCGGCTCATCGGATCTGTACGGCGATGATGGCCGCAAGCCCTGGCACTCGGTCAACCTGATGGTCGCACACGATGGCTTTACGCTCGCCGATCTGTATACCTACAACAGCAAGCAGAACAACCAGCCCTGGCCCTATGGTCCGTCCGACGGCGGCGAAGACCACAACATCAGCTGGGACCAGGCCGGCATCGCGGTCGATCAGCGCAAGGCGGCGCGCACCGGCCTGGCCTTCCTGATGCTGAGCGCCGGCGTGCCGATGATCACCGGCGGCGACGAATTCCTGCGCACCCAGTTCGGCAACAACAATGTCTACAACCTCGACTCCGCAGCCAACTGGCTGCTGTGGTCGCTGGACAGCAATGACGTCAATCATCAGACCTTTACCCGGCGCCTGATCCAGTTCCGCAATGCCCATCCCAGTCTGCGTCCGCTGAATTTCTACTCCGGCATCGACAACAACGGCAATGTGATGGAACAACTGCGCTGGTTCAAACCCGATGGCGCGCAGGCCGATGCGGCCTATTTCAACAGCAGCTCGAATCACGCGATCGCCTGGCGCATTGATGGCACGGAGCTCGGCGACAGCGCGAGCGCGATTTACATCGCGTACAACGGCTGGTCGGGCAATGTGAACTTCAGCCTGCCCTGGCCCGGAACCGGAAAGAACTGGTATCGGGTGACCGACACCGCCACCTGGAATGAAGGCCCCAACGCGGTCAATCTGCCGGGCAGCGAGGCATGGATCGGTGGTGAGGGCACGGTCTATGGTGTACAAGGGCGCTCGCTGCTGTTGCTGATCGCCAAGTAACCAGGACGCGGCGCTGGCCTGCGCCGCACCTGGGCCAAGCCGCAGGCAATCAGCCTCCGGACAGGTTCACGCGCACGGGCTGACGCCCGGCTTGGTATCCTGCGGGCATGAAACTGATCCGATTCAGCTCTGCGATCGCGGAACGCTTCCGTGGTTTTCTGCCCGTGGTCGTCGATGTCGAGACCGGCGGCTTCGATGCTGAACGCGATGCCCTGCTCGAAATCGCCGCAGTGCCGATCGTGATGAATGCCAGCGGCGAGGTCATTCGGGCCGAGACCGTCAGCACCCACGTAGTGCCGTTTCCAGGCTCCAATATCGACCCGCGCGCACTCGAGATCACCGGCATCGATCCGACCCATCCCTTTCGCGCTGCCCTTGAGGAGCGCGAAGCGCTCGATCTGATCTTCCGACCCATTCGTACGCTGATGAAGCAGACGGGATGCACGCGCGCGGTGCTGGTCGGCCACAACGCCCATTTCGATCTTGGCTTTCTGAACGCGGCGATCCGGCGCAGCGGCCACAAGCGCTCGCCGTTTCATCCGTTCAGTTGTCTCGATACGGTTTCACTCGGCGGCCTGGCCCTCGGCCAGACCGTGCTGAGCAAGGCGGTGTTCACCTCAGGCATGCCCTGGAACAGCGATGAGGCGCACTCCGCCGTATACGACACCGAACGCACTGCCGATCTCTTCTGCGCCATCATCAATCAGTGGAAGACCTTCGTCGATGCCGCGCCCAATGCCAGCACCGCCGTGACCAATGGTGCCGCCAACAGCGAGGACGACAGCGCCCTCGCCGCGGTGCTCGATGCCGAAAACGGAAACTGACCATGCCGATCTACGAGTACGCCCCCAAGGACGCCGATTGCCCGCATTGCCACGGTCGCTTCGAAGTCTTCCAACACCTCAGCGAACCCGAACTGCGTGCCTGCCCCGAGTGCGGCAACCCCTGCATCCGGGTGATCTCAGCGTCGAACTTCGCCATCAGCGGCAGCCATCATCTGAAGGAAAGCAAGATCGCCGAGAAGGGCTTCACCCAGTACCGCAAGGTCGAAAAAGGCAAGTACGAAAAAACCGCCGGCAATGGCCCGGACATGATCAATTCCGATTGAAGCTTGCCGGTTGAAACTTGCCAGTTGAACCTTGCGGGTTGAACTTTGCCGATTGAAGCTTGCCGAGTTGTTGCGCCCCCGCTTGCGGGCTTTGCTACCTTCTCCCGCGTGCGGGAGAAGGGCCGGGGATGAGGGCGGCACTGCGACCCCGCCGAATCGCTGCGGGAGTCGTAGGATGTGCTGAGGCCGCAGGCCGAAGCGCATCAATTCCAGAGGGTTCGATGTTGTTCGATGTTGTTCGAACTAGTCGAACTAGTCGAACTAGTCGAACTAGTCGAACTAGTCACGAAGATCAATTGCAGCATGCTTTGCATGCGTCGCCGCGTTGCGGCGCCAAAGAGCTTTCGCTCGCTTACGCGAGCGAGTCACTTTCTCTTGCGTGGCCAAGAGAAAGTAACCAAAGAGAAGGCCACCCCACAGCGCCGCCCTCCAGGCATCCTGCCTTTCGGGTTCGTGCTCGGTGGCCGCGGTCGACGATTGCACATCCATGTGCAAACGTCGCCTGAGCGACATCCTGTCGCTCACCCTTCGGGCTATTCCGTCCACCGATCACCGGCGCAGAGGGGCCCCATCGAAGAGCGCGCGCTTCCTGCGCGCAGAAGCCAAAGCCAAAGCCAAAGCCAAAGCCAAAGCCAAAGCCAAAGCCAAAGCCAAAGCTAAAGCCAAAGCTAAAGCCAAAGCTAAAGCTAAAGCTAGAGCTAAGGCTAAAGCTAAAGCCGAAGGTGAAGCCGTAGCGGAAGCCGAAGCCGACTTGCTCTGCTCCTGAGCTTCTGCGCGCCGGGAGCGCGCTTCTTTTCCCAAGGGGCCCCTCAGCGCCGGTGATCGGTGGTCGCGATCAGCACGCAGTGCGGCCGCATGGATGCGGCCGGGGGGGGGGGGGCCAGGGGTGGGG
>JALHNO010000002.1 GCA_022843465.1 Pseudomonadota bacterium | reverse complement strand
CTGAATCGCCCTTTCAGGGCTTCGGAATGATCGGCCCGCCACCCAGGGCGTTGCCCTGGGCTGAATTGATGTGCCCCTTCGGGGCGAGCGCAAGCCAAGGCCGGATGATAGACAGCTGCGCGTTGGACGGGGCAATCATTCGCCAGGAAAAACAGGCTGACGCCTATGGGGCTTGCCCCGCTGCTCTTGCCCTTGATTCTGTAGAGCGGGGCTTGCCCCGCTGCTCTTGCCCTTGATTCTGTAGAGCGGGGCTTGCCCCGCTGCTCTTGCCCTTGATCCTGTAGAGCGGGGCTTGCCCCGCTGCTGTTGCCTTGTATGCCCAGAGCAAAGATCAAGGACAGCGGGGCAAGCCCCGCTCTATGAAATCCCCTCGGGGACAACGTCAACGTCAACGTCGACGTCAACATCAACTGCAGCGGGGCAGGCCCGCTCTTGGACGCTGGTTCTCTGTTGGGCATCCCTGTGAGAGGCCGTCATGAAGGCGCTGCGGCGTTAAGAGGGCATCTCACAGAGATGCCCTGCAGGTCCAGGCGAGCAGCGGCGCAAGCCCCGCGTCACAAATCCCGCGCGGACACGATCAGAGACCGGCGCGCGGGCAATCGGCCAGCTGCACCTGCAACGCGCTGAGTTCCGGCGGTGACCAGCCGGTCCGCACGGCAGCGCGCAGCGCATCGCAGGCGGATTCGCGCTCACCTGCGGCAGCCAGCGCCTCGGCAAGCAGTATCCAGGAGCCGACATCCTGGCGCGTGGCGATGTTTTTGCGGGCCAGCTTCAGGGCGGTGTCGCTGTCCCCGGATTCGATATAGAACCCGACCGCATGCTGTGCATAGGTTTCCGGCCACAGCGCCAGCAGATCGGCATAATGACGTCGCGCCTCCGACTGCCAGTACCCGGCCTCGCGGTCACGCCCCATTGCCTGCAACAGCGCCGCATAACCGGCCATGTATTCCGGATTTCCGGTCTGCGCAATCACATCGACATAGAGCGGTTCGGCACGCTCGAACTGGCCGGTCAGGGTAAGGCACTCGGCCAGGTGTTCGGCGGCCACGTAGTAACCCGGCAAGCGTTCGAGCGCCGCTTCGAAGAAGCGGATTGCGACATCCGGGTGGCCGAAGCGCAACAGGCTGATGCCCTGCTGGGTGTGCAGCCAGGCGAGCGGCACCGGGTGGGTATCGACGCTCAGGAACTGTGCCTGATGATAGGCGCTGCTGGCACAGGCCAGATCACCGGTATCAACGCAGCGGTCGGCCACGGCCACGGCATCGTCGCGACTGCTGAACTCGACGGGCAAGTCAGCCGCTTCATGGGCGGCCATGCCGCGTGCTGCGCGCATCTGGGCGCGCAGGGCGCGCTGCGGCGCACCGATCGATCCCGGTTGTTCCGTCGCAAGCCGCTCCAGGACTGCCTCGGCTGCGTCGAATCGATGCAGATAGCTCGCGATCTCGGCCCACAGTTGCAGGGCACCACGCGGCGCCGGAACCGGCCGCACTGCAGCTTCAGCCATGGTCACCGCGTTCTTGAGTTCGGCGAGATTGCCGTAGGCGCGGTAGTGCTCGTAGGCCGCGCCGGCGCGCGCCAGCAGAATCTCAGGGCTGTCAGCATCGCTGCGTCTGGCCAACTCGGATTGCAGCGACTCCAGATTGTTGCGGTAGACCGCGCCCGTCGTGGTCGGAAGCTCGCTCATGCGCGCCGGATAACCGGGCAACAGCAACACGGGCGGCAGGGCGGCCTCCGGCAGCACGTTGTCGGGGACCGCGCCGCGACGTAGTCCGGATTGCGCACAGGCCGCCAACAGGATCATGGCGGAGATCAGGATGCCGCGCCCCCATCCAAGGGCGCGGCGCAACAGGAACTCCCTGTGCATATCAGTTCGGGTTGCCGAGGAACGGGAAGTCGCTGAGGAAGACACTGTCATTGCCGACAAAATCGCTGACCCCAGGACCGACCACTGCGCCGAAGGTATCGTCGATGACATCGCGCGCCAATGTGCGGCCGCCGCACTTGCCGGCTACACCCAGTTCGACCGCCAGATACTCGTCGCAGGCCGGCTTGCTGGTGTCGACCAGCAGTCGGTCATCGACGAGCACACTGGCAAGGGTCGCCGGCGGCAGCAACGAATTGCCGACCTGCCCATCCAGCGTATCGAGCGCTGCCAGATTCGCCGCCATTTCGGCGGTGAACTGGGTCCAGTTGGCGACACCCTCGGCAGCGTTGTAGGCATTCTTCAGCGCGCTGCCGGTACCCGGCAGCACATTGATCAGGGCGGTATTGATGCCCGGCCGACCCATGCGATCGATCTGACCGCTGCTGAGCAGACTGCAACTCACGCCCGAGATCGAGGTCAGCCGGTTCAGTGCGATCGTCCCGCTCGTCAGGAACAGCGGGTTGGTGCCGTTGTACTGCAGGGTGCCGGTATTGCAGTCGTTGAAGGTGAAGGTCAGAGTCCCGAACGGTACCCGCTGCACGCTGGAGGAATCGAACGGCGGCGGGAATCGCCCGCCTGCGGTAGAGACCGCAGTAATCGTCGACGTATTGTTGACGATTTCACCGACGCCGAGCAGATAGAGCTGACCACCCGCATTGTTGTAGACCGCCCAGAGTGCATTCAGGCGCTCGACCCCATCGCTGCCGCGGATCACTTCCAGGAAGAAGCCATGTCCCGGATTGGCAGCGTCATACCAGGAACCCGAGATACCGGCACTGATGCCAGCGCCGCCGGTACGGCGCGTCGATGCATAGACCTTGACCACCGGACTGGCTGCGGTGGCGCCGGTCAATGCCGTCGGAATGCCGACCACGATGCTCAGCGTGTTGAGTCCGGCAAAAAAGTTGCTGCCCGGATTGTTGAAGCGCGGCGCCAGGGCATTGCGCGTGGCATTGAAGGCATTGAGATCGAAGAAGAAGGGATCGTCACGCAGACCGGCATAGACACGCAGGCCGTTGCCTGACTGTCCGGTGCTGCCGACATTGCCGGAGACCGTCTGATTGCCGAGCCCAGTGCACTCGAAGCGCACCGAGCCGGGAAAGCGGCAGGTCAAGACCTGATCGCCGAGGTGGATGCGATAGTCCACGGCGGCCGAGAACTGCGAGAGCGCATTGGCCACCGGCACCACGGTGAGGGCGACAATCAGCTCCTGCGGGTTGTTCGGGTTGACGAAGGTATAGACATCATTGATGTCGGCAGCGACATCGTTGGTGGCGACCGGGGCGTCGCGGTGGTCGGCGGCAAAGGCAAGACTCGAAACGAATGTGAGCGCTGCAAACAAGGTACTTCGTATCACGGTGTGCTCCTGTGGCGAGTGGTGGGCGCACTCTGCGCTGGAGCTCGTGATGGACTGGTGGAAAAATCGTGAAACATGAGTTCACAATCACGTCCAGACGCCAATTCACCCCCCTGCGACCATCGCGACCTGCCACAGATCACACTGCGCGCGCCACCCGCCAAGCATTCCAGGCCTTGGCAATCGTCGTCCATCGCGAGGACGGCTGATCGAATTCGGCCAGTTCGCGGATCGCCATCGCGGTCAGCACGCGGGCACCGCGCTGACCTCGCCAATGGCTTGTGGGTAACGCCGCGAACTGTGACCGCAATGCAGCGGCGATGTGCAGCGCACCTTCGGCTGCGGCCTGGCGCGTGACTGCGGATGCCGTCGCCTCGGCGCTGAGCTGGAAGCGCGCGCGCGTCGCCAGAGGTGCCGCCCGCACGGCAGGCGCGAGACCACTGGCCAGCGCCGCGAGGTAGCGACCGCTGATCAGTACCGTCCAGCACAAGGCGCGGGACTGACGAGCCTGCGGACCTTCGCAATCGAGGACCGGGAACGCGCTTGCATACTCCTCCCCAATCTGGCGATGAGCGTTCAATCGCGCCGCCCAGTCTGCGGTGGTCGGAACATCCTCGGTCTCGCGCAGCAGAGCCCGCAGCGGTGCTTCGACCTTGCCAGGGGCGAGCACCGACGCCAACGGATGGCGGGCTTCGCCGCGGCCCATGCGATCCCATTCCTCGACCCACCAGCCGAGTTTGGCCATGGTCACCTTGGGATCGCTGGCGCGCCAGACCGCGTCGGCGCATTCCATCAGTAGAATGGCACGCGCCAGCAGACGATCGGACTCGGCCTCGCTGCTATACAGATGGGCCAGCTCGAGCGCCGGAAAAGCTGCGCGCCAGGGTGCGACGAATTCGGCCAGTGCCGTGCTCACCCGGCACGGGCCGCGCGCTGGCCGGGCGTCGCGCCCGCCGCGTGCTGATCGAGCCAGCTCAGCAGTTCGGCCGGCGCATCGAGGATGCCGTCAGCACCCCAGTTTTCGATCTGATCGGCAGCCTCGGCATAACCAAAACTGACCGCAAGTGCATGACTGCCGGCCGCCCGCGCCGACTCGATATCGCGCTGATCGTCACCGACCATGACCGCGCGCGCCGGCGCGATCGCCAGTCGATGACAGGCCTCGAGCACCGGGGCAGGATGCGGCTTCTTTTCGGCAAGCGTGTCGCCGCTGATGACGACCGCGAAACGGTGCGCAAGACCCAGTGCAGCCAGCACCGGCTCGGTGAGCCAGGCCGGCTTGTTGGTGACGATGGCGAGTGCAAGCCCGCGCTTCTCAAGCACGCTCAGCGTATGCTCGAAACCTTCGAACAGTCGGGTTTCCACCACTATCTGCTCGCGATACAGCGCCAGGAATTCCGGCAACATGCGATCCCACGCAGCCGGCTCGTGATCGGGGAACGCCGCCTGGATCATTGCCCGGCCGCCCTTGGAGACCCAGGGCCGAACCTGGTGTGCGGGCACCACGTCAAGGCCATGGCGACTGCGCAGCCGGTTGGCGGCGCGCACCAGATCCGGCGCCGTATCGAGCAGGGTTCCGTCGAGATCGAAAAGTACCGCCTCGATCATTCGACGCGTTCCGCGTAGGCCAGATAGTTCACGCCGACATCGCTATTGCGCCAGGCACGACGGCCGAAGGGATCGTAGTGCAGCCCTTCGAGCGTACGCAGCGCCAGACCATGCCTGCGCAGGCCGCGGTCGATCTCGCTGGGTTTCAGGAACAGACTGTAGCGATGGGTGCCCTTGGGCAGCAGCCGCAGCACATGCTCGGCCGCGACAATGGCAAGCGCGAAACTGCGTGGCCCACGATTGATCGTCGACAGGAACAGTTTGCCCTCCGGCTTGAGCAGCGCACGGCAGTCGGCCAGGATGGCTTCTGGGTCGGGTACGTGTTCAAGCATCTCCATGCAGGTGATGGCATCAAAGTGTTGCGGACGCTCGCGCGCAAGATCGCTGGAAGACTGCTTCAGGTACTCGATCTCAAGTCCCGACTCCATCGCATGCAGTCGGGCGATATCGATCTGCTCGGAAGAAAGATCAATCGCCGTGACTTCGGCACCCGCGGCCGCCAGCGCCTCCGACAGGATGCCGCCACCGCAACCGAGGTCGAGCACGCGCGCACCCTTCAGCTGCAGGCGCTCCTGGACGAAGGCCAGTCGTTGCGGATTGAGATCATGCAGCGCACGCGAGGGCCCGTTGCGGTCCCACCAGCTTGCAGCCTGCTCATCGAACTTGGCGATTTCACGCGCATCTACACTCATCTTGCGGTTTCCTTGCTGGCGTGACGACCGCCGCTGCGGCGGCCGATGCCCTCCATGACAGTCTACCGCCCCAGACCGGCGCGGATCCGTTCGCCCCAGGCGCGCGCCAGGCCGGCAAGCTGCCCGGTGTCGAAATCGACCAGGTGGCCATCCTCGAGTTTGCGCACCCCGGCGACCCAGACATCGCGGACATCGCGGCGGTTGCTGGAATAGACGATCTGCGAGATCGCGTTGTAGACCGGCAGGCAATCAAAATCGTCGAGCCGCAGCAGGCACAGATCGGCCGACTTGCCGATCACCAGCGAGCCGAACTCGCTTTCCAGGCCGAGTGCGGTGGCACCACCGAGCGTGGCGGCGCGCAATGCGGTGGCCGCGTCGAACGCTGCGGCGTCGTTGGCCACCGCCTTGGCGAGCAGGGCCGCGGTGCGCATTTCACCGAACATGTCGAGATCATTGTTGCTGGCACAACCGTCGGTACCGATCGCGATATTGATGCCGGCCCGGCGCAGCTTCTCGATCGGCGCGAAGCCACTGGCAAGCTTCAGGTTGGACTCGGGGCAATGCGCGACCGTGATGCCGGCATCGGCGCAGAACGCGATCTCCGAATCATTGAGCTGGGTCATGTGCACCGCGATCAGATTGCGGTTGAGCAGGCCGAGCCGGCGCAGCCGCGAGAGCGGCCGCTCGCCGTGCTTGTGAAAGGCGTCCTCGACCTCGAAGGCGGTTTCGTGGACATGTACGTGTACCGGAATATCCAGCTGATCGGAATACATGCGGATGCGCTCGAAGCTGGCATCGCTGACGGTATACGGCGCATGCGGCGCCCAGGCGGCGCGCAGCAGAGGCTGCGACTTGATTTCATCGTAGGCAGCCAGGCAGCGATCAAAGTACTCGTCGGCATTGCTGGCCCAGGCGGTCGGAAACTCGATGACAGTCAGTCCGATACCGGCACGCATGCCGACTTCGGCATAGACCGCGGCAGCAACCTCGGGAAAAAAATACATTTCGTTGACGCAGGTGACGCCGCCACGCAGCAGTTCGGCCGCCGCCAGTCGCGAGCCATCGCGGACCAGGTCGGCCCCGACAAACCGGGCCTCGGCCGGCCAGATGTGATCCTGCAGCCACTGCATCAGGGGCAGGTCGTCGGCCAGACCACGCAGCAGGCTCATCGCCGAATGGCAATGGCTATTGACCAGTCCGGGCAGCAGGGCATGACCGGGGCGGCGGACATGACTGGCCGCTGCGTAACGATCAGCGACCTCGGTACTCGGCAGGATGTCGACGATCCGCCCATGGTCGACAACGACCGCGTGCTGGTCGAGCACCACGCCATGCGGTTCCACCGGAACCACCCACTCGGCTTCAACGATCAGATCTACGTTCTGTGGGGCCATGATGCTCGCGAACGGCGGAAGGAGATACCGGGCATCGTATCCTGCCCATGGCGACGCGCTGGTGACGATCGCGCGTCCAGCGCTCATCCGGATTCAGCGCCCGGGCTGGGCGCTGTGGCGAATGCATCGCCTCTGACTACTTGACGCGGTTCATGTACTCGCCGGTGCGGGTATCGCACTTGACCACTTCGCCGTTCTGCACGAAGAGCGGCACCCGGACCACCGCGCCAGTCTCCAGCTTGGCCGGCTTGCCGCCACCGCCCGAGGTATCGCCACGGACGCCAGGATCGGTCTCGACGATCTGCAATTCGACAAAGGTCGGCGGGGTCACCGTCAACGGCGCGCCATTCCAGAGGGTCACCATGCAGACCTCATTGCCCTTGACCCATTTGGCGGCCTCGCCCATTGCGCTGGCGTCAGCCGACAATTGCTCGTGGGTTTCCTGGCTCATGAAATGCCAGAACTCGCCATCGTTGTACAGGTACTCCAGGTCGGTATCCAACACATCGGCAGCTTCCAGCGAGTCGGTCGTCTTCATGGTCAGCTCAACCACGCGCCCGGTCTTGATATTGCGGTATTTCACGCGGGTAAAGGCCTGGCCTTTGCCGGGTTTGACGTACTCGGTATCGATGATCACGCAGGGGAACCGGTCCACCATGATCTTCATGCCGTTCTTGACGTCGTTCATGCCATAGCTGGCCATGCAAATCTCCAATGCGAAGTGCCGCGGGCAACGCGGCTAGAATGTGAGGTTGAAGTACTGCCGAGCCGGCAAGCCCGGCATGACCCGCCCATGATACCTGCATCCTCGCTTTCCACCCAAGCTGCCGATTGGCGCCTGCAATGGCGCGAAGCGGTCACCGACCCGCAACAACTGCTGGCGATGCTCGGCCTCGATCGGCTCGCCGATCAGGTGCGCGCTGTGCCGCGTCAGCATTTCGGTCTGCGGGTGCCCCGCAGCTTTGTCGGACGCATGCGCGCCGGTGATGCCGCCGATCCGCTGCTGCGCCAGGTGCTGCCCCTGCGTGACGAACTCATCCAGGCGCCTGGCTTTGGACTCGATGCAGTCGGCGACCTGCCCAGCCTGGCCGGCACCGGAGTACTCCACAAGTACCAGGGCCGCGCCCTGCTGATCGCGACCGGAAGCTGCGCCATCCACTGCCGCTACTGCTTCCGCCAGCACTTTCCGTATTCCGAGCAGACCGCGGCACGCGATCGCTGGAAGCCCGCAATCGAGCAACTGCGCGGCGACCAGGGCATCAGCGAGGTGCTGCTCAGCGGCGGTGATCCATTGACCCTGGCCACCCCGCGTCTGCGCGAATTGACCGACCAGCTTGCCGAGCTGGCGCATATTCGCCGGCTGCGCATCCACACCCGCTTGCCGATCGTGCTGCCGGCGCGGGTCGATGCCGAGTTGTGCAACTGGCTGGGCAGCCTGCCCTGGCCAGTCGCCATGGTCGTGCACAGCAATCATGGCAACGAGATCGACGACGAGGTAGCCGCCGCCCTCGCCCGCCTGCGCAGCACTGGCGTCAGCCTGCTCAACCAGAGCGTGCTGCTCAAGGGCGTCAATGACGACGTGGCGACGCTGGCGACACTGTCCGAGCGGCTGTTCGCCGCCGGCGTACTGCCCTATTACCTGCATCTGCTCGATCGGGTGCAAGGCAGCAGCCATTATGAGGTGCCCGAAGCCCGGATCGCAGAACTCGAGCGCGGCCTGCGTACCTGCCTGCCCGGTTATCTGATGCCGCGCTGGGTGCGCGAGGTAGCCGGCGAGCCCTACAAGACGCCCTATGTGGCTTCGCTATAGCCCGAACCAGGATGGGACCCGCGCGCCGCACATCGGCCGCGTCATTCCAGCGACGGCGTCACGGTTTTTCACATGAATCGCAAACCACGTGTCAACGCCTCCGGTCGCCAGAACTCTGGCGCTCAACGGCCCAATTAGAGTACAAAGAGCGTCCTTTGAAATTCCAGAATTTATGGCAAAGCAGGAACTCGTCATCCGCATCTTGCTGGTTGAAGATTCGATGGATACCGCCGAACAGCTGGTCAGCATGCTGCGCAACGCGGGTATTCCGGTGCGGCCGAGTCGCGCTGACTCGATGAAGGCGGTAGCCCAGCAGATTGCCGAGGCACAGCCTGACCTGGTGCTGGTCAATGCCCAGAACAAGCAGCCGACCTTTGCCGAAACCATGTCGGTGGTGGCAGCCACCGGCAAGGACATCCCGGTCATCCCGGTGCTGAAGACACTCGACGAGACCTCTTTTCTCAGCGCATTCGCCGCTGGCGCCCGCGGCCTGGCCCTGCTCAGCAACTCCGAACAGGTGCAATTGGTGGTGCGTACCGAATATGCCGACCTGCATACCCGGCGCTCGGTGCGGCGCCTGGAAAGCTCGCTGCGCGAAGTCGAACGGCGCTGCGACGCCCTGCTGGAGTCCTCGCGCGATCCGATCGCCTTCCTGCACGAGGGCCTGCATGTCCGTGCCAACAAGGCCTATCTGGACATGTTCGGTTACGACGATTTCGAGGACCTTTCGGGTCTCTCCATCCTCGACATGGTATCGGCCAAGCACGCCGACGAATTCAAGACCCTGCTGAAAAAGCTGTCCAAGGGTGAGAAGCCGCCGGAACGGCTGGAGCTCGAAGCCCGCCATGCCGATGGCGGCAAGTTTGCCGCCATCATGGAGTTCACGGAGGCCACGTTCGAAGGCGAGCCCTGCCAGCAGATCACCTTCCATCGCAACGAGATGAATGCCGAGCAGGCCGAGGAACTCAACCGCCTGCGCGAACAGGATCTGATTACCGGCCTGTACAACCGCCAGTATTTTCTCAACGAACTGGACAAGGTGGTTGCGCTCGCCTCGAAGGGTCAGAACGACCTCAGTCTGGTCCTGGTCGAGCCGGACAATTTCCGCAAGGTGCTCGATACCGTGGGCGTCGGCAATGCCGACCTGCTGCTGTCGGACATGGCCTCGCTGGTACGCAAGGGCGCGCGCGAGGGCGATGTCGTCGCCCGCATCGGCGAACAGACCTTTGCCATCCTGGTCATGCGGGCAAGCCACGAGATTGCACAGGAACTCGCCAGCAAGCTGGTCAAGTCCTTCGAAGGCCATGTCTTCGAGCTCAACAAGAAGTCGGTCAACCTGACCGCCAGCGTGGGTGTCGTGCTGATCGGCGAGAAGATCGCCAATGCCCAGACCATCATGGGCGAGGCCGCCAACGGCCTGCGCGCAGCACAGAACGCCGGCGGCAACCGCATCAATGTGTTCGATCCCGCCGCCCAGGACAAGGCCGACGCCGAGAAACAGCGCGCCTGGCTGAATCTGGTCAAGGATGCGCTGGCACACGACGGCTTCTCTTTGTTCTTCCAGCCCATCATCAGCATCATGGGTGAGGAAGGCGAGTACTACGAGATCCTGCTGCGCCTCAATGGACCCAAGGGCGAGATCGCTCCGGGCTTCTTCCTGCCGATCGCCGAGCGCAATGGCCTGATGCCGGCAATCGACCGCTGGGTGATCTCCAAAGCGATCAAGGTGCTGGCCGAGCGCGAGCGCGACGGCCGCAAATGCACGTTCTTCGTCAAGATCACGCCGTACTCGGTCGAGGATGCCGGCCTGCTGCCCTGGCTGGCGGCACAGTTGCAGGCTTCGCGCCTGCGCGGCGATGCCCTGGTATTCGGCATGCCGGAAAGCAAGGTGGTCACCAACCTGACCAATGTCCGCAAGTTCCAGAAAGGACTTGAACAGCTGCACAGCCACTTCGCGATCGAGCAGTTTGGCAGCGGCCTGAACTCGTTCCAGTTGCTCAAGCACCTCGATCCCAAGTACCTGAAGGTCGATCGTACCTTCATGGCCGACCTTGCCAAGAACAAGGACAGCCAGGCGCGTGTCCGCGAGATCTGCGATCAGGCGCGCGCGGCCGACAAGATCACGGTCGCCGAGTTTGTCGAGGACGCCGCCAGCATGTCGATCCTGTTTTCCTGCGGCGTCAACTTCGTGCAGGGCAACTTCCTGCAGGAACCCGAAAAGGTCATGTCCTACGACTTTGGCGGCGCCTGAGCCCGGCTTCGTTCGATCGCGCTGCCAAGCGCCCACCGGGCTCCGGTACGGTTCGCTGCTCCCGCCGCGGGCAGGTCACGAAGTTCCCCAGGCCGTGTAGATCCCGGTAGCGCCGTTTACGGCGGAGCTACCGGCAGCGCATCGAACCAGCGGCCGATCAGGGCGCGCTCCTCATCGGTCATCCGGGTGATATTGCCGAGCGGCATCACCTTGAGCACCACGGTCTGCTGATGCAGCTTGTGGGCAGCGGCCTCGATCTCTGCCTCGGTGTCGAACTTCGCCCCCAGTGGCGCGCTCGCCATGATGGTCGGCGTTGCCGAATGACAGACCGCGCAGTGCCGCCGGATCAACGGCAGGATGTCGGCGGTTCGCGGCGCCGACAGTTGCAACAGCGGGTCCGTACTGATCGTCGGATCATCGGTCCCGGGTGTTGACTCAGCTGGTGAAGCCGTCGCGGCAGGTGCCAGCGACTGCACCACAGGGTCCCGCACTCGTGGAGCCAGCCAGGCGAACACCAGGATCAGGATCACCGAGGCTGCGACCAGCAGACTCCAGGCACGATCACCACTGTGCCAGAGCACGAAGAACTGGCGGATCAGGGCGGCCGCCGCCATGAACATCGCCAGCACCAGCCAGCTGTGCGGATGCGCGAACGCGGTCGCGTAATGCGTGGCCAGCATCGCAAACACGACCGGCAGGGTGAAATAGGTGTTGTGCACAGAACGCTGCTTACCGCGCTGGCCGGGCAAGGGATCCGGAGTCTCGCCGCGCGCCAGCGCTGCCACCAGTTGGCGCTGGCCGGGGATGATCACGAAGAACACATTGGCCGACATGATGGTCGCCAGCACCGCGCCGACCAGCAGGAAGGCCGCGCGGCCGGCAAACAGATGAGTCGCGGCGTAACTGATCCCGAGTACCAGAACCGCCACCGCGACACCGAGCAGACGATCGCGGAAACCGACCAACCGACACAGGAGGTCGTAGGCAATCCAACCGAACAGCAGGAACCCGATCGCAATGGCTACCGCGTGCGAGCCACTGAGCGCAGCAATCGCAGGATCGACCAGATAGAGCTCAGGCGAGCGCAGATAGAGAATCGCGAACAGCGCAAAGCCCGACAACCAGGTGGTATAGGATTTCCACTTCGACCAGTGCAGGTCTTCCGGCAGTTCGGCCGGCGCCGGCAAGAATTTCTGCTTCAGATAGAAGCCGCCACCATGCACCGACCAGCTCTCGCCATGCAGGCCCTGAGCGGGACTGCGCGGCGGTTTCAGGCCGCGATCGAGCGCGACAAAATAGAACGACTCGCCAATCCACGCGATTGCCGCTATCACATGCAACCAGCGCAGCAACAATCCCACGCTTTCGATGATGAATTCTGTCACGCCCTACCTCAAGCAGAATATTCCGGGTAAATCACTGGGCCGAGTCATGGTCGCTGCGCCTTGTGCGCCGGCCAGCTGGCGACCGCGGCATTGCCCGGCCACGAACAGACGACGCGACCGCAACTCGAGTTGGCAAAGCAGTCGCTGATGCAAGATCCGCCAAACCAGCTGTTGCCGCCCCGCCCGCCTCAGCTGCCACGATAGGTGCTGTAGCTGTAGGGTGAGGCCAAGAGTGGAACATGGTAATGCGCATTGGCGTCGCTGATGCCGAAGCGCAGCAGCACCCGGTCGACGAAGGCCGGACGCGGCAGCTCCAGTCCGCGCGCCACAAAGTAATCGCCGATCGCGAACTCGAGCTCGTAGACGCCGACGCGCATGGAGTCACCGGCAAGCAGGGGCGCATCGCAGCGGCCATCGCCATTGCTGATCTGCTGCGCCAACAGTTCGCGGGCGGAGCCGTCCAACCGGTACAGATTGATCGCCACGCCAGCGGCGGGACAGCCATGCGCGGTATCGAGAATATGCGTCGTCAGTCTGCCCATGACGGTACTCAGTGCAGTCCGCGTGCGGAGAAGAACTCTGCCAGGCGTTGGTGGTCGCTATGCTTCTCGGCAGGGCTGGCGAAGCTCGCCTCGATGCTGTTGGCCGCGAGCTGGCGCGCATGACTGGCGTTCATCGTCAGCGCCGCAAAAGTCTCGACGAAATTCTGATTGATATAGCCGCCAAAATAGGCGGGATCGTCAGAGTTGATGGTGGCGACCAGTCCGGCATCGAGCATGGCGCGGATATTGTGTTGCGCCAGCGAGTCGAAGACGCAGAGCTTCAGGTTGGACAGCGGGCAGACCGTCAGCGGAATTCGATCGCGCACCAGGCGCTCGACCAGGCGCGGGTCCTGCAGACACTGTACGCCGTGGTCGATACGCTCGACTTTCAGGACATCCAGTGCGCTCCAGATATAGGCGGGCGGACCCTCTTCGCCGGCATGCGCAACGGCGCGCAGGTCCAGATGCCTGGCCTCGGCGAACACCCGGCTGAATTTATCCGGCGGATGGCCAAGCTCGCTGGAATCCAGGCCAACGCCGATGAACTTGCCGATATGCGGCCGCGCCTGTTCCAGGGTCGCAAGCGCATCGTCTTCGCTCAGATGGCGCAGGAAACACAGGATCAACTCGGCACGGATGCGCAATTCGCTGCGCGCCCGATCACACGCCCGACGCAGACCATTGATCACGGTCTCGAAAGCGATTCCGCGCTCGGTGTGGGTCTGCGGATCGAAGAACAATTCGGCATGGATCACATTGTCGGCCTTGGCGCGCAGAAAATATGCCCAGGCCATGTCGAAGAAATCCTGCTCGGTAATCAGCACGCTGGCACCGGCGTAGTAGATATCGAGGAAGCTCTGCAGATTGCTGAACGCATACGCCGCGCGCAATGCGGCGACATCCGGATAGGGCAGACTGAGCCCATTGCGTTGCGCCATCGCAAAAATCAGTTCCGGCTCCAGCGAGCCTTCGATATGGATATGCAGTTCCGCCTTCGGCATGGCGCACAGCAGGTCGGACAACTGGGGATCAAGGACAGCGGACATGGTGGCGTTCCAGAGCAGCGATGAGCCCAGTCTGCCCGAATCGCGCGATCAGGCATAGCCAAGCCAGGAACCGGCACTGCGTCCGCTTGAAATTCTGGAGATGAACCCCTTCTCCCGCAGGCGGGAGAAGGGGACCGTCGCCAACATTCAAACCGGTGCAGTACCCAAGAATCCGATCGCGCCTGAGCTTCCGACCGCCGGGGGCTCGCGCTAACCTTGGCGGATGACCAATTCTCCTGTCTTCAAGTTGAACTTTGCCGATGTCGCGCTGGACGACGCGGTGCCGACCGAGTCCCTGTTGCGCTGGCTCAACCGCCGCGGCATGAGCGGCACCAAGGAAGGCTGTGCCGATGGCGACTGCGGCGCCTGCACGGTCGCCCTGATCGAGCGCGATGGTGACGGTCGCGCCCACTTCCGCGCCTGCAACAGCTGCCTGCTGCCGGTCGGTGCCCTGCCCGGCCGCGAGGTAATCACCGTCGAAGCACTGGCAGACGGAGCTGCCCTGCATCCCGTGCAGACCGCCCTGGTCGACTGCTCGGGATCGCAATGCGGCTACTGCACACCGGGCTTTGTCATGAGCCTGTTCGCCGGCTATTACGGCAGCGAATTGAATGACCTCACCACCGAGGGCAATCTCTGCCGCTGCACCGGCTATCGGCCGATCCGCGAGGCCACCCGCCAGCTCACCCTGATCGAGCCGCCGCGCGATCGTTTTCATGATCTGCTGGCGGCCCCGTGCGTGCCTCTGGTATCCGCATCCGTGGGCAACTTCCACAATCCGGTTGCCATCGAAGATGCGCTGCAATTGAAGCAGACGCACCCCGACGCGAGCTGGATCGCCGGTGCCACCGACCTCGGTGTCAGCCTCAGCCATGGCCAGCGCGTGGCACCCGCCTTTGTCGCGCTCGATCGCATCGCTTCCCTGCGCGAGATCGAGGTGACTGCCGACCATATCCGCATCGGCGCCTGCGCACCACTCAGCGAACTCGAAGAACATCTGGCCGGTCTGGTGCCGGCGCTCGACCAGATGCTGCCCTGGTTCGCCGCGCGGCAGGTGCGCAATCGCGCCACCTTCGGCGGCAATCTGGGCAGTGCCTCGCCCATCGGCGATCTGCTGCCCATCCTGCTCGCGCTCGATGCCTGCATCGAATGCCGAAACCTGGGTGGGATGCGCATGATCGAGGCAGCGGATTTCTTCCTCGATTATCGCAAGACCGCGCGTGCCGAGGACGAGTTGATCACCGCGGTAGTGCTGCCGCGACGGTCCGGCCGGATGACCGCCGCCTACAAGGTGGCCAAGCGCCAGACTGACGACATCAGCATCGTGGCCGCCGTGTTCGCACTCGAATGCGACGACGATCAGCGGGTTTGCCACGCCCGCCTCGCCTATGGTGGCGTTGCCGCTATCCCGATGCGAGCACGGGAAGTCGAGGGGTTTCTGCTGGGCAGAAAACTGGATACGGACACCATCGAGCAGACCAGTCAGCGGCTGCGTGCCGCCTTTCAACCACTGAGCGATCATCGCGCCAGCGCCGAATACCGCAGTGCGCTTTGCGCGAGCCTGTTCGAGCGCTTCGTCGCGGAGCACACGCCATGAGCCGCCTGCACGAGAGCGCAGTCGGTCACGTCAGCGGCCGGGCGATCTACACCGACGAGCAGCATCCGCCAGTCGGCATGCTCAGTCTGCACCCGGTGCAGTCGCCGCATGCCCACGCCCGCATACTCGGCATCGACGCCGCGGCCGCACGGGCGATCGACGGTGTGGTGGGCGTGCTGACGGCGACCGACATCCCCGGCGAGAACGATACCGGTCCGATCATCCACGATGAGCCACTGATCCCGGCCGAGCTTGTGCAGTTCCACGGCCAGGCGGTTGCCTGGGTCGTTGCACGCGATGCCGCCACGGCGGCGGCCGCCGCGCGCCTGGTCCATGTGGAATACCAGGCACTGCCGGCCCTGCTGGACATCCCCCAGGCCATTGCGGCCGGCTCGTACCATCTGCCGCCGGCAAGAGTGGCGCGTGGTGATGCAAGCGCAGCCATCGCCGCTGCCCGCCATCGCATCGAGGGCGAACTCGCTGTCGGCGGCCAGGATCATTTTTATCTGGAGACCCAGGCGAGCTGGGTCAGCATCGATGCCGAAGGCAGCGTCCAGATCACATCATCGACCCAGCATCCCACCGAGACCCAGATCATTGTGGCGCGGGTGCTGGGAATTCCCGCGCATCGCGTGGTCTGCCGCTGTCTGCGCATGGGCGGCGGCTTCGGTGGCAAGGAAACCCAGGCCAATCCCTATGCCGCGGTCGCTGCGCTGGCGGCATGGAAATTCGGCCGGCCGGCGCGCATCAAATTGCCGCGTGCCATCGACATGCAGATGACCGGCAAGCGCCATCCATTTTTTGCCCGGTACCAGGCGGGCTTCGATGACAACGGCGTATTGCAGGCCATCGACCTCGACCTCTACGCCGACGGCGGCTGGAGTGTGGATCTGTCACCACCGGTGCTGATGCGCGCCATGGTCCACGTCGACAACGCCTACTTCATTCCCCATGTCGCGATCCGTGGCCTGATCTGCAAGACCCATCTGGCGTCGAACACGGCATTCCGCGGCTTCGGCGGACCGCAGGGCATGATCGTCGGCGAGGAGATCATCGACCGCGTCGCTCGCCATCTGGGACTCGATCCGGTTCTGGTGCGCGAACGCAACTTCTACCGCCCCGGTCAGAACCCGGACCGCAACCAGACACACTACGGCCAACCGGTCGTCGACAACCAGATCGAGCGACTGTGGCAGCAGTTGCTTGAACGCAGCGACTTCCATGCGCGTCGCGAGGACATCCGCACATTCAACCGGGCCCACGACCAGTGCAAGCGTGGCATCGCGATCACCCCGGTCAAGTTCGGTATCAGTTTCAACAAGACCGAGTACAACCAGGCCGGCGCCCTGGTGCATGTCTATACCGATGGCAGCGTGCAGCTCAATCATGGTGGCACCGAGATGGGCCAGGGCCTGCATACCAAGATGCTGGCGGTCGCGAGCCGCGTGCTCGGTGTGACCGAGCGCAGCATCCGGGTGATGGCGACCAGTACCGACAAGGTGCCCAATACTTCGGCGACCGCGGCCAGCAGCGGCTCGGATCTGAATGGCCAGGCGGTCAAGGCCGCCTGTGACACCCTGCGTGGACGACTGGCACCCGTCGCCGCTCAATTGCTCGGTGGCCAGGCGGAGGAAGTGATTTTTGCCGAGGGTCGGGTCTGGCTCGCCGGCAGGGACGATCACACGCTGAATTTCGCCGAGGTCGTTGCGGCCGCCTACCGGTCTCGGATCAGCCTCTCCGCCACCGGCTACTACCGCACTCCGGGACTGAGCTGGGATCCGGCGCTGGGCCAGGGCCATCCGTTCTACTACTTTGCCTATGGTGCCGCGGTCAGCGAGGTCGAGGTCTGCGGCTACACCGGCGTGCACAGCCTGCGCCGGGTTGATCTGCTGCATGACGTCGGCGACTCGCTGGTCGAAGCCATCGATCGTGGTCAGATCGAGGGCGGCTTCGTCCAGGGCATGGGTTGGCTGACCTGCGAGGAATTGCGCTGGAGCAATTCCGGTCGGCTGTTGACCGATGCGCCGAGCACCTACAAGATTCCCACCATCGACGATGTCCCGTTGCAGTTCAATGTCGACCTGTATCGGCGCGCGGACCCGCCGAGCACCGAGGTGATCTTTCACAGCAAGGGCGTGGGCGAACCGCCGTTGATGCTGGCGCTGAGTGTGCGCGAGGCACTGCGCGAGGCGGTCGCTGCATTCGGCCGCGCTGATCGCGTCGATCTTGCGGCACCTTCGACACCGGAGGCGATCTTTATGGCGATCGACCGCGTGCGCGCGCATGCAGGCTGATCGCGTGGGCAGTGCCACGCAGCATGACGCGCCCGGTGTGAATGCAGGCGCGCGACGCTGATCATGGATGAGCGGCTGTTCGCACAACTTGCGCACGACCTGACTGCAGCGCCCTGCGTACTCGCCTCGGTGATCGAGACGCGCGGCGCCACACCGCGCAAGACCGGCAGTCGGATGCTGATCAGCACGGCAAGCACCCGCTTCAGCGTCGGCGGTGGCGCTGCCGAATCACGGGTGGTTCAGGCCGCACGCAGACTGCTGCAGGCGGGCGATCTGGCTCGGCACATCGACATCGACCTCAGTGGCGGCCCTGATGCCGCTGGAATCTGCGGCGGGCAGATGCGCATCGCGCTGCGCCGCTGGCAGGGCACAGCCGATCAGGCGCGCGCGGCCGCCATCGCAGGGCGACTCGCGGCCGGCCACAAGATCGAACTTGGCGAAGCCGATCTGGGATATCCGGCAAGCAGCCTCGCCGTGCCCAATCCACGCCTGCTGATCGTCGGTGCCGGTCACTGCGCCGCCGCGCTGGTCGAGCTCGCCCGCTTTCTGGATTTTGATCTGTGGGTGCACGACAGTCGCCCGGAACTGCTCGCGGCGGCGGAGTTCGCCGAGATCAACCGGATCGCTGGCGACAGCAGCGAACTGGTCCGCGCCTTTGGCAGCGAACGCAGACTGCTGGTGGTTCTGCTCAATCGGGATTTTGCCCAGGATGTCGCCGCGCTGAAGATGATCGCCGGGCAACCCTGCAGTTACCTCGGCATGATGGGCAGCCGGCGCCGGATCGCCCAGGTACGCGCGGCCCTGGGGCCCGCCGCGGCGACGCTGGCGGAACTGACGGCGCCGGTAGGCCTGGAGATCGGCGCGCATACACCGCACGAAATCGCCGTCAGCATTCTGGCGCAACTGATCCAGACCCTGGGCACATCTGGGTAGCCTGCCATCGCCGTACGGCCAGCGAACCGGGGCCTCACTTCGGCGCCGCGTCAGTGCTCATTGCTGCAGTGGCAACCGGCGCCTTCGGCACCTGGGTCTTCCAGCACCGCCGTGCATTGTCGACGGCCAGCCGGAACTCCTCCGGCGGCATCAAGGCGGCCATCGCCGGCGCTGCCAGGCCCTCGATCCAGACCACGATGCTGGCCGGCTGCTGCGACAGCGAGCTCATCAGGCCGGACATCCGTGAGCGTCCGAAGCCCAGGCGCTGCTGACCCATGCGCCAGTCACTCGCAACAAACCTGCCGTCGGCGAACTGCAGTCCCTGACTGGCGAGACGGTTGTCGAAAGTCGCGGGCGCCGCCGGCCCATCGATCGGCATGAACTGACCATCCAGCTCGATGTACAGATAGAGCCCTTCACCATCGATCTCGACGACCAGCCGCAATTCGGCGGAACCGAGTTCGGGCTCGCTGAACAACAGCGGCTCGGAACTGAAGCCGCAGCCCGCCGGCAGCCGGTCGTCGGCATCGAGCTGCGACGCCGGCTCGACGGGCGGGGCATTGAGCCTGGGCAGGCCGGCTCTTGAACAGGGCTGATCCCGGAACACCGGCTCGCCATGGCGACCCAGGCAGCGGAATATGCGCTCGCCCGCAACGATGTCTGCGCTCAGGCTGAGTGCGACCAGAAGGAGGAACCCCCGGCTTGACGCGCTCGCAATGTGTGGCCCGGCTGACTGCATCAGTACCCCGCGGTGGACATGATGCCAGTATCGCGCCTCCGGCGAATGCGCGTGCATACGAACCCCCGCTTCGCGATGCAGGGTGACAAGTCGCGCCCCGGTGCCGGCGCAACACTTTGGCATGGCGATGCAATACTCGATCCGGGCGAAGTAAGCTGATCGCGCGAGTCGATCCGCCTGGATGGAACCCGCCATCGAGGTACAGGCCGGTACTTGATCGTGCCGCGACAAGCCCCAAGGAGTATCCATGAACTTTTTTTCTGGCGGTCTCTCACGCTTTTTTTCCCGACTGCGCTCACCGGTGCTGTTCACTTTCATTGCCGGCCTGTTTCTGCTCGATGTGCTGATTCCAGACTTCGTTCCGTTCATCGACGAAATCCTGCTCGCTGCGGCCACGGTGATGCTGTCGCGCTGGCGCAAGCCCGAGCCGGCCGCGCAGCGCGATATCGACACGCGTTGAACGCGCCATGCTGATCGACAGCCACTGCCACCTTGATGTCAGCGAGTTCGACGACGACCGCTCTGACGTACTGGCGCGCAGTCGCGCGGCTGGCATCACCGGCATTCTGGTTCCCGCAATCGATCGCGCCTCCTGGACCGCGATCGCCGGCCTGGCCCGTGCGGAAGCTGGCATCTATCCCGCCTACGGCCTGCATCCGATGTTTCTGGACCGGCACCAGGATGCCGATCTGGGCGCGCTCGGCGAGTGGATCACCCAGCATCCCTGCCTTGCCATTGGCGAGTGTGGACTCGATTTCCATGTTGAAGGACTCGACGCCGCGCGGCAACTGCAGATTCTGCGCCCGCAACTCGAACTGGCCGCCGAACGTGAGCTACCGGTGATCCTGCATGCCCGCCGTGCACTCGATCCCCTGCTTGCCGAAGTGCGCCGCTTTCCCGGCTTGCGCGGCATCGTCCACAGTTTTTCCGGCAGCGCCGAACAGGCCCGGCAATGGGGCGGCCGCGGTTTTCTGCTCGGGATCGGCGGGCCGGTGACCTATCCGCGCGCGGCGCGGCTGCGCCGCGTGGTGGCCGAATTACCGGGCGAGCAGCTGGTGCTCGAGACCGATGCCCCGGACCAGCCGCTCTGTGGCCATCAGGGCGAGCGCAACGAGCCTGCACGACTGCTCGGGGTACTGGAAACGGTGGCCAGCTTGCGCGCCACCACGACCGAACTGCTGGCTGCCGAGACCTCGCGCAACCTGCGCCAGCTGCTTCGCATCTGAGTTGCGACCTGCGGCCGACGGCGATGCGCAGCCTTTGCTATTCGACCGCGAAACGCTCGGCCAGACAGAGTCGCGCAGCCTGATGCTCGGCCATGATCTGATCAACGACGGCCTGATCGGCACGCCATTCGGCGGTCTGCGCCGCGTGTTCGAGGCTGCGCGCCAGTTGCGACAGGCGGTTGGCACCGATGTTCGCCGAAGTGGATTTGATGCTGTGGGCGGCACGCCGTACCGCCTCGGCATCGGCGCTTGCCATCGCCGCCTGCAATTCTCCGAGCAGACGCTGGGAGTTCTCGAGATAGACACGGACCAGCCGCGCCGCCAGGCCGGGCATGCCCTCCGCCTCCATCCGGCGCATCTCGTCGAGCCGGCTCCAGTTGATCGCGGGCTCGCCAGCGGGCAGATCGGCGGCGTCGTGATTCATCGATCGGTCTCCACAGACGGGGGATCGGCCAGCGACTTCGCTCGCCTGAGCGGATTGTGCTTCAGCTTGGCACCTGCCTGCTGCGACTCGGCAAGCAGTCGCTCGATGCCACGACCGACCGCCGCCATCGCAAAGGCCGCGGTGATATGCATGGCGGCACCGAGGCCGCCAGCGCAATCGAGCTTGCCGGCCTCGCCTGCGGGGCGGGTGCCACAGACACTGCCATCGGCCTGCGGGTAGCGCACATTCTCCAGCGAGTAGACGGCCTGGATACCGAAGTAGCGATCGGGGTTGCGCGGGAAGCCGAACTCGCCGCGCAGCTTCTTGCGGATCAGGCTCAGCATGGCGTCGTGTTCGGTGCGGCTCAGATCGCGCACCTGGATGCGGGTCGGATCGGTGCGGCCACCGGCCGAGCCGCAGACGATCAGCGCCTGTTTGCGTCGCCGGCACCAGGCGATCAATTCGACCTTGGTGCGAAACGCATCGCAGGCATCAATCACCAGATCGCAGTCGCGATCCAGCAACTGCTCCATGTTCGACAGCGTCAGAAACTCGATGAATTCGTCGACCTGCAATGCCGGGTTGATCGCCCGCAGCCGCTCCGCCATCGCGGTGACCTTGGCTCGGCCGAAGTTGCCCTGCAAGGCCGGCAACTGGCGATTGGTGTTCGACACGCAGATGTCATCGGCATCGATCAGGCTGATCCTGCCGATTCCGGAACGCGCAAGGGCTTCAGCGATCCAGGAACCGACACCGCCGATGCCGATGACCGCCACATGCGCCTTCGCCAGACGGCCATGACTGCCGCGCCCGTAGAGGCGATCGATACCGGAAAACCTGTCGCTGTCACTCATCGCGTCTGACCTGATGCGCCGGATTGCCGGCAGTGAGCGGCGCGACCGCGGCCTGCGGCATGCCATCGCCGCCCTGCGCGCGCCGCGGCGGCGGTGGCCCAAGGGACTGCCGCATCGCTGAACAGACGCCTGCTGCGACCGCCTGCACTGCAGCGCGCCGCACCGCGTCTGGCCCGCAGTGTAGCCTCGCCGTCGCTAGAATGCGCGGTCGGCAAGCCCGGCGCCGCGGCGCGCGGACCCGTGATCGCCACCCATCAGGCAAGGATGACCCATGCGCATGCTGGTTCTACTCACCATCGGAATTGCAATCGGCGCACTCTGCGGCAGCATGGCGACGCGCAGCATCGCGATGACCCACGCCTATCCGCGCGGGGTGATGGCGGTACTCCAGGTACGTCTGGGCAACGCCCGGCGCGCGCTGGACGCAACGCCCGCCTGCGACCCCGACCTGGCACGCTCCGAACTGGCAGCGCTTGCCGGCTTCATTCCGGAACTCTCACCGGCACTCGAGGCCCACAAGGAGCCGCGTCTGCTCGAGCTGTCGCGGCAGATGCAGGCAGCAGCCACCGCGACCACCGAATCGGCGGAGCCAGCAAACTGTGCCGAACTCGCCGAAAGGGTCGCCCAGATCGCACACGCCTGTGATGCCTGTCACCAGGAGTATCGCTAGCGCGGACATTTCGATCCAGTCGGCATTTCCCGCACAGCCACACTGAAATCAAACCGTTTCATGGCGACCTGCTGAAATGTTCGGGCAAGAGATCGCACCCGATCCGACCCGCCACTTCCGCGCAGCCCTGCTAAGCTCGAACTACCTATGCGTCGGGCCATCCCGCACGCCGCGGATGGCTTCATGCACATCCGCACCCCGCACACCAATACGAGAACAATTCGTCCATGAAATGGCTGTCATTCCTGTCGAAACCTGGTTGGGAAAGTGCTGATCCAGTCAAACGCGCCGCCGCCGTTGCGAGCGAGTCCCATCCCGACCTGCTGGGCAAGATTCCCGATCTGGTGCGCCACGACAGCGACCCGGAAGTACGCAAGGCGGCGGTGCGCAGGCTCGACGACCTGTCCCTGCTCGCCGATCGCGGGCGCCTGGATCCCAGCGCCGAGGTCCGCGAGGCGGCCCGACTGCGCCTGCGGCATTTCATGCTGGATGCCAGGACGCCGTTCGAACAGCGCCAGCGCCAGACACTGGCAACCGAAGACCACGAATTGCTCGAAGCCCTGGCCATCCAGTCGGTCGAAACCGATATGCGGCGTGCCGCCCTCGAGCGCATCCAGCGCACCGGCTTTCTGCTGGAGCGCTGCCTGAAGGACAGCGACCCGCAGTTGCGGATGGAACTGCTTGACCGCATCGAGGACCCGGCAGCACTGGAACGCATCGCCGAGGGCGCGCGCAAATCGGACAAGCGGCTGTCCCGGCTGGCGCGCGAGCGCATGACCGCAGCGCGCCTGCGCAATGGCGATCCTGCTGCAATCCGCGCGCGCGCCGAAACCATCTGCAGCGCGCTCGAGGGCTTCCTGCGGCAACGTCCGGCCGACCTGACCGAGCGCATGCAGGATCTCGCCAGCGACTGGCAGCAACTTGCGCCGCCACCTGATGAGGCGATGGCGCGCCGCTACGGCGGCCTCGTCGACACCCTGCGCCATATGCTCGAAGTGGCAGCACGCCCCGAGCTTCCTGCAGTCTCCGCCGAGCTTGTGGCCGAGGCAGTGGCGATCGAACTCCACGTCGAAGCAACCAGCACCGAATCCGACCTGGAAGATCCCGATCTGCGTGCCCTGGTCGAAGGCTTCGAGCAGACGGCCAGCATGTCTGCCGCCGGACTCGAGGAAATGCAGCAGCGCTTCCGCAGCCTGTACACGCGTGCTGGAAGCAGCGCCGGCAACCGTGCCCTGCAGCAACGCCATGACCAGCATCTGCAACAGTTGCGCGCCGCCCTGCTCGAACAGAATCGCCAGACCGAGCAGGCCCGACGTGCCGCACAGGCGGCATTGACCGACTACGGTCACGCCCTCGAAGCCGGCAAGCTCGTCGAAGCCCGCGCGGCGCGGCAGCGCGCTCATGCACTGCAGGCCGCGTTGCCGCATGCAGACCGCGATGGCAAGCGGCTTGAGCACTGTGATGCCGAGTTCGACAAGCTGCAGCGCTGGCAGCGCTGGTCCAATGACAGCCAGCGCAAGCGGCTATGCGACGAAATCGAAGCCAGCATGGGCAGCGGCGAACATCCAGACGCCCTGCTCAGCCGCATCAAGAGTGCCCAGGCCGAGTGGCTGCGCCTGGACGAATCCGAACGCGAACCCGGGCAGCCGGAACCGCCTGCCAGCGGGCTGAGCAAACGATTCCGCGTGCTTTGCTCCAAGGCGATCGCGCCGGCGCGGCCGTACCTGGAAAAGCGCAGCGCACTGCGTACGCAGAAACGCGATCAGGTCACTCAGCTGATTGCCGAGATCGAACAGACGCTGGCCGGAACCGCCACATTCGATGCGCAAGCCCTGCGCAAGCAGGTCATCGAGGGCCTGCGGCAGCTCGATGAGGTACCGCCGCAGGAACGTCGCAAGCTCTCCGAGCGTCTGCGTGCCGCCAAGGACAGCCTGGACAACCGGATCAACCAGAGCCGTGCCGACGCCGAAGCCGACAAACGCAAGTTCATCAGCCAGTTGCGGCGCCGGATCGGCCAGAGCGAGCCCGCCGATGCGATCAATGCCGCCAAGGATGCGATGGCACGCTGGAAGACCCTGCCACGCGGCGATCGCAAGACCGAGGATGTGCTTTGGGCCGAGTTGCGCGCCGTGGTCGATCCGGTATTCGAGAAATCCAAGATCGAGCGCGGCGAACAGGAGGCCGCCCAGGATGCCGAGCGCGCTGCCATCGCCGAACTGCTTGCCGAGGCCGGCACTCTGGCCAGCAGTGAGCACGAGGCGCATGCGCTGGAAACCCGGATGACGGCCCTGCAGCAACGCTGGCGCACGCTGGTCAACCGCAGCCGCGATGACGAACGCGAGTTCGATCGTCTGCTCGACGCGATCCGGCTGGCCCAGCGTGGCAAGCTGGCAGAGTCCGCGCGACGCACGCGCGCCGAAGCCCAGCGCCTGCGCAGTGCACTGGTTGCGACCACGGCACAGGCGGACGCCATCAGCGCCCAGGACGCGCTGCGTGCCGAAATTTCCGCCGCTGCCCTGGCTACCGCCGATCGCGGCGCGCTCGCTGCCCATCTGGCAGTACTGCAGGCGCCCGCCGGTGTCGACGCCGACGAGGCACTGGCCGAACTGGAGTGGGATGCGGTGCTGGCTGAACTGCTGGCCGGCATGGACTCTCCGGGCGAGGCGCAGGCCCTGCGCAAGCAGGTGCAGATGCATCGCCTGGCGGAAAAGCTGGGCGGAGCCGCATCGGGGATCGCCAGCGAGGAAGCCGCAGCGCTCTGGCTGCGCTGGCTGGCGCACTCGGGTGTCGATGCCGAAGCCCGAGCAGCGCTGGATGCGCGCATCGCGACCGCGCTGGACCGACTGCTCGACGCCGGCTGAGCCGCGGCCACGAACCGTGCCGCGCCCGCGCCCCATCCGATCATCGACGGCCCGCGCCAGGGGCCGTCGATGAGATTGCTGATCGTCGAGGACAACCCGCATCTGGTCGCAAACCTGTTCGAGTACTTCGAGGAACGCGGTCATGTGCTCGATGTCGCACCCGACGGACTCACGGGTCTGCATCTTGCCGTCAGCAACAGTTACGATGCCATCGTCGTCGACTGGATGCTGCCGCGCCTCGATGGTCCTACCCTGGTACAACGTCTGCGCCGTGATTCAGGCATTCGCACGCCGATCATCATGCTGACGGCGCGCGATGAATTGCCCGACAAGCTGGCCGGTTTTCACGCCGGTGCTGATGACTATCTGACCAAGCCATTCGACCTTGCCGAACTGGAAGTACGTCTGCATGCCCTTCTCGCCCGCTCCCAGCCACAACCGAACATCCGCCGTGAACTGGTCGTCGACGGACTCAGCCTCAATCTCGACACCCTGGATGTCATGCGCGATGGTGCGCTGGTCAAGCTCTACCCCGCCTGTCGCAAACTGCTGGAGGCGCTGATGCGTGCATCGCCTGCGGTGGTGACCCGCGAGCGTCTGGAGGAAGTGGTCTGGGGCGATTCGCCGCCGGACACTGACATGCTGCGCTCGCATATGTACGAACTCCGTCGCGCCATTGATGGCGGCCGCTCCAGCAAGCTGATCCAGACCGTTCCACGCAGCGGCTATCGCATTGCCGCGCGAGGCAGCGATGAACCGACGTAGCCTGCGCAGCCGCATTGCACTCGGCCTGTCGGCCTATTCCGTGCTGCTGGCGGTGACCATCATCCTGGTCGGCTACTCGGTACATGAATCCGTGGAATGGATGGTCTGGCATGCCCAGCTCGACGCCGAGATGGCGAGCTTTCTGCAGCAGCGCGCCCTGCAACCAGGCGCCGAGCTGCCGCGCAGCAGCAAGCTGCGTGCCTATGTCGAGACACCGGGCAGCACGCAGGCGGATGCAATACCGGCACAACTGCGCGCCCTCGCGACCGGACTGCATGACGAAATCCTGGTGAACGGCGAAGAAAGCGCCGTCATGGTGCGCGAGCACGACGGCCAGCGCATCTACATGGTGATCAATATCAGCGCGCTCGAAAACGACGAGCGGGTGATTGGCGAGGTGCTGCTGGTGCTCGGCGCAAGTGGACTGGTGGTGCTGATCCTTGCGATCTGGTGGTTGTCCGGACGCCTGCTCAGTCCGGTGACCGAACTTTCGGCGGCCGTGGATCGGCTGGAACCCGGCGGCAATGGCGGGCGCATCCACGTCGAACCAAGCGCTGCCCTCGAAGTACAGGCGATTGCCCGCGCGATGAATCGCCTGCTCGACCGCATGGATGAACTGGTGGAGCGCGAGCGCGGATTTGTGCACACCGCCAGTCACGAATTGCGCACACCGATCGCCGCAGTCTCCGGGGCCGCCAGCATCGCACTGGAGCAACCCGGACTGCCCGCCGCCGCGCGCAAGCCGCTGCAGCGGATCAGCCGCAGCGCGATCGAGATGGAGCAGTTGATCCACATGTTGCTGGTGCTGGCCAAGTCACCCGAGCGCCTGGCTGAGAGCGCTGAGGACTTCCGCCTGGATGAACTGCTGCCCGAGATCATCGATGACCATCAGCACCTGATCGGCAACAAGGAAGTGCTGATCGAGGCGCGGACGCTCACCGCAACCACCCTGCACGCCCCGCTGCGAATCGCCCAGATCGCGATCGCCAACCTGCTGCGCAATGCGATCGAGAACACCGCACGTGGCAGCGTATATATCGACATCGAGCCGGCCGCTGTGCTGCGCATCCAGGACACCGGACCGGGCATGAATCCGGAGGAGATCAGCGCGCACTTCGCAGCGTCTGCGCGCGCCGAACGGGCACGCGGACACGGCATCGGTCTCGATCTGATCGCCCGCATCTGCGCTCACCTCGGCTGGAACCTCAGCCTGCGCGCGCCGGAGACCGGTGGCACGCTGGCGATACTCGATCTGCGCGCCAGCCTGCTGGTAGCGCGGGATCGGTCGTCTGCCCATGAGCATGCGCGCGCTCCGCGCTGAGCACATCCGCGCCGGCAGCAACTGTTTTTTCTGCAAGCCAGTCCTGCCACCGCGAGCTGAAGGATTTCAGCTCGGCGATTCGATGACGGCCCCGATTCAGTGGCAGCCGGACCTGACCCCCAGACAGTACCGAAGCGCTACTCGAATCCGCTACCGAACAGGGAATCGCCCGGGACGAAGATCGAGCAACTGAATAGCCGCGGTCGCACGATCAGTGACCAGGCATCCAGAGTTCCGGTCAGCGTACTGCTGCCATTGGCCACGCTGAGAGTCCACGGGCCCTTGCTGCTGCTGCCATCCAGGCGCCCGAGCTGACCGACCGGATCGCTGGCCACCTGTGCCGGTGGATTGGGCGGAGATGGCCGATAGCTCGACCAGAACGGCGCGTTGAACGCGGGCAGCCAGTCGCCGCTGAAGGGTGCCTGGGTACTCAGACTCTGATTGAGATCCTCACTTGCCAGTAACGGCAGATCATCGTCGATCACCAGATTGCTGAAATTGGCGCCACCGCCCTGATTCGGTACCAGAAAGCCACCGCGCTTGAAAATCAGGTCGCCGCCGTAGCCGGAAGGCGCCCGCAGCATCACGCTCAAGTGTCCGGTGACCGGATGGCTGAGCTGGTCGATGCGCAGGTCGAGATCGGCAATCTCGTGGTCGTCGGCGATATTCATGGTGGCCGCAACGCCGTCCACGCTGCTGACCGGAATCATCAGGGCAGGCGTCTGGGTGAACACAACGGGCGCGCCGACTCCGCCGCGACTGCCGATGCGCAGCGAAAATTTCGCGGTCCGGGTACCCAGGGTCGATGCGGTCTGCAGGTCGAACTCGATCCTGCTGCCACAGGGCGCGGCCGGGTCGATACTGAGCAGGAATGGCGCGGCGGCATTGCTGGCCGCAGCCTGGGCGGCGATGACACCATAAAACGCTTCGCCATCGCTGATCTGCACATGCGGCGAAGCGGTCGACAGCGTCGCAAACACCGCCATCGCATCCAGATCTGCCAGCCGCAACGGGTTGCTGATGGTGACCACCAACTGCACCGACTCACCGGGATCGAGCACGCCATTGCCATTGCCAGTACCCGTATCGGTCACCACGACATCGCTGTCGACATTCAGCACATCAAGGTGGGGCAATTCGCGGCTGATGCCGATACCCATGTGGGCGCGCGCAAACCGGCCGCCGACGGCAAGCGGGGCCAGCGCGCGATAGCCGAGTTCCATGGCAGCAAAACCCTCCCAGATCTCGCGCTCATTGGCGCAGGCATTGGTTGCGCAGTCGGCGGCGATCAGGGCATCGCGGCCATCGATCAGGCTGGGATGCGCCGGCGTCAGCTTCATCGCATCGACCACCAGCTGCAGCATGACTTCGTTACCGGCGGGCACATCGCCGGCCGAATTGGCAATGATGCCGGCGCGAATTCGCCAAAGGGCCTGCGCCCAGATCGACCCGGCATTGTGCACCTCGAGTGCGCCATTGGCGCCAAGATTGAGCGGGCTCGCCGCGATGCCGCCGGATTCGTCGGCCGTCACCGCATCGACATCGGAAAAGCTGAGCGGATTGAAGCCGGCCTCGATGGCATACGGAAATCTCCGAAACCCATACAGATAGTTGTCCGTCATCGCACTGAGCCGGTAGGACACCCAGGGCGCAAACGGATAGCGCCCGAGCGGATCGTCGGCATTGCTGTTGTTGAGCAGGGCAAGCGCGAAGAAATCGCTCCAGCCCTCACCCATGCTGCGCGCGACATCCCAGAGCAGGCCCTGACTGTTGCCGATCAGGCGATGGCTCATGCCATGACTGAGTTCGTGGATCACGATGCCGGCATCGAGTGCGCTGTCGCGATCGGGCGTCGGCCCTGAAAAAATCGACAGTTCCAGGCGGCCAGGACCGGCGCCGTCCGCGGGCGTCGAAAAGCTCGCTGTGTTCAGCCCGGTGTTCTGGATGTCCGCAGCGATGCGATCGCCGCCGAGCCCACCCTGGCCGAGCAGATTGATCTGCTGGAAGTTTCCGGAGGCCTCGTCGAAGCCCAGTCGCAGCATGCGGTCGTGAAACCAGTTGATCGTGTAGAAGGCCTGCACCAGCGCGCCACGCTGGGCATCGGCATTGAGCGGATTGTCACCGGCATCCGGGTTGCCACCCGCAGGCGCCGGCGTGAACTCGAAATCACGCGGCGCGCTGCCGAGGAAGTCGCGGTTGCGTGCGGCCGAATCGGGATTGCCCAAGGCGCGGCCATCAGCGTCGAGCGCACCAGTGTCACAGAGGTTGCTGGTCGCGTCGCGATCAAGACAGGCCTCGACATTGTTGCCGCGCGTACTGTCGCAGCCATTGGCCGCGCTTGGGCAGTCGTCGATCCATCCGTTCGGGCTCGCCGCCAGAGTCTGCGCGTCCAGCATATTGACCGTGCTGCGTGCAATCGACGGAAACTGTGACCCGCCTCCGGGCAGGACCGGACTGGGCGATTTCGGCGCCGGACTGTCGGCGGGCGTGCTGCCATCGGCCTGTACGTAGACCGCGAAGCGTGCCTGCTGGCTGGACGCATAGTCGCGCAGGTTCCGGCGCCAGAGCAGGCTGCCATTGCGCGCGTCCACCAGGGCATACCAGTCCTCCGAAGCCTCGGTAAATACCGTCAGCGACCATGCCGGAATCAACGCGCCCGATGCCAGCGGAAACAGCACGAGACGCGCCGACGCCTCACCAGCCACTGGTGCCGGTGCAGTCAGCAGGTACTGACGCGCGGCGGCCTGTTTGGCCCGGACTTCGTCGGCGCGCATGGCATGGCCGGACCAGCCGAGCAGATGGCTGAGCGCGTCCGCCGGCGACATCAGACTGGACTTATCAATCATTGCAGCTTCGGCGGCCGCGCTCGACACGAACGCGCCGAGCACGCGCCAGACGCGGCCGTCGCGGTCGATCAGTACCCGGGTTTCACTTTCGAATACCGGCAGTCCAGCGACCCGTTGCTCAAGGCGCAGCATGCGCAGTCCGCTGCCGCCGCCGGGGCTATCGCCGAGCACCACGAGTTGGTCCACCGCTTCGGCAGAGAGCCCGTAGATGTCGCGGTGCTCAGCCAGGAACGCCCGGGCAATCCGCTCACTCGACTGCGTTGGCGCCACCCGGCTCAGTGCGCCGGCCCGGCTGTACAAGACATCGACCACGCCGGTTGCCGCCGAGCGCCGCAGCTCAAGCTCGGGTCGCTGTCGCAGCAGGCCGTCGATGGCCAGCTCGATGCTGCGCCTGCTCTTGCCGAGGCGCAGGTGGACTTCAGCATCACTGGCATCCTGCCAGCGCAGATGCTCGCGGGCATTGATGCGGACATCGATGCTGCCGTCCTGCAAGCTCGGCAGCGCGGCAGCCTCTGGCTCGGCCGCTGCCAGCGCGGTCGCGGTCGACAGCAGCAAGGGGGCGATCCATCGCGGCACAGCGGAGGCGCGGCGATGCCTGGGCTCGGGGCCGCTGACAGCACGGTCGCTTTCCCGCGACTGCGCGCCGAGTGCGCACAAGGCACCTGGGACCCGCCGCCACTCGCTCATGGCGCGATCCCGAGGCGGTCTTCCAGCGCGGCCATCCGCTCGCGCAGTTCCTGGTTCTGTCGGCGCAGTTCGGCATTGTCGGCACTCAGCGTGCGCTCGGCCTTGCGCAACTGCTGGTGCAGACCCTGGATCGCCGCAATCGTGACGCCATCGGCATCCACGGTGCTGATCGACGCGCTGGAACTGCCGAGCCCGAAGGCAGCATGGAAGTCTTCCGCGACTGGCCCCATGTGCACGCCCTCGCTGGAATTTCGGTACTGCCAGGTACTGATCGGCAGTTGCAGCACCCGATCCAGCACCGCGCCGGGATCGATCGCCACAAAGCCCTGCTTCAATGCGCGACTGGATGCGTTGGTCCAGGCGCCGCCAGCAGTCAGCCGGGCGTTATTGGTGAAGGTCAAGAAATCCGGCCCGGTCAGATTGGGTGCAGCGAAACGCCATGCACCGTCGCTGTCACGCAGGTACACCACGGCGGTCTTTCCGTTGGCGGAAACCAGCCGAAAATCGCTGTTGACGTCGCCACCAGCGCGCGCCTTGAGCACGAGATCATCCGTGCTCTGCACGAGCGCATTGCTGTTGAGCATGACACCGCCACCGGCGCGCACCAGGAACTGGCGTGCGCCGGTCGACTCGAACGACACAGGCTGATCATCCGCCCAGGCAAAGGTGCCATTGTCTCCGTCTGCGTCCCCCGAACTGGGCTGGCCATCACAGGGATCGGTGCTCGGCGTGGCGCCCGGCGTCAACGATCGCCGGATGCGCACATTGCGGCCAAGCCCAACGGAATCGTAGCCGCCGGCGCAAATGAAACTCCCGGCGGCAAACGCGTTTTGAGCCGCGTGATTATTGTGGCCACCGGCGACGGTGCCGCCGCTCTCGGCAACATTGGCGTAGCCACCAAGCACTGCAGCATGGGTGCCGATGGCGCCATTCCCTGTGTTCGGCTGGGTACCGCCTCCGAGCACAACCGAGGATTCGGTCGCTTGTGACCAGGAATTGAGTACGCTGCCGAGCCGGATATTGAACCCGAATCCGGAATGCCTGAACGCGCCAAAGTCCTGATTGTCGACACGCAGATGCAATGCCTGGGCATCGGTGGTGCCAAGAAAATCGGTCGCGTCACTGGTGCCGGCATTGCCTTGCGTGCTCCAGCAGGCACCGGGCGCCACACCTTCCGCTTCGAATGCCTGCGGACTGCCGGCGACTTCAAAGCGGCCGTCGCGACCGACTTCGGTGTGCAGTTGCAAGCCGGGCTCGGCAGCTGGATCGATACCAAAGTCCAATCCGGTGGCAAACTGGCCACCACGTACCTCGACACCAAAAACCGTGATCGGCCCGACGCGCGGTTGCGGTTCACCGGCCGCCCGCAGTGTGAACCGGAAGTCATAGTCGCCTTCGGCGGGGACGCCCTGATCGATCAGACTGCCGCGATAATTCATCTGCCTTGCATGCACGTTCTGTACCACAACCGTCAACAAGAGCATGAGCAGGTTCAGCAGGCGTGATGTCCTGATCGGTTTCATCGCAGTGCACTCCCGCTTGCCCGCACCACCACCGTTTCAAATCCATTGGCAAACAGGTCATCGCCATCGCTGCAGGCGGCTGCCAGCAGCAGTCGCGGTCCGGCGGGTTCGACGCGGGCCTGCAGGCTGTAGCGGGCCGCGGTCAATCCATGCGGCGCGGCGTGCAATTGCGTCCGCAGGCTGTAGCGCCCGCCCCCTCCGATTGCCAGCGCCGCGGCATTCTGGCCCACAGCGGGCTCGTTGGCGTGTGCGGGCGCCGACCCGGCAGAGCTGGATAGCGGCAGGAGTGTGCAAAGCAAGGCAGGGAGGGCGTACATGGACTGCGGGTTCCTTGAGCATCCGGGCGATCCGGGTTGCTGACTGGATCGAGAAGGAGCGGCCGGACTGGACATTGCGCGGATCTGGCGCCCCCTGATCGGCGGATTCGTCCGTTCGACCCTGGCGACGCCGCGTCCATCGGCGCGCCAGCGGTGGCGACTTGAGGCTCTGATATATTCCGCCGGCACGCGCAGGGTCACCGTTTGGCACCATGGGAGCAGTCCCGCTGCGTCCGATCCGATCCGCAGGGGCAGCACCGGATGCATACGAACACGGCGTCGAATCTGACCGAATTGCTGAACCTTGGGCTCGGCGGCGACCGCGAAGCCGGCGAACGCGCGTTCACCCTGGTCTACGACGAACTCCGCCGCCGCGCCGCGCAGCAACTGAATGCACGCGGCGACCATGCCACGCTGACCCCGACTGCCCTGGTCAACGAGATCTATATCCGGCTCAGTTCCGGCAGCACACTCGCGCTCAACGACCGCGCGCACTTCTTTGCGCTGTCAGCGCGCGCCATGCGTACCCTGCTGATTGATCGCCAACGTCTGCGCGCCAGCGAGAAACATGGCGGATCGCTGCAGCGCATCGAACTGGACGAGAACCTGCTGGACGAAACCCAGCGCGGGATCAACTATCTCGATCTCGACAAGGCACTGGTCGAGCTTGCCGCCGTCGACGAGCGCGCTGCCCGCGTGGTCGAGCTGCATTTCTTTGCCGGGTTGAACTTCATGGAGATCGCAGAGTTGCTGGCCCTCAGCGACAAGACCGTGCGACGCGACTGGATCAGCGCGCGCGCCTTCCTGTTGCAGGCACTGCCGTGAGTGACCCGGGTCCGGCACGCATTGATGCCGCGCGCTGGCTGCGACTCAAGGATGTGCTCGCCGAACTCTCCGAACTCGAACCGGGACAACGGGCCAGCGCACTCGACGACCGTCAGCTGACGCCCGAGGATCGTCGCGATCTGGAAGTTCTGCTCAGCACGCTCGACGCCGATGATCCACGCCTGTTGCCCGCCGACCGCCGCGCTGGAAAGGACTCGCTTTCGATGCTGCGCTGGCAGATCGGCGACCGCATCGGCGACTACTGCATCGAGGGCTATCTGGGGGGCGGTGGCATGGCCGAGGTCTACGCCGCACGCGGCGTTGCCGACGCGTCGCCAGTTGCCCTCAAGATGCTGCGCCAGGGTCTGGAACCTGCCAGCTTCGCGCAATTCTCCGGCAACGAGCAGCGTGCGCTGCAGCGCCTTGACGACCCGCGTATTGCCCGCTTCATCGGAGCGCTGCAGATTCCTCAGGCCGGCACCGTTCTGGTACTCGAACGCGTCGAGGGTGAGTCACTGGACCTCTGGTGCCAGCGCCTGCGACCCGATCTCGATCAGCGCCTGCAGGTGTTCGTCGACATCTGCGAGGCGGTCGGCTATGCCCACCAGCAGTTGGTCATCCATCGCGATCTCAAGCCATCCAATGTGCTGGTGACCCCAGCCAACACGATCAAGCTGCTCGACTTTGGCATCGCCAAACTGCTGGATGAGGACACCAGTGCAACGCGTACGCACGGGGGTCTGTACACCCTGGCCTATGCCGCGCCGGAGCAGGTGCTGCGCCAGCCGGTATCCACCGCGACCGACGTCTACGCGCTCGGCGCCCTGCTGTTCAATCTGCTGACGGGACAATCACCCTACTCGGCCAGCGCCAGCGAATCGCTGGTCAAGTCGGTACTCAGTGACGCCCCGCGCAGCCTGACCAGCTGCCGTGCCGATACCGTCTGGGATCGCGATCTCGATCGGGTGATCGCGCGCGCGATGGAGAAGGACCCGCGTGATCGTTACCGCAGCGCCCTGGAACTCGCCGCCGATGTGCAGGCCATCCGATCCGGCAATCCGATCAGCGCCGGTGGTGGTCGCGGCTACCGGATCGCCAAGTTCGTGCGCCGTCATCCCGCCGGCGTCGCCATGGCCGCCAGCCTGCTGCTGGTTCTGCTCGCGGCGACCGCGATCAGCCTGCACTGGGCCGCCCGCGCCCAGGCGCAGGCCAGGCTCGCCCTGCTCGAATCACAACGCGCGAATGCCGTGGCCGGATTTCTGGTCGGCCTGTTCCAGGTCTCCGATCCTGGCGTGAACCGCGGCGATCGCCTGACCGCCAATCAGATTCTCGACCGCGGCACCGAGCAGTTGCAGACATCGCTTGCCGATCAGCCCCTGCAGCGCGCGCGCCTGCAGGTGGTCACCGGCGAGGTCTACATCGCGATGGGCGATTACGCGCGCGCACAGGCCGCCCTGGAACCGGCCGCAGCCATCCTGCGCGATCACGCAGCCAGCCTTCCCCAGGAAACCGCCGAGGTCCTGCAGTTGCTGGCCCAGGCCGCATCGCGTCAGGCGAACCAGACGCTGGCGCTGGAGTACCTCGCCGAGTCCGAGCGCGTGCTGATGCCGATCGGCGCCGTGGCTGACAGCCAGCGTGCGCGCATCGCCCTGCTGCGCTGTCGCGCCAGTTTTGAGATGGGCCGTTTCGATCAGGCCGGCGCCGCGCTCGCGGCGGCGCGCAGCCTTGCCGACGGATTATCCGTTGCCGATGCCGAGCTCACAGCCGGCATCCATGCTGCGGCCGCCGATCTCGCGGACGAAACCGGCGCATTCGAAGTCGCCAGGCTGGAGTACCAGAACGCACTCGCCGGCTTCTCCGCCGTGCTTGGTGATGATCACTACCGAACGGTTGCGCTGCGTACCAATCTGGGCGCACTGCTGGTGACCAAGTTCGATGATTTCGACGGCGCCCAGCCTCTGCTCGAACAGGCATTGCGGCAATGGCGGCATTTGCGTGGCGCCGACAGCGCAGCCTACGCGAGCACGGCCAATACGCTCGGTGAGCTGCACCGCCGGCGCGGAGACCATGATCAGGCTGCGCGGCTCTATGCCGATTCAGAGCGCGCCTACCGCGCTGCGCTGGGACCCACGCATCCCTCGATCACCTGGCCGATCTGCAACCTCGCCAGATCGCTGAACGATCGCGGCCGCTACGCCAGCGCGCTGGGTGAACTGCAGCGCGCACTGCCGATCGTTGAGCTGGGATTGCCCGAGAACGAATTGCGGGTCGCCCAGGTGCGCAAACAGTCCGTCGGCGTCCTGCTCGCCCTGGGTCGTCATGCAGAGGCGCTGCGGATCGCCGAAGGGGCGCTCGGCGTGTTCCGCAGCAAGTTGCCCGCTGATCATCCAGACATCGTCAATTCGCTCTATCAGATCGGACTGGCGCACCATGCCCTCGGCGACAAGTCCAGTGCACAAGCGGTCTGGCAGCAGGCATTGGAGGGCGCCAACCGGGCCTTCGCCCATCTCCCACGCGCGCTCGCGGACATGCGTGCCGAGATCGCCGACCCCGACGCCGTTCTGCGCGGTTTTGCCGAGCGCGCGGAGTCCGCAGAATGAAACGCGTGCTGTTCGTCTGCAGCCAGAACCGCCTGCGCAGCCCGACCGCTGAACAGGTATTCGCCGATTGGCCCGGCATCGAAACCAGTTCGGCTGGACTCAATCATGACGCCGAGAATCCGTTGACGCCCGATCTGCTGCGCTGGGCCGACCTCGTCTTCGTGATGGAGCCGGCGCATCGACGCAAGCTATCGGGCAGGTTCCGCAGCGCGCTCGATGGCGCGCGCGTGATCTGCCTGGGCATACCCGACGACTATGCCTACATGGCGCCCGAGTTGATCGAGCTGCTCCGGCGCAAAGTGTCGCCTCATCTGCAGGCCTGACGATGGAACAACCCGCGACCAGAACCAGTGGCGCTTGGAAACAAGACAACGACGGCCCGCACCTGAAGATCGGACGCCCTGAGAACAACGCGCCGTCATGATGCACCTCGTGCTGTTGCCCGGACTTGACGGCAGCGGACTGCTGTTCGAGGCGTTCCGCCAGGAGCTCCCGCGCGAACTGTCCGTCGCCACCATGGAGTACCCGAACCGTCTGCCGCTTGATTACAACGAACTGGAAAACCTGGTCATCCGCCAGCTGCCAGGCAGCGGCACCATCGTCCTGCTCGGCGAGTCGTTCTCTGGACCGATCGCCACTGCGGTCGCAGCCCGCCTGCCCGATCGCGTCTGCGGTCTGGTGCTGTGCTGCAGCTTCATCCGCAATCCAAGGCCGCTGCTTGCGATTCTGACACCCCTGATTGCGCTGCTGACATCCCTGCCAGTGCCAATGGGAATCGCCGCCAGGTTGCTGCTAGGCCGCTCGCCCACAACGGAGCTACGTGACCAGTTGATCACCGTAGTCCGCAGAGTATCGCCAGCCGTGCTCCGCCAGCGGCTGCGCTCGATCGTCAGCGCCGACGCCCGTGCGGCACTGCGCTCGATCAGGGTTCCGGTGCTGTATCTGCAGGCCGATGCCGACCTTCTGGTGCCGGCAGGCGCAGCACAGATTGCGCGGGCCGTTTGTCCGCACCTGCGCCTGGTCAGAATCCGCGGGCCACATGCCCTGCTGCAGATTTCACCGATAGCGACCGCTGCGGCGGTCGCGAGCTTTGTGCGCGGCATCGAGAATGGCAGCCGGGGAGCAGCGGACTGAACCGAAGCCGGCAAGGCAGGTCGCCTGAATTGCCTCCCGCAGCGCAACATCGAAAGTTCTTTCGTATTGGACAGACTCCCATTACTTTCGGCACACCGCTGGATCAGCGGCCACGGCGACTTCATCTTTCTGGGGAAAATTCGATGACTCGTACCACCCAGGCCTTCTTCGGCCTCTCAACTCTTGTGCTTGCAATCGGTTCGGCTGTCGCTGCTCCAACGTCGGGCGGCTCGGTGAGTGTGGTGCTTACGCCTTCGTACGAAAAGTCCTTGCAGGAGGTCGGATCGGCGGTCCGATTCACCATGCGCAACGAGACCAATCGACCGCTGCGCCTGCTCAAGTGGCAGACGCCGTTCTATGGCCTGAACCACGACATCTTCCAGGTCTCCGTCGGCGGTCAGGAAGTCGAGTACACCGGCGCCTGGTACAAGCGCAGCGGCACTCCCAGCAAGGACGACTGGATGGTGCTCAAGGCCGGCGAGTCGCGCTCGATCGACATCGATCTGTCCGTCGCCTACCCGTTCGAAGCCAGCGGCCAGTACGACATGCAATACTCGGCCTGGGTCAATACCGGCGACGAGAAATCGGCCGTGGGTGATGCCTCCGAGCTGCAGTCGTTTCCGCTGACCCGCTGGGTCGATGGCAGCGACCAGTTCATGCAGTCGCCGACGCTCGATGAGGTCAGCTACGGCGTCAAGGCACTGTTTGCTGCCCCGGTGTTCGAGAGCTGCTCGACAACCCAGCAGGGCCAGATCAATACCGCCCTCAACTCGGCGCGCAGCTATGGCATCAACGCCGAAAGCTACTACTCTGGCAAGACCTGGTCGACGGTTACCGCACGCTACACGACCTGGTTTGGCTCGGCCAGTTCGACGCGGTTCGCGACCACCCAGACCAATTTCGACAAGATCGAGAGCGCGCTGGCCAACAGCCAGATCACCTTCAATTGCGGCTGCACGCAGAACTACTACGCCTACGTCTATCCGACCCAGCCGTATCGCATCTACCTCTGCAATGCGTTCTGGTCGGCGCCCAATACCGGTACCGATTCACGTGCTGGCACCATCATTCATGAACTCAGCCACTTCGACATAGTCGCCAACACCGACGACCTCGCCTACGGACATACCGCGGCCAAGAGGCTCGCAATCAAGAGTCCGACCAAGGCCGTGAAGAACGCCGACAGTCACGAGTATTTCTCCGAGAACACGCCGGCACAGAACTAGGCTGCGCAGCGCACCAAAAAAAACGCCGGGCATGCCCGGCGTTTTTCTTTTCTGCCCCTTCGACTCAGGCGGGGGTCACTTCATCCGCTTGCAACCCCTTCTGTCCCTGTACAACCTTGAAGCTCACCTTCTGCCCTTCCTGCAGCGAGCGGAAGCCATTACCCTGGATAGCGCGAAAATGCACAAACACATCCGCGCCACCTTCACGGGCGATGAATCCGAAGCCCTTGGCATCGTTGAACCACTTGACGGTACCCACCTCACGATCCGACATTGATCAACCTCCGAGTGACGAAAACTACAGACATCAAGACAGCTGATGTCCACTTACTGGGAATGCAGGAGCGGAGTGATCAAATCGAACCCCGGATGCCCCCAAGGCGCTCCGAAGCCAATCACAGCTGAGGCTGTCGCCTCGTCAGGTCACAGGCCACATGACCGGCAAACTCAGTGAGGCGGAAATTAGCACGACTTATTTCTGGAAAAAAGTCGTTATGCGCCGGGTTTTCACCGAATGAGAATCAGTTGGAATCTGATCAGCCGGCGAACCGCGCCTGGTCTGCGGCAGCATGCTCCACGCGCGAGGATGTTCCACGGATGCCCGGGCGGGCCGTCCGGGCGAGATCGGTCAGCTGGCGGGTGTTTCTTCCAGCGACTCCCAGCGTGCATAGGCTTCGGCCAGTTCGAGCTGGCGGCTGGCGATCAGCTGGTTGTGCGCGGCGATTTCGGCGGCGCCACGCCGGTAGAAGTCCGCCTGCTGGGAAAGCGCCGTCAAGGCGGCGATTTCCGATTCCAGCTGCTCGATCCGCAGCGGCAGCGCATCAAGTTCACGCTGCTCCTTGTAGCTGAGCTTGCGCTTCGCTGATGTTGCCGGCGCAGCGACCGCGGCCGCGGCAGCCGACGCGGACGTTGCCGTCGCACCGGCACGGGCGCCCGCCGTCACCGGCATTCGCCGCTGCGCCAGCCAGTCGGTATATCCGCCGACATACTCGGACACCCTGCCCTCGCCTTCGAGTACCAGGGTGCTGGTCACCACGTTGTCGATAAAGGCGCGGTCGTGCGAGACCAGGATCAGGGTGCCGGCGTACTGTTCCAGCAGCTCTTCCAGCAGATCGAGGGTTTCGATATCCAGATCATTGGTCGGTTCGTCCATCACCAGCAGATTGGACGGCCGCGCCAGCAGTTTGGCCAGCAGCAGACGATTGCGCTCGCCACCGGACAGGGCCGAGATCGGCGCGCGTGCCCGGTCCGGTGTGAACAGGAAATCCTGCAAATAACCGAGCGCGTGTTTGCGCACGCCATTGATCTCGATGCTCTCGCTGCCGCCGGCGACGTTTTCGAGCGCGCTCCAGTCGTCGCGCAACTCTTCGCGGTGCTGATCGAAGAACACTACCTGCAACTGTGTGCCGACCTTGACCTCGCCCGACTGCGGCTGCAACTGGCCGAGCAGCAACCTGATCAGCGTGGTCTTGCCGGAACCATTCGGCCCGATGATGCCGACGCGATCGCCGCGCTGGATGATCGTCGAAAAATCCCGCACGATGGTCTTGCCGGCGAAGCCGAAGCTGATGTCCTTCGCTTCGATCACGCGCTTGCCCGAAGTGCCGCTCTGGGCGGCTTCCATTTTCACAGTGCCCAGCTGGCTGCGGCGCGCCGCGTACTGCCGGCGCAGTTCCTTCAGCGCCCGCACGCGTCCTTCATTGCGGGTGCGCCGGGCCTTGATGCCCTGGCGGATCCAGACTTCTTCCTGCGCCAGTTTCTTGTCGAAGCGGGCGTTGGCCTCAGACTCGGCGTGCAGACGCTCTTCGCGGCGCCGCAGGTAATTGTCGTAGTCACCGGGCCAGCTGGTCACCTGGCCGCGATCGATCTCGATGATCCGGGTGGCCAGGGCGCGCAGGAAACTGCGGTCATGGGTGACGAACACGACACAGCCGGTGAACTGGCGCAGCGCATCCTCGAGCCAGGCGATCGCCTCGATATCGAGATGGTTGGTCGGCTCGTCGAGCAGCAGTACGTGGGGGTCGAGCACCAGGGCCTGGGCCAGCAGCACGCGGCGCTTCATGCCACCGGACTGCGCCTGGAATTCGGCTTCCGCCGGCAGATCCAGACGCTCGAGTACCCGGGTGACGCGATCGTCGAGGGCCCAGGCATTGGCCGCCTCGATCTGCTCCTGGACCTCGGCGAGCCGGTCGCTGTCGAGCTCGCTGGCGTGGATCAGATGATGGTATTCGGCCAGCAGATGACCGAGATCGCCCAATGCCTCGGCAACCACATCGAACACCGTGCCCTCAGTACCGGCCGGCACTTCCTGGGCAAGGCGGGCAACCCGCGTACCCGCCTGCAGGCGCAGTTCGCCATCATCGGGACGCAGTTCAGCCGCGAGCAGTTTCATCAGCGTCGACTTGCCGGCGCCATTGCGTCCGACGATGCAGACGCGTTCACCGCTATCGAGCGTAAGGCTGACTTTTTCGAGCAGCAACGGTCCGCCGACACTGAAGTCGACGTCATTCAAGGTAATCAGACTCATGGGGATCGCACAGCAACAGGGCGCGCATTGTCCCTCAAGCCCAGCGGCATTGACACCGCTGCGCGCATGAAATCCGGGTTACGCCTCAGCGGCGCCGGGTTTTCTTGCTGCTCGGCTTGCGATCCGGGGCCGGCGGCTCGGGCTGATGATCGCCAATCACCGACTTCACCGGACAAACAGAGAATATCGGGCACTTCTTGCAGCCCACGGCCAACGCGATCGGACAGACGGTCATTGCGGGTTCCTCGTTTCAGAGGCAACAGTGTACGCCGACCGTGGGCCCAGCGTTTATGATCGGGGATCAGCCATCGGAACGACCCATCATGGACCTGCGCTACCGCGCCTGCCCGCTCTGCGAGGCGATATGCGGATTGGAACTTCGCTACCAGGACGGTCGGCTCAGCGCGATCCGCGGTGACGAGGCCGACCCGTTCAGTCGCGGCCATGTCTGCCCCAAGGGCAATGCGATCCTCGATCTGGAGTCCGATCCCGACCGCCTGCGGCAACCGATGCAGCGGGTGGACGGGAAGTTCGTGCCAATCAGCTGGGACGCCGCGCTGACGCTGGCGGGTGAACGCCTGGCCGCAGTCCAGCGCGAACATGGCGACAACGCGGTGGCGGCCTACCTCGGCAACCCCAATGTGCATCACTACGGCCACACCGCCTATCTGCCCTCGGTGCTGCGCCTGCTGCGCAGCCACAACGTCTTCAGCGCATCTTCCGTCGACCAGTGGCCGCACCAGCTGGTGGCCTATCTGATGTTCGGCCATCAGTTCCTGATCCCGGTGCCCGATATCGACCACAGCGACTGCATCCTGATGCTGGGCGCCAATCCGATCGCCTCCAATGGCAGCCTGATGACGGCGCCCGGTATCGACAAGCGACTGAAGGCACTGTGCAAGCGCGGCCGGCTGATCGTGATCGATCCTCGGCGCAGCGAAACCGCGCAGATCGCCAGTGCGTACCACGCCATCACGCCCGGCAGCGATGCGCTGTTCCTGATCGAGCTGCTGCGCTGCCTGCGCCGGCTGGGGCCGGCGCGGCTGGATCACTATGCCGGCAGGCTCAAGGGCTGGAACGATGCCTGGCGCGCCATCGACAACCTCCCCGACTTGGCGGTCGCCAGCGCGACCGGGATCGCGATGGAGACGATCGAGGCCATCGCTGAGCAGCTCTGGAGCGCCGAGCGCCCGCTGGTCTACGGTCGCCTGGGCGTATCCACCCAGGCGTTCGGCTCGTTGTGCCAGTGGCTGATCCAGCTCATCAATATCCAGCTCGGTCAGCTCGATCAGGTCGGCGGTGTGCTGCCCAATCAGGCCGCGATCCCGGTGACCGGACCCGGCACCGCAAGGGGGCACTACGCGCGCTGGCATAGCCGTGTGCGTGGGCTGGCCGAATTCGCTGGAGAATTGCCGGTCGCAGTGCTGCGCGAGGAAATCGAAACGCCAGGAACCGGCCAGGTCCGCGCCCTGCTCACCTGCGCCGGCAATCCGGTGCTGTCGACACCCGAGGGGCGGGCGCTTGACCGTGCCCTTGCGGGGCTCGATTTCATGGTCAGCATCGACATCTATATCAATGAAACGACACGCCATGCCGATCTGATCCTGCCGCCGGCCTCGTTCCTCAGCCAGGACCATTACGATCTGATTTTCAACGCCTTCGCCGTGCGTCATGTCAGCCGACTGAGCGCACCCGTGGTCGCCATGGCCGAAGGCGAGCGCGCCGACTGGCAGATCCTCGATGGCCTCGGGGCAGCACTCGCCGCTGCCAAACAGAAAGCCTGGAACCCGCTACCGCCGCCGCGTCAGTTGATCGCCGAGGGTCTGGCACGTGGCAGCAGTGGGCTGGGTATCGATGATCTGCTGGCCGCTCCGCATGGTCTGGATCTGGGTCCGCTGACACCCAGCCTGCTGGGCCGGCTGGAGACCGCCAGCGGACAGATCGAATGCGCACCGGAGCTGCTGATCGCCGACCTGCAACGGCTGGCGACTCAACCTGCGCCGCGGACTGGCGCGCTTGCCCCGGGCAGCCTGTCGCTGATCGGCCGTCGCGATCTGCGCAACAACAATTCCTGGATGCACAATGCCGCGCGCCTGATCAAGGGCAAGCCGCGCCATCAATTGCTGATGCATCCCGATGATCTGGCTGCGCGCGGCATCGAGGATGGTGGTCGCGTGCGGGTGCGCTCACGCGTCGGCCAGATCGAGACCGAGGTGCGCGCCACCCTCGACATGAAGCCCGGCGTGGTCTCGCTTCCGCACGGCTTTGGCCATCGAATCGACGGCGTGCAGCTGGCGCGCGCCACCACACTGGCCGGTGCCAGCATCAATGACCTGACCGACGCCGCCGAGCTGGATGCGCCCAGCGGAAATGCCGCCTTCTGCGGCACGCCGGTCTGGGTCGAGGCCATCGCTGCGGCTACGGCGCCCGGAATCGCGCATTGAGCAAGTCAGCGCCAGCAGCGATACTGCGCGGATGGAAGACACCACCGCGACACCGCCACAACTCACTGCCATCGAAGCCCGCGTGCTCGGCTGCCTGATCGAGAAGCAACGCACCACCCCCGAGCAGTATCCGCTCAGCGTCAACGCCCTGGTGCTGGCCTGCAACCAGAAGACCAACCGCGAACCGGTGATGGATCTGAGCGTCGGCGATGTCGGCCACTGCCTGCGCGCCCTCGAAGACCGCGAACTGGTCGAACGTGCTTTTGGCGGCCGGGTCGAACGCTTCGAGCATCGCTTCGACAAATTCTACGCGCTGACTCTCCGCAAGCAGGCCCTGCTCGCGATGCTGATGCTGCGCGGGCCGCAAACCGTCAACGAACTGCTGACCCGCTGCGAACGCCTCGCCGACTTCGGCAATGCCGAGGATGTCCGTCACACCCTGACCCGGATGTCCGAGCAGGAGCCCGCCCTGGTGACCAATATGGGGCGCGGCGCTGGCCAGCGCGAAGACCGCTACATGCATCTGCTGTCCGGTATTCCTTCCGCCGATGCCCTGCTGACCGCAGAATCCACGCGCCGCGGGTCCAGCAGCAATGCCCTGGAAGAACGCGTCGCGATGCTGGAATACGAAGTCAGCGAGTTGCGTTCCGAACTGGCCGCATTGAAGGCCGCGCGTGCTGGTGACGCGGATGCCACATCGTAGGAAGCGTTGAGCGCAGCGCTGCGCGGCCCAGGCAACGCCGCAGCCTTCACTCGCTTGCGCGCTTTGCCCCTACGCCCGCGGGCGGGAGCAGGGCCGGGGATGAGGGCCACCCCTTCGCCCGCTTGCGGGAGAAGGGCCGGGGATGAAGGCAGCTTTGCCCCCTTCGCCCGCTTGCGGGAGAAGGGTCGGGGATGAGGGCAGCTTTGTCCCCTTCGCCCGCTTGCGGGAGAAGGGTCGGGGATGAGGGAGTCGCTGCGATTCCGTCTGCTCTACGATTGAACCGTAGGATGTGCTGAGGCCGCAGGCCGAAGCGCATCAATTCAGGCAGATTCGATCACGTTCAAGCTTGTCGAACTCGCCGGACTCGTCACGAACATCCAGAACGTAGGTCGGGTCCCCGCAGGGAACCCGACCTACGTTCTTCGTGACTTCGTGACGAGTTCCGACGATCTCGATACCCTGCAAATTGATGCGCTTCGGCCTGCGGCCTCAGCACATCCTGCGGTGCTCGCGACAACCGGGCGATGTCACCTATCAGCCCGGCCGTACAACAGAGTTGCCCTCATCCCCAGCCCTTCTCCCGCATGCGGGAGAAGGGGGCGAAGCGCAAACGAGCGACGGCAGAGGTAACCCCACTCAGCCGGGCAACTCAAACACTTCGACGTGCATACAGATCATCGATCCGCAAACGCCGCGGATCGCGGTAGAGCAGCGAACGCCAGGGGCCTCGGCGTTCGAAGGCGCGCCATTCGCCTTCGGGTTGCGCCAGACGTTCGGCGATCATCCACAGCACCAGGGGATTGACACCCAGTCCAAAGTGGGTAGCGCTGACCTCGATACTCTCCGAACGCACGCAGGGCGGCAGCATGCTGGCGCGCCAGTGCACGATGCCATCGCTCTTGCTTAGGATATTGGTGGTCGGCACCTTGGGTGCCTGTCCCATCAGATTGCGCAACTGCTTGTCGTCAGCTCGCATACCGCTGACCGCCTCGAACAGGCGCCAGGCATTGCTGGCATGCGGATGACCATCCAGCGGCGAACCGAGGGTGATCACAGTGCGAATCGATTTGGGCATGTACTGGCCAAGCGCGTGTGCCATCGCACCGCCCAGTGACCACCCGACCAGACTGACCGTACGCTGGTGTTCATGCTCGACCGCCTGGATGCGGTCAATCAGACGGTTGACGGTATCGCCGACTGGCCCGCGATTGAGCCCCTGCTTCCACGGCAGTGCGACAAATCCGGCGCGATCAAGGAAGGCACGCAAAGGCCAGGTGCTGGCGTCGCCCGCCATCAGACCGGGAAGCACCATCACCGGATGACCATCACCGCGCGCGCCGCGACCGAGAAATGGCCAGGTCAGTGCCAGCGCCGACCATTCCAGAAAAGCACGGCCCTCCATCGCCAGCAGCCAGGCGGACGGTGGTGTGCGCTGTTGATTGCGAGCGGTACGGCGAAGATCGGCGCTGCGTGCGTTCATGCATTCTGGCTATGGCCAAACTCCGTCGAGCTTAGCGCAAGTCGGCGCGGCGTCATGCTGCACAGCAATAAGCAACGTTGCCGGCGAATTCAGTCTGGAACTGGCGAGAATTCGCCAATTTGCCGACACAATCGGATGCCACGTGCAGTCGCAACATGCGCATCCCGAGGTCACTATCGCGCCACCAGGACAACAGTTCACAATCACAATTCTTGACCGCTGCGCAACGCTTCCCAAATCATTCGAGACGCGTACAATCGATGGAACGATTATTGCTTCACGCGGCGCCCGTCGGGGCGACAGGATCACAGACTTGGTCAAAGCCTCACTCCAGATTGGACTGAATCAAAGCCTCAAGCTGACCCCTCAGCTGACCCAGGCCATCCGTCTGTTGGCGATGTCCACCCTGGATCTGGAAACCGAGCTTAACCAGATACTGGAATCCAACCCGCTGCTGGAACGCCCCGAAGACAGCCTGCCGGACGACCTGCCTGAGGCCCTTGGCCCTGAGGAACCAGCGTCCAGCAAGGAAGAAGCCACGGCTGAAGTTGGCGATGGGGTTGATGACAGCCTGGATCTCGATGGCTTCGAGGAGATGGCCGACTGGAGCGAGCCGCGCAGCGGCAGCGACAAATCCGCCGATGGCGAGGAGAGCAGCTGGGAGTCACGCACCGCCCTGCGCACCGACTTGCGCGATGAACTGCGCAGCCAGGTAGATCTGATGCGGATGAGCGACTGCGATCGCGCCATTGCCGAGGCCATCATCGATGCCATCGATGCCGATGGCTATCTGCGTGAACCCTTCGACGAGCTGCGCAGCGCGGTCCAGCCGGAGTGGCAGGTCGAAGACGCTGAAATCGAGGCCGTGCTGCGCGCCGTGCAGCAATGCGAACCGGTCGGCGTCGGCGCACGCAACCTGCAGGAATGTCTGCTGCGCCAGCTTGATGAAGAGGCCGGCGAACCCGCCTGCACGCTGGCGCGCATCCTGGTCGAGCGCCACCTCGAAGATCTGCCGAAGACCGAGCCAGAACGACTGGCAGGACGGCTGCAGGTCAGCCTGGACGAGTACAACGAGGCACTCGCCCTGATCCGCTCGCTCAATCCCAGGCCCGGCGAGAACTCGGCCAATGTTCAGGACGACTACATCGTGCCTGACCTGATCGCACGCAAGGTCAACGGCCGCTGGCGCGTGCAACTGTCGAGCTCCACGGTGCCGGCCATCGGCATCAACCGCCATTACGAACGGCTCGCCGGCGAGAGCAAGGGTGAGACCGGGCAGTATCTGAAGGGTCATCTGCAGGAGGCACGCTGGCTGATCAAGAGTCTGGCCCAGCGTGGCGACACCCTGCTGCGTGTCGGCGAATCGATCATCCGCGAACAGGGCGCCTTTCTCGACTATGGTCCGGCGGCGCTGCGGCCACTGACCCTGCGCCAGGTGGCCGAGGAAGTCGGTCTTCACGAGTCCACCATCTCGCGTGCGACCACCCGCAAATACATGGCAACGCCGCGCGGACTGTTCGAGTTGAAGCGGTTCTTCTCCAGTGGTGTGGCGACGACCGAGGGTGGCGAAGCCTCGGCGATCGCCATCCAGTCGATGATCCGCAAGCTGATCGACGCCGAGAACATAAAAAAGCCGTTAAGCGACCAGGCCCTGGCCGACCAGCTCAAGCGCGACGGCATCGCCGTGGCGCGCCGCACCGTGGCAAAATACCGCGAGGCGATCAATATCCCCTCTTCCAGCGACCGCTGCCGATTGGCCTAGGAGACGATCCCGCGCATCCTTGATTCGACGCCAATCCACCCCACGTATTTTTTGCCAGGCCCTGCGTATCGGTTCGGGCCGGCTCCTTGGGTGCCACCGGCACTCTCTCAGCAAGTGGAGGTTCTGCATGCAAATCGATATCACTGGCCATGGCGTTGACGTGACTCCGGCACTGCGTGACTACACCAATGAAAAGATCGGGCGCATCGTGCGCCATTTCGATCATCTCATCGGCACCCACGTCGTCATGCATCTGGACAAGCTCAGCCACTGTATCGAGGCGACCGTCACCGCCTCGCACAAGAAGTTCCATGCCCAAGCTGAGGCCAGCGACATGTACGCCGCCATCGACATGTTGACCGACAAGCTCGATGGCCAGGTACGCAAACACAAGGACAAGATCACCGACCACCATCGTGCCGATGGCCTGGAGCGCAAGCTCGCAGGCTGATGCCATCCTCCGGGAAGCGGCCGCTGGCCGCTTCCCGTTCTTGCGATGCCCGCGGATACGCCGGTATCCCCTCGCCGAAACATTCCGCTTGCGGTTAGCATTCTCCCCACGACGATCACTCGGCAGTCGGCAACGGAACCCGCATGCGCCTCAGCAATATCCTTCGACCTGAGCGTGTGTTTCTCGATCTGCCTCTGGCTGATGCGGACGCCCTGCTCCAGCATCTGGCAACCCAGTTCCAGCTTGGCCATCCCAGTCTGTCCAGCGACGCGATCCTCACCAAGCTGCGGCTGCGCGAACGCACCGGTTCAACGGGCCTGGGCGAGGGTGTCGCGATTCCGCACGCCCGACTGGAGTCGGAATCACCGGCCTGTGCCATCGTCGTGCGCAGTCAGGAGCCGCTGCTGTTCAATGCGCCCGATGGCCGCCCGGTGGACCTGTTTTTTGCGCTGGCGGTTCCGCAGCACCAGACCGACATCCATCTCGAACTGCTCGCCGAACTGGCCGAGCTGCTCAGTTCGGAGGCGGCCTGTGCGGCACTGCGCTCGGCCGCTACAGTGAAGGCCACCCTGTCCATCCTGTCGAACCGCCTGCAGGAGATCGCTGCATCATGATCCGCAAGATCAATGCCCGTGAACTGTTCGAGCAGCTCAGCGAGCGCCTGAAGCTGCGTTGGGTGGCGGGCCTGCGCGGCGAAGGCCGGATGATCGAGCCCGGCGAGGACCTGCAACGGCGACCCTCCCTGGTTGGCTATCTGAACATCATCTACCCGAACAAGGTGCAGCTGATCGGTATCGATGAGCTGAACTATCTGGACGCCCTCGATTCGCGCCAGCGCTGGGACACGATCGCCAAGATCATCGGCTACCGGCCCACCGCGATCGTGATTTCGCGCGACCAGGCAATCCCCGCCGATCTGCGCGAAGCTGCCGAGGAGTCCGGCACACCGGTCTGGGTCTCCTCGAAGCCGGGGCATGAGCTGCTGACCTATATCCAGTACCACCTGTCGCGCGCGCTGGCCCGCAATACCTCACTGCATGGGGTATTCATGGAGGTATACTCGATCGGCATACTGATTACCGGAGAAGCCGGCGCCGGCAAGAGCGAACTGGCGCTGGAGCTGATCACCCGCGGCCATCGCCTGATTGCCGATGATGCGCCCGAGTTCACCCTGATCGCACCCGACGTCATCGACGGCACCTGCCCTGAAATGCTGCAGGATCTGCTCGAAGTACGTGGCCTCGGCATCCTCAACGTGCGCAACATGTTTGGCGATACGTCGATCAAGCGCAACAAATATCTGCGCCTGATCGTGCACCTGGGCAAACTCGAGGACATCCACTCGAACGACGGCATGGCGCGCCTGCAGGGCGTCACCAGCACCCGCAGCGTGCTTGATGTCGAAGTGCCGCAGATCACCATTCCGGTCGGACCCGGACGCAACCTCGCCGTGCTGGTTGAAGCCGCTACGCGCAGCTTCATCCTGCGCGGCAAGGGCATCGATCCGGCGCAGACCTTCATCGATCGTCAGGCCCATCAGCTGCGCCGGCAGACACCATGGTAGACAGCCCGCAATCCCCGCTGCGTTTCACCCCGCCGCCGCCTTCGCGCAGCGGCTCCGGTAGCGACAACCGCCTCGTCGTGCTGTCCGGTCTGTCCGGTTCGGGCAAGACCGTAGCGCTGCGCATGCTCGAGGATCTCGACTACTACTGCGTCGACAATCTGCCGACCGCGCTGATTCCGGCCCTGGTCGACGCCGTGCATACCGGTCAGCCCGGCCGCTATCCACGCATCGCCGTCGGCGTCGACGTCCGCAATCGCCCGGAGGACCTGCTGCGTCTGCCCCAGGTACTGGCCGAGATTGCGCATCGCGGGCTCAACTACGAGATGGTGTTTCTAGACACCCGTGATGAAGTGCTGCTGAAGCGTTTTTCCGACACCCGCCGACGCCATCCGTTGAGTCATGAAGGCCTGCCGCTCAATGACGCCATCGCACTCGAACGCAAACTGCTGCGCCCCCTGCTGGCCATTGCCGATCGCGTGGTCGATTCCTCAGATTTGAACGTGCATCAACTGCGGCGCACGTTTGCCACCGAATACAGCGCCAATGCGGCGACGATGTCCCTGCTGTTCGAGTCCTTCGCCTACAAGCGCGGCGTGCCGAGCGATGCCGACTACGTGTTCGACGCCCGTTGCCTGCCCAACCCGCACTGGGACCCCAAGCTCAGACCGCTGTCGGGCCGCGATGCTCCGATCCGCGAGTACTTTGCACAGTTGCCCGAGGTCGAGAACTTCTACGAGCAGGTGCGCTCGCTGCTGGCGACCTGGCTGCCGCGTTTTGAAGCCGATCAGCGCAGCTACATCACGGTCTGTGTCGGCTGCACCGGTGGTCGCCATCGTTCGGTGTACATTGCCGAGCGCCTGGCAGAAAGTTTTCGTGCCAGCCGCGAGAACGTGATGAGCTTTCACCGAGAACTCGAATGAAGGATGCGGCCCCGGAATGAAACCCAGCGTGCTCCTGATCACCCACTCCGGCGTCGGCCCCGCCCTGCTCGGAGCCGTGCGCGGCGTGTTCGGTCCGCTGCCATTGAAGACGGCGGCGATCGAGGCCGGTTTTCATGAAGATGCCGAGCACGTTTACCTGCGCGCCACCGCGGTCATTCGCGAACTCGATACCGGCGGCGGCATCCTGATCCTGACCGATCTCTATGGATCGACCCCCAGCAATGTCGCCGCGCGTCTGGTCAATCTGGGCTGCACGGCGCGGCGCGTCGCCGGCGTCAGCTTGCCGATGCTGCTGCGGGTGATGAACTATTCCGAGCAGTCACTCGATGAACTGGTCGCTACCGCGACCACTGGCGCGCGCAATGGAGTGGTCATCGATCATGCTTGAGCAGGACATCGTCATCAGCAACAAGCTCGGCCTGCATGCGCGGGCTTCGGCCAAGCTGGTCCAGCTGGCATCGGGTTTCAGCGCGGACACCTTTCTGATCTGCCGTGGCCGCGAGATCAATGCCAAGAGCATCATGGGCCTGATGCTGCTGGCCGCCGGCAAGGGAACCCCGCTGACGGTGCGCGTGGTCGGTTCGGATGAGGCAGTCGCGCTGCCCGCGGTACTGGATCTGTTCGAACGAAAATTTGACGAGGGCGAGTAAGTCAGATGAGATCGGAATGGGAAGGCACCAGTGCTTCACGCGGACTCGCCCTCGGGCGCGCCCGTGTCGTGTACTCGGCCAACCTCGAGATCGAAACCGAGCTGCTCGCGCATGGTGCGGTTCCCAATGAAGTAAAGCGTTTCGAGGCGGCATTGAACGTGGCCCGCAGCGAACTGCAGGGACTGCGCGACCGCCTGTCCGGTGCCCTCGCCCGTGACCTCGCAGAAATCATCGAGGCGCATGCGATGATTCTCGACGACCCCGACTTCACCGATGGCGTGGTCGCCCTGATTCGCAGCGAAAATCTGCACGCCACCGCAGCGCTGAAACGGCAGCGCGACTTGCTCGCGGCCGAGTTCGATGCGATCGAGAATCCCTACCTGCGTGCCCGCCGCGACGATGTTGATCACGTCGTGCAGCGTGTATTCGCAGCGCTCCAGCGCGGCGGCGCCGAGCCTGAGCGCAAGGCCGGCGCTGGCGGCGAGATCCTGATCTGCGAGACCGTCGCACCAGCCGATCTCGCCCAGTTGCAGGAGCAGGGCCTGCTCGGCATCGTCGCCACCGCCAGCAGTCCGTACTCGCACACAGCCATCCTCGCGCGCAGTTTCCGGATGCCGATGGTCTGCGGCGTCAAGGGCGCACTCAATCTGATCCACGATGGCGATCTTGTGCTGATGGATGGCGACCGCGGCCAGATCATCGTGCAACCGGACGCCATCGATCTCACCCGTTTCCGTGCCCATCAGCGCGAACTCGACAAGACCCAGAAGCGTCGCGCCCGCGAGAAGGCTTCGGAGGCGCGCACCAAGGACGGCTTCCTGATCCATCTGCACGCCAATGCCGAGGATACCGAGTCGATCGCCCTGGGCCGTCGCCTGGGCGCCAGCAGTGTCGGCCTGTTCCGCACCGAGTTCCTGTTCATGCGGCGGCGCGAACTGCCCAGCGAGGACGAGCAATTCCGCGCCTATCGCGACGCCGTCATCGCCATGGGCGGGCTGCCGGTGACCCTGCGTACGCTGGATCTGGGTGCCGACAAGGCACTCGGCGGTCCGCTGGAAATCGCCCACGAGGAAAACCCCGCCCTGGGTCTGCGTGGCATCCGGTTCTCGCTGGCCCGGCGTGAGGTATTCGCGACCCAGATGCGCGCGATGCTGCGCGCTTCGGCGTTTGGGCCAGTACGTATATTGATGCCAATGGTGTCATCCATTGATGAAGTACGCAGTGCGCGCGAACTTTATGAAGAGTGCATGGCGGATCTGCGCACCACGCGCACGCCGGTTGCCGATGATGTGCCGCTCGGCATCATGATCGAGGTGCCGGCTGCGGTGCTGATCAGCAGCGAACTCGCCCGCGTCGCGGATTTCTTCGCGGTCGGCAGCAATGATCTCGCCCAGTACGTGCTGGCGGCTGATCGCAACAATGCCGCCGTGGTCAATCACTACGATCCGCTGCACCCCGCTTTCATTCGGATGCTGTATCTGGTGCTCGACAATGCGCGTCAGGCCAAGTGTCCGATCAGTGTCTGTGGCGAGATCGCCGGCGATCCGCGCTACACCGCGCTGCTGATCGCGCTTGGACTGACCGATTTCAGCATGCACCCGAACGCGATCGCCGATGTCCGCGATGCGCTGGCCGAGCTCAACCGCAAGACGCTGCGTGCCAAGCTGGCCAAGTTCCTGCACGCATCCGATCGCGAGACACTGCGGCAATTGCTCGACAGCTGATCCACGCTGACCAGGAGTCGCGATGCCGTTCACGCCCATCCATCTTGGTGCCGGTGCTGCCTTCAAGGCGATCGGCGATCGCCATTTCAGCTTCATGGTATTCGGTGGCGCCCAGGTGATGATGGACATCGAGCCGCTGATCGGCCTCATCCGCGACAGCGATGTACTCCATGGCCCCAGCCATACCCTGCTCGGCGCCCTGCTGATCGGCACGGTCGCTGGCCTGATCGGCAAACCGATCAGTCTCGCGGTGCTGCGCCTGTTCGGATTTGCCGATGCCCGGATCAGCTGGACTGCCTCGTTCTCCGGCGCCCTGCTCGGCACCGGCTCGCATATCCTGCTCGACGCGATGATGCACGCCGATATGCGGCCGTGGTGGCCGCTCGCCACCGGCAACCCACTGTTGGGTGCCATCCCCACCGATCATCTGCATATGCTCTGCCTCGGGCTCGGCGTAATCGGCGCGGCGGTCCATGCGCTGCGCGTGCTCTGGCGCAGACGGCGCGCCGCCTCTGCGCGCGCACCGTGAGCAGCGCAAACCGCAGCCAATCGCCCACGCCCCTCTGCTGCATTCCGGCTGGCAACTGCCTGACGACTGCAGGCGCAGGCATTCTGCATCGACCGAGTGAACGGTCGAATGCAGGAGATCGCGTTGCGCTGTACAGGCCACACTGAGACCGGCGATGTGTGCACACGCTGGGTAGCGTGGAAGGTCTCTGGCTGGAACGGATTGCGGCCAGCAGGCGACCGGACCAGGCCGGTGAACGCGTCCGCGAGCCGCAGCGCCGCTGATCAGCGGCGAGAGCCCATGACCACTTTGATCGGCGATATCCGCGTGCTGCCTGGCGACGACGACAGGGCCGGACCACGCAGCCAGCCGATGAAGCGCTCAATCACGTCAAACGCCGTGACCGCGATCAGATCACAGCATTCTCATGCGTAGCGCGAGCCCCTCAGTCCAGCCGCTTGCGGAACTTCAGGATTGCCAGCGCCATCATGATCGTGGTGAACACCAGCAGGGCCAGCACTGAGGGCATCAATTCGCCGAGACTGGCGCCGCGCAGCATCACGCCGCGGATCAGGCGGATGAAGTGCGTCAGCGGCAGCAGTTGGGCGATCCATTGCGCAAAGGCTGGCATGCCGGCGAACGGGAACATGAAGCCGGACAGCAGGATCGACGGCAGAAACACGAAAAAGGTCATCTGCATTGCCTGGAACTGGGTACGCGCCTGGGTCGAGATCAGCAGTCCCAGACTGAGATTGGCGGCAATCAGCAACAGTGCCGACAGATAGACGTCGAGCACCGAGCCACGAATCGGCACCGCAAAAATCCAGACACCCAGCAGCAGCACCACACTGGTCTGGATCAGACCCAGACCGATATACGGCAGCACCTTGCCGATCATCAGTTCGGCGCTGGTCACCGGTGTCGTGATCAGCAGTTCCATATTGCCGCGCTCACGCTCGCGAACAATGGCGATCGAGGTGAACAGCACCATCGTCAGCGTGAGAATCACACCGATCAAGCCAGGCACGATATTGACCGGCGAACGCCGCTCGGGATTGTAGAAACTCAGCACACTGATCGGCGCCGCCATCTGCGAACCACCGGTCTGAGCTTGCAGAATCGGCAACTGCGCAAGCTGTCGCGCGGCGCTCTGCACCACACTGTCGCTGCCATCTACCATCACCTGGATCAACTCGCGACCCTCACCACGACGCCGTTCGAAGTCGTGCGGAATGGCGATGCCGACACTGATGCGACCCTGACGCAGCAGCTCGACCAGCTCGTCGGCGGTGCGCGCCGTCGCCACCTGCTGGATCACCTCGGTAGCGAGCAGGTCCTGCACGATCGCGCGCGAGGCCGATGTGGCGGATTCATCCGCAATCGCAGCCGGCAGCCGGCGCACATCCATATTGATGGCGAAGCCGAACAGCAGCAGTTGCAGCACCGGAATGCCGATCACCATGCCGAGCGTCATCCGGTCGCGCCGCAGCTGGCGCAGTTCCTTGCTGACGATGGCGCCGAGCCGGTGCAGGTTCATTGCGGTGGCGTCCTGGATTCAGGCGTGCGGCCCTGGGTCGCGGCGACGAATACATCCTCGAGTGTCGGCTTCACGCGTTCGACCTGCGCCTCGGCATCAATGCTGCGCAGTGCTGCCGAAAGCACGGCGAGCCCCCGGTAGTCCGGAATGGTCAGCACCCGCAGTTCATTGCCAATCTGCGCAACGCTTACGACACCGGTGTCGGCGGTGATGATTTCGCGCAGTCGTCGCGGCGCCACACTGCGCACCAGCAAGGCCCGGCCCTCAAGCGCAGCGGAAAGCTCTGCCGGCGTACCATCGGCGACCAGACGGCCATGGTCGAGAATCGCCAGCCGATGGCAGCGCTCGGCCTCATCCATATAGTGACTGGACACCAGGATGGTGGTGCCCGCATCCGCCAGGTCAAACAATTTTTCCCAGAAATCGCGACGCGATTCCGGATCGACGGCGCTCGTGGGCTCATCGAGCAGCAACAGTTCCGGCTCATGGACCACGGCACAGGCGAGCGCAAGCCGCTGGCGCTGACCGCCGCTCAGCGTGCCTGCCAACTGTCCAGCGCGGTCGCCGAAGTGGTATTGCGCAATCAGGGCAGCCACCCGTTTGCGCGCTGCAGTACGATCAAGACCCTGCACGGTTGCCATGAAATTCAGGTTCTCACGGATACTGAGGTCTTCGAACAGAGAGAACCGCTGGGTCATGTAGCCCATGCGCTGCTTCAGCTGCTCGGCCTGCTCGGGCACACGCAATCCGAGTACTTCGATGGTGCCGGCACTCGGCATCAGCAGGCCGCAGAGCATACGGATCGTGGTCGACTTGCCCGAACCATTGGGCCCAAGAAAGCCATAGACCGCAGCGCGCGGCACATCGAGATCGACCCGATCTACCGCAAGCAGACTGCCAAAGCGCCGACTGATGCCACGCGCCCGGATGGCCAACGAGGCATCGCCATGGCCGCTGATGCTCACTTCGGTTTCCGCTCCGGAGCGACCAGCGCCGCAGTGACCGGGACGCCCAGCGGCAGATCGGCGGCGTCCTCCAGCAACTCCACTTCGGACAGGTACGATAGTCGGCTCGCGTCCTTCCCGCCCAGGGCGTAGTAGGGCGTGAATACCGGCTCACTGCGAATCGTGCGGACCCTGGCCGCACGCGGCGCCGCTTCACCGGCGATCTGCAAGTCGACCGCGCGGCCGATCTTCCAATCCGCGCGCTGGGGCTGGGGAACATAGACGCGGGCATGGGCGCGCTCGCCGACCAGCAGCACCGCGAGCACGGCGCCCACCGGCGGTTGATCCCCGACCTTGTAGGGCAGGCTCTCAATCAGCCCGTCGCGTGGAGCGCGGATCTGCACCCGCTGCATTTCGAGTTCGGCACTCGCTACCTGGGCCAGCGCCGCCTGCACGGCCGCCTCGGCCTGCGCGATCTGTTCCACCCGCGTACCCTGCAACAGCACATCCACTGCGGAGCGCGCCGCCGACACATCGGAGTTGGCGACATCGCGCGCAGACCGTGCCCGGTCCAGCTCCGCGGCTGGCAACAATTTACGCGCGACGATGGCAGCGACCCGCTGGAATTCCTGTTCGGCATTGAGCGCGACGCTGCGCGCCTTGCGCCAGCGCGCCTGCGCCTCGGCGATGGCTTCCGGACGCGGACCCGCCTGGGCCTCGGCCAGTGCGGCCTGGGCGCGTGCCAGATCACCGAGGGCGGCGTCGGCGCGCGCCCGGGTGCGTTCCGATTCCAGACTCAGCACCAGGTCGCCAGCCTGCACGCGATCGCCTTCCGCAAAGCGGATCTCGGCAATGCGTTCGTAGCTCGGCGACGGCAGGCTGATGCGATCACGCTCGAGGGTGCCGAGCACGTGCTGTGCTTCGGGCTTGCATGCGTCCAGCAAAGTCAGCGAGAGCAACGCGATCACCAGTGGCTTGTTCATGTCGACTCCAGGAAGCCATTCATCAGGATGCCCAGATGGTGGCTCGACAGCGCGCTGGCGCGGGCAGGGTCCAGGCGGATGCCGAGCACATCGGATACCAGCGGCGCTGCGATATACGGGAAGATGCACAGCGACATGATCGACATCACGGTGGCCGCGACATCGAGGTCGGCACGCAGCAGTCCGAGTTTCTTGCCCTGCGCAAGATGCCTGCGCAGGGCGCCGGCGATGCCGCGGGCGAAGCGCTGGATGAAGGCTTCGCGCAACACGCCCTCCTCACTCAGGACCTCGCGCATCACCAGCCGCGGCAGCCAGGGATTGTTCGCTGCGGTGCGCGTGTAGGCGACCACGAATGCGCGGATCGCAGCCAGCGGATCATCGCCGGCGGATTCGAGTTCGCTGATGACCGCGGCCACCAGCGGAGCGACCCGCTCCTCGATCACTGCGGTCAGCAGGCCACCCTTGTCGAGAAAATAATAGTGCGCCAGCGCCGGGGTCACGCGTGCCTCCCGTGCGATTGTGCGCAGGCTGCTGGCCGCAAAGCCGGCGCGCGCAAAGATCGCCTGTGCCGCATCCAGCAGTGCGGCGCGGTGATCTGCGGTGTTCCCCGTGGGCCGTCCTGGTGCCCGCGACGGAGCCGCGTCGTTACCCTGGTCCGCTGTGGATCGTGCCTGCCGGGAAGCCGCAGCCGTGGCGGAGCGGTCTGTCCGGTCTGGTTGATTGCGCGACTTGGCCATGGCGCATATTAATTGTTCACGTAATTAACTTCAACAGCGGCAGCGCCCCCGGTCAGGGCGAATGCGGGAAGCTCTTGGCGAGCTTGCCGAACCTGCCTCGCAGACGATAGCTTGTGTACGCGATGCCGAGCAGCAGCACCCGACTGCACGCGCCCCATTCCCGAACAGGATCCCCGCATGTCAATGACGAAACTGTCTACCGCAGTGCCCACCCTTCGCCAGCAGGACTCAGCCGAGGCCCAACTGGCGCGCGCCGACCAACTCGCCATGGCACGCACCAATTACAACTACATGCGCAGCTATCTGGAAGCGGTGCCGATGTCGGCCGATCTGCCGGGGCCGGAAAAGTTTACGCTCGACTACGAAACCCAGGTACTCAAGGTATTCGTGCCGATGCTGGAGAATTTCAAGAATGTCGTCGGAATGCTGCTCGAGCGCGAGCTCAAGGGCGATCTGCCGACACAGGCAGTCACCGATGTCCGCACCGCATGGGAAACGTTCGAGAAGGATTTCAGTCTGCTGCACCCGCTGCGCGACGCCAAGGACCTGCATGCCCTGCTCAAGGCGATGGCCGAATTGCCGGCTGCGCTCGAGGGGATGATCAATATCCCGAAGGATGTCGCGGCGATGGTCGAGGGGCTCGACAAGATGTTCAAGGAAATCCTTGCCACCGGGCCCACAGCATTTCTGAAGTCCACCCTGTACGACATGCTCAGCACCCCGCATGGTCGCGGCTACCTTCAGCCCAGCAGCATCGACGACTACGCTGCGATGTTCCCGATCATGCCCAAGCCGATGGCGCTGACGATCGAGCGCCAACCCTGGATGCCCAGCGAAGGCGCGCCCTGCGAACAGGACTGGTTCTTCGGCCATCTGCAGATCGCCGGCTTCAATACCACCCAGTTGCGCGGTGTCAGCAACTCCAGCGAACCAGCAGGCAAGGCCTGTGCGCTGTCCGATCTGCTGCACAAAATGCCAGTCACCGATGCGGTCCTGCAGAGCGTCACCGGGCAAGCGCAACTGACCCTGGCAGAGGCGGCCGATCAGGGTCGCCTGTGCGTGGTCGACTACGCACAGCTGGCAGACGCAAAGACCGAGGCACTGCACGGCGAGCAGCGCTACATCACGGCACCGATCGGACTGTTCTACTGGAACCCGACGCCGCCAGCGGGATTCCCACCCGGCGGTGCACTGCAACCGATCGCCATCCAGCTTGGCCAGAAGTTCGATGCCGAGGCGACACCGATCTACACCCCGAACGATTGCGCCAATGGCAACGACCGCAACGGCCTGAAATGGCGAATCGCCAAATACACAATGAATGTCTGCAGCGCGATCCAGCATGAGGCGGTGGCGCATCTGGGCGACACCCACCTGATCATCGAGCCGATGATCGTCGCCATGCACCGCCAGTTGGCAGTGAACCATCCGCTCTACAAGCTGTTGACGCCGCACTTCCGCTTCACCATCAATATCAATGATGACGCGATTCACAGCCTGATCGTGCCGGGCGGCGTAGTCGCCTGCAATGTCGGCATCGCGATCGAGTCGAGTCTGCAACTGGTTACCCGGGCGCACCAGGCCTGGCGCTGGGACGAACACTTTCCGAACCGTGATTTTGAGCTGCGTGGTGTGGACCGCCTGCCGGAGTTTCCGTTCCGTGACGACACCCTCCTGCTCTGGCGCGCAATCCGCGACTACGTCACAGCGTATCTCGGCGTCTACTACCGTAGCGACGAGGACGTCCGCGCGGATGTCGAACTTCAAGGCTGGATCTGGGAACTGACCGCGCCGCAGTACTGCGGCTTCAAGGGTCTCGGCGGCCTCACTGCGACCGGTGACAGCGAACGTCCCTGGCGCATCGAGCGGCTGGACTATCTGATCGACATGATCGCCCTGATCCTTTACACGGCCGGTCCCAGGCACGCCTCGGTGAACTATGCGCAGTATCCGCTGATGTCCTATGTGCCCAGCGTCGGCGGCAGCCTGTACCGACCCTCGCCGACGCGCAGCATGAAACTCGAGACGATCAACGACTGCCTGCCCTGGTATCCGCCGCTGGACATCGCACTCTACGGTGCCACCTTCGAGTATCTGCTGTCCGCGGTGCAGTACGACACCTTCGGTCGCTACGAGCACAATCCGCGCGATCCCTATTTCACCGATCCTAGGGTGCAGCCGCTGGTGGCCGATCTGCAGGACGCGCTGGCCCTGATCGAAATCGAGATCCGCAAGCGCAACACAGACCGGCCGATGCCGTATCCGTTTCAGCTGCCATCGCAGATCCCGAACAGCATCAGCATCTGATCTTCAGCCGGCCGTATCCGCCTGCGATGCGGCCGGCAATGCCTGCGATGACCGCTATCGCTTGCCGGAAGTGCGCTCCGCCAACGGCCGCCTATCCGGCGCTGGTGACCGTATCGACCGGAGCAGATGCGCTCCAGATGCAGACCCGGTTGCGACCACTGCGCTTGGCCTCGTACAGGGCCTGATCGGCTCGGGTCACCAGGGTTTCGGCGTTGAGCGTGGCATCCGCGACGATCGTGCACATGCCGATGCTGATGCTGATGGTTTCAGCGGCGGTCGAGTGTGCGTGTTCCATCGCCAGTCCGGCGATGGTCTGCAGGCAGGCATTGGCCAACCAGAGCGCGGCATCGGCATCGGTATCCGGCATGACCACGACGAATTCTTCGCCGCCGTAGCGCGCCACCAGATCGGTACCGCGATGAACGACCTGGGACAGCGCCTGGGCAACCGCGCGAATACAGCGGTCACCCTCGACATGCCCGTAATGATCGTTGTAGGGCTTGAAGTGATCGATGTCGATCATCATCAGGGACAGCGACTTGCCGCTGCGCAGGCCGCGCCGCCATTCGCTGGCGATCCGCTCGTCAAAGCTGCGGCGGTTGGCGATGCCGGTCAGGCCGTCGCGCATGCTCATCCTGCGCAGTTCCTCGGTGCGCTCGGCGACCTTGCGTTCGAGTCGCTCGACGTGGCGTGCATTGACCAGCGAGATCGCCGCCTGGGCACCGAGCAGCTCCAGCGTCTTCACGTGACGCTCGGTGAAGGCGCCCTCGAGCAGATTGTTTTCCACATAGATGATCGCGACCAGGCGACCCTGATTGAGGACCGGCAGCACCAGCACCGACTTCGGGGCCTTGCTGCGGATGTAGTTGCCCTGGGCGAAGCGGACGTCACCGGCAGGCTGGCTGAGCACCAGAACCTGGCGACTCAGCCGAACGTACTCGAGCAGTTCGACCGGAAGTGCCATCAGTTTTTCGGCCGGCGCGCCCGCGAGCGCCGCGCCCACGTGGCTGTACTCGACCATCACTCCTTCGCTGAAGCGACCGACTGCCTCGACGGTCAGCTCGTCGTCTTCGGCCAGCACGATCGCGCCGTACTCGGCGCCGGCGTTCTCCAGCACGATGCCGAGCAGCTTCTGCAGCAGGGCCTCAAGTTGTACTTCCTGCGAAAGCAGCCGACTGGCCTTGAGCAGGGAATGCAGATCCAGCAGGCCTACCGACGATGACACACCGCCGTAGGTGCCGCTTGAACTGGAGGTCGCGCGGCGCAATTCGATCGCGCGGAACAGAATCTGTGGCCACTGCGCCTCGATTTGCCGGCATTTCGCGATCGCACCCCAACGCTGGTACTGGAAGTACGCCTCGCGAATGAAGTTGCTGGCCAACTGGCGCTGATTCTGTTCCAGCCAGAAGCGCGCATAGAGTTCATTGCAGAGCGCCTCGCAGTGGGCAAAGCCCGCCTCGGAGGCGGCATCGATGGCGCGTGCGTAGAGTTCCATTGCGACCGGGTTTTCGCCGCGCACCCGGGCCAGCTCGGCCGCGATCAGCAGGGCCTTGTGCTGGAAATTCTCGACGCAGTGTTCGGCCCAGGTCTCGAACCGTCTGAGCAGGGACACCGCCTCTTCGAGGGCATCCCGGGGATCGAGGTCATCCGCAAAGCCCGGCTTGAGCAGTCCCAGCGCGCGAAAAAAGCTCGCCTCCACCAGGGTCGGACCATCCGGCATCATCTTCCCGATCATCGCCAGCTTGCTCGAGGCACTGCGCCACTCCTGCGCCGCATCGAACAGGTAGGCATGCCGCGTCATTGCAAAACTGTAGAAGGCCAGGCAGACCGATGGGGTATCGAAGTCGTCGTTGAGGACACTGCCGATGCGGAATTCGGGTGTATCGAATCCCTGGGGCTTCAGCGTCTTGCCGCGCAACGCCGCCAACGGCTGCAAGACGCCGCAGCGAAGCATTGCCTCGGTGACCGGCTGGCGACTGCGCTGCAGAAAGGCCAGGCCCTGCTCGGCTTCCAGCTCGATATCGTCCAGCGAAGCGCCCATGATGAAACCATTGACCGGACGCATCAGCGCACAGTATCCCGCTGCCAGCGGATTGATGCCGGCGCGCCCCATGTTCAGTCCCTGCTCCAGGTAGGGCAAGGTGTCGCGCAACGGCTCACACCAGTGCTGATAAAAGCCACCGAAATACTGGTAGACCGAGAGCCTGAAATACGGACTGTCGCGCTGCTCGGACAAACGGCGCGCCAACCTTCCCATTGCGTGCACCGCCGGATAGGGCTTGCCGATTGCGGCCATCGCGGTGCCCAGGGTGACGTAGCTGATGCAGCTCAGATCACAGAGACCGTGCTGCAGGGTGACCTGGACCATGCGGCAGGCACCGAGCACATAACCGAGCCCCCGGTTGGTCTGATAGGTCGCATAGGCGAGCCCGAAGTAGATCTGCATCTCCAGCAGTCGTTCGGCATCGGTCATTTCCGGCTGCGAGAGCAGTTCGAGTTCGCCCAGGCCAGACAGCTGTGCATCAATCTGTGCGAACTCGGCAACGAAGCACTCGCCAGCCTCGACCTCGGTTTCCGGAAAACGCCGTCCCAGCAGGGCCAGAGCCTGGCACAGAACCACAAAGGCATCGGCAAATCGCCCGCGGATCTGCAACTGGTCGGCCTGCACCAGGCACAGACTGACCTTTCCAGCCACACTGGGCGCACATTGCAGTTGATGCTGCAGACGCGCCTCGGCGGCGTCGAAATGTCCTGCCAGATACTCGGCTTCGGCAAGATGCTTGTGCAGACTCAGAGCCAGCTCGGGCTGTGCCTGCCAGGCATCGCCAGGCAGCAGATGCTCGGCATTGCGCAGGAACTCCACCGCTGCATCATAGGCAGATGAAGACTTCGCGCGGATGCCTCCGCGCAGATTGAGCGCGAGCAGTTGGGCGCGCTCGACGTCGCCATCGATGAGTTCTATGGCAGCATTGAGCGACTCCAGAATGACGAACAGTCGCTCGTCGAGCTCCGCCTCGGTGCTGGCCGCCAGCAGCAGTCGACCGCAGCGCAAACGCAGGGCCGGCCGCTCGTCTTCGCTGACCAGTTCATGCGCGGCCTGCTGGACGCGGTCATGCAGGAAGCGGTAGCAGGCATCCTTCAGCCGCTCCGGGCTGTGTGCGAATTTGTAGTCCTCGTTCAAAGGCACCAGCAAGCCCGACTGCAGTGCCGGCCAGAGGACATCAGCGGTCGCGTCAGCACCCTGCTCACCGATGGCCATCAGTTCGCGCTGGTCAAAGCGGTTGCCCAGATGCGCGGCACGCGCCAGCAACGCCTGCGTTGCCGGCGGCAAAGTGACCAGCTTGGCCAACAGCAGGGTTACCACGTTGTCGGTCATGCCGCGGCTGCGGATGCGCTGCAGATCCCAGCGCCAGGCGCCCTGCTCGCGCTGATACCAGATGTCGCCCTGCTCGTGCAGCCGACGCAGAAACTGACTGAGAAAAAACGGATTGCCGCGGGTCTTTTCCAGACAGAGTTCAGCCAGCGGCGCCACCTGCTCGGCGCTCAGATGCAAGGTATCGGCAATCAGCTGACGGGCTTCGTCATCCGGCATCGGACCCAGCCGCAGATGCTCGATTCGTGCCGGACCGCGCTCGATCGCCTGGATGCTGATCCGCAGGGGATCGCCGTCCTGCACTTCGTTGTCACGGTAGGCGCCGATGATCAGCACACTGCGTTCGCCATCGGCGCGCATCAGGTATTCCAGCAGGCGCAGGGTCGATACATCAGCCCATTGCAGGTCATCGAGAAACAGCAGCAGGGGGTGACTGCGCGCGGCCAGCGCCAGCACGAACTGGGAAAACGCGATATGAAAGCGCTGCTCGCTCTCGGCCGGCGGCAACTGCGGCAGCGGCGGTGCGGTTCCGAGCAGGATGGCAAGCTCGGGAATCAGCTCGGCAATCGCGCCGGCGTTGGCACCGAGCGCGTCGGCGAGCCGGCCCTTCCAGTACTGGCGACGCTCGGCGCCTTCGGTGGCCAGCGAATGCAGCATCTGGCCGAAGGCCTGAATCAGCGCCACATAAGGCTGATTGCGACTGTACTGGTCGCATTTGCCGCGCAACAGATAACCGCGTCGCGCCAGCACCGGGCGATTGAGCTCGCTGACCAGGGCGGTCTTGCCGATCCCGGAGTAGCCGCTGATCAGCAGCATCTCGACCGAACCACTGGCCACTACGCGCTTGAACGCAGCCAGGATGCCGGCGCACTCGGCCTGGCGTCCATAGAGCTTCTGGGAGACACAGAAGCGCTCGGGCACATCGGAACGGCCGAGCGGAAAGCGTTCCATACGCTGATACAGCCGCCAGCTTTCGGCACAGGCCTCGAGATCGCGAATCAATCCGAAGCTGCTTTGGTAGCGGTCGTCGGGATGCTTGGCAAGGAGCTTCTGCACGATGGCCGACAACTGTTCCGGAATGCCGGCATCGAGCTCATGCAAGGGCACCGGGATGCTCGCGAGCTGGGCGTGCAGCAGACTCATCGGGTCGCTCGCCACGAACGGTTCCCGCCCCGAGAGCAATTCGTAAAGGCTGGCACCGAGCGAGTAGAAATCGCTGCGGTAGTCGATGTCGAGATTGGTACGACCGGTTTGCTCCGGCGACATGTACTCCAGCGTGCCGGCCATCGGCCCGCCGTCGGAGCGTCGTGGCTGGATGTCGAGCCGGGTCGACAGACCGAAGTCGCAGAGTTTGATTTCAAGTGAGACCGGATCGACCAGCACATTCTTCGGAGCCACATCACCATGGATCAGGCGATGCTCATGCACCGCACCAATGGCCTTGGCCAGGCGGATCGCCAGGGTGAGCTGGTCGGAAAGATCGAGCGCGCCGCGCTCGATCAACTGGCGCAGACTGACCGCGGCGAAGTCTTCCAGCACGAGTACCGTGCTGCGGTCGATCTGTTCGAGCGCATGCGCCTTGATCACGTAGGGCGAATCAATCGCCTGCAAAACCGAGAATTCATGACGCCAGCGCGCGATCAGCTCGGGCGCCGGCCGCTCGCTGTCGAGATACTTGAGGACCACACGCTGCCCGTTGGCCGCGGTCGCGGTCGCAACCACCGTCTCGCCAGCGGCGTAGATCACCTCATCGAGCTGGAAGCCAGCCAGTTGCACCGTTGTGACTCCCACGCTTCGAGCCCGATTTGCTGAGCCCCGGGCTCGCCCGAATTGTTCAGACGCACCCCGTGGCGTCTGATGCAGCAGGTTACCGCGCTGGCGGCGGGTTCGCCATGCAGGTCCCGGAGTCACTCGGGTGTCAGGTTCAGGATCAGAGCGGTGGGCAGCAGACGGCGCCAGCAATCAGAAGCGCAGGGCGAATTCGACACCAAGTTCGCGACCGGGCGCCAGCACATGGGCAAATGCTCCACCAGGCGCCAGCGGGATCACCGACGTGAATACGTTGTAGCGCTGGTTGCCCAGATTGCGTCCGAACAGACCCAGGCTCCAGTCGGCCGACAAGCGTTGCAACTGCAGGCGGTAGTCGAGCAAGGCATAGCCGTCCTGGCGCGTTTGTGGCTCCAGATCCGAGGCGGTGTAGTGGCTGCCCTTGTAGCTCAGGCGCAGGCCGTGTTGCAGTGACCAGACGTCGAAGGCCTGCAGGTATTCGAGTGCCATGGCAGCCTCGAACACGGGAACGAAGGGCGTCCGTCGGCCCGACCAGTCACATTGCGGGCCGCTGCCATTGAGTCGCTCCGTGGTACTGCAGCTGGCATCGGGGAAATGATCGTAGCGGAAGTCGACCCAGGACCATTGCGCCAGCGCGCGCCAGCGGGGGTCGATCTGCCAGACCAGATCACCGTCGATACCGCGCGAAGTCGAACTGGCGGCATTACCGACGATGAAGCCGATTCCGCCATCGAACACCGACACCTGCAGATCATCGTAGCGACCATGGAAGGCCGCCATGTTCAGCCGCAGATTGTGCCAGTCGCGCTTGAAGCCGAGCTCGAACACGCTCGCGCTTTCGTCGGCATATTCGACCTGATCGGGATCGCCGCCTTCGTACAGAAAATCGAATCCACCCGCCTTGGCGCCATTCGCCCAAGCGAGATACAGCATCAGATCGGGCGCCTGTTGCCAGGCCAGGCTGAGCTGCAGCATCGGATGAGCCTCATTCCGTGAGAGACCAGCAAACTGATGCAGTACGCCATTGCCCGCCGATACGATGCTGTAGCCGAGCACGTTGTTGGGCGCCAGCAGCGGCTGCACCAGGCGGCCATCGGCGAGTCGCAGCACATAGCCGGTCGGATTGGCCAGGTATTCTGGATTGCCCAGCAGGAGCGGCGCCAGGCCAGGATCGAGCCAGCGCAGGTCGACCAGCCGCCCCGGGCCGTCGACATGGTCAATGCCGGCGGCAAACACGGCCTGCTCGGCGTCCTTGCGTGTACGTTGATAACGCAGCCCGACGCCTGCCGTCAGCTGATCATTCAGCGCAACATCGAGATGGCCAAACAGCGCCGATTGCCCGGTCCGCTGCTCGAGCCTGATGTGGCGGGCAAACGGATCAACAAGTTGTGCAGCCAACCCGTTTGGAATTCCATAGGCGGGTGCCAGCAATGCCGGGAGGTTGAAATCGGAGAGGTAATCGTTGTCGAACTGGTCGCGCTGGTAATAGCCACCGACCAGCCAGTTCAGACCCGCGTCGTCGCCACTGGAAAGTCGGACCTCCTGGGAGAACTGACGGTAATCCTCATCCTGAAAAACGTTGATGACGGTCGCCGGCGTGAGATCGACGTCAGCCGAGTGCCGGTAGTCGTAGCGGCTCTGACCAGTGATCGCGGTCAAGGTGACATCGGCACCGACGTATTGCAACTCCAGCATTGACTCGTTGATCCCTGTGCGCTGGAAGCCATCCTGATACTTGAAGGGATCGCCATTGCCGATGTTCAGGCGACCGTCGTTGAGACCTGTGAACACCGAGCCAGGCCAGGGATTGCCCTGGCCATCGACGTGTTTGAACACATCGAAGATATGCCCTTCACGGGCAAAATCGCCCTGCTCGTGGCGCACTGATACGCTCAGGGCATCGGTTGGCAGCCAGAGTGCCGACAGCCGCACGCCATCGCGCTGCATGCGCGGCTCGCTGTTTCCATTGGCATCGTTGCGTGAAATGCCGCGATCCTGATCGCTCCAGGTAGCCGCAAACCGGATGGCCAGATCCTCGCTCAATGGCAGATCCGCGCCCGCCTGCGCCTGAAGATTCTGGTATTCACTCTCATAGCCCAGGCGCAGTTCGGCCCCGGGATCGAACGAGGGTTTGCGAGTCACGGCGCTGATCGCGCCGCCAATCGAGCTGTTGCCGTAGAGCGCAACCTGCGGACCCTTCAGCACCTCGATGCGTTCAAGATCGAACAGACCCAGGTGCTGCTGGTTCATCCGGCCGCGGAAGATGCCATCGACATAGACGCCGACCGCCTGCTCGAAGGCATTGTTGTCGCCCGAATTCACTCCGCGCAGACTCAGCCGACTGGTGATCGCAAGATCGCTCTGCTGCAGGCCGGGCACGGCACGACCCAGATCGCTCAGGTCATCGATCGCCAGCTTGTGCTGTTGCCCGGCATCCAGGCTGACCACGCTCATCGGCACCCGCTGCAGCGACTCCGACTTCTTGCGCGCAGTGACCAGCACTTCCTGCAAGGCAGTGGGCGTATCGTTTGCGCCGCTCACCGGCTCGGGCGGAGCCACTGCTGGTTGCGGATCTGCGGCCAGCGCCGAGCCGCCCGCGACCAAACCGGTCAGTGCCAGCCCAACCCAGGTCGTGTGCTGCATGTGGTTCCTTCCCGCAAGTGACAAGCCCAACTGCGGCCATGGGGACCGTCCCGACGCCACGTTCCGCGCAACGCGATCCTGCCTCCGCAGAACCTGCGTTCACCAGATCCCGGCACCTACTCGTGCTGTGCCGCACAATAGAACACGAAGGCAATCGCCGCCAACTGGCACGTGGCCAGTTTGCGTCTTGACACGATTGCAGCCAGCCAGCAGGGACTGCCACAACGTCCTGATCCAGAGACCACCAGCGCCCGGGCGCGGAGCAAGCCAGCATGCAGGGAGGGCCGGCCACAGCGACGAACCGCGACCGGATCTGGCGCGCGCCCGCATCTGCGGCGCACAATTTCTGGCCCGCTAGAACTGCATCGACCAGCTGTTGATATAGCCGGTATCCCCCGCACCATTGTCGTTCACCCGCAGTTTCCAGCCGCCATTGGCCGGTTCGCTGCTGGCATTGATGCTGATCGTCTTGATGATGTTGTCGGTACCGGCACCGGTGCGGTTGTGGATGTTGTAGAGCGAGCCATCGGGCGCAACCAGATCGACCTTCAGATCGCCCTGATAGGTATGCACGATGTTGACGGCGACCGAAAGTGTGGCGGGCGCATTGCCGCTGCGACCGCTGACCGTGATCGGGCTGTCGACCGTCGCGTTGTCGGTGATCGGGTAATCGGTCGTGTTCTGGAAAAAGCTGGCACTCGCGGTGCTGTAGCTTCCGGTCAGCGACATGCCGGAGTAGGCAGCGTAGCCGCTGATCAGCACGTGATAGGTACCCGCCTGCGCACTGGCGATGGGGCAGGTCTCGGCATTGCCGTCGGCGATCGAACGACAATCATAGGTCGTTGTCGTCGGCACCGATCCGAAGCGGACATAGAGATCGGCATCGCCGGTTCCGCCGCTTGTCACGAAGCTCAACGAGGTCGCGCCGGCCGGCACGGCAAGCGTGAACGCAGTGGAACTCCCGGTCGCGCCGGAAAGCCCGGTGCGTGCCACGCCATTGCTCAAAGCCGTGCCCGTCGGCGCGGCACTCACCGTGACGGCCTTGGTCACCGCATGACTGGCGCCAAGATTGTCGGTCACCGTCAGGCTCACGTTATAGGTCCCCGCCGACGCGTAGGTCCTGCTGGGGCTGCTGGTCGTCGCCGTGCCGCCATCACCGAAGTTCCAGCTCTGCGATGCGATACTGCCATCGCTGTCGGTCGAGGTATTGCTGAACGTGACCGCGAGCGCGTTGACACTGAAACTGAAGTTCGCCACTGGCGGCACATTGGCCGGCGTGCCGGAAGTCTGGTTGACCCAGATCGGCGCTGACCACAGCAATTTGCCATCATCCTGGGTAATGCGCGCGTAGTAGAAGTGCTGACCGACCGCGGGCGTCGTCGTGTGCGTGGCCGTACTCGCCAGGGTCGTCACCGTGCCATTGCGACCCGGCACGCCCTCCAGAATCTGTACCTGGGACACCGTGCGCCCGGCCGTGTTGGCGAAGTTGACCACGAGGTTCAGCGGCCCACTGTTGTTGAAGCGCTCGCCCATCAGGCGGCCATTGGCGGTCAGCACGATCTGCGAATTCTTGTCGCTGGTGGCAAACACGCGTCGGGCCTTGAGCGCATCGACAAAGGCGGTCTTGCCAAGTGCCGTGCCATTGGGAATCAGCACGCCGGTGCGATTGGTCCAGCTCGCGCCCCAGTTGGCGCAGTGGTTGTCCTGGTTGGTTGCCGGTGCCACGTGATAGCCGCGTTCGAGCAGGATCTTGTAGGCGGGTTCGTAGGTACTGCGGCCGGTCTCGGTCTCGGTGGTATTGCTGGAAAAGGCCGAGGTGTTCTGGATCTCGGCCAGCACCATCACCTCGTCGCCATCGGCGCTGTAGGCCAGTGCGGTCGTGCCGATCAGAAACTGTCCCGACGACGAAGGATGGTTGAACTGGCCAACAAAGCCCTTGCTGCGCATAGTGGTGTACAGGCTGGCGTAGTCGTTCTTGGCGACGAAGGTGTCGCCGAGCAACTGGTTGCTGCTGTTGTATTCCCAGGCAAACAGTTCAGTGGCATTGAGGATGTTCAGATGTCCACCATTGCTGATGACACCCCACTCCATTCCGTACAGCGCGAGGAATCCCGGATTGGCGGCGCTGTAGTTGTTGGCCGCGGTGACGCCAGCGGCGTAGCGGTTGCGTGCGGTGGTGGCACTGGCCGAAGTATTGGTGCTCGAAGAACCATCAAAATAATGGTTGTGCTCGGTCGCCGCCGAGAAATCCAGCCCACGACCGCGGGCATAGATGAAGCCATCGTTGGGACCGAAGGCACCGGACTGCGCCGACTGCGAACTCGTGCAGCCGGGAATCGCGCCACCACCATCGGAGTCGTTGCTCTGCGTGTGCAGATTGCCCAGATAGACCGTGTACGGCAACGAGCCGATCGCGGCCGCGGACTTCTCGGCCTGGGCGCCCTGTGGCATCGCGCGGAACGCCGGCATGCGGACAACCGGCGGCGTACCGATATGCACCTGCCACTCCTGCACGATGGCGTCGCTGGATTCTGCGAGCGCGTCATCGACGCGTTGCTCGAGCGTGCCGGGACGGGTGCGCATCAGCAGTGGATCGCCGGAGACCGCAGTCAGCCGCGCGTTGTAGAAACCATCCGGAAAGCGTCGCTTGTGTTGATCGCGGGCATCCCAGGGGACGATGACCTCGATCTGTTTCTGGAACAGTCGCTCTTCGCCGCGCCAGCTGCGCAGGGCCTGAGTACCGCCCTCGGCGAACAGCTCCAGCCGCCATGCCACCGTCGAAGGATCGCGGGCATCGATGAAACCGAAGGCCAGCTTGAACTCGCGTCCCTCGGCGGCCTCGCCGCGAAACGGCGCATACAGACTGGCTTCGAACTCATGATGATCCGGACTGACCGCAGCAGCAGGCGCAAGCCCGGCGATCACAAGAACAAGCGCACCCCAGCGCGCAAACCGACGCGTCTGCAACATGCCGCACTCTCCCCGAAAGACTTGCTGGATGCCTACGGGCACCCGGTCGTCGACCGCGCGGTATGGAGGCGCGCAGTCCGAATCAACCTTCCTTGGTCCTACCACGCGGCTCGCCGCCACTGTCCAGGATTGCAGTCTGCTGGTCGCGCATAAAAATCTGATGACAGTGCGACCGCGCCCCTTGTATCCGCAATCGGATCGCCTGTCTTGCTGCGTCGCCGCAGCGGCCGGGCGTCAGGCTCCGGACGACTCGTCGTGGCCCGCGGCGGCGGCAGGGAGTTCGGGCGCGACTTCGGCATCCGGCCCGCTGGCATCCGCGGTCCAGCCGCGCGGCAATTTCTTGCTCGGCTTGACGCCGAGCTTGCGCAGCTTCTCGGCCTGACCGATCAGATTGCCTGGGCCCTCGCTGAACTTGCGGCGCGCCGTGGCGTAGCTGTCCTGGGCCTGCTGGAGGCGTTCACCGACCTGCTGCAGATCGGCCACAAAGCCGACCAGCTTGTCGTACAGCTCGCCTCCGCGCCGGGAAATCTCGAGGGCATTGCGGCCGAGGTCCTCCTGGCGCCAGAGATAGGCGACGGTGCGCACCACGAACAACAGGGTGCTCGGGCTGACCAAAAGAATGTTCTTCTCCCAGGCATGCTGGAAAAGCTCACGATCATTGGTGACCGCCAGCATGAAGGCAGGCTCCAGCGGCACGAACATCACCACGAAATCGAGTGACTTCAGACCATACAGACTCTGGTAGTTCTTCTCCGAAAGGCCCTTCATGTGCGCGCGCATCGCAGTCAGATGACGCTTCAATGCCGCCTGGCGCTCGTCCTCGCTATCGGCATCGGCAAACGCCCGGTAGTCGGGCAAGGTCAGCTTGGAATCCACCACCAGATGGCGCTCGCCCTCGCCCGGCAGACGCACCACCACATCGGGGATCACATGCGACTGGCCATCCTCGCTGCGCACACTGGTCTGCCGATCGTAATGACGACCGCGTTGCAGGCCGGCCTTCTCCAGCACTTCATCGAGAATGATCTCGCCCCAGTTGCCCTGTGCCTTGCGATCGCCCTTCAACGCGAGCGTCAGGTTCTGGGTATCGGCACTCAAGGTGTTGTTGAGCAAGGTCAGCATCTTCACCTGCTCGGCCAGCGCGCTGCGATCCTTGCTCTCGTTGACGTAGACCTCTTCGACCTTCGACTGGAAGCTCTGGATGCGCTCCTGCAGCGGATTGAGCAGGTGGCCGAGACTGACCTGATTCTGTTCGGCAAACTTGCGGCTCTTCTCCTCGAGAATCTCGTTGGCGAGCGCCTTGAACTGCAGGCTCAGCTGTTCGCGCGCCTCGTTGAGCAGGGCAAGCTGTTCCTGGCTGCGGCTGCGCTCCTGATCCAGCGTGGTGGCCAGCTGTGCCGCGCGCACCTCGAGATCGGCATGCGCGCGCCGTGAATCCTGCAGCGCCGACTCCAGCGCCGGCAGTCGCGCCGCACGCTCGGCCGACTGTGCGCCCTCACGCACCCGTTCGGACAACTCCATCTGAAGTCTCTGCCCTGACTGCTCGGCAACGCCCAGCCGATCGCGCAATTGCTCGATATCCCGAAGCGCCGCCTGCAGACGCTCCAGCAGCACCTGCCGCTCCACGTCTCCCTCCGCCCGCCCCGCCGCCAGCGCCAGATCGCGCCGGCCGCGCATCATCAGCCAGCTGATCAGGACACCGAACGCCAGTCCGAGCAGAAGCGCAATCAGATGCAGCAGGGTGATGTGCAATGGGGGTACCGTCGGGCGCGCCGGACCATCCGGCAGGTCCCGGATTCTAGCCCAGGTGGCAGGCTTGCCCCTGAAAGAACTCGGCCGCGTTGATCGCGATGCTCAAGACGAACCCGTCGGAAGTTGAGGCAACCAGGCTTGGCGGGTGTTGGCCTACCCGGCTGCCGCAGCGCATCGGCAGCAGAGGCCATTGGGTCCAGGTGTTGCGGACTGACGCAGCTTGGACGTGGACATCGATGCGTGGAGTTCGGCGGCTATTGCTCGGGTTCGTGCGCACTGATCAACGAAGAGGCCATCGAGACGTTCAGGCATTGCGCGTACAGAAAGTCGCCCGTGCCGCAGAGCATCGGCCGACGTGGAGGCATGCGGCGGGTACCAATTTTCGGGACCCACCCTACAGTCTGCATTCCCGGTGTATAAGGAGGATGATGATGGCTTCCTCAACCAGCGATGCGTGCCATGTCGACCCCGGTGTCCAGTGCGCCCGCTGCGATGCTGTCTGTTGTCGTTTGACTGTGATGCTGTCACCTGGGGATCGCGTACCGCCGGCCCTGGTGGATCTGGACGAATTCGGCATCGAAGTGATGGGCAAGAACGAGGAAGGCTGGTGCATCGCGCTGGACCAGCATCACATGCGCTGTGGAATCTACGCGCAGCGCCCCACTGCCTGCCGGGACTTTGAGATGGGCGCGGAATCCTGTCGCCTCGAACGCAAGGCGTATGCGACGCACTACCCGGGGATTCCGCTGATCCTCGACGCCGGCGACTGAGACCTGCCCAGCGCACGCAGCACGCCTCAGGAAATGCTTCAGCCAGGAGCTCGCCCGGCAAGGAGTGCCACGTGGGAGTTCGGCGATACCCTTTGCACATGCGCGAACGACGCGGCTGTGCGGAGCACCTGTGCCAGCGGAAGTCGAGCAGAACTGTCGCCCAGTGACATCCAATCGAGAGGCTTGATCCGAGGGTTGTCTGCACCGGCCCGGCATGCGGCAGCCAGCGACCAACGATTTGCAGGACCTGGGGCCCGGAACAGTGAATTGGCGCGCCCGGAGGGACTCGAACCCCCGACCACCAGGTTCGAAGCCTGATGCTCTATCCAGCTGAGCTACGGACGCGCTGGAGTGACTATCTTCGGTGAAATCGATGGGCGGCGCCAGCAGCCCGGTTCATACAGGTGTGTTTGCCCTCACCCCGGCCCTCTCCCGCAAGCGGGAGAGGGAGTGGCCTTGCTCTCACCCGGGCGCGCTCCCGCAAGCGGTATGGGGGTGCTCCAGCTAAGCGGGCTTGGCGGCGAAGGCGGCGCACCAGCCCTTGGCATTGACGGCCTTGCCGGGGAAGATGCCACAGGGTCGCCAGGCTTCGCCGGCGGTGCCCTGGATCAGGGTGCAACCGTCGCAGATCTGGGCCGGCTTGTGGGCCGGGTACTTGGCCGAATCGACCTTGCTGGTGTCGTGCTTGTAGCCGAGTGCCGCGGCGGTCGGGTCGGCCTCATCCAGGTGCGGCAATTCGGCAGCGTGCACGCGCTGCGCTACCGCGCTGAGCCCGAGCGGCACCAACGCGGCGAGCGCGGAGTTCTTCAGAAAACTGCGGCGACTGATCTGCTTGCTCATGACTCCACTCCATCGAGGTTGAAGACGCTTTCGTCAGGGGATGATGCGCTATATTTCCGCTTCTCGGCTTGACCCTGGTCAAGCTTACCCTTCCGGATTGATGATGAGCTTGCCATACGAACACCAACGCTGGCGTGAATGCGCCATCGCCCTTGCCCAGTGTGGTCGCGAACTGGCGGCACTCGGCTGGACGCCGGCGACCAGCAGCAATTTCTCGATGCGCCTGAGCGATCTGCACGTCGCCATCACGATTTCCGGACGCGACAAGGGGCATCTGCACGAGGACGACATCATGGTCGTCGACCTGCACGGCCGCGCCGTCGGTTCCGAGCACCGGCCATCGGCGGAAACCCTGCTGCATACCCAACTCTATGCGCGCGACCCGGAGATCGGCTGTGTACTGCATACCCACTCACACAACCAGACTGTCGCCTCGCGCCTGTACGGCGAAGCCGGCGAGCTGAATCTGGCGGGCTATGAATTGCTCAAGGCCTTTCGCGGCTTCGACAGCCACGAGGCCCTGATGCGGGTGCCGGTATTCCCCAACAGTCAGGACATGACCGAATTGGCAGGCTATGTCGAAGACTGGCTCGCCGATGGCGAGTCGCGCCAGTTGCAGCATGGCACGCCGCGCGGAACCGGCTATCTGATCGATGGTCACGGCATCTACGCCTGGGGCCGCGACATGGCCGAAACCCGCCGGCATCTGGATGCCTTCGAATTTCTGCTGTCCTGTGAACTTGATCTGAGGAGACTGCGCTGATGACACGACTGCGCATCTATGGCGAACAAACGCCGGCCAGACCACATACCGAAACCAGTGACGGTGGCGTCATCGCCAGTCTGCTCAATGCCCGCGGCATCCGGTTCGAGCGCTGGCAGACGCCCGTGCAACTGACCCCAGGCGCCAGCCAGGACGAAGTGATCGCCGCCTACCGCGCCGACATCGAGCGCCTGCAGCAGGAAAAGGGTTACGTCGCCGTCGATGTCGTCAGCCTCAACCCGGATCACCCGGAGAAGGCGGCATTTCGTCAGAAATTTCTCAACGAGCACCGCCACAGCGAGGACGAGGTGCGCTTCTTCGTTGCGGGCAGTGGGCTGTTCAGCCTGCACCTCGACGACCAGGTGTACGAAGTATTGTGCGAGCAGGGCGATCTGATCGGTGTCCCGGACAATACCCGGCACTGGTTCGATATGGGACCGAATCCCTACTTCATCGCGATCCGGTTGTTCACCAATCCGGCCGGCTGGGTTGCCGACTTCACCGGCACCGATATCGCCGAAAAATTCCCCAGGCTGGAGAACTGATGAAGCCCGTCGTTCTGACCGACATCGAGGGCACCACCAGTCGTATCGATTTTGTCCACAAGGTGCTGTTTCCGTATGCGCGGGCGCGACTGCCCGACTATGTCCGCAGGCATCACGCTGCGGCTCCCGTGCAGCAGGCACTTGCTGCGGTCAGCGCCGAGCTCGCTGAGCCGACGGCAAGCCTCGACCAGCAGATCGCTGCCCTGCTGCGCTGGACCGATGAGGACCGCAAGATCACGCCGCTGAAATCGATCCAGGGCATGATCTGGGCCGAAGGCTATGCGCACGGCGACTTCACCGCACATGTCTATGTCGACGCCTATGACGCCCTGCGCCGCTGGCATGTCCAGGGACACCGGCTGAATGTGTACAGCAGCGGCTCGATCGCGGCGCAGAAGCTGTTTTTCCGATACAGCGTGTTCGGTGATCTGACGCCACTGTTCGATGCCTATTTCGATACCACCAGCGGTGGCAAACGCGAGTCGGATTCCTATCGTCGGATTGCCAGCGAAATCGGCCGGCCAGCGGGTGAGATCGTCTTCCTGTCCGATATTGAAGCCGAGCTGGACGCCGCCCGCGAAGCGGGCCTGCACACGGTACAACTGGTGCGCCCCGATGCCCCGCCGGAATCGCGCGGCGACCACAAATGCGTGGCCAGCATGCGGGACATTGATCTGGATTCGATCGCATGAATGAGACCGGCTCGACCCTGATCGCCGGACTCCGGTTCAGTCTACTGCTCGGATTCCGGCAGCGGATGGCAGCCGGCGGTGCGGCGACGTTCTGGCTGGCGGTTCTGTTGTCGGTGCTCGGCGACATCCTGCTCAATCTGCTGCTGGTGGACGCGCCGCGGGAATTCTTCCTCGATGGACTCGAGGGCAGTGCACTGACGGTGACGAAGTGCCTGCTGCTGGCGACCTTTCTCAGCCAGATGGCCCAACGACCGGCCTGGCTGTGGTCGATTGCGAGCTGGCTGGTGGTGATGGGCCTGATCATGCGCGCCTTCATCCTGCCCGTGCTCGCGGCGACACCGGATTTCGACTCGAGCTGGATCGTATTCGGTCAACCCGAACTGGTGCCGGCAGTTGCGGTATGGAGTTTCCTGGCTTCGCTGCGACTCTGGCATTGGCTGGAGCCGAGCTGGGACTGGGTTCGCGTGCTGGCGTTCGCCGTGTTCACCGCGCTCGGCTTTGCGCTGCCGCACATGGCAACAACCTACAGCCTCGAATACATCTACGGCTGGGGCGGCGATGAGGAAACCGAGGAGGAAGTCGAGGCCCCGCCACTGCTTCCGGATGGGCAGTCGATCGAGGACCTGTTCGCCGTGCAGGACGCGCGCGTCGATCAGCTGCTGTCCACGCTGCAGCCGCAGGTGCCCGGTCAGATCGACATCTATTTCGTCGGAGTCGCGGCTTATGCCAGCGAGAATGTGTTTGCCAATGAAGTGCTGTACGCGCAAGCACTGTTCGACCAGCGCTTCGCGACACGCGGGCGCAGTCTGTCCCTGATCAACCACAAGCAGACGCTGGATACCACGCCGCTGGCAACCGAACGCAATCTGCGCCGCAGTCTGCAGGGTATCGGCAAGCTGATCGATGCCGAAGAGGACATCGTGTTCCTGTTCGTCAGTTCGCACGGCAGCGAAGAACACGAATTGATGATTGAGCTGGCGGGCCTGCCACTTCGTCAGATCACGCCTGAAATCATTTCGTCGGCACTCTCCGATGCCGCCATCAGCTGGCACGTCAGCGCCATTTCCGCCTGCTACAGCGGCGGCTACATTCCGCGACTGAAATCCGCTACCAGCCTGGTGATGACCGCTTCGCGCGCCGACCGAACCTCCTTCGGTTGTGGCGCCGAATCCGATATCACCTACTTCGGACGTGCCTACTTTGCCGAAGCGCTGAATGCCAGCGACGATTTCATCACCGCATTCACCGCGGCCCGACGCGCGATTGCTGCCCGTGAAGAGGACCAGGCTATCGTCGCCTCGAAGCCACAGATCGCCAGTGGCATGCGTATGGCGGCGAAACTCGCACAGTGGCGAAGCCAGCATCAGGTGGGTGAGCCGCTCGCGTTTACGCCGGTGTTTCCGGCGAGCAAGTCCAGCGTTGACGCGCCCTGAGCGCGCTGTCCGGAAAGTCACAGAACAGCGCATCGACGCCGAGCGCAAACAGCTCGGCATACTCGGCGTCGACATTGGCAAAGCCGCCCAGCACAGCGTCATCGCGCAGCGTCCAGACATGTACCTGCCAGCCCAATTGATGTGCCAGCTCGACCAGACCAGGCACCGCTGTGGCACCGATCAGCGCAGCCTTGGACAATGCCACACCGGACAACCAGGGCGCCGAGACCGACAACTGCCGCAGCGCAGCTACGGATAGCGCGTCATGCAGTGCAAACACGGGCAGACCGCAGGCCGTGTGTACACGCTGCAGCGGCTCCAGTTCGAAGCACTGAACCCAGCAGCGATCGGACTGGCCAGGCAACTGCTGCGCCGCAGTCAAGCCGTGCCGCTGCAAGGCGGCGATCAGCAGGGCTGCAATATCGATTCCGCGTTGCAGCAGCAGGGCCGGGTCTTTCAGCTCGGGGTAGATCGCCAGCGGCAGCCCGTGCTGCCAACGCTCCGCGGCCAACGCGATCACCTGGTCGAAGGTCGGAATCGCAAACTGTCCGTCGTAGGCCTTGCTGCGGCGGGGAAACGGCTGGATCGCGCGCAGCAGGCTCAGGCTCTGATAATCATGCTCGTCGGTGTACCAGTGCTGCGGCGGCGGCGAATCTGCATTTGCGCGTGTCGACCATTCCGCTCGACTGCGCACATCGGTACTGCGTGACAACTCGCGTTCATGGCGTGCCAGCAGCACGCCATCGCGACTGGCGACCAGATCCGGCTCGATCACATCGCAACCGGATTCAATCGCCAGCCGATAGCCTTCCAGCGTGTGCTCCGGGCGCAGGCCGGATGCGCCGCGGTGCGCGATGATGCGCGGCGGCTGGGCATCAAGGGTGGTCCACACTGGCATCAGGGTTCGCGCCGGCGTTCGCGCAACCGTGTCAGCACATCGGCAAGCGAACTGCCGCGCACATGCATCAGCACGCCAAGGTGATAGACCAGATCGGCGGCCTCGCCGATCAGCTGTTCGGTCGACTGTGCGGCACCGGCGAGCGCGGTTTCGACGCCCTCCTCGCCCACTTTCTGGGCGACGCGCAGCGCGCCCTGCTCGATCAGCCTGGTGGTATAGCTGCCTTCGGGTCGATCACGAACCCGCTGCGCGATCAGTGCATCGAGCCGACCAAGTTCCGCCATCAGCGGTTCGGGCGTCGGATCGAAACAGGTATCGGTCTGGCGATGACAGGTCGGTCCCTGCGGATGCGCCAGTACCAGCAAGGTATCGCGGTCGCAGTCGATGACAACATCGACCAGATCGAGCCCATTGCCGGACGACTCACCCTTGGTCCAGAGGGTCTCCCGGCTGCGGCTGTAGAAGGTCACCCGACGCGAGCTCAGGGTCTGCTCCAGGGCTTCGCGGTTCATGTAGCCGAGCATCAGCACACGGCCGCCGACGGCGTCCTGCACGATGGCCGGCAGCAGACCAGCACCCTTGGCCCAGTCGATGGCGTCGATATCCAGTGCGCTGTTCATGGGCGTATGGCCACTCCCTGCTCGATCAGAAACTGCTTGAGTGCCGGGATCGCGATGGCACCGCCATGAAACACACTGGCCGCCAAGGCGCCGTCGACGTCAGCCCGCGCAAATACTTCGGCAAAATGCTCAATACATCCAGCGCCGCCCGAGGCGATCAGCGGGACACTGCAACGCGCCCGCACCGCGCGCAGCTGGTCGATATCGTAGCCGCTGCGGACGCCGTCGAAACTCATGCAGTTCAGCACGATTTCGCCGGCACCGCGCTGCACCGCCTCGCTTACCCACTCGAGCGTTGTCCGCGCCAGACCACGCGCCCGATCGGGATCGCCGGTGTACTGGTGCACGCGCCATTCGCCATCAACACGCTGACTGTCGACACCGACGACTACGCACTGCACGCCGAACGCAGCTGCGAGTTCGTCGATCAACTGGGGCCGTTCAAGCGCCGGCGAGTTGACCGAAATCTTGTCGGCACCGCTGTACAGAATGCGGCGGGCATCGTCGACACTGCGGATACCGCCGGCGACACAGAACGGAATATCCAGCACGCGCGCCACCCGACGCACCCATTGCGGATCGGCGACGCGACCCTCGGGACTGGCACTGATGTCGTAGAACACCAGTTCGTCGGCACCCTCATCGCGATAGCGCTGGGCCAGTTCCTCGATGCCACCCATCACCACATGGTCGCGAAAACGGACACCCTTGACCACCTTGCCGTCGCGGACATCCAGACAGGGAATGATGCGACGGCTCAACATGACAGCGCCTCGGCCAGGGTGAAGCGACCTTCCAGCAGGGCACGCCCCATCACCACGGCGGCACAGCCACTGTCGGCGAGTGCGCGCAGATCCTCAAGACTGGACAGTCCACCCGAGGCCTGGAAGCGCGCGGAGGGAAACTGCGCCTGCAGGTCGCGATAGAGATCGATATTGGGACCCGACAGCATGCCATCGCGCTCGATATCTGTGCAGAGAAAATCCTGGAGTCCGCCGGCAACGAACTGTTGCAAGCGTTCCTGCAAGCGCAACGAGGTCGCTTCGGTCCAACCTGCCACCGGCAAACGGTAGATGCCGGTGGCATCGGCACGCGCATCCAGCGCAACCAGGATGCGATCGGCGCCGAATTCTTCGGCCCAGGCCAATACCAGGTCGGGAGCACGCACAGCGAGACTGCCGATCACCACGCGGGACATTCCGGCATCGAGCAGGGCGAGAATATCCTCGCGCGCACGCACGCCGCCGCCGGCCTGGACCTGCAGTCCGCTCTCGCGCGCCATCGCCGCCATCAGATCGCGCTGATCGGAAACACCGGCGCGCGCGGCATCCAGGTCGACCAGATGCAAATGGCTGGCGCCCTCCTCGGCATAGCGCAGTGCCAACTCCACGGGGTCCGACGCATAGCGTGTCTCAGCGGCGTAGTCACCCTGACGCAGGCGTACCACCCTGCCCGCGCGCAGATCGATGGCGGGAATGCGGATCATCCGGTCAGCCCCAGGAAATTTTTCAGCAAGCGACTGCCGACCGCCGACGAGCGCTCGGGGTGAAACTGCGCGCCGTGAAAATTGTTGCGCGCAACGACCGCCGCGAATGAACTGCCATAGCAGCAGGAGGCCAGTGCATGATCGCCCGTCGGTGCCGCGTAACTGTGCACGAAGTAGGCGTAGGCACCCGATTCGATGCCATCCAGCAAGACCGAGGGTCGCTCGATCTGCAACTGGTTCCAGCCCATATGCGGGACCCGTCCGGAAACTGCCTCGCTGAAGCGTCGCACCGTGCCGGGAATGATGCCGAGGCAACGGCTTTCGGCCTCCTCGGACTGCACGAACAGCAGCTGCATGCCCAGACAGACGCCGAGTACCGGCTGGCGGAGACTGCCGATGACCTCGGTCAGTCCGAGTTCGTGCAGGCGCTGCATGCCCGGACCTGCGGCGCCGACGCCGGGCAGCACCACGTGACTGGCGCGCGCAATCCGACCGGCATCGGCAGTCATCTCGGCAACCACGCCGATGCGTTCGAACGCCGCCTGCACCGAGGCGATATTGCTGCCGCCGGCATCGACCAGCACGACATCGCGGGTACCGCTCACAGCGTGCCCTTGGTACTGGGAATCGCCATGCCCTCGCGCCGGATCGCCTGCCGCAGCGCCCGCGCGAACACCTTGAAGCAGGCCTCGACCATGTGGTGCGTGTTGTCACCGCGCACCTTCAGATGCAGGTTGGCACCCATGGCATCGCATAGCGAGCGGAAGAAATGCGGCACCATCTCGGTCGAGAGTTCGCCAAGATTCGGCCGCGGAAAACTTCCATCAAAAACAAAGTGGGCACGACCGGAGAGATCCAGCGCGGCCTCGGCCAGAGTCTCGTCCATCGGCAGGGTAAATCCGTAGCGCGCAATGCCGCGCTTGTCGCCCAGCGCCTTGCGCAGTGCCTCACCGAGCGCCAGCGCGGAATCCTCGACACTGTGGTGCTCATCGATATGGGTATCGCCGGCGCAGATCAGGCTCAGCGAGAAACCGCCATGGCGACCGATCTGCTCCAGCATATGGTCGAAGAAACCGATCCCGCTGGCGACCTCAGCCGGCGCCTCGCGGTCGAGATCGACCCGCACCCGGATTCGGGTCTCACTGGTACGGCGTTCGACCTCGGCCACCCGCGGCGCGTCGACCAGCTGATGGGCAATCTCGGGCCAACTGAAATCATCGGGACCCAGCTTGAATCCGCGGACGCCCAGATTGCGCGCAAACTCGATATCGGTCTCGCGATCACCGACCATCGCGCTCTGGGCAAAATCCAGCGTACCCGAGCGCAGGTAGTCGAGCATCATGCCGATGCCTGGCTTGCGCGTCGTGGTGTTCTCGTGGGCAAAGTGCGGATCGATATGGATCGCATCGAACTCGATACCCTGGGATGCGAACAGCGCAATCACGAACTGCTGCACGCGCTCGAAGTGCTCGGTCGGAAAACTCGCGGTACCGAGCCCGTCCTGATTGCTGACCATCACCATCCGGTAGCCGGCGTCGCGGCAACGGATCAGCGCCGGGATCACGCCGGGCACCAGTCGCACTTTCTCCAGCGTGTCCACCTGGAAGTCGGCGGGCTCTTCGATCATGGTGCCGTCGCGATCAAGGAAGAGAATTTTTCGGGCCTGGCTCATGCTGCCCTCTGAACTTGATTGAGTGTGGCGAGCAGCAGGGCGTTTTCCTCCGGCGTGCCGACCGATACGCGCAGGGAATCGTGCAAACCGGGATACTTCTGCAGACTGCGTACGATGATGCCGGCGGCGGACAGACGCGCGTAGATGGCTGTCGCATCGACGAACCGCACCGCCAGAAAATTGGCTTCGGAGGGCAGCACCTCGAGCACACAGGGATGCCCAGCCAAGGCCACCCGCAGCAGTTCGCGCTGCTGACGGATCAGCTGCAGGCGTTCGCTGGTGAGCCGTAATGCCTCCGGTCGCAGGACCGCCAGCGCGGCCGAGATCGATGCGCTCGGCAAGGGATACGGCGGCATGATCCGGCGCAGCAGTGCGATCAACTCGGGCGCCGCCAGAGCCACACCGATGCGCGCGCCGGCCAGCCCATGCGCCTTGCTCAGCGTGCGCAGTACCACCACGTGGTCGAATCGTGGCAACAATCGCGTCGCACTGGCGGCGTCGGAGAACTCGGCATAGGCTTCGTCCACCACCAGAACGGCGCGGCCACGCAGGGCTTCGGCGAGTCGCTCCAGTTGTTCGGACGGCAGGCAGTTTCCGGTCGGATTATTGGGCGTGCAGACGTGCACCAGTCGGGTCTGTCTACTGACCGCTGCCAGCAGGGCATCGACATCCAGGGCATAGCCGCGTTCGGCACGCAGGGGCACCTCACGCACTGCCGCACCCTGGATGCGCGCGGCGACCGCGTACATGCCGAACGTCGGCGGGCTGATGATCACATTGCTGGCGCCGGCCGCACAGAATCCGCGGGTCAGCAGATCAATGGCTTCGTCGCTGCCGCGTCCGACGAAGACCTGATCACGCGCCACGCCGTAGAGCTGGGCGAGTCCATCGATCAATGCGGCGGGCTGCGGCTCGGGATAGCGATTGAGCGCGGCTTCGCTGGCTTGTGCCTGCGGCCATGGCAGTTCGTTGGCATTGAGCCAGACCTGGCCGCCCGCCGCCTCCATCCGCGCCGACGAATACGGCTGCAAGGCGCGCAATTCTGGGCGCGCCAGATCGAGCACGCTCATGCCAGCGCCTCCAGCCGGATGGTGACGGCACGCGCATGCGCCTGCAGTCCCTCCGCCTCCGCCAGGACTACCGCACAGGGCCCGATGCCGGCGAGCCCGGCAGCACTGAGTTCCTGCACGGTGATGAAGGTCTGGAAGCTCTGCACCGAAACGCCGCTGTAGGAACGCGCCAGTCCGTAGGTGGGCAGCACATGATTGGTGCCGCTGCAGTAGTCGCCGATTGATTCCGGTGCCTGGTTGCCGAGAAACACCGAACCGGCGCTGCGGACTTCGCGCAACCAGGTCCGCGCATCGCGGATCGACAGGATCAGATGCTCGGGCGCATAGCGGTTGGAAATCGCCAGCGCCTGGGCAAGATCATCGACGATCAGCACACGACTGTTGCCGAGTGCCGCAGCAGCCGTCGCGGCACGTGGCAAGGCCGGCAACTGCCGTTCGATTTCGATGCGCACCTGCTCCGCGATGTCTTCACGGGTAGTCAGCAGCAGCACCTGGGAATCGCCGCCGTGCTCGGCCTGCGACAGCAGGTCGGCTGCGACGAAGGCCGGCACCGCCGACTCATCGGCAATCACCAGCAGTTCCGACGGACCGGCCGGCATATCAATGGCAGCGCCATCGGGATCGGTGGACACCGCAAGTTTGGCCGCGGTGACCCAGGAATTGCCGGGACCAAACAACTTGTCGCAACGTGGCACCGACTCGCTGCCATAAGCCATTGCAGCAATCGCCTGGGCACCGCCGAGCTTGAACACGCGACGGATCCCGCAGCGGCGGGCGGCATACAGCACGCTCGGCTCGACACCGCCATGGGCCTGCGGCGGGGAACACAGGATCATTGCCTCGCAACCGGCAATCTGCGCCGGAACACCGAGCATCAAGGCAGTCGATGGCAAGGGCGCCGAGCCTGCCGGAACGTACAGACCAACGGTGCCGATGGCGCGCGGAATGCGCTCGCAGACCACGCCCGGAGCGGTCTCCACGCGCACCGGCTGGGCAACGCCAGCCAGATGAAAAGCGCGGATGCGCGCGTAGGCCTCATCGATTGCGGCACGCAGTGTCGGCGACAGGGCTGCCTCGGCGGCATCGAATTCCGCTGTGGAAACCTCGAGCTCGGCCAGTTCGACGCCGTCGAACCGACGCGTCAATGCCCTCAGCGTGGAATCACCATCGGCACGCACCTGCTCGATCAGCCGGCTCACTTCGGCGAGCAGCTCCGGCTGGCGTTGCTGCGCCGGTCGCTGCAGCAAGGCGCGCCGATCCAATTCGGTCAGTTCACTCCAGCGCAGGGGCTTCATGCCAGCATCCTTTCGACCGGAAGCACGAGCAACTGGGTAGCGCCAGCGGCCTGGATGGCTTCGAGTTCGGCCCAGCCAAAGGCGCCCGAGATCACACTCTGCAATGCCACCTGGGATTCATCGTCCTGGACCGCCATCACGGTAGTGAAGGCATTGATCGGCAGGGCACCGCGCACCTTGGCGAGCGCGAGCCGGCTGGCGCGCATCATCAGCAACCGGGTCTCGCGCACCGCCATCACGCCATCCAGCCGACGCAGCAACAGGTCCAGCATGGGCTGTCGGGTATCCAGAAACTCGGTCGTTGCCGCCGCCAGCACAGCCTCGCTCTCCAGCAGGGTCACCGATTCCTTCAACTGGTTGGCGATCAGTGTCGCCCCGGAAGAAACCAGATCGCAGATCACATCGGCGGTACCCAGACGCGGAGCGATCTCGACCGAACCCGAGAGCACGACGATCTGTGCAGTGACACCCGCGTCGGCGAGATAGCGCCCGAGCAGGCGTGGGTAACTGGTGGCGATGCGGCGTCCAGCGAGCGACTGCGGACCTTCGAATTCCTCATCCTGCGGCGTGGCAATCGACAGCCGACAGCTGCCATAGCCGAGCGAACGCAGTGCCTGCAGGGCGCTCTCACCCTTGTTGGCGATCTGATCGAGGCGCTGCTCTTCCAGCACATTGCGGCCGACAAAACCGAGGTCGCAGACACCATCGGCGATCAACCCCGGAATGTCATCATCGCGCACCAGCAGCAGATCGACCGGATGGGTCTCACCGAAGCAGAACAGCTTGTCGCGACTCTGCCGGAATTTCAGTCCACACTGCGCCAGCAGCGTCTGCGAGGACTCCGAGAGTCGACCCGATTTCTGCACGGCAATGCGCAATCGGTCGCGGGTTTTCATCGTTGCCTTCCTTTGCTTGTTGCGCGCGCGACATCGCTGCCGCGCAGTCTGTTGTTGGGATGTCCGGGCAGGAGACCGGGTTCGGCGTCGGCAGGATCGCGCGCGCGCGGCAACTCAAGCCGTCGCGCAGCCAACTGGTAACCGCCCTCACCGAGCAGGAGACAACGTGCAACCCGTCCTATTGTGGTGACACTGACCGCAGTCAGATCGTGAATCTCCCGATAGGGCAGGCCACGTACCAGATAGGGAACAACCCGCCAGCGGTCGGTCAGTGCTTCCAGCTCGGCCGGCGTGCACAGATCGAGCAGAAGTTCCCGCACTTCATCGGCGGAATGCATGCTGGCGATGGCATCGAAGAGATCGGGCTGGGCGTCGAGATCGCCCTCTGCTTTTACCCAGCGCTTCTTCATGGTGCTCTTCTCGTTCGGATCGGTGAATTCATGTGATAGCGCATTATTACATGATCCGACAAGAATTCACAAGGTTTGCATTGCACCGGGCCCGGACTTGGCCCACGCTTGCAACACAGAACGCCAAGCCGGCACGGCTTCCCGAGCCTGCGCCGGCCACGGCACCGGGGGTTGCACGATGAGGCGGGAGTCGACGATCACGCTGGCGCTGCTGGCCCTGCTCGTGCTCGCGCTTGCCGGCGCACCGTTGCGAGCGGACCCGCCTGAGCGCGTGGTTTTGGTCCAAGGCATCGATTCGGTGGTTCCCGTCACCGCACTGCGCGTGCTGGTCGACCCGGATGGCCAATTGCTGGCGGATCAGGCCCTGGCCAGCCTGCGCGCCGAAGACGCCACGCGCGTTGAACAATGGCCCCCCACCTACGGATTCACCGACGGCGTCTACTGGTTTCACCTGAGTACCTTCAACCAGTCACATGCGGATTCGCGCTGGTTGCTGGTCATCGAGTACGCCCTGCTCGACCAGATCGATCTCTACGTCTACGACCCTGCCGGCGCCCGCACGCACCAGCGCGGCGGCGACCGTGAGCCGTTTGCTGCACGGCGGTTTTCGCATCGGCATTTCAATTTCGCGATCGACATTCCGCGCGGCCAGAGCCGCGAATTGCTGTTGCGCGTGGATACCGAAAGCTCGATGCAGGTGCCCCTGCTGCTCAGTACCGAGACCCGGTTCCTGGGCAGCAACCAGCATTGGCAACTCGAACTGGGCACCTACTATGGCCTGCTGTTTGGTCTGCTCAGCTACAACCTGCTGCTGTTCTTCGCGACCCGCGATCGCAGCTTTCTCTACTACGTGCTGTATGTCGCCTCATTCGGGCTGGGGCAGGCCAACATCAATGGGCTGACGTTCCAGTATCTGTGGCCGAACGCGCCGATCTGGGACGACTTCACGCTGATCCTGCTGATCCCCGCATCCCTGCTGGCCATCCTGGCGTTCACCCGGCGCTTCCTCGAGCTTCCGATGCGCGCGCCGAGAGCCAACCGCGCGCTCGAGGGACTGATGCTGGCGATGGCCGCGATCCTGGTGGCGGCGCCTTTCATCGGCTATCGACTGGCGATCCAGATCGAGACCGCCAGCGTATTTGTGGTCGCGATAGTCGCAATCGGCTCGGCCCTGAGTGCCTGGCGCAATCACATGAAGGCAGCCAAGTACTACCTGCTGGCGTGGACGATGATGCTGATGGGGATTGTCGTCTACGCCTCGGTTTCGTTCGGGCTGTTGCCAAAGAACTTCTACACCGAGTACGGAATCCTGTTCGGTTCGGCTGCCGAAATGTTGCTGCTGTCGTTTGCCCTGGCCTATCGGATCAATGAACTGCAACGCGAGAACCATGCGCTGCACTCGGAAACCGCAGAGCGCCTGGAGGCGCGCGTTCGTGAGCGTACGACTGAACTGCACGCCGCCCTGGGTGAACTGCAGGGCGCCAACCGGCGTCTACGCGAATACAGCCAGCGCGACGGCCTCACCGGTGCACACAATCGCTACTTCCTGGATGAGGCGCTGGAACGCGGCCTCGCGGTGGCCTACGAGCGCCACGAACCCCTGTCGTTGCTGATGGTCGACATTGATCACTTCAAGCGCATCAATGATCTTCATGGCCATCTCGCTGGCGACAGTTGCCTGTGCGCGGTGGCTGCAAAACTGCGTTCCTGCATCCGCGAGGCTGACGATTTTGTTGCCCGCTTCGGCGGTGAGGAATTTGTCGTGATGCTGCCCGGCGCCGACATCCACGCCGCCGCGCAACGCGCCGAACTGCTGCGCAGTGAGATCGAGGCAATGCGGGTTACCCACGCCGACAAGAAGCTCGCGATGACCGTCAGTATCGGCGTCGCCACCCAGCCCGGAGATCAGCCTGGCCACGCCCGTGAACTGCTGCAGACCGCCGACCACGCGCTCTATCGCGCCAAGAGCCTCGGGCGCAACCGCGTGGTACTGGCCAATGCCGACGACCATCCGCCGGCAGCGGCAAATCGCTGAGTCGTGCACGATATCTGTGGGCGTAGATCAGCGCACCCCAACGATAATCAGGACGAGAACCTGCCTTCCTCGACCATCGCGCAGATGCGCGCGACCTCGCCATCCATGGCGCGGTCGCGATCCATGAAGGCGATCTCGCCGCGCACCGTTGCCAGCGCCTTGGCGACGGCAGCCGAGGGCGTGAACGCGGGCGCCTCGGCGAGCTGGCGCATCAGTTCGGCGACCTCGCTGCGGAACCGTGCGTAGACAGCCGAGTCTGCGGCAGGCGGATTGGATATCTTGGCGATGAAGGCATCGACATCGCCGCGACGCGCCAGCGTACGCGCAGCGTTCAGCATTTCCTGACGGTAATCGAGCGCCTGCGCTGCCGTATAGATTTCCAGCGCCAGCACACGGGCGAGGTCGGCACTCATGTCGAGGGCATGGCGTGCTTCGTTGGCCCCCATCGACACATGGTCTTCGGCATTGGCACTGGTCGGCACCGAGTAGACCGATGCCGGATGCGCGCGCGTCGCCAGGTCATTGACCAGAGCTGCTGCGGTGTACTGGATGATCATGAAGCCCGAATCGGTGGCGTCTTCATTGCCGATCAGAAAGGCCGGCAGTCCGTCATTGGTGGCCGGATCGACCAGCTTGTTGATGCGCCGTTCCGAAATACTGGCCAGCACCGGAATCGCCGCCTTCAGATAGGCCATTGCCAGCGCCAGCGGCATGCCGTGGAAGTGCCCGGCCGAGATCACCTGGTCTTCGATGTGGCGGGCATGCGCGCGATCCGGGAAGACCAGCGGATTGTCGGTCACCGCGTTCAATTCGATATCAATCACCCGACAGGCCTGGGCATAGGCGTCGCGCACCGCGCCGTGCACTTGCGGCATGCAGCGCAGCGAGTAGGCATCCTGCGGCTGATGCTTCTTGCCGCCCTTGAACGGCAGGAAACGCTTGTAGAAATTCTCCCGCCCATGACGTTGCGAGGGCGGCACATAGTCCCAGCAGATATCGAAACGGTGCGCCTGATCCGCTGGCTCCTGCCAGCTCTCCGGCAACCAGGTACGGAAACGCGGCACCAGATGGTAGGGGATATCCACCAGACGCGAGCCCTGCATGAGCCGGCGCAGTCCGCGTGCACTGGCGAGCTGACCAGGATGCGGTCGCAGCGCATGGACATCTTCTTCGAAGGCACCGCTGCGGCCAGCAAAAGCCTCCAGCGTCATTGCCGCCGCCAGCTCAGCGACTTCCAGCAGACGCTCGATGCGCGCCAGCACCAGGGCACCGCAGGCCAGCATCTGGGTAGTGCCGTTGTTGAGCGCAAGCCCCTCCTTGAAGGAGAGCCGTACCGGCTGCAATCCGGCGCGCGCCAGAGCCTCGGCGCCCCGCAGGCGCTCGCCCTGATAGAACGCCTCGCCACCACCAAGCAGGACGATCGCCAGATGCGACAGCGGCGCCAGATCACCGCTGGCGCCGACCGATCCCATCCGTGGCACCACCGGCACGATGCCAGCGTTGAGCATGTCCGCCAGCGCCTGCAGGGTGCTCGGGCGAATGCCGGAATGACCGCGCAACAGGGTATTGATGCGAAGACCGAGCATTGCGCGCACGACATCGGCAGGAAACGGCTCGCCAACGCAGACCGCATGGGTGATGATCAGATTGTTCTGCAACTCTTCGAGCAGGCTGGCTTCGCGTGGCTCCGGGTTTCCACCGGGCAGATCATCGCGTGCCCGTCGTGCCCCGAGCAATTTGTCGGCATTGCTGCCGAAGCCCGTGGTCACGCCGTAAATGGGTTCCTCGCGGCGGACGCGCTCGGCGAGAAACGCCGCCGCCCGCTCAACCCGAACCAGGGCCGCGGGTGCGAGTTCGACGCGCGCGCCCAAACTGATGGCGTACACATCGGCGCGCGTCAGCGACTCGCCATCGAGCAGGATCGTCGCGCTCATGGCGCCGCCTGACCGGACAGCGCGTCCATCACTTCGCCCTGTTGTATCTCGACGCGCAAGGTCTTGATCAGATCCTCCCGCTTGACCTCGAACTGCTCCTGTCGACGCATGTCTTTCACGGCTACCGTCCCCTTGGCGATTTCGTCCGAACCCAGCACCGCGACAAAGCGGATGCCGGCACGATCGGCATACTGGAACTGGCGCGCCAGTTTGCGCGTCTCCAACTGCACCTCGGTATTGATTCCAGCCAGACGCAACTGGGTGCCAAGCTCCAGATACAACGGCAGGTTGGCCTCATCCATCAAGGCCACCAGAACCTGCACATGGCTGCGACCTCTGGCCGCAAGACCGGCCTGCTGCAGTTGCCAGAACAAGCGGGTCGCGCCGATGGAAATGCCGACGCCCGGCAGCCGCGAGCGCGTGTACTGGCTGGCCAGATCTTCGTAGCGACCGCCGGAACAGATGCTGCCGATCTCCGGGTGCAGATTGAGCGTGGTCTCGTAGACCGTGCCGGTGTAGTAATCGAGGCCGCGCGCGATCGAGAAATTGAGTGCGTAATGGGTTTCCGGCACGCCCAGCGCACGCACCAGGCCGAGCACTTCGCGCAGTTCGGCCACGCCCGCGGCAGCGAGTTCATTGTCAACGGCGATCGCATCAAGCCGACGCAGGGCATCCTCATGCCCCTGCGAACGCGTGCCGACGAAGGCCAGAATGGCGTCCACCACGGCCGGCTCAAGCGCGAAGCCTTCGCCACGCAAGGTATCGCGGACCTTCTGTTCGCCACGCTTGTCGAGCTTGTCGACTTCGCGCAGCACCAGCATCTGGCGCTCGCCGTCAGCAATACCGAGCGACTGGAAAAATCCACGGATCAGCTTGCGGTTGTTGATCTGGATGCAGAACGGGCCGATCTCGAGCTCGCGGAAGATCGAGTAGATCACCGCCGGCAACTCGGCATCGAACCGGACCGACAGCTGGTCCTTGCCGATCACATCGATGTCGCACTGATAGAACTCGCGATAGCGGCCGCGCTGCGCCGACTCGCCGCGGTACACACGCTGCATCTGGTAGCGACGGAACGGAAAGGTCAGCTGCTGCTCGTGCTCGGCCACGTAGCGCGCCAGCGGCACCGTCAGGTCAAAACGCAACGCCAGCTCGGGCTCGTCACCCTGCTTCAGGCTACCGGTGGATTGCACGAAGTAGACCTGACGTTCGGTTTCGCCGCCGGATTTGGTCAACAGGATATTGCTGAACTCGATCGCCGGGGTTTCGATCGGCAGAAAGCCGAAGCGCTCGAAGTTGCGGCGCACGGTATCGAGCATGTTCTGGAAGGCAATCTGATCGAGCGGCAGCAGCTCCATCACGCCGGGCATGGTTCGGGCCTTGGCTGAAGTCATCGGTCGGATTCGTCGGGTACGGGGCCGCCAAATTTAGCAGACGGACTGCGCGCCACGATGGCCGTTCGCTGTCGAAGCGGAATCCCGGCGAGTGTGCCCAGGCTGGCACTGCTATGCTGGACAGCCCTGGCGCGCCCCGGCAGGCTCGGGCGGCGACCACCTCACGTGGCAACCGGGCTCGCCCGCCTTGCACGAAGCCAGACATGGCGATACACTCGCCGGCTTTCCGCATAACTACCAAACCCGGAACCGCCATGAAAGTCCTGTCCTCGCTGAAATCCGCAAAAGCCCGTCATCGCGATTGCAAGATCGTCCGTCGTCGCGGCAAGGTGTTCGTGATCTGCAAGTCCAACCCGCGCTTCAAGGCCCGTCAGCGCTGATCCAGCGCCCACGCAGCCCCACTGGAAGCCGGCAATTGCCGGCTTTCTGGTTTTTGGATGGCGTTGTCGGGCGCCGGGCGCGTCGGGGCGAGATCCCGGCTGCGGCTCCTCCCGGAACCGGTCTGGGACCGCGCATACCGCCTTGGCGGCCCCGGCAAGACCTGCCGGGAGCCTGCACACCGGCAGCCAGAACGCTTCCGAATGCCGCTCCATGAAGGCGATCATGGAAGTCGCGGTCGGCTTTTGCTACAAAGATCGGTATCAGGGGCATGCAGCGCCTGGAGGCTACGATGAACAAGTATATGGGTCTGGCTGCTTTGGTGGTGGTGACGCTCGCGGCTGCTCCTACGAGCCGTGCCGATACCTTGCTGATTGAGCGCCGCGAGGCCGCAGCGAGCAATCCGCATCCGGCGCGCGGTGATGTCATGAACAAGGTCGAGGCCCGCTTCGGCCCGCCACTGCACCGCGTTGGCCCGGTGGGTGATCCGCCGATCACGCGCTGGGTATACGAGAGCTTCACGGTCTACTTCGAGCATTCGCACGTGATCACTACCGTAGTGAACAAGGCGCATGCTGACGAGAAGGGACCGAGGCCGACCAGTTGACGACGGCAACCGATTGGCGCTGGCCCGCCGAATGGGAACCGCAGGACGCCGTCCTGCTGGCTTGGCCCCATGCCGAAACCGATTGGGCAGCCAATCTCGCCGATGTCCAGGCGAACTATCTTGACCTGCTGCGTGCGATCTGCCGTTTTCAGACGGCCGTTGTCATCGTTCCGGATGCGGGCACCGAGTCGGAGGTGCGCGCGCGGCTCGGTGCCGGGTTCGAGTCGGCCAAGACGCTGCGTTTCGCGCATGCTGCCTACGATGACACCTGGCTGCGCGATTCCGGCCCGGTCACCCTGGTAACGGACAATGCCTTCCTGCTGAGCGACTTTCGCTTCACCGGCTGGGGCGGCAAGTACGAAGCCAGCCGCGACGATCTGCTGGTCAGTGCCCTGCACTCGGCGAACCTGTTCCGCCGGGCAAGCGTCGGCTCCTGGGACTTCGCCCTCGAAGGCGGTGCCATCGACGGTGATGGTGCCGGCACCGTGCTTACCACCTGGCACTGTCTGCATGAGCGCCACCCTGCACTGGATCGCGAAGCACTGAGCGCGCGACTCTCGGAGATGCTGCACGCCAGCCGTGTGCTGATGCTGGAGCATGGCGAACTGCAGGGCGACGACACCGACGCCCACATCGACACGCTGGCGCGATTCGCCGCGGTCGATGCGATCGTGTTCCAGTCCTGTGATGACCCTGACGATTCGCATTACGCAGCGCTCGGCGCCATGGCGAACGAAATTGCCGGGTTGCGCACTGCCAAAGGACATCCCTACCGGCTGTTCGCCCTGCCCTGGCCGCAGCCGATCCATGCCGCCGACGGCAGGCGCCTGGCCGCCAGCTATGCCAACTTCCTGATCATCAACGGCGCCGTGCTGATGCCGGCCTACGGAGACGCGGCGGATTCCGGGGCCGTGGCCGTACTGGCGCAGGCATTTCCCGGCCGCGAAATAGTTGCGGTACCCTGCCGCGCCCTGATCGAACAAAACGGCAGCCTGCATTGCATCACCATGCAACTGCCGCGCGGAGTGCTCAATGTCGAGAGCTGAAACCCTCAGCGTTGCCCTGGTGCAGGAATGCAACCACGGCAGCGCCGAACAGAACCTTGCAGCCATCGAAGCGCGGGTGCGCGCGGCCGCGGCCGAGGGCGCGCGCCTGGTGCTGCTGCAGGAACTGCACAACGGACCCTACTTCTGCCAACACGAGTCGGTCGACGAGTTCGATCGTGCCGAGCCGATTCCGGGCCCCAGCAGCGCACGCCTGTCGGCACTCGCCGCCGAACTCGGGCTGGTGCTGGTCGGCTCGCTGTTCGAACGCCGCGCCGCCGGGCTGTATCACAACACTGCCGTCGTCTTCGACAGCGATGGCAGACTGGCCGGCAAATACCGCAAGATGCATATTCCGGATGACCCGGGATTTCTCGAGAAGTTTTACTTCACCCCGGGTGATCTCGGTTTCGAGCCCGTCGACACCGCAGTCGGTCGCCTCGGCGTGCTGGTCTGCTGGGACCAGTGGTATCCGGAAGCCGCGCGCCTGATGGCGCTGGCCGGCGCCGAACTGCTGCTCTACCCCACTGCCATCGGCTGGGATCCGCGCGATGATGATGCCGAGAAGGAACGCCAGCGCCAGGCCTGGATCCTGTCACAGCGCGGTCATGCGGTCGCCAATGGCCTGCCGGTATTGTCCTGCAACCGCGTAGGCTTCGAGCCCAGCCCGCTGGCCGAATCCGCCGGCATCCAGTTCTGGGGCAGCAGTTTTGTCGCCGGTCCGCAGGGCGAGCTGCTCGCTGAAGCCGACACTTCTTCACCCACGGTGCTGCTGACCGAGATCGACCTGCGCCGCAGCGAAAATGTCCGCAGAATCTGGCCGTTTTTGCGTGACCGCCGGATCGACGCCTACGCCGACCTGCTCAAGCGCTACCGCGACTGAGCACCCTCCCGATCCTGACCGGCGCTGCCATCACGGGCGTCGCTGTCATCCCCCATGCTGCAACAGGACCTGCCCCGATGGACACCGCGACCCCGAACGAACACGCCATGGAACCGGCGCAGGACCAGCCTGTGCGGCGCATCCATCGTGACGGCACCGAGTACGTGCTGTTGGGCACGGCACACGTTTCCCGGCGCAGTGCCGAGGCTGTCCGCGAAATGCTGGCGGCCGAGTCCTTCGACGCGGTGGCCGTCGAGCTCTGCGACCACCGCGCGCGCGCGATGCGTGATCCGCATGCGGTCGGCAGCCTGGACCTGTTCAAGGTAATCCGCGAGGGCAAGGTCGGCGTGATTGCTGCCGGACTGGCGCTCGGCGCCTTCCAGCGCCGGCTTGCCGAGCAATTCGGCATCGAACCGGGGGCTGAGATGCGCGCGGCCATGGATGAGGCCGAGGCGCAGCAGATCCCTTGCTGGCTGATCGACCGCGACGTTGGCCTGACGCTGCGGCGTGCACGTTCATCGCTTGGATTCTGGGACAAGACCACCCTGACCGCAGGCATCATCGGCAGCATGGTATCGAGCGACGAGATTTCCGAAGAGGAAATCGAGAAGCTGAAGGAAGGCGACATGCTGCAGAGCACCTTCGCCGAGTTCGCGCGCCAGAGCGAGCCCCTGTATCGCAGCCTGATCGCCGAACGCGACCAGTTCATGGCGTCACGACTGCGCATCGAGGCCGGGCAGGCGCCACCGCGCAAGGTACTGGCTGTACTCGGCGCCGGCCACCTTGACGGTATCGAACGCCATCTCAGTGACGATCAGCAGCCCGCTGACGACTTGCTGCGCGATATCAGCAGCGAGCCGCGCCCGTCGAATTTCGGCAAGTGGTTTGGCTACGCCATCATCGCCTTCATCATCGGTGGCTTTGTCTGGGGTTTCTCGCGCAGCGAGAAGCTCGGCTTCGAACTGCTGGTGTCCTGGATTGCCATCACCGCAACGGCAGGCGCGCTGGGCGCAATACTCGCCGCAGCGCATCCGCTTTCGATCCTCGCAGCAGCCGTCTCATCGCCGATCACGCCGCTGCATCCGGCGCTCGCCTCGGGCATGGTCAGCGGCGTGGTCGAGGCCTGGGTGCGCAAACCACGGGTCGAACATTTCGCCCGACTGCGTGACGATGTCATGCACTGGCGCGGCTGGTGGCGCAACGATGTGACCCGGGTATTCCTGGTATTTTTCCTGACCAGTTTCGGCACCGCCATCGGCGTCTGGACGGCCGTCGGTCTGAGCGCCGGAAAGCTGGCCGGACCTTGATTTCGCTCAGCGCAGGGTGTCGAGATAGGCGACCAGCTCGGGTGCCAATGGCGCATGAAACACGTAGGCATCGGGGTTACCCGGTAGCGTGAAACTGAACTGCGCAGCATGCAGGAACAGGCGCTTCAGCCCCTGCTGACGCGCCAGGCGATTCGCTTCGGGAATTCCATACTTGTCATCGCCCAGCAAGGGATGACCGATATGCGCAGCATGGACGCGAATCTGGTGCGTGCGTCCGGTGTCGAGCTCGACTTCGCACAATGTCGCATCGGCAAATTTCTCCAATACACGAAACACGCTGCGCGAGGGCTTGCCCTCGGGATCGACGCGAACCATGCGCTCGCCGCCCTGCATGACATTTTTCGCCAGCGGCGCGTTGACATCGATGCGCTCGCGCTTGACCACGCCGGAAAGCAGGGCGAGATAGCGCTTGTCTGTCTGACCCTCGCGAATCAGCGCCTGAAGTCCAGTCAATGCCGAGCGCTTCCTGGCCAGAACCAGCACACCACTGGTATCGCGGTCGAGCCGATGCACCAGCTCCATCGACTCATCCGGCCGCCACTGTCTAAGCAACTCGATCGCGCCGAAGCTGATCCCGCTGCCGCCGTGGGTGGCAACGCCACTGGGCTTGTTGATCACCAGAAAGCCTCGGTCCTCAAAGATCACCCAGCCGTCTACACGGCTGAGCATGCCATCGGGCGCAATGCCAGGGTCGCGCGGCTCCGCAACCCGCACTGGTGGAATGCGAACCTGATCGCCATCGGCCAAGCGACTCTCGGGCTTGGCGCGCTTGCCATTGATGCGCACCTGACCTGAACGCAACAGCCGGTAGACGTGCGACTTCGGCACACCCTTGAGCTGGCCAAACAGGAAATTGTCGATGCGCTGACCGGCACGTTCGGCGTCGATCGGGAGGATCCGGACCGCGTTGGGGGCAGCCACGGCGACTTCCGAACCCGCAGCGGGTTTGGCCGGGGCCGGCTTTGGCAAGGCCTGATGTGCCCCTGCCCTGCCCATCTCGCGACCACCGGGTTCCGGCGATCCGCGCCTGGCCACGCCACGATCCGCTCCTCGCTGCTGGCCAGAAACCCGGCTTTTCGAGGTCTTTTCCGCGCTCCGTACGGCAGCATCCGGGGCCCGCCTGAGTGCCTTGCCCGGGGACTTGGGCCGGCTTTCCAGCGTTGTCGTGCCACGCCGGGCCGCGCGACCCGCGGGAGCTGGTCGCGGACTCTTGGGGGGATTCCTGGAGCGGGTCTTCTTCACGTTTGCGGGTTCTGCCAGCCGGTTGCTACACTGCGCCTGCGAAATGCGTCGAAAGCCGCGTGCGATCAAGAACTTGAACGCCCAAACTGGCTTTTCGCGCCCGCTGCAGCGGACTGCGGTTCGAGCACTGAAGGCCATTGGCTTTCGAGTGCCGCGCATCCTAGCTGCTTCGGCGGGTACAGCGGCGATTCCGATCAACGGATTCGCTTCGGTGAGACGCACACCGAGCGGCATGGTGTGAGCCGGCATCCTTCAGACCACAATGCAACAAGCGTTCCCGACACTCGTACCGCCGCATCGTTCAACCCGATTGGCAGCTTGGTGTGGCAAAGGCCCCAAGCGCCGCTGGCTGGAATGACCGCTGAAGCGGGCGACCGAAGGGGCGCCAGGAAAACAAAAAAATGAAGCGTATGTTGATCAACGCAACTCAGCGTGAAGAGTTGCGTGTGGCTATCGTTGATGGCCAGAACCTGTTTGACCTTGATATTGAAGTCCCCTCCCGCGAGCAGAAGAAGTCCAATATCTACAAGGGCCGCGTCACCCGCGTCGAGCCCAGTCTGGAAGCCTGCTTCGTCGAATACGGTGCCGATCGCCACGGCTTCCTGCCACTGAAGGAAATCGGCCGCGAGTACTTCACACCAGGCCTGGACCCGCACAAGGCGGGCATCCGCGAACTGCTCAAGGAAGGCCAGGAAGTGGTCGTCCAGGTCGAGAAGGAAGAGCGCGGCAACAAGGGCGCCGCACTGACGACCTTCATCAGCCTTGCCGGCCGCTATCTTGTGCTGATGCCGAACAACCCGAAGGCGGGCGGTGTCTCGCGCCGGATCGAGGGCGATGACCGGCAGAACCTCAAAGACACGATGGATGAGCTGAAACTGCCCGATGACATGGGCATGATCATCCGCACCGCCGGACTCGGCCGTGACGCCGAAGAACTGCAATGGGATCTCGACTACCTGCTCAAGGTCTGGGAATCGATCTCCGAGGCGGCCAAGTCACGCAAGGCGCCGTTCCTGATCTATCAGGAATCCAAGCTGATCATCCGCGCGCTGCGCGACTATCTGCGCAACGATATCGGTGAAATCCTGATCGACCAGGAAGACCTGTACAACGATGCCCGCGAGTTCATGCAGCAGGTGATGCCGCAGAACCTGCGCAAGCTGCGCCTGTACAAGGAAACAGTCCCGCTGTTTTCGCGCTTCCAGATCGAACTACAGATCGAGAACGCCTTTGAACGCACGGTGCGGCTGCCTTCGGGCGGCGCCATCGTCATTGATCACACCGAGGCACTGACCTCGGTCGACATCAACTCGGCAAAGGCGACCAAGGGCGGCGATATCGAGGAAACCGCGTTCAACACCAACCTGGAAGCCGCGGTGGAAATCGCGCGCCAGTTGCGCATCCGCGACCTTGGCGGCCTGGTTGTCATCGACTTCATCGACATGGAGTCGAACAAGCACCAGCGCGACGTCGAAGATAAATTGCGCGACGCGATGAAGGTCGACCGCGCGCGCGTTCAACTCGGTCGAATTTCGCGTTTCGGCCTGCTCGAACTGTCGCGCCAGCGCCTGCGCCCGTCGCTCGGCGAGGCATCGCAGAATGTCTGCCCGCGCTGCGAAGGACATGGCCATATCCGTGGCGTCGAGTCGCTGTCGCTGTCGATCCTGCGCATCGCCGAAGAAGAAGCGATGAAGGAAAACACCGGACAGGTGCTGATCCAGGTTCCGACCGCGGTCGCCAATTTCCTGCTCAACGAAAAGCGTCACGCAGTCGCCGAAGTCGAAAAGCGCCAGGAGGCGATCCTGGTCATCGTCGCCGACGAGAAACTGGTGACTCCGCACTACGAGATCAAGCGCATTCGCGAGAGCGAAGTCGCACTGGAAAGCCAGCCCAGCTACGAACGGCTTACGGTCGCCGCGCCGACCGCGCTGCCCGCCTCGACCCAGCCCGTTGCCGAGGCCGAGAAGCCGGCAGTCACGCGGATTGCGCCGATGGCACCTGCGCCCGTCAAGGAAGAGCCTGACGCGGTGCCGACCCCGGTTCCTGCCGCTGTTTCCACACGCGCCGCTCGGACCGCGCCGGCAGCCGGCAAGCCCGGCCTGTTCGCCCGGATGATGGCCTGGTTCAGCGGCCCGTCCGCAGCACCGGCTGCCAATGAGTCGAACGCGCGTCAGGACGGCAAGAACGACGCGAAGTCGAGACCCAATGCGCAACACAGCCGTCCGCACGGCAACCGTGACAACGACCGTCACGGCAAGAACCGCAATGACCGCCACGACCGCAAGCGCGATGAACGCCGCGAGCAACGTGGTGATCGGCCAGCTGCCGCTGGCGGTAACGCAGCAGCGGCGCGTCCCGAGACCGGCAAGCCCAAGCAGGCACCTCAGCAGAAGCAACAGCAGCCGCGGCAGGAACAGCGTCCGCAGCAGACTCAGAAGCCGGCCCAGGCGACCGCGCAGAATGCCGCTGTTGACGGCAATGCGGCAGCGGGCGTCAGCGAACTGGAGCGGCTGAATCTTGCCGCGGCCGCCAGTGCTGCCAGCGCAGCCGCCAGCTCGCTCCCGGCCCACGAAGCCGCCACTGCGGAAGATCTCAACGCGGCAGCACTGGATGGTGATGGCAAGCGTCGGCGTGGCCGCCGTGGTGGCCGTCGCCGTCGCCGTGGCGAGCGCAACGGCAACAGCGCGAGTCCGGAGGCGATGGCGCTGTCGGCCTCACTCGGCGATCTCGATCTGGATGATGAAGACGACCACCAGCCCGATCCGGGCGCGCAATCCGTGGCCGAGTCCTCGGCAGTCCCCGAGTCGAAGCCGACCGAAGTTTCGGCACCCGCCACGGCGACCGCTGACCCGGTTCAACCGCTGCTGACACCGATGGCAGACGTCGCGGCAGCGGCAGCCGGCAGCGTGGCAGAATCTGCCGTCGTCTCCGAGGCAGCCGCGCGCGACAGCAAGCCCGAGACGGCCGCCGAGCAGAACGGCAACTCGGTGCATCCGGAACTTGCGGTCGCGATGCTGGAGCAGGCAGTGCCGGCAATGACTCTGCCGGATGTGACGCCCTCTGAGCCTGCGCTCGCAGCGACGCCCGCGGCCAGCGCGGTGGTCGAAGAAAGGCCAGCAACGCCCCCGGCTGCTGCCGCTCCCACAGCCAATCCGGATCGCCCGCCGCCGTATCGACGTACTCCAGTTGAACCCCGTATCGATATTCCCCGGCACAACCCACTGTCGGTCGCGGTCTCGATCGCAGCGCATACGCAGTCCAGTCTGTTTGATGTCGCCCCGCCAGCCGCTGAACCCGCACCGGCACCCGCCGTTGCCCCAGCAGTCGCAGCCGAGCCGGTCGAGACGGCTGTCGCGGTGAATTCCGCAGTGAGCAGCGTCTCAGAACTGACAGCGGTGGAAGCAGCCGTCGCCCCACCGATTGCCGCTGCCAGTGACCCAGCCGAAGTAGAGATGCAGTCGCTGCCAGCGAGTACCATCAATGGCGCGGACGCGAACATCAGCTCGCTTTCGGACCAGGTCGCTGCCATCGCCGCGGAGGCCCAGGACCACAACCCCGACGCCGACCGGCCACTGGTCTGATGCAAGCAAGCCGGCCCGGTTGAGTGGGCATCTGGCAGACCCCGGCTCCGGCCGGGGTTTTGTTTTACGCGACGCGTATCACGATCAGCACACCAGCGTGCAGGTCCGGGCATCTACAAGCCTGAAGGCAAGCAGCCGACTGCGCCGGGCGAAGCGCAGCGATCAGGTGCTGCCACCAGCCGGATACGCGGGCCAACTTGCCGGATTGATCGCGCAGCGTAGAACGCAGCCTTAGCCCGGATATTTCATACCCCTTCTACTGCGACCGCCGATACGCTCGCTGTAGAGCGGTGTGCTCATGAATTTGAACTCAACGTAGCGTCGGCTACGCCTTCGTCCAAATTCCTTCCGCGCACCGCTCCACAGCGGCGTCTCGTCGGTCTCGCTACGAAGCAGTATGAAATATCCGGGTTAGCCGGCCGAACCCCGGATCAGTTGCGCGCGCGATGGATAGAAACCACCTCGTTGCCAGTCTGATGGCCGCGCTCGGCATCGAACTCGGGAACCAGCAGGCGCAGGCAGCGCAGGACTTCCGCTTCTTCAAACCGACGCACAGCCGCCTCAGCCTGGCGCAGGACGTTATTCAATTCAGGCCAGGCGACATAGCGTGGCTGCGCCAGGAAAATCTTCGGGTGTCCGGTGCTCTCGTAATCTTCCTGTTCGTGAAAAAGTTCCTCGAACAGCTTCTCTCCCGAGCGCAGGCCGGAATAGGTGATCTGGATGTCGCGGTCTGGCACCTTGCCGGCGAGCAGGATCATCTGCTCGGCCAGATAACGGATGCGTACCGGCTCGCCCATATCGAGCGCGAATATCTCGCCGCCACGTCCGAGCACGGCAGCCTGCAGAATCAATTGGCAGGCTTCCGGAATCGTCATGAAGTAGCGCGAGATTTCCGGGTGCGTCACGGTGACCGGACCACCCCGCCTGATCTGTTCGCGAAACAGCGGCACGACGCTACCAGCCGAGTCAAGCACATTGCCGAAACGCACGGTGATGAAATGGGTCTTCGCCTGCTGCGCAAAGGACTGGCAGAACACTTCGGCCGCGCGCTTGCTGGCACCCATTACGCTGGACGGATTCACCGCCTTGTCGGTCGATATCAGCACAAAGGTCTCGACCCCGTGGCGTTCCGCCGCCACGGCCATCACCTGGGTGCCCAGTACATTGTTGCGCACCGCCTCGCGCACCTGCTCCTGCAGCAGGGGCACGTGCTTGAACGCGGCGGCATGAAAAACTGCGGTAGGTCGACTGCGGGCAAAGATGCGCTCGCACACCGCGGCATCGCCGCAGTCGCCGAGCACGGCATCGAGCACCAGATCCGGAAACTCCGCGCGCAATTCCTGCTCGATCCGGTACAGGTTGAATTCGGTCAGCTCGAGGACGGTCAAGGATTCAACACCGAGGCGCGCGACCTGTCTGCAGAGTTCGGCGCCGATCGAACCGCCACCGCCGGTCACCAGCACCCGCTTGCCGGCAATACCGGTACGGATCGCGGTCCAGTCGAGCGCAACCGGATCGCGTCCCAGCAGATCCTCGATCGCGACTTCCTTGAGTTCATTGAAGTTCGAGCGGCCTTCGACGACATCCTGGAGGCGCGGCACGGTACGGAATGGCAGACTGCTGCGCTCGCACAGCGACACGATTCGCTGCATCTGCTGATTGCTCGCCGACGGCACTGCGATCAGCACCATCTCCGCCGCCACTTCGCGCGCAAGCTCAGGCAGCTGATCGATCGGGCCAAGTACCGGAATGCCATGCAGCTTGGCGCCCTTGAGTGCATGGTTGTCGTCAAGGAATCCAACCGGGCGATACTGGGTTTCACGGCGCAAGTCGCGCACCAGGGTTTCGCCGGCGCGGCCGGCCCCGAGTATCAGCACGCGCTTGGCGGTCGCATGCGGGCCACCGTCGAGCCGGCTGTCCTTCCAGAAGCGATAAAGCATGCGCGGCATCCCGAGCACCAGCAGCAGCATCAACGGATAGATGCCGAGCACGGCACGCGGGGTGCCTTCGAGACGATCGAACAGGAAAAGCCCGATCGCGATCGCGGTCGTGCCGATCAGGCTGCCGCGTGCGATGTTCCAGAGGTCGGGCAGGCTGGCGAAGCGCCAGAGCCCGCGGTAGAGACCGGTCCAGTACAGCACCAGGCCCTGCAGGCTGAGTACGATGGCATACTCGGGGCCAAACAGCGGAATCGGCGGCGCCACCGGCAGCAGGTTGTAGCGGATCCAGTTTGCGCTGAACCAGGCCAGCCAGACCATCGCCAGATCGTGTCCGACCACGGCGAGGCGCGGATGGATGTAGGCGATGACAGTTCGAAATTTCATCAGCAATCCTTGAAAGGCGACGCCCGGCGAGTATCTGGATCGGTTGCCCGTGCGGCACAGACCGCTGCTATTTTGCCCGATGGCGACGCAGAATCCCACGCTTGGACCATCGCCATGCGCTGGTACCCAGCAACGCCACCCCAGCCACGATCAGCCAGGGAAGGAACCGTTGAAGACCATCGACGGGAACCACTGGTTCAGTCAACGGCGGCGCGAGCCAGCGGATCAGCAGCATCGCCGGCAGCACGATCAACAGGTTCCATAGCTGCAGCGCCAGCACCACACGGGCATGCGAACGACCGCTGCGGATCAGCCACTGGTAGAGATGTTCACGATGGGCGCGCCACCAACGCCGCCCGCCGGCCATGCGCGAAAACAGGGTACACAGCGTATCGATCAGCACCAGGGAATGCAGGACCAGCGCCTCGGGCAGCGACAGCTGGCCACGCAGCATCGCCCACCAGGTCAGCAGCGCCAGCAGATAGCCGAGGGCACCACTTCCGACATCACCAAGAAAAACTTTCGCGCGGGGAAAATTCCACGGCAGGAAGCCAAGCACCGCACCCAGGCAGATGATGGTCACCCAGTTCAATTCGGTATCAGCGCTGCTACCCGTTGCGAGCAGAACCAGCAGCACGAATACCGTCTGCCAGGCCAGCATGCCGTTGGCACCGTCAATGAAGTTGTGCAGGTTGATCGAGGCAATCACGCTGAGTATCAGCGCAGCACTGGCCAGGGCAAATGGACTGATCGGCCAGTCCGCAGGCGGCTGCAGGGAGGTCAGCCCCCACCACATCGCCAGACCGGCGGCGGCGTGCGCAAGCAGGCGCGTGCCAATGCCGAGGCTGCGGCGATCATCCAGCCAGCCGATGCCGCCCGCTATCATCAGCCCCGCAAGCGCCATCGCCATGCTCGCGTCCGCCAGCCCCGATCCAAGCGCCACCAGAGACGGTACTGTGATCAGAATGGTCAGACCGCCGCCGCGCAGGACCGGCTCCGCGTGCAGGCGCCGCTGACCCGGATGATCGAGCATGCGGATGACACGCAGGACGCGGATCAATAGCCCGGTCCCCGCCAGACTCACCGCGACCGAGGCGACCAGCCAGATCAGCATCAGTCGCCGGCCACGCCATGAACCGGCTTCACCGAACCCCAGTTCTTGCAACCTGGACACTGCCAGAAGTGCGAACGCGCGCCAAAACCGCAGTGATTGCAGCGATACACCGCCTGGTCTTCGATCAACTGGCGAAACAGCTCGCGCAGAATCAGCAGTTGATCACGTGACTCGCCATTGCTGACCAGGATCTGCAGTTCGACCAGGGCGGCCAGGCCGCGCACCGAAGGCCGCTGTTGCAGGCGCCTGGACAGAAACTGCGCGGCCGCCGGTACGCCGTCCTCATCCTCGATGCGCTTGGCCAGGGCCAGCATCGGCGAGACACCTGGGTAGCGCTCCGACAGCGTCTCGAGATAACTGCGGATGCGCGCCGGCTCATGCAGCTTCTCCAGGCAGGCAATGATCTGTGGCAGCGCATTGGGAACAAAATCGACGTCATTGTCCAGCGCCGTCTCGAAGGCAGCTGCGGCAGTCCGCCAGTCCTCGCGCTGCATCGCCAATTGACCCTGCAGCAGACGCGGTCGCACCGCCTTGCGATCGTGCTGGATGGCTTCCTGGATCAGATGCTCCGCCGAGCCAGGATCATTCTTCTGACAGGCGGCACTGGCCAGCTCGGAAAGGAAATGTGCAATCAGGCGACCCTGTGGCTCCCCGCTGATCTTTTCCAGACGACGCGCGTGCTCGATCGCCCGGTGCCAGTCGCGCTCCTGCTGGCAAATCGAGATCAACTGGCGCAACGCGGGCGCCGCGTAGGCGTCCATGGTCAGCAGATCGGTAAACAGGACCTCGGCACGATCCAGCAAGCCGGCACGCATGTAATCCTCGCCGAGTTCCAGCAGGGCCACCGACTTCTGGTCGGCCGTCAGATTGGGGCGCGCGATCAGATTCTGGTGCAGGCGGATGGCCCGGTCTGCTTCACCACGTCGGCGAAACAGACTGCCGAGGGCGAGATGGGTTTCGACCGTATGATTGTCGACCTCGGCAATCTGCAGGAAGACCTCGATCGCCTTGTCGGGCTGCTCATTGAGCAGAAAATTCAGACCGCGGAAGTAATTGCGGCGCAGCTTGTCGACCTGCAGGCCCTTGGCGCGTTCGCTGCCGCGACGGGCAATCAGATAACCGAGCAGCAGGCCGCCGAGCAAGGCCCACCAGACCAGCATGTCGTCGCCGGTCATGGTGTCTCGCGTTGCTGCCGGAAGGACTCCAGTTCACGCGTCTGCGCGCGCAGGCGCAGGCGCAGGGGCACGATCACAGCGGCGATCAGCACCATGCCGCCAATCAGGCAGCCGATGAACAAGGCCAGCGGCAATAGCAGGCCAATGGGCAGCGAGAACGTGGTGAAGTAAAAATCAACCTCGGCCACCTGCTTGTTGGCCATGAAGAAGACCAGGGCGAGCATCGCCAGCAGAAGGGCCAGGGGCAGCAGCATCCAGCGTGGCATGATGGGCCTCAGTCTTCGGCGGATTCGGTCGTGGCTTCGACGCCATTGACGCGGTCGCGCAGTTCCTTGCCGGGTTTGAAATACGGAACGTACTTGCCTGGCAGGGCAACCGACTCGCCGGTCTTGGGATTGCGACCCAGGCGGGGCGGACGAAAATGCAGGGAAAAACTTCCGAAACCACGGATCTCGATGCGCTCGCCCTTGGACAGGGCATGGCTGATGTGTTCGAGAATTTCCTTGACCCCGAGTTCCACGTCGTGGTGTGCCAGATGCTTCTGGCGCCGGGACATGGCTTCAATCAGTTCGGACTTGGTCGTCATTGGCTAGGTGGTCCGGTCAGCGGCCGGGCGGCCACGAGTGTCCAACGGGGAAGCGCTTCGGATCCTTCCGAAGCGCTTCTTGGTGCCGGGCTTACTTGTTGCGCATCTGTTCTTTCAGCAAGGCACCGAGCTTGGTGGTCGCGCCACCGCCGCCCTGGTACTCGGCGAGGGTGTCAGCCAGCTCCTGTTCGTCCTTCGCACGAATCGACAGCTGCAGCGTGCGGCCCTTGCGGTCCATGCCAGTGAACTTGGCCTCGACCTCATCGCCGACCTTGAGACGCGTGGTGGCGTCCTCGACGCGCTCCTTCGCGATGTCGGAAGCACGCAGGTAACCCTCGATGCCCTCGCCGATCGTGATGGTGGCGCCGCGCGGATCGACTTCCTTGACCACACCCTTGATGACGCTGCCACGCGGGTTGTTGGCCATGAAGGTGCCGAACGGATCCTGCTCCAGCTGCTTGATACCCAGCGAGATACGCTCGCGCTCGGGATCGACGGCCAGCACGACGGCATCCACCGACTCACCCTTCTTGAAGTTGCGCACCAGCTCTTCGCCAGTTGCCTGCCAACTGATATCCGACAGGTGGATCAGGCCATCGATGCCGCCTTCCAGACCGATGAAGATACCGAAGTCGGTGATCGACTTGATGGTGCCAGCGACCTTGTCACCCTTCTTGAAGTTGCCCGCGAACTGTTCCCACGGATTGTTGATGCACTGCTTCATGCCGAGCGAGATGCGACGACGCTCCTCATCGACATCGAGCACCATGACCTCAACTTCGTCACCGACCAGAACCAGCTTGCCCGGGTTGACGTTCTTGTTGGTCCAGTCCATCTCGGAAACGTGCACCAGGCCTTCGACGCCCGGCTCCAGCTCGACGAAGCAGCCGTAGTCGGTGACATTGGAGACCTTGCCGAAGAAACGGCTGTTGGCCGAGTAGCGACGGGCGATATTGACCCAGGGATCTTCACCGAGCTGCTTGAGTCCCAGCGAAACACGGTTGCGCTCGCGATCGAACTTGAGCACGCGGACGTCGAGTTCCTGACCCACTTCCACCACTTCGGACGGATGCCGCACGCGCTTCCAGGCCATGTCGGTGATGTGCAGCAGACCATCGATGCCGCCGAGGTCGACGAATGCGCCGTAATCGGTGAGGTTCTTGACCACACCCTTCACGACCGCGTTCTCCTGCAGGCGCTCCATCAGCTGCTCGCGCTCGACCGAGAATTCGCTCTCGACCACGGCGCGGCGCGACACGACCACATTGTTGCGCTTGCGATCGAGCTTGATCAGCTTGAACTCAAGTTCCTTGCCTTCCAGGTAGCTGGTATCGCGCACCGGACGCACATCCACCAGGGAACCCGGCAGGAACGCACGAACGTCGCGGATGTCCACGGTAAAGCCGCCCTTGACCTTGCCGCTGATGCGGCCGACCACGGTTGCGTTGCCTTCCAGCGCGGTTTCCAGCTCGTCCCACACCATCGAGCGCTTGGCCTTCTCGCGCGACAGTACGGTTTCACCAAAGCCATTCTCGAGCGAATCGAGGGCGACCTTCACCTCGTCGCCGATCTTTACATCGAGCTCGCCCTGCTCGTTCTTGAACTGTTCGATCGGCACAATGCCTTCGGACTTCAGGCCTGCATGCACCACGACGACGTCGGAGCGGATATCGACCACGATGCCGGTAACGATGCTGCCTGGTTTCAGGCGGGCAATCGTCTGGCTCATCTCAAACAGTTCGGCAAAACTCTCAGTCATAAGGATTCCAGAAAAAACCGAAGGAGTTGGCCTCAGGCCGGTGACTCACGACGGCGGTTGGTTGATGGCAGTTGCCTGCCGTTGCATTCCCCGGTGTGACCCGGGACCACGCGCGATTGCGTGATGGCTAACGGCCGTGCCTGATCAACTCGAGCACGCGTTCGACCACCTCACCGATACCAAGCCCGGTGGCGTCAATGTGAACTGCATCCGTCGCAGCCCGCAATGGTGCCACCGCGCGCCCGGCATCTCGGGCGTCCCGCGCGACAATCTCGCGCAAAAGGGCTGAGAGTGTAACTTCGAAACCCTTTTGCTTCAACTGCTTATAACGTCTTTCCGCGCGAATCTCGGCGCTGGCGGTCAAAAACACCTTGAACTCGGCATCGGGAAAGATCACGGTGCCCATATCGCGACCATCGGCCACCAGACCAGGCGGCTGCCGGAACGAGCGCTGCTTGTCGACCAGGGCGGTCCGTACCTCCGGAATCGCAGCGATTGCCGACGCGGCGGCGCCGCAGGTCTCGGTGCGCAATTCGCTGCTGGCGTCACGGCCATTGATCAGCACCAGGGGATCGTCGCCCGGACGATCGACGAAGCGGACGTCGGTTTCGATAGCGCAACGCGCCAGCGATTCGACGTCATCGAAGGCGATATCGGCCCAACTCGCGGCCAGCCCGACCGCCCGGTAAAGCGCCCCGCTGTCCAGAAAATGCCAGCCGAGGCGCTCGGAAACGGCACGCGAGATGGTCCCCTTGCCGGAACCGGAAGGTCCGTCAATGGTCAGTACCGGGATGCTTATTTGGTCGCTGTGCATGGAATCATTTCTATTTCTATTCCAGCACTTATAGCAATTTTCTCGAAGTCCGGAAAGGATGTCGCAACATTGTCCACGGCATCGATGCGAACTGATTCGGAACAACACAACGCCGCAACGGCCAGGCTCATGGCGCAACGATGATCGGTGCCCGAGTCGACCCGGCCCCCAACAAGTTGCTTGCGGCCACGCAGGATGGCGCCGTCGGCCGTTTCTTCCAGATCGGCACCGAGTGCCCGCAGCCCGGCTGCCATGACGCCAATCCGGTCGCTTTCCTTTACCCTGAGCTCGGCCGCGCCAGTGACGCGGGTTTCACCCTCGGCACAGGCTGCCGCCACAAAAAGCGCAGGAAATTCATCGATCATGTCGGGTACGCGCTCCACCGGTACCGAGATGCCGTGCAGTCGGGCGGCACGCACCCGGATGTCGGCCACCGGTTCGCCGCCCAGGACACGACGATTTTCCAGTGTGATATCGCCCCCCATATCGATGAGGGTATCGAGCAGGCCAGTGCGGCGCGGGTTGATCCCGACCGCCTCCAGCAGCAGGTCGGAGCCTGGCACCAGGCTGGCGGCAACCAGGAAGAAACCCGCTGACGAAAAATCCGCCGGTACATCGATCCGGGTCGCGCTCAGGGGCATGCCACCGCGCACCCTGGCCGAGTTGCCGTGGCGCTGCACTGGCACCCCGAAGGCAGCCAACATCGATTCGGTGTAGTCGCGGGTGGGATGGGGTTCGGTGACGGTCGTATCACCACGGGCATAGAGCCCGGCCAGCAGCAGCGCCGACTTGACCTGGGCGCTGGCCACCGGCAACGCATAGTCGATGCCGGTCAACACAGCACCCCCCTGGATGCGCAGCGGCGGCAGGCCACCTGGCTCGCCGTCAATCCGCGCACCCATCTGGGTCAGCGGCTCGATCACCCGCCGCATTGGCCGTTTGCGCAGTGAATCATCGCCGGTCAGCACGCTGTCAAATCGCTGAGCCGCGAGCAGGCCCGACAGCAACCGCATCGCAGTTCCGGCATTGCCGCAATCCAATGCCTGCGATGCCGCGCTCAGGCCGTGCAGGCCGACGCCATGGATGATCCGTTCGCTGGGCGCCGGGGCTTCGATGCGTACGCCCATCGCACGGAACGCGGCGGCGGTCGCCAGCGTGTCGGCGCCTTCAAGGAAGCCATGCACCCTGCTGGTTCCCTCGGCGATGCTGGCCAGCATGACCGCGCGGTGCGAAACAGACTTGTCGCCGGGCACGCGCAGGCAACCGCGCAACGGCCCGCCGGCGCGGACAATCCAGGCATTTCCGGCGCCGGCACTCATGCCCGCAGGGCCTGCAGGAAGCGGTCGTTTTCGGGCGCCGTGGCGACCGTCACCCGCAGACAATTGGGCAGGCCATAGGCCATCATCGGCCGAACCACGACGCCGCGTGCCAGCAATTGCGCCTCGATCGGCGCCGCCTCGCATTCGAAATCGATCAGCAGGAAGTTGCCCTGCGATGGCATCACCTTGTAACCGCGACCGCTGAGTTGCAGGGCGACACGTTCGCGTTCGCGCCGGGTCGCTGCGACCACCCGGGCGAGATGGGCGCCGTCGCGCAGTGCCGTCTGCGCGGCCAGCAGGGCCAGCCCGTTCACGCAGAACGACTCGCGCAGGCGATTGAGCAGCTCGATGATTTCGACGTGGGCAATCGCATAGCCGATCCGCAACCCGGCCAACCCGAAGGCCTTGGAAAAGGTCCGGGTGACGACGAGATTGGGGAAGCGGTTGCGCAGGCTCACCGCCGAACCCAAGCCGGGCGCGTCGGCATATTCGATATAGGCTTCGTCGATCACCACCGGAAGATCACGCGGAACCCGCTCCATGAATGCGCTCAATTGCGCCAGCGTGAACCAGGTCCCGGTCGGGTTGTTCGGATTGGCCATGCAGAGCAGACGGCAACGCGGTGTGATCGCGTCAAACAGCGCGCCGAGGTCATGCCCCAGCGGCATTTCGGCATCGGCCTGGAATGCCGGCGCGGCAACCGGCGTCGCGCCGACCGCGCGGGCCGAAATCGGATAGACCGCAAACCCGAAGCGCGAATGCACCAGTTCATCGCCGGGTCCACAGAATATCTGCGCGAACTGCATCAGCAACTCATGCGAGCCATTGCCGATGGCAATTTCGTCGGCAGTGACGCCATGGCGCTCGGCCAGGCTGCTGCGCAGCGACGCCGTCTGCGGATCGGGATAACGGAATACCTCTTCCACCGCCGCCTCGCGCAGCGCGGCCAATGCCTTCGGGCTCGGTCCCCAGGCGTTCTCGTTGGAGCCCAGCTCGACCAGATCACCCGCGCTGCGTCGCTTGCGCAGCGCCGGCAGATCATGGCCCGGGTCGTAGGCCTTGAGCGCCTGCAATGCAGGCGTGGCGCGGCCCAGAAACCCGCTCATGGGGCGAGCACCGCGACCGGATAGGAACCAAGCACCTTGATCAGGTCGCTGACCGGCCCGAGCTCACTGAGCGCCTGCTTCACCGCCGGATCTTCGATATGGCCTTCGATATCAATAAAAAAGGCGTACTGCCATTTGCCCTGACGGGTAGGCCGGGACTCGATCCGCGTCATGCTGACGCTGTTGCGCGCCAGCGGCTCGAGCAGATGGAACAGCAGACCGGGCTGATCCTTGCCCGACAGCAGCAACGAAGTCTTGTCGCGGCCGGACGGTGAGAAAATGTCGCGTCCGAGCACCACGAAGCGCGAGGTATTGTCCGGGCGGTCTTCGATCGGTCCAGCAAGGACCTTGAGATCGTAGACACGGGCTGCACTCTCACCGGCAATCGCGGCAACATCATCCGCGCCGCGGGCACGACGTGCCGCTTCGGCATTGCTCGACACCGGGATGCGCTCGGCGTTCGGCAGATTCTGCCGTAGCCACTGCCGGCACTGGCCCAGTGATTGCGGATGCGAGAACACCCGCTCGACTGCCTGCAAGTTGTCGTGCTTCGCAAGCAGGAAGTGATGAATCGGCAGCTCCACCTCACCGCAGATCTTCAGCGGCGATGTCAGGAACATGTCCATTGTCGGCTGGACCGCACCTTCGGTGGAATTCTCGACCGGGACCACGCCGAAATCGGCATGCCCGGCCTCGACTTCCTGGAACACCTCGTCGATCGAAGCCACCGGAAGTCCGTGAATCGAGTGGCCGAAGTGCTTGTGCACCGCGGTCTGGCTGAAAGTGCCTTCAGGACCGAGAAAGGCAATCTTCAGCGGCTCCTGCTGGGCCAGACAGGCCGACATGATTTCGCGGAACAGGCGCACCATCTCCTCATTGGAGAGGGGTCCGTGATTGCGCTCCAGCACCATGCGCAGCACCTGGGCTTCACGCTCGGGGCGGTAATAGTCGACCGCCGCCTTCAGCGGGCCCTTGGCCTCACCGACCTGGCGCGCGAACTCGGCACGCTCGGCGATCAGGCGCTGGATATCGCGATCGATGGCATCGATGCGGGCACGCACTTCGCCGAGTACCAGGGGCGCGGTCTGCGCAGGCTCGTCACTCACAGGAATTCTCCGAACAAGTCATCGCCACCTCTCCGCTCACCCGATTGCCAGCTTCCGAACCCCGGACGATCCACCGGCGCTCTGCCCCCGCTCAGGGGACGATCCCGATTCCGGATGCCGGTTGATGCGGATGTCTAGATCACCCGCACCGAAAGCACGCCATCAATCGCCTTGAGATTATCAACCACCTCGGGGCCGACGTCCTCATCGGCATCGATCAGGTTGTAGGCGTGGTCGCCGCGCGAGGCATTGTGCATCTGGGCGATATTGATCCCGGCAGCACCGAGCACCTGGGACAGCTGACCGATCATGTTCGGCTTGTTCTGGTTGGCGATGCAGATGCGCGACCGCCCTGCCCGACTCATGCGGGTATGTGGGAAGTTGACCGAATTGATGACATTGCCATTTTCCAGAAACTCGCGCAGCTGATCGACCACCATCATCGCGCAGTTCTCCTCGGCCTCACCGGTCGAAGCGCCCAGGTGCGGCAGGCCGATCACGCGCGGATGACCGATGTACTCGGGCTTGGGGAAATCCGACACGTAATGCCCGATCCGGCCGTCGCCGAGACCGGCTTTCAGCGCGGCGTGGTCGATGATGCCGTCGCGCGCAAAATTGAGCAAGACGACGCCCTGCTTGCAGACCTGCAGGGAGCCCACATTGAAGATGCCGCGCGTAGCGTCATTGAGTGGAACGTGAAAGCTGATGAAGTCGGAGCCGGCATACAGTTCATTGAGCGAACCCGCCTTGATCACATCCGAACTCAGGGCCCAGGCACCGTCCACGGTCATGTGCGGATCGAAGCCGATCACCCGCATGCCAAGTGCCCGTGCGGCATTGGCGACACGCACACCAATGGCACCCAGACCGATCACGCCGAGCGTGCGTCCGGCCAATTCGTAGCCGACGAAGCGCTTCTTGCCGGCTTCGATGGTTTCTTCCATGCCCTCGGCCTGCAGTCCCGAGACAAAGCCCAGCGCATCGCCAAGATTGCGTGCGGCCAGCAGCATGCCCGCCACCACCAGTTCCTTTACGGCATTGGCATTGGCACCGGGCGCATTGAAGACCGGGATACCGCGCTTGCTCATCGCAGCAACCGGAATATTGTTGGTACCGGCGCCGGCGCGGGCGATCGCCTTGATCGAGTCCGGTACTTCGATCGCGTGCATGTCAGCCGATCGCAGCAGCACCGCATCGGCGCCATCAAGCGCGTCGACCAGCTGATAACGATCGCTCGGCAGCCGACCGAGGCCGTTCTGCGAAATATTGTTGAGCGTCTTGATCTTGAACATCGTGATGGCAATCCCGTATGAGTGAAAGGACCGGCGCCGCTGGCGCCCGTCGTAAGAAGTCGTGTACTGGCGCTGGATCGATCAGGCCTTGCGCGCGGCGAAGTCCTTCATGAACTCGATCAGCGCCTCGACACCGGCGAGCGGCATCGCGTTGTAGATGCTCGCGCGCATGCCGCCGACCGAACGGTGCCCCTTCAGGGCCAGCAGGCCGGCCGCCTCGGATTCCTTCAGGAATGCGGCATCGAGTGCTTCGTCCGGCAGCCGGAACGGCACGTTCATCCAGGAGCGCGCCGCAATCTCCACAGGATTGCTGTAGAAACCCGAGCCATCGATGTAGCCGTACAGACGCTCGGCCTTGATACGGTTGCGCTCGCCGATCGCGGCCAGGCCACCTTCGGACTTGATCCACTGGAAATTGAGGCCGGCAAGGTACCAGGCGAAGGTCGGTGGTGTATTCAACATCGAGCCCTCCTTGGCATGGGCTGCATAGTTGAAGATGTTCGGAATCGACTTCGGACAGCGCTCCAGCAGATCCTCGCGGACGATCAGTACGACCACGCCAGAGGGACCGATGTTCTTCTGGGCACCCGCATAGATCAGCCCGAATTGCGAGACGTCGATCGGCCGCGACAGCAGGGTCGATGACATGTCGGCAATCACCGGCACATTGCCGACATCCGGCACTTCGTGGATCTCGACACCGGCGATGGTCTCGTTCGGTGTGTAATGGAAATATGCGGCCTCGGGGTCAAGCTTCCATTGCGCCCGCGGCGGCAACTGCATGAACTTGCTGTCGGCGGAATTGGCCACCACCTGCACGCTCGTGTAAGGCGCCGCTTCCTTGACTGCCTTTTCGCCCCAATGACCGGTCACCAGATAATCGCTGGCGCGGCCCTGCGCCAGATTCATGGGAATCTGCGCAAAATGCTGGGTCGCACCACCCTGAAGGAACAGCACCTTGTAGCCGGCCGGGATAGCAAGAATCTCCCGCAGATCCTGCTCGGCCTGCTCGGCAAGGGCGATGAACTCCTTGCCGCGATGACTGACTTCCATCACTGAGGCGCGCGCCGAACCCCAATCGAGCATCTCATCCCGGGCGCGTTGCAGAACAGGTTCCGGCAAGGCCGCCGGACCCGAAGAAAAGTTGTAGGCACGACTCACGATGACTCCTTCTCGGCCCGCCAGGAAAGCCGGTCCGCGCTGGGTTGAGGAAACGGTTGCCACACTGAATCTGCTGCAGTGCGGCGATTGCCCGACACTAGCACGGAGCATTCGAAGCAAAAAAGCCAGCAAGATGGCAAGCCGGGCACGAGCGCAGGCGCAGCTGACGCAGCCGCGGCGCGGCAGCTGGCGGCCTCCGATCGGAGCAGGCAGGACCACGACCTGACCTGCACGCCCGACCTGCCAGAATCTCAGCTGAAAGAATCCGGTGATGGCGCCGGTCCGCTCTATCGAGGTGACCCATGCTGATCAAGAATCCCGAATCCGTCCTGCCCTCGGAAATCACCGACGAGCGGACGTTCCACGAGCGCCGCCGGCTGATGCGTGCCGCCCTCATTGCCGCCGGCGCCGGCCTCGCTGGTTGCAGCAGCGAAACCGGGGCGGAAACGAACGCGGCAGCCCCGCCGAAAGCGCGCGAACTGGTCACGCTGAAAACTTCTCCGTTCAGCACATCGGAGGCAATGACCAGTTTCCACGACGCGACCCACTACAACAACTACTACGAATTCGGCACGGGCAAGGACGATCCGGTAGCCAATGCGCAGGATTTCAAGGCACGTCCCTGGCAGGTTCAGATTGACGGCGAATGCGAGGCTCCGGGTACCCTCGACCTCGACAGCCTGATCCAGCCGCATGCGATGGAAGAGCGCATCTACCGGCTGCGCTGCGTCGAAGGCTGGTCGATGGTGATCCCCTGGGTGGGCTTTGGCCTGGGCGATCTGCTCAAGCGCTTCAAGCCGACATCGAAGGCCCGCTACGTCGCCTTCCAGACCCTGCGCGACGTCAAGCAGATGCCCGGGCAACGCTATCGGGTGCTCGACTGGCCCTATCGCGAAGGACTGCGGATTGACGAGGCGATGAATCCGCTGAGCCTGCTTGCGGTCGGGATGTACGGCCGCTGGTTGCCAAACCAGAACGGCGCACCCCTGCGCCTGGTGGTGCCGTGGAAATACGGATTCAAGAGCATCAAGGCCATCGTCCGGATCAGTTTCAGCGAGCGCCAGCCGGCCACCTCCTGGAACCAGAGCGCGCCCAGCGAGTATGGCTTCTACTCGAACGTCAACCCCGATGTCAGCCACCCGCGCTGGAGCCAGGCGACGGAACGCCGCATCGCCAGCGGTGCCAGCCTGTTCAACTCGCGTATCAAGACCCTGCCTTTCAACGGCTACGGCGAACAGGTCGCCAGCCTGTACACGGGCATGGACCTGGCCAAAAATTTCTGATGCCAAAGCCCTTCAATGCCTTCAGGCTCGCGGTCTTTCTGCTCTGCCTGTGCCCAGTCGCCTGGCTCGCCTGGGATGTCTACCAGAATACGCTCGGCCCGGACCCGGTGCAGCAGATCACCCATCGCACCGGAAATTGGGCACTGCGCCTGTTGCTGCTGACCCTCGCGGTGACGCCGGTGCGACGGTTCACCGGCTGGACCCGACTGGTTCAACTGCGCCGCATGCTCGGGCTGTATGCATTCTTCTACGCGACCCTGCACCTGAGCACGTATCTGGTCCTCGACCTCGGCGGCTTCTGGTCGCAGATCTTCGCCGACATCGCCAAGCGGCCATTCATTACCGTGGGCTTTCTCGCCTGGCTGCTGATGCTGCCGCTGGCGCTGACCTCGACCCGCGGCATGATCCGCCGGCTGGGCAAACGCTGGCAGGCATTGCATCGCCTGGTCTATTTGTGCGGAATTCTCGGCGTGCTGCATTTTCTCTGGCTGGTCAAGCTCGATCTGCGCGAGCCCCTGGTCTATGCCGGAATCCTGTTCGTGCTGCTGGCCCTGCGCGTCTACTGGCATTGGCGTCAGGCGGCCGGGTCAGTGACCCGTCCGCCGGCGACACGGGAGGGCAATTCGCCCCCGCGCCAACACGGACCAACACCCTGATCAGGCCTGTTTGACGCCCAGCAGCAACAGCACCAGGGCAGCCGCAATGGCGACGCCTATCAACAGAGGCAACCAGGGACTGCTGCCACTGCGCGCAGCGGCTGCCGGTTCTGCCGGCGCGCTGGTCGGTGCAGCACCTGTGGTCGCTGCCGGCACGGCCGGAATCGCCTGGGTCGTGCTTGCTGACGAGGTCGATGACTGCGCGACCTGGACCTGGCCCTCGGCACGGGTCGGCATGCCTGGCGCCTCGACCAGAAAGCGATTGCGATCGAAGGCGATCTGATCGCCCGAATAAAGCACCGCGTCACGCACCTGCACACCATTGACGAAGGTGCCGTTGGAAGACCCCATATCGCGCAGGTAAATTCCGGCGGGCGTGACTTCGATCAGTGCATGCTTGCGTGACATCTCCGGCTCATCAAGCACCAGATCGCATTCGCTGCCACGCCCAATCACCAGTCGCCCTGGAACGGCCAGTACCTTGCCGAAGTAGGGACCGGAGACCCCCCGCAGCAGCGCCTTGGGTGGCGTCATTCGAAATCGGGTTTCCTGTCCGGAATCGCTCATGTCGGCCTCTGGCTCCGTTGCCGGAGGAAGATGTTTGCTGATCGACTCATCATGATCTGGCTTCAGCAGCAGGCTGACGCCGCCGACACTGATCAGGTCGCCCGTACGCAGAATCGCCTTCTCGCGGATCGGTCGGCCATTCACGTGTGTCCAGGCGTCGGCGGATCGCACCCAGAGCACAGGTCCGCGCGCATCAACCGTGATGACGGCGTGTGATGTCACCACGCCCTCACCCTTGATTTCGACGTCACTGCCGGGAGCCGAACCGATACTGGTTTCGCCCTCCTTGAGCAGCACGTCCTGGCGTTCGCCTTGCGGGAAATTTAGCCGCATATCGTTCTGCAATCTGGACGGGGCGACTCTAGCAGGTTGCGACGCGGCTGCCAGCCCCGGCGCTGCCCACAATACCCCCACAGAACGCACGGCGTTGGGCTGCAGGAGAATCAGCAATCGTGATCAGGGGCACAGCTGCAGCCGTCCAGTTGCGGTTGGCGATGCCGGTCACCATGAGGCGATCCCGGTCTACCACGTCCCGCGCAGATCGAGCAGCAGGCGATCGGTGGAGTCGGCCAGACCATCGCGGGTCTCGCGGAAGCCAGACAACTGCAGGCGCCAGTGATCACTGATGCCATAGGCGACCCACGGCATCACGCCGCGCGCAAAACTATGGAACCACCAATCATCCGAAGTGAATGCGGCAACCACCGCATCGCGCTGGAAGCGCTGGACAGCGACGCCGACCTCCAGACCACCGGCCTGGCGACTGTCGCCATAGATCGCGCTGAAGCGGGCGCCGTCGGCATTGTCGTCGGCACCGGTATTGCGGACCACGTCGAGGCGCGCACGCCACAAGGCTTCGTTGACCCGGGCCTGTATCCCGATCTGCAGATCGACCAGGCGATAGTCGCTGACCAGGACACCAGCGACGCGTCGATTGGTGCGCCCGAGCCCGCGATCCACCAGGGTCTGGAGGTCGGAAAAATCCAGCCAGGCGAGTTGCGCGTCGCCACTGAAGTCCATGCCCTCACGCCAGAACCAGCCCAGCTGCAGTGCTGCGATCCGCGACTCGTCATCGTAGAGATGATCACCGGCAAAATAGCCGCCAACGAGACCAAGGCGATTGAAGTCGCCGACGCTGATGGAGTGACTGGCGCTCAGACCGATCGGGCGCAGATCGTCATCCCAGATCAGCGGTGTCAAGGCGATCGGAAACACCGTTTTCCCGGCCAGCAGCGTGGTGTTCTCGCCGGCACGCCAACGCAGATAGAGCTCATCGAGGTTGACGCTGTCACTGCGCTCATTGTCGTTGTTGGCGCGATTGTCCTGGTTGCGATCCGATCCGGCCGCGCCCTCCAGGGTGGCGCCGAATTCGACCCGGTCGAATTCGCGACGCAGACCAAAGCGGCCGCGGAAGCGCAGGCGCTCAAGGGCATCCGCACGGGCCGGAATCGATTCGGTGCGTTCTGCCCGCAACAAGACGTCGCCCTGGGTGATCCACCCGCTCGCCGGGGGCTCGACGCTGAGATCCGCAAGGGGGTCCTGCGCAAGCAGCGACCCGCTGGCGCCGATCAAGAGCACCCACAGGACCCAAACACGTGGAATCGCGTCCATTGCCTACTCCTGCTTCAGTTGTACGACATTCGCGTCCGGATGATCAGACCCGGATCGCGGCCAGTGCCACGCCAAGCTCGCCAACGCTCTGGAATCGCTCATCGGGTGCACGGGCGATGCAGCGCAGAATCACCTGCTCGAGTTCGGGCGGAATTTCCGGCCAGTACTCGGACGGACGAATCGGGCTCTGCTGCATCTGCGCCATGTAGATTTCCATGGTGTTGGCGCCGGTAAAGGGCAACTTCCCGCAGAACATCTCGGAGAGCAGGACGCCGCTTGAATAGATGTCGGCACGATGATCGACTTCGTCACCGGCGAGTTGCTCGGGCGCGGAGTAATGTGGCGTGCCGACAAACATGCCGGGCTGGGTGTGCCCGGGTTCCATGCGACGGATCGGTCGGGCGATGCCGAAGTCCATCAGCTTGGCGTTGCCGCTCTGTTCCAGGATCAGATTTTCCGGCTTGATGTCACGGTGCAGCACGCCAACCTCGTGCGCTGCGTTGAGGCCGGCACAGAGCTGCTTGGCGATGCGCAAGCCAGCCGAGAACGGAATCCGCCCGGCCTGCTTGATCAGATAGCGCAGGGTCATCCCGCGCACATACTCCATCGAGATGTACGGCCGACCCTCGTGATCGCCAAAGTCGAAGGTGCGCAGCACATTGGGATGGGTGATCTTGCGTGCCAGTTTCAGCTCGCTCTTCAGGCGATCGAGCTGCTCGGCATCCATCATCGCTGCGCCGCGCAGCATCTTGATGGCGACCAGATCGTCAAGCTCCAGGTCACGTGCCTTGTAGACCACACCCATGCCGCCGGCACCCAGCTCGGAGAGGATCTCGTAACGGCCACCGAACACCGTGCCCAGGGCAATATCACTGCCGCCGCGACGGGTCTGCGCCGCTGCGGTAACCGGAGTCACCACAGTGGCGTAACGACTGGAAGTGTCTTCAGCGACTGCGGGCAGCGGCTCCAGATCGTCCAGGGCGTCCAGCGTCACACCGGGGAAATGGCGGCCGGAAACCAGACCGGTCACCGGCTTGACCTCGAACGGATGCAGGGCCTGTAACGACTCGAGCATGGGCTTTGCAATGAACAGCCCCGCCTCGACGGACTCGGCAAGCAGGCGCTCCAACTGATAGATCGCGCCGCCTCCGGCCACCGGAACACTGCCGCCAGCCAGGGCCAGCTGGCCTTCGACGATGTCGCCCTGATGCAGGGAGAAAGCCAGACTGCTGGCCAGGCCGTCATCAAGCAGGCTGTCACGGCGAAGGTGGCGCACGCTGCGCAATGCGCGCAGCATCGCCTGGTCTCCGGAGAAACCGATGATGGCACGCGTCCCGCTGAAACTGAGGAGTTGCCCGCCACCGCGATGGGCGGCGATCTCGACCGCCCTGGCGTAAGCATCCAGCCCCTGTCCCGCCTCGATGCTCTGCTCCTTGCTCATCGGGCGCGCCAGGGCGCGACACTCGATGCCCAGCAGGACACGCATCCCCAGCGTCGGAGCCCGCAGGGTCGGGACCGGCGAACCCGCGGGTGGCGTCGAACTCCCGGGAGCACGTTGCGCCGAGGGTTCCGGCAGGAAACGGGACAGGTTCGAGACATAGCCTTCGATATCGCTCTTCTCGCGCAACTCCGACAGCAATCGGTCAAAGGAACGCGACAGACTGGCCAGTTCATCGTTGCCCGACAAGGAGAGATGCGTGCGGAAATTTCCCGAGGCAGCTTCTTCTGCCGCCTTGGCCAACACCTTGACCGGCCGCAGCACGCCCTTGGCCAGCAGGTAGGAAATCGGCAGCGCCGCGAGCAGGGAACCGAGCCCGGTCAGCAGAACCAGATTCAGAATCCGTTGAAATCCGGCGTAGGCCCGGTCGGCCGAAGTAAGGATGACCGTGTTGCCGAGATTCGGCCCGGAATCGACATCCACTGGTGCGATCCTGGCCAGCCATGACTTGCCCGCAAAGGACAGCTTCACGCCCTCCATCGCGGTAGCGGCAATGACGCTCGCTTTCAGCGCAGAATTTTGCAGCACGGCGGCACTGAAGGCTTCGCGCTCCTGGGCGCCCAGCGAACTGGCAAAGAGCATGGGGGCTTCGTTCTTCACCACCACATAGGCGATATCGGCGCCGCTGACCTTGCCGACCTTGCTGGCGAATTCGTCGTTGACCTCGCGCGCCAGCAACAGGAAACCAAGCAGATTCTCGTCACGAATGATCGGCATGATGGCGGCCTGGTACAGCACATCCTGCTGCCGCCAGTAGCCCGAGATTGGTTTCGCACGCTCGATCGAAGCGTTGATGAAGAGATCACCGGAAAGATTCTGCTCGATCGCCTCGGTTTCATCGGTACGCGCAACGACGCTGCCGCTCGCATCCATGAAGATACCCAGGTCGAACTGGTACTGCTGCTGGCGCTCGGCCAGCAGATCCTGCAGCGAGACCTCGCCGGTGAGCATGGGGTCATCGCCCAAGCCGAGCTCGCTGTCTACCACGGCGCTTTCAAAATAGGCCTTCACCGAGGTGTCCTCGGCAATGTTCTGGATCGTGGTCTGCAGCAACTCAAGTCGTGCGAGGCGGAATTCGTCCTGGACGCTGGCACTGGTATCGAGCGAGCGACGGACGTTGTCATCGGCGATCTTGCGGCCCTGGCTCCAGGTAATGAAGAGGGTTGCCGCGACCACGATGATGATCAGGCCCGCGCAGATGGCAAAAATTCCGAATGCCAGCGGCAGCCGAAAACCCGGTTTAGTAGCTTGCATTGTTGCTCCGTGCGTAGGGCTTGCCGAACTTGTTGGTATGCGCCGGCACCTTGCGCCGATTGAGCTCCAGGGTGATGCTCAGGGGTTCCTGCTCACCTACCACCAGCAGGCGCCGCAGGGGCGCGCCGCGGTCATGGTAGATCACCAGTTCACCCTCACCATCGGGCAGACCGGTCAGACGGAACCGGCCCTGGGCATCGGGTCGCGTGTGAAACGGGGTATCGAGCACCAGCACAAAGCCATACATCGAATGATGCACATTGCAGTAGACGCGGACCAGTCCTGGCTTGGTGAACAGGGTGGTCTTGCCTTCGCCACGACCATACTGGCCGGTGTCGAAGGCATTGTTCGGCGATTGCGAAAAAACGTTGTGCAGAATCGGATCCTCGTTCGGGAATCGCACCGACTCGCCGGCCGCAATCGCCAGCACACGCGGGACGAACTGCTTGCGCCGGGTGCTCATCAGGTGCGGCGTTGCCTTCGGCTCGACCAGCACTGGGGTCCGCGAACGAAAGTAGATCACCGCCTCCTGCGCCTCGCTGGCACGCAGCACGGCGCCGCCGGAGAGCAACTTGAGTTCGCCGCTGATGTCTCCGGCCTGGCAGACCGATGTCGCCCCGAAAACAATCACCAGCCTGCACAATCGTCGCATCGGAGAGCCTCCATCCCGCTGGATATCTGGCATCATCTTAACGCAAGCAAGGCCTTGAACCACTTACTAAAGACAGGGACCGGATGAGCACCATTTCGATCACAAGAAAGCACGCCAAGAACCTCAAGGACGCGCGCGCATCGGTAGACCGGCTGACCGCCTCGATCGCCCGCAAGTTCTCGGTGACGCACGAGTGGGAAGGCAACGTGCTCCACTTCAGCCGCACCGGTGTCGATGGTCACATCGAACTGGGGAAAGGCGTCGTGAAGGTGAACGTCAGGCTCGGCTTTCTGTTGATGGCCATCCGGAGCGCCGTCGAGAACGAGATTCTGCGCGTTCTCGATGAGGAATTCGGCTAGCCGGCGGGCCCTGACTGAGGCCCCGCCCACTGCCCCGAGCCAAATCCAAATGGGTCGGGATGGCCCTTGAAGAGACGTTGCATCGCCTCGGTCTCGCCACGGACGATGGTGTCGAGAAATTCCTTCGCCGGACCCATGTGCCGGAAAGCGGCAAAGCCGCGTTCCAGAAAGGCCTGCAGGGACGCCAGACCGGCACCGCGCGCGGGACCCCGGGCCAGTTTGAGCACGCCGAGCACAAAGGGCTTGCGCACGATGCGCTCGAGTTCCTCACCGACAATGCGGATCAAGGCAATCTGGCGGCGGCGATTCACCGCATCGCCGACCAGGCGATAGGCGACGCCATAGGACGCGGTGTCGACGGCGCCGGCACCCAGGGCGCGTGCCATCTCGATGTCGAATTCGCGCGACAGTCGATCGAGCTCAAGCGCCTCGGCGAGAGTGAGCAGCACGGAGTCCGGCAGCCACCGGGTCATCACCGGCAGGATGCGGCTGACATCACGATCGCGCCAGCTGACATCACCGGCACCATAAAGGTCACTGAGGAAAAACTCGGCGGCCTGGCCGAACCGCGGATGGCTGCGCAGTGCCGCGAAGCTCTTGCCCAGGCGCTCGCTCTGCCAGGACTTCAGTGCGGCGAGCTGTGGCGACGCATTCAAGGGCTCGCGAGCGGGGTCGGAGAGGGCCTGCAAGGTTTCGAGCAGGCCATGCAATCTGGAACTGACGGACTTCGATGCCATGCTTGTTTACAAATGTCCCTGATCCTGCCCCCGAAGGCGGCGCGTTCGCGCAAAGTCTAACTTGAGCGGCTGCGAGGGATCGCTACAATCGGATGATGGGCCCTGCCGCCTTCACATTGGAACCTTGATGCTGATCGTTCAACCCGCTACCCGTCCGACCCGCCGTCGCAAGCATAAAACCTCCATCGGTCTTGCCGTGGCCGGCGGAGGCCCGATTGGAGGCATGTACGAACTGGGTGCCCTGCGTGCCATGGAAGACGCGCTGGAAGGGCTAGACCTGACCAAGCTCGAAGTCTACGTCGGGGTCAGCTCGGGCGCCTTCCTGTCCGCTGGACTGGCCAATCGCCTGAGCACGGCCGAGATGTGCCGCATCTTTCTCACCCATGATTCCGACCAGGCTCAGTTCCGTCCCGAAACCTTTCTGCGACCAGCCATCGGCGAGTATGGGCGCCGTCTGCTGCGGGTTCCGCGCGTCCTTGCCGGATGGGTCGGTGATCTGGTCACCAAGCCACTGGACACCGATTGGAGCGATGTCTTCGGCCGCCTCGGCACCCTGATTCCCACCGGCCTGTTCGACAACAAGGCGATCGAGGGATTTCTCCGCAGCGTCTTCGAGAGCCACGGCCGAACCAACGATTTCCGCGAATTGCGGCGCAAGTTGTTTGTTGTCAGCGTCGATCTCGATACCGGGCAGACCGTGCGCTTCGGCGCCGAAGCGTTCGATCACGTTCCGATCTCGCGCGCCGTCCAGGCCAGTGCCGCCCTGCCCGGTCTGTATCCACCGGTGGAGATCGATGGCCGCTGGTATGTCGATGGCGCGTTGCGCCGCACCCTGCATGCTTCGGTGGCGCTCGAAGAAGGCTGCGACCTGGTGATCGGCGTCAATCCACTGGTGCCCTTCGATGCTGGTCTGGCCCAGCGCAATGGTCGCGCGGTACCGGAGAGCCTGATGGAGGGCGGCCTGCCAGCGGTCCTGTCGCAGACGTTCCGCACCCTGTTGCGTTCCCGCATGCAGGTTGGCATCGAGAAGTATCAGCGCCAGTACGAGAAATCCGATCTGGTGCTGTTCGAACCCAGCCCCGATGATGTCGAGATGTTCTTCACCAATGTCTTCAGTTACCAGAGTCGCGTGCGCGTCGCCGAGCACGCCTATCGTGCAACGCTGAGCGACCTGAGCACGCGCGCGGAACAACTGGCTCCATTGTTCGCACGCCACGGCCTGCGGCTGCGTCCGGAAGTCGTCAATGACCGCAATCGCGAGTTGATGAGCAGCCTCGGCATGCGACCGCATCGTCGCACCGATGCCACTACCCGCCTGCGGCGCGCACTCGACGAACTCGATCAGTCGATCAGCACGCGCCACTGAGCGCACGCCCCGATGCATGAATATCGCTTGAATTTTCAGGCGATCGTTCGCGTTGCGTAGTGTGATTGTTCTAGCTGCGCTACCTAGAGTCCTGACCACTGCTGCAACCTGCAGCAACCAAACAATCGTCATGGAGGGTAGATGAGCAAGCCCAAGTTCAAATCGAAGCCGGCATCCGCATCAGCGTCTGCCAAGTCCGGTGCCCTGGTAGAGACCGCGCAGCAGGTATGGCTCGCCGGCATCGACGCGCTGACCCGCGCACAGTCGCAGGGTGGCAAGTTGTTCGAGACTCTGGTCAAGGAAGGCGTTTCCCTTGAGCAGAAGACCCGCAAGTTCGCGACCGGCAAGGTCGGTGAAGTGCGTGACGTGGTCGAGAACAAGGTCGAGCAGGTGAAAGAGCGTGCAGCGGACACCTGGGACAAGCTGGAGACCGTTTTCGAGGCACGTGTTTCCAAGGCACTGTCCAAGCTTGGCGTGCCTGGCCGTGAGGAAATGGAAGCGCTGATCGATCGCGTCGAAGAGCTCAACCGCGCCGTGCGCAAGCTCAACGCCAAGAGCGAGCCCAGCCTGAAGAACACCGTCAGCAAGGCCGCACGCGACAGCATCAATGCCGTCGTCGGCACGATGACCGGTGCCGGCAAGAACAGCAGCAAGGCCGGCAAGCGTGCAGCACGCCCCGCCGCCCGCAAGGCCAAGGCCACGCCACGCAAGACCAAGGCTGCCGCCAGCGCCTGAATGGTTTGATGATCCATCCGGGACCACAAGCCCGGTACCCTTAGCCCGCCTTCCGAACACACCGGTAGATCCCTCCCCTCCGGTCGGTTGGCGGGCTTCCTCTTTGCGCAGTTCGCCCGAAGCAGCGCGACCGCGCTCAATGCGCAGCAATGGGAGCACCCGCGCCATCCAGGGTCGAACTGGAAGCCGCGAGCGCGTCGCCGTCTCCCGATGACCTGCACATCGTCGCGCGCGGGCACAGATCGTGTTGACCGGCCTGCCCGGCTTTATCAGACTGCGGTTCTTGCACCGACCGGTCTGCACCATGCACGAACTCGCCACCGAACCCTACGCGCAACATCTGGACGCCAGCGATCCACTGGCCGGATTCCGCGATGGCTTTCTGATTCCACGCCACCATGATGGCGATGAACAGGCCTATTTCTGCGGAAACTCTCTCGGTCTGCAGCCACAGGAAGTGCGCTCGGCACTGATCGCCGAACTCGATGATTGGCGCGATCTCGGGGTCGAGGGGCATTTTCGCGGTCGCCATCCGTGGATGCCCTATCACAGCTTCGTGCGCGATCATCTTGCCGAACTGGCGGGCGCCTTGCCGAGCGAGGTGGTCGCGATGAATACGCTGACCACCAATCTGCATCTGATGCTGGTCAGCTTCTATCGGCCGACCGCGCAGCGAGCCGCGATCCTGATCGAACGCAATGCGTTCCCCTCTGACCGTCACGCTGTGGAATCGCAGATCCGTTTCCATGGATTTGACCCGGCGCAATGCCTGATCGAAGTGGATGCCGACCAGAGTGATGGCACGATTTCCGATGCCGCGATCGCTGAGGCGATCACTTCCAATGCCGAGCGACTGGCGCTGGTGCTGTGGCCCGGCGTCCAGTACCTCAGTGGCCAGGCCTTCGATCTTCGGTTGGTGGCCGGCCTCGCCCATGCGGTGGGCGCGCGTGCAGGATTCGATCTGGCGCACGCGATCGGCAATGTCGAGGTCAATCTGCACGATGCCGATGCCGATTTCGCCGTCTGGTGCAGTTACAAGTATCTGAATTCGGGGCCGGGCGCGATTGCCGGCTGCTTCGTGCATGAGCGCCATGCGAGTGCCGAGCTGCCTCGGTTTGCCGGCTGGTGGGGTCACAACCAGTCGACGCGGTTCCAGATGCGACCCGAGTTCGTTGCCACACCAGGTGCCGAAGGCTGGCAACTTTCCAACCCTTCGATCTTCGCGATGGCGCCCCTGCGGGTGTCGCTCGCTGTCTTCCATCGCGCCGGACTGGCGCGGCTGCGGCAGAAGTCGATCAGCCTGACTGGATACCTGGCCGATCTGCTCCGGCGCGAAGTTCCACAATTGATCGAGATCCGCACACCGGATCAGCCGGAACGGCGGGGCGCGCAGCTGTCCCTGCGCGTCAAGGGCAGCCGGGAAACCGGCAAGGCGCTGTTCGATCATCTCGCCCGCCACGGAATCGTCTGCGACTGGCGCGAACCCGACGTCATCCGGGTCGCACCGACGCCGCTCTACAATCGCTACAGTGACTGTCTGCGCCTGTGCAACTGTCTGAAGGACTTCGCCGGCGGTCGCTGAGCGACCTGCGATCGACTTCACGAGCGAACTGCATGATGCGCATACCGATGCTGAGGCCAGGCAGTGCAGCCGCATTCCCGGCTGTGGAGCTGGCACTGCAGGAGCCGGACGGCCTGCTCTGCGCGGGTGCCGACCTGAGCGTGGGCCGGTTGTTGCAGGCGTATCGGCATGGGATCTTCCCCTGGTACAGCGCCGGCGAACCGATACTCTGGTGGTCGCCCGATCCGCGCTGCGTGTTCGATCTGCAGCACTTCTGGCCGAGCCGCAGCCTGCGTCGATTCGCCCGGCAGTCGCGCTGGCGGCTGCGCGCCGACGAGGATTTTGCAGCCGTCATCGAGGCTTGTGCCGCGCCCCGCGCCGGCAGCCCCGGCACCTGGATCAGCAACGAGATGCAGCTGGCCTACTGCGAACTGCACCGCGCCGGGCACGCGCACTGCTTCGCGCTCTACGACGAAGACGAACTCGTCGGCGGACTCTACGGCGTCGCCATGGGTCAGGTTTTCTTTGGCGAATCCATGTTCAGTCGGCGCAGCAACGCCTCCAAGATCGTGCTGCACCTGCTGGCCCGACAACTGGCCGACTGGGGCTTCGTGCTGATCGATGGCCAGGTGCGCAATCCGCATCTGATCCAACTGGGCGCGGTCAATATCCGCCGTCGCGACTTCGTCGCCCAGCTGGAACGACACTGTCCACGGCCCGGCAAGCCCGGCAACTGGGCCGATGACTGGCAATGGCGGAATGCCGCTCAACTCGGTACCTTGCAGACAGGCGGCAGAGTGATTCGGGGTGGCTGATTGCCCCGCGGCCGGCCCGCCGCGCTTGTAGTGCCTGCGCCCCGCGCGCCAGGCCCTGCGCGCCCTGGTGCCGTGTTCTGGCAACCGGTGCCCGGTGTCCTGGCGATGTCCGGTGTCGGATCGCGGAACCCGCTACACTGTTCGGACGCGGACGTTCATCCAGGCCGCCAGCGCCCCGCCCGGCCTCGACCAGCTCCCGTCGAAACCGCGGCCTGACTTTCACGCTCAGCCTTACCGTGGCAGAATCGCGCGCCTCGCTGGTCCATCCGGACCCCGTCGAATCCCAACAGAAGCATCGAATGTCAAAAGACGATCAGATTGAAATGGAAGGTACCGTTCTGGAAACCCTCCCGAATACGGTATTCCGCGTGCAGTTGGAAAATGGCCATGTGGTCACCGCACACATTTCCGGACGCATGCGCAAGAACTACATCCGCATCCTCACCGGCGACAAGGTCAAGGTCGAGATGACGCCCTACGACCTGACCAAGGGCCGGATCAGCTACCGGATGAAATAGTCCGACCGGGTCCGGATGTCGGCTTCAATCTGGTTCAGACCAGCCGTCGAACCGGGAGGCATCCCGCAAGCCTGTCCGAGCGCGCCATGCCGAGTTGACTGACGCCGGCTACCGCAGACCATTTACTCGAAGCCATTCTCGAACAGCGGCGGTGCGCCCCAGTTGCCGATCGGCGTGAACACCGGTCCGGCCCGCTTGCAGATCATCGAGTCCTGCGGCCCCGGACTGGCATTGCGATCACGCACGCCGACGCGGTAATACAACACGACATCGGTGCCACTGCCCGTCGGCCCATCGAGATCGCCGCCATTGACGAGGTTCTCCTCATCCATGCCGCAGTCGCTCAAGGTCACCGTGCTCGGCGTATCGCTGTATTCGTTGGCGATATGGGTGGTTGCCATCACATCGGTCAGGTGGAAGTTGCGACCGGACTGGTTGGTCGGCGACACGTAGTCCTCGGCGGCCGGCAGCAATTGAAACCCGCGGCCACTGACGGTGTCGGTCACCGACCAGACGCGCTCGATCGCGCAGGGCGTGGCCGTGCTGGGATTGCAGCGCAAGGTCTGAAACTCGGTGGCCTGGACCACGCCATTCTGCGCCACCACATCGTTGCCGGCATCGTCGATGTCGAAATCCAGACGCCAGTAATTGTGGTGCCAGTGGGTGATCGAATTATTGGTCCCATCGCGGTTGCCAAAACCGAACTCCGGCTCGAACGAGCCATCGGCATAGAAGTAGAACCGCGAGCTGTAGTAGTACCAGGAGGCCGCGTACTGCGTGGTCAGCACCACGTGATCACCTCGGTCTTCCACCGCCACACCGGTGAAGCAGTCGGCCGCAACCCGACCCGGCAACTGGAATGGGCACTGGAAATAGGGCTGCACCGGATCATTCGACCGATCGCAGCTGGTGGTCGCATTGAACGTTGTCGATTGCCCGAGCTGGTTGCGTACTTGGGGCATCGCCAGAAAACCATTGGCGTCATCCATCCAGTCGCGATAACAGGTACTGGTGGTGTATTCGGCGAACAGCATTGGCGAATGCGCCTTCTTGATGGCAAGCCTTCCGTTGAGATGGACATTGCGCAGCTCAAGCCCGGAACCACGCGGACCGACACTGTCATCGGCCGAGAGGTAGCAGAGCTCCCAGATCGGATTCTCGGCCGGCCAGGACAGCAGGCGCTCGGGCAGGGTGCAGGTCGGTGAGGCGGCGTAGGCCGGAGTGGTCCCGAGGAGCACCAGCAAACACAGCAGTTTCGAGCAGTTCGCTATCTTCATCGCGGCGAGGACTCCAGGGATGGATGAGGCGGGTCGAGGGCAACAGAATCAGCACGCTCCGCTGCAAGTTCGGAATAGTCAGACATCAGGTCGTAGATCACATGCAGGGTGGTATTGCGGCCGCCGCTGTCGGAGGCGAAAACGTGGATGCAGCGGGCACGCTCGCTGCAGACCGCATGCTGTGGTGGCCGAAAACTGAAGCCGCCGTAGAACATCGAATCCACACGATGCATTGCGGTCCAACGCGGATCCGCGCGCACCCGATCGAAGGCGTATTCGCGCTCCGCTTCGGTGACATTCAAGGTCAGCCGCGGCTGGTCCAGCGTGCGCAGCAAACCGCCATCGACATCCAGTACCCGCATCTGCGCGATGCCGCGGGTATAGTTCCAGACGTACTGGAAACGCTGGCGCACATCCCGGCCATCGATTTTCAGCTCATCGACGTAATCGCGAATGATCAGGATCCGGTTGCCCTCGGCATCGGCAATATCGTCGATCACCGCGAGCACACCCGGCTGAGCGCCATGACGCACGGGCTGTTGGGCACAGGCAAACAGCCCGCAGCTGCCGAGGACGGCCGCGAACCATCGGATGTCCAGCCAGGATGCGCGTGCTCTCATGGGCCGGTGCTTGCCGAATCGATCGCTACCGTCAACGGTGGCGAGCGCCCGTAAGCGGGATCACTCCAGAGGTCATAGAGAAATTGTCCGCGACTCTTGTCGGCGGGACCTTCGACCCAGCTGCGATTGCACATCTGGTTCTCGGTCTGCTGGGCATTTTCCTGCGCCTGATTGCGCAGGAATGTGATGTATTCCTTGCTTGAAGTCTGATACTGCAAGGTCGCACGCACGGTCACCGGCAGCGGCGTGCCCGGCGGAACCGGGATGGCATAGGTGGTGACATCAAAATTGACCAGGCGACCGGAACCGGGACTGGTCTCGGCGTAGCTGTAGGCAACCGGCCGCATCTCGAGACCCTCGGGGTCGGCGCCATGCCTCGGCGTGAATCCGAGCGGCGGAATCCGATTGTCCTTGGCCACACAGTTGTTCAGCACAAAATGGAATTCCTTGCGCCCCATGGCGTCGGTCGTGCGGCAGGTCCCGGTGCTGGCGTCCCAACTGCCCTGCACCGTTTCGTAAACCTTCAGCTGCGGATCGCTGGCGAGATCGCCGGTGCCGTCGTCCCAGTCACCGCTGCTGAAAACCGGCGCACCATTGGCATCATTGGCCTCCAGCAGAATCCACATCCGGCGCCCTTCCGAATAGCCCGTAGGCAGTTTGTGGCCGGCAAGATTGGTGATCCGCACACTGGCCTGCAGATCTCCGGAGCCAAGCGTCCAGGGTGCCAGGGATACCTCCATCTGCGCACTGCGCATCGACAGCAATTCTTCCGACCAGGCGATGGTCTGCGCCATCGCGGCCATCCGCTCTGGCCCGAGCACGGCACCGTAGAGTCCGTTGATCAGACGCAGCGGCCAGGCACCGCCGCCGACAAACTCGTGCACGGGCAGATTGCCGGTACGGGTACCGGGCTCGTTGCCGATGCAGGCGCGCGCGGCAGGATCGCTGCTGTTGCGCATATGGCAGTTCTGACAACTGGTGATCTGCACGCTGCGTGGCGACTTGACGCCCTCGGCCTCAAACGAGTCAACCAGCAGTTCGTTGCCGTACTCGCTCTGACGCCACTCCGAGTACGTGCGCTCGGCGGGGAATGGCAGGTCGGTATCGCGCCCTGCCAGTGTGGCATTGGGAACGATGAGGGTGCGCAGCGCCTCACCGGCATCAGTGATCGGCGACGACACATCGTGACAGGTGCCGCAGTGATCGCCAGAGACCGTGAACGCGGAATACTTCCAGCCATGCGGCGGTTCCAGCGGACTGTTCTGCGGGTAATTGTAGGGTCCAAACCGGCAGGGACCGAAACCGCAGCTGGCGGCGTCATCGAGCCAGTAATTTCCGCTGCCGTGCGGCGCGGTTTCAGCGTTCGGTCCCAGCGGTTTCATGCGATGGCAGTGATGGCAGGTTACGCCCGCATAATCGTCATTGGGCGCATCGTTGTCGGTGAAGCTGCCCTGCAGCAGACAGCCATTGGTGCCGTCGACCACGTTGCCCGGAGGCGCGGCTCCGGTCTTGCTGACACGACCTCCCAGCCAACCCATGGGCGTATGGCAACGCAGGCACCAGTCGCCGACGCCCGGCACATCGCGATTGGCGACATCCAGTGCCGCCCAGAAGATCGGGTCGCGCGTGGCATTCGACATCATCGACCCGGACCAGGTCGAATGCGGAAGGAAGCGGGTGTCCGGCAGCGTCTTGTTGCCATGGCAGCCCAGGCAGGCCTGCGGCTCGTCCAGCGCGTAGAACAGCCCGGGCTGGGTTCCATGCGGCGTGAAATCCACCGCCACCACCGTCACCGCCGCGCCAGTGAGCAGCATCAACAAGAGCAGACGGCCGCACGCGGCGGCGACGAAATCACGCAAGAAATTCGGGACCACGAGCCCACCCCACGGAAGCGCACCACAGAAAATGGTAGCACGCTCGGCTCGCCGCCGAGCGCGCGCCACGTGCTCCTGGGTGACGACTGCGGCCATCAGTCCAGGCGATGGCCAGCAGGGTCAACTGGTGACAGGCTCGGGTAACTCGGCCCGCTCGATCACCGTCTTCAGCTTGCCATCCTGCACGGTCAGCAACACCTTGCCGCCGCCTTCGGACAAGGCACCGAAAAGCAGCTCGTCCGCCAGCGGTCGCTTGACATGCTCCTGAATGATGCGCGCCATCGGGCGCGCGCCCATCTGCGGATCGAATCCATTCTCGGCCAACCACTGGCGCGCCTCGGGCGTGGCGGAGATGCTGACGTGCTTGTCCTGCAGTTGCGCTTCGAGTTCGATCAGGAACTTGTCGACCACGCGCAGGATGTGCTCGAAATCGAGGGCACCAAACTGGATGATCGCATCCAGCCGGTTGCGGAATTCGGGCGAAAAGCTGCGTCGCAGCACCTCCATCGCATCAGTCGCATGGTTCTGGTGCACAAACCCGATCGTGCGGCGGGCGGCCTGGGCAGCGCCAGCATTGGTCGTCATCACCAGGATCACGTTCTTGAAGCTGGCCTCGCGACCATTGGTATCGGTCAGGGCACCACGGTCCATTACCTGGAGCAGGATATTGAACACGTCGGGATGCGCCTTCTCGATCTCGTCGAGCAGGATCACCGCATGCGGATGCTTGGTCACCGCCTCGGTCAACAGGCCACCCTGGTCGAAGCCCACATAACCCGGAGGCGCGCCGATCAGTCGCGAGACCGAATGCGCCTCCATGTACTCGCTCATGTCGAAGCGGATCAGCTCGATACCGAGCTGCAGCGACAACTGCCGGGTCACCTCGGTCTTGCCGACACCGGTCGGACCCGCAAACAGGAAACTGCCGATCGGCTTGGCCGGATTGGCCAGGCCCGAGCGCGCCATCTTGATCGACGAAGCGAGTGCCTCGATCGCAGTCTCCTGGCCGAACACGACCATCTTCAGATTGCGCTCAAGATTCTTCAACACATCCTTGTCGGATACCGAGACCTGCTTGGGCGGGATGCGCGCCATCTTGGCGACGATGTACTCGATCTCGGTGACGTCGACGATCTTCTTGCGCTCGGCCTCCGGCATCAGGCGCTGACGCGCACCGGCCTCGTCAATCACATCGATCGCCTTGTCTGGCAACAGCCGGTCACCGATGTGCTTGACCGAAAGATCTACCGCGGCCTTCAGTGCGTCCGGCGTGTATTCGACCTGATGATGATCTTCGAAACGCGACTTCAGCCCTTTCAGAATCTCGAAGGTATCGGCGATCGACGGCTCGACAATGTCGATCTTCTGGAAACGCCGTGCCAGCGCGCGATCCTTCTCGAACACCTGGCGAAACTCCTGGAAGGTGGTCGAACCGATGCAGCGCAGCTCACCGGAACTGAGCACCGGCTTGATCAGGTTGGAGGCATCCATCGTGCCGCCCGACGCCGAGCCGGCGCCGATGATGGTGTGAATCTCATCGATGAAAAGAATCGCGCTCGGCTCTTTCTTCAGCTCGGCCAATACCGCCTTGAGGCGCTTCTCGAAGTCACCGCGGTACTTGGTGCCAGCGACCAGCGCGCCCAGATCGAGCGAATAGATGGTGGCACCCTTGAGCACCTCGGGCACCTGGCCTTCGACGATGCGCTTGGCCAGACCCTCGGCAATGGCGGTCTTGCCGACACCGGCCTCACCCACATAGAGCGGGTTGTTTTTGCGGCGGCGGCAAAGCACCTGGATGGTCCGCTCGACTTCGTCCTCGCGGCCGATCAGGGGGTCGATCTTGCCTAGCGTGGCCTGTTCGTTGAGGTTGACCGCATACTCGATCAGCGGGTTGACCCGCGCCTCTTCACCGCCCTCGCCGTCCTGCGCCTTGTTCTCGGCATCGCTGCCCTTGGGCTCGTGACCGATCTTGGCGATCTTGTGCGAGATGAAATTGACCACGTCGAGGCGGGTGATTTCCTGTTGATTGAGGAAGAACACCGCGTGCGAATCCTTCTCACCGAAAATTGCCACCAGGACATTGCCGCCGGTGACTTCGCTGCGGCCGCTCGATTGCACGTGATAGACAGCACGCTGAAGCACGCGCTGGAAACCCAGGGTCGGCTGGGTATCGCGGCCATCACCCGCCGGCAATACCGGAACGGTCTCGCTGATGATCGACCGCAGGTCCGCGTTGACCTTCTTGAAGTCGGCACCACAGGCACGCAGAACCGATGCGGCGGAGGGATTGTCGAGGAGGGCCAGCAGCAGGTGTTCGACCGTCATGAACTCGTGACGGCGTTCGCGTGCATCCTTGTAGCAATGCGCCAATGTCTGCTCGAGATCTTTGCTGAACATGCGGAACTCCCAGAACGATGTACCCGGTGGCTGCCGCCACCACTGACCTGCCAGCCGTACCGGAATGCGCGATCTGGTGCATCCGGTCCGGGCCAAAACGAACCTGCAACGTTCGTGCCGATCCCTGCTACAACTTTTCCATCACACAGAGCAGTGGGTGTTGATGACTGCGTGCAAACTCATTGACCTGAATTACCTTCGTTTCTGCCACTTCACGTGTGAACACACCGCAAACGCCCTTGCCGCGAGTGTGCACCGCGAGCATCACCTGTGTCGCGCGTGTATGGTCCAATGCGAAAAACATTTGCAACACCGAGACGACAAACTCCATTGGCGTGTAGTCGTCGTTCATCAATGCCACCTCGTACATGGGTGGCTTGGCGACTTCTGGCCGCGCTTCCTCCAGCACGGTGCCATGCTGCGGTTGGTTCCTGGGTTCCTTGCTCACTGACATTCAAGGCGGTTCTCTTTGGGTGGTCCGAGTATACGGCTGCGGCGGGCCTCTGGAACCCGGGAAACCTGCGCAGCGGCCGCCTCGCCCCTAACGATATGGGGTGCCCGCTCGATTCCACAAGCGCAGTCCCGGGCTCGGCTAGAATCTGCGACCAGAGGGCCACGCAAGCAGTGGAACGGCGCAGGCGCAGCGCGTCGGTCCGGATCAGTGCCGGCATCCACGCAACCACGGCAATGTCTCAATGAATGACCCTTCCATCTGGCGACCCGATGTAACCGTTGCAGCTGTCGTCGAACGCGACGGCCGCTTCCTGTTCATCGAGGAACGCGTTCGCGGTCGCCTGGTGCTCAACCAGCCGGCGGGCCATCTGGAAGCCGGCGAGTCCCTGATCGAAGCCGTGCAAAGGGAAGCCCTGGAGGAATCGGCCTGGGAGGTCGCGGCTACCGACCTGATCGGCATCTATCAGTGGACCAGCCCGAGCGATGGCACCGCCTTCATGCGCTTCGCCTTCGCGGCGCACGCTATCTGCGCGCATGCGCGGCCCCTTGACGCCGGCATCGAGCGCGCACTCTGGCTGAGCGCGGATGAACTGCGTTCGCACAGCGTACCGACGCGCAGCCCACTGGTGACGCAATGCGTCAATGATTACCTGGACGGTCGCCGTCACTCGTTCGAACTGCTGCGCAATCTCGATCAGCATCTGCTGACCCGACCATGAGCGCCGAAGCGATCATGGTCGGCGTCTCCGGCGGGGTCGACTCCTCGGTCGCGGCCTTGCTGCTGTCGCGGAGCGAGCAGGCGGTCGCCGGCATGTTCATGAAGAACTGGGAGGAAGAAGACCCGTCGGGTAGCTGTCCAGCCGAACAGGATGCCGCCGACGCCCGCGCCGTCTGTGCGCAACTCGGCATCCCGTTTCATGCCCGCAATTTCGCCTCCGAGTACTGGGATGGCGTATTCCAGAACTTCATCGAAGAATACCAGGCCGGGCGGACACCCAATCCTGACGTACTGTGCAATCGCGAGATCAAGTTCAAGACCTTCCTGGAGCACGCCGAGGACCTTGGTGCCGGCAGGATTGCCACCGGACATTACGCGCGCGTTGATCAGGTCGACGGGGTGTATCGCCTGCTGCGCGGTCGTGACGGCAACAAGGATCAGAGCTATTTCCTGCACGGAATCGGCCAGTCAGCGCTCGCGCGCACCCTGTTTCCGGTGGGCGAATTGCCCAAGCCCGAGGTGCGTCGGCTCGCCAGCGAGGCCGGTTTCGCGACCGCCGCGAAAAAGGACTCCACCGGCATCTGCTTCATCGGCGAGCGCGAGTTCCGCGGCTTTCTCTCACAGTACGTCGCCGGCCAGAGCGGACCGATCGAAACACCGGAGGGACACGCAATCGGCAGCCATGACGGCGTCTGCTACTACACCATCGGTCAGCGCGACGGATTGGGCATCGGTGGTCGTCGCGATGCCGGGCCGGAACCCTGGTATGTCGCCGGCAAGGAACTGGCGCGCAATGCCCTGATCGTGGTCCAGGGGCACGATCATCCCTTGCTGTTCTCGCGCCGGCTGTCGGGACATTCCGCCAGCTGGATCGCTGGCGAGCCACCAGCGCGGGCGTTTCGCTGTACCGCGAAGACCCGTTACCGTCAGCCCGACCAGGATTGCCAAGTGGAATTGCAGCCGGATGGTCAACTGGAAGTCTGCTTCGACCAGCCACAACGCGCGGTCACCCCGGGCCAGTCGGTGGTGTTCTATCTGGACGAGGTCTGTCTCGGTGGCGCCGTGATCGCCCGCACGGACGCCACCTATGGCGGCTGGAACGCATCATGAAACCCGGCGCGATTCTCGGACTTGCGGCAGTGATCCAGGCGCTGGTCCAGGTACGCCGGCTTGCCGCCGACGCGCAGTGGGACGAGGTCCAGGCCCTGCCCTTGATCGAAAGCCTGTTTCATATCGACGCCGACTCTGCCGAGTCGGTCTACGGCGGCGCGAATGCGCTGCAGCCCGGGCTGCATGCCCTTTGCGATCAGATGGAAGGCCGCAAGGTTGATTCCCAGGTGGCGCGCATGGCCGGCACGGTGCTGCACCTGGAACGCAAGCTCGCGCGACGGCCCGCCATGCTCAAGCTGCTGGCCGGTCACATCGACGAAGCCAAACGCGCACGCGAGGCATTTGGCAGTCTGCACGAGAACGTCATCGCTCGAATGAGCGAAGCCTACCTGGATTCACTGAGTCGCCTGAGCCCAAGGGTGATGGTCCAGGGCAATGCCGATCATCTGGCCAATCCGCGCACCGTGGCGCGGATACGCGCACTGCTGCTGAGTGCCATCCGCGGTGCCGTGCTCTGGCGCCAGTCCGGTGGCAGTGGCTGGCATCTGCTGATCAAGCGCCGCCGGATTCTTGCGCTGGCGCGCGCAATCGCGCAATCCTGAGTTGGCGAGCGATCGTCGCTAGCGCGGCTGCACCGGCACTTCGATGATGGTCAGCAGTTCGGCCTCGGGCGTGTTCACCGGATCGGTCACGTAGATCTCGCTGCGACGGCCGATCTCGGTCCAGCCGTGGACGGCCAACCAGGCATGTGCCTGCTGATGGGTGTCGCCCAGCTTGGCCAGACTGCCGACATGCTTGAACAGCACCACGGTGCCCTGGTGCGTGCTGCCGGGACGCAGATGACCTCCTGCCGGGGCGTCATTGCGATCAAACGGAATGGTGGCATCAAAGCTCCACTCCGCTGCGGTGTGGCCGCTGATGACGGCACGCGGAGGCCCTTCCTGCTTGAGCGCATTCAGCGTTGCAAACGCCGCGATCTCGGCCAGCGCATCGAGCAGGGCCTTGTTCGAAGAAGCCGTATCCAGCGCCGCCCTGGTGCTGATGAAATAGGTGGGTCGCGCACTGACTTCGCCGACCTCGGCTTCGAGTCCGCTGAGGTCGGCGCGCGGAATCGTCTCGAGCAGCACCTTCAGCTTGCCCAGGCCACGGCCATAGTCGGCGCCAACACTTTCGCCCAACCAGGGACCCATCATCCGACCCACCAGATTCGAGACCGCATGGCGGTCAAGCGTCAACGGCAGATCGGCGTCGAAGCTCCAGGTCAACCGGGTACCCTCGCCTTCCGCCGCCAGCAGGAATGTGCTGCGCGCGCCCCGTAGCGGACCAAACTGCAGTGCGGACTCAACTCGCTGGTTGGGCACCGAAACCAGGATCTCCTGGCTTCCTTCGCCGACCTGGTGGTTGCCCTGCCATTGCAGACGCGCGCCGACGCCCTGATCAGGCCCGCTGAAGGTATAGACCGCCTCGGAATCGAGCGCAGCCCAGGGCGACCAGTCATTGAAGCGACGGTAACCATTGACCAGCGGAAAGACCATGGAGGGCGGCCGGTCGATCAGCACGCTGCGTTCACCATGCGTCTGGGCAGGCAGAAACAGCGCAATTGCGATCGCGGTAACCACCAGGACGAGCAGGAGCAGCAGGAGTCGCTTGAGCAGGCGCATGTCGGCTTCCGTGAAATGAACACCGAAAGTATCGCGCAAACCGCGGCGGGCGGGCGATGGCTGCGCTGCCACGATAAATCCGCTTCGCCCCGGGGGCGGAATCGGCGATAATCGCTGCCGGCCGCAGTCAACTTCGGCCCTCCCCCTGCAACGCGTTATTTCGCAAAGGATTTCTCATGCGCGACTCCTTCTCGGTGCTCGATTCATTGAGCGTGGCTGGCAAAACCTATCGCTACTACTCGCTCGCGCGCCTGGGCCAGAAGTTCGATATCGCCCGACTGCCGTTCTCGATGAAGATCGTGCTGGAAAATCTGCTGCGCTGGGAGGATGGCCTGAACGTCAGCAGCCGCGAAATCGAAGCAGTGGCCAAGTGGGACCCCAAGGCCGAACCCGACACCGAGATCGCCTTCATGCCGGCGCGCGTGGTGTTGCAGGACTTCACCGGCGTGCCCTGTGTGGTCGACCTGGCAGCGATGCGCGATGCCATGGTCGCGCTCGGTGGTGACCCCAACAAGATCAATCCACTGGCACCGGCCGAACTGGTGATCGATCACTCGGTACAGGTCGACTCGTTCGGCAAGGCCTCGTCGATCGAAGACAATGTCGCCATCGAATTCGCCCGCAACGGCGAGCGCTACAGCTTCCTGCGCTGGGGCCAGAATGCGCTGCGCAACTTCAAGGTGGTGCCGCCGCGCACCGGCATCGTCCACCAGGTCAATCTCGAGCATCTCGCACGCGTGGTGATGACGGAAGAACGCGAGGGCGAGCTGTTTGCGTTCCCCGACACGGTCTACGGCACCGACTCGCACACGACCATGATCAACGGTCTTGGTGTGCTCGGATGGGGTGTCGGTGGCATTGAAGCCGAGGCAGCGATGCTCGGCCAGCCTTCCTCGATGCTGATTCCGCAGGTCGTCGGCTTCAAACTGAGCGGCAAGCTTCCAGAAGGCGCCACCGCCACCGACCTGGTGTTGACGGTGACCCAGATGCTGCGCAAGCACGGCGTGGTCGGCAAGTTTGTCGAGTTCTTCGGACCCGGGCTGGACCATCTGGCGCTGGCCGATCGCGCGACCATCGCCAATATGGCGCCGGAGTATGGTGCCACCTGCGGCATCTTCCCGATCGACGCCGAAGCGCTCAACTACATGAGACTCTCGGGCCGTGAAGAAGCGCATATCGCCCTGGTCGAAGCCTACGCCAAGGCGCAGGGACTCTGGCGCGACAACAACGCACCGGAGGCACTGTTCAGCGCCACACTCAGCCTGGACATGGCCGAAGTGAAGCCCTCGCTGGCCGGTCCCAAGCGCCCGCAGGACCGCGTACTGCTGAGCGACATGAAGAGCAATTTCGAGTCCAACGTGACTGGCCTGGTCAGCCGGCGCAAGATGATCAATGGCGAGGTGGCGCGCCTCGATGCCGAAGGCGGCAATCAGCCGCAGGCCGAGCATCTCGCCGGCAAGCCGAGCTCGAAGATCCGGATTCAGGATCAGGACGCCGAGCTTACTGATGGCTCGGTGGTGATCGCCGCGATAACATCGTGCACCAACACGTCCAACCCGGCGGTGATGCTCGGTGCCGGTCTGCTTGCGCGCAATGCCGTGCGCAAGGGTCTCAAGGCGGCGCCCTGGGTCAAGACCTCACTCGGGCCTGGCTCACTGGTGGTCACCGACTATCTGAAGAAGGCCGACGTCCTCGGCGATCTCGAAAAGCTCGGCTTCTTCGTGGTCGGCTACGGCTGCACGACCTGCATCGGCAACTCCGGTCCGCTGCCGGACGAAGTCTCCAGGGGCATCGCGCACAATGATCTGGCGGTGGCATCTGTGCTCTCGGGCAACCGCAACTTCGAAGGCCGTGTCCACGCCGAAGTGAAGATGAACTATCTCGCGTCACCGCCGCTGGTGGTGGCCTATGCGATTGCCGGCACGGTCGACATCGACCTGACCACCGAGCCGCTCGGTACCGGCAGCGATGGCAAGCCGGTCCACCTGCGCGACATCTGGCCCAGCAACAAGGAAATCTCCGACATCATGGCGGCCAACATCGGGCCGGAGATGTTCAACAAGAACTATGCCGATGTGTTCAAGGGCGACAGCCGCTGGAACCAGGTGCAGTCGCCCGAAGGCGAGCTCTACCAGTGGGACGAGGCATCGACCTATATCAAGCATCCGCCCTACTTCCATGGCATGACGATGGATGTCGGCAAGATCCATGATATCCATGGCGCGCGCTGTCTCGGCATGTTCGGCGACTCGATCACGACCGATCACATCTCGCCGGCCGGCAATATCAAGGCCAGCAGCCCGGCTGGCCTGTTCCTGCAGGGCCGCGGCGTGGAAAAGGCGGACTTCAATTCCTACGGCGCCCGCCGTGGCAATGACGACGTGATGGTGCGTGGCACCTTCGCCAATATCCGCATCAAGAACCTGATGCTCGGCGGCGAAGAAGGCGGCAATACCCTGCACGTGCCCAGCGGCGACAAGCTCAGCATCTACGATGCCGCGCAGCGCTACAAGGCCGAAGGTACCCCGCTGATCGTGCTGGCGGGCAAGGAGTACGGTACCGGCTCGTCGCGCGACTGGGCCGCCAAGGGCACCATGCTGCTCGGCGTCAAGGCCGTCATCGCCGAGACCTTCGAGCGCATCCATCGCAGCAATCTGGTCGGCATGGGCGTACTGCCCTTGCAGTTCCTGGCAGGCCAGAATGCGCAGAGCCTGGGCCTGACCGGCAAGGAACGTTTCGCGCTGGCCGGATTGAACGATGGCGCCGCGCGCGAAATCGAAGTGATTGCCACCGACGACAGCGGCAAGGAAACCCGGTTCTCGGTCCAGGTCCTGTTGCTGACCCCGAAGGAAGTCGAGTTCTATCGTCACGGCGGCCTGTTGCAGTACGTCCTGCGGCAACTTGCTGCCTGAACTGCGATTACCACGATGGGGTGCGCGACAGCCGCCCCATCGGCGCACAGCGTCGCATTGAACTGAGCCAGGGCCGGAGCGATCCCGCCCTGCTGTTCCCGCACGAGCTCTCGCGCGCAACGAAGACGACGGCGCCACCCCGGCATTGCAAGGCGCGACGAATCGCTTATAGTCGGCACTGGCTTCTCTCGAAATCGCGACGACACGCTTCCGTGCTGGCAGCGACACGCCCACCGCATCCGCGCGATGCCGGTCCTGACTTCGACGGATCCGCACGGCAACTTTTCGGCGATGCAGCACCCGGCCAACCGGCTTTGGGGGCGGGTCCGCTGCAAACTCATCACGGGGAACAAGAATGCGTAAACCTTTGTACATTGCCATGGCGGCACTGCTCGGAACGCTGGGCACCAGCGCGGCGCATCCCGACCCGGTTCGGGTTCGACTCGACCATTCCGACAGCGCGGCGATCGAGGCGCTTGGGCTCCGGGCGCTGCGCGCCACCGAATATCCAGGCTTCCAGGTACTCGAGCTCACCGCCGAAGACGCCGCGCGCGTGCTGCAGGCATCCACAGCAGCGAGCCTGATCGAAGATGCCGGCCGAATCCATTTCAATCACGTCGACTTCGACCCGCTGCGCCATGCCGTGTCCAAGGGCAAGCCCGCCTTCTTCGCCGACGCCGCTGGCAATGGTCTGCACCTGGTGCAGTTCAACGCGCCCATCAAGCAGCCATGGCGGACTGATCTGGAGCTGAGCGGGCTACGGGTGCTGCAGTACTACCCCAACGACACGTTCCTCGTCTGGGGAAATCCAGCGGCCGCCGCCGAAGCCCTGATGCGACCTCATGTTCGCTGGCAGGGTGCCTTCCTGTCGGAGTACAAGCTCAACCGTGACCTGGTTGGACGCAGCGGTCGAATCAGCAATGTGGATGTGCACTTCTACAACGATGGCGATGTCAGCGGGCTGATCGACCAACTCAAGCGCTTGGGCGCCAACGTACTCAGCCATGCGCCGGCGCAGCCTGACAAGACCTTCATGGACGCCTGGATCCAGATCGATGCCGATCAGTTGCAGGCGATCGCCGATCTGCCGCAGGTCGTCTGGCTCGGCTACGCGTCGCCGCGCGGCTATTTCGAAGATGAGATGTCAGACCAGATTCTTGCCGGCAATTACAACGGCGCCAACCAGCCCCAGGTTGGTTATGTCCCCTGGTTGACCGGCTTTGGCTATGACGGCAGCGGCGTCATCATGGGCGTCATTGATTCCGGGGTCGATCTTGGACATCCCGATCTGCAGCCGCGCATCTCCGGCGGCTATACCTTCCCCGGGTGCAGCAGCCCGGCTGGCGGCGACGACAACAGCAACGGCGGTCATGGCACCCACGTGGCCGGCATCATCGCCGGTCAGGGCATTGGCGATGGGCCGGGCGGCGCGGTCTCCGAAGTCGATGCGAACGGCTTTCTCTATGGGCTCGGAGTCGCCCGCGGCGCCAACATCTATGCCATGGCTTCGGTCGATTGCGGTGCGCCCTGGCCACCAGCGCCCGGCTGGCAGGAGCTGAGCAAGCGAGGACTGGCCGGCAATGCAATTGGAACCAATGCCAGCTGGACCACCGGCGAAGGCGCCGCCCACGGATACCAGGCCAGCGAACGCACCTTCGACTTCATGATCCGCGACGGCGATTTCGATGCCGCCGGCAACCAACCCTTCATCTTCGCGTTCTCAGCCGGAAACTCCGGCCCGGGCGCCAGCACCCTGACCGCACCGAAGGAGGCCAAGAACCCCATAGTAAGCGCCTCCTCGCGAAACTTCCGCGTCGGCGCCATTACCGATATTTCAGGATTCTCCAGCCGCGGACCGGCTGTCGACGGTCGCATTCTGCCCAATGTCGCTTCGCCCGGCGAATCGATCGCCTCGACGCGTCGCCGTGCCGGTGGCTCGTCCTGTGTAACCGCCATCAGCGGCACCTCCAATCATTATGCCCTGTGCAGCGGAACCAGCATGGCCTCGCCGCACACTGCGGGCGCGGCGGCGATCATTACGCAATGGTGGAAGTCGATGAACGCGAATGCCGTGCAGAGCCCGGCGATGACCAAGGCGCTACTGGTCAATGGCGCGATCGATCTCGGAACCGCCGATGTGCCGAACAACAACGAGGGCTGGGGTCGCGTCAATCTGCCCAACAGCATCCTCGGCTCGGGACAACGGCACTTCGTGGATCAGACCGCCGTGCTCGACAACACGGGTGAGACCTATCAGCTCACCTTGGGCATCCCTGACACGACCAAGCCGGTGCGCATCACCACCGCCTGGACCGATGCACCCGGTGCTGTCGGTGCCAATCCTGCCCTGGTCAACAACCTCGATCTCGAAGTAGTGCACAACGCCACGACCTACCGCGGCAATGTAATGACGGCCGGACAATCGGTTGCCGGCGGTTCTGCCGATGTTCTCAACAATGTAGAGAATATATTTCTCCCAGCGGGGACTTCCGGAGACCTTGAGCTCACCGTCAGGGCCAGCAATTTGCCGGGCGACGGAATCTCGGGCAGTGGCGATGCCACCGACCAGGATTTCGCGTTGGTCTGCGACAACTGCACAACGACGCCTGGCTACACCCTCACGCCCAGCCCTGCGCAGCAGTCGATTTGCACTCCGGACGATGCCAGTTTCAACATCGCCGTCGGCTTCGTCCTGGGCTATTTCGACACGGTAAATCTCAGCACCGCGAACGTCCCGGCTGGGGCCAGCGCGACAGTCTTGCCCGGCTCGGTAGCTCCGGGCAACACGGCAATCGCCACGCTCACTGGAACCGGAAATCTCGCCCCGGGCAGTTTTGTCTTCGATGTTGAAGCGAGTTCGACCAGCGGCACACAATCACTGCCCTTGAGTCTCAACGTCTATGACATTGCGCCAGCCGCCGGCGTCCTGGTGGCACCGGCAAACGCTGCGACTGATGCCGCGTTGCGTCCAACGCTGCAATGGAATGCTATTGCTCAGGCAGCCGAGTACACGGTGGAAGTGGCAACCGACGCCGGATTCAGCAATATTGTGTTCAGCCAGACCACGACGACGACCCAGGCCAGCCTGCCGACGGCACTCGCTGCGAACACCGAGCACCACTGGCGGGTACGCGCCAGCAACAGCTGCGGTATCGGCGCGCATTCTCCAGTGTTCACTTTCACCACAGCCAATCTCATCTGCATCCAACCGAATCTCGGTGTGCCCGACAATACGCCGGCAGGGGTCAACTCGAATCTGATTGTCGCCCAGAGTGGCAGCATTCTGGATCTCGATCTGAGCCTGCGCATGACCCACACCTATCCTGGCGACCTCAACGTTTCGTTGACTCATGTCGCCAGCAACACCACCGTGATCATAGGCAGCCGACTCGGTGGCAGCGGTTGCGGCGTCGACAATATCGACGCGGTGTTCAATGACGCCTCGCCGACAGCAATGGCATGTCGTGCAAGTTCGCCCGGCATCGGCGGCAATATCCGACCGAGCAATCCGCTGGCTGCCTTCAATGGACTGGACCTCGCCAGCACCTGGCGACTGAACGTGGCGGATGTCGCCAATGCGGACACCGGCGTGCTGCAGGAATGGTGCCTGACGCCCTCGGTGATGCCATCCGGCCCTGCGGACTCGGTCTTCGGCAATGGCTTCGAGTGATGTGACCGAGGACCGCGGCCCCGAGCCATCGGTGTCGCCTTCAGGCCGCGGCGGAGTTCTTCATCCGTCGCGTGCCGCAGTCGGCTCGGTGTCAATCCGGCGCAGGCGCCGGGTATCGCTTTGCTGCAACTGATCGGCGCGCCGCTGGGCACGCTCGGCGCGCCGGTGCTCGCCGGACTGGGTGTAGGCGCGTGCCAGACCGGCATGGAAGCGATACTCACCGGAGTACAGCCTGATGGCACGCCGGTAGTGCCGAACCGCCTGCGTGAAATCTCCCCGTTTCTCGAAATCCAGCGCGAGGATGAAATGATGCAGCGGGTCGCGCTGGCGCAGTGATTCGACACGCCTGAGATATTCGGCGGCGCGCTCGGGCTCTCCTAGTCGCTGGTAGTGCGCGCCCAGATTGACCAGGGCGCTCGGGTGCATCGGGTCGAGGGCCAGGGCATGGCGGTAATCACGCTCTGCCTGTTCGATCAGGCCCGCACGCAGATCCAGCACACCGGCATTGCTCCAACTGGTCGCGTAACCGGGGTCGAGCTGCATCGACAGCGCAGCGTGCGCACGCGCCGCATCCAGTTGATCGGCAGCCATCAGTTCGACCGAACGATTGTTGTAGTAATGCGCCAGCAGGCGCGCATCGGAAACACGGGCCGGCGGATCGCTGGCAATCACCTGATCCCAGGCGACATCGACCGTCAGGTTGCGCGCGCCGAGTCGCACCCCGGCATTGACGTGGATCGAGCGAAAGATCGTATTGCCCTCGCGCCGCCAGGCCAGCGACTGCGCGATCTGCTGGCCATGGGCCTGCAGACCCGCCTCGCGTGCCAGCGCCACCGTGAGCAGCGTAAAACTGAGGCAGTTTGCCGTCCGTGTCTGGTACGCCTCGGCAATGGTGTGGGTCGCGTCCTGCTCGTAGCGCATGCCCAGACCCTCGGGCAGAAACAGAAAATCAACCAGTCGCTCCAGCCGCTGCTGCGGCTCGGTTGCCTGATTGAGCACGTAGACGCGAAACTCCTGGCGCAATGCTTCTGGGATGTGCATTACCTGGGCAGGATCCGGCGGACTGGCAGCAGGCACAGGCGCGACCGGCCGCGCCTCGATCGCAGCGAACACCAGCATCGCACCGAGCCACGGACCCAGCATCTCGACTGCCCTGCCTCTGACGGCAAACGCGATGGGGATAGTGTAGTCCCGATCAACAGTAGGATTCTGGAGGCGTGCCGTCGCGCTCACTCGATGACGGCGCTGTCCGAGAGGTGATCCAGCGGACAAAAAGCAAGGGCCTGCGCGGTCTGAACCATCGCAAGCCCTTGATTTTACTGGTGCCGGAAATAGGAATCGAACCTACGACCTCATCATTACGAATGACGCGCTCTACCAACTGAGCTATTCCGGCGTAGCCGCGTATTGTAGGCGAGGGTGCGGGAGGCTGCAAGGCGGGCGGCTAGAGGGCACTGCATCAGTTTGAAATTCAGGCGATGAACCCCTTCTCCCGTTTACGGGAGACAGCCGAAGGCGGATGAGGGAAACCTGCGGTAGCGCCTGGGGTCTGCGCCGCGAACCGCAACAATAGCTAACATCATCGAACGTTTCCCTCATCCGGCCCTGCGGGCCACCTTCTCCCGCAGGCGGGAGAAGGGTCCGTTCCCAATATTCAAACTGATGCAGTACCGGCTTGAGCGAACTTGCTTCACCCCTGCCGCGCGCAGGGAGTCGCCCTGCGTAAGACTTGCCGCAACGAGCGGCGTTACGCTCTGCGGTCAGCGCTCCCCAATATCCAAGCCTAATCCACCAGGATCAGCCGCAGTTCCTTGGGCAGGGCGAACACGACGTTCTCGGGTTCACCGTCGAGTTCGCGCACGCTGTCGGCGCCGAGTTCGCGCAGTCGTGCGACCACGCCCTGAACCAGTCCCTCGGGCGCCGAGGCGCCGGCGGTGACGCCGACACAGCGGCGGTCATGCAACCACTGCGGGTCGATATCTGCTGCGCCATCGATCAGGAAGGCCGATACGCCCTGCTTCTCGGCCAATTCGCGCAGTCGATTGGAGTTGGAACTGTTCGGCGAGCCGACCACGAGCACCAGATCGCAGGATTGTCCGAGGCGTTTGACGGCGTCCTGGCGGTTCTGGGTGGCGTAGCAGATATCGTCATGACGCGGGCCATGGATTTGCGGAAAGCGCACACGCAGGGCATTGATCACCGACTGGGTGTCATCCACCGACAAGGTGGTCTGGGTCACGTAGGCCAGATCGACATCGGCCGGCAACGGCAGACCGGCGACATCATCCGGCGTCTCGATCAGGAAGATTCGACCTTCGGCACCCGCCTGGGCCCACTGTCCAAGGGTGCCCTCGACTTCGGGATGGCCGGCATGGCCGATCAGCACGACATTGCGGCCCGCCTTGCAGTGGCGGGCGACTTCGATATGCACCTTGGTCACCAGCGGACAGGTCGCATCGAAGATTTTCAGGCCGCGCCCGCGCGCCTCATCGCGGACCGCTCGGGAAACCCCATGCGCAGAAAAAATCACGGTCGCGTGGTTCGGTACTTCGTCGAGCTCTTCCACAAACACGGCGCCACGCGAGCGCAGGTTCTCGACCACGAAGCGATTGTGTACGACTTCGTGGCGCACATAGATCGGCGCGCCCAGAGCATCAATGGCGCGCTCGACAATCTCGATGGCGCGATCGACACCGGCACAGAATCCACGCGGATTGGCGAGTACGACTTCCATCACTTGGGCTCCTTCGCTACGGCTGCAGGCGCTGATCTTGGTTCCGACTTCCAGCCCCAGACCAGCAACACGAAGGCGCCAACGCAGATCGAAGAATCCGCAATATTGAAGGCGGGCCAGTGCGTCTGATTCCAGAGGCGGACATCGACAAAGTCGACAACATGACCGAAACGGATGCGGTCGATCACATTGCCGATGGCGCCGCCGATCACCAGGGCAAAGGCCAGCTTGGTGGCACGATCGATCTGCGGCAGACGGGTCAGCATCACGGTGAACACCGCCGAGATGATCAGGGCAAACGCCGAAAGTGCATGCCGCTGCCAGGCGTGGCCATCATCGAAAATACTGAACGCGACACCGGGATTGAAGCGCAGCGTCCAGTTCAGATGCGAGAACACGGCGATCGATTGGCCTTCCTGCAATGCCGCCAAGGCAATCGCCTTGGTCCACTGATCCAGACCGACGATGACCGCCGACAGGATCAGCCAGCGCAAGGCTTGCGCGCCCGAGCGATCAGAAGCTGGCACGATGTTCTCCGGCGCCATCGACGTTTTCGATGCAACGGCCACAGAGTTCGGGATGCGCGGCATGCGCGCCGACATCCGGTCGATACTGCCAGCAGCGCACGCACTTGCTGTGCGCCGTCGCCGCCACCGAAAGCTTGAAGCCGAGCGCGCCGGCGTTGCCGGAGACCGCATCCGCGGGTGCCGCCGCGCTGTCGGCCAGACGCACATCGGAGGTGATGAAATAGAAACGCAGTTCGTTCGCCACTGGCGCCAGGCGGGCATGCGTGGGGGTATCGAGATAGAGCGCGACTTCCGCCTCCAGCGAGCCACCGAGCTTGCCTTCGTTGCGCAGTTCCTCGATCCGTTTCTGCGTCAGCGAACGCATCTCGCCGAGATCGGCGAGCAGCGCATCCTCTTCCTTGCTCAGGCGCAGCCCTGCAAACAATCCGTCGAGATCCGACCAGGTACTGAAGAACACCGAATCGTGCCCTCGCGCCGGCATCGCCGCCCAGATTTCCTCGCTGGTGAAGCTGGTGATCGGTGCCAGCGCACGCACCACCACTTCCAGCGCGGCATACATCGCGGTTTGCGCCGAACGGCGCGCCAGCGACTGCTCCTGCAGGGTATAGAGCCGGTCCTTGGTCATGTCGAGATAGGCTGCGCCCATGTCGACGGTGCAGAAGCGCATCAGTTCCTGGACCAGGGCCGCATAGGCATAGCTGTCGGCGCTGTAGCTCGGTGCCGCGCCTGCTTCAAAGCCATAGACACGCCGCGCAAGCTGCATCAGCCGCTCGGATTGGCGCATGGCCCAGCGATCCAGCAGCAACATCTCAGCACGCGGCACCAGATCACGCTGCGGATCGAAACCCGAGAGATTGCCGAGCAGGAAACGCGCAGTATTACGCAGGCGGCGATAGGTATCGGCGACGCGCTTGAGGATCTCGTCGGATACCGACATCTCGTTGTGATAGTCGGTCGCCGCGGTCCACAGACGCAGGATGTCCGCGCCCAGGGTGCTGACCACCTTCTGCGGTGCGACCACATTGCCGACCGATTTCGACATCTTGCGGCCCTGCGCATCCACGGTGAATCCGTGGGTGATCACCTCGGTGAACGGCGCCCGCCGATCCAGTGCCACAGATGTCATCAGCGAGGACTGGAACCAGCCGCGATGCTGATCCGAGCCTTCCAGATACATGGTGCCGACACGCCGGCCCGCCGGCACGTCGTTGATTTCGGCGCGGCGATTGAGCACACAGGCATGGCTGACGCCGGAATCGAACCAGACGTCGAGAATGTCGGTGACCTTCTCGTACTGATCGGCTTCGTCACCGAGCAGGGTCCTGGCGTCCAGCTCGTACCAGGCATCAACACCCTCGCGCTCGACATGCTCGGCCACCGCACGCAACAGCTCGACACTGCGCGGATGCGGCTGGCCCTTCACCCTGTCGATGAAGATCGCGATCGGCACACCCCAGGTGCGCTGTCTTGAGATACACCAGTCGGGTCGATTGCGCACCATCAGCGAGATGCGCTCCTCGCCCCACTCGGGCATCCAGTGCACTTGCTTGATGGCTGCAAGCGCATCGGCACGCAGATTGGCCTGGTCCATGCTGATGAACCACTGCGGCGTCGTGCGGAATGCCACGGGCGTCTTGTGGCGCCAGCAGTGCGGATAGCTGTGGGTGATTTTTTCGAAAGCCAGCAGCACGCCGCGCTCGCGCAGCAGCTGGATGATGCTGTCGTTCGCCTTCCAGACATGCTGTCCGGCGACCAGTTCGGTATCGGCCACAAAGACGCCATTGCTGCCGACCGGATTGAGCACGTCCAGTCCATACTTCTGACCGACCACAAAGTCTTCCTGACCATGGCCGGGCGCGGTATGCACAGCGCCGGTGCCGGAATCGGCGGTGACATGATCACCCAGGATCACCGGAACCTGGCGCTGATAGAAGCAGTGCTGCAGCAACTGACCCTCGAGCGCAGCGCCCTTGACGCGCGCGAGTACAGTGGGTGATTCAATCCCGTAGCGGCGTGCTACATCCGCGACCAGCGATTCGGCGACGATCACCAGCACCCGCCTGCCATCACGCGGCAGCGCTTCGATCAGGGCGTAATCGAATTCGGCATGCAGGGTTACCGCCAGATTGGCAGGCAGCGTCCACGGGGTCGTGGTCCAGATCGGCAGGCTGACGATTGCGTTGCCGGCATCGACGTCGAGCAATTTCGCGACTGCTGCGCCGTCGACAAAATCGAACGCGACATCAATCGCCGGCGAACTCTTGTCGGCATACTCGATCTCGGCTTCGGCAAGCGCCGAGCCACAGTCGAAGCACCAGTGCACCGGCTTCACGCCGCGGGCGAGGTGTCCGTTCTCGACTATGCGTGCCAGGGTGCGCAGCATCTCGGCTTCGAAGCTGAAATCCATCGTGCGATACGGCTGATCCCAGACACCGATCACGCCCAGTCGCTTGAAATCGTTGCGCTGACCATCGATCTGCTCGGCGGCATACTCGCGGCATTTGGCCCGAAAGGTACGCGCATCGACCTTCTGGCCGACCTTGCCGATATCTTTTTCCACCGCCAGTTCGATCGGCAGGCCGTGGCAGTCCCAGCCCGGCACATAGTCACTGCTGAAGCCGCCCAGCAGCTTGGACTTGACCACGATGTCCTTGAGCGTCTTGTTGACCGCGTGGCCGATGTGGATCTGGCCATTGGCATAGGGCGGGCCATCATGCAGTACGAAGCGCGGTCGATTTGCCGTGTGCTGCTGCAGACGCGCGTACATGTCGCTGTCCTGCCAGCGCGCCAGCGTCAACGGCTCCCGGCTCGGCAGATCGCCACGCATGGGAAAGCTGGTCTCGGGCAGATGGATGGTCTGCTTGTAGTCCCTGCCCTGCTGCCCAGCATCCTTGGTTTCTGTACTCACGACGTGCATTCTCCAGCCTGTGTGCGCTGCGCCAGGACGGCGCGTGCCTGCTCTGCATCGATATTCATCTGTACCACCAGGGCACTCAGGTTTTCGAAATGGACTTCGTCCCTGAGCTTCCGGACGAAGGCTACATCCAGCCGCTTTCCGTACAGATCACCATTAAAGTCAAACAGATGGGCTTCGAGCAAGAGCTCGCGTCCGGCAATTGTCGGGCGTGTGCCCAGGCTGGCGACGCTCGGCCAGTCGTTCAGGCCCTCGCCATTGACGCGGACCGCATAGATCCCCTGCACCGGTGGATGCCGGCCCAGCAAGGGGATATTGGCGGTGGGATAGCCCAGGGTCCGACCCAGCTTGAGCCCGTGGACAACGCGGCCGCTGATGCTGAAATCGCGGCCGAGCATGGCGCGGGCCTGCGCGAATTCGCCAGCCTGCAAGGCCACGCGGATCCGCGAACTGCTGATCCGTTCGCCCTGCCATCCGGCCCCGGAGATCGCCTCGGCGCTGAATCCATGCTGGGCGCCCATCCGCCGCAGCAGGTCAAGGTCGCCGCGCCGTTGCTGGCCGAAGCGGAATTCGGGACCCACCCAGACTTCGCAGACCTGCAGGCGCTCGATCAACAGGCCGCGGACGAAATCTTCTGCCGAAGTCTCTGCGAGCCTCTGATTGAAGCGCAGCAGTCCGACCCGATCGGCGCCGGCTGCCGCAAGCCACTGGAACTTCTGGCGCGCCGAACTGAGTCGCGCAATCTGGCCATCGCGAACGAAGTACTCGCGCGGCAGTGGCTCGAAACTCACGGCCACGCAGTCGGCCGCGCGCGAGCGCGCATGCTGCTGCGCGTGCTGCAGCAATCCCTGATGCCCAAGGTGAACACCATCGAAGGCGCCTATGCAGACGACGGAGGCGCGGGTGCCCAGGCGCGGCCCCATCGCATCGCGGAAAAGTGAGGTCATGATCCGGACCAGTATAGCCGGCGCTGCGATCAGCTGACTGCAGGCGGCTCACGCAGCATGGCCGGGCGCAGACCGAACGCCAGCAGCGCTGCCGCAAAGGTGGCCGCACCCGCCGTCACCAGTACCCCAACTGCCGACAGCCGCCAGTACCAGGCGCGCAACAGCCAGGGCGCCAGCGCATCGCCCAGCAGCCAGACGACGACGGCCATCAGCACGCAGCCAGCCAATAGGCGCAGCAGAAAAACCGGCCAGCCCGGTTGTGCGATCAGCAATTGCTGCTGCCGCAATGACCGCCACAGCCACCAGGCGTTCAGGATCCCGGCCAGGCCCGTGGCGAGTGCGATGCCGGCATGCGCGGCCGGCACTTCGTAGTGCCACAGGGGCGTTACCAGCGCGACCGTCAGCACCACATTGGCGATCACAGTCCGAATCGCGATCCGCATCGGCGTGCGCGTGTCCTGACGCGAGTAGAACGCCGGCAGCAGAATCTTGCTGAGCATGAAGGCCGGCACACCGATACTCATGGCGCGAACGCTGATCGCGGTCATCTCGGCATCCGCAGGGTTGAACCGGCCGTACTGGAACAGTGTCGTGACCAGGGGCTCGGCCAGCACCGCCAGGCCGGTCGCGGCAGGCAGCGCGACCAGCAGCACACCGCGCATGCCCCAGTCGATCGCTGCCGCATAGCCGGCGCCATCTTCGGCGGCGTGACGACGTGACAGATGCGGCAGGATGACGGTGCCGATCGCGACGCCAAACAGCCCAAGCGGAAACTCGATCAGGCGATCCGAGTAATAAAGCCAGGACTGCGCATGCACCACCAGCAGCGAGGCGAACATGGTCCCGACCAGCAGGTTGATCTGCGCCACCGAGGACGAAAAGACCGTCGGCAGCATCAGACGCAGCACACGGCGCACGCCCTCGTGGCGCAGATTGAAACGCAGCCGCGTCCGCAGACCCAGCCGCCGCATCGCCGGCCACAGCAGCAGCAGTTGCAGCAGTCCGGCCAGACTGACGCCCCAGGCCAGTGCCTTGGCCGGAATCGCCAGCAGCGGCGCCAGCAGCAGCATGCCCGCGATGACGGCGAGATTGTGCAGGACCGGGGCGAAGGCGGGCAGCCCGAACTGGCGAAAGCTGTTCAGCACCGAGCCAGCCAACGCGGTCATCGAGATGAACACCAGATACGGAAAGGTGATCCGCAGCATCTGCGCGGTCAACTCGACCATCGCCGAGTCCTTGCCAGCAAACAGCAGAAACAGTCGGGCAATCCAGGGCGCGGCCAGGATGCCGAGTCCAGTGACGACCACCACCAGGGCCAACAGGGCGCCGGCGACATGGTCGATGAAATCCTGAAGGGCGGCCTGATCGCCTTTCTCGCGCAGTTCGCTGAGCACCGGCACAAAGGCCGACGCAAACGAACCCTCGGCGAAAATCCGCCGCAGGTAATTCGGGATCCGGTAGGCCACCACAAAGGCGCTGGCCGCGGCGCCGGTACCAAACAGGGCACCCTGCAGGGCATCGCGGGCGAAACCGGCAATGCGCGACAGCAGGGTGAAGGCGCCGAATACCAGGGAGGAGCGCAGCAATTTCATCTGGCGCCTGCCAGTAGCCGGGCGATTTGCGGCCGGTTCAGCGAAAATTCGTGTCCAGACAAGACTTTGATTGACGCCGGGGCCTCATCAACAGATAATGCGCGCCCTTTCTGTACCCCCGATTCCGGAGCAACATAGTGGCAAACATCAAGTCCGCGAAGAAACGCGCGCGCACGTCGGAGAAAAACCGTCTGCAAAACAACAGCCATCGCTCGATGATGCGTACCGCTGTGAAGAAGGTCATCAAGGCCATCGAGACGGGCGACAAGGCCGGTGCCGAGTCCGCCTTTGCCACCGCCCAGCCGCTGCTGGACCGCTTCAGCGTGCGTGGCCTGATCCACAAGAACAAGGCTGCCCGCCACAAGAGCCGCCTGACCGCCGCCATCCGCGCGATCAAGTAAGCCTGCGCTCCGCGCAGCAAAGAGCCGGCGCAAGCCGGCTTTTTTGTTGGAGCCGCTGGCCAACGCCGTCGCGATCATGCGTCGGCAGATTCGGCCGCAGCACGACGCTCGGCGTCGATAAAGGCCATCGCCTTGCGGCAGACCAGTTCGGCACCTTCGCCCGAGTAGGCCGAGATCGCGAACCAGGGCTTCTTGCCCCAGCGCAGCCGCTTGATGATGTCCTGGACGCGGGCCTCGCGCTCTTCTTCGGGAATCATGTCGATCTTGTTGAGCAGCAGCCAGCGCGGCCGCTTGGCCAGCGCGGCATCGAATTTCTTCAGCTCGCGCTCGATGATCTTCACCTGGGCAACCGGATCGGTGTCGTCCAGCGGCGCAATATCCACGACATGCAGCAGCAGGCTGGTGCGGGACACGTGCTTGAGAAACTGGATACCGAGGCCGGCGCCTTCCGCTGCGCCCTCGATTACCCCGGGAATGTCGGCAATGACGAAGCTCTTTTCGCGGCCAACGGACACCACGCCCAGATTGGGATAGAGGGTAGTGAACGGATAGTCCGCCACCTTCGGCGTCGCCGCCGAGACGGCGCGGATAAAAGTGGACTTGCCGGCATTCGGGAAGCCGAGCAGGCCAACATCGGCGAGCAGCTTCAGTTCGAAGCGGATCTCGCGCTCCTCGCCCGGGGTACCCGGAACCGACTTGGTTGGCGAGCGATTGGTCGAAGTCTTGAAATTGACGTTGCCGGCGCCGCCATGACCGCCCTTGGCGACCAGCAGGCGCTGACCGTCGCGCACCAGATCGCCGATCACCTCGTCGGTACCGACATTGATGACCACAGTGCCGATCGGAACGCGAATCTCGGTGTGCTCGCCGTTGCAGCCCGTCATCTGCCGACCCATGCCGTTCTGGCCGCGCTGGGCAGCGAATTTCCGCTGATGGCGGAAATCGATCAGGGTGTTCAGATTGATGTCGGCAATGACATAGACATTGCCGCCGTCGCCACCATTGCCGCCATCAGGTCCGCCCAGCGGGATGAACTTCTCGCGGCGGAAACTGATCGCGCCATTGCCACCGGCGCCGGCGTGCACTTCGATTTCGGCTTCATCAACAAACTTCATGACGGCATCTTCTTCGTGTGAGCTGCAAAAGAAAAGCCCCGCTCGAGGCGGGGCTCTTCGCTAACGCGGGCAATGCTGCTTACGCGGTCTTCACATTGACGGTGCGGCGGCCGCCCTTCGGGCCCTTGACGGCAAATTCAACCGTGCCATCGGCCAATGCAAACAGGGTGTGGTCGCGGCCGAGGCCGACGTTGACGCCCGGGTGATACTGGGTACCGCGCTGACGCACGATGATGTTGCCGGCCTCGATGGCCTGGCCACCAAACATCTTGACGCCGAGGTATTTGGGGTTGGAATCGCGGCCGTTACGGGAACTGCCTACGCCTTTTTTCTGTGCCATGACGAATTACTCCTGCGATGCGAAACGGAAGTGGAAGTCCGGATTGGAGGGCGATCAGCCCTTGGCAATGCCGGTGATCTCGACTTCGGTGAAGTGCTGACGGTGGCCCATCTGCTTGCGGTGGTGCTTGCGGCGACGGAATTTGACGATCTTGATCTTGTCGGCGCGGCCATGGCTCTTGACCTTGGCGCTGACCGAAGCTCCGCTCACGGTCGGCTGGCCGACCAGGATGGAATCGCCATCACCCACCAGCAGGACCTGGTCAAACACGACCGCGGCACCCGGCTCGGCATCGAGCAACTCAACACGCAGGGTCTCACCCTGCATCACGCGGTACTGCTTACCGCCAGTAACAACAACTGCGTACATGATAAACCTCGGTTCTGTAGTTATTCTGAGCCCCAAAAAAGGGCGCGCGAGAATAGCGGGCTCAGCCAGCGGGGTCAAGTTCGGCAGAAAATCCATGCCGCACAAGCCCGACCGACCGCGTCCGCATTCATCGCAACCCGACCGGGAAGTCCGGCCGGATGCCCATGATAGCGCATGCCAGCACTGCGGCGGCGACCTGCAGCGCCGCGATTCAGGCTGGGTCGGTGCGCGGCTGAACAACGCCCGATGTTCACATTGCCGACACCGGCACTCCGGGATAAGGTGTCCGTTTTACCGGAGCTGGCCATGGCGATGGACACGATCCGCATCCGCGGTGCCCGCACGCACAATCTCAAGAACATCGACCTTGACCTGCCGCGCGATCGGCTGATCGTGATCACCGGCCTGTCCGGCTCGGGCAAGAGCTCGCTCGCCTTCGACACGATCTACGCCGAAGGCCAGCGCCGCTACGTCGAATCGCTGTCGGCCTATGCCCGGCAGTTCCTGTCGATGATGGAAAAGCCCGATGTCGATCACATCGAAGGGCTTTCTCCCGCAATTTCGATCGAGCAGAAGTCGACCTCGCACAATCCGCGCTCGACCGTCGGCACCATCACCGAGATCTACGATTATCTGCGTCTGCTGTTCGCGCGCACCGGTACACCGCGCTGCCCCGATCATGGGGTGCCGCTGGAGGCGCAGACCGTCTCGCAGATGGTCGACAACACCCTGGCGCTGAACGCGGAACACCGCTACATGCTGCTGGCGCCGGTGATCCGTGATCGCAAGGGCGAGCATGTCCAGGTCTTCGAGCAGTTGCGCGGCCAGGGTTTCGTGCGCGTCCGCGTCAATGGCGCCATCCACGAAATCGAATCGGTGCCGGCTCTGGCCCTGCGTCAAAAGCACACGATCGAAGCGGTGGTCGATCGCTTCCGGCCCAAGGCCGACATCAAGCAGCGCCTTGCCGAATCCTTCGAGACCGCCCTGCGGCTCGGCGAAGGTCTGGTGATCGTCGCCGACATGGACGACGACCAGGCCAGGGAAATCCTGTACTCATCGAAATTTTCCTGTCCGATCTGCGATTACTCGCTGTCCGAGATGGAGCCGCGGCTGTTCTCGTTCAATTCACCGATGGGTGCCTGCACTGCCTGTGATGGCCTCGGTGTCACCCAGTATTTCGATCCGGCGCGCGTCGTCGTACATCCGGAACTCGCACTCGCAGCGGGCGCTGTGCGTGGCTGGGATCGTCGCAATCCCTACTATTTCCACATGATCCAGTCGCTGGCTCGGCATTACGGGTTCGATGTCGAGACCGAATGGAACAAGTTGCCGGCGAGCGTGCGCGAGCGCGTGCTCAATGGCAGCGGCAAGGAGGAAATCGAGTTCCGCTACCTCTCCGACAGCGGCACTTCAATGACGCGCAAGCACCGCTTCGAGGGCATCCTGCCCAATCTCGAGCGGCGCTACCGCGAAACCGATTCAGCCGTCGTACGCGAGGAGTTGTCGAAGTTCATCAGCGAGCAGCCCTGCCAGGAATGCAGCGGCCAGCGCTTGAACCGGTCGGCCCGGCACGTCTTCGTGGCCGATCGCAACCTGCCCGAAATCACCGCACTGGCCATTGAAGAGACCATGCGGCTGTTCGACACGCTCACCCTCGCCGGCTGGCGCGGTGAAATCGCCGCGAAGATCGTCAAGGAAATCCGCGAGCGGCTGCGCTTCCTGGTCGATGTCGGACTGGAGTATCTGACACTGGATCGGCAGGCGGACTCATTATCGGGCGGCGAAGCACAGCGAATCCGCTTGGCCTCGCAGATCGGCGCCGGTCTGGTCGGCGTGATGTATGTGCTTGACGAGCCCTCGATCGGCCTGCATCAGCGCGACAACGAACGCCTGCTCGGCACACTGACCCGTCTGCGTGACCTCGGCAACACGGTGATCGTGGTCGAACACGATGAGGACGCCATCCGACTCGCCGATCATCTGCTCGATATCGGACCGGCCGCGGGAGTGCATGGCGGTGAGATTGTGGCCCAGGGAAGCCTGGAGAATCTGCTCGCGGCACCCCGTTCACTGACCGGAGACTATCTGAGTGGCCGCCGCCGAATCGAGATCCCCGGCGAGCGGCGTCCCTGCGATCAGGACAAGATCCTGCGCCTGCTGGGCGCGACCGGCAACAACCTGCACGAAGTGGATCTGGAAATTCCAGCCGGACTGTTCACCTGCATCACCGGCGTATCCGGCTCCGGGAAGTCGACCCTGATCAACGACACGCTGTATCGACTGGCGGCGGCCGAACTCAATGGCGCCAGCGAGCGGCCGGCTGCCTATCGTGAGGTGTCGGGACTGGACTTGTTCGACAAGGTCGTCGATATCGACCAGTCGCCGATCGGCCGCACACCGCGCTCCAATCCGGCAACCTACACCGGATTGTTCACGCCGCTGCGCGATCTCTACGCCCAGGTACCGGAGGCACGTTCGCGTGGCTATGGACCCGGCCGTTTCAGTTTCAATGTAAAGGGCGGTCGCTGCGAGGCCTGCCAGGGGGATGGCCTGATCAAGGTCGAAATGCATTTCCTGCCCGACGTGTATGTGTCCTGCGACGCCTGCCACGGCAAGCGCTACAACCGCGAAACGCTGGAGATCCACTACAAGGGTTACAGCATTCACGACGTGCTGGAGATGACCATCGAGGACGCGCTCAAACTGTTCGCCAGCGTGCCGGTGCTGGCGCGCAAGCTGGAAACCCTGATGGCCGTGGGCCTCAGCTATATCAAGCTCGGCCAGAGTGCGACCACGCTGTCGGGCGGTGAGGCGCAACGGGTGAAATTGTCGCGCGAGTTGTCCAAGCGCGATACCGGCCGCACGCTCTACATCCTCGACGAACCGACCACCGGCCTGCACTTCCACGATATTGCCCAGTTGCTGGAAGTACTGCATCGACTCAGTGACGACGGCAATACCGTGGTCGTGATCGAACACAATCTGGATGTCATCAAGACCGCCGACTGGGTGATCGACCTCGGCCCGGAGGGCGGTGATCGCGGTGGCCGCATCGTGGCCCGCGGCACGCCGGAGCAGGTAGCGGCGACCGCAGGCTCACACACCGGCAGGTTTCTGGCCCGGGTATTGGGCGAGCGTGTCGCCACCACAGTGGCGCCAGCCAAGCCGGCTCGAAAATCCGTGGCAGCCGCAGCCGGCAGAACCAAATCGGCAGCCAGCGTCGCTGCAGTCACCCGTGCGAAGCCGAAGCCCAGGACAACGCCCAAGCCGAAGCCCACTGCAAGGAATTCGAAAAAATGAGCGCGCAGACCCCGTTGATTCGCGTCCCCGTCACCACCCGCTGGGGTGATATGGATGCTCTCAACCATGTCAACAACAGCGTCTACGCCACCTATGTCGAAGAAGCGCGCCTGCGCTGGTTCCAGACCTTCGACAAACCCTGGGTCAGCGGGGAATCCGGCCCGGTGCTCGCCGGCATGCACGTCAACTTTCGCAAGCCGATCCTGTGGCCGACCGAACTGCTGGTAGCGCTGTATTGCATCCGGGTCGGCAACAGCAGCCTGACGCTCGGCTTCCGCATCGTCGATCGCAGCGACGAATCCACGCTGTACGCCGACGGCGATTCCGTGTTGGTCTGGGTGGCTTCCGCCTCAGGCGCTTCGGTGCCGCTGCCCGACCATGTCCGGCGTGCGCTGGAATTGCCGGCGCGCTGAATCAGGTTCTGCTTTGGCGGTGCTCAGTCTGATTCGGGCTGCAGACCAACCTGGAAGGTGATGTCCTGTGAAGTCCCGTCGCTGAAGTCCAGGCGAATGACACAGCGGTCACCTTTTTCCAGCGGAATCCTGCCGCGCATCAACATGAAATGCGGGCCACCCGGAACGAACGCAAATTGACCACCCGGCAAAATCTGCACCGGCGGCAATTCGCGCATCCGCGCCACCCCATCGACCATGCGCGTTTCGTGCAACTCGACGAGGCCGAAGGCCGCGCTGCTGGCGGCGACAATCTCGACCGTGCTGGTTCCGCGATTATGCAGTTCAACATAACCGGCACGCATGGCCGCGCCTGCCGGCGCGTCACGAATCCACGCGGAACGGGCCTCCAGTTCTGCCGCATTGCCGCCCACGGTGACCATCAGCAGGGCGAAAAACATGCTGCGCAAGAGCATTCTGCCAATTCCCTGATTCTGACTGTGGTCGCATTGCCGACCACGGCAATCTCATCCGGCGGCGTCCATCCGGCACGCTTATCGGCTCCAGCCGTGCATGATACTTTGCGCACCCTCCCTGCCGCGAGCGCCCGCCATGATCGAACGTATTGAACACGAGCAGATTCTCGAATTGCGCCTGTCGCGGCCACCGGTGAATGCGATTTCTCCGGAGTTGACCAAGCTCCTGCTCGCTGCGATCCGGGCGGCACCCGCACAGGGCTTTCGTGCCCTGGTGATCAGCGGCACGCCGGGGATGTATTCGGCCGGGCTTGATGTACCCACCCTGCTGACGCTGGATCGTGACGGCATCACGGCGTTCTGGAACGATTTCTTTGCCCTGATGGCCGCCGTCGCACGCGCACCGATTCCCACCGTCGCCGCAATTACCGGGCACTCGCCAGCGGGTGGCGCCGTGATCAGCATCTTCTGCGATTACCGGATCATGGCGACCGGCAAGTACCGGATCGGACTGAACGAAGTCCAGGTCGGCCTGATGGTGCCCGAGGTGATTCAGCTCGCCTACAAGCGCCTGCTCGGCGCGCATCGCGCGGAGCGCCTGATGGTCGCTGGCGCGATGGTGGAGTCGGAAACCGCGCACGCCATCGGACTCGTCGATGAGCTTGCCGAAGGCGATCAGGTGATCCCACGTGCGCTGGCCTGGTGTCGTGATCTGCTGGCACTGCCGAGCGAGGCGATGAGCGGAACCCGCCGCATGGCGCGCCGCGATCTGGCCGACATCATGTCCGATCCCGAGCGCTTTCCCTCCGCCGATTTTGCCGATGCCTGGTTTGGCGACGAGACCCAATCCACGCTGCGCGCCCTGGTTGCCAAACTGAAGTCGAAATCCGGCTGAGACCGGATCGGGCCTCAGGCACTGGTCTTCAGCAGTTCACGCAGGGTCGATGTCGCATAGGCGCCAGCTGGCAGCGAGAACTCGACGCGCAGAACGTCATCGGCCAGCCAGGCACTGGTCAATGCGCCGGGCCTGATCCGCAGCGCGCGTCGTTCCTGTTCCATGCCAGCCGCCTCGACACCGGCCGCCAGATCGCTGTGCGCGGCGCCGATGGCGGTCTCCAGTTCGGCCACAGCGTCCGCGCTGCGCAGGGTGCCGCGACCCCAGAGCGGGCCAGTCGGATGGATCTCTCCACGCGCCACCCGTTCGCGCAGGGCCGCATCGATCAGCTCCGGACCAAAGATTGCGCTGCGTCCGTCCAACTGAAACACATCGCCCGCCTGTGCCTGGTCCCAGGTCGCCGCCTCGACGCGCGCTGCCAGGACCGCATTGAAGATTTCCGAACGCGCCGCGCTCAGCAGGATCGAACGCTCGTTGCGCTCAAAGCGACGACCCGCGAACAGGGCACGCGCCTTGTCGACATTGGCACCACCGCGTCCGAAGCGCTGTTCGCCAAAGTAGTTGGGGACGCCAGCGGCCGCAATCGCCGCGAGCACCTGCCCCGCCGCCGCACGATCTCCGGCTACATCCCGAATCGTCAGCACGAAGCGGTTGCCCTGCAGCGCTCCGCGCTGGATCTTGCGCGCATGCCGCAGCGCACTGAGTATGCGTACATCCGGATCGCTGAAACTGGACCAGTCCAGCGCCACGCCCTTCTTGGCAGGAACGCTGAAGTACTGGCGCGCAACCGCGTGGCGGTCCTTCATCCCGGCGTACCCGAGTTCGCGTTCGGCGACACCGGCAAAACTCGCCAGCCGACGCAGCGCCCAGGCGGTGTTGGCGGCGCGCTTCTCGATGTGCACCAGCCAGTGCTCTCCGGCGCCGGTAGCACTGAAACCGATCAATTCATCAACCAGAAAGTCCTCGGGCTCGGCGCGCATGCGACCGGACAGCGGCGGACCGCCATGGGCATAGGGCAGTTCGCCGATCATGCGATCGATTCGATCAGGACCACAGCCTCGGCGGCGATCCCCTCGGCGCGCCCGGTGAAGCCAAGGCGCTCGGTGGTCGTGGCCTTGACGCTGATCTGGCCGATATCACAACCCAGCTCATCGGCCAGGGCGCGCCTGATCGATTCGCGATGCGGTCCAATTCGCGGCGCCTCGGCGAGGACGGTGATGTCGGCATTGCCCAACCGCCATCCGGCCTGCTGCAACAAGGCGGTGACATGGCGCAGGAAAACACGACTATCGGCGCCCTTCCAGCGGGCATCGGAGGGTGGAAAATGCTGCCCGATATCCCCGAGCGCGAGCGCACCGAGGAGGGCATCGCAGAGCGCGTGGATGATCACATCGCCGTCGGAATGCGCCACTACGCCGTGGCTGTGCGGAACGCGCACGCCGCCCAGCGCAATGGCATCGCCTTCGCCGAACGCATGCACGTCGATGCCATGACCGATACGAATGGCCATGCTCAGGACGGACTCGTCAGGATGAATTCGGCCAGCGCCAGATCGTGCAGGCTGGTGACCTTGATATTGTCGTCCGCGCCCTGCACCAGCAATGGCTGTCCGCCTTGCAGTTCGATCGCCGAGGCCTCGTCGGTAATCCGGGGTCGGACGGCGGAGTCAGACAACGCGGCGCGCAGCGCATTGCGCAACACCCCATAACGGAACAACTGCGGGGTCAGCGCCCGCCACAGCATCGAACGATCCAGCGATTCGGTGATCGCCGCGCCGGCACTGCCGCGTTTGACGCTGTCGCGAATCGGCGCCGCCAGAATCGCGCCGTGCGGATGCGCCATGCCCTGCTCCAGCAACAGATCGATGTCGTGATGGCGCACACAGGGTCGCGCGGCGTCGTGCACCATGACCCAGTCATCCGCATCACAGAGAGATGCGAGCGCATCGAGTGCCGACAATACCGAGTCGGCGCGCTCGACACCGCCAACGCAGGTGTGCACCGGCTTGCCCTCGAGTTCATGCAGATCGGGCCATAACTCATCGGCGTCGGCCAATGCCACCATCAAGCCCGCCACGCGCGGATGGGAGATCAGTCGATCGAGCGTCCGGATCAGCATGGGCACCCCGACCAGGGGCGCGTACTGCTTGGGGATCACCGCGCCAAAGCGCTGCCCACGGCCCGCTGCGGGCACTACGCACCAGATCATTCGGGCTTCCTCTCCGTATTGGGGCCTTCCTCGACCACCTGGTAAAACGTCTCGCCGGGTTTGATCATGCCGAGTTCGCCGCGTGCCTTCTCTTCGATGGCATCGGTGCCCGTCTTGAGGTCGTCGACATCGGCCGCCAGGGCTTCATTGCGCTGCTGCAAGGCGGCATTTTCCGCCTTCTGCTGTTCCACCCGCGCCTGCAGCCGATGCACATCCGCACGCCCGCCCTGCCCCGACCACAGCTTTATCTGCAGGGCAACGCAGAGCAGGAGCAGCAGCAGGAGTAGCCAGCGGAACACGGTGTCTGCTCACTCCGCCTTACTTTCCGAATCCAGGCAGACTGACAAAAGCGTTGCGGCCAGCGTAGGTCGCCGCCGGACCGAGCGCCTGCTCGATACGCAGCAACTGGTTGTATTTGGCGACACGGTCGGTGCGACAGAGCGAGCCGGTCTTGATCTGGGTCGCCGTGGTTGCCACCGAGAGATCGGCAATCGTGGTGTCCTCGGTTTCACCGGAACGGTGCGAGATGATCGAGGCATACTGGTTGGCCTCGGCCAAGGCAATCGCATCCAGCGTTTCCGACAGCGTGCCGATCTGGTTGACCTTGATCAGGATCGCATTGCCGATGCCCTTGTCGATTCCCTCACGGAGGATCTCGGGGTTGGTCACGAAGAGGTCATCACCCACCAGCTGCACCGATTTGCCGAGACGGTCGCTCTGCACTTTCCAGCCCGCCCAGTCATCCTCGGCCATGCCATCTTCGATGCTGATGATCGGGTAACGCGCGCACCAGTCGGCATAGAACTCGACCAGCTGCTCCGAGTTGAGCTTCTTGCCCTCGCCGGTCAAGTGGTACTTGCCGTCATCCTTGTAGAACTCCGACGCCGCCGCGTCGAGCGCCAGCCAAACGTCCTCACCGGCGCGATAACCCGCCTTGTTGACTGCTTCCAGGATGGTTTCGATGGCCTCTTCATTGGAGCGCAGATCCGGCGCAAAGCCACCTTCATCGCCGACCGCCGTGGCCAGACCGCGCCCCTTCAACACCGACTTCAGTGCATGGAAGATTTCGGTACCGGCGCGCAAGGCTTCGGAAAAGCTCGGCAGGCCAATCGGCATCACCATGAATTCCTGCAGATCGACATTGTTGTCGGCGTGCGCCCCGCCGTTGATGATGTTCATCATCGGCACCGGCAGGCGCGCCGCGCGGGTGCCGGCAAGGTGCGACCACAGGGGCATTCTCCTGGCCGCAGCAACGGCATGCGCATTGGCAAGCGAAACGCCGAGCAAGGCGTTGGCGCCCAGCCGGCCTTTGTTCGGCGTGCCATCGAGCGTGATCAGCTGATTGTCGAGCGCACGCTGATCGCCGGCATCGGCACCAAGCAGGGCATCGCGAAGCACCGTGTTGACATGCTCGACGGCCTTGCGCACGCCCTTGCCGAGATAGCGGGTTTTGTCGCCATCGCGCAATTCCACCGCCTCGCGTGAACCCGTGGAGGCGCCACTGGGTACCGCAGCACGTCCGACGTGGCCGCTATCCAGGGTCACTTCAGCTTCCAGAGTGGGATTGCCACGCGAATCAAGAATCTCGCGGGCGAGCAGGTCACGTATCTTCATGGGAATCCAGGCACCAGTGAAACGGGGACGCTAGCGTAGCAACCCGGCAGAGAGCGGCAAAGCCAAAAGCCGGGCAGTGCTGCTAACTTGCGCTGGTGAACATGGGCCCACCCGATCAACTTCCGAGCGAACGACTGCGTCAGTGGCGGTCCACCGGCACGCTCCGCACGGTCGCCGGCCATCAGCTGTTCGTGCAGCGCAGTCGCAACTGGAGCGATTCCCGGCTATCGGTGCTGGTGCTGCTGCACGGCTTCCCGACCGCTTCATTTGACTGGCTGCCCATCTGGGCGCAACTGGCAGGTTCGCACCGCCTGCTGGCACTGGATCTGCTGGGGTTTGGGTTCTCCGACAAGCCCGCCGCGCATGCCTATTCGATTCTTGAACAGGCCGACCTGGTCGAAGCCTTGGTCAGCTGCGAACAAATCGATCACTGGCACCTGCTGGCGCATGACTATGGCGACAGCGTCGCCCAGGAACTGCTGGCGCGCCGCCAGGCCCGGCCGGCGACCGCCGCAGGCGGCCTGCTATCGGCCTGCCTGCTCAATGGCGGCCTGTTCCCGGAGGCACACCGGCCGCGACTGATCCAGAAACTGCTGCTGACGCCACTCGGTCCGTGGCTGGCACGGCGTCTGGATCGCGCCGCGTTTGGCCGCGCATTTTCTGCGGTGTTTGGCAGATCGCAGCGCCCGGACAGCGCGGAACTCGACGAGTTCTGGGCCTTGATCGCCGAGAACGATGGCCAGCTGCTGGCGCCACGGTTACTGCGCTACATACCGGAGCGACGTCAGCAGCGTGCCCGCTGGGTTGCCGCCCTGACCCAGAGCGCGGTACCGATTCGTTTCATCAACGGACTCGAGGACCCGATCTCCGGCGCCCATATGGTGAAACGCTATCGCGCGCTGGTGACCCATGCCGATGTGATTGAACTTGAGTCGGTCGGCCACTATCCGCAATGGGAAGCGCCCGCTGCGGTGGCCGCTGCCGCTCTGGAATTCTTCCGGCGCGTGGACTCCGGCGGCTGATCAGGGTCTCAGCTCGAACTGGTCGGCGTCCATCCACGCGGGAAAGCGCTCACGGTGTGCGAACAGCGCATCCGCCGAAAGGGTGGCAGTCGCCACCTGGACCTGCGCGCCAAGTTCGATGATGGTCTCGCCGACCTGGTCGATCAGGGCAGAATCACCGGCGTAGTGGATTTCGTTGCCATCGGTACCCACGCGATTCACGCCGGCGACATAGCAAAGATTCTCGATGGCGCGCGCGCGCAACAACGTGCGCCAGGGCTGGCGCCGCGGCGACGGCCAATTGGCGACGAACAGCAGCAGATCGTAATCGAAGCGATCGGCAGCGGCGTGATTGAACCGGTTGCGTATCCAGACCGGAAAACGCAGGTCGTAGCAGACCATGGGGCACACCCGCCATCCCTTGAGTTCAACGATCAGTCGGCGCTCGCCGCCAGCGTAGCGCTGGTGCTCACGTGCCATCCGGAACAGATGGCGCTTGTCGTAATGCTCCATCGTGCCGTCGGGGCGAACCCAGAGCAGGCGGTTGAAGAACTTGTCACGCTCACGCATGACGACACTGCCAGTGACCACCGCCTGCAGGCGGTTGGCGAGCCCGCGCATCCAGACCAGGGTCGGTCCGTCCATGCTCTCGGCATTGACCAGGGTCTCGTTGGTGAATCCGCTGGTGAAGGTTTCGGGCAACACCACCAGATCGGTCTGGCCTTTCAGCGGCTGGCAGAGCACCGAAAGCATGTTGCGATTGCCGGGCGAGTCATGCCACAGCGTGGCGGACTGGACCAGGGAAACACGCAGATCAGTCATGTTGAATTCGACGGTGGCAGGAAGCCGAAGTATCCACCAAGGCCAGCCACGACTCCAGCGCAGGCGCTGCGCACCCGACCCCGATCAGACCCGTGCCAGTTTTTCTGCCGCCAGCACCAGTGTCGGATCGGTCTTGGCAAAACAGAACCGGATCAGCCGCATCTCGGGTGGAGTTTCGTAGAAGGCCGACACCGGAATTGCCGCGACACCGTGCTCGCGGGTCAGCCATTCGCAGAAGCTGAGGTCATCGCGATCGCTGATGCGCGCGTAATCGACAATCTGGAAATAGGCCCCGGCGACCGGGAGCAGGTCGAATCGCGACTGCGCCATCAAGGCAGCGAAGCGGTCGCGCTTGTCCTGGTAGAACGCTGGCAAATCCAGGTAATGCTGCGGATCGGATTCGAGTATCTCGGCCAGCGCCCATTGCACGGGCTGGAAGGTGCAGAAGGTGACGTACTGATGCACCTTGCGGAATTCGTTGCTGAGTGCTGGCGGCGCGATGCAGTAACCGACCTTCCAGCCGGTGCAATGGTAGGTCTTGCCGAACGAAGAAATGACGAAACTGCGCTCGGCCAGTTCCGGATGCAGCAACACGCTCTGGTGACGGCGGCCGTCGAAGATGATGTGTTCGTACACTTCATCCGAAATCACGGCGATATCGTGGCGCCGGGCGATCTCGGCCAATGCGTCGAGATCAGCGGGGCTGAATACTGAACCGCTGGGATTGTGTGGCGAGTTGACGATGATGGCGCGCGTGCGCGAGGTACAGGCTTCGTTGACGCGCGCCCAGTCAATCGAGAAATCCGGCAAGGTCAGCGGCACATGCACGGCGCGGCCGCCATTGAGTTCTATGGCTGGCTCATAGCAGTCGTAGCAGGGATCCAGCACCACCACCTCGTCACCCGGTCGTACCAGCAGGGCGATCGCGCAGAACAGTGCCTCGGTGGCACCACTGGTCACCGTCACTTCGGTGTCGGGATTGACCTTGTGGGCGTAGAGCCGTTCCGTCTTCAGCGCGATCTGCTCACGCAACTTCGGAATCCCGGCCATCGCCGAATACTGGTTCTTGCCCTCGTTGGCGGCGCGCGCCAGCGCAGCGCGCATGCGCTCGGGGCCGTCAAAATCAGGAAACCCCTGCCCCAGATTGACCGCCTTGTGTTCTGCGGCCAGCTGGCTCATCACGGTAAAGATGGTGGTACCGACCTTGGGCAACTTGGTGTCTATGCGCATGCTGGCTCTTGCTGGGTTCGGCGGCCTGGAGTGCGTCGGACTTGCGCTGGCCTGACGCGCCCGCCTGGAACGCCCGCCTGGCGAATCAGCGGTGGCGTCAGGCCGGGGCGAGATTCAGCGCATCGTTGATCAGAGCCTCGATCTGGAACAGATCGGGCACGATGGCGCTGTCGTCACGCAGGATTACAGTGTGCATGACACCTGGCGACTTGAATTCCTCTTCGCCGGTAACGATCAAGGCGTCCTGCGAGATATTGGTCAGGCGTGGAAAGCCCTGCGCCATGATCGCGAGGTAGGGCATGCGTGGATTGCCACCCATCGCCTTGACCACGGTGACCTTGGCATTGCGCTCGGCCTCCTTGGAGGCGAGCCCGGCCAGTCGCGAGAACGACACCAGAGGCACGCGCCAGCCGCGCCAGCGCATGCGGCCGAGCAACCAGGCCGGAGCATCTTCAACCGCGTCAGGCGTCGAAAACGAGAGGATCTCGGTTACCGCGGCATTGGGCAACAGCACCCGGCCATTGGTAACGGTGATCATCAGGGCGCGGATTTCATTGGGCATGGACATGGCTAATCACCTTACGTTGCCGGCACCCGGGTGCCATCTACCGCTAGCGGAACTCGGAAACAAATTTCTGCGCAAGCATCGAGGGACTGCCCTGGAACCCGACAATTCCCGCCTCGACTGCCCCATCGATCATCGAACTGACCACACAGGTAGCCGGGTCCTGTACCCAGACTACGCCGCCCTTCGAAGCCAGATACTTGGCACCCTCGATGGCGTCGTGGGCCATGCCACTGAAAATGATCGCGCCGGCACGGGCGCCAAAGCGGTCGGCCACATCGAACAGAACCTGATCAATCGAGGGACTGTAGGGGGAAGGCTCATCGAGCGCCACCACGCTGACTTCACCACTGGGTTCCAGCAGCAGCCGCTCGGCAAGCGGCACCACCAGTACCTGACCATGACGCGCGGTGGTGGCGTCGGTAGCCATCAGCACCGTCAGCGCGGTCGCCTTGGCCAGCTGCCCCACCATCAGGTCGATGAAATCGGCGCCCATGTGCTGGGCAAGCAGAAACAGGTTGCGCGAGTTCTCCGGAATGCCGGACAGAAACTCGCGCACAGCGTCGGGCCCGCCAATCGACGCGCCAAGTACCCAGACGCGCTGCAACGCGGAATTGCCGTTGGCGGAAGCATCCGTGCCGTGGTCCCGGCTCGCTGCCGGCGCCGAGACATTGGGCCCACCGGTGGGAATGGCGTCGGCATCGAAGTCCAGCGCCGCGAACGGGTTGGATTCGGATCCGCTCTCGTCGGAACCCGACTCCATCGGCTCCAGCCCGAAATTGAGATCACCGAACGGATTGGATTCCACCGGTGCGGCCGCCTTGGCCGCCGGTGCCGCCGCAACCGGCGCTGGCTTTGCCTCGGGCTCGTCCTCCTGCATCGGTTGCAGGGAGAACGAACTCAGCACGTCGTCAAATTCGGAGGAGAGACTGGGCTTTTCGGAGGCCTTGGGGGCCGCCGCTGCCGGCGCCTCCGCAACGGGACGCTCGGGCTCCTCCATCGGCGAAAGTTCCAGCGACAGGCTCGACAGCAGCTGGTCGACATTGATCGCCGGCTTGGACTTTGAGGAGGGCGGCGGAACCGGAAGTTCCACCGTCACTTCGGGTTCCTTGTAGCTGTGTTGCGCGAGGAAATCGTCCAGCCCAACGGCAGCCGAATCGCCCTCTACGGACGCCGGGCTCGCATCGAAATCTAGGCTGATGTCGGCAAACGCCGAGTCCGCGGCGCTGGCGTCCGAACCCGAAACGGGAGAAGTGTCCAGCGAAATGGTTTCGTCAAAACTGAAATCGGCAAACAGCGCATCAGCCGCGCTGGCGGCCGGTGCGGGTTGCGCCTTTGAAAAATCTTCGGTGGGCTCAGCCTTGGACGCCGCGGCGCCCGCGGGCTGATCACCATCAAACCCGGCAAACAGTGCGTCCAGCGAAGTCGGGGGCGGCTGCGACGGCGAAGGATCGCCCGCGGTATCGCCCGCACCGGCTGTGGGTCGCGCCGCCAAGGCATTGACGGATTCTGGCGTCTCGCTTCCTGCAAAGAAGCCGAAGTCCATCAGTGCCGCTTCGATCTCGTTGCGCGGCTTTTCTGCCCCAATCGGCTCGAGGGCTCGGAAACTGTCCAGCGCCGCGCCGATTTCGCGACTGGCGAGGTCTTCCGCTTCGCTACTGACCACCGGAGCCCGCAATGCCGCTGGCTTGATCGAAGAATCCAGACCGTGCTGCGGCATCTCCCTGACCGGTACCGCTTCCGCACCCGCCGGTCGCGCCGGCAGCAACTGGGTATCGCCCATCACCTTGGAGGCCAGATGGCGCGCCCAGCGCGCAAGGTCCCAGCCACTGAGTTTGCTGGTGACCTCGCCATCATTGAAGATCACCTTGCGCGCATCATCGACCAGCAGGTCTTCGATGTGATCGATTTCCTCGTCGATGGCCGGATCCAGATTGATCAGTACCACGCTGGCGCCGGACTGCTCCAGCAGCGCCCGATCAAATCCGGAAGTCGCCGTTTCATAGACTACCCGCGCACCACACTCGTCCAACGCCGATCGCAGGTGCTGGTGAAGCGCCTGGGATTGGTAGACCAGTGCTACCGAGACCTCCGGTTGATCAGTGAATTGCACGACTCAACCTCAGGATTTCCTCGACATTCTGCAACAGATCAGCCTCCTGGTAGGGCTTGCCGAGGTAGCGATCAACACCGATTTCAAATGCCCGCTGGCGATGTTTCTCGCCGGTACGCGATGTAATCATGATGATGGGAACCGCTTTCAGACGGGCATCGTTGCGCATGTAGGTGGCCAATTCGTAGCCATCCATTCGCGGCATCTCGATATCGAGCAGAACCAGGTCTGGAATCCGATCCTGAAGCTTCTCTACGGCATCGAGGCCATCCTTCGCGGTGGCCACTTCCATATCGTTGCGCTCGAGCACGCGACTGGTGACCTTGCGCATGGTGATGGAGTCGTCGACCACCATGATGAGCGGCTGCCGGCGCACTTCGACCGGGGCATGCACGACGGCGGCTTCGCGCTCGCCGACGCTGGCATCGGCCGTGCGCTTGAGCGCCGCGCTGCGACGGACCAGAGGCGACATGTCCAGAATCATCACGACCGAGCCATCACCCATGATGGTTGCGCCGAAGATGCCGGGGACCGAGCTGATCTGCGGTCCGACCGACTTGACCACGACTTCGCGGCTGCCGAGCACCGCATCGACACGGACCGCAGCGCGTTGATCACCCGACTTGGTCATCAGCAGGGGCAGCTGTTCGTCATCGTTTGCGCGGTGCTGCTGGTAGCCGAGCAACTCGCTCAGCTCGTAGATTGCATAGTCGTCGCCGCCGTAGCTGTATACCGGCTCATGCGATTTGAGGCGCTCGTCGAGATCCTCACGCTTGATACGCGCGACACCCTGGACCGAAGACATCGGAACCGCGAACAGATGCTCGCCAAGCCGGACCAGAATGGCCTGGGTGACTGCGAGCGTGAACGGCAGGCGGACGATGAACTCGCTTCCGGTACCCCGCTTGGAGTCGATCGTCAACGAACCGCCCAACTGCTTGATTTCGCTGTTGACCACGTCCATGCCGACGCCGCGACCGGCGATCTTGCTGACAGATTGGGCGGTCGAGAAACCGGTTTCGAGGACAAACCCGAACAGGTCGCGATCGGAGAGCTGGACATCGGGCTTCATCAGGCCGCGTTCGAGTGCCTTGCGACGGATGGCGTCGCGATCCATGCCCTTGCCGTCGTCGGTGACCTTGATCACCACTTCAGTGGCTTCACGCGAGATCCCGATGGTGACGGTGCCCTCTTCGGCCTTGCCGACAGCCAGCCGCTCACCCGGCGTTTCCAGGCCGTGGGCCAGGGCATTGCGCAACATGTGTTCGAGCGGAGCCGTCATGCGATCAAGCACGTTACGGTCCATTTCACCCTGGGCACCCTCGACGCGCAGCTGGGCACGCTTGCCCAGTTCACCCGAAGTCTGCCGCATCAGCCGGCGCAGGCGCGGCACGACCGAGTCGAACGGCACCATGCGGGTGCGCATCAGGCCTTCCTGCAGTTCCGAACTCACCCGCGACTGTTGCAGCAGCAGGGTTTCCGACTGTCGGGTCAGATCATCCATCGTGCCCTGCAGAGCGACCAGATCGGAGGCAGACTCGGCAAGCGCACGCGTCAGCTGCTGAAGGGTCGAGAAGCGATCGAGTTCCAGCGGATCGAACTGGCCTTCCGCGTCTTCCGCTTCGCGCTGATAGCGCGCGATGATCTGCGCTTCGGTTTCGATTTCCAGTTTGCGCAGCTGTTCGCGCAGACGCAGGACGGTCTGGTCAAGTTCCTGCAGATTGAAGCGAAACGTGCTCATCTGCTGTTCGAGACGCGAACGGTAGATCGAGACCTCGCCAGCGTAGTTGACGAGGTTGTCCAGCATGTCCGAACGCACGCGGATCATTTCCTGCTGCGGACGGGCAAAATCATCACCCTCTTCCGCGGCAGCAAGATCGCGCGCTGTCGGCTTCATCACGCGCGGGACCACCGGTGCCTCAGCAGGGGCGGCAGCCGCCGGCGCTGATTCGACGGGTGTCGCGGTCGCAGCACTGGTTGCGCCGGCGTCGTCGCTGGCCGTACCAACAAACGGAATCTCGTCACCCGCCGCCAGGGCCTCGAAGCGGGCGATGGCATTGGAGGGCATCCCGATAGCCTGGCGCTTGGATACGCGGGCTACCAGTCCATGCAGGCGATCAAAGCCGCGCTCCAGCGATTCGAGGGCAACCCGATCGATTTCGCGGCGACCATCGGCGACGATCTCCAGCAGCGATTCCATCGAGTGACCGAGGTCGCCAATCGGCGAAAGCCCGGCCATGCGCGCGCCACCCTTGAGTGTATGCAACTCGCGCTGCAGGCCGATGACGATTTCACGCTCGTCCGGGGCTTCACGCAGTCGCGCCATCATGGTGTCAGACGCGTCCAGAATATCGTTTGCTTCCTGCACGAATATTTCGAGCAGATCTTCGTCCATGTCAGCCAGATCCAGCGACCCATCGGGATTGGGATCGTCCTCGATCTGCTGGTAGCTGCCTTCGGGTGCCTGCGTCGAACCGCTGGCGACTGCGGTCGCAGCGACCGGTACGGCAGCGGTCGGCGTCGCAGTCTCGGCACCCGAGCGCAGATCGTCCTCATCCTCGGACTGGAACAGCGCGCGATCAGCCTCGCTGAGTTCGGTTACCTGGATGGCATCCGTTTCAGTGTCATCGAACGGGCCGCCGGCCGGCGCCGCGGCAAGCGACTCGCCAGTGGCTGTCGCAGCCTCCTCCAGATCGCGCCGCCCGAACAGCAGGTCGAGGGTCTCCTCATCCGACCTGGCAGTGTCGCTGCTGTCCGCGGGGGTTTCGGCAGCGCTCGCCGCAGGTGTCAATTCGTCGACGACGTCGCTGACGGTAGCGCCAGACTCTTCGATGGAGAACACCGCCTCATCGGTCCAGTCGTCATTGGCCTCGAACAGCAGGGCATCGTCCGGCAACTGACCGGGGCTGGATTCCAGTTCCATCGAAGCATCAGAAACCGACTCGTCCAGCTCGATATCGAACATCGGAGCCGCAAGATCTTCATCGGTTACCGCAACCGACTCTTCGAAGTCGAGCGAGTCGGTGAGGAACTCAAGACCATGGCTGTCACCAGCCGCCGCGGCATTGGAATCCGCGCTGGCCGACGATGGCGCCGATTGCAGATCGTCCTGGGTATCGAAATCGAAGGAAGCCTCGACTCCCGCCAAGTCAGCTGGGGGCTGGTCGACGTTGTCGACCGGCACGGACTCCGCTCCACGCGAATCCTGATGTTCCTCATCGGTGACGACGAGATTGAAGACTTCAGCGAAGCTCTCGGGTTCGGGCAGCTCATTGCGCAACGCGGCGAGCCGCTCAACCAGTGAGCCGATCTGGAACGACTCTGCACCCGGCTGGTCAACCGCGGCGATGCCGGACTCGATGGCGCTGGCAGCATCAACAATGGCGTTCAGTCCGTACTGTGAAGGCGCGGCGCCGACACCGCGGAGGCGTTTGATGTATCCCTCGAGCGGACCGAGCAGCGGCACCAGGGACGGCAACTCGACCATGGCGATAGCACCATGCATGGTATGCACAGCACGCAACAACTCCTCGCTGACCGGCACCGCATGACCCTGACGGGCGCAGTTGTCCAGATATGCAGATACCGTGTTCAGATGCCCGGCCACTTCGCTGCGCAGTATCTCCAGCATCATCGGATCAACCGACGCTTCGACTGGCAGGAAACCGGGCGCGACCGTCGCCGGCGTCGACTGCTCTGGCGCCGTCGCGACGGGAGGCTCGCTGACCTGCCCGACTTCGATGAAATCGGTCAGCTCGACGCTTGCCGCGGGCTCGCTGAACTCGGTCGTGATATCCAGTGACTCGGTCAGTTCAACCGGCTTTTCGACAACAGGAGCGGCAACCGGGCGCGGCCGCGGCCGCTTGACCTGTACAAGCACCTTTTCCATGCGGCGAACCGGCTCGGCCGGACGCAGCCAGGCCTCTTCGCCGGCGGCGAGTTTCTCGGCCACGTCCATGATGCCGGCGACATCGGCGCCACCGACTGTGTCGCCGCGCAATGCTGCCAGCAGGAACGGCAACGCCGCGACGGCCTGATCGAGCAATGCGATCACAGCGGGACTGGCCGAGATCGTCTTGTCGAGCACCCGGTTGAGCATGTTCTCAACTTTCCAGCTGAACTCGCCCAGTGCCATGGCACCGACCAGACGGCCACTCCCCTTCATCGTGTGGAAGGACCGACGGATGGGCTTGAGCTTCTCGAAGTCGGCCGGAGTATTTTTCCAGTCCGGCAGACTGCGACCCAGGTTCTCGACCTCCTCCTGGACTTCCTCAAGGAAGACTTCGCGGATCTCCTCGTCGATGTCGTCGGAGGGAACCGACTGGAACGCTCCGCCGGCGACGGCGGCCGGCTCATCGATGACTTCCTGCTCGATCTCCACCCACTCGTAATCAAATTCCTCTTCGGGTTCTTCAGCCGCCACAGCTTCGGTCTGCGCCAGTCGGAGGCCGGCGACATTCTGCTCTTCACCTGAAAGTGGCGCTGCTGCGGGTTCACCTATCATCAGGCCATCAAGGCCATCGCCAGCGGCAATCTCGACCACGGAGCGCATTTCGGGCTCGGGCGCTGCCACCGGGGGCGGCGTCGGCTCAACGTAGACCTGGGGTTCCTGGCCGAGTCCCGAAACGAATTCGTCGATGCTCTCGGCACCGGGCATCTCGGTCGTGGTAAGGCCGATGTCGGAAAAATCCTGCTCCCGGAAGCGGTCAGCAGCGCGTGAAGTACCGGAATCGCTTTCGATTCCAAAACTCAGGGCATTCATGTCGAGCTGAAGATCCTCGATCTCGACAGGCGTACCACCCGCTGCCTCAGCCACTTGCGGAGCCCGTGGTTCTGAGCTGGCAAGCGGAGCAGCAGGCGCTGGCTTGACCGGCTCTGGTTCGACATGCGGCGTGCGATCGACCAGGGCATCCTCGGGCACCGGCCAATAGCCGAGCGAGGCAAGGCTATCGCGGGTAACGTCGAGAATACGATCACGACCGACGCGCTGCGCGTGGGTAGCTTCGAGGTAGAACTCCATGCTCGCGACCGCATCGGCAAGGCGGTCCATCTGATCGGCAGTGGGAACACGGCGGCGACGCAGCAATTCGGTATCAATGAAGCGGCTGATGGCATTGAGCAGGCCGCTCGCCTCGGCGAGACCAACCATCGTCATGGCACCACTGACTTCGTCCAGAAGACGCGGAATCTGTTCGGCCTTGCCATGATCCCATCCGGACTCGATGAAGGCGACGACGTCCTGCTTGATCTGTTGCAGATTCGTCTGCACTTCCTTCATCAGCGAATCAAGGATCTTGCGTACCTCGGCCTGCGGCAGCTCAAGGCTCGACTCGCGCGCATCCTCGGCCGTGGCCGGCTCGGTGTCCGCACCACCCAGTCGCTCGATGTTGTCGTCCAGTGAGGCCTCGACGAACAGCAGGGCACCCGCGACGTCGAGCAAGGCGCCTTCCTCGACCACACGCTGGCCGGTTACCATCTTGTTGAGCGACTCGCGCTGCTCCAATACAACCCGCCGCGGCACGCCCAGACCAAGCACACCGAGGGTGTCGCCGACCCGATCGAGCACTTCGACCTGGGGTCCAAGATCGCTGGCATTGGCACTGGCTGTACGCAGGAACAGATCGAGCGCGTCCTTGACGCGCATCAGGTCTTCCTTGATGGCCGTCGACACCGTATCCAGCACGGCGCGATTGCGCCCGACCAGGGCATCACGTGCCTGTTCGATTTCCTGCTCCGAGGCAACCAGCTGATCGAGACGATAGAGTTTGCGAATTTCGGCAGAGCGCGGATCACCACCCTTGGACTGGGCGATGTAATAAAGCAGATTCTTGAGCATCTCACGCGGCGGTTCGGCCGCGAAGCCGGCCTCGCCGACGTCGACCAGGCGCTTGATCTCGCGATCGAGTCGACCAAAAAGCAGTTTCACTGCGGCGTTGGCGGTAACGCTGCCAGCGCGGATCGCCTCCAGCAGTCCCGACGCCACCCACCAGAGTCTACGGGCCTCCGCCTGGGTACTGATCGACGTCAGGCCATCGAGTGCATTGAGCATTCCGGTGATGGCCAGATTGGAGGTCTGGTCGCGCAGGAATTTGACCAGTCCGGCCTGGTAGTTCAGGCGCAGCCTGCCCGCCACGATCCGCAGTTCGGCATCGGCCAGCGGCCGCTCGGGTCCCTTGACGGCAGCCGGCAACGCCACGGTCAGATCCGGGGTGAACAGCACGCCTTCACTGAGCAACTTCTCGCCGCGACAGGCACGCAGATCATTGAGCAGGGGCAACAGGACGATCGGGATGTCCTTGTGTCCGCTCTGCAACCGTTCAAGATAGTCCGGGAGCTGCATGGTGCCACGCAGCAGCGCCTCGAAGGCATCGTCCTTGTTGCGGATCTGGTTGTCGAGCAGCGCCTGAGCCACCCGCTCCATCTCTTCAACCACCATTGCAGCGCCATACAGCTCCACCATGCGCAGGGTGCCCTGGACCTGGTGCAGATAGGTGGCGCAGAAGCGCATCAGGCTGGAATCGGCAGTGTCCTCGGCATAAGCCTCGAGCGCCTGCCGGGCCTGACGAAGGGTCTCGTCGAGCTCCTGCTTGACCCAGTTCAGCGTGGTGAAGTCGATTTCCTGTTGCAGACGCATAAGCTCCCTCACCCGAGCCGCTGGTACGCCAACGTCTGGCGCCCACCGACCCGTGTCAGCGATGGATCCGTAAATCCGGTGATTTCGCCCGGGCCCAGTACCAGCAAACCACCTGGCTTGAGCCGCGATGCAAGCGCTTCCAACATCTTTCTGCGGCGCTCACGAGCGAAATAGATAAAAACATTCTGACAATAAATCAGGTCCAACTGTTTCAGCGGTGCACGTGCAACTTCCAGCAGGTTGAACAGCGCAAAACCGACACGCTTGCGCAGGGACTCGCTGATCACGAAGGAGTCGCTCCCCTGCAATTCGGTGTACTCGGAACGGAACGGCTCCGGTATCTCGGCCTGACGTTCGCGCGGATAGGTGGCAATCCGTCCGACCGAGAGCGCCGCGTTGGAAATATCGGTTGCGGTGACGCCGAAGTACATCCGGTGATCTCCCAGCGACCGCAGACCGCGATCCAGCACCATCGCCAGCGAATAGGCCTCTTCACCAGTGGCGCACCCGACGCTCCATGCATGAATCGCGCCAGAGGAACCCGGCCGCGCGATCTCGGGCAGCCATTCGCCAGCAATCAGATCGTAGGAAGGCTCGTGACGAAAGAAGCGGGTCTCATGGACGGTCAGCCGATCGACCAGAGTGGCCCACTCCATTGCGCCGCGCACACCGTTGAGGACTTCATTGAAATAGGTCTGGAAATCGTCGTAGCCGGTTTCGCGCATGCGCATGCGCAAGCCGGTCACCAGGAACGATTTGCGTCCGGGCGGAACCAGTACGCCGGTCCGGCGTTCGAGCAGGTCCACCCAACGCACGAACTCCTCCTCTCCCATGTTGGGGAGGGAGGCGAACGGCATCGCGCGTTGTGGTGCCGACGTACTCAGCATGGAACCGTGCCCCAGTGCTCAGAGAATCAGGACGGCAGCTTGAAGTCGGCCACTGATCTACGAAGATCGGCAGCAAGCTGAGCCAGATTTCCAATGGACTCGGCGGTCTGTGATGCACCGGCCGAGGTCTGTGTGGTGATCTCCTGAATGACGTTCATCGTTGCGGAAATATTGGTGGCCGCAGCGGACTGCTGGCGCGCGGCTTCGGAGATGTTCTGAATGAGGTCGGCAAGGTCGTTCGAGACCTTTTCAATTTCACCCAGAGCGAGACCGGCGTCCTCGGCCAGTCGGGCACCGGACACCACTTCGGAAGTTGTCTGCTCCATCGAGCTGACCGCTTCGTTGGTGTCGGACTGAATGGTTTGCACCAGGGTTTCAATTCGCTTTGTAGCGCCCGAAGCACGTTCAGCGAGTCGCTGCACTTCGTCGGCAACGACCGCGAATCCGCGACCAGCCTCACCAGCGGATGCGGCCTGAATGGCGGCGTTCAGTGCGAGAATGTTGGTCTGCTCGGCGATGTCGTTGATCAGTTCGACGATCGAGCCAATTTCCTGCGAGGACTCACCGAGTCGCTTGATTCGTTTCGAGGTTTCCTGGATCTGGTCACGGATGTTGTCCATGCCCTGAATCGTCTGGCGCACGATTGCCGCGCCCTTCGATGCGATCTGCACCGATCGATGCGCCACGTCGGCGCTCTCGGCCGAGTTCTTCGAGACCTCGTCGATCGAGACCGCAATTTCATTGATCGCTGCGGATGCCGAGGTGATCTGCTGTGCCTGATGCTCGGCAGCTTCGGCGAGGTGCATGGCGGTTGCCTGCGTTTCCTGGGCTGCCGCTGCCACCTGCACCGCGGTTTCGTTGATGGTGGTTACCAGTGAGCGCAGCGCTTCGACCGCGAAGTTCACCGAGTCCGCGATTGCGCCAGTAATGTCTTCGGTAACGGTTGCCTTTACGGTGAGGTCACCTTCAGCGAGCGATCCCATTTCATCCAGCAGGCGCAGAATGGCTTCCTGGTTTCGGGTATTCAGATCGGCGGTGGTCTGCAACTGGCGACGCTGGGCGAGGAACTGGGCGAAAGTTGCCAGCGCAGCGAAGAACAGGGTAGCAAAGGCGAGCGTGATGCTGATCCAGTTGGCGCCGAGATAGCGACGGCCACCGAGTTCGTTGAGGCGGGTCGAAAGGTTCTTGCTGTCTTCCAGAAGTACCGACGAGCCTTCCGAGATCGCATTGGCGGCTTCGGTGACTTCAAACAGCTGGGTGGACGCTTCCTGGATCTTGTCGACGTTCTGGCCAATCTGGTTGTACGTGTCCTGGACGTCGCCAAGGATCGATCGCGCCGTCGCATCGCTGAGGGCGGAGAGGCCCAGTTCCGCGCTGCCGTTGATCAGGCCATCGAGCACATCGCCGTAGGCCTTGGCGTCGCGCGAGAACTGGTCCGCTGCGGAAGTCGCCTGATCGCCGCCCTTGAGGATTTCCGACACACGTCGCAGCATGCGGTCGGCGAGCAGAGTCTGGCGGGTGGCGAGGTAGATCTGCTTGGCCGGAGCGCCACGCTCGGTGAGGTAGCTGACGATTTCCTCCATCTTTGCGGTCAGTCGCGGAATACTGATCTGGAAGTCGGCCGCGGTCTCGGTGATATCCAGCACGAGTTCCTGACTGTCCTGAATCAGGCTGGCCGATTTGCTGATCGGGTCCCAACTCTTGGCGAGTTTGTCGAGCGCGCCATCCACGAGTTCGCCTCGAGCCTGCCCTTTGTAGGCCGGAACCGGATTGGCCTTGGTATTGGCTGGACTACCCTTGAGCAGAGCATTGACGTTGTTGTCGATTGCCTGTCGGGTGGCCTTGAGCTCTTCGAACGCCTCGAAGTTACCCAGGGTGGCCTCGGTGGCGAATCGCGAGATCGACTGCGACTGCACCTGCAGGTCATTGGACAGATTGATCGCGTTACGGTCCTGTCCATCCTTGAACAGACGGAAACCGACGTTTGCGATCAGCAACATCAGACATATCAACGCCAGCAAGCCCGTGAACATCGAGCCCGAAAGCCGCTGCGTGAAGTTCCCACCAGTCGAACTCATACCGTCACCTCGCCCATTAACCCAATCGTCACCGCGTCATGCCGCGGCTTGCGTGAAATCCCGGGAGCGCACCAAGGCACTCATGCTGAACACCCGGTAGGGTGTCCCGCCCCAATCAAAAAACTGCGGAATGAATTTTGCGTAGCGCTCGTCTTCTTCGCTCAGGTTCTCGAGCAGGTGCGAGTCGTTGAAGGTGCGCTGACCCAGGATCTCGTCGACCACTACGCCGACGGCGCCACCCATCTGCTTGACCAGCAGGACGCGGCTGCGATCGTTGTGCACCGACTTCTCGCCCTCGACATACGCGCGCAGATCGACCACCGGCACCAGGTTGCCGCGCACATTGGCGACGCCAAGCAGCCATGGCCGGGTCCCCGGGACCACCGTCAGCGACGGGAAAGACAGGATTTCATTCACTTCGGTAATGCTGCTGACCATGATGCGCGAGCCAAGCCGGAATCCGATCCCTCGCCAGGAGCCCGGCGCATCGATCTGTTCCGGAATGCCGGCAACGTGCTGGAGGCTGCGCAGTTCGTAATCATGCAGCGCCTCGAAGGGACTCAGCGTAGTGGTGACATCAGACATCGGCGGCGGCCTCTACCGTACGGACAGCAAAGCGCGACCGGGCGGCACCCGCTGCCAAGCGTCCGGTTGCTTCCCATCGTGATTGCGTCCAGTTCTGCATCGCGCCCCCTTAGGCGTCCAGATCAGGATTTGGGTGATACGAAGCGGCGTATCGCAGTGAGCAATTCTTCGCGCGTGAAGGGTTTGGTCAAATACTGCTCCGAACCGACAATGCGCCCCCGCGCCTTGTCGAACAAGCCATCCTTCGAAGACAACATGATGACCGGCGTAGCCTTGAACATCTTGTTGCTCTTGATCACCGAGCAGGTCTGATAACCATCAAGCCGCGGCATCATGATGTCGACAAAGATGAGATCGGGCTGGGTATCCGAAATCTTGGCAAGCGCCTCGAAGCCGTCATTGGCGGTCACCACTTCGCAGCCTTCCTTCTTCAGCAGAGTCTCCGCGGTGCGACGGATGGTCTTTGAATCATCAATGACCATGACCTTGAGGCCGGCCAGCGAAACTTCTTTCGATTGATCTTCCATGCGACCCCCGGGTCAATGCTGCTGCCGCTCCGATCGTAGGTTGACCGCCCGCATTAGCGCGCGGCCAATCACCAACGACCCTGAAAGGGCTCTTGATGGCTGTTTAGCCAACGTTGAGAAAACTGTCAAGTAAATGTTGCAAGGCCTTCAATTCCGGAAAGAATCTACATGCTGTCACTGGCTCGCTATGCTACTCGCATCACGCCCGTCCGTGGGCCGGTTTTTTTCTCGGGAGCTTTCCGATGCGTCTGACTGTTGCGGTGCTGATGGACCCCCTGACCGGTATCCGTGCCCACAAGGACTCCACCGCCGCCATGCTTGACGAGGCCGCACGCCGCGGCCACCGGCTGCTGTACGCCAGCCCCGAGCAACTGCGGATTCTGCCGGGACGGGCGAGCGCGCTGTGGACCGAGCTGCGCGTGCTGCCGGGACAGCAGCCCTGGTACGAGGAGCTGGCCCAGGAATCGCGCGATCTCGCCGACATCGACGTCCTGATGTTGCGGCGCGACCCGCCGGTGGACTCGGACTTCCTCGCCGACAGCCTTTGGGCAAGCCTGGGAAACGGTCGTAAGCCATTGATAGTAAATGATCCTTCTGCGCTCAGAGACTGCAATGAAAAGCTTTTTGCGTTGCACTTTCCTCACTGCTGCCCGCCTACTTTGGTCGCGCGCGAGGCTACTGCGCTGAAAACATTTGTAGCCGAGCACGGCGCCTGTGTTCTGAAGCCTCTGGACGGCATGGCCGGCCGCTCGATTTTCCGTTCGCAGCCGGACGATCCCAATCTGAATGTGATACTCGAGACACTTACTGCGGGCGGTCGCCACTTCGCCCTCGTGCAGAAATTCATCCCCGAAATCGCCCAGGGCGACAAGCGCATCCTGCTGATCGAAGGCGAGCCGGTGCCGTACTCGCTGGCGCGCATCCCGCAAGGCGGTGACTTCCGCGGCAATCTTGCCCGCGGTGGTCGCGGGGTTGCCCAGCCGCTGAGCGAGCGCGATCGCTGGATTTGCGCCCAGGTGGCGCCGGAATTGCGCCGGCGCGGCCTGATGTTCGTCGGGCTCGACGTCATCGGCGATTTCCTGACCGAGATCAATGTCACCAGCCCGACCGGCATCCGCGATATCGATGCCCAGTCCGGTACTAATATTGCCGGATTGCTGTTTGATGCCATTGAACGGAGGCTGGCATGAGCGATGGCCGGACCGGCCCGGATGAACGATTGCGGGTTACATTGCTGTTCTCGCTGATCCTGCATGCGGTAGCGGTGCTCGGAATCACCTTCGAGTACGAGGATCCGGCGGCGAGCATGCCCAGCATCGACGTCATTCTGGTGCAGACGGCTTCGCAGGACCCGGCCAAGGACGCGGACTTCCTCGCCAATGCCTCGCAGCGCGGCGGCGGCGAGGACGAGGTCGCCAAGCGGCCGCGCGACTACGTGTCCGGACCGGTTCCCAAAGCCACGGATGGCCTGGCACCGCTGCCTCAGATCGCCGGTGCGCCGCGACCACAGCCGGCAACGCCACAGAATGTACTGTCCGGAGACAATGCCGATTTCCGCGTGCAGAAACTCGAGCAGGCACGCCCGGAAACCCCGGAACTGCAGCGCCTGACCTCACGCGAACTGATCGAGCGCAGCATGGAGATGGCGCGCCTGAGCGCCGAAGTCGATCGCGAGCGCAGCCAGTACGCCAAGCGGCCACGACGCAAGTTTGTGTCTGCCAATACCCGCGAGTATGCCTATGCCGCGTACATGCGCGCCTGGGTCGCCAAGGTGGAGCGGCTGGGCACTGTCAACTATCCCGAGGAGGCCAAGCGTCGTGGCATCTCGGGCGAGGTTCTGCTGACTGCTGCGGTGCGCCGCGATGGCACCCTCGAGTCGATCGAGATGATCCAGGGTAGCGGCCATGATTTTCTCGATCTCGCCGCGCGTCGCGTCGTCGAGATGGGCGCGCCCTACCCTCCGCTGCCGAAAACCCGCGACAATATCGACGTCCTGCACATCACCCGCACCTGGCAATGGCTACCCGGCGAAGTGCTGCGCGGCAACTGAGCGGGCACGACCGGGCTTCCAGTTGACAACCGATGGATGCGCTCATGCTGCCGCTTCCCTACAATTGCGGCCATGCCGAACCCTACCTGGTTGACCAATCACCTCCTGATCGCCATGCCGGCACTGCAGGATCCGAACTTTCATCGCTCGGTGACCTATATCTGCCAGCACAATGAGCAGGGCGCGATGGGGCTGGTGATCAATCGCAGCTCGGAATTGCGCTTCGAGGACGTGTTGCGCCAGATGCACATCGTGCCTCAGACCGAGGGCCTGGACGACATCCTGGTGCTGCTCGGTGGACCGGTGCAGCCGGAGCGGGGCTTCGTCCTGCACCGCAATCTGCAGGTGGCATCCGAGGATCGCGCCTGGGATTCCAGCTTCCGGATCAATGCCGAGCTCAGCGTGACCACCTCGCGTGATGTACTTGAAACGATGGCGGCCAGCCGACCCGAGGGGCGGGCCCTGCTGGCACTGGGTTACGCTGGTTGGGATGCCGGACAACTGGAGCGTGAACTGATGGACAACGCCTGGCTGACGGCCGAAGTGCACGACCATGCCATCCTGTTTGACGCGCCACTGGAGGCACGCTGGCATCAGGCTGCCGCCCTGGTCGGGGTGGACATCAACCGGATCGCACCACTGGTGGGACATGCCTGAGCCGGCCGGCGTGCTGCTCGGCTTCGACTTCGGTGGCCGTCGCATCGGCGTCGCGGTCGGTCAGGGCATCACCGGTACCGCATCGGCTTTGGCGGTCGTCGGCAACGGTCAGGGCGGCCCTGACTGGTCGGCAATCGATCGACTGGTCCGGGAGTGGAAGCCCGGCGCCCTGGTAGTCGGACTGCCCCTCACCCTCGGCGGCGACGAGCAGCCTGTCAGTGTTGCTGCCCGTGCGTTCGCCGGGCATCTCGGAGACCGCTACCATTTACCGGTCAGCTGCCAGGACGAGCGCTACAGTTCGCGTCATGCTGCGCAGGCGTTCGTTCAGGCGCGCGGTCGCGGCGAAGCCCGCCGCAAGGATGCCGCCCTGCTCGATGCCCAGGCCGCACGCATCATTCTGGAAAGTTTTCTGGCGCAGCAGGCCGCTGCCGACCTGTCGTCCGATCGGGGAAATTGAATTCATGCATGACACCAGCCTTCCCGACGCCGATGAATTGATCGAGCGACTCAGTCAGCAGCTGCGCTCGCGGCTCGCACGGAGGATTGAAAACACGCCGCTGATGATTGGAATCCAGACGGGTGGACTGTGGGTTGCCGAAGCGCTGGCAAGCGCGCTGCAACTGGATTCACCACTGGGCAGACTCGACATCGGCTTCTACCGTGACGATTTTGCGCGCGCCGGACTGAGCACACCTCTGGCGCCCTCGCACCTGCCCTGGCCCATTGAAAATCGCCACCTCGTGCTGGTCGATGATGTGCTGTACACCGGACGCACGATCCGGGCCGCACTGAACGAGATTTTCGATTACGGCCGGCCGGCAAGTATCACGCTCGCCGTGCTGGTTGCACGCGACGGACGCGAGCTGCCGATCCAGGCCGATGTCGTCGGTACCGAACTGGCCCTGCCCGCCGGTACCAGCATCAAATTGCGCGGGCCCGGTCCGCTTCGCCTGGAGTTGATCAGCCGCGGGACGGCGGAGTCCAGCCATGTCTGAGCAGGCCAACGACGCTGCCCTGCGCCACTTGATCACACTCGACGGGCTCAGCGGTGCTCAGATCAGCGAGTTTCTGGATATCGCCGAATCCCTGCGCGCCACCGCCGAGCGACCGGTAAACAAGTTGCCGATCCTGCGCGGGCGCACGGTGGTCAATCTGTTCTTCGAGCCTTCGACACGAACGCGGACCAGCTTCGAACTGGCGGCTACGCGGCTATCGGCCGATGTCGTCAATTTCGATGTCGCCGCATCCAGCACAAAGAAGGGCGAAACCCTGCTCGACACCCTGCGCACGCTCGAGGCCATGCGCTGCGACCTGTTCGTGGTGCGGCACCAGGAGAATGGCACGCCGGAATATTTGGCACGACACGCGGCGCCAGGCGTGGTCATCGTCAATGGCGGCGACGGCAATCATGCACATCCCACCCAGGGTCTGCTCGACGCCTTCACGATCCGACGCCACAAGCCGGATCTGCACAACCTGACGGTCACCATCGTCGGCGACATCCAGCACTCGCGGGTGGCCCGCTCCGACATCCATGCCCTGCAGGCGCTCGGCATCGGGCAGCTGCGACTGGCCGGCCCCGCCGCCCTGTTGCCCGAGCAGTTGCAGTCGTCACGCTGTCAGCTCTTTCATGACATGGACGCTGCGGTCCGCGACGCCGACGTGGTGATCATGCTGCGCCTGCAGAAGGAACGCATGGCCAAGGCGCTGGTCGAGTCGGACCGCGACTATGCGCGCGACTGGGGATTGAATGCGGATCGGCTGGCGCTGGCCAGGCCCGATGCGCTAGTCATGCATCCGGGCCCGATGAATCGCGGCGTAGAAATCACCGACGACGTGGCGGACGGACCGCAGTCGGTGATTTTCCAGCAGGTCAGCAATGGCGTCGCCGTGCGCATGGCGGTGATGGCCAAGCTGCTCGGGGCTTTCCAGTAGGGCAGCTCGACGCCGTGCCCTGACCGATTCCGGCGGCGTCAGGGCGACATCTCACAGAGATGCCCTGCACAGGCACGCTTTGACGGCCGGGCATCACCGCGGAATCCGGCCCAGATCGCGCTGACGTCAGGCCGGACCAGGATTGCAGAGAACTGACTACTGCTCGATCAGTTCCACACCATCGAGACCCTGCGAAAGGGTATGGGCATCGCCGCCCTGGGCGAGCTTGATCTTGAGGCGGACTTCGTTGGCCGAATCGGCATGCCGGAGCGCGTCTTCGTAACTGATTTCGCCGGCCTGATAGAGCTCGAAAAGGCTCTGATCAAACGTGCGCATCCCCAGGTTGGTCGACTCCTTCATGACCTCCTTGAGCTTGTGGACCTCGCCGTCGCGGATGTAGTCCTGCACCAGCGGAGTGCCGAGCAGCACTTCCATCGCGACCCGACGTGCCTTGCCATCGGGTGTCGGGATCAACTGCTGCGCGACCACGCCCTTCAGATTCAGCGACAGGTCCATCAGCAACTGCGGCCGGCGGTCTTCCGGGAAAAAATGCAGCACGCGGTCCAGTGCCTGGTTGGCATTGTTGGCATGCAAGGTACACAGACAGAGATGACCGGTTTCGGCGAAGGCAATGGCATGCTCCATGGTCTCGCGCGTACGCACCTCACCGATCAGGATGACGTCGGGGGCCTGGCGCAAGGTGTTCTTCAGCGCGTTCTCCCAGGAGTCGGTGTCGATGCCGACCTCGCGCTGGGTAATGATGCAGCCCTCGTGCTTGTGCACGAATTCGATCGGATCCTCGATCGTGATGATGTGACCGGTCGAGTTCTGGTTGCGGTAACCGATCATCGCAGCCAGCGAGGTTGACTTGCCGGTACCGGTGGCGCCGACGAACATGATCAAGCCGCGCTTGGTCATCGCCAGAGTCTTGATCACCGGCGGCAGGCTGAGCTCTTCCACCGAGGGAATCTTGGTCTCGATTCGGCGCAGCACCATGCCGACCTGATTGCGCTGGTAGAAACAGCTGACGCGGAATCGACCGACACCCTGCAGCGAAATCGCGAACTGGCACTCGTGGGTTTTCTCGAATTCTTCTCGCTGCGATGGCGTCATCACGTTGAGCACCATGTCGCGGCTCTGCTGCGGTGTCAGCGGCGACTGGGTGATCGGGGCGACGCGACCATTGACCTTCATCGAGGGCGGAATGCCGGCGGTGATGAACAGATCGGATGCCTTCTTGTGCACCATCAACTTGAGGAAAGAGGTGAAGTCTACGCTGCTCATCGAATGGCCCTCAATGGATGGCAATGTCACTGCGCCCGATCATGAGGCGAACGCGAAGCGAGTAACGTGAACGGGTCTTCAACCCGGGCGGCTACTCGAATATACGCTTGTCCTTGGCATATGTGCTCGCCTGCGAACGGGTGATCAGGCCGCGCTTGACCAGATCCTGCAGACACTGATCGAGCGTCTGCATACCGTACTGGGCGCCGGTCTGGATCGACGAGTACATCTGCGCGACCTTGTCTTCGCGGATCAGGTTGCGGATGGCGGGGATGCCGACCATGATCTCATGCGCCGCCACCCGTCCACCGCCGACCTTCTTCAGCAGCGACTGTGAAATCACCGCGCGCAGCGACTCCGAAAGCATCGAGCGCACCATCGGCTTTTCGCCGGCCGGAAACACGTCGATGATGCGGTCGATGGTCTTGGCCGCCGAGGAGGTATGCAGGGTACCGAACACCAGATGTCCGGTCTCGGCGGCGGTCAGCGCCAGGCGAATGGTTTCCATATCGCGCATCTCGCCCACCAGAATGATGTCGGGATCCTCGCGCAGCGCGGAACGCAGCGCCTCGTTGAACCCGTGCGTATCACGATGCACTTCACGCTGGTTGATCAGACACTTCTGTGCAGTGTGCACAAACTCGATCGGATCCTCGATGGTGAGGATGTGTCCATATTCATTCTTGTTGATGTGATCGATCATGCCCGCAAGCGTCGTCGACTTGCCGGAACCGGTCGGCCCGGTCACCAGTACCAGCCCCTGTGGCTGATCGATCAGTTCCTTGAACACCTTGGGCGCAGCGAGATCTTCCAGGGTCAGGATCTGGCTGGGAATGGTCCGGAACACCGCGCCAGCGCCGCGATTCTGGTTGAAGGCATTGACGCGGAATCGTGCCAGTCCCGGAATCTCGAAGGAGAAATCGCATTCGAGAAACTCTTCGTAGTCGCGACGCTGCTTGTCCGACATGATGTCGTACACCAGCGAGTGCACCGATTTGTGGTCGAGCGCCGGCACATTGATGCGGCGGACATCGCCATCCACGCGGATCATCGGCGGCAAGCCCGCGGAGAGATGCAGATCGGAGGCCTTGTTCTTGACCGAAAAAGCAAGCAGCTCAGCGATATCCATGCACGGCTCCGATGTCGATGATGTTCTGCGACGGGCACCGCGATACCGCTAGAATGCAGGGCCCGACCCAGCACGGGTTCACGCCGAGTATAGCCCGATTGTCCGTCACGCAAGCAGCCCCCGGAAGCACTGCCATGAGCCGGCAACTGGCGCGAATCAGGGCCGATATCGAGCACGCTGCCGGCGGTCGCAAAGTCGAATTGGTGGCGGTCAGCAAGCTGCAGTCGGCGGCGGCGGTCCGGCAGCTCGCGGAACTCGGTCAGCGCGCCTTCGGCGAGAATTATGTCCAGGAAGCTGCAGCCAAGCAGGTTGCGCTGGCGGGGCTTGCGCTGGAATGGCATCTGATCGGTCCCTTGCAGTCCAACAAGTGTCGAGAGGCGGCGCAGTTGTTCGACTGGGTGCAGTCCCTGGATCGGCTGAAACTGGTTGCACTTCTGGCCAAGGCGCGCCCCGCTGATCGGCCAGCGTTGAATGTGCTGATCCAGGTAAACATAGGTGACGAAGCCAGCAAGTCCGGCTGCAAGCTGGCGGAACTGCCTGCGCTCGTGGACGCGATCTCCGCCGCGGCCTCGCTGCGACTGCGCGGCCTGATGGCGATTCCAGCACCGTGGCCGGATCAGGACCGACGGCGCGCGGACTTCCGCCGGATGCGCCAGTTGTTCGAAGATCTGCGCCAGCAGCACGACAGTGTCGACACGCTGTCGATGGGGATGTCGGAGGACTTCGAACTGGCCATTGCCGAGGGTGCCAGCATGGTACGTGTGGGTTCTGCGCTGTTTGGAGCGCGCCAGACCCGGCAAGTCTGAGCGGCTGGCCAGCGCGCGCAGCTCCGCCGGCCGGATTGCCGCAGTGACCCGGCCGTCAGCTGCTGGAGGACGGATCGCTACGAGCGAAAACCTGCTTGCACGGACTCTGGTGCCCGCTGCACACCGGTGATTCGGCAGACACCGACCCGACCACCCTTCCCGTTCGCCGCCGACCGCCGCATACTGTTGAATCGGAAACTCGCCCTGACCAGGCAACACAAGCAGGCAGAACCAGGCATGACGACAATTTGTTTCATCGGTGGTGGCAACATGGCACGCAGTCTGATCGGCGGATTGATTGCGCGCGGACACCAGGCACAGCACATCCGTGTGGTGGAACCGGTGGCCGAGCTCCGCGATGCCCTGCGCGCCGATTTCGGCGTCGCGGTTCACGACAGCAGCGCTGCTGCGGCACGATCTGCCGATGTCATCGTGCTGGCGGTGAAGCCCCAGGTCATGGCCGCAGTGTGCGGCCAGCTGGCCGAACTCGCCACGGTGCCAGGTCCGCTCTACCTGTCGATCGCGGCAGGCATCAGTCATGCCCATTACAGTCGCTGGCTCGGCGCCTCGGCAGCCCTGGTGCGGGCAATGCCCAATACTCCGGCCCTGATCTCCGCGGGCGCCTGCGGACTGCACGCAAACCCGGCAGTCAGCGCTGAGCAGCGCAGGCTCGCGGCCGAAATCATGGGCGCCGTTGGCGACACCCGGTGGATCGCCGACGAGGCCTTGATGGATGCAGTCACCGCGGTTTCCGGCAGCGGACCCGCCTACTTCTTCCTGCTGATGGAAGCCATGATCGAGGCCGCTGTAGCAGAAGGGCTGGACCCCGACGATGCCCGTGCCCTCGTGCTGCAAACTGCGCTCGGTGCCGCGCGCATGGCCCGAGAAGGCAGCGATGCACCGGGCGAACTGCGGCGTCGGGTGACCTCGCCCAACGGCACCACGCAAGCCGCAGTGGAGACCTTCGAAGCACGCGGATTGCGCGAAACGGTCGCGGCCGCGATCCATAGCGCCACCGAACGCGGCCGCCAACTCGCCGCCGAGTTCGGGGGCTGAGATGGGTTACTTCAGCGGCGCCGGCCTGATCATCCTGCAGGCGATCTCGGGCATCATCCTCGGCATCGTCATACTGCGCATCGTGCTGCCGCTGTCGGGCGCGCGCTTTCGCAACCCCCTGTGTCAGCTGATCTACCAGATCACCAATCCGGTGCTGGTGCCCCTGGGTCGCATCATCCCCAACTGGCGCTCGGTCAGCATGTCCGGCGTCGTGCTTGCATGGCTGCTCGCATTGCTGATCACCGCCGTGGTGCTGTGGCTGATCGGCGTTCCCTTGTCGCCGTTTGCGATCCTCTGGTATGGCACCGCCACCCTGGTGCATACCGTGCTGAGCCTGTACTTCTGGGCCATCCTGATCACCGCGATCATGAGCCTGTTCGGACCCGACCGCAGCAATCCACTGGTCGAGTTGCTGATCACCCTGACGCATCCCGTCCTGCGCCATTTTCGCCGCTTGCCACCACACTTCCAGGGCATCGATCTGTCACCACTGTGGGCGGTACTGCTGATCCGGTTGATCCAGTATTCGCTGACCTACGTGCAGTTCGCCGGCCCCCTGTTCTAGGAATCCCGCCTTGAGCAGCCTGTATGCGATCCGCCATGCCCAGGCATCCTTCGATGCCGACCATTACGATCTGTTGTCGGCACGCGGTGAGGAGCAGGCGCGCCTGCTCGGCGCCTATCTGGCAGCCGATCCCGACCATGGTTTCGACCGGGTGATTTGCGGCGGCATGCATCGCCACTGGCAAACGCTGAGCGCGATCGAAGGCGCATTCGAAGCAGCCGGGCGCAGCCTGCCCGCTGCCCGCGTCGATGTCGACTTCAACGAATTCGACCATGGTGCCGTGATCGAGGCCTTTCTCGGTGAATTTCCCGATCACCCGGAATATCGCGGGCAGATGCCGCAGAAGTCGGATCGCATCGGCGTGACCAGGTTCCTCTCCAGCGCGCTGCAATCCTGGGCCAATGCCGAGCTTGAGCATCGACTGGCCGAAGGCTGGCGGGCTTTTGGATTGCGGGTCGCGCGCGGCCACGAACGGATCCGTGCCGAAGCACAGCACGGCGATCGCATTCTGCTGGTCAGTTCCGGCGGCGTGATTGCCCGCCTGGCGCAGGCTGCGCTCGAAGTCAGTGATCGCCGCACGATCGATTTCAATCTCAGCCTGATGAACAGCGCAATCAGCCAGTTCAGTTGGCGCGACGATACGCTGCGCCTGCACAGCTGGAACACCCTGCCGCATCTGTCACAACTCGGCCAACGCCAGCTGTGGTCGCACTTCTGAAGCGCGGCAAGCACCGACACAAGGATGGCCCATGAACCCCGATCCTCACGCACTTCCGACACAGGCCCTGTCCGACTATCTGCAGGCACAGTCGCCTGAGCTCGGATCATTGCAGAGCGCCAGCAAGTTCAAGGGTGGGCAATCCAACCCGACCTATCTGCTGCAGACCGACCGCGGCCGTTATGTGCTTCGGCGCAAGCCGGAAGGCAGTCTGCTGGCGTCAGCGCATGCCGTCGATCGCGAATACCGCGTGCTCGCTGCCCTGCAGCAAAGCGCCGTGCCGGTGGCACGTCCACTGCTGCTCTGTCGCGACGACTCCGTAATCGGTTCGATGTTCTACCTGATGGAGTATGTCGAGGGTGTCGTGCACTGGGATCCCGCCCTGCCGACGCTCGAACCGCCGCAGCGTACTGCGCTGTATCACCAGGCAATCGATACCCTGGCGGCCATCCACCAGGTCGATCTGCAGGCACATGGCCTGGTCGACTATGGCAAGCCCGGCAACTACTTCGAACGGCAACTCAGACGCTGGACCGAGCAATACCGGGCATCCGAAACCCAGGCCATGCCGGCCATGGAGCACCTGATCAGCTGGCTGGGAACGCACTGCCCCGCCGACGATGGCCGGGTCGCCCTGGTGCACGGCGATTTCCGCTTCGACAATCTGATGTTTGCGGACGATCACAGCCGCGTCCGTGCAGTGATGGACTGGGAGCTGTCGACCCTGGGTCACCCGCACGCCGATCTGGGCTATCTGTGCATGGCGCTCCGACTGCCGCGCAACCCCGTGCTCTCGGGACTTGCCGGCATGGATCGCGAGGTCCTGGGAATTCCTTCCGAGCAGGCCATCATCGACCGCTACGCTGACGCCACCGGCGCAGCGCCCCAGCAGAACTGGGCGTTCCACCTCGCCTTCAATTTTTTCCGGCTTGCCGCGATTGCCCAGGGTGTCTTCAAGCGCGCGCAGCAGGGCAATGCCTCGAGCGAGCATGCCCGCGCGGCGGGCGCGATGGCGATCCAGGTGGCCGAACTCGGTGCCGCCTGTACCTGATCGCGGAAGCCCTACTGCGTACCGCTGGCAAAATGCAGTCGTGCCCCACCCTCGTGGCGCGCACGCTGGCAGGCGGCGTCGGTCATCTGGAGCAAGGCGGCGACCGTGGGTGTTGCCCGTGAGATGCAGGCGGCTCCGATGCTCGCGCTGCCGGTGCCGGCCTCATTTCCAAGAAACTCCATGCGCAGACCGCGCGCAATCGCCATGATGTTGACCGCGAGTTGCTGTACGTCTTCGCGGGTTCCCTGCAGCAGCAGGATGCCAAAATCATCGCCGTCGATACGCGACAGGGCGTCCTGTTTTCCCACCAGTTCGCCGAGCGAGCGGGCGAATCGCTTGAGGAAGCGATCACCCTGGGCATAGTTCAGCTGGGTATTGATCTCGTGAAACCGATCGAGGTCGACCTGGATCCACCAGCCGCTCTGGTCGGCATCGCGCAGCCGGATCAGGGCACGGTCCAGCGCCTCCAGCATGCCGCGCCGACTCATCAGGCCGGTCAGAAAGTCGCCCTGCACGCTCTCGCGAACCTGACGGATGGTCTCGGCGCGCTCGCTGATATTGATCACGCGGCCGCGAAAACCGCGAAACGCACCCTGAGCGTCATAGATGGGCGCTGCCGAATTGGCATAGTGATTGAGCACCCCGGTCAGCGGCTCGTGCCAGGACAGCAGCTGATCCTTGAATCCGCGACGCTCGATCATCGGTCGCATCGTAGGCTCGGCAGCCGCAGCATTGGGATAGCGGATGCGCATGACCTCGGCCGGCGTCAGCCCCAGCGCATGTGCCGGCGCAATGCCGGTGGCCTTCTCGAAACCGGCGGAGAGGTAAACCATGCGATGCTGCTCATCGGTCTCCCAGAACCAGGCCGAGGCCATCTCCACAAACTGCTCCAGACGCTGCTCTGCGTCGCGTCGGGCTTGGCGCGCCTCGCTCAATGCCCCTGCCTCGAGGCGAACGCGCTTCTGCCACTGTGCCACCAGGCCGATGCACCAGGAGCCCAGCAGTACGGAAACCGCGATCAGCACGGAGGCGACACGCTCGATGGCGCCTTCCAGCCAGACCGGGTTGAGCGGCAGGTACACCGGCGCACCGCTCTGGCGCAACTGGTAGCTCAACACCAGGGCGGCCAGCATCAGCCCTGCCCACAGCATCACGGCGCGTGGCCGCAACAGCAGCGCCGCCACCATGGCCAAAGTCGGAATGCTCAGCTGAGGTGCCCGCGACTGCCCGCCCGAGGCGATGATCAGGATAACAACCAGCGCGGTCAGCCCGCCGACCAGCATATGACTGTAGAAGGCGTAGCGACCTGCCCGCGTGTAGTCGAACGTCGCGGCAATCATCAGCAGCATCATGCCTGACAGAAATATCCATTGGTCGCTGCCGCCCCACAGCAACTCGGCAATGACCAGAACAGCCAGACTGGCCGTGGTCAGCATCAGACACAGCAGCAGCAGTCGACTGCGCAGCGCCTCCGGAGCATCGCGACCCTCGTCAGCGATCGAAAGCATCCGGGTCCAGCCCTGATGAAGGCGGACGAGAAGACTTGAATCGCTGGAATCAGGCGTCAATGGCATGCGAGTCCGGGTAATGATTTGCAAGCTATCCAACGGCTTAGCCGGAAGAGTTCATGCCTGTTCAAGCATGAAGCATGCCGAACTGCGGATCAGCGCACACTTGCTCGATGGCGGCCTCGATCGCGCTCAGGCCTGCGGTCAACGCCGCCGGACCAGGCTGCAGGATGATCGGAGACGCGATTTCGACGACGTGATCGTGACACACGGCTGGAATCTTCGACCAGCCCGACCGTTGCTTTACCTGTGTCGGCCGAAAGCGCTTGCCACACCAGGACCCCAGGATCAGGTCCGGGGCTGCGGCAATGACCTCGGCAGGATCCGCCACAATCCGACCCCGTGCCAGCGCGGAACTGGCGCGGTCCGGAAAGACATCGTCGCCGCCGGCTATGCCGATCAACTCGGAGACCCATGAGATGCCGCTGATCATCGGCTCGTCCCATTCCTCGAAATAGACGCGCGGACGCCGCGGACGAGACTGGGCACGGGCAGAAACTGACGCGATGTGGCGGTCGATCTCTGCCAGGTAGCCGGCAGCACGCTCGCCTGCCCCGACCAGGGCGCCAAGGCGCAGGATGTAGGAGCGTATCCCGGCAACCGTGCGGTGATTGCTGATCCACACTTCCACTCCCGCCCGGATCAGCTCTGCGGCGATGTCAGCCTGGATATCGGAAAAGCCAATCACCAGATCGGGGCGCAAGTCGAGGATGCGTCCGATGCGTGCCGATGTGAACGCCGACACTCTCGGCTTCTCCTTGCGAGCGCGTGGCGGTCGCACGGTGAAGCCGGAAATGCCGACGATGCGATCCTGCTCGCCCAGGGCGTAGAGGACTTCGGTCGGTTCTTCGGTCAGGCAGACAATGCGCTCTGGAAACCGGACCGGTCCGATAGCGGCGGGGTTCACGGATAAAGCAGCCGGCGCTGCCATTGGCTGTCGACAAATTCCCAGCGATCACGCTGGTGCAAACGGTAGCGCGCGCCGTACCAGAATTCGACCATATCGGGGCAGACCCGCCGACCCGACCAGAACGGCGGCCGCGGCACCGGGCCGCCCGCAAAGCGCGTCTCGAATTCCTGCATGCGCTGATCGAAGGTCGCCCGATCGGGGAGTGTCTGCGATTGCTTCGAGGCCCAGGCCCCGATCTGGCTCTCGCGCGGGCGCCTGGCAAAATAGGCGTCGGCGTCGTGATCGGCTACCGCCTCGACGGCACCTTCGATGCGCACTTGAACCTGGTTGCGCAGACGCATCCAGAGGAAACAGAGCGCGGCGCGCGGGTTGGCGGCCAATTGGCGACCCTTGTCGCTTTCCAGATTGGTGTAGAAGACAAAGCCACGCTCATCCACGTGCTTGAGCAGAACTGCGCGCAGCGAAACCCGCCCCCCGCCATCAGCCGTCGCCAGCGTCATCGCCGTGGGATCGGGCTCACCGACGTCGTAGGCCTGTGCCTGCAGATCCTGGAATGTGCTCAGGATCTCAGGGTCGAGCAGGATGGCGCTCATCCGGGGTTCTCCACTGCCGAACGCACGCTACGGACAAAGCGCTCGATATTGATTGGTTTGGTCAGATAACTGTCGCTGCCGGCAGCCAGCGAGGACGCACGGGCTTCCGGTGAATCATCGGCGGAGAGCATCATGATCATGCCCTGGTAGCCATTCGCGCGCAGACGGGAAACCGCTGCATTGCCGGACAGTCCCGGCATCTGCACATCGATGATGGCGATGTCCGGTCGCAGCCGCATGGCGGCTTCGAAGCCCTCGCTGGCGTCGGCCGCGGTATGCACCTCAAAACCAAGATCGCGCAGCAGGGTGCGCACCAAAGCGCGGATGTCCACATCATCATCAACCACCAGGGCGATGCCACCCATCGAACTGGACTTCGTATCCGCACCCGAATGCTGCTTCAATTCAGCGGCGGATTGGGCACTGCCGAGTGGCGGCAGGACGATTTCAAAACGGGTACCTTCACCCGGGACCGAGTCAAGACCCAGGCTGCCTTGCATCTGCTCGACCAGTCGCCTGACAATCGAAAGCCCGAGGCCAGCACCCTTGCTGCCCTGCTGGCCGCCCGCATTGAAGGGCTTGAAAATCGCGGAACGCAACTCGGCAGGAATCCCGATTCCGGAATCGGCGACGCGCAGCACGAGGGCGCTGCCATTCCAGCGCACACTGGCCTGCACGCTTCCGCGCGGCGTATAGCGGATCGCGTTGGAGATCAGGTTGATCATGATCTGACGGACGCGCACTTCGTCGTGGATCAAGGGGACCGGTACCGTCTCCGACTCGACTGTCAAGTCCAGACCTTCCTCGCGCGCCAGGGGCGCGAACATCACCCGCAAGTCTTCGGCAAGCTGCTCAGGCTCCACGCGAATCGGGTTCAGCTGCGCCCGGCCTGACTCGCCACGACCGTATTCCAGCAGATTCTCCGACAGCCCCAGCAGGTGGGTAGCACCGCGGCGAATCGCGCGCAGTGAGTGCTGGGTCGCGGCATCGCCCGCGAGCCTGCGCTCAAGCAGATGCAGATAGCCGAATATCGACGTCAGCGGCGTGCGGAACTCGTGCGAAAGCGTTGCCATGAAAGCACTCTTCAGCGCATTGGCTTCCTCCAGCCGCTCGCGCTGACGCTCCAGTTCGCTGCGGATCTGCTGCAATCGGCTGATCGCCCGCGTTTTATCGACACCCGCGAACTCAGCCTCATCGCCCAGTTGCTGACTTACCCGTTGCCGCTCACTGTCGCCGCGCGCATCCAGCAGCACCACATGCATGAGTGCGCCGTCCTTGACCAGATGCAGATGCGCCGCCTGACCCTGCGGCAACTCAACAAACTGGAATCCCTGCCCGACATCGGTATCGGCGTCGAGAAAAAGATCCCGCACGGTTTCCAGCGCCTCATCGCGCTGCCCCTCGACGAAGCCCCAGAACGCACTGTCTCCGCAGCACGCCTGCAGATTCCAGGCGCCATTTACGGTGAGCACCAGAGGGTGCGCCTGATCAATCAGCACCTCGCGCAGATGGCGCTCGACGATGTCGGGAAATGACGGGCTCATTGCGCCACCTGGGCAGCGATATCCTCGGACGCGGCGTCGATGCCCTGCCCGGTTACTGCGTTGGACTCGGACGCCGGCATGGTCGTGCGCGATTCGGCCACGGCGGCAGGCGGAACCTCCCAGCGATCGATAAGATCAAACTTGTTGACCAGCATCACGGCAGCCGGGTCCTGCAACAGCGTCTTGGCCTGCATCAACAGATGGGGTGCCGAGCGCAGCGTCGGCTCGCGGGTACCGTCGGCCACCGCGATCACGCCGCTGGCACCGCGCAGACAGGTCTGATTGAGCGCAGCGAGCGCGCTTTTTCCGGCCACGTCCCAGATCACCAGCTCGACCGGATCATTAGCCAGCTGGATCTGTTTACTGTCCACTTTCACTCCGACGGTAGTCAGGTAGCGATCCGAAAAAAAACGTGGCGCAAAACACGCGTGACCAGACTGTACTTGCCCAGGCCAAAGTCACCCAGCAGACATGACTTGCGCGCAAAGTCGGCCATCAAGCACTCGAACCGCAACTGCGCCATTGCGGCACGGATCGGAATTGTAGCGGCAAGCACCGTGACATCGGCGTGGAACCGGGACACCGCGCTGCCCGCTGAAAAAGCACGACCAGGCGGGTAGTCCGCACGGTCCGCGCTGGTGATCCGGAATCGGCTTCCGTTGCGGAGCGGAATGCACCACGGTGGCTGATGGCTACCGACCAGGCTGGCTCTGTGGCGACGGTTCGACGGTTTCCTGATTGCGCAACCACCATCAAGGGCGCCGTCTGGCCATAGCGGGATCCGTGGCAAGACACGGACGCTTCCGCGGTTTTCGCGCCGGAAACCGCCGGGCATGCGGCGTGAACGGAAGCGGAGCCGCGAGCGGCCCAGTCAAACCAGGGGTTCCACAGGTCGGCACGAATGGCATCCCGACGGAGCTCATGCCAGGCTCGAACCCGCAATCCGGCGGCAGCCGGGCTGCGCGGCGCTCGCCATCGTGCGAACGCCAGGGCGCTCGCATCCGTGGCAAGGAAACTGCCGGCGCGCCAGAGCGCAGATCGATGGCGTTCGCAGGGCGCCTGGATTCAGCACTGACCCTGGCCTTCGACTCCAGCGAAGGCCTCAGCCGCAACGCGCCTACTTGACCTGTTCAAGCCGGTAGCCATGCTGGTACACCGCACTCAACGCCCAGCCATTATCACCGCTGAGCTGCAACTTCTTGCGCAGTCTGCTGACATGGGTATCAACGGTACGGGTATTGACGTCGCCACTGAGGTTCCAGACGTTTTCCAGCAGCGCCTCGCGGCTGACAATCCGGCCATGGCGACGAAACAGATACGAGGCCAGATCGAACTCGCGATCGGTCAGTTCGATGTCTTCATCGTTGATCCGGATGCTGCGTCGCTCCATGTCGATCTGATAGGGATCAAGCTCGCTGAGCCAGCTGGCGGCCTGGACATTGACCCCGGTCCGGCGCAGCACACTGGCCAGACGGGCGAGCAGCTCCGCCTGTTTGGCCGGCTTCACCACGTAGTCGTCTGCGCCGGCCTGCAGCCCGGTGACGATGTCCTGTTCGGACGTGCGCGCAGTCAGGAACACCACCGGCAAGCGCTGGTGCGCGGACTGCCGCATCCATTCCAGCACTTCCAGTCCGCTGGTCTGCGTGCCGAGATTCCAGTCGAGTACCAGCAGGTCGATCGACTCGGCGCCCAGCTTGCGGCGGAACTCCTTGCTGTCGGCGTACCAGCGCACCTGATAGCCGGCGGCTTCCAGCCAGACACGGATCAGATCCGCCTGGTCCTGATCGTCCTCGAGCAATCCGACCACTACTGTTCCTGTCGCCATTGGTCTTCAATCCATTTGTAGTGATGATTGTGTGCCACCGCACGAACGCTTCCGGCTCGGAACCGTTCTCCGCAGCCAGACCACGGAACTTGCACAAAGATTAGGCCAAGCACCACACAATGGGAAGCCCGGCCACCTTCAGGCGCCGCGGCGGGCACGCGCGTGCACCGGCTTCCGAGTCGGGCGTCAGCTGATGAGGAAGGTCACCTTCATGTTGACGCGCCATTCGCTGATCTTGCCGTCGTCATTGGTGACGACATTGATGTCATTGATCCAGGCACCCTTGATGTGACGTACCGTCTTGCCCACCTTCTTCAGCCCGGACTGCACCGCATCCTCGAATCCCTTGCTGGATGCTGCCGTGACTTCGATCACTTTCGCTACATCTGATGCCATGACGGATTCCTCGAATGCGCTCAACCCGGTGCGGGTGGCCGAAGTCTACCCCTCAGCCACCACGTCTGCACAAGGCCAGCACCCGCAGACGTTCGGCAGCACGCCCGCATTCACATCGCTCCTGGACAAATTCTGCCTGAAGCCGCCTGCCGCGACGGTCCCGGGCCCTGCGCAACGCACTATGGGCGAATCAGTTCTGCGTAGCCACTTCGATAGTCGGGATAGCGCCAGGCAAAGCCGACCTCGGCCAGTCGGCGACTGCTGATCCTGCGGCCACCCAGGTTGCGCGCCGTGCCGCCCGTGGGCGACTCGAGCAGACCCAGTTGCGCTGCGATCCAGGCGACAACCTCGGTGGGCGCTGCGGGCGACGGATCGACGATATTGAAGATGCCGCGATGTCTGGCCACAACCAGTTGCGCGATTGCCTCGGCCGCATCCTCGACATGGATCCGATTGCCCCAGTCCGAGGCCTCGCTATCATCGAACGCGCGCGCGCGCGCCTTGCGGATCAGCGAGTCGCGGCCTGGCCCATAGATGCCACCGAGGCGGAAAACCAGATTCTCCGGGCCGGCCGACAGGCACAGCGACTCGGCCTCGCGAAGTACCTGACCATTGAACCCATCCGGCCGACATTCGCTGTCCTCGTCGACCCAGCCACCGCCGGCGTCGCCGTAGACAGCGGTGCTGGAAACAAGACAGACGCGTGGAACAGCTTCGGCCGAAGCGGCGGCTATGACATGCCGGAGACCTTCGACAAAGATGCGGCGATAAGCGGACTCTTCGCGCGCCTGTGGGGTCAGGCAGTACACCAGAGTCCCGATACGCCCGGCCAGCGGCGGCAGACTTTGCGGATTGGTGACATCGCCGCACAACGCCGGCCAGGGCCCGCCACCACTTCGTGTCAGGGTCCAGACCTGCTGGTGGCGGCGGTTCAGGGCGTGCGCGATACGCGCGCCCAGATCGCCGCAGCCCACCATCAATACGGGTGCGGCGGGATCAGGCAAGTGCAGGCGTCGGCCGCTGAGGCGGCTGCGGACGCGGGTGTCGCGGCAGATAGCGCAGCCAGATCAACCAGACCACCAGCGCATCGAGGATGATCAGCGCCTGCCAGAGATAGAGATGGAACCACTCGAACCAGACGGTGTGGCAGGGCTCACCCGGCACGCAGGCATTGCGCTCCCACAGCCCGATGTAGAAGAGGCTGATGATGCGTACGATGTTGAGTCCCTGGATTGCAAAAAATCCAAGCACGAATCCTACGATCCGGTGCTTCCATGGTGCCGGAAAGGCCAGCAGCGCCGCCGCCAGAATGATCACGGCCTCGACGCCATTGCAGCCGGGCTCGATCGACACCGCCCAACCGGTCTGCGGCGAAGAAATGATCTTGCCGGCAGCGACCACATTGTCATCGAACACATGGATCAGGCTGGTGCAGATCCAGGCCAGCGCAGATGTGAAGGGCAGGATCACGTGGTTCTGCACGGGTACCAGGATGTAGGCCCAGAAAGAGCCCCCGAGAACGAGCATGAAGGTTACGGCGAATCGGATCATGGGCATGAAGCAGTCGAGTGACAGAGCATGCTAGCAGGAGGTGGCCGGACAGGACACCATCACCGACCCAGCCATGCGACGGGCACCGACAGGGCATCGCCCATGGCCGTGGTCGGCGTGCCGGCGGTTTCCGGTGCGCAGCGGCCAGGCGGCGTTTTCACGAGCACGAAAATCCGGTGCAGCGGCGCTGGACTTACACTGCCCGCCTCAATAGCATCGGTGCAGACGCGCAACGCTGACGATCATGAATCCCAGCTCCAACCTTTTTCTCGTGGGACCGATGGGCGCTGGCAAGAGTACGGTCGGCCGGCGCATCGCCGCGCACTACGGCCTGCCGTTCCTCGACATGGATGACGAGCTTGAGCGGCGTACCGGCGTCAATGTCAGCCTGATTTTCGAAGTGGAAGGCGAGCCTGGCTTCCGCACCCGGGAAGCGCGCCTGCTGAAGGAACTCGCCAGCGGCAGCGGTGCCGTCATCGCCACCGGCGGCGGCGCCATTCTCGACCCGGAGAACCGCAGCGTCATGCAGTCGAATGGTTTTGTGCTCTATCTGGCCGTCAATGTTGCCCAGCAGTTGAATCGGCTGGCGCGCGACAACCGACGGCCCTTGCTGCGGGCGCCGGACCGGCGCGAACGCCTGGAGGCAATGGCCGACCTGCGTACCCCACTCTACGAGAGCATCGCGGATATCCAGTTGCCTGCCGAGAACGGTTCGGTCGGACGCAGTGCGCAACGCGCAATCCAGTTGCTCGACCAGCATTGGTTGCGGCGTTCGGCAGCCGCATGAGCACAGGTATCACGGTCGCACTCGGCGAGCGCAGCTATACGGTGCATATCGGCTCCGGCCTGCTGACCGACGCCGGATTGCTTGGCCGACATCTACGCGGGCGCGATGTGCTGGTAGTGAGCAACGAGACGGTTGCACCCCTCTATCTCGATAGCGTGCTGCCGGGCCTTGCCGGACATCGCCAGCGGACCTTTCTATTGCCCGACGGCGAGGCGCACAAGACCTTCGAGAACGTCGGCCGGGTGCTCGCCGAACTGTCGGCGATGGGCGCCAGCCGCGATGCCACCATCGTTGCCCTCGGTGGCGGCGTGGTCGGTGATCTGGCCGGATTCTCGGCGGCCCTCTGGATGCGCGGAATCGATTTCGTGCAGCTGCCAACGACCTTGCTGGCGATGGTGGATTCTTCCGTGGGTGGCAAGACCGGCGTCAACCTGCCGCAGGGCAAGAACCTCGTCGGCGCGTTTCATCAGCCGCGTCTGGTGCTGATCGACCCGGAAACCCTGCAGACCCTGCCGGAGCGCGAGCTGCGCGCCGGTCTGGCCGAGGTGATCAAGTATGCCGCACTCGGTGACGTCGAATTCCTCGACTGGCTGGAGCAGAACGCCGAGCGGCTGCTGTCCCGGCAAGCAGACGCTCTCCAGCATGCGATCGAAACCAGCGTGCGGCACAAGGCACGCATCGTCCAGGCCGATGAGCACGAGCAGGGTGAGCGCGCCCTGCTCAACCTTGGCCACACCTTCGGCCATGCCATCGAGGCCGCAACCCACTACGTGCGTTTCCTGCATGGCGAGGCCGTGGCCATCGGCATGGTGGCAGCAGCGCAGTTGTCGGCACGGCTGGGCCGCGCGCCGGCGGTGGATGCGGAGCGGCTTGCGCAACTGATCCGGCGCTGCGGTCTGCCGACGCGGATTCCGCCCGATCTGGACGCCGGGAATCTGCTGGAACTGATGCGGCTCGACAAGAAGGCAAAGAGCGGCAAGCTCCGCCTCGTGCTCTGGCGCGCGGCTGGCCAGGCCGAACTGGTCGAGGCGGTTGCCGATGCCGATATCCTGGCGACGCTGTCCGGGCTGCAGCAGTTCGAGCATGCCGGCTGATCGATCGCCCAAGGCAACCCCCACACCATGCCCGGAACCGACCCCCCATGAGCCTGGACCTGCCGGTACTCGAATGGCCGCTGCCCTATGTCGAGCAACTGGGTGAGCGCAACATCGACGATATTGAACTGGTGGTGATCCATTGCACCGAACTGCCCGATCTGGCGATGGCGCGCGCCTACGGCGAAAAGGTCCTCTACGTCGATTCCGGCACCGGCAACAGCGGCCACTACTACATCGACCGCGATGGCAAGGTCGTGCAGTTCGTGCCCGTTGAGCGCATCGCCCACCATACCCGCGGCTTCAACCCGCGCTCGATCGGCATCGAACTGGTCAACAGCGGCCGCTATCCCAACTGGCTCGACTCCCGCCATCAGCAGATGACCGAGCCCTATACTGCAGCGCAACTGGACGCACTCGAGCAACTGCTCGCAGGCCTGCAACAACGCCTGCCGGCGCTCCGACAGATCGCCGGACATGAAGATCTGGACACCGCGACCGAAGCCGCCAGCGACGACCCGGCGATCCAGGTGCGCCGCAAGCTTGACCCCGGCGTGCATTTCCCGTGGTCGCGATTCGAGTCGATCGGGCTGCAGCGCATTCCATTGCGCGACCGGTTGCCTTAGCAATCATCAGAGCAGCCAGATCGGCGATCTGGTGCCGTAGGCATCCGTGTTTGCCCTGCGCAGCGAAAGGCGGTGAGAGCGCAACCGGGCTCGCTGCGCCTGGCGCAACACCGGGCCGGAACGCCGCAATGCGGACGGACCGGCGGCCGTTGCCCCGAGCGGGCACCGCATTCGCACATTCAACGCCAGCCCGGTCATAATCCGGTTCTTGATCGTGGGAATTCGAGCGGACATGACCCAAACGGTAGTCGACGAACTGGTTGATCTGCTCAAGCTGGAGCGGCTGGAAGAAAACCTCTATCGCGGCCAGAGCCGTGACATTGGTACAAAGTATGTATTCGGCGGTCAGGTGCTTGGCCAGGCTCTGTCCGCAGCACAGCGCACCGTCGAGGGTCGCACGGTGCATTCCCTGCACGCCTATTTTTTGCGCGCCGGCGATATCGACGCGCCGATTGTCTATCACGTGGAGCGTTCACGCGATGGCAAGAGCTTTTCGACGCGGCGGGTGACGGCCATCCAGCACGGCCAGCAGATCTTCGGTTGCGCTGCCTCGTTCCAGATCAATGAACCGGGCGTCGAACACCAGATCTCGATGCCCGAAGTGCCACGTCCGGAAGATCTCGACCCGCCCGACGCCATCGATCCCGCCGCACTCAGCCACATCCCGGCCAAGATGCAACGCTGGCTCACCGACAAGGGTCCATTCGAATTCCGCCACGTCTATCCGCGCGACGAACTGCGCCGGCCCAAACGTCCACCCTATCAGCATGTCTGGCTGCGCCTGACCGAACGCATCGGCGACGCCCAGGAACTGCATCGCGCGATGCTGGCCTACGCCTCCGATTTTCATCTGATCGGCACCGCTACCCTGCCCCATGGAATTTCCTATCTGCAGCCCAATGTGATGATGGCCAGTCTCGATCATGCGCTCTGGTTCCATCGGCCCTTCCGCGCCGACGACTGGTTGCTGTATTCCTGCGACAGCCCGAGCGCCCAGGGTGCGCGCGGGCTGGCCCGCGGCAGTTTCTATACCCGCGATGGAACGCTGGTAGCTTCCACGGCCCAGGAAGGCCTGATCCGGATCATTGATGGGGAGGTCGTCTGATGCGCCAGGTATTTTCATCACCACGTCTCGAGAACATCGATCGCGTCGAAGCGCTGCTGAGCGAAATCGGCGTCGAGACCTATGTCAGCAACCGCGACAAGTTACGGCGCGACCGCGTGCGCAATTTCAGCTACACGGCGCGCTCGGATTCCTCGACCTGGCCTGCGGTCTGGGTCAAGCAGGCCGAAGACCTGCCGCGGGCACGCGCCCTGCTGCGCGAAGCCGGGGTGATGGGCAGCACCCGGCCAGACGTTGCCACCCAGTACCAACTGCGTCCGCGCGTCGAACATGAGGCCCCGCGTGCGGCCAGCCATGTCCGCCGAGTGCTGCTCGTGCTGGTGGCGATTTCCGCGCTGTACTTCTTCGGCTTCAAGGCGATGCAGGCGCCGCAGCGACAGACCGTGCTGCCGGCCAAGCCGCAACCGCCGGTCGCTGCGGAGACCTTACCGGTCGAGCCGGTAGAGCCGACCATCTATGTGATCGACGGCAGCGACGACGGCGGCCGTTGATGCCGAACCGTGGCCGATCACCATCAAGGAACCATCCGGGAGCAACGATGAAACGACTTTGCCTGATCGTGGCCGGCATCGGCCTGGCAGCCTGCCAACCACATACCCGCAGCGATGCCCCGCAGGCACAGCAGCCGGCACCGGCGCCGGCAGCGGAAACCACGATCAGAGAACCTTCCAGACTGTTCGACCTGCCACACGCCCAGAAGATCCTGCCCAACGGACTGCGCATCATCGCCGTGCGAACGCCCACGCCGGGCGTGGTGTCATTGCAGATTCCGGTCCAGACCGGATCGCGCAACGAAGTCGAACCCGGCAAGTCGGGCTTCGCCCACTTCTTCGAGCACATGATGTTCCGCGGCACCCCGCGCTACCCGGCCGATGCCTACGGTGCGGTGATCAAAAGCGCCGGTGGCGACCAGAACGCCTACACCACCGATGATTTCACCAACTACTACGTCAACTTCACGACGGCCGATCTCGAGCTGATGCTCGAAGTCGAGGCAGACCGGTTCCAGAACCTCGCCTACAGCGAGGAACAATTCCGTACCGAGGCGCAGGCGGTCAAGGGCGAGTATCTGAAGAACTACTCCAACCCGATCCAGAAAGCGAGCGAGCGCCTGCGCGACATCTCCTACGACGTGCATCCCTACAAGCACACCACGATGGGCTTCTTCAAGGACATCGAAGACATGCCCAACCAGATGGCGTACTCGCGCACGTTCTTCGACCGCTGGTATCGGCCGGAATACACCAGTGTGATCGTGGTCGGCGATATCGAAATCGAGCCGACCCTGGCCAGCATCGAGCGGCACTGGGGCGGCTGGAAGCGCGGCAGCTTCGAGGCCAGCATCCCGCAGGAACCCGAGCGCGCCGGCGCGCGTTACGAGCATGTGAAGTGGCCTGCGCCCACCCTGCCCTGGATCCTGCACGGATTCCGCGCACCGGCGGCATCTACCAGCAATCCCGATCCGGCCGCACTCGCCCTGTCAGCCGAACTCTATTTCGGGCCCTCGTCGGCGCTCTATCAGGAACTGGTGATCCAGAAGCGTCTGGTCGAGAGCCTGTTCGTCAGCCCCTCGCGCAATCGCGACAGCGGCCTGTTCACGATCGCCGCGCAACTGAGCAAGCCCGACAACGCCGCCGAGGTCAATCAGGCCATCGACCGCACCTTGCTGCAGATGCGTACCCAGGAACTGCCTGAGGCGCGCGTCCGCGAGGCTCAGTCGCGGCTCAAGTACAGCTTCGCAGCCGGCATGAACAGCGCTTCGGGCGTCGCCGGAATCCTCGCCGGCTTCGTCCAGGTCGAACGCGACATCGAAACTCTGAATCGCTACTACGCCCGCCTCGATGCCATCACCGCCCGAGATATCGTGGCGGCGGCCAACCGGGTGTTCCGCGACAATCTGCGCAGCACGGTCTCGCTGTCCAATGGCGATGAACTCGCGGGTGGCCGCAGCGTCGGCATGCTGCCGGATCAACTGCAGGGCACGACTGCCGTCGCCGCTGTCACCGAACCGGCAGCGAAGGAATATGCGCCGTTTGCCGAGGCCTATCCGCGCAAGGTCGAACAAATGTTTTTTCCGATTTTCTCCAGGCCCTCGGACTCGCCGCTGGTCAATATCTCCCTGTTGTTCCGCAGCGGTTCGGCGAACGATCCCGAGGGCAAGAAGGGACTCGCCGCATTGACCGCGCGGATGATCACCGATGCCGATACGCAACGACGCAGTCTCGAGGAAATCCAGCAACGCTTCTATCCGATTGCCGGTTCGCTCAATGCCCAGGTCGACAAGCATCTGACTCGATTCAGCGCCCAGATCCATCGCGACAATCTGCAGACCTGGTATCCGCTGGCGCGCGAGATGCTGCTAGAGCCCGGCTTCACCGAGGCCGATTTCGACCGCGTGAAGACCCAGCAGCTGACTGCATTGCGGGTTCAGCTACGCGGCAACAACGATGAAGAACTGGCCAAGGAAAAACTCTATGAGGACATCTACGGCGAGCAACACGCCTACGGCACTGTCAATCTGGGTCATGGCCAGGACATCGAGGCGATCACACTGGATGACGTACGCAATTTCTACCAATCGTACTATTCCTCCAACCGGCTTGCGATCGCCACGGCCGGCACCGCCGAGCACAACATCGTCGATCGCCTGACCGATGACATGCCGGCACTGCCGGCTGTTGGCGCGGCGGAGGAAGCCCGCCCGGAACTCCCTGTTCTGCAGGGCCGCAGCGCGGTGATCATCGAGAAGGAAACTCCGGCAGTCGCGGTTTCCTTTGGTTGGCCGATCCCGGTGAATCGCAGCCATCCAGACTGGGCAGCGCTGTGGCTGGTGCGCTCCTGGCTGGGCGAGCATCGCAATTCCAACGGCCGGCTCTACAACCGCATCCGCGAAGAACGCGGCATGAACTACGGAAACTATGCCTACATCGAGTACTTTCCGTACGGCATGTACCTGATGCAGCCGGAGCCCAACATGCCGCGCCTGAATGACCTCTTCCAGGTCTGGCTGCGCCCGCTGCGCAACAACAATGATGCCGTGTTTGCGACCCGGGTTGCCTTGCACGAGCTCGACAGCCTGCAGCGCGACGGGATGACGGCGCAGGACTTTGAAGCCACCCGCGAGTTTCTGAAGAAGTTCGTGTCGATCCTGGTGGCCAACCAGGGCCGCGAACTCGGCTATTTTGTCGACTCGCAATTCTTCGGCATTGGCGAATTCACCGATCATGTCCGCACGCAACTGGACAAGCTGACCCTGGATCAGGTCAACGCCGCCGTCCGCACGCATCTGAATCCCAGCGACGCGCATTTTGTCTTCGTGTCGCGCGACGCCAGGGAGCTTGCCGCGATGCTCGGCAGCGACCAGCCGACACCGATCAGCTACAACGCCCCCAAGTCCGCAGCGCTGGTCGCCGAGGACCGCAAGATCGAGAAGCTGCCGCTGGGCATCGCACCGGCCCGCATCAGGATCGAGCCGGTCGCGGAAGTCTTCGAGTAGCGCGATGAGGCGGCCGGGCCAGCAGTCGGGTTGCTTGCGGCTGCCTGCTGGCAGCCGCTGCTGCGGCAGGTGACGCAATGACTCGCGCCCATTTGCGCCTGTTCAAGACCGTTGAGCATGGTTGCGGCTATTTCCCGGACCGCCTGGCGCAGAACTGGGTGATCGATCCCGCGGCGCCGGAGCTTTCCGGCGTCTATGGCAATGCCCTGAGTCAGGGATTTCGCCGCGCCGGCGGCCATGTCTACCGGCCTACCTGCAAGCAGTGCAATGCCTGCACGGCGAGTCGGGTCCTGGTGCAAGCGTTCGTTCCCAAGCGCAGCCAGCGCCGTTGCGCGCGCCAGAATGCCGATCTGGAAATCGAGGTCACGGCTGCCCGCTACAGCGACGAGTGCTTCGACCTGTACCGGCGCTATCTGGAATCGCGTCACCGCGATGGCGGCATGGATGCGGGCGACCCCGCCGACTTCTCGCGCTTCCTGTTCGCCGAGTGGAGCAATACCCGCTTTCTGATGTTCCGCAAGGATGGCCGGCTGCTGGCCTGCGCGGTGACCGATGTGACCTCGACAGGTCTGTCCGCCGTGTACACGTTTTACGATCCCGAACTGCCGCGGCGCGGTCTTGGGGTCTTTGCAATCCTGAGCCAGATCGAATGGGCCAGGCGCGATGGATTCGCGCACCTGTATCTGGGCTACTGGATCGCGGGCCATGACAAGATGAGCTACAAGACCGACTACCAGCCGATTGAACTTCTGATCGGAGGCCGCTGGCAACGCCAGCCGGCAGCAGCGGCGCCAGCGCGTGGCGAGAGCGCTTCAGACCAGTGACCGCGCCCCGATGTCAGTTCGGCAGACGGCGGATGCGGGCACCGAGACCGCTGAGTTTTTCCTCGATGCATTCGTAACCGCGGTCGATGTGATAGACGCGATCAACGGAAGTGTCGCCGGTGGCGACCAGGCCGGCCAGCACCAGGCAGGCCGACGCGCGCAGATCAGTCGCCATCAGCGGCGCGCCGGTGAGACTGCTGACGCCCTTGATGATGGCGCTCGAGCCCTCGACCCGGATATCCGCGCCCAGACGTTGCAGTTCCTGTACGTGCATGAAGCGGTTCTCGAAGACGTTTTCGGTGATGATGCCGACGCCCTCGGCAACCGAGTTGAGCGCAGTGAACTGCGCCTGCATATCGGTCGGAAAGGCCGGGTAAGGCGCGGTCGTGATGTTGACCGCCTTGGGACGCCGACCCTGCATGTCCAGCTCGATGTAATCGGGGCCGAGGTTGATGTGGGCACCGGCGTCTTCAAGCTTGGACAGCACCGCATCGAGCGTATCCGAGCGGGTGCGCTTGGCGACGACGCGGCCGGACGTGATGGCTCCGGCGACCAGGAAGGTTCCGGTCTCGATCCGGTCCGGCAGTACGTCGTAATGGGCGCCGTGCAGTCGCTCGACGCCATCGATGACCAGGGTATTGGTGCCAATGCCGGAAATCTTTGCGCCCATGGCGATCAGGCAATGGGCAAGATCGACAACTTCGGGTTCCTGGGCGGCATTCTCGATGACGGTCGTGCCGCTCGCCAATGTCGCCGCCATCATGATGTTCTCGGTACCGGTCACGGTCACCACGTCCATCACGATGCGGGCGCCGCGCAGGCGCTTGGCGCGGGCGCGGATATAGCCGTTCTCGACGGTGACTTCGGCGCCAAGTGCCTGCAGGCCGCGGATGTGCTGATCCACAGGGCGTGAGCCGATGGCACAGCCACCCGGCAATGACACGTCGGCCTGACCGTACTTGGCGACCAGCGGACCGAGCACCAGGATCGACGCCCGCATGGTCTTGACCAGGTCATAGGGTGCGAACCAGTGGCGCGCATTGCGCGGATCGACATGGATCTTCATGCGCTCATCGACCACCAGCTGCACGCCCATCTGGCCAAGCAGTTCCATGGTCGTGGTCACATCGTGCAGATGCGGCACATTGCCGATCGACATCGGTTCGTCGGCGAGCAGGGTTGCCGCGAGAATCGGCAGCACGGCGTTCTTCGCGCCGGAAATCCAAACCTCGCCGTTCAGCGGTACACCGCCGGAGATCACAATCTTTGCCATGGGGTTTTCCTGGGTTCCGCGTGAAGCACGCGGCAGAGTTAAGGGGTGAGCCCGGCCTCGGCCGGTGTCAGGGTTTTCAATGAAAGGGCGTGGATCGCTCCACCCATCAGATCGCCCAGAGTGGCGTAGACCATGCGATGGCGGGCCAGCGGCAACTTCCCGGCAAACGCATCGCTGATGACAACGGCCTCGAAGTGCACGCCATCATCGCCATGCACCTCGACCTGTGCGCCGACGATCCCGGCTCGGATAAGATCACGAATACGACTGGCTTCCATGGCAAATTCCAGAGGGGATGAGGCGCGGATAGGGCGCATTCACAAGCTGGGCGGCACAATACGCGCCCAACCCGGCCGTTCGCGGCTAAAATGGCCGCGGATTCTAACCGAATCTGCCCTGACGCGTCGGTGTGCGGGCCTGGCCAGCAGCGGCCGTCCAATTGGAAGTGTCATGAACGCCCTGATCAAGCAGCACCCCACCGAGTTCGCACATCCCCGGCTGTCGGCCCAGGCACTGGCCGCCAGCGCGCGCCGAGTGATCGAAATCCAGGTTGGCGGCATCGCCCAGTTGGCCGGCCACATCGACGACAGCTTTTTCCGCGCCTGCGCCCTGATGCTCGACTGCCGTGGCCGGGTCGTGGTTTCCGGCATGGGCAAGTCCGGACACATTGGCAACAAGATTGCCGCGACCTTGGCGTCGACTGGCACCCCGGCATTCTTCGTGCACCCCGGCGAGGCCAGCCACGGCGACCTTGGCATGATCACCGACAAGGACGTGGTGCTGGCGCTGAGCAACTCTGGCGAGACCGACGAACTGCTGACCATCCTGCCGCTGATCCGGCGTCAGGGCGTACCGCTGATCGGCATGTCGGGCAATCCGCGCTCATCGCTGGCGCGATTGGCCGATGTCCACGTCAATGTCAGCGTACCGACCGAGGCCTGCCCGCTGAACCTGGCGCCCACCACCAGCACCACAGCCGCGCTGGTGATGGGCGACGCGCTTGCCATCGCCCTGCTCGAGGCCCGCGGATTCACCGCAGAAGATTTTGCCCGTTCGCATCCCGCAGGCAGTCTCGGCCGCAAATTGCTGATGCGGATATCGGATGTCATGCATGTGGGTGAGCAGATTCCAGTGGTTTCCGAGGATGCCAGCATCTCCGATGCCCTGGTCGAGATGACGCGAAAGGGGCTTGGCATGACCGCTGTCGTCGACGGCAATAATCGTCTGCTCGGCGTGTTCACCGATGGCGATTTGCGCCGCACCCTCGACGATGACCAGATCGATCTGCGCGCCACCCCGCTGCGGGCCCTGATGAATTGCCGACCGAAGACGATCCAGGCGGACAAGCTGGCGGTCGAGGCCGCCCGGTTGATGGAGGATTTCAAGATTCATGCGCTGCTGGTGGTCGACGATCAGGGCCAGTTGCAGGGCGCATTGAATATCCACGATCTGCTGCGCGCGCGTGTGGTCTGAGCGTGTCCAGATGAGTCTGAGCAACCTGACTGAACCCGGCCCGGACCTCATCGCCCGCGCCGCCCGCGTGCGCCTTGCCTGCTTCGATGTAGACGGCGTGCTCACCGATGGCAAGCTCTGGTACTCGGAGGAAGGCGAAGAGATCAAGGCCTTCCATGTCCACGATGGCCTCGGCTTGAAGCTGCTGCGCGAACACGGCATCGAAATCGCCCTGATCACCGCGCGTGACAGCCGACCGGTGCAGACGCGCGCCCGCGACCTTGGGATCGAACACGTCTATCAGGGGCAGAAGGACAAGCTCGGCGTCTTCACGATGCTGCTCGAATCCTTCGGCCTGCAGGCATCGGAAGCTTCGTATACCGGCGACGACCTGCCCGATCTTGGCGTCATGCGACGCGCCGGACTCGCGATTGCCGTGGCCAACGCACATCCCTGGGTGAAGCAGCACGCACACTGGACCACGCGTCACAGCGGTGGCCATGGCGCCGCCCGCGAAGTGTCTGATCTGCTGTTGACGGCCCAGGGCCACACGGATGCAATCATCGCGCGGGCCAGCGGCTCATGACGGCGCGCCAGATCCTGCTCGCCCTGGCCCTCGCCGTGGCTGCCATTCTCAGCGGCTGGCTGCTGCTGCGTGAGCAGGAGCGCAATGCCGCGCCGCGTTTCACCGGTCCACCGCGTTCGGACTACCAGTTGCAGGATTTTGAACTGGCCTCGTATGCCGAGAGCGGAAAGCTTGCGTTCCGCCTGCGCGCACCGCGGCTCAGTCACGATGATGCGCGCGAGGCGTTTCACGTCGAGTTGCCGGTGTTCCAGTTCTTCAATAGCGAAGGCAGTGCCTGGAATGCCACCAGCCGACGCGCCCTGATCAGTACCCGCAGCAAGACCGTCGCCATGCGCGAGCGGGTCCGCGTCACCCAGGCCGCGCAGGACAGCGGCGGCGAATTCAAGCTGGAAACCGAGGCGCTCGATGCCGATACCTCGGCCAAGAAGATCACTACCAACAGTGCCGTCACCATGCGGCGGCCGGGCTCTATACTCCAGGGCATCGGCCTGATGGCCGATCTCGACACCAGGCAATTCGAACTCACCTCTGCCGTACGCGGCCGCTTCGAGGTACATCATGATTAATCGTAGCTGGACCCTGCTGCTGCTGCTGGCCGCCTTTCAGGCATCGGCGCTGAAGACCGACCGCGAGCAGGAGATGAGCGTGAAGTCCGATCGCAGCACCGGCAACACGGAACGCACCGAGTTGCTCGGCAGCGTTGAAATCGATCAGGGATCGCTGAAGATTCGCGCCGACACCGGCATCGTCGAGCAGGCCAATGGCGAGGTCAGCCGCGTGGTCTTCAGCGGCGCACCGGCAACGCTGCAACAGGAAGTCGAGGACCAAGGCCTGATGCGGGCCCAGGCTGCCAATATCGAATATCTGCTCAGCCAGGACATCGTGGTGCTCACCGGCGGTGTGGTGATCGAGCGACCGCGCGGCAATATGCGCAGCGAGCGCATCGTCTACCACGTCGACAGCGGCCTGCTGGACGCCGGCAGCGAGGGTGGCCGCGTGCAGATGACGATCAAGCCAAAGTCGGCCAAGAACTGATGCTGGCCGCCTATGCGCTGAAGAAGCGTTTCAAGCAGCGCGAGGTGGTCCACGAGTTCTCGTTGGTGCTGCACCCCGGTGAGTGTGTCGGTCTGCTCGGCCCCAACGGCGCTGGCAAGACCACCTGTTTCTATATGGTGGTCGGGCTGATTGCAGCCGATGCCGGACGCATCAAGCTCGATGACACCGACATCACCACCCTGCCGATGCACGCGCGTGCCCGCCTCGGACTCGGCTATCTGCCGCAGGAGCCCTCGGTGTTCCGCAGCCTGACCGTCGAAGAGAACCTGCTCGCCGTGCTGGAACTGCGGGTCGGCCTCAATCGCCGTCAGCGCATGGACGAGGCCGAGGCGCTGCTCGGCGATCTGCATATCAGCCATATCCGCAAGCAGAAAGGACAAAGCCTATCGGGCGGTGAACGGCGACGCGTCGAGATTGCCCGGGCGCTGGCAGCGAAACCGCGCTACATCCTGCTGGATGAACCGTTCGCTGGCGTAGACCCGATCTCGGTCAATGAAATCCAGGGTATCGTCGCCCATCTCAAGGATCGCGGCATCGGTGTGCTGATTACCGATCACAATGTGCGCGAGACGCTGGGCATCTGCGACCGCGCCTACATTCTCAATGCCGGCGTTGTGCTGTCCGAGGGACGGCCGGAAAAGGTGCTCTCCGATCAGCGCGTGCGCGACGTCTACCTCGGCCAGAACTTCCGGATGTCCTGAGCCCGCGGATGTTCAGAGCCCGCGCCGGATTGGACGCGGGCACTGCCGGCCGTCTGGCCAACCGGAGCTGGACGCGGTCGCATCGAGTCCAGGCGTTCTGCCTGCTCGGATGCTGGCGCGGTTGTCGATCTGGCGAGAGGATTGCAGACTCAGGGCGCGGTGTCTGACTTCGCTTCAGCGGGCTTCGCCAGCGCCGGCTTCTGTGCAATCAGGGCCTCGATCTCGGCCACCAGGGCCTTGTCGTCCGGCTTGGTACGACTGCCGAAGTTGTTGACCACATTACCCGAACGATCGATCAGGTACTTGTGGAAATTCCAGCCGGGTGCCGTGCCCGTTGCCGCTTTCAGTTGCTGATAGAGCGGATGTGCCTGATCGCCTTTCACTGCGGTCTTTTCGTACATCGGGAACTTCACACCATAGGTCAGCGTGCAGAACTCCTTGATGTCTTCCTCGCTGCCCGGCTCCTGACCAAGAAAATCATTGGAGGGAAAGCCGACAACGGAAAAGCCCTGGTCACGATACTTTTCGTGCAGCGCCTCCAGCCCTTCGTATTGAGGGGTGAAGCCGCACTTGCTGGCGGTATTGACGACCAGAAGCACTTTCCCCTCAAATCGTGAACACAGGGTTTCCGGAGTCCTGGAGGCCAGCGGCCGCAGGCTGTGGTTCAGCAGATCACTGCAGGCCATTGCCGAGCCGGATACAAAGGCCATCAACATCATCAAACTACGCATTCATTGCACTCCTGCGGTAAGGCCGCCATCCAGGCGGCACGGGCACGGACGATCCTCCAACCTTGCCCGCGATTGCGACAGCCTCGGAATGAGGGGCACAAGACTACAGGCGTCTCGGGAAAGCCTTGACGTGGGTAAAGAAGCCGCCGGGATTGGCCTGTTCAGGGATTCCCCAACGGGCAGTCGTCAGCAGTCTGCCCGCCCACCATGCCATCGGTCATGTAAGCAAAGTGTGTGCGAAGGCTTGACCGGATAATTGTAGGTGTTATAGTTCACTACACCACCACTGCGGCAACACTGAGTAGATCATGAAAATTCTCAGCACCCTGTTCTGCTTCCTGCTGGCGATCATCGCGATGCCGGTTCTGCTGGATGGTCGCGCGGACGCCGCGCTGGACACGCTGAGCGAATCGGGATCGCACTCGGACAATGGCGCCGCTGCCACCGAGGTCGCGGCCGAGGCGGCTCCGTCTGCCCCGCCACGCGCACGCAGCACGCGATCGCGTCGCCCCGCCCGCATCGATCTGACGATGCCCTATTACCGGTTCGGCCGCGCGCCGACCCGCTTGAAGGACTGACCGCATGAGCATGAACTGGAATGAGGGCGCGCCGATCTATCGGCAACTGCGCGAGCACATCAAGGCGATGATCCTTGATGGAGCCCTGAAGGAAGGCGATGCGCTGCCGTCGGTGCGGCAGGTGTCGGCGGACTTCCAGCTCAATCCGATCACCGTCTCCAAGGCCTACCAGGAACTGGTTGACGAGAATCTGGTCGAGAAGCGCCGTGGCCTCGGGATGTACGTGAATGAAGGGGCGCGCGTGCAGCTGCTGCGCAGCGAACGCGAGCACTTCATCAAGGAGGAATGGCCGCCCTTGCGCGATCGCCTGCGCCGGCTCGGCCTGGACTTGAAAGAACTGTTGGAACTGGACACTGAATCGGGGAGCAAGAACTGATGAGCACGGTCATCCAAGCGCGCAACCTCAGAAAGCGCTACGGAAAATTCGAAGCATTGAAGGGTTGCGATTTTCAGATCCACGCCGGCCGCATCGTCGGCCTGATCGGCCCGAATGGCGCCGGCAAGACCACCGCACTGAAGGCCATGCTGGGTCTCACCACATTCGACGGCGAGCTCAGTGTGCTCGGACTGGATCCGCACAGCCAGCGCAGTGAGCTGATGAATCAAGTCTGCTTCATCGCCGATGTGGCGGTGCTGCCACGCTGGATCCGCGTGCACCAGGCCATCGATTTCGTCGAGGGTGTGCATCCGAAATTCTCTCGCAGCAAGTGCCAGCAGTTTCTCGCGCGCACCAAGATCGGCCCGAAAATGAGAGTGCGCGAACTGTCCAAGGGCATGGTTGCGCAATTGCATCTGGCCCTGGTCATGGCGATCGATGCCAAGGTGCTGGTGCTGGACGAACCGACACTCGGCCTGGACATCCTCTATCGCAAGGAGTTCTACCAGACCCTTCTGAACGACTACTTCGACCATGAAAAGACCATCCTGATCACCACCCATCAGGTCGAGGAGATCGAACACATACTCACCGACGTCCTCTTCATCAAGGACGGTCGGATTTCCCTGGATGCCACCATGGAAGAGGTCGGCGAGCGCTTCACCGAAGTCATGGTCTCCGCAGAAAAACGCGAGCAGGCCGCGGCCCTCAAGCCCCTCACCGAGCGTCAGGTGTTCGGCAAGTCGATCTTCCTGTTCGATGGAATTCCCGCCGCCACCGCCGAGGCACTGGGAGAAACCCGCAAACCCGGAATTGCCGACATCTTTGTCGCGACCATGCAAGGAGCCTACGCATGAAAACCTTCGTCAGCCTGCTCAAGCGCGAGTTCTGGGAGCACCGCGGCGGGTTCCTGTGGACGCCCTTCATCGTGGTCGGGGTGTTTGTGCTGTTTACCGTCATCGGACTCATCGCAGGCGAGATGCATGTCGATGGCCGCGACTTCCGGGTCATGAACATTCCGCTGGCGCAGATGGTCAATGGCATGCCACCCGAGGCAGTGGCCAGAGTAGCCCAGGGGATCAACGTCGGACTAGGCACGATGGCACTGGTGGTTCAACTTGTGCTCGGCATCGTGTTGTTCTTCTATCTGATCGGCGCGCTGTTTGATGACCGCAAGGATCGCTCGATCCTGTTCTGGAAGTCGATGCCGGTATCAGACATCCAGACGGTAGGATCCAAGATCTTCACTGCGGCGTTTACGGCACCGCTGATCGCCTGGGTCGCCGCCATCGTCTTCCATCTGGTGATGCTGGTGATCATCGGTGGCTGGTTGGCGTTGCACGGCGTCAACGCCTTCAAGCTGCTCTGGGTGACTGGAATTTCCGAGCAGGTCCACCCGATCCGGATGTGGCTGTGCATGCTGATTGCATTGCCCGTCAATGCACTGTGGGCGATGCCGACCTACGGCTGGCTGCTGATGGTCTCCAGCTGGGCACGCAGCAAGCCTTTCATCTGGTCGGTAGCGGTACCGCTGGTGGCGGGCGCCCTGATGTCGTGGATGGACATGCTGACCAACCTGCGCATCCCCGAAACCTGGATGTGGTTCCACGTCATTCCCCGCGGTCTCACCAGCGTGCTGCCGTTCTCGTGGTCGGGCGATGGAGCAGGCTACAACTTCGACGGAGACCGGACACCCGCCGACCTGATCAGCCTGGGTTCGCTGGGTGAGGTGCTCGGCTCGGCCAATCTGTGGATCGGCGTGGCGGCGGGTGCGGCGATGATTGCGGTCGCGGTCTACCTGCGACGCTATCGCGAGATTGCCGATTGATCTGACGACTCCAGCAAGCTGGACCAGAAGCCGCGCCTAGCGCGGCTTCTGCTTTTTCGGCTTTGCCGCCGCCACGCCACCGCGGGTCAGTTGCAGCGGATCGAGCAGACGCCGCAGGTCCGCTTCAGGCATTCCAGTCTGCTCGCGCGCCACGTCGATCACCGGGCGCTGCTCACGATAGGCCTGCTTTACGATCTCGGCGCCACGCTGGTAGCCGATCACTGCATTGAGGGCGGTCACCAGAACCGGATTGCGCGCCAGACTTGCGCTGATGCGGTCACGGTTCACGGTCAGTCCGGCGATCGCCTGATCAGCCAGTGCCGTGCTGGAATTGGCGAGCAGTTCGATCGACTGCAGCAGGTTGTGGGCGATCAGCGGCAGCATCACATTGAGCTGGAAGTTGCCGCTCTGCCCGGCAATGGTGATCGCAGCATCGTTGCCGGTCACCTGGGCACAGACCATGGCCACTGCCTCCGGCACCACCGGATTGATCTTGCCGGGCATGATCGAAGAGCCCGGCTGCAATGCCGGCAACTCGATCTCGCCGAGACCGGCAAGCGGCCCGGAGTTCATCCAGCGCAGATCGTTGGCTATCTTCATCAGGCTGCAGGCCAGTACGCGCAACTGTCCCGACAGTTCGACCGCATGGTCCTGCGCCGCCATCAGCGCAAACGCATTGCCACCAATGCGGAAGGAATGACCGCTGAGTCGCGACAGCTGGACAGCGGCTGCGCGGGCAAATCCGGGATCGGCATTGATGCCGGTGCCAACTGCCGTGCCGCCCAGGGCAAGCGCCTGCATACGGATTACAGCCGACTCGATCCGGGCGATGTTGGCCGCGATCTGGGCCGACCAGGCACCGAGTTCCTGGCCCAGGGTCAGCGGCATCGCATCCATCAGGTGCGTGCGGCCGGTCTTGGCCAGCCGACTGAACTCGCGGGCGCGACGATCAAGCACTTTCTTCAGTTCCAGCAGAGCAGGCAGCAGCTTCTCGGCGCAGTCCAGACAGGCAGCGACGTGGATGGCGCTGGGGATCACGTCATTGGAACTCTGGCCGTTGTTGACGTCATCATTCGGATGCACGGCGCGCCCGGCACCGGCGCTGGCCAAACGCGCGATGACTTCGTTGGCATTCATGTTCGTACTGGTGCCTGAGCCCGTCTGGAACACATCGATCGGAAAGTGCTCGTCGTAGCTACCCCGGCTGACCTCCAGCGCGGCCCGCGCAATCGCCTTGCCGACCTTGCCGGGCAGCAGTCCCAGCTCGACATTGGCGAGTGCGGCTGCGGCCTTGATCAGGGCCAGCGCGCGCAGGAAACTGCGTGGCATGGTCATGCCGGAGATTCTGAAATTGGCGATCGCGCGTGCGGTCTGCGCGCCATAGAGTGCATCGGCCGGCACCTGCATCGGCCCCATGCTGTCGGTTTCGGTCCGGGTCGGCTTCATCGGCGGCTCCAGTGGTTGCGGCAAGCATAGCGCTGCCTTGGCATCCCCGAATGCACATATTCGGCACCCCACGCAGCCGCTAAACTGCGCGTCTTTCCCGGAGTCCGTGCATGCCGCTCGATAACCTGCTCGCCCTTTCCCCACTGGATGGACGCTACGCCAGCAAGGCAGACCCACTGCGTCCGCATTTCAGCGAGTACGGATTGATCCGCAGTCGCCTGCATGTCGAGGTCGAGTGGCTGCTGGCGCTTTCAGACTGTGCCGGGATCGTCGAGGTGCCGGCCTTCAGCGCAGCCGCGCGTGCTCGGCTGCGTGCCATCGTCAATGATTTCTCGCCGGCGCAGGCCGCGCGGGTCAAGCAGATCGAGGCCACCACCAATCATGACGTCAAGGCTGTCGAATATTTTTTGAAAGAGGCAATTGCCGGCGATGCCGAACTGGCGGCACACGCCGAGTTCATCCATTTCGCCTGCACCAGCGAGGACATCAATAATCTCAGCTACGCCCTGATGCTGAGCCAGGCGAAGCAAGAGGTGATCGCACCAGCACTGCAGCGGGTGATCGAGACGCTGCGCAGCCTCGCCCACGCCCAGGCCGGGCAGTCGATGCTGGCACGCACCCATGGCCAGACGGCATCCCCGACCACCCTCGGCAAGGAAGTTGCCAACGTGGTCGCCCGCCTCGAGCGCCAGTTCGAACAGCTGCTCGGCTGGCGCTCGCCCGGAAAGATCAATGGTGCAGTCGGCAATTACAACGCGCATGTGATCGCTTACCCGGAAGTCGACTGGCCAGCCTTCGCACGCCAGTTCGTCGAGTCGCTCGGGCTCGCATTCAATCCTTACACCACCCAGATCGAACCCCATGATGGCATCGCCGAGTTCTGCGACGTCATGCGTCGGATCAATGTGATCCTGATCGATTTCTGTCGCGACACCTGGGGCTATATCTCCCTGGGTTATTTCAAGCAATCGCTGAAGGCAGGAGAAGTCGGCTCTTCGACCATGCCGCACAAGGTCAATCCGATCGACTTCGAGAATGCCGAAGGCAATCTCGGTCTAGCCAATGCCCTGCTTGGTCACTTCAGCGAGAAGCTGCCGATCTCGCGCTGGCAACGCGACCTCACCGATTCGACCGTGCTGCGGGCACTCGGTGTCGGCTTCGGCCACACCCTGATCGCCCTGGATGCACTTGCGCGCGGTCTCGGCAAGCTCAGTGTCAATCCCGATCGGCTCGCCGATGATCTCGATGCGAGCTGGGAAGTCCTCGCCGAAGCCGTGCAGACCGTGATGCGCCGTCACGGTCTCCCGCAGCCCTATGAGCAACTCAAGGCGCTGACCCGCGGTCAGGGCATCAGCGCGCAATCGCTGCGGGCCTTTGTCGAGCAACTGGCACTGCCGGCGGAGGCAAAACAGCGCCTGTTGCAACTGACACCGGCCGGCTACAGCGGACTCGCGGGCGATCTCGCAGGTGGTATATGAAACCGGCGCCGCGTAAGCCGCGCGTCCACCCCCACGGCCCGGCGATCGAGGTGACGGCCAGTGCCGGCCTGCCGCTCGGCATGTCGTCCGCGGCGTTTCTGCGCGACTACTGGCAGAAGCATCCGCTGTTGATTCGCGCTGCCTTCCCCGATTTCAGTGCGCCGGTGCAGCCCAACGATCTGGCCGGTCTGGCCTGTGAGCCCTACGCGCTATCGCGGTTGATCGTGCACGATCCGCGACGCGAGCGCTGGCAGGTCGAACATGGTCCACTGGCCGAAACACGGTTCAGCCGTCTGCCCAAGACGCACTGGACCCTGCTCGTGCAGGACGTCGACAAGTGGGACCCTGAAGTCGCAGCGCTGTACCGCTGGCTGGATTTTCTGCCGAGCTGGCGCCTCGACGACATCATGATCTCGTACGCAGTCAAGGGCGGCTCGGTCGGCGCGCATGTGGATCAGTACGATGTCTTTCTGCTGCAGGGGCTGGGCCATCGCCATTGGCAGATCGATGCCCGCGCCAACCCGGACCTGCGCTTCCGCGACAATGTGGCGCTGAAACTGCTGAAGGAATTTGCGCCCTCGCATGAGTGGACCCTGGCGCCCGGCGATGTGCTGTACCTGCCGCCCGGTGTTCCGCACCATGGCGTCGCACTCGATGAATGCATGACCTACTCGCTGGGCATGCGCGCGCCTTCGACCGGCGAACTGATTCTCGACCTGGCCGAGAGCATGGTCGCCGATCTGCCGGATGAGCAACGTTATGCCGATCCGGATCTGCAACCACGAAGTGACCCGCATCAGATCGCGGGCGAGGATATGACGCGATTGCGCACGGCCATGTCGCAACTGCTGAATCTGGATGAACCGAGCCTGGCGGAATGGTTTGGCCGCTTCATCACCCGCTACCGAAACGCCCAGACGCCGGCGCCGCCAGCACGCCGACTCGACGCTGCGCGCCTCGCCCAGCGCCTGCAACGTGGCGGCCGCTTGCTGCGCCATCCGTTCTCGCGACTGGCAAGCACACGCAGCGGGCGCGGCTGGAAGGTTTTCCTGGCCGGCGACAGCTTTCCGGTGTCGAGCCGGCTCTATCGGCTCCTGGGCGCACTGGAGTCGTTAGACTTTGCAGCCTGGGAAGCCTTGACGGCGCGTGACCGCGAGACCCTGCTTGAAATCGTCAATGCCGGCCACTATGGAATCGGAAGATGAAGACTTTCACGCTGCGCGACGCCTCCTACGAGACCGACCTGGAACTGCTGCGCGCGGTGCGCGAGCCGGTGTTTGTGGTCGAGCAGCAGTGTCCGCTCGACGAGGAATGGGATGAGCTGGATCCAGTATCCCGCCACGTACTGGCGCTCGATGCCGAGGGCCTGCCGATCGGCACTGGCCGCCTGACGCCGGAGCGGAAGATCGGCCGGATGGCGGTTCTGCAACGCGCTCGCGGACTCGGTGTCGGTGCCGCGATCATGGATCGACTGATCCAGATTGCGCGCGACCTCGGCTATACCAGCATCAGCATGCACGCGCAGACCCACGCAATTCCGTTCTATGCACGCTTTGGCTTCCATTCCGAAGGGCCGGAGTTCGACGAAGCCGGCATACCGCACCGGGTGATGCGTGCGCGACTGGATGGTGACTCGGCGCAGCATCGCGTCATCCTGACCCGCGCCGCCGACTGTGCGCGGCTGGCCAGCGAGATTGCCGAGCGCGCGCAGCATCAACTCTGGATCGCCAGCGCCGATCTCGAGAGTTCGGTCTACGACAACGACAGCTTCGTCGATGCGGTCAAGCGCGTTGCCCTGTCGGGCCGCGGCGCCCAGGTCCGGGTCCTGGTCCACGACATCAGCATGGCCCTGCAGTCGGGTCATCGCCTGGTGGCGCTGGCGCAGCGCCTGCCCAGCCTGATCGAAGTCCGGCGCGCCCGTGAACACGAGTCAGGGGATTTCCCCGGCTCCCTGCTGCTCAATGACAGTGGCGGCTGGATGCGCCGGCCTGATCGCCTGAGCTATGACGGCGAAGGCCATTTGCAGGAGCGTCCGCGCCAGCGCGAATTGCTGCGCAGTTTCGAGCGCGCCTGGGAACGCGGCGAGCCGGAGACCTCGATCCGGGTGCTGAAAATCTAGCTGACTCACGGTCGGGGCCACGCCGCGGCGCCCGGCTGCCCGCGTCCCCGGCAGGGCAGTCAGCGACGTGGTCCGGATGGCCGCTGAACGAGGCGCCGCCGCAGCAGTTCGCCACAATTTCGTGCGGCGATGCAGCGTATTTAGACGCTATACTTCGCAGCGCTCTTGCCGGGCCCTGCCCGCAATGCGCAAACATCTGTTCCACCTCGATTTTTTCCGCTGCCTGATGGCGAAGTGAGTTGATGTGAGTCTGATTGAAGCCTTCCGTGCGTCGTCACAACTCGGTGCCGGCAATGCCGCCTATGTCGACGGCCTGTACGAGTCGTGGTTGCAGGATGCCAACAGCGTGGCGACCGAGTGGCAGCAGTATTTTTCCACGCTGCAGGGGCGTGAGGCGCCTGATCGCCCGCATGGCCCGGTGATCGCCGCGTTCGAGCAGATGGCGCGCATCAGTGCGCGTGCCACGGCGCAACCCGGCGCGGATGATGGCTCGGAAAAACAGGCTGCGGTGTTCAAGCTGGTGCATGCGCACCGGGCGCGCGGTCATCTGGGTGCCCGCATCGATCCGCTGGGCATGATGCAGATGCCACCGGCACCCGACCTCGATGCCAGTGCCCACGGCCTCGGGCCGGAAGACATGAACAGCGAGTTCAATACCGGCTCCCTGTCGGCGGCCCCCCGGATGAAGCTTGGCGCGCTGATCCAGTGGCTGAAGGCGAGCTACTGCGCGAGCATCGGCGCCGAATTCATGCATATCGATGACATCGAGCAGCGGCGCTGGCTGCACGAGCGCATCGAGCGCGCCGGTGGCAATTTTTCGTTGAGTCTGGACACCCGCCGGCGGATTCTGGAGAAGCTGTCCGCTGCCGAGGGCCTGGAGCGCTATCTGCACACCCGCTACGTCGGCCAGAAGCGCTTCTCGCTCGAGGGTGGCGATTCCTTCATTCCGCTGATGGATGCAGTGATCCAGCGCGCTGGCGCCAATGGCGTGAAGGAAACCGTGATCGCAATGGCGCATCGCGGCCGCATCAATGTACTGATCAACACGCTGGGCAAAGCACCGGAAAAGCTCTTCGAGGAATTCGAAGGCAAGCATGGCGAAGTCGACGATCCTGCGCATTCCGGCGACGTCAAATACCATATGGGCTACTCGGCGGATGTTCCGACGCCGGGTGGACCGATGCATCTGGCCCTGGCCTTCAATCCATCGCACCTTGAGATCGCCAATCCCGTCGTGGTGGGCTCGGTCCGCGCGCGGCAGACGCGACGCCGTGACCAGAGTCGCGACCAGGTCCTGCCGATCGCGGTCCATGGCGATGCCGCGTTTGCCGGCCAGGGCGTGGTGATGGAATTGTTTGCGATGTCGCAGGCGCGCGGTTTCGCGGTCGGCGGCACCGTGCACATCATCATCAACAACCAGGTCGGCTTCACCATCAGTCGTCAGGAAGATGCGCGCTCGACGTTCTATTGCACCGATATCGCCAAGATGGTCAATGCGCCGGTGTTCCACGTCAATGCCGATGATCCCGAGGCGGTCCATTTCGTTGCCGAACTGGCGTTCGACTACCGCAAGACGTTCAAGCGCGATGTCGTGATCGATCTGGTCTGCTACCGCCGTCACGGCCACAACGAGGCCGACGAACCGGCGGCAACCCAGCCACTCATGTATCAGAACATCCGGGCCCGCAAGACCACGCGCGAGCTTTATGCCGAGCAATTGGCGGCAGCCAATCTGATCAGCGCAGACGAGAGCAAGGGGATTTCCGACGCTTACCGGCAGAAGCTCGACCAGGGCGAGATCGTCGGCGAGTCGACCAAACCGGACGACGGCCTGCCCCACATCGACTGGCATCATTTCCACGACGGCAAGTCCGATCAGCCAACCGTCACTGGGATTGCGGAAGCGGAATTGACCAGACTGGCGGTGACGCTCAATACCCTGCCGGCCAATACCAAACTGCATTCGCGCGTGGCCAAGGTCTACGAGGACCGGCTGAAGATGGCCGCCGGCGATCTGCGACTGGACTGGGGCTTTGCCGAAACGCTGGCCTACGCCAGTCTGGTCCGCGATGGCTTCAAGTTGCGCGTGGTCGGCCAGGACGCGGGGCGCGGCACCTTTTTCCACCGACATGCGATCGTGCACGACCAACTGACCGGCGAAGCCGTGTTTCCACTGCAGCGACTCGCCGCTGAGCCAAGCATGGTGGCCGTGGTCGACTCGCTGCTGTCCGAAGAAGCCGTCATGGCCTTCGAGTACGGCTATTCGACGGCCGATCCGCACACCCTGGTGATCTGGGAAGGCCAGTTCGGCGACTTCGCCAATGGCGCCCAGGTCGTCATCGACCAGTTCATCTCATCAGGCGAGGCCAAGTGGGGCCGCCTCTGCGGCATGGTGCTGTTCCTGCCGCATGGCTACGAGGGCCAGGGCCCCGAGCATTCGTCGGCACGACTGGAACGTTTCCTGCAGATGTGTGCATTGAACAATATGCAGGTCTGCACGCCGACCACACCGGCGCAGATGTTCCATATGCTGCGCCGTCAGATGGTGCGCAATTCACGCAAGCCGCTGATCGTGATGACACCCAAGTCCATGCTGCGCAACAAGCTGTCGACTTCAGCGCTTGCGGATCTGGCTACCGGCGGATTCCTGAATCTGATTCCGGATACGACCGCGGAGAAATCCAAGTCGGTATCCCGCGTCGTCATCTGTGCCGGCAAGGTCTACTACGACCTCGTCGAGGAAGCGGAGAAGCGCGCCCTGAAGGATGTGGCCATCGTCCGCATCGAACAGCTCTACCCGTTCCCGCGCCAGGACCTGATCAACGAGTTGAAGCGCTTCCCGGCTTCGGCGGACGTGGTCTGGTGCCAGGAAGAGCCGATGAACCAGGGCGCCTGGTATCAGATCGCACACCACCTGCGCTTCTGTATCGGCACCCGGCAGACCCTCCACTATGCCGGCCGCCCGCGCTCGCCGGCGCCTGCCTGCGGACATCTGAGCACCCATCTCATTGAACAGGCCGCCCTGGTCGAGCAGGCGCTGGTCGCCAAGCTCAATGGCGAGCATGTTCAGGAATAAGCCTGTATTTATCCATCGCCCGTCAATCGAGGACGCGATCCATGTCCATTGAAGTCAAAGTTCCGGTACTGCCCGAGTCGGTCTCCGACGCCATCATCGCCACCTGGCACAAAAAGCCGGGCGATGCCGTCAAGCGCGACGAGAATCTGGTGGATCTCGAGACCGACAAGGTCGTGCTCGAAGTCCCGGCACCCGCCGACGGCGTGCTGAAATCCATACTGAAGAACACCGGCGACACGGTAGGCAGCCAGGAGCTGATCGCCATCGTCGAGGCCGGCGCGGTCGCCGAAGCCCCAGCCGCAGCGGCTCCCGCCAAGGCAGATGCACCGGCTGCCGCTTCACCGGCAGCGGCAACTGCCAGCAGCAGCAAGACGGCAGAGCTGTCCCCGGCTGCACGGCGGGTGGCCGAAGAGAACAGGATCGATCCCGCCAATGTGTCCGGCAGCGGTCGCGCCGGCCAGGTCACCAAGGAGGATCTGGTCAATTTCATGCGCAGTGGTGGTGCAACGCCCGCGCCAGCGGCCGCCGCTGCCCCAGCAACTGCCACAGCCACGGCGGCAGCACCTGCGGTCAAGTCGGGCCCGCGCAGCGAGCAGCGGGTGCCGATGACCCGAATGCGCACGCGCATCGCGGAACGTCTGATGCTGTCGAAGAACTCGATTGCGATGCTGACTTCGTTCAACGAGATCAATCTGCGCGCCGTCAGCGAGATGCGCAAAGCGCACGGCGAGGCCTTCGAGAAGGCCAATGGCATCAAGCTCGGTTTCATGAGCTTCTTCGTGAAGGCAGCGGCCGAGGCACTGAAACGTCATCCGATCGTCAATGCTTCGGTCGATGGCAATGACGTGATCTATCATGGCTACAGCGACATCTCGATCGCAGTGTCAACCGACAAGGGTCTGGTCACTCCGGTGCTGCGCAATGCCGAGACCATGGGCTTTGCGGACATCGAGAAGGCCATCGGCAGCTACGCCAAGAAGGCCCGGGAAGGCGGCCTGTCACTCGACGACCTGCAGGGTGGCACGTTCACCATCACCAATGGCGGCACGTTTGGCTCGCTGTTTTCGACGCCGATCGTCAATCCGCCGCAGAGCGCGATCCTCGGCATGCACGCCATCAAGGAACGCGCGATTGTCGAGAACGGCACGGTGATCGCGGCGCCCATGATGTACGTGGCGCTGAGCTACGACCACCGCATCATCGATGGCAAGGATGCCGTGCTGTTCCTGGTCGATATCAAGAACCAGCTGGAGAATCCCCAGCGCATGCTGCTCGGACTGTGATCCAGCATGGTTGGCACGCCGAACCCGCCTGCTCCGGTCGCGACGCGATCGGGGTTTCGGTTCGGTCTGCTGTCGCTGTTGCTGGGGGCGCTGGCGGTACTGCTGGCGATCATCGCAACACCGATCGCCGCCGCGCTGGAAGCCCGCGACTGGCTCGAGTACGCCACCTCGCTGTGGGACGCGGACATCGCGAAAACCCGCAGCCATGGCTGGTTGCGCCTGATCTACGCGGCTCTGGGACTGCTTGCGATGATCAGTGCCCTGATCGAAACCCTGTTGCGTCGAATGGACTGGGTCGCCCGACTGGGCTTGATACTCGGCATCGTCGCACTCACGTGGAAGTGGGTGCTCTGGGGCATCCTGGCTGCGGTCGCGCTGGCCATCGTGCTCAACATCAGCTGAACCTGCTTGACGTCACCGCCCTGGATTTGAGGAATTGCCATGAGTAGTCAATACGATGTGATTGTTGTAGGCGGCGGACCTGCGGGTTATGTCGCGGCCATCCGCGCCGCACAATTGGGTTTGAAGGTCGTCTGCGTCGACGCCTTCATCGGCAAGGATGGCAAGCCCGCCCTCGGTGGCACCTGCCTCAACGTCGGCTGCATTCCATCGAAAGCGATGCTGGACTCCAGCAAGCAGTTCCACAACCTCACCCACAGTTTCAAGGATCACGGCATCAGCGCGGACAATGCGCGGATCGACGTGGCACAGATGGTCGGCCGCAAGGACAAGATCGTCAAACAGTTCAGCGGCGGCATCAATTCGCTGTTCAAGAGCAACAAGGTCTCGTATGTCGCCGGCTTCGGCAAGCTGTTGCCCAATCGCCAGGTCGAAGTCACCCTGCAGGACGGCAGCAGCCACCGGTTGAGTGCCACCAATGTGATTCTTGCCCCGGGCTCGGTACCGATCGAATTGCCGTTTGCCAGGTTCGATGGCAAGTACATCGTCGACAATGCCGGCGCGCTCGATTTTGCCAGCGTTCCCAAGCGTCTGGGCGTGATCGGTGCCGGCGTGATCGGACTGGAGCTGGGATCGGTCTGGCGCCGGCTTGGCGCCGAAGTAACCGTTGTCGAGGCCCTGCCCGACTTCCTGGCCGCCGCCGATACCGATTGCGCACGCCTGGCCAAGCGCGAATTCGAGAAGCAGGGCATCAAGATCATGCTCGGCGCCAAGTGCTCCAGTGCCGCGATCAAGGGCAACGAGGTCCACCTCGGCTACGCCGACAAGGATGGCGACAAGGTGCTGATCGTCGACAAACTGCTGGTGGCTGTCGGTCGCCGGGCTGCCACTACGGGCCTGCTGGCAGAAGGAACCGGGGTCAAGCTGGACGATCGCGGGCGCATCGAGGTGGACGCTCACTGCTGGACCGGCGCCGAGGGCGTATGGGCCGTCGGCGACTGTGTCCGTGGCCCGATGCTGGCGCACAAGGGTTCCGAGGAAGGTATTGCGGTCGCCGAAATCATTGCCGGCAAGCCCGGCCATGTGAATCTGGACACGGTGCCCTGGGTGATCTACACCGAGCCAGAGCTGGCCTGGGTCGGCAAGACCGAGAGCGAGCTCAAGTCCGAAGGTATACCGTACAAGACCGGCAGTTTTCCGTTTGCAGCCATCGGCCGTGCGGTGGCGATGAACGAGACGGCCGGTATGGTCAAGGTCATCGCGCATGCCGATACTGATCGCCTGCTCGGCGTGCATATGGTCGGACCCTGCGTTTCCGAATTGATCCATGAGGCCGTGGTGGCCATGGAGTTCCACGGATCGGCTGAAGACCTGGCACGGATCTGCCACGCCCATCCGACCTTGTCCGAAGCGGTGCACGAGGCCGCGCTTGCCGTCGACAAGCGAGCCATCCACAAAGCCAACTGAGGTGCTGCCATGTTTGCCCGTTTGTTGCTGATGATCACGCTTCTTGCCCTCGCGCCACTGGTGCAGGCCGACTGCCCCATGCAGAAGAAGCAGATCACGGGACAGGTCGAACTGGCTGGTGAACCACTGGAAGGCGCCGTCATCGAAGCCCGTTGGGACGAGCAGCGCATGAACGACGTCTCGGCACGCGCCCGTTCCGACGCCGACGGAGCGTTCGTGCTCAGCCTCACGATCGACACCTTCGACGGCCGTACCCTGACGGCAAAAGAGAAGTGCGGCTACATGCCCAAACGCATTGAGCTGACGGTTCGCCACGACACAGCCCGTGCGTTCAATCGCAGCTACAAGTTCGATGCGCTCGGCAAACCGCTCGCCATCAAGCTGCGTTCGAATTGAAGGATCAATGACCATGTCCGGGCCCGAGGCCTTTCGCGCATTCCGCATCCACGCCCAGGAAAAACCCTATCGGGCCGGCATCGAGACGATCAGCCTTGATGACCTGAGCCCGGGCGAACTGGTGATCCGAACCAGCTTCAGCAGCGCCAACTACAAGGATGCCCTGGCCGGAACTGGCCAGGGCAAGATTCTGCGCGAGCCCGTGCTGGTCGGCGGCATCGACGTTGCCGGCCACGTGGTCGCTTCCAGCGACCCCGGATTCCGCGAAGGCGATGCCGTGCTGGTCACCGGCTCGGGCCTGTCGGAGACCCGTGATGGCGGCTATGGCGAGTACGCCCGCCTTGATTCGCGGTCTGCGATCCCGTTGCCAGCCGGCCTGGACCTGCGCGAAGCGATGATCCTCGGGACCGCCGGCTTTACCGCCGGGCTCGCCCTGCTGCGGATGGAAGCCAATGGCCAGACGCCGGATATGGGGCCTATCGTCGTCACCGGCGCCACCGGTGGCGTCGGCATGCTGGCGATCGACCTGCTGACGACGGCAGGCTACGAGGCGCATGCCATCACCGGCAAGGCTGATCAATTCGACACCCTGATCGCGCTCGGTGCCCGCCAGTGCATCGCCCGCGACCAGCTGTTCTGGGGCCAGCGACCGCTGGAAACCAGTCGCTGGGCCGGTGCCATCGACAATATTGGCGGTGACATGCTGTCGGGACTGACCCGGGTGATCCATCCCTACGGCAATATCGCGGTCTGCGGCATGGCCGGCGGCTCGGAGCTGCATACCACGGTCATGCCTTTCATCATCCGCGGCGCCAGCGTGCTCGGAATCGCCTCGGCCGGCACCGCCTACGGCATCCGGCGCACCCTCTGGGAGCGATTGGCCAGCAGTTGGAAGCCGCGCTGTTTGCAAAGGATTTGCACGCGCGAAGCCAGCTTGGATGAATTACCCCAAGTTTTTGCTACGATGCTGTCTGGCGGGTCGTTCGGTCGCACTCTGGTCCGGATCTGAATGCGGCCGCCTGGAACCAATTCACACGGAATGAAGAGAGGGGAAACATGGGGCGCATTCTAATCGTTGACGATTCTCCGTCGCAGATCGAAGCACTGCGGCGGGTGATCCAGAAGATGGGCCACGAGATCATCACCGCCGAAGACGGGCAGCAGGGCATTGAAGTTGCCAAGCGCGAGTTGCCGGACCTGATCCTGATGGACGTGGTCATGCCAAACCTCAATGGTTTTCAGGCGACCCGACAGATCAGCAAGGACGCCAAGACCAGCCATATCCCGGTGGTATTGGTGACCACCAAGGATCAGGAAACGGACAAGGTCTGGGGCATGCGACAGGGCGCCAAGGCCTATGTGACCAAGCCGGTCAGCGAGGCCACGTTGATGCAGACCATCAACGAGTTGATGCCGCGTTAAATCGGCAAACGGGCCGCGCAGCTCAGAGCTGGCTGCGCGGATCGAAGTCGAAGCTGTCCCGCATCTGCTCGTACAAGCGCCGCTGGGCTTCATCGGAAGCCGGCGGCGTTTGAATTTCCAGGATCACGTATTGATCGCCCGGCGTCGTACCGGGCATGCCGCGGCCTTTGAGACGCAGCTTGCGCCCACTGCTGGAAGCCTCGGGGATGCGCAAGCCGACCGGTCCGCCCAGTGTCGGCACTTCGATGGTGGCGCCCAGCGCCGCCTCCCAAGGGGCAATCGGCAGTTGCAGCACCACGTCGCGCCCTTCCAGCTTGAAGCTGCGATGCGGTGGAATCTCGATTTCCAGCATCAGATCGCCGGCGCCCGCTGCTCCTGGGTCGCCCTGCCCGGCCAGGCGAATCGTCTGCCCCGGCAGGATGCCTGGCGGAATCTTTACGTCCAGCGAGCGCTGGGCACCGCCGCGCGTCAAATTCAGCCGCTGTGCGCCGCCTGTGTAGGCGGTCTCCAGATCGATACTGAGGCGGGCGCTGACATCGGCACCGCGTCGCGTTGGACCGCGCTGCGCACGCTGCGCGCCGCCGCCGCCAAAGAGCGACTCGAAGAAGTCACTGAAGCCAGCCGACTGGGCGTCCCCACCCTGCTGCCCAAAGCCGCCACCGGTCCAACCTGGCGGCGGGCGGAAATCATCTCCGGCACGAAAACCGCCGCGCTTGAGGTCATCGTAGGCCTTGCGCTTGTCGGCATCCTTGAGCGCCTCATAAGCTTCGTTGACGGCCTTGAAGCGCTCCTCGGCATTCTTTTCCTTGCTGACATCGGGATGCAGCTTGCGCGCCAGCCGACGATAGGCCGACTTGATTTCGTCGGCGCTGGCGGTCTCGCTGACACCCAGCACGTCGTAGTAATCCTTGAACTTCATCGGCACACCCTGTATTCGCCAAGCCGAACAGCCGGACCGCAGCACAATCTGCTGGTCGCTGGTTTCCAGCTGCCGCCATCACCCGCAGCAAAGCCTGCGGCAGGATAGCCGCCGCAGGCCTCGTCCGCATTGACCGGGTGCAAGTTCAGGCGCCCAGGTTGGTACATCAACAATTCGGCTCTGGTCAGACGTTGTTGATCTGGATCCGTCGCGGTGTCTGCTCCGGCTTCTTCGGGATCACGATCTCAAGCACGCCATGCTTGCCCTGCGCGCTGATGCTGTCGGCATCGGCGCTGTCAGGCAGGCTGAAGCGACGGTGGAAAAGACCGTGCGAACGCTCGACACGGGTGAAGCGTTCGCCCTCGGTCACCGCACTGCTCTTGCGCTCACCGCGGATGCTCAGCACGCCTTTTTCCATGCTGATCTCGATTTCATTGGGATCGACGCCAGGAATGTCGCACTGGATGACGAAGCGCTGCGCCTCTTCCTTGACGTCGACGCGCGGCGTCCATTGACTGGTCACCACGTTGCTCTGGTCGTCCTCATTGACGTTCCAGAATTTCTCCAGAATCTGCTTGAAGTCGCCAGGGAGCGAACGGTCAAAGCTGGTGGGGGTATAACGAAGCATGCTCATGGTCTGCTCTCCAAAGTGTGCGCGGCCCGATCGCCGCGCTTGCTGCAGAAATTATGGCGCGCACGGACAATTTCAAGCCGGCCGGCCGACTGGTTCAGCCAGCGGTTCGCTATCCGCGACATTGCTTGCGGAGGCAACGCGGACAGCTGCGATGGACGCGAACTCGACAAGGGTCCGGGCTATGATGGGCGTCCGCCCGATCGGCGGCAGACAAGGAGTTCAGCATGACAATCCAGGTGGGCGACAAGTTGCCCGAGGCCACCCTCAACAGCGTCGGCAAAGACATCCAGGCGCTCAGTACGAGCGACATTTTCAAAGGCAAGACGGTTGTGCTGTTCGCGGTACCCGGCGCCTTCACCCCGACCTGCTCGGCCAAGCATCTTCCGGGCTTTGTGGAGCGGGTCGCGGCGATCCGCGCCAAGGGCGTCGATACGATTGCCTGCGTCGCGGTCAATGATGCCTTCGTGATGCAGGCCTGGGCCAAGAGTCAGGATGTGCCGGAGGATATTCTGATGCTGGCCGACGGCAATGGTGCCTTCACCCAGTTGCTCGGGCTCGAGCTCGATGCCACCGCATTCGGCATGGGCATGCGCAGCAAACGCTTTGCCTTGGTGGCCCAGGACGGTGTGGTCAAGCAATTGTTTGTCGAAGCACCCGGCGAGTTCAAGGTGTCTTCGGCCGAGCACGTGCTCTCGGCACTTTGACCGGCAGCAGCCGACCGGCTCAACCCGGTCGGTCTCGCTCTGGGCACAGCGAACGGTCGCCGGCGGATCTAGGGACCGATGGCGACCGGGCGCGTCGGATCGCTGATCCAGCCACTCCATGAGGGCGCGAACAGACGGGCGCCGTCCATTCCGGCGTGGTGCATCGCCAGCAGGTTGTGGCAGGCGGTCACGCCCGATCCGCACATCGCGGCAACCGCGCGCGCCGGGCGGCCCTGCAGCAGGGCTGCGAACTCCGCGCGCAGCGTCGCTGCCGGTTTGAAGCAGGCGTCCTCGCCCAGATTGTCAGCGACCGGCCGATTGATGGCACCCGGCACATGGCCGGCGACCGGGTCGATCGGCTCGAGTTCACCTCGAAAGCGCGGTCCCGGACGGGCATCGATCAGCAGCAGTCCCTCGGCACTGCGGTCCGCCGCGATTTCGCCGAAATCGACAAACCGCGTCGGATCAAAGTGCAGATCCACGTGGCTGGGCGTTCGCACGGTCTGCACGGTCTGCGCGGTCTGCAGCGGCAATTGCGCGCGCGCCCAGGCGGCATAGCCACCATCCAGCACCGCAACGCTTTCATGACCCACGGACCGCAGCATCCACCACAGTCGCGCTGCCATGCTGGCATTGGAACCGTCGTAGCAGACCACCTGCATCCCCGGAAGCAAGCCCCAGGAAGAGAGCAGCCGGGAAAACTGGGCAGCAGACGGAAACGGGTGCCTGCCGAGGCCATGCCGGTTCTGATCCGACAGATCCCGATCCAGATCGGCGTACACCGCACCCGGCAGATGACTGATCTCGAATTCGCGGCGGCCGAGGCCGGTATCACCAAGATCAAATCGACAATCGACGATCAGTACCTTGTCGTGGTCGGCCAGACTTGCCAATTGTTCCACGCTGATCAGACCGGTGTATTTCATCCGAGCACCTCCATTCGCTGCCGAAGATTGATCAACATGGCCGCGGTAGCGCCCCAGACGCGGCGACCTTCAACCTCGAACTCGTGAACCGTGCGCAGTCGTCCACGAAATTCGATCTCGCGCAGACGCGCACGCGACTCATCAAGAAAAACCGACAACGGCACCTCGAAGACCTCGGCCACCTCATTGTGATCCGGACGCACCTCGAAACCGGGTCGCAGACGCGCTACCACCGGTACGATCCGGAACTGGGTGATGGTGTCGAGCGGATCCAGATATCCCAGCGGTTCGATCCACTCCGGGCCGATCCCCACTTCCTCACGCGTCTCTCGCAGCGCCGCCGCACTCGGGCCGGCATCGTCAGCTTCAATTCGCCCACCGGGAAAACTGATCTGACCGGCGTGCCGGGCCAGATGATCGCTGCGCTGGGTCAGCAGGACGGTAACGGCATCGTCGCGCTCGATCAGGGCCACCAGGACCGCGGCCTCGATCGGCCGGCCGGCAGTGAGCAGATCGGCGACGTCGACATGGTTCCAGCCTGGTCCCCGCGGCGGATCGTCGAGCCGATGCAGCGATCGGGCAATCCGGCCGTAGAGCCCTTCAACCACCCGAGCATTCCTCACGTGCCCTGCGTTCCGGCAGGACTTCGAACATGACGCGCAGCCGCTCGCTCTCAGCCATCGATCCCCAGTTCGAAATCTCGTCGCCGGTGCGCAGGCAGCCTTCGCACAGACCGTCATCGCGCAGATTGCATACGCTGATGCAGGGCGTGAGCTGGGGGCGGTTGTAGCTGGAAATGAAAAATCCCATGGGATCCAAACGCAAGAGGCCGGCACCAGAGAACTGGAGCCGGCCCCCGCAAAGTACGGCGATTACTTGACGTCGACCAGCTTGATCTCGAAGACCAGCGCTTCATTCGGGCCGATCGGTCCCTGACCACGCATGCCATAGGCCTGATCCGGCGGCAGGAAGATCTGCCAGTGGTCGCCCACCTTCATCAGCGGCAGCACTTCCTGCCAGCCCTTGAGCACCGCGTCGACCTTGAACGAAGCCGGTACGCCGCGCGCAAACGAGGAATCGAACTCCAGGCCGCTGGTCAGCGAGCCGCGATAGTGCACGGAAACTTCGCTGTTCTTCAGCGGACGCTTGCCCGAACCATCCTCGATGATGCGGTACTGGATGCCGCTCGGCAGTGTCACGATGCCCTTCTTGACCTTGTTCTCCGACATGAACTTGTCGGCCTTGACCTTGTTCTCACGCGCAAGCGCTTCGTACTTGGCCATCGCCTCGGTCTTGAGTTTCTCGCTCATCTTTTCGAGCGCGGCACGCATTTCAGGTGCAGCCACGGTCGGCGCACGCTTGGCGTAACCGTCCTGGAGCGCACGCAGTACAATGGCGAGATCGACGTCAAGCTTCTTCTCGACGAAGTCATTGCCAATCTCGTAGCCGATCGCGTAGCTCAGCTTGCCCTTTTCCGTGCTTGTGTCCTGCGCGGCAACATTGCCCGCAATCAAGGCCGCCAAAGCGACGGCGCCAAAACGCAACATCATGGGTATTCTCCAGGTGGGAAACAGTTTCGCGGGGGCGAAAGCGGGCATTCTACAGAACACCGGGCCGCGCCGTCACGCAGGGATTGTGGCAATGCCGCAGACCCCGAACGGCGCCGATAATTCCCCGGAGGGCGGGCGTGCTCAGCCGCTGTTCATGACCGCCGGGAGCCGCGAGACACTACAATTCGCGGCCTTCTTCCGGAGTACCCCATGAGCTATCAGAACCTGCTGATCGACTGCGCAGCGCGCATCTGCACGATTACCATCAATCGCCCGGACAAACTGAACGCGCTCAATCGCCAGACCATCCGCGAGCTGCGCCTGGCCATTGAAGAGGCCAGTCAGGACGACGCGATCGGCGTGGTGGTCATTACCGGCGCCGGAGCCAAGGCGTTTATCGCCGGCGCCGACATCAGTGAGCTGGCGCAACTGGACGGCGTCCAGGCGCTGGCCTTCTCGCGCTACGGACAAGGCTTGATGACCGCCATCGAGCGCCTGGGCAAACCGGTGATCGCGCGCATCAATGGGTTTGCGCTGGGTGGCGGCATGGAACTGGCCATGGCCTGCCATCTGCGCATTGCCGCGGATACTGCGAAATTCGGACAGCCCGAAATCAATCTGGGCGTGCTGCCCGGCTTCGGCGGCACGCAACGTCTGCTGCGACTTGCCGGTCGCAGCGCGAGCCTTGAGCTCTGCCTGCTTGGCAACCAGATCAATGCGGCCAGAGCGCTCGAACTTGGCATAGTCAACCGTGTGGTCGCTGCCGAGCAACTGGATGCCGAGGTGAATGCGCTCGCGCAGCAATTGGCGCAGTCGGCTCCGCAGGCGCTCAATGGCATCCTCAATGCGATCACGCTCGGTGCTGAGGCCTCGATCGACGTCGCGCTCGACTACGAGTCGCAGGCCTTTGGTGTCTGTGCCGCTACCGCCGATATGCGAGAAGGTACCGCAGCATTCCTGGAACGGCGCAAGCCAAGCTTTGGCCCGCGTACCTGAGTCAATTCGCAGACGACGCGGCCGCCGCTTCGACCACGCTGCCGGCCGCAACCATGCCGAATCTGGCCGCGGTCAGTGGCCGACCGGCAGATACTTCTTCTCACCGGCAGTCACCGCCAGATCGAGCCGGTTTTCCGGTGGCGGCAACGGACAGGTCGAGTATTCGGTGAAGGCGCAGGGCGGGTTGTAGGCCTTGTTGAAATCCAGGACGATGCGGCCGTCTACCGCCGGTGTGGCGTAGAAGAAACGCCCGGGCCCATAGGTCTCGCGACCGCTGGTGCGATCGGCGAAGATGAAGAAATAGTCGGTTTCGCCAGCCTCGATGACCGGATACAGCCGGAACTCCCTGCCGTCACGAGTGAAGCTTGCGTAGCCGGGATTGGGCATTTTCTCGATCATGCCGAGTACATTCTGGATCTCGATTTCCTGCATCACCTGATGCGGCGTCCAGACCGCTTCGATACGCCAGTCGGAGGCGATGTCGTACGAGGGAATACCGGCGAAGCCGCTGCGCGTGGCGGCATCGGCATCCTTTACCCGCAAGGCCAGTTTTCCGCCGCGCTCGATCAGCGAAATGCTGATCTTCTCCCCCAGCAGCAGGCGACACGGCGCATCGCTGCTATCGGGCTTCAGTGGATACGGATTAGCCTGAGTCGGCAGATCCGCCCAGTCATCGGGGCCATGGCACTGCACCCGGACACCCTCGGATCCCGGCTCCAGCGCCAGCGACGCCGCAATGCCGCTGACGGTAATCGCCCCCAGTTTCTGCGGGCCAACTGCGAGCACCACCGCGCGATCGGCACCAGCGCCGACGGTCTGCTCGCCCTCGTTGAGCCAATGCAGTCCGACCAGGGACAGCCAGCCATCTGGCTTGGTCAGATTGCTGATACGCCGGGCGCGCCACTGCTCGATCTCGGTCACATGGGCATCCACCGGCACCGTCGTCGAACCGGCCACCGCCGCAGGTGGCTCGGCGCCCGGTTGCTCCGGCGCAGGTTTGTTGCAGGCGCCGAGCGCGACCGCCAACGATGCAGCCATCAGTCCTCTGTAACGCATGGTTCACTCACTCCTCTCGCATCATTGGCCGCGCAGGAACAGCCGGTCCAGGTCCTGCATACCCAGGGCAATCCAGGTCGGTCGGCCATGATTGCACTGGGCCGAGCGTTCGGTCGACTCCATCTGTCGCAACAGCGCATTCATCTCGGCAATCGAGAGCCGCCGGTTGGCCCGGATCGAACCATGGCAGGCCATCGTGGCGAGTATCTCGTTCTGCACTTCCTGCAGACGTCGTGAGCTCTCGTGCTGACTGAACTCGGCCAGCACGTCACGCAGCAGGCGCTCGACATCGGCTCCGTCCAGCACGACCGGAATGCGCCGGATCGTGATGCGTTGCGGTCCCGAGCGGCCCAGTTCGATGCCGAGTCCGGCGAGTTCCGCGGTGTGCGACTCGGCGGCATCGGCCTCACGCGTGCTGACCATCATCGAGATCGGCACCAGCAGCATCTGCGACGGAATGGCACCACAGGCCTGCTCGCTCTTCAGGCGCTCGTAGGCGATGCGTTCATGCGCGGCATGCATGTCGACAATGATCAGGCCCTGGGCATTCTCTGCCAGCACATAGACCCCATGCAGTTGCGCGATGGCAAATCCCAGCGGTGGAATTTCTTCCCGCCCGGGCGTGCTGAGCCCGGCACTGCCGTCAGCGTCCGCCAGGATCATCGGCGACTGCAGGGTTCCGCGCTCCGCCCCCCCGTAGAGGGATGCATAGGCCGCCAATTGCTCATTCACCCGCAGACCCAGACCACCCTGCTGGTTGCCCAGCCATGCTGCCGTCGGCTGATTGCCCGCTGCTCCGGTAGCCAGCGGCATCCCAGCCATGCCCACGGGAACTGCAACCGCCATCCCGGCGCGGGTCTGTGCGAGCGCCTCATGCAGGGTGCGGTACAGAAAGTCATGGACCAGACGGGATTCGCGAAAGCGCACTTCGGCCTTCGCTGGGTGGACATTGACGTCAACCTGGTGCGGATCGATTTCCAGAAACAGTACAAAGGCCGGATGGCGACCGTGAAACAGCACATCGGCATAGGCCTGACGCACAGCATGGGCGACGACGCGATCGCGCACCAGGCGCCGGTTCACATAGAAGAACTGGCGATCCGATTGTGCGCGTGACGCGGTCGGCAGGCCGACCCAGCCATGCAGATGGAGACCGGCAGCACTGTGTTCGATGCGCAGGCTGTTGAGCAGGAATTCTTCACCGAGCATGGCATCGACGCGCGCCTCGGGCACCTGGCCGCTGGCGGCATCGCGCACCAGCGCGCGCCCATTGTGCGTGAGCGAGAACGCCACCTCGGGACGGGCTAGCGCAAACGCGCGCAGGCTCTCCTCGATGTGACCCAGTTCGGTACGCTCGGCACGCAAAAACTTGCGGCGCGCCGGTACATTGAAGAACAGCTCATGCATTTCGACGGTACTGCCTGGCGGATGCTGCGCCGGCCGGATGGCGGACAGCTGGCCATTGTCCGACTCGATGCTGTAAGCAGTTTCCGCGTCGGCGGTGCGCGAGATCAGCCGAAAGCGCGAAACCGAGGCGATGCTCGGCAGGGCTTCACCGCGAAAGCCCATGCTGCGCACCGATTCCAGATCGTCGAGCGAGCCGATCTTGCTGGTGGCATGCCGGGTCAGCGCCAACGCAAGATCATCCGCCGCGATGCCACTGCCATTGTCGCGCACGCGCACCAGCTTGACGCCGCCGGCCTCCAACGCGATCTCGATCCGGGTAGCGCCTGCGTCCAGACTGTTCTCGACCAGTTCCTTGACCACCGATGCCGGGCGTTCGATGACCTCGCCGGCCGCGATCTGGTTGATCAGGTTTTCGGGAAGCTGACGAATGCGCACGGGGCAGGTCGATGGTGGAATGACCTCCGATTGTACGCGATCGCGCCGCCTCAGCCCTGGCGCGGTGGCAGCTTGAGCACGGCGCCCGCCCAGACATTGTCGGACTGCAGCTTGTTGGTTTCGCGCAGCGCGGTGACGCTGCAGCCATGACGCTGGGCGATCGCCGACAGCGACTCGCCGCGCGCCACCACATGATGCGAGGGCCGCTGCGGATTGGCCGCAAACCAGGTGCCCTGCGGCGGTGCGCTGGAGAAATACTCGCGGATACCCTCGGTCACCGCCGACGCCAGCTTGGCGCGATGCCCGGGATCGTTGAGTCGCTTTTCTTCCGCCGGATTGCTGATGAAGGCGGTTTCCACCAGGATGGATGGCACATCCGGCGAGCGCAAGACCACGAAGTTGGCGCGCTGCAGTTCGCGCTTGTGCAGATTGCCGATCCGCGCCAGCCCGCGCAGCACGTTCGAGGCCACCACTTCGCTGGCGCCCATGGTGGCACCCTGCGAGAGATCGAGCAGCACGGCGGCGAGCATGGAATCCTTGTCGCCAAGCGAGACACCGCCGACCAGATCGGCCTGGTTTTCCTGGCGCGCCAGCATGCGCGCGGCCTCACTCGAAGCGCCACGCTGAGAAAGCACGAACACCGAAGAACCACGCGCCGCCTTGTTGGTGAAGGCATCGGCATGGATCGACACAAACAGATCCGCCTTGGCCTCACGCGCCAAGGCGTAGCGCTTCTCCAGCGGAATGAAAAAATCGCCGTCGCGGATCAGCACGGCACTCATGCCCGCATGCGCATTGATCTCGGCGGCCAGCGACTTGGCGACCGCCAGAGTGATGTCCTTCTCACGGGAACCTGCTGCGCCCAGCGCGCCCGGATCTTCGCCGCCATGACCGGCGTCGATTGCGACAATGACCTTGCGTTCACCGCTGGGGCGCAGTTGCGCCTCGGTCTTGACGACGGCCGGACGTGACTCCTGCTCGAACAGGTCGACAACCAGGCGGTGGCCATGTTCTCCGGCAGGTGCCAGCAGAAAGGTCTTCGGCTGTACCGCGCGCTCGAGATCGAGCACCAGGCGCAGATTCTTGCCCTGGCGACCGGTCCGTACCCCACGCACCACGCCGGTGCTGTTGGGCACGCCGAGCGAGGCGGCCGAGGCAGCCGGGATGTCGAGTACGACACGATGCGGGGATTCCAGCACAAACAGCTTGTACTGGATTGGCGCGCTGATATCGAAAACCACGCGGGTATGGTCGCTGGCATCCCAATAACGGACCGAGCGGAACTCGGCCGCCGACGCGGTTGCCGCGCCGACCATAGCCAACAACAGTCCCAGAGCCTGACCGGCGCGCATGATCATGCCCGGTATTCAACCGCGATCATTCCGGAATTGCAAGGTTTTTTCTTTGAAAATCCGCCACCTGCGAAAGGTTTCTCGGATTCGCATGACAAAACGGGTCAAGCGCCTTCAATTGAAAGCAGTTGTGCCAGCGACCGCTCGACGCCCTGCCCGAGAGCGCTGAGCCCATCCAGTCGCAGCGAACGAGCCAGCCCGACATGGACCAACTCCAGGTCCAGATCGAGCGCCGGCAGCACCCCCATGCCCTGCTCTGGCCATTCGACCAGCACCAGCGCATCGGGCGCCAGCAACTCATCAAGGCCAAGCTGGCGCAGCTGCTCCGGCGATTCCATCCGGTAAAGATCCAGGTGATGCAGGACGCCGTCAGGCAGCTCGTAGGATTCCAGCAGGGTGAAGGTCGGGCTCTTGACCCGCGTACCTGGCAGGCGTGTCTGGATGATGGCGCGAACCAGGCTGGTCTTGCCGGCACCCAGATCGCCGCGCAATCCGATCAGCAACGGCGGGCGCAGCAGCGCCGCAAGCTGCGCACCCAGACGTTCGGTCGCTGCCAGATCGGGCAAGGCCAGCTCGATGCTCATGGATTGATCACCTGCGGCAGGCAGGCGATCAGATCGGAAGCGAGCAGACCGCGTTCGCCCATCTGGTTAGCCGCCAGATCGCCGGCCCGCGCATGCAGGTACACGCCCGCGCGGGCCGCGTCGAACGCGGAGAGTCCCTGAGCGTACAGGGCCGCAATGATGCCGCTGAGCACGTCGCCCATGCCGGCACTGGCCATGCCGGGATTTCCATAGGCACAGACGTCGATTTGGTCAGACGCACTACCCACCAGTGTTCCAGCGCCCTTGAGCACGGCGGCGCCGCCACCGCGCCGCAGCAGCGCGCGCAGCGCCGCAAAGCGATCCCGCTCAACCTCGGCCACGGTGCAGGCGAGCAGACGCGCCGCTTCACCGGGATGCGGCGTACAGATCGAATTCGCCGGGATCGGCGCGCCTGATCCCGCGATCATGTTCAAGGCATCGGCATCCAGCACCAGCGGCTTGCCCGAGGCGAGCGCTGCGTCGAGCAGCATCCGGCCCCAGTCTTCGCTGCCGAGTCCGGGACCGACCACCACGATCGTCGCGCGTTCCAGCAAGGGGCGGAGACTGTCGGGATGCGCACAGGTACGCACCATGATTTCGGGCCGTCGAGCCAGAGCAGCGGCAACATGATTGGCGCGTGTTGCCAAGGTCACCCAGCCGGCACCGGCACGCAGCGCAGCTTCAGCGGTGAGCAGTGCGGCACCCCCCATCCCGTGTTCACCACCGATCACCAGCACGTGCCCATGGTGACCCTTGTGCGCCGCGCGATCGCGCGGCGGCAGCAGCCGCCGGATGTCCTCGGCCGCGGTCAGGCGCACCTCGCAATGAGTGGCGATCGGCATCCCCAGCGTATCGAGCTGGAGGCGACCGACGTGGGCGGCGGCACGACCGGTGAACAGCCCCTGCTTCCAGGCAATCAATGCCAGTGTCCTCGAAGCGCCGACGCAGAGCCCGGGCGTAGCGCCAGTGTCCGCGACCAGACCCGATGGAACGTCGACTGAGAGCGTTGGGCAGGCCTCGGCATTGATTGCAGCAATGGCCTCCAGATATTCACCTGCAGGCGCGCGCGACAGACCGATCCCGAACAGACAATCGATCTGCAGGTCGGGGGACAGCAGCCCGGCGAGATCGCCAAGTCCGGATTCGCCGCCGCTGCGCAACCAGGCCGCCCGCGCCGCACTGGCTTCGGCAGCCGACCCGGGCGTGCCGACGCGGATCAGTTGCACCGCGATGCCGGCCTGCAAGGCCAGCCGCGCGACCACATAGCCGTCGCCGCCATTGTTGCCGTTGCCGCAAAAAATGCGCCAGACCGCAGCTTCGTTCCAGTGCGTGCGCGCGCACTGAAATACCGCCTGACCGGCGCGCTGCATCAACGCATGGGTATCGATGTCGCCATCAGCGACCAGACGCGCCTCCAACGCGCGCATGGAGTGCGCACTATGCAAACTGGCATCGGCAGAAGGACAGGTTGACTCGATCATCCGCAGATTATACTGGCGCATCGTGAGCAGCCAGCCATCCAGCGCGAAAACACTCGTCGATCTGACCGCATTGAGTAGACGGATACGGCAATGGTCCAGTGAACTCGGCTTCCAGGACTGCGGCATCAGCAATGCCAGCCTCGCCGAGGACGAAGCCCACCTGCTCGACTGGTTGGCCGCCGGCCGCCATGGCCGCATGGCGTACATGGAACGGCACGGCACGCGGCGTTCCCGACCGGCAGAGCTACAGCCCGGCACGCTCAGCGTGATTTCTGTGCGAATGGATTATCTAAGCCCGGACAGCAGCGACATGCAGAGCGTGCTCGACAGCCCTGAACTCGCTTACATATCTCGCTACGCACTCGGCCGCGATTACCACAAGCTGGTGCGTTCGCGCCTGCAGAAGCTCGCCGACCTGATCATTGCCGAGGTGGGCGCGTTCGGCTATCGCGCCTTCTGTGACAGCGCCCCGGTGCTGGAAAAGGCACTGGCGCGCAATGCCGGCCTGGGCTGGATCGGCAAGCACAGCAATCTGATCCATAGCCGGACCGGCTCATGGTTTTTCCTCGGCGAGCTGTACACCGACCTGCCCTTGCCTGCCGACATCGCCGAATCGGGCAATTACTGCGGCACCTGCACGCGCTGCATCGACATCTGCCCCAGCCAGGCCATTGTCGCGCCCTACCAGGTCGATGCGCGCCGCTGCATCTCCTATCTGACCATCGAGCTCGACGAAGCGATCCCGGAAGCACTGCGGCCACTGATGGGCAATCGCATCTACGGCTGTGATGACTGCCAGCTGGTCTGTCCCTGGAACAAATTCGCCAAGCTTTCCGCCGAGCCGGATTTTCGTGCCCGCCACGCGCTCGATGCCAGCAGCCTGGTCGAGCTTTTTGCCTGGAGCGAGACCGAGTTTCTGCAGCGAACCGAAGGTTCGGCGATCCGCCGCATCGGCTATGCGCGCTGGCTGCGCAATATTGCCGTCGCACTCGGCAACGCGCCAGCCTCGAGCGCGGTGCTGCAGGCCCTGCAACAACGTCGCGAGGATCAGAATGCGATGGTGCGAGAACATGTCGCCTGGGCGTTGCAGCAACATCAGCGTGCCCTCGCCTGAGCACGGCGCCTCAGGTCGGGAAGGCCCGGCAGCGTGGAACCTGAGGACGCCGGACCCGCTCAGCGCCGACGACGCGCCGCAATTTCCGCGATCAGCCGGCGGGTGACCGGATCGGCAGCATCCGGCACCTGACCACGCGCCATCGCCTGCTCCAGCGAATTGGCGAGCTTCTTGCCGAGTTCGACACCCCATTGGTCGAAGGCGTTGACACCCCAGAGTCGCGACTGCACGAATACCTTGTGTTCGTACAAGGCGATCAGCGCACCCAGGGATTGGGGCGACAGGCTGTCGAGCAGATAGACCGCGCTCGGCCGATTGCCCGGATGGTGACGATGCGGATCGGCGCCGAGCTCCGGCGTGCCATCGGCAAGCGCAGCGCTCTGTGCCAGCATGTTTGCGAGCAGCGCATTGTGATGCGCATCGTGGCCATGATCCGGATTGATGACGCCGACAAAATCGACCGGCACCACTTCAGTGCCCTGATGCAGTGCCTGGAAGAATGCATGCTGGACATCGGTACCGACACCGCCCCAGACCACGGGGACGGTGGCACCCGCTACCGAACTGCCATCGAGTTGCACCGACTTGCCATTGCTCTCCATTTCGAGCTGCTGCAGATAATTTGGAAACTCGCGCAGGCGTGGGTCGTAGGGGACCACACAGAGGCTTGAATAGCCCAGCAGATTGCGATGCCAGTAGCCCATCAGGGCTGCCAGCACAGGAAGGTTCTGCGCCATCGGCGCCGCCCGGAAGTGCTCATCCATCGATGCCGCACCGTCCAGAAAGGCATCGAAGCGGGAAATCCCGAGACGCAATGCGACCGCGAAACTGACCGCTGACCACAACGAATAGCGACCACCGACCCAGTCCCAGATCGACAGCACCTGCATCTCGGATACCCCAAAGGCAACCGCCGCATCCGGTCGCGAAGTCACCGCAAACAGGCGTTCGCGTGCCCGATCCTTGTCGAGGCCAGCCTCAAGCCACTGCCGCAGCAGACCGCCGTGGAGCAGGGTTTCGCGCGTCGAAAAGCTCTTGGACACCATCACCACCAGGGTGCAGGCGGGATCCAGCCTGGCCATCAGCCGATCCAGCGCATGGCCGTCGACACCAGAGAGGAAATGGACTTCGGGGCTGTCGACCTCGGCCGGCAAGGCATCAAGCAGCAGCCGCGGTCCAAGATCGGAACCCCCAATCCCGACATTGATGACATGACGCACGCGGCGACCATCAGCGAACCCGCGACCACGCAAGCGGGCTACGCATTCGCGCATGCGTTCGCGTGCCTGGAACACCCATTCGGCCTCCTGCGAAAGTGATGCTGGCGCTGAAGCCGGTGGCGCGCGCAGCAGCGTATGCAGCACAGCGCGATCTTCGGTGGCATTGATGCGCTCACCCGCGAACATGGCAGCTACCGCCGCGGGCACCGCTGCCTGCTCGGCCAGAGTGAGCAAGGACGCCAGCGCCGGGCCATCCATCAGCGACCGTGAGAAATCCGCGTACAGGGGACCAACGCGGCACTGCAGCAAGCGGTTGCGTTCCTCGCCTCCGGTGGCAACCAGATCGGCGATGCGGGTGCGCGACAGTCTCTGCTTGTGATGTTCCAGCACGGGGACTCCTGAGTGGATGGGTCGCGCACCTCCGGACCGGTGTGCACGAGAACTTCAGCGCCCAAGACTCGCACTGGTGCCGGGCAATTTCAACGGCTGGCGCGGATGCCGCCATTGAAGTCGTCGGGTTCGCGTCACCAACGCCGAACTGCGCGCAAAAAAAAACCCTCGCTGAATTCCAGCGAGGGTTGAATCGGAGTGACGATTACTTAAACAATGCGCCCTGCTTAGGTGAGGATCACTCGGAAGCGATCAAGGTACTCACCGGCGATTCGAACTCTACTCGCCTGAGTGCAAAAAAGCAACAGGCTGTTGCAGCAGAACAACCGATGTTGCAAAAACCCAACAAACCTTGGACAAGGTGTCCGAACCAGACCACAATACTATTTCAAATCAGCAGGTTATCTATCAACCGAGCCTTGCCGATACGGGCTGCCACCAGGACAACCCGGGCCCCGGGCTCAAAATTTTCCACCGGCATCAGGTCGGAGGCCCGGCGAACCGCCACGTAGTCGACCTTGAACCCTGCTGCTCCGAGGCGGGCCGTTGCCTCCGCCTCGATAGCGACGACCACCTGTCCGCTGCGCAGTTGCGCCGTCATCCACTGCAGGCAGCGATGCAGCTCAGCGGCCCGTTCGCGCTCGGCGTCCGACAGATACTGATTGCGCGAACTCATCGCCAGACCGGAGTCCTCGCGGACGGTCGGAGCCGACTCGATGCGCACAGCCACCTGCATGTCGCGGACCACGCGCTCGATCACCAGGAGTTGCTGATAGTCCTTCTGACCGAATACCGCGACATCGGGCTGCACCATGTTCAACAGCCTCAGCACAACCGTCGCCACGCCGTTGAAATGACCGGGTCGGAATGCACCGCAGAGGATGTCACCGAGTTCAGGCACCGCCACCGTCACCGCACGCTCTACGCCATAAGGGTAGACCTCATCGATGCCTGGATGAAACAGCAGGTCGCAACCATGCGCGGCGAGACCGGCGGCATCATGATCGAGGGTGCGCGGGTAGGCAGCAAAATCCTCGCTCGGTCCAAACTGGGAAGGGTTGACGAAGATGCTGGCAACCACACGAGTGCCCAGTTTGCGGGCGCGCTCGATCAGGGCATAGTGGCCAGCGTGCAGGTTGCCCATGGTCGGAACCAGCACCACGGTATCACCCTGATTGCGCCAGGCAGCGACCTGGGCACGCAACTGCGCGATGGCGGATTCAAGCAGCATGCCAGGCCTCAGTAGCTGTGCTCGGCAGCGGGAAACGCACCGCTGCGCACATCGGCCGCGTACGCCAGCACAGCCTCATCAACACTGCCACGCCCCTGAAGAAAATTCTTGACGAAGCGCGGCCGCTTGCCAGCGCTGAGCCCGAGCAGATCGTAGCTGACGAGGATCTGGCCGTCGCAGTCGGGGCCGGCGCCGATGCCGATGACCGGAATCGAAACCAGCGCGCGTATTTCAGCGGCCAGTGTCGATGGCACGCATTCGAGCACCAGAATCTCGGCACCGGCCTGCTCGACAGCCACTGCCGCGTCCCTGATGCGCATGGCCGCAGCGTCGTTACGACCCTGCACGCGAAAGCCACCAAAACGCAGCACGGATTGCGGCGTCATTCCGATGTGCGCGCACACCGGAATTTCGCGATCGCTCAGATAGCGCAGGCAATCGAGCACCGGTCCGTCGCCTTCGAGCTTGACCATGCTGGCATGCCCTTCGGCGAGCAACCGCGCGGCGTTGCGGAACGCGACCGCGGGCTCCGGGTAGCTGGCGAACGGCATATCGGCGACCAGCAGGGCACGCGCCACCGAACGCGCCGTTGCCGCGCTGTGATAGATCATCTGTTCGATATCCACGCTGAGCGTGGTGGCATGCCCCTGTACCACCATGCCCAAGGAATCACCCACCAGCACCAGATCCACACCACAGCGGTCAAGCAATGACCCGAAGCTGGCATCGTAGGCGGTGGCCGCCACGATCTGCTTGCCGTCAGCCTTCATTTTGCGCAGCGAAGGCACGGTAATGGGCAGACTGGCAGATGCGGGATCGGCGACGTTCATGACGATGTCCAGTGGCTGTGCGCGCTCATGCGATCGGGACCTGGCGCGGCGGTAGATTCAACAGGCATTCTTACCACATCGTCATGGGGGAGATTGCTCAGATTCTGGCGCCACTGTGGCAGCCGCCGATCATCGAGCTGCGCCGCGACTTCGATCAGCGGAAGCAGCACAAAGGCGCGTTGCTGAAAGCGCGGATGCGGAACACAAAGATCGGTGGTGGCGAAGGAGCGCTCGCCGTACAGGATCAGGTCAAGATCGATGCGTCGTGGGCCCCAGCGGGCACCATCACGCAGACGCCCCAGCGCACGCTCGACGCTGAGCATCGACTCGATCAGGGCCTGCGGCGCGAGCCCGGTATCGATCGCCACGATGGCATTGAGAAAGTCGGGTTGCTCGGTCAGACCCCAGGGCGCACTCCGGTAGAGCGCACTTTCGGCGAGCAGACGCGTTGCTGGCAGACCGCCGAGCGCGCGTATTGCGTGCTGAATCTGCTGCGCAGGTGCGCCCAGATTGGCGCCAAGGCCGATGTAAGCCCGCTCGCCGCTTGCCGGCGACATCAATCGCCCGCGGAATCAGCAGGGGTCGTCGAGGACTTGGCGCCCGCGGGTTTGCGCCGGCGACGTCGGCGCTTGCGCGGCGCGGCCGCCTCATCGCTACTGGCCGAATCCGTCGCCACGACGGTGCGTACCGCGGCATCGGGCGCGGCGCCAGGTTGCAGGCCCGTCCAGAATTCCGCTGCAGCATTCAGGCGATCGTCACCGCGCGCCCGGAACAACAGAAAGTCGTAGGCTGCCCGAAACCGCGGATGCGCCAGAAGCCGCCCGGCGCGCTTGCGCGCGCAGGCATCGAGCCGTGGTTGCAGCAACCAGATCTCCTGCATCGGCAGTGAAAAGCGCTTGGGCAGTGCGATCCGCGCGCACTGTTCGCTGACCACTTCCTGGGCGCCGGACAACCAGGCGTCCAGCCCTTCGCTGGCGACGCGACGGGCAACTGCGGCCTGCATGGCTGGCCAGAGCAGCGCCGCAAAAAGAAATGCCGGCGTAACCGGCTTGCCGGCCCGCACGCGCTCATCGGTGCTTTGCAAGGCGGATTCGACCAGCACCAGGGCTGCCGGGTCCTGGCGCATCGCGTCGGCGGTTGCCGGCAGCAGCGAATCAAGCAATTGCAGCTCGCGCAGCACACGGAAGCTCTGCAGTGCATGGCCGGCCATGAACAGCTTGATGCTTTCGTCGAACAGTCGCGCCGGTGGCGCGCCGACAATGAGCTGACGCAGGCGGCCCATTGCCGAAACCGCGGCGGGGTCGATCGAGAAGCCCAACTTTGCAGAAAACCGCGCTGCCCGCAGCATGCGCACAGGATCTTCACGGAAGCGGCGGTCAGGATCGCCAATCAGGCGCAGCACACGCTGCTGAACATCCTGGAAGCCGCCAACATAGTCACGAACGGAGAAGTCCTCAACCGCGTAGTACAGCGCGTTGATGGTGAAATCGCGGCGGACCGCATCCTCTTCGATGGAGCCGTACACGTTGTCGCGCACAATGCGGCCATCAACCAGTTCACGGGCACCACTGCCATCGTCCTCGGTACCACGGAAGGTCGCTACCTCGATGATTTCGGCACCAAAATGCACGTGCGCCAACCGAAACCGGCGCCCGATCAGCCGGCAGTTGCGAAACAGCTGCTTGACTTGTTCGGGGTGGGCATCTGTGGCGACGTCAAAGTCCTTGGGGTGCCCGTCCAGCAGCAGATCGCGGACCGCACCACCCACCAGGTAGGCGGCAAAGCCGCCATCGCGGAGCTTGTAGAGCACGCGCAGCGCATTGGGGCTGATATTTCGCCGCGAGATCGAATGCTGCTCGCGCGGGATGCTGACCAGCTTCGCCTCGACATCATCGGGCAGGCTGCCGGACACGGCTGACGCGGTCGGAGCAGGCTTGCCGCGGCGGAAGGCGCGATCGAATAATCTTTTCAGCATGTGGGGCGTGGGGGTCTGGCGCGAGAAACGCGGGCATGAAACAGGCTGCCCAGCGTAACGGACTTGTCCGATTGAAAACAGTCGCTATACTACGCCGCTCTTTTCACCGGCCTCAAGCCACGCTCCCATCGTCTAGCGGTCCAGGACGTCGCCCTCTCACGGCGAAAACAGGGGTTCGATTCCCCTTGGGAGTACCACTCCGGCTTCGAACAGGTTCCATGACATACGTCGTTACGGAAAATTGCATCAAGTGCAAATACATGGACTGTGTCGAAGTGTGTCCTGTGGACTGCTTCCACGAGGGCCCCAATTTTCTCGTGATCGATCCTGAAGAGTGCATCGACTGTACCCTCTGCGAGCCCGAGTGTCCGGCCAACGCGATCTATCCCGAGGATGACGTGCCCGCCGGCCAGGAAAAGTTCATCGCGCTCAATGGCGAACTCGCCAAGGCCTGGCCAGTGATCACCGAACGCAAGGAACCGCCCGAGGACGCCAAGTCCTGGGACGGCAAACCGGACAAACTGGATCTGCTCGAGCGCTAGGCCACGGCAACGTGATCGCCGCGCCTGCGCAATCGGGTCGCCTTCATCAGCGACCCGCGGCAATCAATCGAGCACGCGCTCGCGCACTGCGAGCAACACTTTCTTGCTGCCCTCGTCATCGACGTCATTGCCATTGCCATCGGCCACCAGCACGCGTGACTTGGCGCCATCGGCCACGACGCGGACCACACGCAACAGCTGACGCCGATTGACCTTGTCCTTGCGCAGCCAGCGTGGCTCGATCGTTTCGATCTCTACGGTAATCGTGATGGTGCGCCGATCGGCGTCGATGGCACCCAGGGTTCCGATCTGCGCCTGCTCGAGCGCATCGCGCACACGTTCGAACGCCTCGCCGGGCGAGGCGTCGATGAACAACTGCTCGGTGATGTCGGCGGCGCCGGCCTGGACATCGCTGACCGGCTTCTCGCTGATGCCCTCCTGGCTGACCGGACCAGGTGGGACCTGCATGACGCTGCGCCGCGCGGGCGAGTCCAGCTCGGGCGGAATTTCAAGCGCCTTGCCCTGCTGCGCTTCCTGATAGACCTCTTTGCGTTCGCGCGAGAACCAGCCGCATCCTGCCAGGCCACACAACGACACCGCCAATCCAACGCGCAGCACATTCGAAAGCTTCATCTCGTCCGTCCAGTCAATGTTCGCCGGTCATTGTAGCCTCGCAACGATGAATATCGGGCAGACAGCTGCCAACGAATTCGTGATGCGCGTCCGACAAGGGGTGTAAGGGTAGCCGCAGGTGTCCTTGCAGCCGGCCCATGGCCTGCAACAGCCACTTGGCCGGGATCGGGTTGGACTCGACACCAAGCGCCCGGTAGAGCGTCTGCAGATCTGCGTCGATCCGCCCTGCGGCAGCAAGATCGCCGCTGCGGGCAAATGCGCAGAGACGCGCAAAGCTGCGCGGGACTACATTTGCCGCAACCGAAATGGTACCGACAGCGCCGGCGGTCATGGCGCGCAGAGCCGTTGGATCATCACCACTGAGCACACAGAAGCGGTCACTCGCCAGCTTCACGAGCTCAAGCATGCGACCATGTTCAGCGACCGCTTCCTTCACTCCGATGATCCCGGGGTGCTGCGCCAGTTCGGCAACCGTCTCGGGCAGAAGATCGCATCCGGTCCGACCGGGTACGTTGTAGAGCAGCACCGGCAGGCCACCGGCATCGGCAATTCTGCGGTAGTGCGCCAGCAGACCAAGTTGGGTCGGCCGCACATAGTAGGGCGTGACCGCCAGCACCGCCTGGGCACCCTGGGCAGTGGCCCGTCTGGCGAGTGCCAGCGATGCCGCGGTTGCCGGTGCGCCAATACCCGCAATGATCGGCAGCCGCCCGCGCGCCTGCAGAACCGACTCGGCAATCAGGGTCTCGTACTCGATCTCGCTGATCAAGGCAGCCTCACCGGTGGAGCCCGCGATCACCAGAGCCGATGTACCCGCCTCGACGTGCCAGTCGATCAGCGCCCGCAAAGCCTTGAGGTCTAGGCTCCCGTCGGAATCAAACGGCGTGACAAGCGCACAGATACTGCCTTGCAATTGCATGGTCGGGCCACTCAGGGGGATGAATTGATGTTACTTGCGGCCCTGTTGGGCCACAAGTATTCTGCTTGCAGGCCTGCTCCGGCCATCAGCGGAAATCATTCGTGGCACGACCCACATCGAACGAGAACTATCTGCTGCTGGCGGCGATCGCGCCACAGGACAAGTCACCTCTGATGGCCCTCGCCAAACGCATCAGCGAATGTGGCTGCGTGCTGGTGGAATCGCGGCTTTCGGCGCTGGGCACGCACGTCAGCGTCAGCCTGCTCGCGGTCGGCTCCTGGGATGCCATCGCCAAGCTGGAGACCTCGACCGCGCGCATCGAACGCGACGAAGCGATCAAGGTACACGTCCATCGCTCGGGCGCCAAGCCGATGCAGACCGATCTGCTGCCCTATCTGATCGAGGTTGTCGCGGCCGACAAGCCGGGCATACTTTTTCAGCTGGCGGAATTTTTCGCGCACCACGGCATCTCGGTGGAGAGCCTGACCTCCAGCCGGTTCCGCGCGATGCAGACCGGGGCCGAAATGTTTTCCTCGCAGATCACCATCGGCATTCCCTCGAAAACCCACATCGCCGCACTGCGTGACGACTTCCTGGAGTTCTGCGATTCGCTCAACCTCGATGCCATCATGGATCCGATGAAATTTTGAGTACGCGCCGAGTCCTCGCCCCGTTGCGTCCAGCGCCTGTGCGCCACGCCGAAGCGCCCCCTTCCCTCCCGCTCGACCCTTCGCGTTTCACCCGCGACGACGCTTCTCGCGTCGCGCATCCCTCCCCGGCCAGGAGTAGTACACCGTGATGTCAGCAAGCAAGCGCATCTATGTTCTGGACACCAATGTGCTGATGCATGATCCAACTGCGATCTACCGATTCGAGGAACACGATGTGTTCCTGCCGATGACGGTCCTCGAAGAACTCGACGCAGGAAAAAAGGGCACTTCGGAGGTCGCCCGCAATGCCCGCCAGGTCAGTCGCTTCATCAACGAACTGATCGAATCCAACGGCGCTGAAAACATCGAGAAGGGCCTCAAGCTGTTGCGGCCGAAAGAGTTGCGGCTGCGCAAGAACGGCCAGATCGGCCGGCTGCTGTTCCAGACCAGCGATGCCCTGCCGGCGAAGACGCGACTGAAGGCCATCCCGGACAATCAGATCCTGGCATCGATCCTGGTGCTGCGGGAGCAGAACCCGCAGGCCGACGTGGTGTTGATTTCCAAGGACATCAATCTGCGCATCAAGGCCTCGATCTTCGGCGTGCCGGCCGAAGATTACGAGAACGATCGCGCGCTCGATGATTTCAGCCTGCTCTACACCGGACTCGCCGAACTTCCAGCTGATTTCTGGAGCAAGCACAGCCGCAATCTGCGCTCCTGGTCGGAAAAGGGTCACAGCTTCTACGAGATCAAATTGCGCAAGGACGACAACTGGCACCCGAACCAGTTCCTGTTTCTCAATGGCGACGACGAGCCCGAGTTCCGTGTACTCAAGGTACGCGATGGCGTGGCGACGCTGCAGATCGTCGACGATTTCAGCGGCGGCAATCACTCGGTCTGGGGTGTACACGCGCGCAATCGCGAACAGAATTTCGCGATGAATGCGCTGATGGACCCGGAGATCGATTTTGTCACCCTGCTGGGGACGGCCGGCACCGGCAAGACCTTGCTCGCCCTCGCAGCCGGACTGGCCCAGGTCATGGACCAGCAGCGTTACCGCGAAATCATCATGACCCGCGCTACGGTTTCAGTTGGCGAAGACATCGGTTTTCTTCCCGGCACCGAAGAGGAAAAGATGACGCCGTGGATGGGTGCGCTTACCGACAACCTGGAAGTGCTCGCAGACCCGCAGGAAGGCGGCTCCTGGGGTCGCGCGGCGACCAACGATCTGTTGGCGTCGCGCATCAAGATCCGTTCGATGAATTTCATGCGCGGACGTACCTTTCTCAATCGCTACGTCATCATCGACGAGGCACAGAATCTGTCACCCAAGCAGATGAAGACCCTGCTGACACGTGCCGGGCCCGGCACCAAGATGATCTGCCTTGGCAACGTCGAACAGATCGACACGCCTTACCTGACCGAGACCACGTCCGGTCTGACGTATGCCGTGGATCGCTTCAAGGGCTGGCAGCACAGCGCCCATATCACGCTGCGCCGTGGCGAGCGCTCGCGACTGGCCGATTTCGCCTCGGAAAGCCTATAGGTCATAGGCACGCGTCGCGTCGGAGGATCGCAACGTGGCATCAGGAACGTCGGGCAAAAAAAGGGGCTCCAATGGAGCCCCGAGTGGATTCAAGCCCTGAAACCGAAAATCAGAAGTCAAAACGCCAAACGGCCTCGGCTTCCACCATCGATCGACCTGGATCGCTGGAATCGAGACCAGAAATATTGCCCAAGAAGTACTCCGACGGTGCATAGCTCGCAGCAAATCGAAGCTGCCCTGCACGCTCGAAGCGATGCTCGTAGCCGACCGCAAAGTTCTGGTCGGTATAGCTGTTGCCAAACGCGTTGCTGAGCACCAGCGAAGTCAGCTGCGGCTGCTGCTGGCTGCTGTAGCGCAGCGTCAGGCGATCAGCGGCGCCCAACTGGAAGCCGATATCCGCACCGAAGATATCCAGATCCTGCCAGGTGAACTCGGGTGTGCTGCCGTCATTGAGCAGTGAGAGCACGCGCACCGGCAGCGAGGCGCTGTGGAACGCGACCAGATCACTGTAGAACACGCGCTGCGCCGAGAATGAAATGTCCGCAAACGACAACGGGCTCCAGCGTGCCACCACACTGGCGCGCGCCGGCAGATCAAAATCACCCGGCCCGGAATGCACACCGCGATAGCTCTGGAAGGCCTCCATGTCGATGCGTGACTGCACCGAGGTGGCCACAATCAGACGATCACTCAAGACCTGTTCGAAACCGACCCGGACGCCGACGCCAGAAGACGACTCGGCGATGTCCTGCGGCGCATTGATTCCTTGCTCGATCAACTCGGTGCCCAGACCGAACGAGGCAAATTGCTGGTTGGCGATCAGCACAGCCGCGGTAACCCGGGTATTGTCGCTTACGGCGCGGCTGACACCCGCTGCAAGCACATCCTGCACTAGCCCAGCGCGCGGCACCTCGACCTCGCTGAGCGCGCCGAACGAGGCACTGCTGTGCGGAGATTCGCTAGCCAGACTGCTGTTGAAGCTCAGGCTGAGCGGCAACGAAGCATCGGCACTGCCGAACTCGAGCCTGACCACGGGCCGCTCGCTGCCAAGCACACGACCCATCACCGAAGGCGCCTCCAGAGTCGGCTTGTCCGCCCAGGCGAAATCAGGTGTGATCGAGGCGCGTGCGTAATCACGCCATGCATCCATCACCTCGGACTGCGCGGAGACCGGGGCGCTGATCGCACACGCCACCGCCACTGACAGCAAGCTCAGTGCAGAACGGCCGGATTGGCGTTTCGATTGGATCATGGTCCCCAGGCAATGTTGCGAGTCCACGACATCGTCTCAAAAAAACAACAGGACGTCAAATACCCCGTTCGCACGGCCCTTGGGTCATCATTCGCGCTCTGGTCGCGGCCCATGGAACCAACATGTCGCAAAAAAACAACACCTCCGCTGTCTTGCTGATCGGCGGTTCCGACTCCGGCGGCGGCGCCGGTCTGCAGGCGGACCTGCGCGCCGTGCATGCCCACGGCATCGCCGGCGCCTGCGTCGTTACGGCTGCCACGGCGCAGAACACCCGCGAGGTGCGCGCGCTCAATCTGCTGCCCGCAGTCCAGGTGGCGGCGCAACTCGATGCCGTGCTGGACGATATCCAGATTGCCGCCATCAAGCTCGGCATGCTGGGCACAGCGAAGACCGCCCGACTGGTCTTCGAGCGCATCTGCGGCCTGCCCCAGCCGATCGTGCTCGATCCCGTGCTGCTGGCAACCTCAGGCGGCCGCTTGCTCGACCCGGCCGGACTCCGGTTTGTTCGCAGGCATCTGCTGCCCGTGTGCCGCGTGATCACGCCGAATATTCCCGAGGCCGAGGCTCTGCTTGGCCGGCCGCTGGACACCCTGAAGGCTCGTCGCAGTGCGGCCCAGGAACTGGTTGCATTGGGCGCGGGTGCGGTGTTGCTGAAAGGTGGACATGGTCGCGGCAGCCGCATGATCGACATCTTCGCCGATGCCACTGGCGCGATGGAACTCGCGGCGCGCAGACTGCCGATCAGGACACATGGGACCGGCTGCACCTATGCCAGCGCGATCGCGGCAGGACTTGCACTTGGTCAGTCGCTTGACCGCGCCGTACGCGGCGCCCACGACTATCTGCAGTCGGCGCTGCAACAGCCCTTGCGACTGGGCCGTGACGGCGTCTGCAGTCCTGGCATCGGCGAAGTCGTCACCAGCGCGGATTGGGCTAAAATGAGCCGGCAATCCGCAACAGTTCCGAGTAAACGGTAAACCCATGAACCCTCCATGCAAGACCCTTGTTCTGGTGCTGGCGCTGACGGCCGCACACACCGCCCCTGCTGCCGACATACCCGCGGCGGCGTCCCATCCGCTGGACCTGACGCCGATCGCTGCCGGGACCACAAGCCGCGAGCGGCTCAGCGATGCCCAGGTACAGACCCGCATCGATGCGACCCTGCAGGCCGATGGCAGCGTGCTGCTGCATTGCGAGCACAAGCACGCCGAAAGCGCGCGTGCTCCGCGACGACTGGAGCAGGAGCAGTGAAGCGCTTTCTGCTCGCGAGCCTGACCTTTCTGTTGCTGGCGGCCGGATTGCAGGCTGCGCCGAGCATTCCGTTGCAGTCCGGTACGCCCGTCAGTTTCAACCTTGCCGCCAACAGCCTGACGACCAGCTATTTCATCAATGCCGCGTCCAGCGATCGTTTCCTGCGCATCAATCTGGACTCTTCCACGGCCGGCGTGAACATCGGCATGTATCTGCGCCATGGCACACCATTCCCGGATTCATTGAGTGGCGGGCGCCCGATCAGCCTGAGCTACATCGAGGAGCTCTCGCACTATCGCTCGATCGGCCCGGACAATGCGGAATGGCTGCAGATTGGTCGCACCGGCGCAGAACCGTTGCGCGCGGGCCCCTGGTACCTGCTGATCGTCAATCTGAACCTTGCCCAGGGCACCAGCATCCCTGCCAGCATTGCGCTGACTGCCACGCTCTCGCAGAGCGAACCGGCGGCTGCCAGTTTTGCCGTCAACTTCAACGCGGTGGGCAATGCACAGCAACCCTGCAGCACATCCGAATGGTTCGACAATACGCCGGCGACGCCTTCGGCCGGCAACACCGGCACGACACTCGGCGCGCAGCGCCGCAATGCCATGCTGCGTGCCGCCGAATTGCTGGCACAGGAACTGCAGAGTCCGGTTCCGATCAATATCGACGCCTGCTGGGACAATCTGGGCACCGGCAATTCGGTGACCCTGGCACAAGCCGGTCCACGTACCCTGGTGACCGATCTGCCCTCGATGCCGCGCAAGTACACCTGGTACGCGGATGGGCCAACCGCGCGCCTCAGCGGCACCGCCTTCTGCAAGGCACTCGACGACGATTGCAGCCGGGCCCAGATTCGCGCGACCTTCAACAACCAGGTCGATACAGCGAGCGCACTGGGGGCCGTGGGTTTCCACTATGGCTTCCAGGCATCGACCACCAGCAGTCCGGATTTCATCACGGTGGCACTGCACGAAATCACCCATGGCCTCGGCTTCATCAGCCTGGTCGAGATTGACCCGGACAGCGGCAGCGACGCCGGCACAAAGTTTCTCGGCACCGACGACATCTTTTCGGCCCAGCTGTCCTGGCTGCAAGCGGGTCAGTTGCGCCCGTTCAATCAACTCAGCGACGCCGAGCGCATGCAGGCCGCGGCGGCCGGCTCGGGGCTCAAGTGGATCGACGCCTCGGCGACCAACTCGATCAGCAATCCGCGACGCGCACTGCCGGCACCGGACAATTACGTGCAGTTGTACGCGCCCAATCCGATTTCCGCCGGTTCCTCGGTTTCGCACATCGACCAGGACGGCTTTTCCGGCGAACTGATGCGACCCTTCATCGTCGGCGCACCGAGAACGCTGTCACTGGCGCGGCCAATGCTGGACGCGGTGGGCTGGAGCAATGCCGAGACCAGCGCCGGCATCGACCCGGTTCCGTTCGGCGGATTTTTCTACGATCCGCGCCATAGCGGTCACGGCATCGAGTTCTCTCCGGTCACAGCCGGTGGCGATGTCTACGTGCTGATTTTCTATACCTATGACGCTGCCGGCAATCCGGAATGGTTTCTGACCTCAGGGCGATTCCTCGATGGCCGATTCCTGCCGGAGCCGGACGTCAACGGCAACAGTCTGCAAAGGTTCACCTACGACCCCACGCGCCCTTCCGGCCAGCGCCAGCAGGTCGATGCCAGTGTCCGCGGCCGCCTGCGACTGGATTTTGTCCAGGCTGCGAACGCCCCCACCTGCGTGGCGGCGGCCGCGTTCAGTGGTTATCTGGCGGTGATGACCTTCACCATCGGCGACGACAGCGAGCAGACCTGGTGCATGCAGGAGCTGATTCCAGCAGGCCTGCGTCCCAGCGTCGATATGACCGGCACCTGGTATGCGGGACCGCAGGATTCCGGCTGGGGACTGTCGCTGGGCTCATTGCCGAATGCGGGTTCCGGCGGCTTGTTCAGCATCCTCTACTACTACGATGGCCAGGGCAAACCGCGCTGGGCGCTGGCCACGGTGGACGCACTTTCTGCCGGCAGCACGGTCGATCTGCTGAGCCGCAACGGCTATTGCCGAACCTGCGCGTTGCCTGCCGGCTTTCCGGCTGGACGTGACAGTGATGTCGGATCGATCAGCTTCAGTCTGCAGCCGGCCGGCAGCGCGGGCAGTCAGGTCAGCTACTCGGCCAGTTGGCCCGGTATCGAGGCGGGCACCTTCGCCCGAACCGCTTCTCCGCTGACGATCCTGTCGATCCCTGCAGCAGACCAGCAACCGCAATGATGCGCACCGATCCCCGTTGCCCAACGGCATCGGGGATCGCGCTGACTCAGAGCCGGCTGATGATCGCGTCGGCGAAGGCGCTGGTGTTGCCGCTGCCACCCAGATCCGGAGTGACCCGATCTTTCGCCGCCATGGTGGCGCGGATCGCAGCGCGCAATCGGCGTGCCTGATCCTGCATGGCAAGATGATCAAGCATCTGGCCGGCACCCAGCAGCAGTGCGCAGGGATTGGCAATGCCCTTGCCGGCGATGTCCGGGGCCGATCCATGCACCGCCTCGAAGATCGCGCCATCGCTTCCGATATTGGCGCCCGGCGCCAGTCCGAGCCCACCCACCAGCCCTGCGCAGAGATCGGAAATGATGTCGCCGAACAGATTGGTAGTGACGATCACATCGAATTGCTCGGGGCGCATCACCAGCTGCATGCAGGTGTTGTCGACAATCATCTCGTTGGTTTCGATCTGCGGATATTCGGCGGCTACTTCACGGCCCACCTTCAGGAACAGGCCTGAAGTGGTCTTCATGATATTGGCCTTGTGCACGATCGTGACCTTCTTGCGACCCAGGCGATCGGCCAGTTCGAAGGCATAGCGCAGGATGCGTTCGGAGCCGCGGTGGGTAACCCGGATCAGCGACTGCGCCTGCTGGCCATCGGCCGACATGGTCTGACCTTCGGCACCATAGGCGCCTTCGGTGTTCTCGCGCACCGTGATCAGATCGATGTTGTCGTAACGCGCTCGCGTCCCCGGGAACGTGATGGCGGGACGCACGTTGGCGTAGAGATCAAAGCGTCGACGCAGCTCGACATTGATCGAGCTGAAGCCTTCGCCGATCGGCGTGGTCAACGGTCCCTTCAAGGCAACCCGGTGCCGGCCAATCGCATCGAGCGTGGGCTGCGGCAACAGCACACCGTGCTTCTCGTAAGCGGTCATACCGGCGTCGACAAACTCGTATTTCAGCCCGACGGCCAGAGCATCGAGGACGCGCAGGGTCGCATCCATGATCTCCGGTCCGATACCGTCTCCGCGAATCACCGCGATCGTCGTGCTCATGGGGCTCTCCAGTCTGGTGGGGGGAACCTCTCAAATCCTCCCTTGCGGTTCGAGTGCAAGGCGCACGGAGCGCAGGAACCGCAGTGTACGTGCTGGTACATGAGGACTCCGAGCACTGCGCAATGCGGCAATCGGATCACAGAGGAGGATTTGAGAGATTCCCTGGGGTCAGCCGGCCATTCTAGCCGGCGGCATGCTGCAACAAAAGTCAGTCGCTCGGGCTTGCCGCGGCGCCCGCCTCAAGCTGATCGAGAAAATCCACCGCGCGGCGCAGATGCGGAATGACGATCGAACCGCCGACGACCAGACCGACACTGAATACCTCGAAGAACTCCTCGCGGCTGACACCGGCGGCATGCGACTGGGCGATGTGGTAACTGATGCAGTCGTCGCAGCGCAACACCAGGGACGCCACCAGGCCCAGCATTTCCTTGGTCTTCAGCGCCAGCGCCCCGGCCTTGTAGGTCTGTGTATCAAGCGCGAAGAAGCGCCGCACCACCTGGTTGTCTTCGGCAAGAATCCGCTCATTCATGCGCTTGCGGAACTCGGCAAACTCCTCGATACGGTCTGACATGGACTGCGATTCCTTGATGGGGGACGACGAATGCTGGCGGCGGGCAGAGCTCGCGGTCAATCGGAGTGCAGCAGCGGCGCCAGTTCGCCCCGGCGATCAAGCGAGACCAGATCGTCATAGCCACCGACGTGATGACCGTTGACAAAAATTTGCGGGACCGTCATCCGCCGCGTCTTGCTGACCATTTCCTGCCGCTGCGCGGGATCCAGATCAATGCGGATCTCTTCCACGGTCAGTCCCTTGCGACTGAGGAAGTTCTTCGCCGCCAGGCAGTAGGGACAGATGGCGGTGGTGTACATCTCGATGCGATTCATGGGGCGCGATTACTCGGATCAGACGCAGGAAGTCGGCTTGGGCAGCCCGGCATACCGGCAAGCCTGCCGGGCCGGACCCTCCGGGAACAGCCGATAAAGATAACGGCTCGATGCTTTATCGGGACCAAACTGGCGGCCGATCTCCTTGACCAGCAGGCGCATCGGCGGCGCCAGCCCGAAGCGGGCATGGTAGTCGCGGAGGAACCCGATGATCTCGAAGTGTTCCGGACCCAGTACGATCGCGTCCTGCTCGGCCATTGCCACGGCAATTTCAGGCGACCAGGCCGCGCCATCCAGCAGATAGCCACGAGCGTCCAGCCGCAGCGTGGCGAGGATGTCCCTGCTCATCGACCGCCTCCCCAACTGATGCTGCGCGGGTGGCGCTCACTGGCGATCACCCAGGCCAGGTCATCGCCGCGCTCGACGTGCGGATGCAGGGCATGCGCGCCCAGTCCGCGCTGTTCAAGATCGCTCTGCAGGGCCAGCACCTGAACCCCTTCAGGAACAAGCGCCCAGTCCAGCGCATTGCCGGCCAGGGCCAGCAACACTGCATCGGCGAGCAGGACGATGCTGTCCTGTGCAGACAGCGAAATCAGCAACCCCTCCGGCAGGACCATGCCCTGCGCTGAACTGAGCAGATGCAGCACGCCACCCTCAGAAGCTGAGGACATGAGCATGCTCCTCGATGAGCAGGCCGATGGCGGGCGCCGCCAGCAGTTCGACATCAGCGATATCGCAGACCAGCGCGCGCTCCAGCAGACAGGACTGACTGGCCGCCAGACGACCCAGCCCATGATGACGGCAGGCCTCCAGTGCCCGCGGCAGATCAGGCAGGGTGGAACCGGCAGATGCCGGTACCGCCTTCAGTGCCAGGACGCCAGCGGCAATCAGCAGGACGGAAACATCATGCTCGTAGGCCAGGGCCGCCAGGCAGACGTCTACCGCCTCGCGCGCCCGCGGTCCCGGCGCACTGCGCAGCACCACGAGGATCCTGCTCATGCACCAAAGCCCATGATGCGATCCATTTCGTAACAGGCGTCGAACCACTGTCCCAGACTACCGACGGTTACGGGTGTATCTGCCGCGCTGACCAGGGCAAGACGCTCGATCGCCGATTGGCAGGCGAGTACGGGAACCTTGTGCGCCAGCGCGAGGTCCAACAGCATATCCAGTCCAGGCAAACCTGAGTGCCGGGGCTGGGTGACTGCGAGCACAGCGTCGGCATACAGGAATATCTGGCGGACGCTGTGACCGCGACTGAGCAAGCCGGCAAGAAATCGGGCAGCGGCCGGGAAGCCGAGTTCGGCGCCCGGCGAATCCTGGATGAACAGACCGTAGACCACGTTAAGACGCTTCCTGAAAGTCGCGCTAGGCTAGACACCCGCTCCAAGGCCGCTCGAATCACCGTGCTGACCCGATTACTCGCCCTGATTATAGCCCTCTGCACACTGCAGCCGCTGGCCGCGTCCGGAAACATTGCGCTGCCCGACATGGGCGCGTCGGCCGATCGCCTGCTGTCGCCAGAAGAAGAGAGCCGCTATGGCGAAAGCCTGCTGCGCGAGTTGCGGCGGCAGAACCTGATCATCGAAGACCCCCTGGTCGCCGACTATCTGCGTGCGCTCGGCTATCGCCTGGTCGCCTACAGCGAACGCCAGGCCGATGACTTCACCTTCTTCGTGGTCCGCTCCGACGAGATCAACGCCTTTGCCGCCCCGGGCGGCTATGTCGGCGTCAATGTCGGGCTGATCTACGCCTTCGAATCCGAAAGCGAGCTGGCCGCGGTGCTGGCACACGAGATTGCCCATGTTTCGCAGCGGCACCTGGTGCGTGCCTGGGAATCCATGCAGAAGGCCACGCTGCCGATCGCGCTGGCCATGATCGGCGCGGTCATTGCAGCCCAGGGCGCCAGTGGCGATGGCACCGAAGCCGCCTTGATCAGCGGAATGGGCCTGTTGCAGCAGCAATCGATCAACTTCACTCGCAACAACGAGTACGAGGCCGACCGCATCGGCATCCACACCCTGCACAATTCCGGGTTCGACCCGGGTGCCATGGCCACCACCTTTGCCCGGATGGGTCGCGCCATGCGCGCCAACGGGCGGGAAAGGCCGGAGTTCCTGCGCACCCATCCGGTCACACTGTCGCGCGTCACCGAGGCCAAGGATCGCGCCGCCGCCATTGAACGTGACCAGTTGCGTCCTGCGGCGCTGGAACGCCCAGACGAAGCCAGATTCCACTTGATGCGCGAGCGCGCACACGTACTGACTGCAATTGCGCCCGCCGATCTGATCGGCGAGTACCAGAAGAAGCTGGATACGGCGGAAGCGTCGCTGCAGCCCTCGCTGCGCTACGGCCTCGCCCTGGCCCAGCTGTATGGCGCCCAGCCGCGTCCGGCGCTTGCGGCATTGAAGGTGATGGCAGCCGAACGGCCCAACGAACCTCTGTTCGAACTGCCATTGGCCGAGGCGCTCAGCGCCAATGATGACAGTGCCGAGGCACTGACCAGGCTGGAACGGCTGGCGAAGAATTTTCCCGGCAATCGTGCCGTGCAGCTGGGCTATGCCAACGAACTGGTGCGCACCGGCGACAGCGAGCGCGGCGCACTGGCCAGCGCCGTGCTCCGCGATCTGCTGGTGCGCCATGGCGACGACCCTTCCGTGCAGCAATCCTATGCCCGCGCCTCGGAACTGGCCGGGCAGGAGCTGCGCGCGCTCGAGGCGCATGCCGAAGTCGCCTTGCTCAACGGCCGGCCACTGGACGCCATGGAACAGTTGCGTCGTCTGCTGGAGCGGCCCAAGCTGGACTACTACCAGCGCGCCCGCGTCGAGGCGCGCATCCAGGCGATCACGCCCTGGGTGCTTGAAGTCGAGCGACTGCGCAACCGTTCGCAACGGCCGTCCTGAGCGGCCAACCCGGCGGAACCCGGACCACCAGCTGCGATCCGCGAGGATCGGGCAGCCGCCCGCGTGGACTGCGGCTAGACTTGTGGCCGGGATCACGCTGTCACACACCTGAAACAGATCTGTCGTGTAATGCAGCCTACCCATTACATGACCCCCTATGCAGAAGCACATCCTCATTGTCGAAGACGAAGCCGCCATCCGCGAAATGATTGCGGTCGCCCTCTCCCGTGCCGGAATGCGTGCCGAGCACGCGCCCGACGTCCGCGCTGCCCAGGAGGCCATCGCGCGCAAGGTACCCGACCTCATCCTGCTCGACTGGATGCTGCCCGGCGTCAGTGGCATCGATTACGCGCGACGCCTGCGCCGCGATGAACTGACCCGTGAGGTCCCCATCATCATGCTGACGGCACGTGGAGAGGAAGACGACCGCGTGCATGGCCTCGATGCCGGCGTCGATGACTACGTCGTCAAGCCGTTCTCCGCGCGCGAACTGGTCGCACGCGTCAAGGCGGTGATGCGGCGCACGCTCGGCGACAGCGAGAACGGCAACGTGGAAGTCGCCGGGCTGCGCATCGATGGCGCGGCACATCGGGTGTTCGCCGATGGCAAGCCGGTCTCGATCGGACCGACCGAGTATCGGCTGCTGTATTTTTTCATGACCCACGCCGACCGGGTGTACGCCCGCGACCAACTGCTCGATCATGTCTGGGGCGGCACGGTCTATGTCGAGGAGCGCACGGTGGATGTGCACATCCGCCGGTTGCGCAAGACGCTGGAGCCGTTCGGCAAGGACAACCTGGTCCAGACGGTACGTGGGTCCGGTTATCGCTTTTCGATTCTGGTCTGAGCGGGCCGCCGCTACACTGGCACCATGGCCGATTCCGAGCTGAGTTTCCTGCGGTCCCATTCCTGGCAGGTGTCGATCGGTCGTCTGGTCGTACTGGTCGCCGTCGCCGCGGCCCTCGGGGCGGCGATGCAGGCGATCGTCGAAGCGCTGATGATTGCATTTGCGATCTACGCGCTGTGGTCGCTGACCAGCCTGATGCGCCTGCAGCGCTGGGTGCGTGGCCGCCAGCGCAGCGCCCCTCCCAACGATATGGGCGTCTGGAGCGATATCGCTGGCTATGTGCATGCGCGCCATCAGGCCGGTCGGCAACGGCGACGACGTCTGGTGCAGTTGCTGCGCGCCTACCGCGAGGCCGCCGAGGCACTGCCTGACGGCGTGATGGTGTTGAGCAATACCCGGCAACTGGTGTGGTCCAATATCTCCGCGCAAAGGCTGCTCGCGCTCGATCGACATCTGCATCGCGGGCAGGTGATCGATCACCTGCTGCACAACCGGGATATCCTCGAATGGCTCAGTGCCGAACGCACCGACCAGCCCTTGATCGATGTGCCTGCCCCCGGCAACAGCGACATCCGCCTGAGCATGCGGCTGATACCCTATGCCGAGTCGCAGTGGCTGCTGGTCGTGCGCGACATCAGCACCCTGCTCAAGCTGGAACAGGTCCGCCGCGATTTCGTCGCCAATGTCTCCCACGAGCTGCGCACACCGCTCACGGTGATCCACGGCTACCTCGATCTGATCGAGCCTGAAGACCTGCCCGATTCGAGCGGGATGATTGTCGAAATGCGCCGGCAGTCGACGCGGATGACGCAGATTGTCGAGGACCTGCTGACACTGTCGCGTCTTGATGCCCAGGAAGGACTGCACGACGAGCCGGTCAGCATGGAAGCCATGCTGTCCCTGCTCAAGCGCGAAGCCGAAGCGCTTTCTGGCGGCCAGCACAGGATCGCGACGCGATTGGACAGCCGCAGCGATCTGGTCGGCTCAGCCAAGGATCTGCACAGCGCATTCTCCAATCTGGTGTTCAACGCGGTGCGCTACACACCTGCCGGTGGCCGCATCGACATCCGCTGGAGCGATCTGCCGGATGGTGCTGTACTCAGTGTGCATGACACCGGCCATGGCATTCCGGCCGAACACCTGCCCCGCATCACCGAACGATTCTATCGGGTGTCGACCAGCCGCTCCCGGGAAAAGGGAGGCACCGGGCTCGGGCTCTCGATCGCCAAACATGTTCTGGCCCTGCACCAGGCCCGCCTGCGGATCGAGAGTGAACTCGGCCTCGGCAGCGTGTTCCACTGCGAGTTTCCGGCCTCGCGCCTGGAAAAACCAGCCACCGGTGTGGACAGTTCTGCTTCAATGGCAGCCCCCGATCGTGTTGCCGATACCAGGACTGCCTGAAGATGAGTCGCAAGAACGAAGCCAAGGACCTGCGCGACCCCAGTCTGTACATCAATCGCGAACTTTCGCAACTCGAGTTCAACGCGCGCGTGCTTGCCCAGGCCCAGGACCCGGCGATCCCGCTGCTCGAACGTCTGCGTTTCCTGTGCATCTGCTCGACCAATATCGACGAATTCTTCGAGATCCGCGTCGCTGCGCTCAAGCAGCAGATTGCCTACGGCGGTGGCCCGGCGACGCCGGACGGTCTCAGCCCGCTGGAGACCTTCAAACGGATTCGGACGCGGGCACTGGAACTGGTCGACGCGCAGTACCAGTTGTGGAACAAGGTGCTGCGACCGGCCCTGAAAAAGCACGGCATTCGCATCCAGATGCGGGACGAGTGGAATGCGCGCCAGCGGCGCTGGCTGCAGACCTATTTCCAGACCCAGATCCTGCCCGTACTGTCGCCACTGGGACTGGACCCGGCGCATCCGTTCCCGCGCATTCTCAACAAGAGCCTGAACATTGCCGTGGTGCTCAAGGGCAAGGATGCGTTCGGACGCGAAGGCCATATGGCAATCGTACGGGCACCGCGTTCACTGCCGCGGGTGATCCGTCTGCCGGCCGAACTCAGCGACGGCTCGCAGGATTTTGTTCTGCTCTCCAGCATCCTGCATGAGTTTGTCGACGAGCTGTTCTCGGGGATGCAGGTGAAGGGCTCGTATCAGTTCCGCGTCACCCGCAACAGCGAACTGATCGTCGACGAAGACGAAACCGAGGACCTCGCCCACGCGCTGAAAGACGAATTGCACGGCCGCGGTTTCGCCCAGGCGGTACGCCTGGAAGTCGCCGATACCTGTCCCAAGGTCACGCTCAAGTTCCTGATGGCGAACTTCGAACTCAGCGAGGACGACATCTACCGTTGCAACGGCCCAGTCAACCTCAGCCGAATTTCGGCGGTGTTCGACATGACCGACCGGCCGGATCTGAAATTTCCGAAGTTCGCGCCACGTGTGCAACCGCGACTGGCGGCGGCAGCGACCGTGTTCGACGCCGTGCGCGAGGGCGATGTACTGCTGCACCACCCGTTCGACTCGTTCGTCACCGTGCTCGACCTGTTGCGTCAGGCGAGCACCGACCCCGAGGTGATGGCGATCAAGCAGACCCTGTATCGCACCGGCATTGATTCGCCCCTGGTCGGCTACCTGGTCGATGCGGCGCGGGCCGGCAAGGATGTCACCGTGGTCATCGAACTGCGCGCACGCTTCGATGAAGAAGCCAACCTCGGACTTGCCGATCGCCTGCAGGCCGCGGGGGCGCAGGTGGTCTATGGCGTGGTCGGTTACAAGACCCATGCAAAAATGCTGCTGATCGTGCGCCGCGAGGCCACCGGCCTGCGTCGCTATGTGCATCTTTCCACCGGCAATTACCATGCCGGAACCGCGCGCACCTACACCGATCTGGCACTGCTCACCTGCCATCCCGAGATTGGCGAGGACGTCCACAAGATGTTCCAGCAGATCTCCGGGCTGGGCCCCCTGATCAAGCTGCGTCATCTGTTGCAGTCACCGTTCACGATGCACAAGACCCTGCTGCAGAAAATTGCGCGCGAGACTGAAATTGCGCTGAGCGGACAACCGGCAGCCATTCGCGCCAAGATCAACCACCTCAACGAACCGCAGGTAATCCTCAGCCTGTATACCGCCTCGCGCGCCGGCGTAAAGATCGAATTGATGGTGCGCGGCACCTGTTGCCTGCGACCCGGTGTACCAGGCGTGTCCGAGAACATCACCGTGCGCTCCCTGGTCGGACGCTTTCTCGAGCACAGCCGCGTCTACTGGTTCGCCAACATGGGGGCACCCGAACTCTACTGCTCGAGCGCGGACTGGCTCGACCGCAATCTGTTGCGACGGATCGAAGTGTCGTTTCCGATCCTTGATGAGGCACTGGCGCGCCGGGTCGTGGAGGAGGAAATCGAGAACTACCAGTCCGACAATCAGCAGGCCTGGCAATTGCTCGCCGATGGCAGCTATCTGCGTGTCAGTTGTGGTGACAGCATGCCGCATTCCGCTCAGCAAGCCCTGCTCGCCAAGCTCTGTCACTGAGACCGGACATGCCGAACACACTCCAGGATGGCGACGAACTTGCAGCGGTCGATCTCGGCTCGAACAGTTTCCATCTGGTGGTGGCTCGCGTCGAACACGGTCAACTGCGCGTCATCGATCGCCTGCGCGAGAGCATCCGGCTGGGCGCTGGACTGGGTGAGGATGGCTCGCTCAGCCCGGCGAAGCGTCGCGAGGCCTTGACCTGTCTTGCCAAATTCGGACAACGACTGGCCCATCTGCCGCACGAACGGGTCTGGGTGGTCGGCACCCAGACGCTGCGCAAGCTCAAAGCGCCGCGTCCTTTCCTGATTGCGGCGGAAACCGCACTTGGTCATCCGGTTGAAATCGTCTCTGGCCGCGAAGAAGCGCGCCTGATCTACCTCGGTGTTGCCCATGGCCTGAAGGACAATGGCGCACGCCGGCTGGTGATCGATATCGGTGGCGGCAGTACCGAGTTCATCATCGGCGAAGGTCTCGAAGCGCTCGAGCGCGAGAGCCTGCAGATGGGATGCGTGGCGACCTCCAAACTCTGGTTTGGCGACGGCCAGATCAGCCGCAAGCGCTATGCCGGCGCCCAGGCCAGCATCGCGCTGGAACTGCAGCAGTTCGCCGCAGATTTCCGCGCACGTGGCTGGACCGAGGTCTATGGATCATCGGGTACCGTGAAGTCCATTGGCGCGATCGCGCGCGCCCTGGGCAATCGCGAGGGCAGCATCAACCGCGCCAGCGTCAACGAGATCCGCGATCGCCTGCTGCGCGCCGGACACGCCGATCGACTCGACCTGCCCGGCCTCCAGGAGGATCGTCGCGCCATCATCGCCGGCGGCTTCGTGGTATTCGACACGGTGATGGAAACTCTGGGAATAAAGTCCCTGCAAGTTGCCGAGACCGCGATGCGCGAGGGCCTGCTGTACGACATGCTCGGTCGCGCAGCGCACAGCGATCCCAGACTCGCCACCATCGATGGACTTGGCCAGCGCTATGCGGTTGACCACGCCCAGGCACGCAGAGTCGAACGCATGGCGATGTATCTCTTCGACCAGGTCGCCGCCGCCTGGAATCTCGATGACGAGCACCGCACCTGGCTGCAGTTCGCCGCCCGCGTCCATGAGATTGGCCTGGCGATCGCGCACAGCCAACACCATCAGCACGCCGAGTATCTGCTGGAGAACTCCGATCTGGCCGGGTTCACCCGCTCCGACCAGGAAGTGCTCGCGATCATCGTACGCGGTCACCGCCGCAATCCGCCCGCCAGCAAGTTGCGCAACCGACCCGCGCGCATCGCGCAGCCGGTCAAGCACGTGATGGTACTGCTGCGCCTGGCCGCACTCCTGCATCGCGCACGCGTCGACGAGCGGCCGCCCCGGCTGATTGCGATCGCGCGTGATGACAGCCTGAGTCTGGTGCTGCCCAAGCGCTGGCTGGAGTCGCATCCGCTGACCCGCACCGACCTGGACCAGGAGCGCGATCATCTGGTCGAACTGGGCCTGAAGCTCGAGGTCTCTACGCAGGAGTTGCCGTAACGCTGAGCCGACCGGGCAGCTCGCGTGTGCCAGCCGCGAGAGTCGCCAGTATCCATCGGCAACCAGAAGGCTGCAGGAGTCGGCGACCGCAAGGCGGCCTGATCCTGGTTTCCCGATTCGACGCAGGGTGTCGAGGACATCTCGATGACTTGCCCAGAATCTTCCGCAGTGTCATCGCACTGGAACACGCGGGTCACCACGACGCAACATGCGCGCAGCACACTGCTGCTCCGAGGAATGGAGCTTCGGCATGCGCATCGCGGTCATCACCGAAACCTACCCACCCGAAGTCAACGGCGTGGCATTGACCGTCCAGCACTTCGTCCAGCAGATGCTCGGACTCGGACACGAAGTCGAATTGACGCGACCTCGGCAAGTGCAGCAGGGTGTCGACGCGGCCGAGCCTGGACTGGAGCAGCATCTGGTCCGCGGCCTGCGCATTCCGCGTTACCCGGATCTGCGATTTGGCCTGCCAAGCACCCGCCTGTTCCGCCGACACTGGCGGCAACGGCGTCCGGATGCCATCTACGTCGCCACCGAGGGCCCCTTGGGCTGGTCGGCGGTGCGCACTGCACGCGAACTGGGAATCCGTGCGGCGACCGGTTTTCATACCCGATTCGACGACTACGTAGCCCACTATGGCGCCGGACTGCTGACCCCGATTGTGCTGTCCTGGCTGCGCCGCTTTCACAACCGCGGCGACCTCACCCTGGTGCCGACGCGCGAACTGCTCGAGGCGCTCCGTGCGCAGGGCTTCCGTTGCGTCACCCACCTGGCACGCGCGGTCGATACCCAGCGCTTCGATCCACGCTTCCGTGACCCCGCGCTGCGTTCCGAATGGGGTGCGGCCGACGACGCACCCGTCATCCTGCATGTCGGTCGCCTTGCCCCGGAGAAAAACCTGGACCTGGTGGTCGAGAGCTTCAGGCAGATCAAGACACGGGTCCCGGATGCACGCATGGTCTGGGTTGGCGATGGTCCGGCATTGGCGGAACTGCGGCGGCAGAATCCCGAGCACATTTTCTGCGGCGTACAGCGCGGCAATGATCTATCACGCCATTTCGCAAGCGGTGATCTGTTCCTGTTTCCCAGCCTCACAGACACCTTTGGCAATGTCACCCTGGAGGCAATGGCCAGCGGCCTGCCGGTGGTGGCGTTCGACTATGCGGCGGCGCGCGAACACATACACAATGGCGTCTCCGGTCGTACCGTTGCGTTTGGCGACAGCGGCGCATACATCCAGGCCGCAAGCCAGCTTGCCGCGGATCGCGCCCAACGCGCGGAGATGCGTCTGCTGGCGCGCGCCGCCGTCGCCAGTCTGGACCAGACGCAGGTTGCCCAGCGCCTGCTCGATCTGCTGGCCGGAGATGCTGCGAGGCATGCCGCGTGAATCCGACCCAGGCCCGTATCCGCTCCTGGATGGCCGGCCCGGATCTCGGCATCTGTCAGCGCCTCAACAACTGGGGCGACCGTGCCCGGGTCGCTGCCATATTCCGAGTCGTGAGCCGTCTCGGCGACGGTCCACTCTGGTATGCGCTGATCGCCGTGCTCGGTGTATTCGGTGGCCGCCCTGGCGCCCTGGCTGCCCTGCACCTGGCGATGGTCGGGTTATGCTGTCTCGTGCTTTATCGAAGCCTCAAGAGCAGAACACGGAGGCTGCGACCGTTTGCCCGCCATCGCAGCATCCATGCCCTGATCCAGCCATTGGACGAATTCAGCTTCCCGTCCGGCCATACCCTGCACGCCACCGCGTTCAGCGTGGTGGCCTGCAGCCATTTCCCGCTGCTTGCATGGATTCTGCTGCCACTGGCGCTGATGATCGCGCTCTCACGGGTGGTGCTCGGCCTGCACTATCCCAGCGATGTGCTGGCCGCCATCGCCATCGGCAGCGCCCTCGCCGGATGCTCCCTGTTGCTGGTCTGAACGCTGCCCGCCAGACGTCATCGCGCCTGATCCTTGCCTGGGACTGATGCGGGCACCGGACTGGACCGGTTCACGGCTTGTTGACCTGCTTCACAGACCAGCCGTTGCGAGCGGACCGGCGCAACCCGCATACTCGGGGCGACTGCAGCGGGGATCGCCTTGAACTACCGACATGCCTACCACGCGGGCAATTTTGCCGACGTACTGAAACATCTGGTCCTGGTCGCATGCATCGAATCGATGAAGGCCAAGCAAACCCCGTTCTGCTATGTCGACACGCATGCCGGTGCCGGGCGCTACGACCTCGGCGGTATCGAGGCACAAAAAACCGGGGAAGCCCACGACGGTGTCCGTCGCCTGTTTGCCGCCGATCGCCTGCCCACCCTGATCCATGCCTATCTCAACCTCGTGCGCTCGCAGGGCCCGCAGAATGGCGGCAGCCCCGAGGGCTTTTACCCGGGATCTCCAGCAATCGCCGCAGCCCTGCTGCGCGATCAGGATCGCTTGCAACTGTGCGAACTGCAGGACCTCGAGTACGCGCAGTTGCGCAATCTCTTCAAGAACGACAGCCGGGTCGCCGTGCATCAGCGTGATGGTTACCAGGCGCTGAAGGCGCTGCTGCCACCCAGGGAGAAGCGCGGACTGGTGCTGATCGACCCGCCATTCGAGGCACAGGCGGAAGAGTTCCGGCTGATCGAGCGCAGCCTGCGCCACGCCATGGACCGGTGGCCGACCGGCGTATTCGCGATCTGGTACCCGATCAAGTTGCGCCAGCACATCACCCCGTTTCACCGCTGGCTGCAGAACAGCGGCCTGCGCAAGGTGCTGGTCGCCGAACTGCTGCTGCACCCGGACAATTCGGCCTTGCGCCTCAACGGCTGCGGCATGGCGCTGATCAATGCGCCGTACCGGATTGATCGCAGCATCGGCGAGTGTCTTCCGGTGCTTGCACAACATCTCGCTCAGAGCCGGTTCAGCCAGCATCAAATGGAATGGCTGGTAGAGGACTGAAGGAGATGCACCATGCTGCGCGCAACCCGTCGATCAGCAATCCGATATGCACTGCCGCTGCTGACCCTGCTGGCCCTGCTGGCCGGCTGCGCGGCACCGGCATTTGATCCTGGCGGTGCCCAGACCGCCATCGCGCCCTGGCAGGCCGTCGAACAATCGCTGGACGATATCGACGTCATCTGGGGCGGTGCCATCATCAAGGTGCATCATCTGGAGGACGTTTCCGAGGTCGAGGTGCTGGCATTCCCGCTCGATCGTGGCCAGCGGCCCCTGCCCGGCGCGCCATCGCAGGGAAGGTTCCGCATTCGCCTGCCGGGCTATGTCGAGTCGGTGGATTTTCCCGAGGGACTGTTTCTCACGACGCGCGGTCGCCTGATCGGCCGGCGCGAGGGCATGATCGGCAGTTCGCGCTATGTCTACCCCATCATCGGTTCGGCCCAGATCCGGCGCTGGCCGCCTGGATTCCAGTTCGACCGGCTGCATTGGTCGGTGGGTGTCGGTGTCGTACTCTGAACGGCGCCCACAGTTTGCTGCGCGCCGTTGTCGCCGGTAGAACATTGTTTCGGCGGATTCGACGGATAATGCGCAACATGAAACCAACCGGTCGCCGCAGACCCGCCATCGCACGCCGCCGGGTTGGACTGTGGCAGGAAATGCTCAGCCTGCCGAACGGCCGCGAACTGCTGCTGCGGCCGATCAGCCCGCTCGATGTCGAGCCTCTGCGCGCCGGATTCTCTACGCTTTCGCCCGAAGAGGTGCGCATGCGCTTCATGCACCCGATCACCGAACTGACACCAGAGTATGCACGCCAGCTCTGCGAACTGGACAACGAACGCGAATTTGCCCTGGTCGCCAGCGAGCCGCTACCCGCAGGCGAGGCCTTGATCGGTGCTGTCGCCCGACTGAGCTTTGACCGGGCAACCGGATTGGCCGAATTTGCCCTGCTGGTAGGACGTCCGCTGACCGGAATGGGTCTGGGCTACTACATGATGCGCAAACTGATCCAGTTTGCGCGGCGACGCAAACTGCGCGCGGTGTTCGGCGATGTGATGAATGAGAACGCGAACATGCTGATGCTGGCCGATCAACTCGGCTTCAGGCGACGCCCGCTGCTGGAAGAGCCCGGCGTTACCCGGGTATGGCTCGATCTCGGCAACCCGGCTGCAACCTGACGACGGCGCCAGCGTCGGGCTCAATCCGCGAGTTCCGCCTGCAGCTTGCGTGTCAGTTTGGCGCGCACCAGTTCGTAGGATCGCCGCACCATCGCCCGCTTCTCGCTACTGTCCATCTCGCAGGACGGCAACAGCGAAATCCAGTGTGCGCGCGCCATGTAGGGCGCCGGAATCACGTGCGGGCGATCGGTAAGTTCAAGAAAGCGCTCATCCTCGACCTTGAAACTGAGCTGGCCCTGGTTCTTGCCCTGGAAGCAGTGCACGACGAACATCTTGCCAGCCACCATGAAGACCACATCGTCATGCCACTTGATTTCATGGCTGACGCCCGGCCAGCCGGCGACCCATTCCTGCAGTGTGCTCAAATCCATGCGCTACTCCCGGCGGACACGCAGCGGAGATCGAAAAGCGCCTACAGACTACTGCGCTGCCGGAACGTTGTCGAAACCGCACTCAGTCAGCCGACTGCACCAGATAGCGGCCCGCGCGCACGCTGATCCGGGGCGGCACCGGATTCGCCTCGAAGGCGCGGTAGCCCTCAGCCAGTTGCGCCCAGAATTCTGCGTGTTCCGAAGCGCGGCGTTGCACCTCGTGGGCAGTGTCCAGATGAAACGGAAAGGCGTGCACCGGCACGGCATCCTGGCCGCCATCGAGCGCCGCCGAAACCAGGGTATAGATCTCCTCGATGGCGGCATCACCCATCGCATAGCAGCCGATCGACACGCAATTGCCGTGCACCATCAGATAGTCGCCGGTCCAACCCTGGGCGCGCTCATAGGCATTGGGATATCCGAGGTTGAAGGAAAGGTGATAGCTGCTGGCAGGATTCAGCTGACCCTTGCCGACGCGATAGAAACCCTCGGGGGCCTGGCCGTCACCCTGACGCGTCTTGGGTCCGAGTTGGCCGGAATAGGCGCAGATCGGATACGTCTGCACACGGCGGAACTTCTCTCCACGCGGCTGCATCCACAGCTCAAGCTCGCGCTCCTGTTTGAAGATGCGAATCAGCACCGGATCACCAGCCTGCACCCGATGTTCTGCAAGTGCCGATTGCAGACGCGGTAGCGCCCGAGCGCGGGCGGCGCCGGCACGGCCGCCGGCATCGGCTGCCGTGACATCGGGCAGCGCCACCAGCAGCGGCACCGCCAGCAGCGACAGCCCGGCAAGCACGATCACGCTTCGCACAAACAGTCCGGCTGCCAAAGCCTGCTCCCAAGTGAGTGTCTGCACACATCATCGCGCAAGCGATCGGGTCACGCCATCGTCAGGCCAGCTGCGATATCCTGCCCGGCCCATCCGACCTCGTCCACGCATGACCCGTCTCCTGCTGTCGCCGCCGCTGCCCCAGGCCGGCCACAAACGCGCCCACTGGCGTACACCCGCTGGCTCGGCCAAGGCGCTGGCCTTCGCCGAGGCTGCGCGTCTGCATGACGGACTGCTGGTCGTGGTGGCACGCGATACCCACGGCGCGCACCAGCTGGAATCGGAACTGCGCGTATTTCTTGATCCCGAGCTGCCACTGGTGCATTTCGCCGATTGGGAAACCCTGCCCTACGACGTATTTTCGCCACATCCCGATATCGTTTCTCAGCGCATCAGCACGCTCTACCAGTTGCCGAGTCTGCGCCGCGGCGTGGTCGTGGTGCCGGTCGCCACCCTGATGCAGCGGGTTGCACCGCGCCGCTTCATCGCTGGCTCAAGCCTGGTGCTCAAGGTCGGCCAATCGCTGCAGATCGAGGCTGAGCGACGGCGACTGGATGGCGCCGGCTACCGCCATGTGCCGCAGGTACTCGAACCCGGCGACTACGCCAGTCGCGGTGCCCTGCTCGATATTTTTCCGATGGGCTCGGCGACGCCCTACCGGATCGAACTGCTCGATGAGGATATTGATTCGATTCGCGGCTTCGACGTCGAATCGCAGCGCTCGCTCAATCGCTTCGACCAGGTCAACCTGCTGCCGGCCCGCGAGTTCCCGTTGACCGAAACGGCCACGCGGGATTTCAGGACTCGACTGCGCGAGCGCTTCGACATCGACCCCAGGCGCAGCCCGATCTACCAGGATCTGCGCGAGGGCGTGGCGCCGGCAGGCATCGAGTATTACCTGCCCCTGTTTTTCGATCAGCTCGATACCCTGTTTGACTACATGGGCGATCGCGCCCTGCTGGCCATTGAAGAAGGCGCGCTCGAATCCGCCGCGCAGTTCTGGAAGCAGGTCGGACTGCGGCACGAGAGTCGTGCCCACGACATCGAGCGCCCGGTGCTGCCACCGACCGAGCTCTACCTCGCGCCGGAAGCTCTGCGCGCGCAGTTGAATCTGCTGGCACGGATCGAACTCAGCGCCGAGCCCAACCCGGGCAGCGCCCATGTACTCGGCGCGCAGCCAGCGCCGGCCTTGCCGATCCAGCGCAAGGACGCCGATCCGGCCCGCGAACTCCGACAATTCCTTGCGCATTATCCCGGCCGCGTGCTGATTGCATCCGACTCGCCAGGTCGCCGCGAAGCCCTGCGCGAAATGCTCGAAGGCTTTGCCCTGCGTCCGCAGTCGCTGCCCTCCTGGCACGCCTTCCTGGAATCCGACGCCCGGCTTGCGATCACGGTCGCCGAACTCGACGATGGCCTGGCCACCACCGAGCCGCCCGTGGTGGTGCTCACCGAGCGCCAGTTGTACGGCGAGCGCGTGCAGCAGGCGCGCCGCCGCAAGCGCGCCGGTCGCGATCCCGACACCATCATCCGCGATCTCGGCGAGCTCAGTCTGGGCGCACCGATCGTGCACGAAGACCACGGCGTCGGCCGCTACCTCGGGTTGACCAAACTGGAGATCGGTGGCGAGGTCGGCGAATTTCTCAGTATCGAGTACGCCAAGGGCGACAAGCTCTATGTGCCGGTGGCCAATCTGCATCTGGTCGGACGCTACACCGGCGCCGCCCCCGAAATGGCACCGCTGCATGCGCTCAACGGCGAGGCCTGGACCCGCGCCAAACGTCGTGCCGCCGAGAAAGTGCGCGATGCCGCCGCCGAACTGCTGGAAATCTATGCACGCCGTGAGGCCCGGCCGGGCACATCGATGCCCTTCGATCGGGCCTCCTACGAACAGTTCGCCGCTGCGTTTCCATTCGAGGAAACACCGGATCAGTCCAGCGCCATCGAATCGGTGATCGTCGATCTGCAGAAGCCCAGACCGATGGATCGCGTGGTCTGTGGCGATGTCGGCTTTGGCAAGACCGAAGTCGCCGTGCGCGGCGCCTTTGTCGCTGCCCATGCTGGCAAGCAGGTAGCGCTGCTGGTGCCTACCACCCTGCTCGCCCAGCAGCACTTCCAGAATTTCAGCGACCGCTTCGCCGAATGGCCGATCCGTGTCGAGGTGCTGTCGCGCTTCAAGACCAAGAAGGAGATCGATGAGGCGCTGCGGCGCATCGCGGCGGGTCAGATCGACATCGTGATCGGCACCCACAAGCTGCTGCAGAACGACGTCCGCTTCAAGGACCTTGGGCTGGTCATCGTTGATGAAGAGCAGCGTTTCGGTGTGCGCCAGAAAGAGCAATTCAAGAAGCTGCGGGCCGAGGTCGATCTGCTGACGCTGACCGCCACACCGATCCCGCGCACCTTGAACATGGCGATGTCCGGCCTGCGCGATCTGAGCATCATCGGCACCCCGCCAGCTCATCGCGTCGCCGTCCAGACGTTCGTATCGACCTGGGACAACGCGCTGCTGAAAGAAGCCTTTCAGCGCGAGCTTTCGCGCGGCGGCCAGATCTATTTCCTGCACAACGAAGTCGAGACCATCGAGAAGATGAGTCGCAGCCTGCAGGAACTGGTGCCCGAAGCGCGCATCCGGATCGCCCATGGCCAGATGCCGGAGAAGGAACTGGAGTCGGTGATGCTGGATTTCTACCGGCAGCGCTTCAACGTCCTGCTGTGCACGACCATCATCGAGTCCGGCATCGACGTGCCCAGCGCCAACACCATCATCATCCACCGTGCCGACAAGTTCGGTCTCGCCCAGTTGCACCAGTTGCGCGGTCGCGTCGGGCGCTCGCACCATCGCGCCTATGCCTATCTGATCACGCCGGAACGCAAGGCAATGACGGCCGATGCCGAGAAGCGCCTGGAAGCGATCGCCTCGCTCGATGAACTGGGCGCCGGATTCACCCTGGCAACCCACGATCTGGAAATCCGCGGCGCCGGTGAATTGCTGGGCGAGGAGCAAAGCGGTCAGATCCAGGAAGTCGGCTTCTCGATGTATACCGAGATGCTTGAACGCGCCGTGGCAGCGCTCAAGGCCGGCAAGATTCCGGATCTGGAGTCGCGCGACGAGCGCCGCAGTGAAGTCGAGTTGCGGATCGCCGCGCTGATCCCCGATGACTATCTGCCGGATGTCCACACCCGGCTCACGCTCTACAAGCGCATTGCCTCGGCCAATGACGACGAGGAACTGCGCGAACTGCAAGTCGAAATGATCGATCGTTTCGGATTGCTGCCGGCGCAGGTCAAATCCCTGTTCGCGATCACGGCGATCAAGCTGCGCTGCCAGTCGCTGGGCATTCGCAAACTGGATTTCGACAGCAAGGGGGGACGACTCTTCTTCCGCGCCCAGCCCGACATCGATCCGATGACGATCATCCGGATGATCCAGACGCAGCCCAGGATCTACACACTGGATGGCCAGGACAAGCTCAGGCTCCGTCACGAGATGCCCGAGCCGGCACAGCGCATGGCGATGGCGGAACAACTGCTGGGCAAGCTGGCCGCACGCTGAGCGGCCAGCGAGAACAATCGGTAGCCAGGGCGCCCGGAATGCCCAGTCGTCATCACCAGGTCATCACCGCGCAGAATTCCGTTGATTGTGTCAGCCAAGACGGACGGACATCGTCGCGTCTGTTTTCCAACGGGAATGCGGTCGACAGGTTGTGGCGGCAAGAGCGCGCTTGCTAGGCTGGCGCACAGCTGCGGGCAGGAAACGGATTCCTGCCCGCACGCTCCGCACAGACATCAATGCCAGCACCCGGCACGTAGTTCATCCTCAGGAAACCATCATGAAAACAAGACTCATCCTGCTCTGCCTCTTTCTGTTCGCCGCGATGGCGGCCACTGCCCAGCAACGCGGCGACTGGGTGCTCGGACAATGGCGTGGTGGTGATTACTGGTTCCCGGGTGTGATCGAGAGCCGCGCCGGCAATTCCGTCACCATCGTTTACGACGACGGCACGCGGGAAACCCTGGGCCTGCACCTGATCCGTCCCTATGACTGGAAGGAAGGCACGCGCATCGAATGTCGCTGGAAGAACGGCAACGAGTGGTATGCCGGACGCATCACCCGCGTGAGCGAGGATGGCACCACCATCGACGTGCTCTACAACGACGGTGATCGGGAGACCCTGCCGACCGGTGGCTGCCGCTCGAGCTGAGGCGACTGATAGCCTTCAGGCGCAGTCTGCTCCTGCAACGGAGCAGGTTGCGCAAGCCGGGCTGCCAGTTGGGCAGGCATCGGCGTCATTGACTGAGCGATGCAATTTCCTGGTCATCGAGATAGCGCCACGATCCGGCGCTGAGCTCGGCCAGTTCCAACATACCAATGCGACAGCGGTGCAGGCTCAGCACATGATTGCCGACCGCGGCGAACATCCGGCGCACCTGATGGTAGCGACCTTCAATCAATACGATGCGGGCGCGCCGCGGTGTCAGCACTTCCAGTTCGGCGGGCGCCAGAGCACGGGTCTCGGATTCCAGCATCAGGGTGCCGCTGGCAAACGTGTCCGCTTCATCGCCGCGCAGATCGCTGGCCAACTCAACCTCATAGACCTTGGGCAGATGTCGCTTCGGTGAGGTGATCCGGTGCAGCAACTGACCGTCATCGGTGAACAGCAGCAGTCCGGAGGTATCGCGGTCCAGTCGACCTACCGGCGAGACCAGCGGATCGCGCAGACGGAAGCGCCGCGGCAGCAGGTCATAGACCAGACGCCCGGCGTCCTTGGTCGAGCAGACATAGCCGACCGGCTTGTGCAGCATCAGTACCAGACCAGGGGCCGGATCAAGCGCTTCGCCATCGATATGGATGTCGTCGTGCGCCGGCGTATCACGCTCAGCAAATGGCTGCCCGGCGCGATCGCAGACGCGCTCGTCGGCCATCATCGCCTCGATTTCCCGGCGACTGCCGTAGCCCAGTCGCGATAGATATTTCACCAGCTTCATCTCTGCGTCCTGCCTGGGGCGTGCCCGAATACGTTGTTGCAAGGGCTCCGCCGCCCAGTCTATTGCCTGCCAGCCAGCGAGAGAACCGTCGCACCCTTCTGCCCCTGACAGCGGCGGCGATGATGGCTCCGGACGCATCGGGAGAAACTGGTGCGGCATTGCACACTAGCGTATCGCTTCGAACACCTTGAATCCCTGCGTCTCGGCGCACTTGTCGACTCGGGAAAATGCCTTGGCCAGCGCGGCCTCGTAAGGCAGATGGCGATTGGCCACCACCAGCAATCGACCGCCGGGATTCAGGGCTGCGGCAGCAACCGCGATGAAGCGGCGACCGAGCTCAGGTTCTCCGGCATGCCCGACATGAAACGGCGGATTACTGACGATAAAATCGTAGCGCCGGTCCAGACCGGCGGTGACATCGAGCCAGTGAAAATCCAGCAAAGGCGTCCTGGCTGCTGAGCCGTCGCATTGCGCGTGCAGGTTGCGGCGCGCCAGCGCGAGCGCGCGCGCGTCGGCCTCGTACAGATCCAGCGATGTCACGCGAGGACACCTCAGAAGCAACTGCGACGACAGATATCCCCAGCCGGCCCCGAGGTCGGCGCCCGCACCAGCGAGATCAACCGGCAGCCGGGCGACGAGCAGGGCCGAGCCGGGATCGATGTGATCGAAGGAAAACACGCCGGGCGCGCTCAGCAGGCGGGTGCCGGCGACCACACGCGGTGCCGCGGCCGCGATCCATTCGGCAGCCAGGCTGCGATCGAGTACGCGCTCGCCGGGCCGACTCCAGAGCACCCGGCATTTGTGCAGCGAGGCCTGCTGCAGCGGTCCGAGCAGACGTTCGGCATCCGCCTGCAGCGAGCGCGCGCCCTCGTTGTTGGCGGCCGCGCAAAGCAATACAGCGTCCGCAGCCAGGCGCAGCGCGGTCTCGGCCAGCAGACAACGCATCTGGTCGCGCTGCCGGTGCGGCAGCAGCAAGGCCAGCGCAAATCGTTCGCCGCAATCTGTCGGCGCAGCCAGCGTCGCGGGATCGAGCAGATCCGCGTACGGCTTGAAATCCTGCTCACACACCAGGCGCGCCGTGGCCACCGGCATCGCCGGCAGCGCACGCGCATTGGCAAACAGCACACGGCCAACCATTGGTACCGGCAGCCAGCCTTCATGCAAAGGCGCCAGCAGCGCGGCGCCAACCGGATCAGCCAGCCGGCTCATGACGCGCAGTTCGTCAAGCCGGCGGCCGGGCGAATGGTCTCGGGCACAGGTTCACCGGCATTCCATTGCTCGACTTCCATTCGATTGAGCAGACTGGTGAGCGCGCTGCGTGCTGCACTTGCGTGCACCGGCAAGGCAACCACGTCACCCGCACGCGCCCACTGCAACAGGCTGCGCGCCGCCTCGACTTCATCGAGCAAGGTCAGCAAGGCGTCAGTCGACACGTCTGCGGCAATCAGCGCAGCGCGCAGAATCTCGGCGATTTCTCCGGGTACGCGTCCGCGCATGTAGCCGGCGATGTCCTTCAGCACGATGCGATCCGGACGATGCCGCGCCGCCACGATCGCGAGTTGACGCACGTCCGCGTCATCGCGATTTCCGGCCTGCCCGAGCAGCAGACCAAGGCGCCCGTGCTGCGCATGCCGCGCGATTGTCAGAAAACCATCGAGGCCTTCCGGGTTGTGCGCGTAATCGAGCAGAACCACGATGCCGCCAAGGTTCCAGCGCTGCAGGCGGCCGCTGTTGTCCTCGCGATTCGCGCCAAAGTGCGTCAGCACTTCGGCAAGTCCTGCGAGCGGAATGCCTGCGAGGAACGCGCACAGGGCGGCACCCGCGAGGTTGGCAATGTTGTAGCGGGCGATGCCACCGACACTCAGCGGCATGTCTGCGACTGCCCCCAGGGCGTACTCCCCTCTGCCGTCGTTCAGTACGAGCTCACCCTCGCGCACTGCGCAAGTGGCGCCGCCAGCACTTCGATGGGCCTCCAGGATCGGATGCTCATCGCGGAGTGCGAACCAGGCAATCCGGCAGTGCAGGTTGGCGGCGTGTCGAACCAGGGAATCATCGTCTGCGTTCAATACCAGAACACCGTCGTCAGCGATCAGGTGGGCAACGCTGAGCTTGACCTCGGCGAGGTCATCCAGACTGTAGACCCCGTACTCGCCAAAGTGATCCGCACTGACATTGGTCACCAGGGCGACATCGGCCTGACCGAGGCCGAGCCCACGACGCAGGATGCCGCCGCGTGCAGTCTCCAGCACCGCGGCCTCGACATCCTCGCGACGCAAGATGCTGCGGGCGCCGGCCGGACCGGAAAAATCGCCAGCCTCGATCAACTGGCCGTCAATATAGAGACCATCGGTGCAACTGTGGCCGGTACGCAGACCAGCCGCGCGCCATAGCCGTGCCAGCAGGCGCACGCTCGTGGTCTTGCCGTTGGAACCGGTCACGGCGATCTTGGGAATGCGATGCAGGCCAGTCCAATCCAGTGTCTGCAGATCGGGAAGCGCGTCGGCCGCGAACATCAGCCGACCACGTCCCTCACCGAGTGACACCACTTCATCGTCGACATGGAGGGGCACCTTGATGCGCTCGGCCGCCGCGCGCAATGCCAGCAGGCGTGGGTTGCGCTCGGCGACCGCATAGCGGCGCAAGGTCTCCAGTGCCAGCGCCTCATCCCGGATTGCCGCGTAGCCTGGCGCATGAAAGCCATCGTCATGCCGGCTTGCCCGTTGCCATGCCCACTCGTTGACTTCGGTTGCGGTGTACAGCTGATCAGCCGGTGCCGTCATCGCGAACAATGCGCCCGCCGGATTGCGGCGGACATCGGTGCGCGGCGCCGCCCAGCCCAGATGCCGCGCAGCAAGCTCGACATCGTGCCGCCAGCGCGCCGGCAAGCCATCGTCCAGATCGGGTCCCGCCAACCCCTCGAGCACCGCAGCGGGCACCGCGAAGTGACGGTTCGGTCCGGTCAGACGACGCGAATCCGCGAATGAGGGAGCCGCCGGAAACAAGCTAGCCGCCCACAGGCAAGGCAGCGCGGGAAGGCCCACGAGCGGAGCGGTAGCCTAGCGTAGCGGGCACGGCCTTGCCGCCGCAGCCACGGAAGGTGACGCTCTGGTCCAGGCGCTCTGGGCGCGACCGCGAAGCCGAAGTGGTGCGTCTCACTAGTCTTCCGATTCCCGCGAAAAATGGATACCACGTTCGTCACGCACCATGCCTTCCATATTGAGCAGGGACAGGTCCTCGGCACTGGCCGTCGGCAACACCACATCGGCGGAGACCGGTCGCGATATCGGCGCGACACTGCCCTCGGGACGGAACTTGATGACCTGCTTCCAGGAACGCACCAGAGCATCCGCGAAGATCAGCAGCAGGTCTCCCGGTCGCCCCATGCGCAGGGCCGCATCGATGGCTTCCTGCTCGTCGGGAATGATCGAGATCGCGTCCTTGTCGACGCCCTTCGCCATCAGCGCACGCGACTGGATTTTTGGCACCTCATCACCATCGCGACCACGCAGGCCATCATCGCGGCGGCAGATGTAGTGATCGAAACGCCCGGCCACGGCATCAGCGATCGCAACCAGATCCTCGTCACGGCGATCGCCTGGCCCGGCCAGCACCACGATCCTGCGGCCACTCGCATCCAGGCGCTGGGCGAGATCGGCCATCGCATTGACCGCATGCGCATTATGGCCGTAGTCGAACAGCACCTTGAACGGATGCTCGTTGAACACGTTCATCCGGCCGGGTGCCTGGAAGAATGTGGTGTCGAAGGTGCGCAGTCCCTGGCGGATGGCATCGAGTTTGACGCCCAGCGAATAGGCGATGGCGGCCGCGAACATCGCGTTCTGCACATTGTGCAGGGCCCTGCCCTCGAGCGTCGCCGGGATCAGATGTGTCCACAGCAAGGGGATATGACTGCCCTTGTCATACAGCGTGATCATGTGGCCATTGACGCCCGCCTCGAGCGCGCAGGCACGGCCGCCGGCACGGATATGCTCGCGCACCAGTCCATGCGAGGGATTGAGCGTGACGTAACAGATCACCCTGGCATCGGTGTAGCCGGACATCCGCAATACCTGCGGATCATCGGCATTGAGTACCGCGCAATCCTCGGCGACCTCGATCACGATGCGCTTGAGCTCGGCCAGCTGTTCAAGCGTGTCGATGCCCTTCAGACCCAGATGGTCGGACTGCACGTTCAGCACGGCACCGACATTGACATTGCGTACCCCCATGCCGGCGCGCAGCAGACCACCACGCGCCGTCTCCAGCACGGCCAGATCGATCTGCGGATCGGACAGCACCATGCGCGCCGAAACCGGCCCGGTCATATCGCCTTCGACCGTGCGCTGACCATCGATGTAGACGCCATCGGTAGTGGTCAGGCCCGGGGTGTAGCCGGCCATCTTGGTGATGTGCGCCAGCATGCGCGCCGTGGTGGTCTTGCCATTGGTGCCGGTGATGGCCGCGATCGGCACCCGGGTCGGCGCCCCCTGCGGGAACAGCATGTCAATCACCGGCGCCGCGACATCGCGCGGCGTGCCTTCGCTCGGCGCCACATGCATGCGGAAGCCAGGGGCAGCATTGACCTCGCAGATACCACCGCCGATCTTGCGATAACTCTCGGCGATATTGGTCGACAGAAAATCCACGCCGCCGACATCAAGCCCGATGGCACGGATCGCACGCACCGCCATTTCCCGGTTGTCGGGATGGATGATGTCGGTGACATCAGTCGCCGTGCCGCCAGTCGAGAGATTCGCCGTCGAGCGCAGATACACCACTTCACCGGCAGCCGGAACTGACTCCGCGCTGTGACCCGCTCGCGTCATCATCATCTCGGCCTGGGCATCGAGTTGCAGGCGTGTCAGCACCTTTTCGTGGCCGACACCGCGGCGCGGATCCTGGTTCACGATCTCGACCAGTTCCGCAATGCTGCGGCTGCCATCGCCGACGACGTGACCCGGCGTGCGCCGCGTCGCCGCCACCAGTTCGCCATTGACGACCAGCAAGCGATGATCATCGCCTTCAAGATAGGTCTCGACAATCACCGAGCGCGAGATCTCCTGCGCCTTGCGGAATCCGGCAGCGACTTCTTCCTCGTTCAACAAACGGATCGAAATGCCGCGACCATGATTGCCGTTGTAGGGTTTGGTCACCACCGGATAGCCTATGCGGCGCGCGGCGCGCAGGGCCTGCGACTCACTCTGCACCAGTTCCTGCCGCGGCACCGGCAGACCGAGCGCACCCAGAATCTTGTTGGTTTCTTCCTTGTCGCTGGCCAGCTCCACCGCAATATGCGAGGTGCGTCCGGTGATCGTGGCCTGGATCCGCTGCTGGAACTTGCCCTGGCCCAACTGCACCAGCGACTGATCATTCAGGCGGAACCAGGGGATCCCGCGTGCCTCGGCGGCACGCACCAGGGAGGCCGTGGAAGGCCCCAGTGCCCGCCGCTGGGCGAAACGGATGAACTCGTCACGCGCCGTGATCCAGTCCCAGTCCTCGGGGACGATGCCGGCCGGCCGCAGCGACTCCGGCAGCAGCGAGCACAGCAGTCGCATCGACAGTTCGCCGGCTTCGATGCCCTCTTCCTTCTGTGCGTACTCGTAGACCACCGAGTAGACGCCGGGTTTGTCGGTACTGCGGGTCTTGCCGAAACTGACATCTTCGCCGGCGACATTCTGCACTTCGATGGCGACATGTTCGAGCACATGGCCGAGCCAGGTCCCTTCATCCTCGGTCATTCTGCGAATGAGCCCGCCCGGCGTCCGATACGAGCAGCCATGTTCGGCCAGCCCAGGCAGAGCCGCGACCAGGCCATCGACGAATGCTGGACCGAGCTTGGACGTTGGCCATTGCTCCAGTTCGCCCAGATCGAGCTCCAGCCGGATGACCGGAAAATGCGCATAAAGGGACGGTCCGACATAAACCGCACGATCGAGAATGCGCATGCAAAGCTCCTTGGGGTCGTGGAACGTTGTCGGACACAGAACCCCGAGGAATGGGATCCGGGTGTCGCAGCCCGACTTCAGGTCTTGCGGCTGAGCAAGCTATTGGCCTGGGCAACCCGAGTATGCAAATTGAAGGTGGCGCCCGCAACCAGCATATGGACGGTCAATCCCAGCAGACAGACCGGCTGCCCCTCGTCGATGCTGTCCATCGATGAGAACTGCAGGCCGGCGGCATCGACGACGGTGACGCCGCCGCTGCCCTCGACCTCCAGGGTGTTGTCCGGCGCGATGAAGGCAGCGGTGTCCTCGTCCAGACCGATCCCGATTGCAAACGGGTTATAGGCGAGGGCCGTGACCAGCCTGCCCAGGCGATCGCGCTGACGAAAATGCTGGTCGATGATGAAGCGATTGGTCAGGCCCAGGCCCGGCGCCAGCCGCACGCTGCCGGCCAGCGCCGACGATCCCTCGTCGCCGAAAGCTATCATGTGTTCGCTCAGCACACTGGCGCCGGCACTGGTCCCCGCCACGTGCACGCCGTTGGCATTCTGCGCGCGGATCACCCGCGCCGCATCGGTGCCGCCAAGCAGGGTGGTAATCCGAAGCTGATTGCCGCCGGTGAGGAAGATGCCGGTCGCCCGCTTGAGCTGACCCAGCTTGCGGGCATCGTCGCCATCCGAGCGCGATTCAAAATCAACGGACACGGCCTCCGCGGCACCCAACTCGCGGAAGATGCGCTCATAACGGGGCCCGGTATCGGCCAGTCGGCTGGCGGTCGGCACGATCACGATATTGGCATTGCTGCCACCGCAGACACGAACGAAACGTTGCAGGATGCTCGGATTGTCTTCTTTTTCTTCTGCGCCGCCGATCGGGACGATCCAGCCACGCTCTTCCCCGTCAGGGACCTTGCTCGGACACATTCAACACCTGCAGACTTTCAGACAATTGGCATCATACCAGCCTTGCAGGCCAGACCCGAGGCAGCGCCGCGCCCCGTCCGCCGTGGTGATCACGACGAACCTGCAGCGCCTGTTGCGGAGCATTCCAGCACCATCGCAATGGCGGCATTGACAGCGAGGAAAACCATCGTGAATTTCCGCCTATCGCCAGCGCTGCGCAGACCGACGGGCGGCTTGTCCGCGGCGAATGCGCTACCCTGAAATCCACTGAGCCTTTCGGTGCCTGCCGTCGACTGAATGCGAATCCACCGTTTCCTGCCCCCTGTGCGCACGCTCGGCCTGTTGTTGGCTGCCTCTGCGTTGTCCGCACAGTCGCCATCGCCGTTGACGGACGAGCAGGGCGCCTGGCTGGCCGAGCGCGGCCCGATCCGGATGTGCGTCGATCCCGACTGGATGCCGCTGGAGTCGATCGACGACGAGGGTCGCCATGTTGGCATCGGCGCTGACCTGATCACCGCGATGGCGCTACGCGGCGACCTCCGAATCGAATTGATCGTCACACGCAGCTGGCCTGAGTCCGAGCAACTCGCCCGTCAGCGCGACTGCGACATTCTCTCGTTGGCTTCGGCGAGCACGGAACGGCGCAGGTTTTTTGACTTCTCCGAACCTTACCTGACCATCCCCGGCGTCGTCGTCACCGATCTCGACGTGCCCTTCGTTCGCAGCACCGATCAGCTGGCGGACCAGACCACCGCCATGCTGCGCGGCGTATCCTCGATCGCCGAGATCAAATTGCGTCACCCGGGAATCCGCATCGTGGAAGTGGCCAACTACGAGGAGGGTTTCTCCCTGGTGCAGTCGCGCCAGGTGTTTGCCCTGTTCGGCAATATGGCGTCGATCAGCACCGCCTTGCAGCGCAATCACATCCGCAATCTCAAGATTGCCGGCACCGTGGGACTCGACGCCAACCTGCGCGTCGCTACGCGCAATGACGAGCCAATGCTCGGCGAAATCTTCGCCACCCTCGTGCAGGATCTCGACCCGCAAACGATCCAGCGGATAACCAATCGCTGGATGCCGGTGCGCTACGAGCATGGCTTCGACTACTCACTGCTGTGGAAGCTACTGCCCTGGGCACTACTCGCCATTGCCGCGATGCTTGTTTGGGGCTTCAAGCTGCGTCGGCTCAATCTTGCCCTGGCAGCCGCCAATGCCCGGCTTCGCGAAGTCAGCCGGATCGACGCGCTGACCGGTCTCTACAACCGCGTGCCGCTCGATGAGATGCTGGAGGCGGCAGCTGATCACTGCAAGGTGGAGCGCAAGCCGCTGGGGCTGGCCATGGTCGATATCGATCATTTCAAGGCGATCAATGACCGCTATGGCCATGCCGCAGGTGATGCCGCATTGCGCCAGATCGCAGCGACCCTGATGCGCTGTTTCGCTGACGCGGGTTTCCGCGTGCTGCGGCTTGGCGGCGAGGAGTTTCTGATCATCGGCCAGGATGTCGAACCGGCGCAGTTCGGCGCCCAGCTGGAGGCCCTGCGCGCCCAGGTGGCCGATTCACCGAGCCAATTCCAGCAGCACAATATTCCACTGAGCGTCAGCATTGGCTGGATCGCCAGCGTACCCGACGCGAATTTCTCGCCGGAGCAGGCACTGCGTCGCGCCGATGCTGCGCTCTACCGCGCCAAGGCCCAGGGCCGCAACCGGACACTCGGGGACTGAGCATATCCTGCTGCCAAATCCGCAAACAGAAAGGCGGGCCACGGCCCGCCTTTCCATGATTGCAAATCAAACGTTATCGAATCAGCCGCCCTCGGAATCCTCGTAGACCGCCTTCATGCTCAGGCGGATACGGCCCTGCTTGTCGACTTCGAGCACCTTGACCTTGACGATATCGCCTTCCTTGAGCTTGTCGGAAACCTTTTCGACGCGCTCGTTGGCGATCTGCGAAACATGCACCAGGCCGTCCTTGCCGGGCAGGATCGTCACGAAGGCACCGAAATCCATCAGCTTGGCGACCTTGCCCTCGTAGATGCGACCTGGCTCGACGTCGGAGGTGATCTGCTCGATGCGCTCCTTGGCGGCCAGCGCACCTTCGCGATTGACCGAGGCGATGACGATGGTGCCGTCGTCCTGGATGTCGATCTGGGTGCCGGTCTCCTTGGTGATCGCCTGGATGACTGCGCCACCCTTGCCGATCACTTCGCGGATCTTGTCCGGATGAATCTTGATGGTCAGCAGACGCGGGGCGTACTCGGACATTTCCGAACGCGGCGTGCTGATGACCTTGGCCATCTCGCCGAGGATATGCAGACGGCCCTGCTTGGCCTGCGCCAGCGCAACCTTCATGATCTCTTCGGTGATGCCGTCGATCTTGATGTCCATCTGCAGCGCCGAGATGCCGCTCTCGGAACCGGCCACCTTGAAATCCATGTCGCCGAGATGATCTTCGTCGCCGAGGATGTCAGACAGAATGGCGAAGTCGCTGCCTTCCTTGATCAGACCCATCGCGATACCAGCCACCGGCGCCTTCAGCGGCACACCGGCATCCATCATCGCCAGCGACGATCCGCAGACCGAGGCCATCGACGAGGAACCATTGGACTCGGTGATTTCGGAGACGCAGCGGATCGTGTACGGGAACGATTCTATGGTCGGCATCACCGCCAGCACGCCGCGCTTGGCGAGTCGGCCGTGGCCGATTTCGCGGCGCTTCGGGCCCATCATGCGACCCGCTTCACCGACCGAGAACGGCGGAAAGTTGTAGTGGAACAGGAAGTGTTCCTTGTACTCGCCGGAGACCGCGTCGATCACCTGACCATCGCGCGCGGTGCCCAGCGTGGCAACGACCAGTGCCTGGGTCTCGCCGCGGGTAAACAGCGCCGAGCCATGGGTGCGCGGCAATACGCCGGTGCTCACGGCGATCGGACGCACCGTGACCAGGTCACGACCGTCGATGCGCTTGCGGCTGCTCAGCACCGAGGCGCGCATGGTCTGGTATTCGAGCTCGCCGAATTCCTTGGACATGTCGCTGGCGAGCCAGCCATTGGCCTCGGCGGATTCCTTGAGCGAGGCCAGCACTTCCTTCTTCAGCGCCGACATCGCGTCGCGGCGCTCGAGTTTGTCACGCACCTGGAAAACGCCGTCAAGACGCGAACCCACCGCGGTCTTGATCGCGCTGATCATGGCTTCGTTCTTGGTAGGGGCCTTCCAGTTCCACGGGGTGACGCCGACTTCGGCGGCCAGCTCATTGATCGCCTTGATGGCGGCCTGCATCTGCTGATGGCCGAACATCACGGCGCCCAGCATCACGTCCTCGGACAGCAGCTGGGCTTCCGATTCCACCATCAGCACGGCGTTGGCGGTACCGGCGACAACCAGCTCGAGCTGGGAAGTCTTCAATTCGGTCGTGGTCGGATTGAGGAGGTACTTGCCATCGGCATAGCCGACCTTGGCTGCGCCGATCGGGCCAGCGAACGGCATGCCCGACAGCGCGAGCGCTGCCGAGGCGCCGATCAGGGCCGGGATGTCGCTGTCGACTTCCGGGTTGAGTGACAGCACGTTGGCGATGATCTGCACTTCGTGGTGGAAGCCTTCCGGAAACAGCGGGCGGATCGGACGATCGATCAGGCGCGAGGTCAGCGTCTCTTTCTCGGTCTGGCGGCCTTCGCGCTTGAAGAAGCCACCGGGGATACGGCCACCGGCATAGAACTTCTCCTGGTAGTCGACGGTGAGCGGGAAGAAGTCGAGTCCTTCCTTGGCCGAGCGGTTGCCCACTGCCGTGACCAGCACGACCGTGTCGTCCATGCGCACAACCACTGCGCCACTTGCCTGACGGGCGATCTCGCCGGTCTCGAGGGTTACCGTGTGACTGCCATACTGAAAACTTTTGACTACTTTTGCCACGACCATTTCCTTTTAAAGAGATTCTTCCCAGAAGTGCCGACGCCCTCGCCGGCACCCGATCCGGTCAGACAGGCCGACCGGCGACACGAATTTCGGACGCCCACAAACGAAAAAGTGCCCTCGGGCACTTTTTCGTCATTCGACTTAGCGGCGGAGTCCGAGCTTCTCGATCAGCGCCTTGTAGCGGTTGCTGTCCTTGGCCTTGAGATAGCTCAGCAGACGGCGACGGGTGTTGACCATCTTCAGCAGACCACGCCGCGAATGATGATCCTTGTTGTGCGCCTGGAAGTGGGGCGCCAGCGCCTCGATGCGCGCGGTCAGCAGCGCGACCTGTACTTCCGGCGAACCGGTATCGTTGGCCGAACGCTTGTTGTCGGCGATGATCTTGCTGGTGTTTTCAACGTTGAGCGACATGGTGAATTCCTGACTTTGAGAGGTGAGCCCTGCACTACCGGGGGCAGTGCCACCGTCTGCGCGATTCAATTTGACGTAGGGACAGCCCAGTATTCTAACCGCGCCTACACTTTTCTAACAAGCATCGGATCGTGAATAACCGGGGCGGCCAGCCTGATGGCCGGTGGTCAGCAGACGCCTGGCCCGCAGGGTTCCGGCCGGGTCGACTTCACCGAGCCCGAAGAATGCGGCCTCCGGGTCGCGCAGCCGGTAGACACCCGCAGTTCGGCCGATTTGCGGGCAAGGCCGGCCGTGCTTCAGATGGCCAGTCTGCTCAGTGCCGAGTTCCAGGATCGGGAAGCCGGTCAGGGCCGATTCCACTGGCACCAGCCAGGGCGGATCGCCAACCATGCCGGTCTCGCTCCACAAACGGACCTCGTCCAGCGAGGCCATCGGGGCCAGTTCGAACGGGCTGACCCAGCAGCGACGCAGGGCCGCCAGATGGCCCACCGTACCCAGCGCCCGGGCGATGTCCATGCCGAGGGTGCGGATATAGGTGCCGGAGCCACAGGTCACTTCAAGTTCGATGCAGTCGCTGCCCAGAGCAATCAGTTCGATGCGATCGACACGCACCTGTCTGGGCTTGACGACGACACTTTCACCGGCGCGGGCCAGCTTGTAGAGCGGCACGCCCTGATGCTTGATCGCCGAATACATCGGCGGCACCTGGGTGATCTCGCCGCAGAAGTCCGCCAGCACCGGGCGGATCCGGTCTTCCGACAGCGCCGGTACTGCCGCTTCGGCAACGACTTCGCCATCACGATCGCCGCTTGCTGTCTCAGTGCCAAATGCGATGCGCGTGCGATAGCACTTCGACTCGGCCAGCAGCAGCCCGGCGAACCGCGTGGCCTCGCCGATGCAGATCGGCAGCATGCCGGTTGCAAGCGGGTCGAGTGTGCCGGTATGGCCGGCCTTGGGCTTGCCGAGCAACCAGCGCACGCGCTGCAGCGCCGCGTTCGAACTCAGGCCCAGGGGCTTGTCGAGCAACAGGATGGAAGTCAGCAGCGACATCAGCCGGGCATATTCACGGACGGGAACGGAGCAACCGCACTGCGGCGGCAGATCAGCTCTTGCGGCGCGGAGCGCGCTTGGCCGTCTTTGCCGCCTTGGCGGGCTTGGCCGGCTTGCGGGTGATATCGAGTGCGACCTGCTCCAGCACCATGTCACCCCGCAGCAGTCCCTCGATACGCTCGCCGCGATCGACAGAATCGTCGTACTTGAAGCGCAGTTCCGGCACCGTGCGCAGATCCACCCGCTTGGCCAGTTCCATGCGGAACTGCCAGGCAAGATCGTTGAGGGTGCGAACGGCGGATTCGCCATCCTCGGGCAGGAAGGCGGTCACAAAGACATCGGCATAGGCAAGATCGCGCGTTGCCTCGACATCCGACACCGATACCGAAGGCACCAGCTTCTCACGCACGGCATCATGCACAAGGGCACCCAGCTCCTTGCGAAACAGTGCGGTAATGCGATCGATTCGATTGAAATTGGCGTGGCCCATGACGGCTCCCGTTTGGCGCCCGCGAACCGCAACCAGTTGCGACTGGCACAGCGCGCAGAGATTCAGGGGGCCGCCCGACCACAGAACGTGGCGGGGCGACCCGTGACTTAAAGCGTACGCTGGACTTCGATGCGCTCAAAGCACTCGATCTGGTCGCCGGCCTTGACGTCGTTGTATTGCTTGACGCCGATGCCGCACTCCATGCCATTGCGTACTTCGTCCACCGCTTCCTTGAAACGGCGCAGCGATTCCAGTTCGCCCTGGAAGACCACGACATTGTCGCGCAGCACACGGATCGGCTTGTTGCGACGGACCCAGCCCTCGATGACCATGCAGCCGGCGATCTGGCCAAACTTCGACGAACGGAACACATCGCGTACCTGGGCGACGCCGATGATCTCCTCGCGCACTTCCATGCCGAGCAGACCGGAAGCAACCTGCTTCACCTGGTCGATGACGTCGTAGATGATCGAGAAATAGCGCAGGTCCAGATTGTTTTCACTGACGATCTTGCGGGCCGAGGCATCGGCACGCACATTGAAACCGATCATCACGGCCTTGGATGCGGCCGCCAGGGTCGCGTCCGACTCGGTGATGCCGCCAACGCCACTGGAGACCACATTGATCTTGATCATGTCGGTCGACAGGCGCGTCAGCGAATCACGCAACGCCTCGGCGGAGCCCTGGACATCGGCCTTCACCACGAGGTTGAGCACGCGGTTCTGGTCGCTGCCAGTGGCGACCTGGGACCACATGTCGTCCAGACGCGTCGAGGCCTGCTTGACCAGACGCGACTCGCGCCGCTTCTGTTCGCGCTGGTGGGCGACGTCCTTGGCGAGTCGCTCATCGGCAACCACCATGAAGTCATCGCCCGCATTCGGAACACCGGAAAGTCCAAGGACAACCACCGGGATCGACGGCCCAGCCTCGGTGACCTGTGCGCTCGACTCGTCGAAGAGGGCGCGCACGCGGCCATACTCGATGCCGCAGACGATGAAATCACCCTTTTTCAGACGTCCCTGCTGAACCAGCACGGTGGCCATCGGGCCGCGGCCCTTGTCGAGACTGGATTCGACCACGGTGCCGGTGGCGCGGCCATCGGGTGCTGCGGTCAATTCCATCACTTCCGACTGCACCAGGATGGCGTCGAGCAGGGCATCGACACCCATGCCGGTTTTCGCCGAAACCGGCACGAAAATGACATCGCCACCCCATTCCTCGGGCACGACTTCGTGCTGGATCAAGCCCTGCTTCACCCGCTCCGGATCGGCATCGGCCTTGTCCATCTTGTTGACCGCAACGATCAGCGGAACATTGGCCGCCTTGGCATGTTGCACGGCCTCGATCGTCTGCGGCATCACGCCATCATCGGCGGCGACCACAAGAATGACGATATCGGTGAGCTTGGCACCGCGTGCGCGCATCTGGGTAAACGCGGCATGGCCGGGTGTATCCAGGAAGCTGATGACGCCCTTGTCGGTCGTCACATGGTAGGCACCGATGTGCTGGGTGATGCCACCGGCCTCGCCGGCCGCGACCTTGGCACGGCGGATGTAGTCGAGCAACGAGGTCTTGCCATGGTCGACATGACCCATGATGGTCACCACCGGAGGACGTGGTGCGCCTTCACCCTGGTCATCGGCATGCGCAGCGGCGAGGGCGGATTCGGCGTCCGAGTCGTTGGCACGCACGGCCTTGTGGCCGAGTTCCTCGACGGCAAGCACAGCCGTATCGTGATCGATAACCTGATTGATCGTCACCATCGTGCCCATCTTGAACAGCACCTTGACGATCTCGGAACCCTTGACCGCCAGACGCGCGGCCAGATCGGCGACGATGATGCTGTCACCGAGCGCAACCTCCTTGGTCACGGGCGCGGTCGGGCGCGAGAAGCCGCCGGAACCGACCTGGGCGTTGCCGCGCGAACGATCATCGAACTTGCTGCGCGGCTTTTTCTTGGCACGGCGCGCGGCATGATCAACCGAAAGGTGCAATTCACCGCCGGTGAAGCGCGCTACTGCTGCGTCGTCCTCAGGCACATCGCCACCGATCGGCGACAGGTGGCTGCCGCGATTGCCCTTGTGGCGGTGCGGCGGCTCGGAGCCGGCCTTCTTGGGCGGCACCCGTTCCGGAGTGCGCTCACCTGGACGCGACGGCGATCCGGCCTTCTTGGCCTCGGGGCGGCGTTCTACCGGCTTGCGCTCCTCGGGCTTGCGCTCAACCACAACCGTGGCCTCGACCGCCTGCGGCTCGTCCGCCACCGCTTCCGGCTCCGCCAGTACGGCCGCGGATTCTTCCGCCTGCTTGCGTGCCGATTCGACCGCGGCCCGCTTGGCTTCTTCTTCAGCACGTCGCCTGCTGTCGATTTCGCGCAGGCGCTGATCCTCGGCCTGGTTCTGCGCACGCGATTCGGCGAGCAGTTTGAGTGCGCGTTCGCGTTCGGAGTCGTCGGCCTCGACAACTGGCTGGGTCTGCTCTTCGAGTTCGGTACGCTTGACGTAGGTGCGCTTCTGGCGCACTTCGACGTTGACCGTCTTGCCCTTGGCAGCACCACTGGAAACCGTGATCTCACCGACCTGCTTGCGGCGCAGGGTGATCTGGCGCGGGCCAGCCTCTTCCTCACCAGCTGGCAAATCCTTCTTGCCGTGGGTGCGCCGCAGGAAGCCGAGCAGTTTCATCTTCTCGGTACTGGTGACGACCTGCGCCGGCCCAGACACCTTCATACCGGCTTCGGCAAACTGCGCGACCAGTTTGTCGACAGTCATGCCGAGGACTTGGGCCAATTGTTGAACAGTGACGTCAGACATTCAGTACCTCTCAAGATGCATTCGGGCGCAGCGTCCGCTTATTCCAGCCCGGCAAACAGTGGCGCGCGTGCCGCCATGATCAACGCCGCAGCACGCTCCTCGGTAAGGCCTTCAATACCCTCGAGTTCATCGGCTGCCAGATCGGCAAGATCGTCCTGGGTCCGGATACCGCGCTCGGCCAGTGCAAACGCCGTGGCTTCATCCATTCCCTCGACCGCCAGCAGATCATCGGCGGGTTTGTTCTCTTCCAGATCTTCTTCGGCGGCGAGCATCTGGGTGAGCAGCGCATCACGCGCACGCGCACGCAGTTCCTCCACCACATCCTGGTCGAATTCTTCGACCGCGAGCAACTCGCTCTCCGGCACGTAGGCAATTTCCTCGATCGACGAGAAGCCTTCCTGAACCAGGATCGAGGCGATTTCGGCATCCACTTCCAGCTTCTCGATGAACAGGGCGCGCGCGGTCTCCTGCTCGACCTCGCTCTTCTGCTGGATCTGGTCCTGGGTCATCACATTGAGCTGCCAGCCCGAAAGCTTGCTGGCCAGCCGCACATTCTGGCCGCCGCGGCCGATCGCCTGCGACAGTTTGTCCTCGGCAACAGCAACGTCCATGCTGTGGCGCTCTTCATCGACGATGATGGACTGCACCTCGGCCGGTGCCATCGCATTGATGACGAACTGGGCCGGGTTCTCGTTCCACAGGATGATGTCGACGCGCTCGCCATTGAGTTCGTTCGACACCGCCTGCACGCGCGAACCGCGCATGCCGATACAGGCGCCGATCGGATCGGTGCGATGGTCATTGGCCTTGACTGCGATCTTGGCGCGGTCGCCCGGATCGCGTGCACAGCCCATGATGGTCACCATGCCCTGACCAACCTCGGGCACTTCGAGCTTGAACAACTCCATCATGAATTCGGGTGCCGTGCGCGAAACGAACAGCTGGGGTCCGCGTGCTTCGGTGCGGACCTCGTACAGATAGCCGCGAACGCGGTCACCGGCACGCACATTCTCGCGCGGGATCGCCTTGTCGCGCGGGATGAAGGCCTCGGCATTGCCGCCAAGATCCAGAAATACACTGCCGCGCTCGACGCGCTTGACGATGCCGGTGACCAGATCGCCGATCCGGTCGGCGTAGGCATCGACGACTTGCGCGCGCTCTGCCTCGCGCACCCGCTGCACGATCACCTGCTTGGCTGCCTGCGCCGAGATGCGACCGAACTCGGCGTTGTCGACGCGCTCTTCGATGAAATCGCCGATCTCCACATCAGCCTTTTCGTCGACTGCGTCCATCATCCGCATCATCCGCTCGGGCGATTCCATGACGATGTCATCGGCAATCACTTCCCAGCGACGATAGGTCTCGTACTCGCCGGTCTGACGGTCGATCTGCACGCGGATCGCCACGTCCTGCTCGTGATAGCGCTTCTTGGCAGCCGAAGCGAGAGCCGCTTCCATCGCCTCGAAAATGACGCCCTCGTCGACGCCCTTTTCATTGGCGACGGCATCAACAACCAGCAGCAGCTCTTTGCTCATATCAACTCCAGAAACCGCACCCGCAGGCACGACAGATTCATGAAACTACTTCTTCTTTGCATTGCTCCGCTTGCCCTTTGCTGGCGCGCCCGCCTTCGACGGAGAGCGCGGCCGGACCGGGGCAGCGGGACCAAAATCAGGGACCAGTCGCGCCTTTTCGACGTTGTCGTGGCCGATTGTCACCTCCAGACCATCCTGGTCGAGCACGATCGACTGGTCTGCAACTCGCAGGATACGCCCTTGGAAACGTTTGCGCCCCGAAATCGGCAGGCTGACGCTCACTTTTGCCACCGAACCGACAAAGCGCTCGAACTGCGCCGCAGTGAACAGGGGCCGATCGAGTCCCGGCGACGAGACTTCCAGCGTGTAGTGACCGCTGATCGGATCGTTGACATCCATCAGCGCACTGACCTCACGGCTGACGATTTCACAATCCTCGACGGTCACCGGACGATCCGCAACATCGATGTAGATGCGCAGCAGGCTGTTGCTGCTGTGTTGCCCATACTCGACTCCCAGGCACTCGAGACCGAGTGTCGTGACTATGGGCGAGATCAATTGGGTCAGTTGCTGAGCATTCACGGGAAAATCCAGATCACCTGTTGAAACAGATCGACAATGAACAAGAACCAAAAAAAAACGGGCGCACCGGCCCGTTCGTTCGCGCTTGGGCCTTGCGTCCCTGCGCGTGAATGCCGGATTGCTCCGGAATCCATTCGACTCAAAAGAAAAAAGCCTCCAGTAGAGGCTTTTCCCAGGTACCGATGGTAGCGGGGGCAGGATTTGAACCTGCGACCTTCGGGTTATGAGCCCGACGAGCTGCCAGACTGCTCCACCCCGCATCAGCCGGCGCGCAGTGTAATCAGTGCGTACCTGCAAAGCAACTTTATTTGGCGGCGCAGCGATAATCAGCGACGCAATCCAGTGCGAAAAATCTCCCGCACTGATGCGCAGAGGCTGATGCCGCGCAGTCTCGGCGATACTGAACCCCAATGAACCCGTCCGCACGGGTGACCAGGCAACCGAGGCGGCGCAGCACTTGCCCGCCACCCGCAGCGCAGCGCATCAGCCGGCCACTGCGCGCACACACCAGGCCATCAGCGGACCACCCAGCACGCCCAATCCAACCAGCGCCAGCGCGTTGGCTCCCAGCACCAGATTGAACGGAAGGTCCGCCGGCGCAGCAGGCAACGCTTCCGCGGGCGGGTCGTCAAAATAGACCACCTTGATGACGCGCAGATAGTAGAACGCACCGATCACCGCGAAGGCGCCAGCGACCACGGCCAACCACAGCATCCCGGAGTCGACGGCAGCCTTGAGTACCTGCAATTTCGCCAGGAAACCCACGAACAGCGGAATACCGGCCAGCGATGCCATGACCAGAAGGACCAGCAGGGCATACCAGCCGTTGCGCTGGTTGAGCCCGCGGAAATCGTCGATCTCCTCGGCCTCAAAGCCGGCGCGCGACATGTAGACGATCATGCCGAAAGCGGCGGTCGCCGTGATCGCATAGGTGACGGCATAGAACAGCGATGCGGCGTAGCCTTCGATCGTGCCCGCCATCAGCCCGAGCAGCAGAAAGCCGACATGTGAGATGGTCGAGTAGGCCAGCATGCGCTTCAGATTGGTCTGGGCAATTGCCACCAGATTGCCGATCGCGAGCGACAGCAGCGCCAGCACCGCCAGCATGCCGCGCCAGTCGGCAAACAAGGGCGCCAGGGCATCCTCGAGCAGTCTATAGGCGAGCACAAAGCCGGCGATCTTTGGCGCACTGCCGATGAACATGGTGACGGCTGTCGGCGAACCCTGATAGACGTCGGGCACCCACATGTGGAACGGCACCGCACCAAGCTTGAAGGCAATGCCGATCACGATGAAGACCAGTCCGAAGCTCAGCAGCCAGGGATGCGGCGCGTTGCTGACCAGAGCACCGCGGATGCTGGCGAAGTCGAGCGAACCCGTCGCGCCGTAGATCATGCTGATTCCGTACAGCAGCATGCCGGATGCCAGCGCACCGAGCACGAAATACTTCATTGCTGCTTCCGACGAGCGACCATTGTCGCGATCGAGCGCAACCAGGGCGTAGGACGGCAGAGCCAGCAACTCCAGCCCCAGATAGGCCGTCAGCATGTTGCCCGCAGAGGCCAGAAACATCATGCCGAGCACCGCGAACAGCACCAGGGTGTAGAACTCGCCCTGAAACAGGCGCCGCGGAATCAGGTAGGGCTTGGCGTACACGAACACCAGGGCCGTGCTGATCAGGATGAAGATCTTGCAGATCGCCGCGACCCCGTCGTTGACGAACATGCCACCAAAAGCCGTGCTCGCCAGTGCACTGTCGCCACTCGCCCGCCAGACCAGACCGGCAGTCAGCAACAGCATGGCGATCGCCAGCCAGTGAGTGACCGCGCGTTGACTCTGGCGGATAAACAGGTCAGCCAGCAACAGGATGCACAGGGAGCCGAGCAGGAAGCTCTCCGGCACCAGGGGCAGCAGATCGGCCATTGAAATCGGACCCATGGTCAATCTCCTCAAACCTTGACGTGCATCAGTTGCTGGACCACTTGCTGCAGCGATGCATCCATCAGCTCAGTCAGTGGGGCCGGCCAGACGCCGAACAACAGGGTGGCCGCGGCAAAACCGCCGAGAACGATCGCCTCGCGGGCATTGATATCGGTCAGCGCTGCCACCTGCGGATTGGCCACCTCGCCAAACAGCACACGCTTCACCAGCCACAGCGTATAGGCGGCACCCACAACCAGCGTGATGGCTGCGGTCGCCGCAATCAGTGGACTGGCCTGGAAGCTGGCGACGATGACCATGAACTCGCCAACAAACCCGGAGGTACCCGGCAATCCGCTGTTGGCCATCGCAAAGAACACCATGAAGGCGGCGAACCAGGGCATGGTATTGGCGACCCCACCATAGTCCTTGATCATCCGGCTGTGCATGCGGTCGTAGACGACACCGACGCAGCTGAACATTGCTGCCGAAATGAATCCATGCGAGATCATCTGCACCATCGAACCCTGCAGGGCCAGACGCGCGGCATCACCGGCACCCACTTCCCGCGCGAGTTCGAACGCCACGAAGGCACCCAGGGTGACGAAACCCATGTGTGAAATCGACGAATAGGCGATCAGCTTCTTCATGTCTTCCTGGACGAGGGCGACGAAGCCGATATAGACCACCGCGATCAGCGACATCGCGATCACCAGCCAGGCCAGTTCGTGCGACGCATCCGGCGTGATCGGCAGTGAGAAGCGCAGGAAGCCATAGCCGCCGATCTTCAGCATGATCGCGGCCAGAATGACCGAGCCACCCGTGGGCGCCTCGACGTGCGCGTCCGGCAACCAGGTGTGCACCGGGAACATCGGTACCTTGACCGAGAACGCCAGCAGGAAGGACAGGAACAACCAGATCTGCTCGGTCAGCGACAGCGGATAGCGCGCCAGATAATCCAGATCGAAGCTTCCGGTCTTCAGATAGAGGTAGATCAGGCCGATCAGCATGAAGATCGAGCCGAAGAACGTGTACAGGAAGAACTTGATGGTGGCGTAGACGCGGCGTGGCCCGCCCCAGATGCCGATGATGATGAACATCGGGATCAGCATCGCCTCGAAGAACATGTAGAACAGCAAGGCATCGCGGGCACAGAAGACGCCGATCATCAAGGCTTCCAGCAACAGGAAGCAGGCGACGTACTGATGCACCTTCTCCTCGATCGCCGACCAGGCACCGATCAGTACCAGCACCGTGGTGAAACTGGTCAACACGATCAGAGCGACCGAGATGCCGTCTACTGCCAGGTGATAGTGCACATTCAGCACGCCCAGCCACAGGTACTTCTCGACGAACTGCAGAGAGCCAGCCTCGGCCGAATAGCCACAGTACAGACCGATGCTGAGGACGAAGGTGGCTATGGCGGTCGCCAGCGCAATCCAGCGCGCGCGCTGCGCATTGCTGTGACCGAGCACGACGGCGGCGACCGCGCCGAGTACCGGCAGCCAGATCAACCAACTGAGAAGATGATGCGACATGATTCAGGATTCCCGTTCTTCTTATTTCAGCCAGAGGAAGGCGCCAAGCAGCGCTATCAACCCCAGGATCATCGCGAAGGCGTAGTGGTACAGGTAGCCGGACTGCATCCAGCGCAGAATGCCGGAGCTGCGATCGACCAGGGCGGCCGAGCCATTGACGATCCAGCCATCGATCAGGCGCGCATCGCCCCACTTCCAGAGGCCGCGACCCAGCAACAGGCTGCCGCGCGCGAACACCGCCTGATAGAGCTCGTCAAACCCGTACTTGCGCTCGAGCAGGCGGACCAGGGGCGCAAACAGGCGGGCGGCACGATCTGCCATGGCCGGATTGAACAGATAGACATAGGTCGCCACCGCGAAGCCGGCAAAGGCGAACCAGAACGGCGGCGTCTGGATACCGTGCAGTGCAAAGGCAAGCACGCCATGGAAGTCCTTGCCCATTTCCGCCAGCACATCATGCGCAGGTGCCACCACGATGGCACCGTCGAAAAAGCCGCCGAACAGCATCGGCTCGACGAAGAACCAGGCGATGCACACCGAGGGAATCGCCAGCAGGATCAGCGGCAGGGTGACCACCCACGGCGACTCGTGTGGCGCGTGCTCGAGATGACCTGGCTGATGCCCATGGTGGTGGTCGTGCGCGTCGGCCTTGTCGTTGGCGTGATGATCGTTGCCGTGACTGCTCACTGCCGGCGCAGGCGCCGAACCCGCGAGCGGGGCATGATCGCTTCCATGGTCGGCGACCACAAAGCGCTCCCTGCCATGGAAGGTCATGTAGAGCAGACGGAAGCTGTACAGCGCCGTCACGAACACGCCCAGCAGAACGCACCAGTACGCGTAGGTATAGGCCGCGCCACCCTGCGCCGACGCGTGGTGCACCGCTTCGATGATCGCGTCCTTCGAATAGAAGCCGGAAAACAGCGGGGTACCGACCAAAGCCAGGGTACCGAGAACGGCGGTCCAGTAGGTGATCGGCATGTACTTGCGCAGTCCGCCCATGTAACGCATGTCCTGCTCGTGATGCATGGCAATGATCACCGAGCCGGCACCAAGGAACAGCAAGGCCTTGAAGAAGGCATGGGTCATCAGATGGAAGATCGCAGCACCGTAGGCTGAAGCACCCAGGGCGACGGTCATGTAACCGAGTTGCGAGAGGGTCGAATAGGCGACCACGCGCTTGATGTCGTTCTGTACCAGACCGATCAGTCCGGTGAACAGCGCCGTGGTGGCACCGATGACGACCACGAAAGCGAGCGCTGTCTCCGAGAGCTCGTACAGCGGCGACATCCGCGCCACCATGAAGATGCCGGCGGTGACCATGGTCGCCGCGTGGATCAGTGCCGAGATTGGCGTCGGGCCTTCCATTGAATCCGGCAGCCAGACATGCAGGGGAACCTGTGCCGATTTGCCCATGGCACCAATGAACAGCAGGATGCCGATCACCGTCGGAACTGCCCAGGCGTAGCCGGAGAAGATCTCGATCTCCTTGCCAACGATGGACTCGCGATTCGCAAACACCGTGGCGTAATCGAGGCTGCCGAAATACATCAGTACCGCGGCGATGCCGAGCAGAAAGCCGAAGTCGCCGACACGGTTGACCAGGAACGCCTTCAGGTTGGCGAAGATCGCCGTCGGCCGCTTGAACCAGAATCCGATCAGCAGGTAGGACACCAGACCGACCGCTTCCCAGCCGAAGAAAAGCTGGAGGAAATTATTGCTCATCACCAGCATCAGCATCGAGAACGTGAACAAAGCGATGTAGCTGAAGAAGCGCTGGTAGCCCGGATCGTCCTTCATGTAGCCGATCGTGTAGACATGCACCATCAGCGATACGAAGGTCACCACGACCATCATCACCGCGGTCAAGCGATCGATCAGGAAACCGACGTGCGCGCTGTACGAACCGATCTGGTACCAGGTATAGATGTTCTCGTTGAAGACCGGCGCACCGTCAAACGCGAGGCGTTTGAACACCACCAGGGACAGCACCAGTGAAAGGGCGACACCCGCAATCGTGACGGTGTGGGCACCAACCCGACCGATCTGGCGGCCGAACAAGCCGGCAACGACTGCACCGAACAAGGGGGCCAGCGCAATGGTGAGAAGCATCGATTGCATGTTCACATCTCTTCTTCGTTGTGGCTGCGGGTCCAGACCCACGCGCCATGGAGTGCGTTCCAACCGCGACCGGGAAAACATGCGGGGCAAGCCCCGCATCTACAGGTAACGCTTTCGGGGCAGGCCCCGCACTTACATTCAGAGCGTGCGGGGCAAGCCCCGCACCTACACGGGCGTTCGATCCGGCTTGGCATGCGATTCGACGCATGCCAAGCCGGATCTCACCCCTTCAGGTCTCCGAGTTGTTCGATATTGATGGTGGCCCGATTGCGGAACAGCACGACGAGGATGGCCAGACCGATGGCCGCCTCGGCCGCTGCGACGGTCAGGATAAAGAACACAAAGATCTGTCCCGCAGGGTCACCAAGAAAACTCGAGAACGCGACGAAATTGAAATTAACCGACAACAGCATCAATTCAATCGCCATCAACAGGGTGATTACGTTCTTGCGATTGATGAAGATGCCGGCAACGCTGATGCAGAAAAGAATGGCGCCGAGCGCAATGGTATGGCCCAGGGTAATCATGGCGTCTCCTTGTTCGCGGACGCGATCTCGACAATGCGGATACGGTCCTGGCTGCGCACGGCGGCCTGCGCCGAGGGATCCTGGCTTCGCACATTCGGCCGATGCCTCAGTGTCAGTGCAACCGCAGCAATGATCGCCACAGTAAGAATCACCGCAGCAATCTCGAACGGCAGGATGTAATCGCTGAACAGCGTCCGGCCCAACCACTCGGTATTGGAAAGGCCTTGTGCTGCTGCGGCATCCACCAGGGCACCACCCTCATTGAGCTTGCCGAAACCGATCAGGCCCAGCATTTCGGCCAGCATCACGCCGGCGACCAGCAGGCCGACCGGCAGATGGCGCACAAAGCCCTCGCGCAGCGGCGCCACCTTGACGTCGAGCATCATCACCACGAACAGGAACAGCACCATCACGGCGCCAACGTAGACCAGCACCAGCACGATGGCCAGAAATTCGGCGTGCAGCAGCAACCAGATGCAGGCGCTGGTGAAAAACGTCAGTACCAGCCAGAGCGCCGCATGCACCGAGTTGCGCGCGGTTACCACAGCCAGCGCCGAGCCGATCAGGATCGCGCCGAAGGCGTAAAACAGTATGAGAGGCAAGGTCATGGCAGGTATCCGTCAGCGGAACGCCGCATCCTGGGCGCGGGCGGCAGCGATCTCGGCTTCATAGCGGTCGCCGATGGCGAGCAGTTGCTGCTTGTTGACGATGTTCTCGCCACGCGCCTCGAAATGATATTCGTGGATATGCGTTTCGACGATCGAATCAACCGGGCAGCTCTCTTCGCAGAAGCCGCAGAAGATGCACTTGAAAAGATCAATGTCATAACGCGTGGTCCGGCGCGAACCATCTGCGCGCGGCTCCGAATCAATGGTGATCGCCAGCGCCGGGCAGACTGCTTCGCAGAGCTTGCAGGCAATGCAGCGCTCTTCGCCATTGGCGTAGCGGCGCAATGCATGCAGACCACGGAAACGATTGGACTTGGGAATCGTTTCCTCGGGGTAGTGCACGGTGTACTTCGGGCGGGTGAAGTAGCGGCCGGTAATGCTCATGCCCTTGAGCAGTTCAAGCAGCATCAGGGACTTCAGGTATCGGGTGATCGCAGTCATCGGCTTTTCCTCATTCGCCCGGCAGCAGCCAGCCGCAGTAGACCATGATGCCGGTCACCAGCACCCAGACAATCGTGATCGGAATGAATACCTTCCAACCCAGCCGCATGATCTGGTCATAGCGATAGCGCGGGAACGTCGCGCGGAACCACAGATACAGAAAGGCGAAGAAATTGGCTTTGAGAAGCAGCCACCACCATCCTGCCGTGCCGACCAGACCCCAGCTCTCCGGGAAAGGCGACAGCCAGCCGCCGAGAAACAGGATCGAGGCCAGGAAACAGATCAGGATCATGTTGGCGTATTCAGCCAGGAAGAACAGCGCGAACGCCGACCCCGCGTACTCGACATGGAACCCGGCAACGATTTCCGATTCACCCTCGGATACGTCGAAGGGTGCGCGATTGGTTTCGGCGACACCCGAGATGAAGTAGATGACGAAGAGTGGCAGCAGGGGCAGCCAGAACCACTCGAACATGCCGCCGTTGCCAGCCTGCGCCTCCACGATGCGCGTCAGGTTCAGCGAGCCGGCAGCGATCAGGACGCCGACGATCGAGAAGCCCATTGCGATCTCATACGAAACCATCTGCGCCGCGGCGCGCATCGCACCCAGAAACGCGTACTTGGAGTTGGATGCCCAACCGGCCAGGATGATGCCGTAGACACCCATCGAGGTCATCGCGAGCAGGAACAACAGGCCGGCATTGCTGTTGGACAAGACGACCTGGGCATCAAACGGAATCACCGACCAGGCCGCGAACGCCGGTACCAGGGCCAGCAAGGGTGCCAGATAGAAGAGTACGCGATTGGCCTCGGAAGGAATGATCAGTTCCTTGAACAGCAGTTTGAATACGTCAGCGAACGGCTGCAGGATACCCTTGCCGATATAGGTCGGCCCCTTGCGCACCTGCATCCAGCCGATCACCTTGCGCTCCCACAGGGTGAAGAAGGCGACACAGAGAATCAGCGGCACAGTGATCAACAGGATCTTGATCGTGGTGAAGATCAGCACCGCGCTGGCTGCGTCGCTGTGCAGCCAGGTCCAGGCATGTTGGATTTGATCGATCATCGGGTGGTCCTCAGGCCTTTCCGACCGAGATCAGGTGGCCGGTCGGCAGCAGCGACTGGGTTGCATCCAGGCCAGCCGGAATCCAGGCGGTGCCGGGCGCAATGGCCGCGTTGACAGCCAACGGCAGTTCGACGCGGACCCGGCCATCAGACACCTGCACAGTGTCGCCTGCGGCAAGCTTCAGTCGCTCGACGTCGCCTGGGTGCAGACCGACGAAGGCAGTGGCAGCCAGCGGCGTCTTCTGCAGTGCCTCACTGCGCCGGACCACGGCATCGACTGCGTAGATCGGCACCTCGGCAACACGAAGCAGGCCGATTTGCTCTGGACGGCGCGCTGCAGAAACCGCGCTTACCGGATTGGGATTGAGCCTGCCGATCACGGGCAATCGCGACTGCAACTCGGCAATTTCGGTGAATTCGAATCCGCTCAGACCCAGTGCCGAGCCCAGCGCGCGCAATACCCGCCAGCCAGGACGTGCCTCAGCGGGCAATTTGGCGCCAGCAGCTACGGACTGGTACATGCCATCAACATTGACCAGACTGCCAGCGATCTCCGGCAGCAGGCCAATCGGCAGAATCACATGCGCCCGTGCGCGCAGGGCGTCCGACAGGAAGCCTGTACACGCGACCGTGAAATCCGATGCCATCAGTGCGCTATTCGCGGCCGCGCCGTAGGCCAGGTCGTTGGGGACGTCCACGCCGTAGAGCAACAGCGCCTTGCGCGGTGTCGCCAGCATCTCTGGCACTGACAGCGCAGCGCCGTCACCTGCCAGCGGAATCACCCCGGCGGCCGACAACCCCAGACCATTGGCGCCCGCCGGCAATTCGTTGACTGCGGCGCCGGTGCACTTGGCGATGAACCGGGCCAGGCTGCGCAACGTCGCGGCTGCCGGATGCTGGAGGGCGAAGTCGCCGACTACCAGCACCTTGCCCGGCGCCTCGCGCAGGGATGTTGCCAAAGCTGCCAGGCGCGCATCCGGTTCGGCCGCAAGAATCATGTTGAGCAGGTCGCCGCGGGCGTACTCGACCGCCGGCTGCATGCAGGCCTTGGCCAGCGCGCACAGTTGATCGACCAAGCTCCAGGGATCGCTCAGCCACTGATCCGCCAACTCGAAATTGAATTCGTGCGCGACCGGATTGAAGGCATGCACGCGGGCACCCGATTTCCAGGCCTTGCGGATGCGGTGTCCAAGCAGAGGCTGATCGAAGCGCGGGTTGCTGCCGACCAGCACGATCACATCAGCGCGTTCAATGTCGGCCAGTGGCATCTCGAAAGCATTGTCTGCCGGCGCCAATACGGAGTCGCTCAGGCGCAGACGGTGATCGATATTGCGGCTGCCCAGCCCGCGCACGATATCGGCCAGCAGCATGCCCTCTTCGGTGGTCGTGGCCGGATGGACCAGGGCGCCGACCTGGTCACCGCCATGCTGGTCGATTGCCTTGCGCAGACCTTCGACCACAGCAGCGATCGCATCTTCCCAGGCGACCGGATGCAGCACACCGTCGGCACCACGCAACATCGGTTCGGTGGCCCGATCAGCGGCATACAGACCCTGGTGGCTGTAGCGATCGCGGTCGGACAGCCAGTTCTCATTGATCGCTTCATTGTCGCGCGGAACCGTCCGCAGGACTTCGCCACGGCGTGTATGCAGGTAGAGATTCGATCCGAGCGCGTCGTGGTAACCGATCGATGCGCGTGCAGTCAGCTCCCACGCCCGCGCGCGGAACCGGAAAGGCTTGTTGGTCAACGCACCCACCGGGCAGACATCGATGATATTGCCGCCGAGTTCGGACTCGATGGACTTGCCGATATAGGTTCCGATCTCGAGATGCTCACCACGGCCCATGCCGCCCAGTTCGGTGGTTCCGGCAATCTCGGACATGAAGCGGACGCAACGCGTGCAATGGATGCAGCGGGTCATGTCGGTGGCAATCAGCGGACCGATATCCTCGTCGGCTACCACGCGCTTGCGCTCGGAGAACCGCGAGACCGAACGGCCATAGCCCATCGCGACATCCTGCAGTTCGCACTCGCCGCCCTGATCGCAGATCGGACAGTCGAGCGGATGGTTGATCAGCAGGAACTCCATCACATTGCGCTGGGCACCGAGCGCACGCTCGCTGCGGGTGTAGATCTTCATGCCTTCCATCACCGGCGTCGCACAGGCTGGCACCGGCTTGGGCGACTTCTCGACGTCGACCAGACACATGCGGCAGTTGGCCGCGATCGGCAACTTCTCGTGGTAGCAGAAGCGCGGCACGGCGACTTTGGCGCTATCGGTCGCCTGGATGATCATCGAACCCTTGGCGATCTGGATCGGCTTGCCATCGACTTCGATATTCACCATGTCTGGTGCAGGGGGTGCCACCGGCTGGGCGCTCATGCCGCTACTCCAAGCTGGACGTCCACCAGGGATCGCTTGTTGATGATGAAGTACTCGAATTCGTGCCAGTAGTGGCGCAGAAAGCCCTGCACCGGCCAGGCGGCGGCCTCACCGAAGGCACAGATGGTGTGCCCTTCAATCTGTCCGGCGGCCTGCTTGAGCATGTGCAGATCGTCCATCACCGCCTGTCCCTCGGTGATTCGCGTAAGCATGCGATACATCCAGCCGGTACCTTCGCGGCAGGGCGTGCACTGCCCGCAGGATTCGGCGTAATAGAACTGGCTGATGCGGCGGCAGGCGCGCACCATGCAGGTCGACTCGTCCATCACGATGACAGCGCCCGAGCCCAGTCCGGACCCGGCCTTCTGCAGACTGTCGTAGTCCATCGTGCAGGCCATCATCGTCTCGGCGGGCAGTACCGGCATCGACGAGCCCCCCGGGATCACCGCCTTCAGAGCGTGCCCCTTGCGCATGCCGCCGGCCATTTCGAGCAGGTCCTTGAACGGTGTCCCCAGGCGGATCTCGAAGTTGCCTGGCCTGGCAACATGCCCGGAAACCGAGAACACCTTGGGGCCGCCGTTGTTGGGCTTGCCCAGATTGAGGAACCACTCGGCGCCATTGCGGATGATCGCCGGCACCGAGGCATAGGTCTCGGTGTTGTTGATCGTGGTCGGCTTGCCGAACAGGCCGAAATTTGCCGGAAACGGTGGCTTGAAACGCGGCTGGCCCTTCTTGCCCTCGAGCGATTCCATCAGCGCGGTCTCTTCGCCGCAGATGTAGGCACCGGCGCCGAGCGCAGAGTGGATATCGACATCGACGCCGGAATCCAGCACGTTCTTGCCAAGCCAGCCATGCCGGTAGGCATCCTCAAGCGCAGCTTCGAAATGCTCGAAGGGCTCGTGGTGGAACTCGCCACGCAGATAGTTGTAGGCCACCGTGGAATTGGTCGCGTAGCAGGCGATCGCCATGCCTTCGATCACCGCATGCGGGTTGAAGCGCAGGATGTCGCGGTCCTTGCAGGTGCCGGGCTCGGATTCATCGGAATTGCACAGGATGTATTTCTGCCCCGGCGCATTGCGTGGCATGAAACTCCACTTCAGGCCGGTCGGGAAACCGGCGCCGCCACGGCCACGCAGACCACTCTGCTTGACCATGTCGATGACCTGTTCACGCGGCATCTTCTCGCTGAGGATCTTGCGCCAGGCCTGGTAGCCACCGGCCTTGAGATAGCTGTCGTAGCTCCACGGCGTATCAAAGTGCAAGGTCGTGAAGACCACGTTGTGTTCCTGTGGGACGGGTCCGATGGCCATAGTCTGCTCCCTGCCTTACTTCAGTCCATCGAGGATCTGGTCGCACGATTCGTGCGTCAGGTTCTCGTGGTAGTGACCATTGACCACCATCATCGGCGCGCCGGCGCAGGCGGCCAGACATTCTTCTTCGCGCTTCAGATAGACGCGGCCATCAGCGGTGCTCTCGCCGAGCTTGACCCCAAGACGGCGCTCGCAATGGCGCACAATGTCCTCGGCACCATTGAGCCAGCAGGAAATATTGGTGCAGATGGCGACATTGTTGCGACCGACCGGCTTGAGCTCGAACATCGAGTAGAAATTGGCCACTTCATACGCCCAGACGCTCGGGACATCGAGATACTGCGCCACTGCCGCAACCAGTTCGTCGGTCAGAAAACCGGTGTTCTGCTCCTGTGCCGCCCATAGCGCCTGCAACAGCGCAGCGCGTTTGCGCTCGGGCGGAAACTTGGCCAGCCAGTGGTCAATATGCGTGCGCGTCGCAGCGCTGAGCACCACGAGCGGATCAACGTTGCGAACCTTGTCGAAATTTCCTGATGCCTTCATTGCCTGCTCCCGCCTCAGCGATCCACTTCGCCGAAGACGATGTCGAACGTTCCGATCAGGGCCACCACGTCGGGCAGCATATGACCACGTGCAATTTCATCCATGGCCGACAGATGGGCGAAGCCCGGTGCGCGCAATTTGACCCGGAACGGCTTGTTGGCGCCGTCCGAAATCATGTACACGCCGAACTCGCCCTTGGGCGCCTCCACAGCGCTGTAGACCTCACCCGCCGGCACCGAATAACCCTCGGTGAACAGCTTGAAATGGTGGATCAGGGCTTCCATGTCGTCCTTCATCTCGGTGCGCGAGGGCGGCGCGACCTTGAAGTTCTTCAGCATCACTTCGCCAGGGTTCTGGCGCAGCCAGGCTACGCACTGCCTGATGATGTGATTGGACTGACGCATCTCCTCGACGCGAATCAGGTAACGGTCGTAGCAGTCGCCCTGGACACCGACCGGAATCTTGAAGTCGAACTTGTCATAGGCGGCATAGGGCTGCTTGCGGCGCAGATCCCACTCGATGCCGGAACCACGCAGCATCGGACCGCTCATGCCCCAGGCCAGGGCCTGCTCCGGGCTGACCACACCAATTCCTACGGTGCGCTGTTTCCAGATCCGGTTGTCGGTCAACAGGGTTTCGTATTCGTCGACCCGGCGCGGGAAATCCTCGGTGAAGGCATCGAGGAAGTCGAGCATCGAGCCCTCACGCCACTGGTTCATCCGGCGCGCATCGGCAGCCTTGCGCCAGGGCGACTCGCGATACTGCGGCATGCGATCGGGCAGATCCCGGTAGACGCCGCCGGGACGATAGTAGGTCGCGTGCATGCGGGCGCCACTGACCGCTTCGTAACAGTCCATCAATTCCTCACGCTCGCGGAACGCATAGAGGAACACTGTCATCGCACCAAGATCGATGCCGTTGGAGCCGATCCACATCAGATGATTGAGGATGCGGGTGATCTCGTCGAACATGGTCCGGATCACCTGGGCGCGCTCGGGCGCCTCGACGCCGAGCAGGCGCTCGACCGCGCGTACGTAGGCATGCTCGTTGCACATCATCGACACGTAGTCGAGGCGATCCATATAGCCGATCGACTGGTTGTAGGGCTTGGACTCGACCAGCTTTTCGGTACCGCGATGCAGCAGGCCGACATGCGGATCGGCCCGCTGTACCACTTCGCCGTCCATCTCGAGCACCAGGCGCAGCACGCCATGCGCGGCCGGATGCTGAGGGCCGAAATTGATCGTGTAGTTGCGAATTTCCTGCATGCTGGCTTACCTGGCTGCGCGCGCTGCGCTTTCGGCAGCAGCTTGTTCGAGGCGCGCGTCATCGCGCACGGTACGCGGAACGCCCACGCGCGGTTCGATCGAGACCGGTTCGTAGACGACACGACGACGGGCTTCGTCGTAGCGCACTTCGACGTTGCCGACCAGCGGAAAATCCTTGCGGAACGGATGACCGACGAAGCCGTAATCGGTGAGGATGCGGCGCAGGTCCGGATGGCCCTCGAAGAGTACGCCGAACAGGTCAAACGCCTCGCGCTCGAACCAGTTGAGTCCCCGCCAGACATCGACCAGAGTAGGCACCACCGGCAAACCGTCATCCGGTGCGAAACAACGAAGGCGCAGGCGCTGGTTGTTGCTGATCGACAACAGCTGGACGACGACGGCAAAACGGTTGCTGATATGGGCTGCCGCGGGTCGATCCGCCCAGTTGAAACGGCCGGCGCCCTCGCCTTCGACGCCGCGCGAGAAGCCTTCATTGCTGACATTGCCGGTATCCCACTCGGCTTCGCCGTAGCTGAGATAATCGACCACGCAGAGATCGATCGCCTGCTCGAAGCGGAAAGCGGCTTCGTCGCGCAGCGCACGCGCTACTTCAACCCAGGCCGCGAGGCTGACGTCGACACGCAAGGCGCCGGCGTGCTCGCTGAAATCGCCGAGTCGGGCGCCGAAGCGCTGCTGCAGAAGTTCTCGAAGTGTGGCGACCGATTCGCTCATGGGGCCTCAGCGCGCAATCGTGTGGGTGCGACGGATTTTTTTCTGCAGTTGCAGAATGCCCCAGATCAGGGCCTCGGCCGTCGGCGGACAGCCGGGAACATAGATATCCACCGGGACGATGCGATCACAGCCACGCACCACCGAGTAGGAATAGTGATAGTAGCCGCCGCCATTGGCGCAACTGCCCATCGAGATCACCCATTTTGGCTCGGGCATCTGGTCATAGACCCGGCGCAACGCCGGCGCCATCTTGTTGACCAGGGTACCGGCCACAATCATCACGTCGGATTGTCGTGGGCTGGGCCGAAACACCACACCGTAGCGGTCCAGGTCCAGCCGCGCTGCACCCGAATGCATCATTTCGACGGCGCAACAGGCAAGTCCAAACGTCATCGGCCACATCGAACCGGTGCGCGCCCAGTTGATCAGGGTATCGGCTGAGGTAACTGCCCAGCCGCGCTCCAGCAAGGGATTGTCGCCGCCGGGTCGAAGGATGTCGTCAACTTCGCCGATCGGATCAGGATTGTGGAAGAAACTGCCCTTCACTCCCATTCCAGCGCCCCTTTCTTCCAGACGTAGACGAAACCGACCACCAGCAAGCCGATGAACATGGCCATCTCGACCATGGCGATGACGCCGATATCGCGAAACACGACCGACCACGGCAGGATGAAGGCGATTTCGAGGTCGAACACGATGAACAGGATCGCCATCAGGTAATAGCGCACATCGAACTTCATGCGCGCGTCCTCGAATGCCGGAAAGCCGCACTCGTAGGGCGCGGCTTTTTCCACGCTGGCGCGCTTCGGCCCGAGAACGGTTCCGATGGTCAGCAAGGCGACGCCGATGATCGTTGCTATACCCAGGAACAACAGCACCGGCAGGTATTCGGACAGATCCATGTGCTTTCCACCAAGATTGCGTTGGTACGGCGTCGCAGTTGAAACGCCAAAAAAACTGAAGCCGCTGAGCGGCTTCATGAATGCGTGTTGGTGCCCAAGGGGGGACTCGAACCCCCACGACCGAAGCCGCTACCACCTCAAGGTAGTGTGTCTACCAATTCCACCACCTGGGCAACGCCGAACATTGTAGCCGATCAACCCTGGGGATTGTCGGAATCCTGCTTGTCTTTTTCCACCTCGACCGGAGCCGCGGGCACTGCGGTCGCGGCATCGGCCGCGGGCGCTGCATCGGCCGGCTCGTCGATCGGTGCTGCCGGAACTTCGGAGTCGGCCGCAGGAACCTCGGGGGCCACCGCGGCATCGGTCGCTGCCGACGAATCGGCCGCCCGCTTGGCCATCACGCCGCCCTCGGACTGCTGGCCACTCCTTGATGTGTGACTGACGTAAACACCCATGCCAATGCTGATGGCGAAAAACGCGATCGCCAGCCACTTGGTCGAGATGCTGAGGAAGTTGCCGGCACCGCTGGAGCCGAATACGGTGCCCGAGGCGCCGCCACCGAATCCCGATCCCGCCTGCGCACCGGCGCCACGCTGCATCAGAATGAAAAAGATCATGGCCACGGCCACAACCAGGTAAAGCGCGAGCAGAATCTTGAATGCCATGACAGTTCCAGAAAGTTATGCGGTGGCTGCGGCGATGGCGAGGAATTCCTCGGCCAGCAGGGACGCGCCTCCGATCAGGCCGCCATCGATATCCGGTTCGGCAAACAGCAGGCTGGCATTGCTGCCTTTGACACTGCCGCCGTAGAGAATACGTAGCGAGCCGCCAATCGTAGCATCGAATCCGGCCAGATGGCTACGCAGTCCGGCATGGACCTCCTGCGCCTGGGCCGGACTGGCGGTACGCCCGGTCCCGATCGCCCAAACCGGCTCGTAGGCCAGCACCGCATTGGCGAAAGCCCCGATACCTGCCTGGCCAATCACCGCATCGAGTTGCCGCTTAACGACCGCCAGGGTCTGGCCGCCATCACGCTCGTCGAGGGTCTCGCCGACACAGAGCACGGGCGTCAGACCGGCGGCAAGGACCTGGGCGAACTTGGCCGCGACCACCGCATCGGATTCGCCATGACCCTGGCGCCGCTCCGAATGTCCGACAATCACCATCCGGCAACCGATATCCGCCAGCATGGCCGCAGAAACATCACCGGTGTACGCGCCACTGGCATGGGCGCTGCAATCCTGGCCACCGACCATGATGGCCGAGCCTGTCAGTTCGCCCAGCGCCAGCGGCAGATACGGGAATGGCGGCATCACGGCAATATCGCAGGCACTGCCTGCTGACCGCAGCGCCGCAAGCAGCGCGCGGCTCTGGGCCAGACTGGCATTCATCTTCCAATTGCCTGCCACGAGTTTGCGTCGCATGGGGGATACCGTTGCAGTGGATCACCAAGGATACTCAGGGCCACAGTCCGCAGCAAACCAGGCGAGCGATGAAGACACAGACCTACAGCGGCCGCTGGGCCCTGGTGACCGGGGCGTCGAGCGGAATCGGCGAGGCGTTCGCACGCGAGCTTGCTGCGCGCGGTGCCAACCTGATCATGATGGCGCGCCGACTCGACCGCCTGCACAACCTGGCCGGCGATCTGACCGCGCAGCACGGCGTGCAGACGCTGTGTATCGAGGCGGATCTGGGCGATCCGGCCGCGGTCGCTGACCTGATGGCACGCACCGGCGCCGCCGGCATCGAAATCGACATGCTGATCAACAATGCCGGCTATGGCATGCCCGGCCATTTTCATCGGCACCAGTGGGCGGCGCATGCGCGCTTCTTGCGGGTGATGATCGAGGCGCCAACTGAACTGGCGCATCATCTGCTGCCGGGCATGCGCCGCCGCGGCTGGGGCCGGATCATCAATGTGGCTTCCTTGGCCGGCATCATTCCGGGCTCCGCTGGCAACACCCTGTATGGGGCCAGCAAGGCGTACATGATCAAGTTCTCGCAATCCCTGGCGCTGGAAAACCGGCCGCACGGAATTGCCGTGCAAGCGCTGTGTCCGGGCTTCACCTGGTCCGAGTTCCATGACATCAGCGGCGCCCGCCATCTGATGAACCGATTGCCGCGCTTCATGTTCCAGACCTCGGAATCCGTCGCCGAAGAAGGCCTGCGCCTGCTGGAAGCCGGCCGCATCGTGCACGTCAGCGGTGCTGTCAATCGGCTGATCGCCTTTGTCATCAAGCACCTGCCGGACCGGTTGGCGCTGTGGTTGATCGTCAAGCGCTCCAAGGATTTCCGGGTGCAGGACTGACCGCATCCGCAGCGCGAGGGCCGTGCAGCTCCCCCGTCTGCGAACCGCACGGTGGGCCCAGCGGACATCTGAAGACTTTTCGCAATGGATACGCTGGCCAGCCGGGGTCCGCCACACCCCGCGAAATTCTGCCGCCGATAGAGCAGCCATCGTGCAGTGTGAACCCGGCAGGCTAACCGCGGATTTCGCTCAGGTGGTTTTCGACGTGCATCCTGTGCGCATTGCGGTACTGCGACTTGCTCAGGGCGCCATAGGCGAAGTGTGGCTGCAAAGGTCCTTCATGCGCTTCAAAGCGCTGCAGGGATTCGACGAGACCGGAGATCGCGATCGCAGGATCGCCGTCTTCGGCAATCGGCGCGGCGCCCGGAATCGGTTCGGCCAGGCCGTGCCGCATGGCACCCGCCGTCTCAAAGGCAAAAAACGCAGCGGTACCGAGCGAGGCGCGGAACCAGGCAGGTTTGGGTTCGGGGTAGCCGCTGATCGAATAGTCCACACTCTGCGCCAGATGGCTGAAGATCCGGAACGCCGACCAGATGCCGGTGCTCGTCAGCGTCTGCGCGCGCAGAACGTCGAGTCGCGCCAGCAGAGGCGCTAGTTCCGGCGGCGGCTGACTACTGCGCGACCAGCGGACGGCCGCACCGGCGACGACCAGCGCCCCGCCGGAGAGCAGCAGCGTGCGACGCTTCACCACTGGAGCTTCCGGGCCAGGCTGGGACAGGGCGTGGCGCACACGGCGGCACAACTCATACCTCGACCTCCATCCCAGGCACCGCCAGGCCGACCTGCGCATTGAAGCGCTCATTGAGCAGCCCCGACAGCACCTTGCGCGGGGTGTCCTCGCCGTGCACCAGATAGACCGGTGGCCTGCCTTCAAAATGGCTGTACCACTCGATCAGGCCAGCCTGATCGGCATGCGCGGAAAGTCCGCCGATCGTGTGCCGGCGCGCATTGACCTTGACCTCGTCGCCGAATATCCGCACCGACTCGGCGCCATCGACCAGTCGTCGACCGAGGGTGCCCTGCGCCTGGAAACCCGGAAAGATCACATGGGTATTCTCGCGCCAGAGGTGATGCTTGAGATGGTGCTTGATGCGCCCGCCATTGCACATGCCGGAGCCGGCAATGATGATCAAGCCGCCGCCGATGTCATTGAGCGAACGCGACTCCTCGATGCTGTCGACCATGCGCAGATTGGGCAGGCGAAACGGATGCGGGCTGCTCTTCCAGACTTTCCGCGCCGCTTCATCGAACAGGCTCTGATGCTGGTCGTAGACACGCAGCACCTTGGTCGCCATCGGGCTGTCAAGCAGGATGCGGAACTTGCCGAGACCCCATTCGTCAAAATACTGGGCAAACCAGTACAGCAATTCCTGGGTGCGCCCGACCGCAAACGCCGGAATCAGCACATTGCCGCGCTCGCGCTGTACCTGGTCGAAGATCTCGCCGAGTTCGCTCAGGGTGTCGCCACGACGGCGGTGCAGACGATCACCGTAGGTGCTCTCCAGCATGACCAGATCGGCTTCGCGGATTGGCGTCGGATCACGCAGGATCGGAGTGCCCTTGGGGCCGATGTCGCCAGAGAACACCAGCTTGCGGGTGCCGCCCGCTTCATCGGCGTGCAATTCGACGATGGCGGCACCAATGATGTGCCCGGCATCGCTCAGGCGCAGGCGCACGCCGGGGAGGATTTCCTCCCAGATATCGTAGGAGATCGGCTCGAGCTGGCCGAGTACATCGTGGACATCATCCAGCCCATACAGCGGCTCGAGCGGGGACTGCCCAGCCTTGGCCCGGCGCTTGTTGACATGCGCCACGTCCGAGGCGGCGAGCCGGGCCGAGTCCTCCAACATGATGCGCGACAGCGAAGCCGTGGCGTGCTGTGTGTAGATCGGCCCACGATAACCGCGCTTTGCCAGCAGCGGCAGGCGACCGACATGATCGATATGCGCATGCGAGAGCACCATCGCATCGATCGCGCGCAGATCGAAGGCGAATTCCTCCGCATTGCGCTGGTGTTCTTCACGCCCGCCCTGGATCAGTCCGCAATCAAGCAGGATCGTCTGCCCTGCGGCGTGTACCAGATGACAGGAACCGGTGACCTCACCGGCTGCACCGAAAAACGCGACACGCATCGCCCGCTCCCTGCGACCATCCGGCCGCTGCCATGACCTTACACACTGTAGCACTGCGCCCAAGCCGGCTAGGGTCGCAGGTTTTCCGCGGAGCCAGACCTGACATGCGCCTGCCATTGCAATTTCTGCTGTTGAGCCTCACCGCCGCAGGCTCCGGAATCGCTGCCGCGCCGGCGGCGCCCAAACTGGACCCGGCCGGATTCGACCACAGCACCGCCGCCTGCGACGACTTCTACCAACATGCCAATGGTGGCTGGTTGCGCGACAACCCGGTCCCCGATGCCTACAGCAGCTGGGGCGTATTCAACGAACTGGCCGAGTCGCACAACGAGGTGCTGCGTCGCCTGCTGGACTCGGCAGCAGCCAGCAAGGCCGCCAGGGGCAGCAAGCTGCGCAAGCTCGGCGATTACTATGCCGCAGCGATGGACGAAGCCCGCATCGAAAGGGCGGGTGCGCGTCCGCTGCACAAAGCCCTGCGACGCATTGACCGCATCGAGGATGGCGAGGATGTCGCGCAACTGCTGATCGAGTTCGCCAGCGAAGGCAATATCCCGCTGTTCGGATTTCGCGTGCAGCCCGACCTTAAAGACAGCTCGACCAATCTGGCCTATGCCACCCAGGGCGGCCTGGGTTTGCCGGATCGCGACTACTACACGCGCGAGGGCGATGATGCCGAGACTCTGCGCCAGCAATACCGGGCGCACATCACCCGTATGCTCGGCCTCGCCGGAGTCAAGGCCGATGCCGCAAAGACCCAGGCCGATGCCATTGTGGAATTCGAGACACGACTGGCCAAAGTCGCGCTGACCCGCGTCGAATTGCGCGATCCCGACAAGAGCTACCGCCTGGTCAGCGTCGACGAGGCCGAGAAGCAGACGCCAAACTTCCCGTGGTCGAAACTGTTTGCCGCGATCGGGCAGCCGACCTTGAAGCAGTTCTCGATGGCGCAGCCGGCCTTCTTCGACGAGATCAACCGCGCCTTCGACGACACCCCGATCGAAACCTGGAAGGCCTATCTGCGCTGGCATCTGATTCGCCAGAACGCCGCGTATCTTTCCAGAGACTTCGTCAACGCCGAGTTCGATTTCTATGGCAAGACCCTCAATGGCGCCAAGGAACTGCGACCACGCTGGAAACGCGTGATCGATCAGGTCAATGGCGACCTTGGCGAGTTGCTGGGCGAGCAGTTTGTCGCCGAGGTGTTCCCGCCCGAAGCCAAGGCCCAGGTCCTGGCCATCGTGCAGAACCTGCAGGCCGCACTGAAAGAGCGCATCCAGAAACTTGACTGGATGGGCGCGGAAACCAAGCGCCAGGCGCTCGAGAAATTCGCCACCTTCACGCCGAAGATCGGCTACCCGGATCAGTGGCGCGACTACAGCGCGCTCGTGGTCGGCCGCAGCAGCTACTACGAGAACGTCAAAAAGGCCGCGGCATTCGAAGTACGCCGACGCTACGCAACGATCGGCAAAGCGGTCGATCGCGGCGAGTGGAGCATGCTGCCCCAGCAGGTGAATGCCTACTACAACCCGGTCAAGAACGAGATTGCGTTCCCGGCCGCCATCCTGCAACCGCCGTTCTTCGATCCCGAGGCGGATGCCGCCCTCAACTACGGGGCGATCGGCGCGGTGATCGGGCACGAGCTGATGCACGGCTACGATGATCGCGGCAGCCGCTTCGATGCCCAGGGCAATCTGCGCATGTGGTGGACGGAAACCGATCGCAGCCAGTTCAACGCGCGGACCGATCGGCTGGTGGCGCAATTCGACAATTTCGTCGCGATCGACGACCTGCATGTCAATGGCAAGCTGACGCTCGGCGAGAACATCGCCGACCTCGGCGGCCTGCTGGTGGCCTACGACGCGTTCCAGCAGGCGACCGCCAACCAGCGGCTGGCGCCGATCGACGGACTGACCCCGACCCAACGCTTCTTCCATGCCTGGGCGCGCGCCTGGCGCCGTCAGCACACCGATGAGAACCTGAAATTGCGGCTGAACACGGATTCTCATGCGCCGGCGCATTTTCGCGTGCTGGGCCCCTTCAGCAATCTGGCGATCTTCCATGATGCGTTCGGTTGCCAGGAGGGCGATGCGATGGTCCGGGCCGTCGACGATCGCGTCCATATCTGGTGAAGGCACAGGCCTGATGCCGGTATCCATTCGTCACCGGGGCCGAGTTACTGCGCAGGCAGGCACTCGGCTAGACTTCGCGGCATGCGAATCTTCATGCAGACCCGACCCGCTTCGAAGGAAGCCCCGCGCTACTACCATCTGATCCTGCAGCAGGACCTGCTTGGCGGCTGGACGCTCATCCGCGAGTGGGGGCAACAGGGTGGGCGCGCCAGCGGACGTCGTGATTTCTTCAGCGAACGCGACAAGGCCGAGTCCGCCCTGGTTGCCGCGCGCGACCAGCAGTTGGGCAAGGGCTTCCAGGTCATGTTCTTTCAGGGTATGGATGCCCCTACGGGATCGCGCTATGAAGGTTGATGTTCGAACCATTCTGGTGGGCACCGCGATTGCGCTGCTGATGGTGCGCGCGCTGCCTGCCGAGGATTTCAAGCCTGGCGTCCAGCATGTCTGCGTCCCCAATGCTGCCGGCGACGGCTGGGATTGCGGCACCGTCGACAACCCACCCAAGCCGACCATCGCCGAGTCCGGGCCTGATGAGCCTGTGCCGGCTCCGCCGCCGTTTCTGATGGATCCGGATAGGCCCGCGGCCACTGCCACGGTTACAGCGCCGATCGAGACCGGCGACGTTACGACTGACAGCGCAACCGCGCCTGCAGCCAGCGTACCGATCGCCCTGCCCGAGCAAGCGCCCCCAGCAGTGGAAACGCTGGCCGAAGCCGAAGCCGAAGCCGAACCCGAGCGCACAGCCGCAGCCGAATCTGAAGTGGCCAGCGCACCAGCCGTGACCACCGATGCCCGACAGCAGCGGGCCGAGGCGAAGGCCGCAGCCAAGGCCAGGAAAAAGGCCGACGCGGAGGCTGAGGCACTGGCCAGGCGCGAACTCCGGCAGCGCGAGGAAGCAGCCGTCCAGGCTGCAGCTGAGGCCAAGGCACGAGACAAGGCCCAGGCGCGGGCACAGGCCAAGGCCGAAGCCGAAGCAGCGTCGCTGGCAAGGGCGCAAGCCAAAGCCAAAGCGCGCGCCGACGCAGCGGCCCGCAAGCAGGCAGAAGCAGAGGCGAAGGCCTTGGCGAAGGCTGCCGAAGATGCAGAAGCGCAAGCGAAGGCCCTGGCTCGAGCCAAGGCGCGCGCCGACAAGCAAGCCGCGGCGGAAGCCGAGGCAGCCCGGGAGCAGGCGCACGCCGCCGCTCAGGCACAGGCGGATGCCGATGCGGCACAGGCAAAACGTCAGGCGGACGACGCGGCCCTGGCTCAAGGGCGGATGGAAGCCGAGGCAGCCCGGGAGCAGGCGCAAGCCAGCGCTCAGGCACAGGCGGATGCCGAGGCAGCACAGGCAAAGCGGCGGGCAGACGACGCTGCTCTGGCTCAACAGCAGATGGACGCAGAGGCCCGGGAAAGAGCCGATGCGCGCGCCCTCGCTGAAGCCCGGGCCCGGGAAGAGAAAGAAGACGCGGCGCAGCCTGACCAGACAGTCCCGGCCATCGCGACAACATCCGATGCATCGCAGAATTCGACAGCTGCCGAAGAGGCGCCCGCAGTCGCGGTCGCCCAACCTCCGGTGGCGACGGCACCCGCCGCGGGGGCAGGCTTGGCGTCCACCGCTTCGACGAGCCCGGCACCGCAGGCCGGCGCAGCCCCGGCTGCGCCGGGGCGTCTGCGCTTGGCCAGCCTGCAGGGTGCGCGCGCCTTCAGCCGCCTTGAACCGAGCAACTTCACCTTGCAACTGGCCTATGCCAAAACGCCAGAGGCGCTGCCGACCCTGATCGACCTCCTCGCCATCGATCCAGCCCAGTGTTACCTGCTCCGCGTGCGCCGTGATGGCGGCGACTGGTGGGTACTCGCCTATGGCAGTTTCGAGAGCGTCGAAAGCGCGAAGGCAGCGCTGATGAAAATTCGCCCGGCGCCCGGCATGGCAGCCGTATGGCCGCGCCGAATCGGCTATCTGCAGGGCGAATTCCGGCCCTGAGCCGCACTGCCGGAGCGACCTGGGCGGCACGCATCGCGTCTGCCGCCGTCGTCCTGACCAACACCCGAGGATTCCGATGAATGCTGCGTTCCCACCCCTGAGCAATGACCGCTTCCTGCGCGCGCTGAAACGCCAACCAGTCGACCAGACGCCGGTATGGATCATGCGCCAGGCCGGTCGCTACCTGCCCGAGTATCGCGCCACGCGCGCGCGTGCCGGCTCATTCATGGACCTCTGCCAAGCACCGGAGCTCGCCTGCGAGGTGACCCTGCAGCCGCTGGCACGTTTCCCTCTGGACGCGGCCATCCTGTTTTCCGACATCCTGACGATTCCTGACGCGATGGGTCTGGGGCTCTCATTCGCTGAAGGCGAAGGCCCGCGGCTGGCCAGGCCGCTGCGCTCGCGCGCCGACATCGACGCGCTCGGCGTCCCCGATATCGCCAGCTCGCTGCGTTATGTCACTGACGCGGTGACTCTGATCCGCCGCGAACTGCACGGCCAGGTGCCCCTGATCGGCTTTTCCGGCAGCCCCTGGACCCTGGCCTGCTACATGATCGAAGGCAGCGGCTCGGATCATTTCGCACGCGCCAAGTCCCTGCTCTGGGATGACCCGCAGAGCGCACACCAGCTGCTCGATCTGCTGGCACGCACGGTTACCGCTTATCTGGCTGCCCAGATCGCCGCTGGCGCGCAGGCGGTCATGATTTTCGATACCTGGGGCGGCGCACTGTCGGTGGCCCACTATCGCGAGTTCTCACTGCGTTACCTCAGCCAGATTGCGCAATCGCTGCCACGCGGCGAAGGCGATGCCCGGGTGCCGCTGATCGTTTTCAGCAAGGGCTGCGCACACTCACTGGAACAGCAGGCCGACTGTGGCGCCGATGGCGTGGGCCTCGACTGGACCATCGATCTGGCCAGCGCGCGTGCCCGCGTCGGTGATCGCGTTGCGCTGCAGGGCAATGTCGATCCGGTCGTACTGTATTCCTCGGAGGCCGCCGTACGTGCCGAAGGCCGGCGCGCGGTCCAGGCGTTCGGGCCGCATCCGGGCCATGTCTTCAACCTCGGTCATGGCATTCATCCGGGCGTGGCGCCGGAGCGCCTGGGCGCCCTGATCGACAGTGTCCACGCCGAAAGTCGCGCGCTATTCTCGGCCCAGAAAGGCGCGAGCTAGCCCTGCGCCGACGCCGGCTTCATCGCGGCGGATGGTCGCACACGATCACAACTGCACATGGTCCAACCACCGCGCAACATCGCCAGCCACCGGTTACCTGCAATGAGCAAGCAACGCAGATCATGGTTCGCCTACATGTCCGCCGGGCTCGGACTGCTGTCTCTGCTGGGCGTACTGTGCTTCCATTTCCCGGACCTGCTGACCAGCCGGGATTTCCGCAGCGTCTACACCGAAACCTTTGCCCGCAACACACTGCTGAGCGGCCTGGTCGCCGCCTTCATCATGGGCACGATCGCCATCCTGCGCGATCGCGATCGTCGGGTCGCGCTGACCGGCGTCTGCAGTGCGGCCCTGGCGGTACTGCTGGGCGGTGCCAAGGTCGAGTTTGGCGCGATTGCGCAGACACCGTTTTCGCTTGGGCTGGACTGGTTCGTCATCGCCCTGTTCTTCTCCGCCATCGTGTTCGTTCCGATCGAGCGCGCACTCGCGGTGCGACCGCAGTCGCCGCTACGGCCGGAATGGCGCACGGATCTCGCGTATTTCTTCATGAGCCATGTGCTGGTGCAGTTCGTGCTGATCGCGGTCACCGCTTCAACCTCGACCGTCGCCAGCATGGCCGCATTTCCCGGCCTCAAGTCCGATATCCAGGCGCTGCCGCTGTGGCTGCAGTTTCTGCTCGCGGTGTTCTGTGCTGATCTCGCCCAGGCCATGCTGCACCGTGCCTATCACAACATTCCCTGGCTCTGGAAATTCCACGCCGTGCATCATTCCAGCCGGCACATGGACTGGCTCGCCGGCTCGCGTGTGCACCTGGTCGAGATCCTGCTCACGCGCAGTGCCGTACTGCTGCCCCTGGTCATCGTCGGCTTTGCCCCGGCGGCGGTCAACGCCTATGTGATCCTGGTCGGTATCCAGGCGGTGCTGGCACATGCCAACCTCAGGATCAATTTCGGCTGGCTCGAATATCTGATCGTCACCCCACGCTACCACCACTGGCATCACGCCCGTGAGCCGGCGTACGTGGATGTCAACTACGCCATCCACCTGCCCCTGGTCGATATGCTGATGGGCACGTTCAAGCGGCCGCCGGCGGGCGAATGGCCGGGTGAATACGGTGTGCTCAAGCTGGAATCGGTGCCCGCCGGCTTCCTGCCGCAGACCCTGATGCCGTTCCAGCGCAAGCGCGATCATGCCCGCTACGTCGGCCACCCGGAAGTCGAATAGCCGCGCGCACGGGCAACATCGTTGCACTAAGCTCCTTGGTCAGGCGAACCGGGGATGATCCGTCATGCGTCAGCGCTGCTGGTTGCTCGTTGTGTGCTTGCTGGCGTCGGCCTGCGCGATGAATGAACCCGCCTCCACAACAGCGACCAGCAAGAGCGAGAGCTCACCGCACACGCTGCGCGTCGCGACCTTCAATGTCTCGTTCTTTGCCCACGAGGCGGGCACGCTTGAGCACTCGCTGCGCGCACGCGATCCGGACAAGTTGAAAGTCGCCGAAGTCATTCGACAGGTGCGTCCGGACATCATGCTGCTCAACGAATTCGACTACGAGCATGAGCCGACGGCGGTCGCGTTGTTTCTCGAACTGTTGCGCGAGCCCGGAGACGATCAAGCGGGTATCGACTACTCGCACTGGTACCGCGCTGAGGTGAACACCGGCATCCAGAGCGGACTCGATCTTGATCACGATGGTCGCGTCGGCAGTCCGGCCGATGCCTGGGGCTTTGGCGCTTATCCGGGTCAATACGGCATGCTGCTGCTGTCGCGCTATCCGATCGATGCGAAGGCAGTGCGCAGCTTCCAGCATTTTCGCTGGAGCCAGATGCCGGGCGCACTGCGGCCCGGGACCACAGACGCATCGTTCTACCCGGATGCGATCTGGTCGCAGCTGCGCCTGTCCAGCAAGAGCCACTGGGACGTTCCGGTGCAGACACCGCTCGGCGCACTGCATGTGCTGGCGATGCATCCGACGCCTCCGGTGTTCGACGGCCCCGAGGATCGCCATGGCCGGCGCAATCATGACGAGATCCGCCTGTTCGCCGACTACATCGACCCGCAGCGGGCCACCTATCTGATCGATGACCAGGGCCGTCGCGGTGCCATTGCCGATGACGGCGGATTCGTCATCCTGGGTGACCTCAACGCCGACCCGGCGGATGGTGAGAGCCGCCCCGGTGCAATCGCACAGTTGCTGCAGCACCCGCGGATCAATGGCGGTTTTGTACCGCGCAGTCCGGGCGCGCGCGCCAAGGCGCTGGCTGACGGCGCGCCCAATGCAGAACATCGCGGCGATCCGGCCGCAGACACCGGGGATTTTTTCGAACCGGCCTCGGGCAATCTGCGGATCGACTACGTACTGCCCTCGAGCGAATTCGAAGTACTCGATGGCGGCGTGTTCTGGCCGGCGCCAGACAGCCCGGATGGCGATCTCGCCAGCGCCAGCGATCATCATATGGTCTGGCTCGACCTGCGCCTGCGCTAGCGATTTTCGGCCGCTGGCGGCGATCCCAGCCGGCAGCTGCTTCGCTCAGGACTGCAGTGCGCGCTGCCACGACAGCGCCGCGGCGGCCAACTGCTCGGCCGACACCGGCTTGCGCATGAAGTCATCAAATCCGGCCTGACGGCAGTGTTGCTCGGTGCCGGCTTCACTGCGCGCAGTCACCGCGACGGCGAATAGCTGGGTGCCGGGTGACTTGCTTTTCAGGATCGCAAGCAATTGCAGGCCATCGATGCCGGGCAAATCCAGGTCGATCAGCAGCAGGCGGTGACGCGAGGCGTCGAAGCGCGAGAGCGCATCCAGCGCATGCTGCGAAACATCCACCTCGGCACCGAGCGCCTGCAGCAGGTGGGTATTGATCTCACGGAGCGCCGGATCGTCCTCGACCAGCAGGGCATGAATCCCGCTGAGCGGCATCCTGATCGAATCCGCGGCCGGGATCGCTTCGGCAACCGGCAAGGGCGCGCAGGCGATCGCCGGTAGCCAGACGTCGAACTGACTGCCGACGCCCGGCGTGCTGGCAACTTCGATGCGTCCGCCAAGCAGGTGCGCGAGTTGCGCGCTGATCGCGAGTCCCAAGCCGCTACCGCCCTTCTGCTGACCCGCCCGGGTTTGACGAAAGCGCTCGAACAGCACCGCGACCTGATCCGCGCTCATCCCTGGTCCGGTATCGGCCACCCGCAGGCGCATCCAACCTGCGCCGACGGACTGCACGGATACGCACACGCTGCCGTGTTCAGTGAATTTCAAGGCATTGTTGACCAGGTTCAACAGGATCTGACGCACGCGGCGACCATCCAGCAGCAGCCAGGGTGAAAGCTCGGGATCGAGTTCGGTATCAAAACTCATGCCGCGCGCCTCGGCAATCGGTGCCTCCAGGGTGCGCACTTCATCGATCAGCGCGGCCAGTTCGGTCGCCTGCGGATTGATCTCCAGGCGGCCTGCCTCGATCCGCGAGAGATCGAGCAGATCGTTGATCAGGCGCAGCATGTGCTCGCCCGAGCGCTTGATGCTGATCGTCCAGCGCAGCTGCTCGGCCCGCAGCGAAGAGCCCGCCAGCAGATCGGTCATGCCGAGCAGACCCGCCATCGGGGTGCGGATCTCGTGTCCGATATCAGCCAGAAAATCGCTCTTGGCGCTGTTCGCGCGTTCCGCTGAGGCGCGCCGCTCTTCGGCGATGGCCAGCCGATGCCGGCGTTCGATGCGTTGTCGCCACTGCGCGACGACGGTCCACACCAGGGTCACCAGGGCGAGCGCATAGGCCAGCCAGGCCTGCCAGCTGAACCAGGGAGGAGAGGAAACACTGAGGGTACGCTGCAATTCGCTGTCTGCCGCAACACCGACCAGATTGCTGGCGCCGATGCGCAGGCGATAGGTTCCGGGCGCGATGCTGCTGAACTCGCGTTCGGGCCGGGCGCCGGCGTCCACCCAGTCGCCATCGTGCCCTTCCAGCAGGAATCGATACTGATTGGCGCTGGTCTGGGCAAACGACAGCACGCGGGCCGAAACCTGCAGATCGCGATCATTCCAGCGCAGTTGCCAATGGGTGTCGGCCGGGTCCAGGGTGACCCGATGATCGCCGCGTCGAAACGATGCCGATTCAAGCCAGATCGGAGGCGGCGTGTCGATGCGGGTCAATCGATGGGGATCGAAACGCAGCACCCCCTCGTTGGCCACCGCGACGATCCGGTTGCCGATCAGCCGCGTGGTCGGACGCGGCGAGAACTGCACGTCCGGCAAGCCGCGCCGGGTATCCACCAACTCCACACTGGGCGGTTCCAGCCGCGCACGCCAGAGCCCGCGCGGGCTGGTCATCCACAACTCGCCGCCATCGGCCGCCACCAGAGAATGGATCGCGACCGCGGGCAGCCCCTCTTCGACACCAATGCGGGCATTGAGCAGCAGGGCATCAGCGACCCTGCGCCAGCGCTGCAGGCCCTCGCTGCTGGCGGTCCAGATCTCGCCATCTTGGGTAAAGCTGAGCGCGGTAACCCGCTGCCCGGGTCCACCCGCAGGCGCGACAAATTTCTGGCTCTGCGGATCCAGTCGGCGCAGCCCAAGGGCGTCGGCCAGCCAGACACTGCCATCCGGGGCAACGTCAAGCTGCTCGAAGTCGGCAATGGCAATCCCCGCCTCCGCCGTCTGCCAGGCGGTGACATGACCGTCGGCATCGATGCGGCTGATGCCACTGCCCTGCGAACTCATCCAGACTTCCCCGGAGCGACCCGCTGCCAGCAGCACGACATAGCCAGGCACGATGCCCTCGGCTTCACCCCAGTGACGCTCTGCGCCCGTGACCGGGTCCAGTCGCACCACCGCGCCAAGCAGTCCGAGCCACAGCTGGTTGTTGTCGTCACAGACCAGACTGTGCGTGCTGCGTCCCTCGGCGACGGTGCGCGGCGCCGGTCCGATTCGTCGAACACGACCATCGGCAGCCAGCTCGGCCAATGCCCCGGTGCCGGAAACTACATAGGTCGTTCCGTCTCGGCAGGCCTCGATCGCGGCGACCGCGCCCGGCAGACTGGTGTCGTCCAGTGCGTCGTGGCGGATCAATTCGAAGTTGCTGCGGTCTGGGCGGACGTAGCTGACGCCATGTGAACGGGTGGCAATCCAGATCCCTCCCTCGTGATCGAGCAGCGCATCCATCACCAGGCTGCCCGGAAAACTGCCGGGCACCGCGGCGCGCGCCCGGATGCTGACCCCGGTCTGGCCCGGCGCCAGCAGGATCAACTCGGCGCCGCTGCCGATCCACATCAGACCGGCACGGTCTTCGGTGATCGCATCGACCAGCCGCGGCTGGGTTCCGGTGTCCACCGGCTCGATCGCGTCGGCGGCGCCGCCAACGGCGAGCCGATGCACGCCATTGGCACTGCCGATCCACATCGTGCCGTCACGCGCCGTGAACAGCGTAAGCGCCATGGCGCCGCTGAGCAGTTGCTCGACGCGGGCCCGCTCAGGTGTATCGATCTGACGGATGCGCCAGAGCCCCGCGGTGGTGGCCAACCAGAGATCGCCGAGGCGGTCATGGTTCAGATCCAGCACATCCGCGTTCTTCAGCGCGTCCGGAATGGTCATCCAGTCTTCCAGCCGCTGCAGCGCGCTGGCATCGGCATTCAGACGCAGCAGGCCACGCCGGTAGGTGCCCAGCCAGAGATGGCCGGCAGCGCTTTCGGCAAACGCAAATACATCCAGACTCTCGTAACCCAGCGGCGCCCGCAGACCCTCCATTGCATCGAACTGGCCGCGTTCGCGATCACGCAACAGACCGAATCCGTGCTCGGCGCAGCCAAACCAGAGCCGTTCGCGACTGTCCTCGAACACGGTCTGGACATCATTGCAGTGGATCGACGCCGGATTGCCCGGCTCGTTGCGGAAGACGTCGAAGTCGACACCATCGAAACGCGCAATACCATCGGGCGTCGCAAACCAGAGCAGACCATGGCGATCCTGCATGGTATCGACAACGTGATTGGACGGCAGTCCGTGGCTGGCGCCGTAAGTACGGAACGCCGGTTCGACCTGCGCGTTTGCAGTCGCGCAAACCAGAACTGCAAGAATTGCCGAAGATCTGCCGATGCCCATGCCTGCCCTCGTCCGACCACCCGGCGTATGATGCCGACATCCGCAGCTTTGCGCGCAGATTTTTCGCCTCTTGCCGAGAAACCGATGAATGCACTCAGACGAACACTGTCGGGCCTGACGCTCGGCCTGGTTGCGCTGGCAGGAGAAGCCGGGGCACGCGACTACGTTTTCGACACCGTGCACTCCCGGGTCAGCTTCGAAGTCTCGCATCTGGACTTCTCGATGGCCCTTGGCACCTTTCGCGGCCTCAGTGGCGGATTCAGCTTCAATCCCAGGAACTGGCAGTCGGCGCGTTGCGATGTCCGCATCGATGTCGCCTCGCTCGACATGGGCGATGCCGGCTGGCGCAAGACCATGCTCGGAAAGTCCTGGTTCGATGTCGAGCGCCATCCCGACATGCGCTTCGTCTGCACCCGACTGGAGCAGATCGACGCGCGCCGCGGTGTACTGGAAGGCGAACTGACCCTGCTCGGCGTCACCCGTCCAGTGCGCCTGGATTTCAACTTCAACCGGGCCGGCATGCACAAGTTCGCGCTGCAGTATGTCGCCGGATTCAGCGCGCGCGGCGAACTTCGGCGCAGCGAATTCGGCATGACCCGCCACATTCCCGATATTGGTGACAACATACAGATTCGGATCGAAGTCGAAGCCACCCGGAGCAGAAAGTAATGCAATTGAAAACTACCGCTGAAGTGTGGGGCAGCGTGGCCAAGTTTCTGCACTGGAGCATTGCCATCCTGGTGATCCTGATGATGATCGGAGGCAAGACCATGGGCGACCTGCCCAATGGCCCCGACAAGATGTGGGTCTATTCGATGCACAAGTCGATGGGGCTGACCATCCTGGCGCTGATGCTGCTGCGCCTGGTCTGGCGCCTGTTCGACCCGCGGCCTGCCGCTCCACCGGGGCTCGGCAAGCTGGCCAGGACCGCATCGCGAACAGTGCATGCCTCGTTCTATGTGCTGTTGATCGTGATGCCGATTTCCGGTTGGTTGTACAACTCGGCATCCAACTTTCCGCTGAAGTGGTTCGGACTGTTCAGCGTGCCGGCGCTCTCCGGGCCCGACAAGGAACTCAAGCACTTCGCCCATGAGGTACACGAGACCGTGTTCCTGATCATCCTTGGCGTTCTGGTTCTGCATGTCGCGGCCGCGCTGAAGCACCACTTCATCGACCGCGATTCGGTACTGCGCCGGATGCTGCCCTTTGTCCGCCCCCGCTCCGGAGACACGCGATGAAGCGCTTGCCCATTGTTGTTTCGCTGGGCTTCGCCTGCGCTTTGCTGGTCGGATTTTCGGTCGAGGCAGCGGACTGGACCCAGCAGACGGGAAGTACCCTGAAGTTCCGGGGCGAACAGCAGGGCGAGGCCTTCGAAGGCGGCTTCGGGCGCTTCGAGTCGAAGATCAGCTTCGATCCGGCGGCGCTCGAGACGGCGAAGTTCGATGTCAGCATCGATATCACCAGCGCCGACACCGCCAACAGCGAGCGTGATGAAACCATGCTCGGCGCCGACTTCTTCGACAGCGCACGCTTCCCGAAGGCGCAGTTCAGTACCGGCACATTTCGCGAGATCGCCCCCGGCCGCTACGAAGCCGAGGCGACCCTGCGGATCCGCGACAAATCGGTCGCGCTGAAATTCCCCTTCAGCTGGACGGCGGCGGCCGATGGCGCCGAACTACGTGCCGAGGTCGAACTGAACCGCCTCGATTTCGACATCGGCACCGGTGACTGGGAAGATGCCGACAGCGTCGGCCACAAGGTCGTAGTGATGGTGCGCCTGCTGCTGAAACCGGCAGCGTAGCGCTGAGCCGCCACCTGCCACAGCGGCCCGGTCAGCCGGCCAGAAAGCGCCCGAGCTTCACCGCGTCAAAGGGCCAGTCGAGCTCGGCGCCGGTATCGGTTCGCTGCAGCACAGGGATGCGCCAGCCGTAGCGGTGCTCCCATTCGGCGTCGTCTTCCAGATACAGAGTCTCCGCGTGCACGCCAGCCTCGCACAGAAGTGCATCGGCGATTGCGCACAGCGAACAGGTTTCTCGGCGGTAAAGGCGAATCGGCATCAAGGCGTCCTGTGCGATGGGGGCGTTGGCATCCGTAACAGTATGGCGGAGTCGCGTCAGATCCGGAGTTGCACCCCTGCGGCTTGCCAGCCTGGCTCGGAGTACCGGCTACAATGGCGGCCCCGGACGGAGCAGCGTAATGGCAGTCAGCGTCTTCGATCTCTTCAAGATCGGCATCGGCCCCTCAAGTTCGCATACGGTCGGCCCGATGCGGGCGGCGGCGCGCTTCGTCGATCGCTGGCTGCACGAGCGCGACCTGCTCAGCAAGACCGCACGCGTGCGCGCCGAGCTGTTCGGATCGCTGGCGCATACCGGCCGCGGCCATGGCACCGACAAGGCGGTGATCATGGGCTTCGAGGGCGAGCAGCCGGACACGATCGATGTCGACACCATCGCCAGTCGTCTGGCGCAAATTCGCTCCGAAAAAACCTTGCGACTTCATGGCGAACATGCGATCGCCTTCGACGAAAAATGCGACCTGGTGTTCAACAAGCGACAGAAGCTGCCCTGGCATTCCAATGGCATGCGCTTCACCGCTTACGATGCCGAAGGCAAGGAACTGGCCACCCGCGATTACTACTCGGTCGGCGGCGGCTTCGTGGTCAATCATGACGAGGCCGCCGGCGACCGTATCGTGCCGGATACCACGACCCAGCCGCATCCGTTCAACTCCGGCGCCGAATTGCTCGCCCATTGCGCGCACGAGCACAAGACCATTGCCGAGATCATGTTCGAGAACGAGCGCTGCTGGCGCAGCGAAGCCGAGATTCGCGCCGGCCTGCGCAGGATCTGGGAAGCCATGCAGGAATGCACCGCGCGCGGCATGCGCGACAGCGGTGTCCTGCCTGGTGGCCTGAAAGTGGGCCGCCGCGCCGCGCAGATGGCTGCCGATCTCACCTCAAAACCGGAAGCCTCGCTGCGCGATCCCCTGACCATCCTCGACTGGGTCAATCTGTATGCGCTGGCAGTGAACGAGGAGAATGCCGCTGGCGGCCGCGTGGTCACCGCACCGACCAATGGCGCGGCGGGCATCATTCCTGCCGTTCTGCACTACTACACGCGCTTCGTGCCGGGCGCCAACGAGCAGGGCGTGATGGATTTTCTGCTGACTGCCGGGGCGATCGGCATTCTCTACAAGGAAAACGCTTCGATTTCCGGCGCCGAGGTCGGCTGTCAGGGCGAGGTCGGTGTCGCCTGTTCGATGGCGGCAGGCGGACTCACCGCCGCGCTCGGCGGAAATGTGCTGCAGGTCGAGAACGCTGCCGAGATCGGCATGGAACACAACCTCGGCCTGACCTGCGATCCGATCGGCGGTCTGGTGCAGATTCCCTGCATCGAGCGCAATGCCATGGGCGCGGTCAAGGCAATCAATGCCTCGCGGATGGCGCTGCGCGGCGATGGCAAGCATACGGTGTCGCTCGACAAGGTGATCCGCACCATGCGCGATACCGGTCGCGACATGCAGGACAAATACAAGGAAACCTCGCGTGGTGGACTGGCGGTCAATGTCATCGAGTGCTGAGGCCACAACGCCGGCGCGACCGGTACGCCCGCAGCCGGGTCTGCGGGCCGCACTGAGCCCTGCCTTCATGTTGCTGATGGCCAGTCTGGCACTGGCGAGTGGTGACGTCCTTGCCAAGCGCATCTACGAGTACCGCGACGCCAATGGCATCCGCCATTTCACCGACAAGAAGCCGGCGGATACCACGGCCGTCACCGGTCTCAAGGAGACTGTGGTAAAGCCCGAGAAGCAGAACATCGTCGAGATGTTCCTGTTCGAGGAACGCGACACCGGCAATGTCACCATCTCGCATTCGGTCACCCTGCAGAATCGCTGGCTCGGTCCGGTCTCGGTGGAGTTGACCATGCCCGACTCCGAGAATGCCGCCAGCGATCCGGCGATGCCGATGCGCGCCCTGCTCAAGTCGCAGGAACGGCGCCAGGTCGCCCTGGTGTTTCCGTACGACCGTCGCCAGTCTTCACGCTTCAACGTCGCCTATCGCGCCGTGCCGGGCGATCCCACGGCCCAGCACGACGATGCGCAGCGTTACGCCCTGCCGATGCCGGCCGGCAAGTTCACCCTGGCGCAGGGCCCCGGCGGCAAGTTTTCGCATACCGATCCGCAATCGCGCCACGCCTACGATCTGGCAGCCGACGAGGGCACGCCGGTGCTGGCGGCGCGGGCCGGCGTGGTGATGCAGGTGGAACGCGACTACTACGGCAATGGCCTGGACATGGAACGCTTCGGTGACCGCGCCAACAGCGTACGCATCCTCCATGATGACGGCAGCATGGCCGTGTACGCGCATCTGCAATGGGAGAGCGCGATGGTCTCGCCCGGTCAGCGTATCCGTGTCGGGCAACAGATCGCGCTGTCCGGCAATACCGGATTTTCCAGCGGCCCGCATCTGCACTTCGTGGTGCAGGTCAATCGCGATATGGAACTGCGTTCGGTGCCGATCGAGTTTGGCGCACCGCTGCAGTGAGCCAACCCCGCCGCGCGTCCGCGTTCACCAGGGCTTGCGGATGGTGTTCTTGTCCTGGGCGCGGTCGTAGGCGCGCAATTCATCGCGCATGAACTGGATACGCTGACGGCCGATGGCATTGCGCTCTTCGTCGAGCACCACCCCATCAAGCAATTCGGCGAGTCGCTGCGCGGTCGGCAGCATGGCATCCCAGGCATCGAGCGCACTCAGCGGACCCGGCAGGGTCATGAACAGGGTCAGACCCTCGGTCTGCAGGGTATGCACACTCTGCATGTCGAAGCTGCCGGGCTTCAGCAGATTGGCCATGCTGAAGACCGGGCCCTTGTCGACACGGCTTTCGACCAGACGGTGAAACACGCTCATGTCGCCAAATTCGAGACCGGTCTTCTCTGCCGCCACCACAATATCGGCGCCGTTGAAACTGCGCCCCTCGTGGGCCATCACGTACAGCGTCACGATGCGATCGATGCGTTCCTGCTGGCGCAGGCCGACCGGCGAGCGCAGCGGACTGAGACCATCCACCGGCGTTCGCTTGTCGGAGGCAACGGCCGCACCCTCGCTCGCCGTCATCACGCGATCGGCATCGGCGAGATCGCCATTGATCTCGCGACCGAGGCGATCGATCTCGGCACTGAGGTCGGCATCATGTTCATGCCGGTCATGGTGCGCCGCGCCGCCGCCGATCTGAGGCTCGACGCGCTCGGGCTTGCGGGTCGAAAGCCGACGGCCCTGCGCACCGCTCGGGCGGCCGGTGTAGTAGATCAGCGCCAGCAGCACCAATCCGATGGCGGCGATGACCGCACGCAGTGTCCAGGCATCCATCTCGTCGTCCTCAGGCCGCGCCGACCAGTTTGGCCGCTTCCGCCAGATCCACCGAGACCAGGCGCGACACGCCGGGTTCGCGCATGGTGACGCCGCAGAGCTGGCTGGCCGCCTCCATGGTCGCCTTGTTATGAGTAACAAACAGGAACTGAACCTTCTCTGACATGTCGTTGACCATGCTGCAGAAACGCCCGACATTGGCCTCATCAAGCGGCGCGTCGACCTCATCAAGCAGGCAGAATGGCGCCGGGTTGAGCCGGAAGATGGAGAACACCAGGGCGACTGCGGTCAGCGCCTTCTCGCCGCCCGAGAGCAGACTGATGCTGGTAACCCGCTTGCCCGGTGGGCGCGCCATGATCGAGACACCGGTGTCGAGCAGATCTTCGCCGGTCAGCTCCAGATAGGCATGCCCGCCGCCGAACAGGCGCGGGAACAACTCCTGCAATCCGGTGTTGACGCGATCAAAGGTCTCCTTGAAGCGGGTCCGGGTTTCCTTGTCGATCTTCTTGATGGCGCCTTCCAGGGTTTCCAGCGCGCTGCTCAGATCGGCATTCTGGGCATCCAGATACTGCTTGCGGGTCGACTGCTCGGCGAATTCCTGGATCGCGGCCAGATTCACCGGTTCCAGACGTCGCGCCTTCTGCTCGAGATCTTCCAGTCGGCTCTGCCAATCCGTGACATTGGCCTCGGCCGGCAACTCGGTCGCAACTGCACTGGCGTCAAAGCCGGCGGCGACAATGGATTCCTCATGGGTCTGCGCCCGCATCGCCAGACCCTGCGCCTCCAGACGCAGTGCCGAGACGCGTTCGCGCACGCCGTTCAGGTCGCGATCGATGCGGTGGCGTTCGGCTTCCATCTCGCGATAGGCGAGATCGCGCGCCTCCAGCGCCTTGCGCGCTTCCACCAGTTGGCGGTCGACCAGCAGGCGTTGATCGAGGTAGGTGCGCAGCTCGGCTTCCAGTTGCACACCGGGATCATTGCTGTTGGCCAACTGCTGGGCGATTTCGCCGCGGCGCGCCTCGAGCGTGCCGAGCTGACCGCTGAGGCGACCGATCGACTGCGTCAGCGAGGTCAGCGCCGAACGTTTGGACTCCATCCGCAAGGCCAGTTGATGCGCGGCTTCGCTGGCCTCGCGCTGGTTCGCGCGGGCGTCCTCGCGCCGCTCGAGCAATTGCCTGCGCTCCTGATCGAGACGGGCGCGTTCTTCTTCGAGATCACCCATCCGCTCGACGGCAAAATCGAGCTTGCCGCGGGCCTCGCGGGCCTCGGTCTCGACCTGATCGATACGCGCGTGCAGTTCATCGATTTCGATGGATATCTTGCCCATGCGCGCCTGCAGGGATTCCACCTTGCCGCGCTCGCTTGAGATTTGGCCGCCGATTTCGGCGAGCTGGCGATGGCTGGAATAGAGATCGCGCTGGGCATCGTCACGCTCGCGTTCGGCGTCGAGCATCTGCTGCTTCAGCGTGTCCTGGCGCGCGGCGACATCGGCGATTGCGCTTTCGAGTTCGGCGATGCTCTGCTGCAGCGCGTGGATCTCGCGTTCACGCGCCAGCACGCCCATCTGAGCGGTCTTGGCACGCAGTACCCGCACCCAGTCGCGCCCGATCCACTCGCCGGCAGCGGTGATCACCGATTCATCGGGCGCGAGATCCGGCGCCATGCGTTCGGCCTCGGCCAGCGATCCGGCGGTGCGCACGCGTGCCAGCAGCGAAGACACCACGGCCGGGCCGCGTACCTTGTCGGCCAGACTGCCGCTCGGCCGCGTACCACCCGAGGCCGGATGCATCAGGGCGACATTGGCTTCGCCGAGCGATTCAAGCTCGGACAGCACCGACAACGGTGACTCATTGAGCACGGCATCCAGCCAGCCGGAGAGCACGGTCTCGACGGCGGCTTCCCAGCCCTCGTCGACTTCGAGTATTTCGCCGAGGCGGGCGCCCTTGTCGAGATCGATACTGGCCAGCCATTCGGCTGCGCGCGATTTTTCCTGACCCAGGGCAGCATGCTGCAGGGCTTCGAGCGAGGCCAGCCGACCGCGCGCCGCCTGCAATTGCTGGCGCGATTCGCTGAGCCGGGTCTGGCTCAGGCGTGACTCATCCTGCAGGGCGCTGAGCGCCAGCTTGCGCTCGTCGAGCAGGCCGGTCAGGGTTTCGACGCGCTCCCTGAATTCTTCCTGGCGCAGCAGCAGGGCTTCGGCGGCGGCGTGGATCGCATCGACGTCGGCGCGCTTGCGCTCATCCTGCAATTGTTCAAGACGACGCGAAGCATCGAGACTCTGCTTGTCGATGAAGTTCAGGCGCGTGCGTTCCACCTCGGCGGCCTGCGCCGACTCGCTGCTGGAGCGCGCATAGGCATCCCAGCGCGACTGCCAGTCGATGATCGCCTGCTCGGCCGTGCGCAGGGCCTCGCCACGGGCCTCGGCTTCGGACTCGTAGGTTTCCATCTGCGGCTCGGACTCGGCCAGCGACAACTGCAGGGCCTCGATCTGCGACTGATCGGCGTGGATATGTTCGTTGAGCTCGGCGATCGCAGTGTCGGTTTCACGCGCGGCGCGCTGCAGGCGTTCGCCCAGATCACGGTTGTAGTTGATCTGCTGCTCGACCCGCGCGACCTCGCCGCCGACCCGGTACAGCTCGGCCTGGATGCTGTTGAAATGCTCGCTGGCCGCCAACTGGGTGGCGCGCTCGGACTCGATGCGTGCCTCGACGGCGCGTTGCCCGGCGGTCAGCTCCTCGATGCGCAGCTCGAAGGTTTTCAGCCCCTCGGTGCGCTGCTCCAGTTCGCTGCGCAGCGCATTCAGATGCAGGGTCTTGAGTTCGGCTTCGACGCGCACTGCATCGGCCTTGAGCTTCTGGTAGCGCTCGGCCTGCTTGGCCTGGCGGTTCAAGTGATCGAGCTGCTTGTCGATTTCCTGGCGGACATCGCTCAGGCGCGCCAGATTCTCGCGGGTGGCCTTGATCCGCGATTCGGTTTCCTTGCGGCGTTCCTTGTACTTGGAGATGCCGGCGGCTTCCTCCAGATGGGTACGCAGGTCCTCCGGTCGCGCCTCGACGATCTGCGAGATCATGCCCTGCTCGATGATCGAGTAGCTGCGCGCGCCCAAGCCGGTACCGAGGAACACATCGACGATATCGCGACGCCGGCAGCGGCCGTTGTTCAGGAAATAATTGGACTGACCATCGCGACTGACCGCGCGCTTGATCGAGATCTCGTTGAAGCTGGCGTACTCGCCCTGGATCGTGCCATCGCTGTTGTCGAAGATCAGCTCGACCTGGGCCGAACCGACCGGCTTGCGATTGCCCGAGCCGGAGAAGATCACGTCGGTGATGGCATCGCCGCGCAGCCGGCTGGCCGCGCTCTCGCCCATCACCCAGCGGATGGCGTCGATGATGTTGGACTTGCCGCAGCCATTGGGACCGACAATGCCGGTCATATTGGTCGGCAGGTGCAGGGTGGTCGGATCGACAAAGGACTTGAAGCCCGAGAGTTTTATCGTTGAGAGACGCATCTTGACTCGATGGGTAAGCCAGGGTGAAGGTTGCCCCGACGGGGCACATTGCCGCCTGAGGAGGCATCCGCTAACTTGCGCGGCCCCCACTTATGAATAAGGATTTCGACTGTGAGCACCAAGCCGTCGAAGACGCTGGAAACGTTCCCGAACCCGGAGCCGGGCCGCGACTATACCATCCGGATGCGGATTCCCGAGTTCAGCTGCATCTGCCCGAAGACCGGCCAGCCCGACTTTGCCACCCTGCATATCGACTACGTGGCCGACCGGACCTGTGTCGAGCTGAAGTCACTGAAGCTCTATATGTGGAGCTACCGGGACGAGGGCGCCTTCCACGAGGCAGTCACCAACCGGATCCTGAACGACCTGGTAAAGGCCACCAAACCGCGCTATATGCGGCTGACCGCCGAGTGGTACGTGCGCGGCGGCATCTACACCACCGTGGTCGCGGATCACCGCAAGAAGGGCTGGAAACCGCCCGCAGCGGTTACCCTGCCCTGATCCCGCGCCTGTTGCCCTGATCCCGCCCGCGCCCCGAACCCCGAGGACTGCCATGACCCAGCCCATCACGATTGCCGGCGCCGGGCTGGCCGGCGCCCTGCTCGCCACCCTGCTGGCCCGTCGCGGCCTGGCGGTCGAGGTGTTCGAACGCCGGCCCGATCCGCGCAGGACCGGCTACGAGGGCGGCCGTTCGATCAATCTGGCCCTGGCCGAGCGTGGTCTGCATGGACTGCGCCTGGCCGGACTGGAACCGGTGGTGATGGCACAGGCCGTGATGATGCGCGGCCGGATGATCCACGAGGGCATGGACCCGCCCTTCCTGCAGCGCTACGGCCGCGACGACAGCGAGGTGATCTGGTCGGTCAGTCGCGGCGGCCTCAATATCAGCCTGCTTGATGCCGCGGAAGCCGCGGGCGCGCGTATCCGCTTTGATGAACGGCTCGACCAGGTCGATTGGGCCGGACGCCGCTATCGCACGATCTCCGGCACAGGTCAGACCAGCGAGCATGGATTTCGTGCCCTGATCGGCGCGGATGGTGCCGGATCGGCACTGCGCGCCGCGATGAATGCCGCGCGTCCGCTGGGCGAGCACTTCGAACCCCTGGGCCATGGCTACAAGGAATTGTCGATTCCGGCCAAAGCCGGCGGCGGCTTCCGGATCGAGCGCAATGCCCTGCATATCTGGCCGCGTGGCGGCTACATGCTGATCGCCCTCCCCAATGTCGATGGCTCGTTCACGGTCACCCTGTTCCTGCCCAACGAAGGCGATCCCGGCTTCGATCAGCTGACCGACGCCGCTGCGGTGCGTGATTTCTTTGCCCGTGACTTCCCCGATGCGGTGCCGCTATTGGCCGATCTGGAAGCCGACTTCGCCGACAACCCGACCGGCATGCTCGGCACCCTGCGTCTGGAGCATTGGCATCGCGGTGGCGAGGCCGTGCTGATCGGCGATGCCGCGCATGCCCTGGTGCCCTTTCACGGCCAGGGCATGAACTGCGCCTTCGAGGACTGCGTCGAACTCGATGCCCTGCTCGGCCAGTCCGACGATCTCGCCTGGGTGTTCGGCGAATTCGAGGCCCGCCGCAAGCCCAATGCCCAGGCCATCGCCGACATGGCGCTGGAGAACTACATCGAGATGCGCGATGCCGTCGCCGATGACCGCTATCAACTGATGAAAAAAGTCGAACGCCTGCTCGCTGATCGCCATCCGACGCGATTCGTGCCGCGCTATGCCATGGTCAGCTTCCGCCGCATTCCGTATGCCCAGGCACAGGCCCGCGGCCTGGTGCAGTCGCGCCTGCTGCATGATCTGACCGAGGTGGTGACCGGGGTCGACAGGATTGATCTTGCACTGGCCGATCAACGCATCCGCAGCGAACTCAGCGAGATCTAGCCGCAGGGGCACGCGCGGCGCGCGCCCCGATTCGACAGGCGATCTCGAGGGCTGCCGCCGGCACTCGGCCGGCGCGTACTTACTCTGGACAGGGAATATCGCGCGTCAGCTTGAAGGTATTTTTCGCGGCGCTCCAGCCACCGGGAATCTGATTGACATAGTTGGCGCTGATCGTATGGGTGCCGGTGGCCGAGGTCGCATAGGTTCGGCCGAGCGTGCCCACCGCGGTCGGACTGACCGGCGCAAACGCGCAAGTCGGACAGAAGCCGGTGTACTGCTGCACGGTCAGCTGCGGCTCGCTGATCAGGCCGCCGGCGAGCAGCCAGCGCGGATTGCCGAGATCATCGTAGACATAGATCGCATTGGCATCGATGAAATCATTGCCGCTCGGAAAGGCAAACAGGAACAGGCCCCAGCCGCCATTGTCGGGGGCGTACCAGGCACCACTGATCGAACGCTGTGCCGCGCCGGTGCCTGGGCAACCCAGCGCCGCAATCGTGCTCATCGGCTCACTGCCGTACTCGCCATTGAGCAGCCAGGAGTACGTGTAGCCGCCATTGCCATCAAAGGTGAGGATCACCTTGCCCACGGAATTGGCGAACGAGCCATTGCCGACCGTGGTGCCGTTCCAGCCGAAGCGCAGCAGCGGCGCCGACCAGACGCCGTCGTTGGGTGCCGGCGGCGCGCCGCTGGCGAGATACCAGACCGGCGCCCCATTGGCCTCATAGGTGTACCAGGTCGCCACCCAGACGCTATCGGCCTTGGCGAGGTAGACGCCATGGCCGCTGCGCGTGGGATTGCGATAGGCATTGTCGCCGGGCTGGGTAATTGCGCCCGCGCTGGTCATGCTGACACTGAGTGTGAATTCGGTTGAGCCTGGTCCGTTGTTGACCGGGGTGACATACCAGCGACCCGCCGGCAGACCCGGCGATCCGGAGAACAGCAGCACGACTTGCCCGGCGACACCGGGATGAATTGACGTGCCCTGAGCCAGTCCGCGCGCCGGCGCCGGCGCGAACTCCGGCGGCGTTGGGCCAGCGGTGGCCTTGGCAACATAGAGGTCGATCTCACCGCTGGTGCCCGATGTGGTCACCGTCAGCGACTCGGCATTGGGTGGAATATCGATCACCATGCGCTCGTGTGCCTGACCGGGCTCGAGCCGCAGCTTCAGCGTCTCGCCACGACCGTCCAGCACGATGGGTTTGGGCGTACTGGCGGCGGTGCGCCTGATGATCAGCGGAATGTCACCGACCGCACCGATATTGTTGCGATCAGCACCGATCCGGATCGAGGCCATTGCGATATCGCCAACGCGCAATTGCGGCAGTTTCCAGCCGACCTGGATCGGGATATTGGTCTGACGCGCAATCCGGCGCGGTCCGGAGACCACCAGCGAAGTATCCGCATCGCCTTCCTTCATCACGTTCATCACGCTGATCGTGGTGTTGGTCAGGCTGCCGCGTTCGTTGTGCACGAGTACCCAGTAACGCGTTGCAGCCCCTGACCAGTCGGCATCGAGGGCACAGCGCGAAGCGGTCAGCGAATCGGCACTGCGACAGAGCATCTCGTAGGACTGCGGACTGCCGCTGCCATCGGTATCGCGGCCGATGTATACGCGCGCGCCGATCGCAGTGGACTCGGCATAGATCCGGCCGCTGCTGCCGGCACCTGCCGGTTTGCTGAGCAGACGGAAATTCTGAAAGCCGCCGCTGTTGTTGAAGGCATCGTTGCGATCATCGGTATCGACCTGCAGAGTCACCGATTCCGGCGTCACGATGGCCACCGTGGTATCCAGGAAACTGGCATCCGGCAAGGCGACCAGGCCACTGAGCACCAAGGTCGATTTTCCGGCATCGGCATCGGTATCGATGCTCAGCACCTCGGGCACGGCGCCCGGACGCGCAAATACCGAAACCGGCAGCACCAGATCGGAGGCGTGACTGGCGCGCAGGCGCACACCACCATCGATCCAGTAACCGACCGCGCTGGAAGCCCGCACATCGACCGAGATCTGCAGCACCTGGTTGCCACCCGGAGCCAGCGTGAACTGGCTGGGCGAGACGCTGACCACGGCGCCGTGATTGGCCTCGCCACTGGCCTGCCAGCTGCCACCCGTGCCATTGTCATGGACGGTGCGCGTGAAGGTGCAGATCTCGTTGCACTGCGCAGTCTGGATACCCGGCAGATTCAAGGTACGCGGATCGCCGCCCAGTTGCGGATTGGCCGCGACAAAACTGGCGCGGGTATTGCGAAGATGCAGGCCGGCACGAACCGCCGCCACCAGATCGACGCGGCCGGCACCACCCTGCACAATTCCTGCGGGCGTCGTGCCACCGGGCAGCACCAGGGTGGGCGAAGCGGTTCCGAGCAGAGCCGTCTCGACATGATCGACGCTCCAGCTCGGATGCGCCGCCAGCAGCAGGGCCGCGGCACCGGCGATATGCGGCGCAGCCATCGAGGTACCGGTCAAGATCGCATAACGATTCTGCTGGTGCGAAGCGGCCAGGATGCCGGTACCGGGCGCCGCAATCGACGGTTTCAGCACACCGTCGTAGCGCAGGGTCGGGCCGCGACTGGAACTGGAGTTCAATGCATCACCGGCTCCGAGCACGCGGGTGGCGCCACTGATGTTGCCAGTGACCTGGCCACTGGCAAGTCGCGCCGATTCCACGATTGTCTGGAGCTGAGCGCCGGCCTGCTCGCCCAGATGCACCGCCGGCAGGAAGTGCTCATCAGCAACAACGGACTCGCCCTCCAGCGCAGTATTGACCAGGATCATGCCGCCGGCGCCGGACTGCTGCACATGCTTGCCCTTGTCGACCCGGGCATAGGTGCCGCGGACGCAGATCACGATCTGGCCGCTGAAGGTGCCCGGCGGAAATGGATTGATTGGATTCTCCAGCGTGCCGGACCCGCAATCGGCATCACCAAAATCCTTGGCATGCACGATCGGGCGCTGCGGCAGCGCATCGGTAAGACCGACACCGGCAAACTGTTGCGGTGTTGCAACGCCAGTTCCCGTCACATTTTCAAGTACATTGCGGAAGCTGCGGTTGCTGGTGATATTGGCGGCCGAGATTACCCAGGGCGCGGCTGACGGCGAGGTCATGCTGCCCGCGACGGGTCCTTCATTGCCTGCCGACACTACGCCGACGATGCCGGCCTCACGCAGATTGAGGAACAGTTCCTCTCCGTCCACCGATCCCGCGCTCTGGATGCCATCCCAGGCGCCCCGCTCAGGCCCGCCGATCGAATAATTGACGACGTCTACGCCATCGGCCACGGCACGATCGAGCGCTGCATTGGTAGCCGAAAACGGGCACTGGATATCATCGGTACCGCAGCCCTTGTAGCTGACCAGATTGGCGCGCGGCGCAACACCGGAAAGATTGATCGGCAGCGGCCCATTGGCGCCGATCGCGGGATAGGGATTGCCCACCACCGTGCTCGCCACATGCGAACCGTGGCCATCGATATCGGCGCCGGTCTGACTATTGGGCTCATTGACGAAGTCGTAGATCCCGATCAGCTTGTCGTTGCAGCGGGTCTCGCCTGAATTCAGACACAGGCCAAGCCGGCTGCCGCGCGGATTGCTGTGGTTGTAGCCGTCGCTGGCGACATCGGCGAATGCGGGATGAGCAGCATTGATGCCGGTATCGATCACACCGACGATGATGCCCTCACCGCGGGTGCGCACCAGACTGCCCGGCACGGTGCCATTCCACAGCGCCTCGGCACCGATCCACTGCGGGCCGGCATCGGTATGCAACTTCTGCTTGTAATCCTTCTGAACGCCGGCAACACCCGGCAGCGCCGCCATCGCCTGCGCCTCATCAGCGCTCATCTCCAGCGCAAAGCCATTGCTCAGCCACTGGTAGCGATGACGCGGCTGCAGAGTGCGTTTGAATCGGACTTGTGCCTGTGTCAGTACGGCATCCTGCTCAGCCTGCAGATATTCGGCATAGCGCACCGAATCGGCGGCCGCAGCGTCGAATCGGCGCGCGCCGGTGGCCGTGCGCGACGTCGGTCTGAGCTTGAGGGATTTTGCTTTGGCAACCTGATCGACCGAGTCGAAACGAACCGCAGGGGGATCGATCAGATTGACGATATAGACCGCGTCCGGCGTCTCCGCCATGGTTCCGACCGGCACCACCGAAAGCAAGGAGGCAACCAGCCCCGGAAAAATACTTGTGATGCGCATCTTGCCGCTCCTGCACTTTCCCATCCGAAGCCCGATGATCGCACAGCAGGCCGGCGTGGCTCAGCCTGCTGGCGCACGCGATGGCAAAAATTCAGGCGGCACGCAGGCTTGCGCGTCGTCTGCGCCAATGCGGGGGCCGAAGATCATGGACGCTTGCCCGCGCAAGCCGATACGATTGCGGACTTGAGTGCGCCCTGCCCTGCGGCGCCAGCCTGCTCGAACCAGTGAACGCGTCCGATCCCGACCACGCTCTGGCTCCACCCCTGCTCGTCGCCGAGGCGCTGTGCTTTCAGCGCGGCGATGAGCCGGTGTTTGGGCCGATGAACCTCAGCCTGAATCCGGGTGATGTGCTGATGGTCGAAGGCGACAACGGCAGTGGCAAGACCAGCCTGCTGCGCGTGCTGGCCGGTCTGCTTGAGCCCAGCGCCGGCAGCATCAGCAGGAGTGATCGTGCCGAAGCCGGCCCCGGCGCGCTGGCCTATCTCGGTCACAATGGCGGGCTGAAGTTTGACCTCAGTGCCCGCGAGAATCTGCGCTTTGCCGCGCGCCTCAATGGTCTGCGCAAGGGCACTTCGATTGCGTCCAGCCTGAAAAGCGTCGGCCTCGAAGGCTTTGAGGACACGCCGCTGCGATTTCTCTCTGCCGGCCAGCGCAAGCGCGCCGCCCTCGCTGGCGTGCTGATCGCACCGGCAGCGCTGTGGCTGCTCGATGAGCCCTATGCCAATCTCGATCACAGCGGCCATGTCCTGGTCAATCGCCTGCTGGAAACCCACAGCAGCCGCGGTGGCGCTGCCCTGATCACCTCGCATGGCCTGATCCAACCTGCGGTCGCGCGGCTTTCGCGGGTCCGGATGGAGTGCGTCCATGCGTAATGGCAGCGCCCGTGCGGCCTTCGTCGGATTGCTGGCGCGCGATGGCATGGGCTTGTGGCGCCGGCGCGGCGAACTGCTCAGCCCGCTGATGTTCGCGGTGATGGTGGCGACCCTGTTTCCGCTCGCGCTGGGCCCGGAAGCGGCGCGGCTGTCCAGCGTGGCCGGCGGGGTCTGCTGGGTGATCGTGCTGCTCGCAGGACAGCTCTCGCTGGACGCGCTGTTTCGCAGTGACGCAGAAGATGGCAGTCTGGATGCGATGCTGGTCAGCGGGCAGTCGCTGTATCTGCTGGCACTGGCCAAGATTCTGCTGCACTGGCTGACGACTGGATTGCCCTTGCTGCTGGTGGCGCCGGCGATTGCGCTGGCGCTGGGCATGCCCAAGTTCGGTGTCACCACCCTGATGCTGGCCCTGCTGCTGGGCACGCCGCAGCTGAGCGTCCTCGGCGCCTGTGCTGCCGCACTCACGGCAAGTCTGCGCCGCTCTGGTATTTTGCTGGCCTTGATCGTGCTGCCACTGGCAGTTCCGGTGCTGATCTTTGGCGCCGGTGCAGTGGAAGCCGTCCTCGTCGGAGGCCAGGCCAGTCAGGCCCTGTTGCTGCTCGCAGCCGGGGCCGTACTGAGCCTGGCGTTCGGTCCCCTGGTTTGCGCATCCGCGATGCGCATGAGCGCGAGCTGATTGCATGCACCCACTCTGGCTCTGGTTTCACAAGACGGGCTCGCCGCCGATGTTCTATCGGCTGGCAGGAAAGCTGATGCCCTGGTTCTGGGCACTGGCCGTGATCATCGGTGTCATCGGGCTGTACCTCGGCCTGGTGCGGGCACCGGCGGATTATCTGCAGGGCGAAAGCGCACGCATCATGTACATCCATGTGCCGAGCGCCTGGATGTCGATGTTCATCTTTGCCTTCATGGCCTTCTGCGGTGCGCTCGCCCTGATCTGGCACGTGAAGATCAGCGAAGTGCTGATGATTTCGGCGGCACCGATCGGCATGGGCTTTACCGTTGTCACCCTGATCACCGGCTCGCTCTGGGGTCGTCCGACCTGGGGCACGTATTGGGAGTGGGACGCCCGGATGACCTCGGAACTGGTCCTGCTGTTTCTGTACTTCGGCGTGCAGGGGCTGTACAGCGCCTTCGATGACCGCCGCAAGGGCGCCCGCGCCGCGGCGATACTTGCGCTGATCGGCCTGGTCAATCTGCCGATCATCCATTACTCGGTCGAGTGGTGGAACACCCTGCACCAGGGCAGCTCGATCAAATTGCTGTCCGGCAAGAGCACGATCCATCCGAGCATGCTGTGGCCGCTGCTGCTGATGGCGATCGCGACCAAGTTCTGGTTTGTCGCCAGTCTGCTCCACCGCGCCCGCGGCGATGTGCTGGAGATGGAATCGGGCAAGGACTGGGTGCAGCAGATGTTGCCGGGCGCCGCCGAATCCGCCGACGGTAAAGCGCCATGAATCACACGCCCTTCATCCTGGCATCGTATCTTGCCTTCGCCATTTTTCTCGGCCTCGATGTGCTGTTGCCGATGCTCAAGCGGCGCCGTCTGATGCGCGGTCTCGCGCAGCGTCTGCGCCGCCAGAAAACCCGGAGCAATCCATGAACCCGATCCGACGTCGTCGCCTGATCCTGATCCTGCTCGGCCTGTCCGCAGTCGGCATCGCCTCCGCCCTGGTCCTGCTGGCGCTGCGCCAGAATATCCAGCATTTCGTCAGCCCCAGCGATGTCGATGCCGGCCTGGCTGAAGCCGGCCGCCGCATCCGCATCGGCGGTATCGTCGAGGAAGGTTCCCTGCGCCGCGCCAGCGACTCACTGGATGTGCACTTCGTGGTCACCGACCGCTTCAAGACCCTGCCGGTGCATTTTCGCGGCATCCTGCCGGATCTGTTCCGCGAGGGTCAGAGTGTCGTCGCCACCGGCGTGCTGCGCGATCGTCAACTGTTCGAGGCCGAGGAAGTTCTGGCCAAGCACGATGAGAACTATATTCCGGCCGAAGTCGCCGATGCCATTGCGCGCGGCAAGGCCAAACAGGCGGAGGCACAGCAATGATTCCTGAGCTTGGTCAATTCGCCCTGATCCTGGCGCTGCTGATGTCGGTAGTGCTGGGTGTGGTACCCCTGGTCGGCGCACAGCGCGGACAGACGCGCTGGATTGCGCTGGCACGTCCAGCGGCCTACGTGCAATTTGGTCTGCTGGCGCTGGCGATGGCCCTGCTTGCGCATGCCTTCGTCACCCAGGATTTCAGCGTTGCCTACGTGGCGCAGAATTCCAACTCGGTGCTGCCCATGCGCTATCGCATCTCGGCGGTATGGGGCGCACATGAGGGTTCCCTGCTGCTCTGGGCCTTCATCTTGGCCGCCTGGACGGCCCTGGTTGCACGCTTCAGCCGCGGCCTGCCGGACACCTTTGTCGCCCGTGTGCTCTCGGTGCTCGGGCTGATCTCGCTCGGCTTCCTGATGTTTACGGTCTTCACCTCCAACCCCTTCCTGCGCCATCTGCCGGCGCTTGCCGATGGTGCCGACCTCAATCCGTTGCTGCAGGATTTTGGTCTGATCGTGCATCCGCCGATGCTGTACATGGGCTATGTCGGGTTTGCCGTTGCGTTCGCGTTTGCCGTCGCCGCCCTGATCGAGGGACGCGTGGATGCGCGCTGGGTGCGCTGGTCGCGGCCGTGGACCCTGGTCGCCTGGGCATTCCTCACACTCGGAATTGCGCTCGGCAGCTGGTGGGCCTACTACGAACTCGGCTGGGGCGGCTGGTGGTTCTGGGACCCGGTCGAGAACGCCTCCTTCATGCCCTGGCTGGTTGGTACCGCCCTGATCCATTCCCAGGCCGTGACCGAAAAGCGCGGTCAATTGTTGCGCTGGACCCTGCTGCTGTCGATCCTCGCGTTCTCGTTGAGTCTGCTTGGCACCTTCCTGGTCCGCTCCGGCGTGTTGACGTCGGTGCATGCCTTCGCCAGCGACCCGACCCGCGGCGTCTTCATCCTCGCGTTTCTCGGCTGTGTCACCGGCGGTGCCCTCGCGCTGTACACTTGGCGCGCGCCGAAGTTCGGTGTCGATCATGGCTTCGCGACGGTGTCTCGCGAGAGCCTGCTGCTGATCAACAATGTGTTCCTGATCGCTGCCTGCGCGATGGTGCTGCTCGGCACCCTGTATCCGCTGCTGGCCGAGTCCCTGGGTTGGGGCAAGGTTTCGGTCGGCCCGCCCTACTTCGGCCTGCTGTTCCCGATCCTGACCGCGCCGCTGTTCGTGCTGGTGCCGTTCGGGCCACTGGCGCGCTGGCGCCAGGATCAGTTCGCACGCATTGCCACGCCGCTGCGCAGCGCCTTGATCGCGGCCCTGGTGCTGACCGCAGTGATCTTCGCACTGACCCGCGGCTTGCCCTTCAAGGCCGTGGTCGGTCTTGTGCTCGGCATCTGGGTCATCGCCGGCTGCCTGATCTATGTCCGCCGTCATCGCGCCGACCCGGAACGCCGTGCGCGCGGACTCAGCCGGGAATCGATCGGCATGCTGCTGGCGCACGCCGGCCTCGGCGTCTTCGTCATCGGCGTGATGCTGGTCGAATCGACCAGCATCGAGAAGGATGTGCGCCTGGCACGCGGCGAGTCGATCGAACTGCGCGGACTGAGCTTCACCTTCGAGAACATCGAGCCGCTCGAGGGCCCGAACTACCGCGCCGATCACGGCGTCGTCGTGGTGCGCAGCGGCGACCGGATTGTCGCCACCATGCACCCACAGAAGCGTGCCTATCGCGGCGGCCAGGTGATGACCGAGGCCGCCATCGACCCCGGATTCACCCGCGACCTTTATGTCGCACTCGGCGAGCCGCTCAATGGCGGACAGGCCTGGGCGGTGCGCGTCTATCACAAGCCCTTCATCCGCTGGATCTGGCTGGGCGCCCTGTTCATGATGGCCGGCGGCCTGATCGCCGCCGCCGACCGTCGCCTGCGTGAGCGTCGCAGCCAGGAACTGACCGGCGCCTCCGCCGCCGAAGCAGCCGCGCTCGGAGCCGTCGCATGAAGGCATGGCATTACGCAATTCCGCTGCTGCTGTTTGTCGCGCTCGCGGTACTGCTGTACAGCGGTCTCGGCAAGGACACCCGTTTTGTTCCCTCGCCCCTGGTGGGCAAGCCGGCACCGGCCTTCGACCTGCCCGATCTGCTCGATCCCAGCCAGCGCGTCACCGCCGAATCGCTGCGCGGGCAAACCTATCTGCTCAATGTCTGGGGCAGCTGGTGTGTCGCCTGCGCCCAGGAACATCCGGTACTGATGCGGCTGGCCGCCAGTGGTCGCCTGCCGATCATCGGACTGAACTGGAAGGACGAGCCGGAAGCCGCGGTCGCCATGCTGCGCCGGGGTGGCGATCCCTATACGGCGATCGCCGTCGATGCCAGCGGTCGCACCGCGATCGACTTCGGCGTGATTGCAGCACCGGAAAGCTTTCTGATCGATGGCAAGGGCCAGATCATCTACAAGCATACCGGCCCGATCGACTGGGCCTCGGTGGAGAGCCAGCTGTTCACGCGGCTTGAGGGCCGGCAGCCATGATCCGACATCCGCTCGCACGCCTGTTGCTGCTGCTGATGCTCGGCTTCGCGGCCTGCTCGGCACTGGCCATTGATCCGCTACCGTTCGCCGATGCCAAAGAGGAGCAACGCTTCCAGCATCTGGTGCGTGAATTGCGCTGCCTGGTCTGCCAGAACCAGAATCTCGCCGACTCCGATGCCTTCCTCGCCAAGGATCTGCGCGCCGAAGTGTTCGAACTGATGCGCTCAGGCAAGACCGACGCCGAGATCAAGTCGTTCCTGACCGATCGCTACGGCGATTTCGTCCTGTACAAGCCACCCGTCAAACCCGGCACCTGGGTGCTCTGGTTCGGCCCCCTGCTGATCCTCGCGATCGGCATCCTGATTGCACGACGTCAGCTCAGGCGCAGTGATCCGGCCACGACCGAGTCGGGCCGCGACGAAGATGGAGAGTTCTCTTGACGACCAGTTTTGTTGTTGCCGCCTGCCTGCTCGCCATCGCAGCGGCGGCGCCGCTGTTGCTGACCCTGCTTGGCCGCAGCCCGGTCAGTGCGTCGGAACGCGAAGCCCAGCGCGCGCGCAATGCGCTCGCGGCCGCCCGTGCCGCCGATGTGATCAGCCAGCAGGAGTACGAGGCCAAGCTGGCCGCGATGCCAGCAGACACCAGCAAGCCCGCAGCCCCGATCGCAGCGGGCCTCGCGATCGCGATTGCCGTGCTGTTGCCGCTGGGCGCGCTTGCCCTGTACGCAAAATTCGGTGCACCGCTGGCACTGGATCCGGCCAACCACATCAAGATGACGGCACCTGCGGCTGACGCAGCCGATGCGCCCGACCTGGCCACCGCGATCAGCGGTCTCGAAGCCAAGCTGCAAGCCAATCCCGACGATGCCCAGGGCTGGGCCCTGCTCGCCCGTGGCTATCAGAGCGCGCAGCGCTTTGACGAAGCGCTGACCGCGATGAGCAAGGTGCGCGCCCTGCTGCCCGAGGACCTCGACGTCCAGGTCAGCTATGCCGAGGCGCTGGCGCTGGCGTCACCGACACGCACGATCGACGGCGAGGCCGCCGAGCTGATCGCCGACGCCCTGCGCCGCGATCCCGATCAGCAGCGCGGACTCTGGCTCTCCGGCATCGCGGCGATGCAACGCGGCGACTCGGCGGCGGCACTGAATCACTGGCGCAGGCTCGAAGGCCTGCTGCCGGAAGGTTCGGACATTCGCAATTCCCTGGCCGCGCAGATCCGCAGTGCCGAGTCCAATGGCAATGGCGAGGGCGCGAGCGAAGCCGGACAAACCGACAGCAGCGAACCCGCTGCACCCGATGCTGCTCCGGCAACAGGCAGCGCGGGCAGCAGCGCCGCCAGCATCACAGTCACCGTGCAGCTCGACCCATCACTGCAGGACAAGGTGCTGCCCAGCGACACCCTGTTTGTATTCGCCCGCGCTGCCGAAGGACCGCGCATGCCGCTCGCGATCCAGCGCCTGACCGCCAGCCAGTTGCCGGCGACCGTGCGCCTCGACGACAGCATGAGCATGATGCCGGCGATGACCCTGTCCAAGTTTCCCGAGATCGTGATCGGCGCACGCATCTCACGTTCCGGCAACGCCAGCGCTAGTCCTGGCGATCTGCAGACTCTGAGCGCCGCGATGCGTCAGTCCGATATCAAGGACCACGTCCAACTCAGCATCGACGAAATCGTCTCCGAGTAAGGCCGGCGCAGACCTGCCAGTAGGGCGCAATAACCGAAGGGCATTGCGCCGAATGCCTGCGACCCGCCCCGCCTGACCACGGCAATCCATGACCGGGGCCTGCGTTCGGTGCACGACTGGGAGCGACAGCGAACCAGGGACACAGTCCGCGGAGCGCGCTCCGCGACAAGGCCGGGCTGCTGCGGGAACTTTGCCGACTCTGACCCGTCGAAGTTTGCGATACGTCCAGCGCGCCGAACGCAATCCGCCGTTCGGCCGGTCCAGGACTGATGAACATTCTGAGTTCGGGAGTCAATCCTTGCAGTGGCTGACAGCAATACGCGCCATCTCTGGCGTTCGGGGTGCGGTGCTGAGCCTGGGTCGTGCCATTGGCGCCGGCACCGCGCTCATCGGCTGCGCCCTGCTGTCCGCGGGCATCAGCGCAGCGCCGCTGTCGCGCGAACACCTCACGGTCGAGTTGATCGCGAAGCACAGCACCGTGGTTCCTGGAGCATCCGCCTGGCTCGGTCTGCGTCTCGTGCATGAGCCGCACTGGCATACCTATTGGAGGAATCCCGGAGACTCCGGACTGCCGACCAAATTGCGCTGGCAGCTGCCCGATGGCATCACCGCTTCGGAGATTCAGTGGCCGGCGCCGGATCGCATCCGCCTCGGCGACCTGCGCAATTTTGGCTATGAAGGCGAGATGGTGCTACCGGTGCGCATCGAGGTGCCGGACAATCTGCCAGCTGGATCGCAGGTTTCGATCTCGCTCGATGCCGACTGGCTGATCTGCAAGGAAGAGTGCATTCCCGACAAGGCGACGCTGGCGATCGATCTGCCGGTCACCGATCAGGCCGTCGCCGATGCACGCTGGCACACGCTGTTCGAACAGGCCGAGGCCGGGCAACCGCTTGCCATGTCCTGGCAAGGCCATGCACTGGCCACGGGCAACGACGTCAGCATCCGCATCGAAGGGAGCAGTCTCCCCGACATCGAAGGCCTCGATGCGTTCCCGATCCAGACTCAGCTGCTCTCCAATGGCGATGTGCAGTTTCAACGCGACGGCGCGGACTTGCTGATCCAGGCCGTACGCAATGAATATTTCTCCGCTGCGCCCTCGACCATGGACGTGGTGTTGACGCAAGGCCAGGGCGCATCACGGCGCGCCTGGTCGACGACCGTGTCCTGGCAGGAAGCCGGCACACAAGCTGCCAGCGCAGACGCAGCTGGCAACAGCAGCACACCGGTAGCGAACGGCTACACGATGCATTCACTCGCGCTTTCCCTGCTGTTCGCTTTTCTCGGCGGCATCCTGCTCAATCTGATGCCCTGCGTATTTCCGGTGCTGTCGCTGAAGGCACTGAGCATCGCCGAATCCGCGCACGCACCGAAGGCCGCGCGCCGCGATGGCCTGGCCTACCTGCTCGGCTGTGTGCTGAGTTTTGTGGCGCTTGCCTCGGTGCTGCTCATTCTGCGCGGGATGGGCCAGCAACTGGGTTGGGGATTCCAGTTGCAGTCGCCGCTGGTCGTAGGCGCGCTGATCTATGTGATGGTGGCGCTGGGCCTGGCCTTGTCGGGCGTTTACCTGCTCGGCGCCGGGCTGACCGGGCTCGGCCAGTCACTGACCGAAGGCCAGGGCATGCGCTCGGCATTTTTCACTGGCGTGCTGGCCTGCGTCGTCGCCAGTCCCTGCACCGCTCCGCTGATGGGGCCGGCGCTCGGATTCGCACTAACGCAATCAGCCGGCGCGGCACTCGCGGTCTTCGCCGCACTCGGACTGGGATTGGCGTTTCCGATTTTCATTCTGGGTTGGCTTCCCGGCCTGCGACGCGTCCTGCCGCGGCCCGGGCCGTGGATGAATACACTGAAGCAGGTGCTCGCCTGGCCGCTTTATCTGACCGCAGTCTGGTTGCTCTGGGTGCTGATGCTGCAGGTCGGAGCCGACGCCAGCGCCCTGCTGCTGGCAGGCCTGGTCGTGTTCATCGCTGCGCTGCACGGCTACGGACGACTGCAGTTGCAATCTCCCGCCCCGCTGCAACGTCTGGCCCTGCTCGGCCTGTGCCTGCTCGGTCTTTCGCCAATGATCGCAGTGATCAGGGCCCATGATCCGGCACCAGGGGCGACGACATCCACGCACCAGGCCTGGTCGATGCAGCAACTTGATGAACTGCGCGCTGAGGGCAAGCCCGTGTTCGTCAATCTGACCGCCGCCTGGTGCATCACCTGCCTGGCCAATGAACGTATGGCACTGTCTTCGGATGCATTTTTCAATCAGCTTCGCGACCACGATGTGCGCTATCTGAAGGGAGACTGGACCCGCCGTGACCCGGCCATCACCGCCTACCTGGCACAGTTTGGGCGCAGCGGCGTGCCGCTGTATCTGGTCTATCCGAGAGGTGGCGGTGAACCCGAGCTGCTGCCGCAACTGCTGACACCTGCCCTGGTCTCGGCGGCCCTGAGCCGCGCTGGATCAGAAACTTCTGCCACTGACACAAGGAGCCATCCATGAAACTGCTCAGTACACTTTTTTCCTCCGCCTTGATCTTCAGCGCCAGCTCCAGCCTGGACGCACGCGCCGTCGTCGGCGAAGCGGCGCCGGCGTTTACCCTCACCGACAGCCAGGGCAAGTTGCGCAGCCTGGCGGAGTTCAAGGGCAAGACCGTGGTGCTCGAATGGACCAATAGCGAGTGTCCCTTCGTCAAGAAGCACTACAGCGGCAATATGCAGGCCCAGCAAAAGGCCGCAGTTGCCGACGGCGTGGTCTGGCTGTCCATCAACTCCGGCGCACCGGGCAAGCAAGGTGCGGTGGATGGCGCCGGTGCCAATGCCATCATCAAGGCCAATTCAGCCGCAGCCACCGCCTATCTGATCGACAGCAGCGGCAGCGTCGGCAAGGACTACGGCGCCAAGACCACGCCGCATATGTTCATCGTCGATGGTCAGGGTGTGCTGCGCTACATGGGTGGTATCGATTCCATTCCGAGCGCCGACGTCTCGGATATTCCCAAGGCCACCCAGTACGTCAGCCAGGCGCTGGCCGAACTGAAGAACGGCAAGCCGGTCAGCGTCCCGACCTCGCAGCCCTATGGTTGCTCGGTCAAGTACGATTCCTGATTCACGGTCCTACTCTGCAGATGGCCGGGACGCGAAGGCGTCCGGTCGGTCGCGCCGTGCCCAGCTGCTCCGCGCGCAGCACGGACCTTGGACGCGCTTGCCGAACCACGCGCTAGCGGCCCGCGAACAGGCGCCGGATCCGCTCGATCCATCCGGATGAAACCGGCGCCCTCACTGCTGCGGGCCAGGACAGCGCGGCCTCCAGCGCGCGTTCCAATCCGTCAAATCCGAGCGTGCGCCCATCGAGCGTGGCGGTCCTGGCGATGCAGTCCAGGCTGACCCGGAGTTCGGACGGATGATGCGCACCGGGGTACTTGCGCAGGCGCAGCTCGACCCGGTGATCGTCGATCCAGTGCGCCGAGTTCAACGACCAGTTGCCGTCCTCGAAGCTGAGCAGGGTTTGCCCACTTGCCCGCTCGACAATGGACGGCGTCTCCACCCAAAGCGACATGCGCGCTTCCCAGGCCGAGATCACCACCTCGAACCTGGTCGAATCGGCTGCTGCCACTGTTGCCTGGATGCTCATCGGACCTCGCTTCGAATTGTCGCCAGCCCGGCGAGCAGCCTGATCAGTCGGCTCTGCCGCTCGCTGAAGAGGAGACTTGACTGGTTCATCCGGAAAGCGATTCCGGCACAGACCTTGGATAGCACAGCGTCGTCTGCCCGAACTCGTCCACAGGCATTCCATCTGGCAACCCCACGAGTCCGGCCGGATCGGCGCGCAGCCTAGGGTCCCTCGAAACCGTCCACCAGCAATGGACCCAGCGTCACGAAATGCGCGTCAACCGTTGCCGCGCTGGCGATATCCAGTGCGCAGGGGCCAAGTCCACTGCAGGCGCCGGACCAGCCGGCAAAACCGACATCCGCAGGCGTCGTCGCGGTAAGCACGAGTTGCGTACCAACCAGCAGGGTTGCGCCACATTGATTGCCACAGACAATGCCGCCGACATTGCTCTGCACGCTTCCGAGTGCCGCCGCGGAACCACTGCGGGTGACGGCCACTGGCAACTGGACATCGCGTTCGCGACCCACCCAGAAACTGACGGGATTGGCTTGCGAAAAACTCCTGCTGTGTCCGATGCCGCGCCAGGTATTCGGATAGTGCTCGTGCGGTGCCGCGCCGTTGTAGTCGCCCCAAGCCGTACCAGAGCGATCACCCGACCAGATGGTGTAGCCCTCCCAGCCATTGGTCATGATGTCGGGCGTGAAGTCGTCACGGATGACAGCCACCAGGGAGTTGTGCACGTCGCCACCGAGCAGATTGATCGTGCCTACCATATGCCCGCGGGCATTGATGGCAAACGCCGGGTACAACCAGGCGATGTCGTTGCTCCAGATATCGAGTTGCGAGAGCACAGCAAGATTGCTGCGATTGAGCACCAGGATCCTGGTGAAGGGCTTGGTCCGACTGCCCACCGCTGAAGAGGACCACGCCAGACCAATCTCGGAGTCGTTGATCCAGCCACTTTGCATGCGTGAACTGGTGCGAGCACAGGGATTGCTGCCGCTTGGCGAAGTACAGACGAAATCGGTGAGCCCGGTGGTTGCCAAGCCGCCGATCGTGCGATGCGTCAGGTCATTGGAATTTTCTGCCCAGGCCGTGACTTCCACCGTATTGGAATTGACGACATTGGCGAAGTGGACGAAATTCACGCCGGGTCGGTTGCCGATCGATCCGTAGCCCGGAATCACCATCACCGACCCGCGACCACTGACCAGATAACGGTAGTTGATGCTTCCGCCGGCTGCCAGTTCGTCCAGCGAAATCCGGACAATCACCGAGCCGTAAAAGGCGTCATCGGAAATCTGGAACAGGTTGCTGGTGAAATACAGATGATTGGCACTGACCTGCAGGTGTGGAAAATCGATCCAGACGGCACCCAGGCCGAAGTTCTCGGGCACAAAATTGTAGTAGAGCCAGCTGTTGGCAGCGAGATCGGCACTGCCGCGCGCCATCGCCAGGCGCACACCATTTCTTCCGTTGAACGTTTGTCTGTATTGCAGATACCAGAACACCAGATCGCGCGTGGGGTCCTGGGCCACGCGCTGATCGCAGCAGAGGCCCGATCCGAACTCTGCAGGGCTGGTTGCAAACACATTGTCCGGATCCACGTAGGCGCGCGTGAGCCCATTGTCCAGGGTGATCGCCGCGTATGAATTGTAGGTCTCCAGCCAGGCGCGCGCCTGCCCGCCCATGCTCGGCTCGGCGACCTCGCTGTGCATCAAGACGGGCGTCAGCAGGGTGCGCTGTACCAGATTGAAGGTACCGGGCGCGCGCGCGTGGTCGAGATCCCTGGGTGCAGTGGCGGCATTTGCGCTATGGCTGATGGGCAGGTCGAGTTGCTCCAGCACTGGCCCCTTGTGGGCACGGACGGGACGATCAGGCGCAAGCTCAAGCATCGGCGGAAACAGCGACACCGGGCCGCTGGCCCGCTCGGCATGCAGACGCTCGCCGGCCAGGCTGGTCGACCGGGTTTCGGCTGATACGACCGGTTGCGAGGCAGACACGGACCCCGATCCCAGGATCGCCGCAGTCAACAACCATCGGCAAATCGAAAGCATCGATGCGCCCCCCGCCAACCAAAGGTCGACCCCTTGGGCGATTCTCCACCGGGCCCGAGATCAGTGTCAATCGAACTGCCGTCGCCCCATTCGGATCGTCCGGCCCGCGCCCCTGGGATCGACAGATCGCGATGAGTGCTGACCGCTGCTGCCCGGTGGAGGGCCGGCACAGCGCCACGGTGTTTCGCGCCGTCCGCTGCCCCAGGTGAAATTCATCGTGCGGTGACGCACGAGCGCTCCCGATCCTGCAAGGCTCGCAATCATTCGACCATGCCTGCAGCCAGCGGCTCACCGCGGCCAGCGCAAGCCGAGGCTCAGAAACAAATCACGCCCCTGGCTGAAAGACGCGTGCAATCCACAGTGTGCGCGCTGCGCTAATATCGAGCACACCCCCTGGCAGGAGATCGCAGCGATGAGCGGCTCGGTCATGACCCCCGTGTTGTTTCATGTCGTGCTCTGGTCGCTGCTTGCGATCATCGCGGCCCTTACCTACATCTACGCGGTATCCACGCGACGCCAGACGACCTGTCGCAGCTGCGGCGAGCGCGTACGCACCGAGCACGATTCGATACAGAGCTGCCCTTCCTGTGGAACACAGCTGCCATGAACACACCGCGCGAGCGCGCAAAATTCAAACTCTCCGACGATGTCCCGCCGGAACCCGGACCGCCCGTCGATCCGACGCGGCCGGAGCTGCTCGGCGGTACCCGCCCGGAAGTCGCCAGTGGCCGCGTGCTGGTCACCGCTGCGGATGGTTTCGATGGCTACGAGATCATGAGTTACCAGGGCATCTGCTGGGGCATTTCGGTACGCGCCAAGGATCTCGGCCAGGATTGTCTGATGGGCTGCAAGAACCTGACCGGTGGCGAGCTGCAAAGCTATGCCGAACTCGGCGACGAGGCGCGGCAACGCGCGCTCGACAAGATGTTCATCGCCGCCCGCCGCCAGCGCGCCAATGCGGTGATCAATTTCCGTTTCGAGTACAGCGTGCAGATGCCCGGCGCCACCGGCTCGGTGGTGGCATACGGCACCGCCGTGGTGATCCAGCCGATTCCGGACTACATCCCGGTCGGCGCCACCGGTGCCATCCTGCGCGATATCGCCGACCGGCTCGACGCCCAGAAATCGTGAACGTCTCGGCACTGAGCAGCCGCGCGATCGAATGGCGCCACGCCTGGCCAGTGCGCTTTGCGCATCATCCGCTGTGCACCCGCCATCGCAACGAAACCTGGCGCATTGGCCGGATGTACCTCTGCCGTGGTTGCGTGTCCCTGGCAGTGGGACTGACTGTAGGCACCGCCGCCGTATTCACAGTCGAAGCCGTATCAAGCGCATGGCTCGCCCTCGCCCTCGCGCCCATCGTGCTCGCCCTGTCCTGGCCAACCTGGTATCCGCGCCTGCCACGCACAGTGCGCGACCTGTTGCGCGGCGCCCTCGGCCTGCTGATCGTCTGCACCAGCCACGCCGTCTTCAGCGCCCCACCGAAACTATGGCCGGTCGTGCCCGTCTTCATCGCGATCTGGTGGCTCTACCGCCGCACCCGCGCCCGCGTACAACGCAGCCGCTGCGATGGCTGCCCCGAACTCGGTCGTGGTGTCTGCAGCGGCTATCAATTGCATGCGCAGGCCATGCGCGCCATCGCGCTGGAACTGGAGGCGCGCATGGAGGCCGATCTTTCCGCCCCTGGGTGCCCAGAGGATTGGCAAGAATCGCTCACAGGCAACCCGTCGCAAACCGAAGTACGCAGGGCGCCATAACCGAAGTGCATTGCGCCGGATGCTCGCCGGCCCTGTCAGGCATTGCGCGAATACGATTCGGCGCAATGACATTGCGTCCTGTTTCCCTGTGCCTCTGTTCTGGGGCGCGCGCAATTGCCCGGAGGAATTGCGCAGAATGCTGCGATTTTCCCCTGCGAGTATCGGATTTCAATGGCAAGGTCGAACAGCTGGAAGATTCGACAGGGGTCGGTCTATTGATTGTGCAAGTCGGTGCGCGGATAGTGGCCGGGCTTGTCTGGTGGGGGCCAGCGCCGCTGTGTTGTGCGCTGGGAGCCGGACATTTACTGTCAACAAGCATCCACGGGAAGTCCAATGCAAAAGCATGCGCGCTGGGAAATTCGATTCTGTTTGTTCGCGATGATGGCCTTGCACGGCGGCGTGAGCCTTGCTCAACAGGCCGAGCAGGCACCAGTGTTTCGTCCGCCGCCACGCTTGCCGGCACAATCGGCAGAACCTGCGCAGGCGAAGCGCGCTGGCGCCATGGCCGAATCGTTTCGGGCCGGCACCAATCTGCTGTCACCGGGCGCGGAAAGTGAAGCCATCCGCGAGGGCCGGCAACAGCATTTCATCCTGCCGATCAAATACACCCAGGGCAGGATTTTCAATCCGGCCACGGGAAAGTTCGATGCCGTGAATCTGCGTTCCTACGGGGACGAGTTCGTGGCACCGACGATCGATATGGAACCGGGCCAGACCGTGCGTATTGGACTGCAGAATCAGTTGCCGGCCGAGCCCGACTGCAATGTCGGCCGCGGCGTCAATGAGCCGCATTGCTTCAATACCACCAACCTGCACTCGCATGGTCTCTGGGTCTCACCCACCGGCAATAGCGACAACGTTTTGCTGTCGCTGTATCCGGGCGTGAATTTCGAGTACGAGTACAACGTGCCGGACGACCACCCCGCAGGCACCTTCTGGTATCACCCGCATCGTCATGGTTCCACCTCCATGCAGGTCGGCAGCGGCATGGCCGGCATGCTGATCATCCGCGGTGATCGACTGCCCAAGGGCAATGGCAGCAATGGTGATCTGGATGTTCTGCTCAAGCCGTTTGCGCCGCGATCGACAAATGACTACAGCGAGGAAATGCTGATCCAGCAGATTCCCTATGCCTGCTTTGACGCGGCCGGCAATATCGAGGTGGACCCGGTCACCCAACGCTGGATCTGCAAGGACGGACAGGTCGGCAAGATCGAGGACTTCAAGAAGCAGATGACCCCTGGCGTCTGGAAGGCATCGGGCCGCTATACCTCGATCAATGGTCACGTCCGTCCGACCTTGCCGATGATGGCGGGCCGTCTGTATCGCTGGCGCTTTGTGCATGCGGGCGTGCGCGAGAGCATCGCCCTGCGGATCCGCAAGATCGGTGATGCCTCCCTGTTGAAGGCCACGGCCGGCAGCCCCGAAGAGCGCGCCGATGAAGTGGCCAAGGCCTGCACCGGTACCGATGTCAGCCTGTTTGAAGTCGCCGCAGATGGCCTGACGCGTGCCGACATCTATCCTAAGAACACCCTGTATCTGCAATCCGGATACCGCAGCGACGTACTGTTCAGCCTGCCGGAAGCGGGCGCTTACTGCGTGTTCGATGATGGAGCCACGGCCACGGGTTCGATCTCGGCATCAGCCGAAAACCCCAAGGTGCTGGCAATCATCGAGGCCACCGGCGGACGTCGGGTGACCGATCAGAAGGCCTTCATGCAGGCCGAATTGACCGCGTCGGCACGGACCTTTCCCGCCGATGTCCGCGACCAGATCGTTCGCGATATCGGCAATATGCAGCTCACGCGCTTTGTACCGCACAGGAGCATCGACAGGGCAGAAATCGATCGCTCCGGGCTAAAAGACATCAGCATCGACTTCAATATCGTCGGCTCGGACTTCATGGTCAATGGCAAACCCTTCAAGCCCGACCGCATGGACCAGACCCTGATCCTGCACAAGGCACAGGCCTGGCGGCTGACTTCTTCGGGGGGCTCGCACCCCTTCCATATCCACGTCAATCCGTTCCAGATCAAGAGCGTGCGCAGAAAGGGCGCGGACGGACAACCGACCGGACCGGAAATCACCGATGGCCAATACGCGGGCATGCTCAATACCTGGAAGGACACGATCTTCGTGCAGTCCGACGTGGTGATAGACATCTACACCCGCTACCAGCGCTACATCGGCGAGTTCGTCCTGCATTGCCACATCCTGGATCACGAAGACCAGGGCATGATGCAAAACGTCGAAGTCGTCTTGCCGGACGGCAAGGGCGGCGCGGCGGCGCAAGGGCATCATTGACGGTTCGCCTGTTGCCCTTCTCTTGAAGTCGAAGTCGAAGTTGGCGTCGACGTTGATGTTGTAGAGCGCGGGCTTGCCCCGCTGCTCTTGACGTTGATGTTGACGTTGTAGAGCGCGGGCTTGCCCCGCTGCTCTTGACGTTGATGTTGACGTTGATGTTGTAGAGCGCGGGCTTGCCCCGCTGCGCTTGATTCATGCTCTTGTCACCTGGGGGATTGCATAGAGCGTGGCTTGCCGCGCCGCTCTTTACCTTCGCTCCTGAAGCTATTGATCTTCATCAATGCGAGAAAAAATCAAACGCAGCGCGGCAAGCCGCGCTCTACAACATCAACGTCAGCATCAACCTCAACATCAAGGTCAACATCAGGATCAAAGCCAGGATCTGTGGGCAAGCCCCGCTCCATCGCGCTCAACAGCGGAGCCGGTCGATTCCGATGGGGACAGGATCAAGGTCAACGGCGCCGCGAATCGGGCGCCATGATCAATCCGCCTGTTTGCTGCACGGTCAGGCTTCGTGCTCGTGGCCTTGCAATAGGGATTCAAGCTCACGATGGCGTTGCAGGAATCCTGCCCTGGTGTCGGCATCCCAGGGTAAAACATCGAGATAGCGCGCAATGATCTCGCGCTGCTGTCGCCAGATCCGCTGCTGTTCGGCGGCGCTCCTGATCTGACCGCTGGGGCTGTAGTGCTGGCGGGTGCCGTCGTGGAACACGTGACGGTGGCACACGACCTCGGGATAGAGCAGCGCCTTGAATCGGGCGAACAGGCGAAACTCCAGGTCCCAGTCCTCATCCAGACGCAGGCGCTCGTCGAACGGCTGCGGGCCGAATGAACGCAAGGTCTCGGCACGGAACACCATGGCGCTGATGCAGCAGGTCGGGCCCAGCTTCATGATCGGCAATGACCAGTCGAAGTAGCGCGGAGTCGCGCCCACAAACGGAATCTTCCGTTGCGCAAAGGTGTCGGCCGAACGCAGCGCGCCTTCGATGAAGGAGCTGGCATTGCCTGCGAGCAGGTCGGCCTCAGGAAAACGCTCGAAGAGCGCGAGTTCTCGCTCGATCTTGCGCTCGAGCCAGACATCGTCGGAATCCAGAAATGCGATGAAGCTACCCTTCGCGACTGCGATGCCACGATTGCGCGCCGCCGCTGGACCCTGGTTGGTCTGATGCAGGGCGCGCACCATCGGAAAACGTTGCCTGAGCATCCCACTGGTGCCATCGCCGGAACCGTCATCGACCACGATGATCTCGATATCGGCATGGTGCTGACTGAGGACACTGTCGATGGCCGAGACCAGCAGCTCGCGTCGATTGAATGCAGGAATGATCACCGAGTACTTCATCACGCTGCGAAGTCCTGACCCGACCACAGCAGGCGATGCCCCTGCGCGTACTCCGGTTCGATGCCGAGATCGCCGGTGCCGGCCTGATACTGCAGCAGCAGCTCGGCATTGCACCGCTCGACTTCCCGCCGCATCGGAGACTGGAAATTGCTGTCCGGGTGCACGGTAAGCGCGTCGGCGTGCTTGCGGCGCAGATACAGAAACTGCTCGATCACCAGCTGTCTGAAGCCAGCGGCGCGGACCCGGTTGGAAAAATCCGTGTCGGCGCTGGTGCGCCAGGGTCGAAACGCGCGCAGGCGCTTCCATACCTCTCTGCGCATCACGAACTGCCCTTCCCAACCGATCCGGCAATGACCATCGGCATCCTCAAGGCCATTGCGCTTCGAGTACACCGGGATCCGATTCAGGTCGGCGTCGGTATAGATGCTCCAGGTCAGGGTCATGTCGGCACCGGCCTCGATGGCGGCGATCTGCGTCGATAGAAAACCCGGGCACATCAGATCGTCGGCATCGAAGCGGCAGATCAGGTCACCGCGGGCATACAGCATCAGGGCATTGAACATCAGGTAGGTGCCCTGGTTGCGCGGCACGTACACGACTTCAAGCGTCTCGTGGCGCAAGGAGCGCGCAGCAATCAATGTAGCTTCGCAACCGTCAATGCCGAGCAGCACCTGCAGGCGCCAACCGGCGGGCAGTTGCTGGGCAAATACCGCGCCCAGGCAGCCGGAGATCCAGGCCGGCGCGCGATAGGCCGCAATCAGTACCGACAGGGTGCGCATCAGGAGCGGACCAAGTGGCGAGCAGCGCGGCGGACGAACCGCTCGGCACCACGAATGAGGAACTCCCTGATCTCGGCCGTCTGGCGCCTGGGGTCGGAGTACGGCGTCAGATTCAGATCGATGATGTAGTGCCTCTGCCCATCATGGACCAGATCGAGGCAGAAATAGGCCAACGGATAGTGCGCGACAAAGCGCTTCAACACGCGCTGCAAGTCTCGCGGCAGTTGCGTTGTCTGACTCAGCAACTGACGGCGCGTCAGCAGCCAATGCGGCTCATCACGGCGGCCAAGCAGCTTCTTGATCAACTGCGGCGCCCGCCCTTCCACCACGACGATGGCGTCGCCAAAGCCATAGACGCGATAGAAGCTGTCGGCGGCATTGCCGATGTAGCGCTCGATCACGACGCTGGAGTCAGACCACAGGGCCGGTGGCACATTGCGACGCAGGACGACGTAGTACTCATCCCAACGCTTTATCGGACAGGCCGGAGCGGGCAGGAAGATCCGGCGCAGGGATTCCGGCAGGCGCTGTTCGTTCATGCCGCCAAAATTCAGATTGGTCTTCAGAAAGACCAGCTCCTCGGCCGGACCGCGACGACTTGCCTTGAGTGAGTCGATGCCGGCACGTTTCAGCAGGCGATGGAGATTGTTCTTGGTGATGTCCTGGACTTCGCTGTTGAGCACAAGCAGCCCACGTCGCTGCAGCATGGTGGTCAGCCGCTTGCGCCGCTCGGGAAAAAGATCGGCGCGCGAGAGATTGATCTGGAACAGCACAGCACGAATATTGGGGCTCAGGTGGCGGGCGATACTTTTGAAGTCATCGCTGTAGCGCGCCGGAACCTGGCAAGCCGGATCGACCAGGTGGGAGATATAGAAGTCCTCCCAGGCCTGCCAGTGATAGACCAGTACGCAGTCGAGTTTGCGCACGCGCATGGAAAAATTCCCAGGAAATCGTCATGCAAATCAGCTCTTGCTCCGGTCCCCGAGGCGACGAAGGCAGGCGCAACAGCCCTTGTAGATCGGGGCTTGCCCCGCGGCGGCTGATCCTTGTGCGGATGTGACGCAAGATCAAGTTCAGCGGGGCAAGCCCCGCTCTACACATTTCTCCCGAGACAGCTGCAATCGGCTCGCTAGCGCGCGCTGGCCTGGATCTCCTTGACGCTGTCCCAGAAGTTGGGCGCCTTCACGGCTTCGGGCAGTTCGCCAGGTTGCAGGGCACGATCCACCACGCTGACGCTGTAGCTTTCCATCAGCGGGTAGTTCCAGATCTTTGCCGAAAGATTGACCTTGAAGATATCGAACGCGGCCTTGTCGGCGTCGGTGGTGTCGGGCTTGCCCAGGCGATCCATCAGCAGATAGAAATTCCACGGCACGAAGTCGGAGCGCAGGGCGACATGCGCGGTCTTCTCGCCATCGCTGACCCACCATTCGTATTTCATGGTGCTGTTGCAACGCATGCCGCAGTCCTTGTCGGAGACCACGGTGAAGCGTTTCTGCTCGACCGCGCGGGTAACGTAGTTCACTGCATCGCGAACGCCGCCACCAGGATGCGCGGTGACTACCGTGAGCTGATCCCGGCTCCAGAGTCCATCGCGCGACAGCGCGGCGGCCACCACCTGCATGGCGCGATAGGCCACGGCCGTGCCCCACCAGAGCGAGCCGGCGTGCGCACTCATGGCGCCGTCGTAGTCCAGTTCGATGAGCTTGCCCGCTTCCATGACGCGAATCGTGGTGCCGCTATGCGCCTGGGTCGAAGCTGGCGCCTTGTCTATTGCGTGGATCATGATGATTGATCTCCGTGCTGGCTGTTCTGGAAAATTCGTTGAGCGCACTGACAAAGCCTCGCTCGTTCGTACTGGTTTGAATTCAATTCCCTGCACTGCTGCGCGCGGTCCCGGCGCCGATCGAGCCTGTGGATAGACGCCCGATCCGCGCTGGCCCCTCAACAGATGCGCGGCAGCTGTTCGCCGATCAGCATGTCGACAATGCGGCGCCCGCCAAAGACCGTCTGCATCGATACCCGGCCGGCGCGGCCATCCGTGATGCGGCCAATCAGGGCCGATTCCGAGCCCAGCGGATGCGCGCGCATTGCCTTCAGTGCCGTCTGCTCTTCGCCCGGCGGCACGACGCAGACGATCTTGCCCTCATTGGCCAGATAGAGCGGATCGAGTCCGAGGATTTCGCAGAATCCCTTGACCTCTTCGCGCAGCGGCGTCTGTGCCTCTTCGATATCGATGCCGACCTTGGAGGCAACGGCGATCTCGTTGAGCACGGTGGCCAATCCGCCGCGGGTGGCGTCACGGATGAACCGGGTACCCGGTGCAGCGCGCAACAGGTCTTCGATCAGGCCATGCAGGGCCGCGCAGTCGCTGGCGATCGGCGTGGTCAGGGCCATATCGCCGCGCGCATTGAGGATGGTGGCGCCATGATCGCCGAGCATGCCATTGACCAGGATGGCGTCCCCGCTCCGGGCGGACGACACACTCAGATTGAGCCCCTCGCGAATGACGCCGATGCCGGTGGTATTGATGAACAGGCGGTCACAGGCGCCGCGCCCGACTACCTTGGTATCGCCGGTGACAATGGCAACCCCTGCCGCCTTCGCGGTGTCGGCCATCGAGCGCACCATCCGCCGCAGCAGTTCGACATCGAGCCCTTCTTCGATGATCACGGCGCAGCTCAGATACAGGGGCGTGGCGCCGCCGACGGCGAGATCATTGATCGTGCCACAGACGGCGAGCTTGCCGATATCGCCACCCGGAAACTCGAGCGGGCTGACCACATAGGAATCCGTGGTGAAGGCAAGCCGATCACCGTGACGCATCAGCGCGGACAGACTCATCCGCGCCTGATCCTCCATGGTCTCGAGCAGGGCGTTGTCAAAGCTGTCGATGAATACGCTATCGATCAGATCGTGCATGGCCTTGCCGCCGCCGCCGTGCGCGAGGGTGACATTGGCGGCGCTCAGGCGCGCACGCACCGGCTTTTCAGTACGGACATCCGGATCGACAACACTCATGCGCTGGCCTCCTCAATACCTGCCTCGACCCGACGGCTGCGAATTTTCTCGATGTCACCAAAGCGGAAATAGGCGGCACAGGCACCCTCGGATGAGACCATCAAGGCGCCCATCGGTGTTTCTGGTGTGCAGCCCTTGCCATAGACCCGGCAGGCCCAGGGTTTGATGATGCCCTTGAGCACCTCGCCGCACTGGCAGGCCTTGGGATCGGCAATCATCACCGCCGGCATGGTGAATTTTTTCTCGGCGTCAAATGCCGCATAGGCTTCGCGAACGCGCACGCCGGAGTGATCGATCGAACCCAGGCCGCGCCATTCAAAGAACTCGCGCAATTCGAAGACCTTGCCGATCGCGTCGAGCGCCACCGCGTTGCCACCCTCGGGCACGATGCGGCGGTACTGGTTCTCCACCTCGGAGCGGCCTTCGTCGATCTGCTTGAGCACCATCCAGATGCCATGCAGGACATCCAGCGGTTCGAAGCCGGACACCACGATCGGCCGGTTGTAATGCTGGGCGATGAACTGGTACGGCTCGTTGCCGATCACCATGCTGACGTGACCCGGCCCGAGGAATCCATCGATCTGGAAATCGGGCGAATCCAGAATCGCCTTGACGGTGGGGATAATCGTGATGTGATTGCAGAACAGCGAGAAGTTGCGGATGCCTTCGGCCTCGGCACGCAGCACGGTCAAGGCGGTGCTCGGCATGGTGGTTTCAAAACCGAGACCGAAAAACACGACCTCCTTGTCAGGATTGGCCTTGGCCAGTTGCAGGGCATCCAGCGGCGAATAGACCATGCGGACATCGGCGCCCTCGGCCTTGGCGGTGAGCAGGCTCTTCTTGGAGCCAGGTACGCGCATGGCGTCGCCGAACGTGGTCATGATGACATTCGGCCGCTCGGCGATCGCGATGCAATCATCGATGCGTCCCATCGGCAGCACGCAGACCGGACAGCCGGGCCCGTGCACCAGTTCGATCTCGTCGGGCAGCATGGTCTCGATGCCATAGCGGAAGATGGCATGGGTATGCCCGCCACAGACTTCCATGATGTAGAGCGGACGATTCATCTTTGGACGGATGCGCTCGACCATCTGCCGGATCTCGACAAGCAGGGATTGCGCCTTGGCCGGATCGCGAAACTCATCAACGAACTTCATGGGATTTCCTTCTGCTTGAGATTGAGTTCCGACTCTGCGGCAAGCGGTGCCTCACCCTTGTTCGGCGACAGATTGCCGCGGTCGTCGGCGAGCAGGGTATGCACCAGATCCCAGAGCATGTGATAGATCAGAACGTGACATTCCTGGATGCGGTGAATGCTTGAGGAACTGACCACCAGGCAGTGATCAAGTCCCATGGTCGCCATCTCGCCACCGGTCATTCCAGTAATCCCGATGGTGACCAGCCCCATCTCCCTGGCCTTGCGAAAGGCCTTGAGCAGATTTTCCGAACCGCCACTGGTGGACAATCCGATCAGTCCGTCGCCGGCTCTGCCCTGGGCGATGATCTGGCGGACAAAGACATTGGCATAACCGACATCATTGGCGACCGCCGTCAGCATGGTGCGATCGGCAGTCAGATCCACCGCCGTCAGGGCAGGACGACCGGCGGTGACCGGATGCAGAAATTCCACTGCCACATGCGCCGCATCGCAGCTCGATCCGCCATTGCCCATGGTGTAGAGCCGCCCGCCACCGCGATAGACCTGGGCAATCGCGCCCGCTGCAGACACGATCGCCTGTGCGTGCTGGGCACAGAACTGCGCGATCACCTCCTGATGCGAGGCGACCTTCTGCCGCACCGATTCGAGCAGCGCCTGATTCATCAGCGCCGGATCCTGCTTGCGGGCGTGCAGGAAGGGATAGAGCCTGCTGAGCGCCTCTGTGTTCTGGCCGTCAGACATTTTCAACCAGGCCTTTCTGCGTCGCCTGATCGGCCGCGTTCATGGCGGCAAGTTCTTCATCAAGCTCACCCAGTTCGGTCAGCACCTTCAGCGTCGCCTCGGCCTCGGCCTCGTTGATGCGGCTCATCGCGAATCCGACATGGATCAGCACCCAGTCGCCAATGCAGGCATCGAGCGGATGCTCATCGCTGACGATGCAGGCCAGACTGATTTCCCGGAATACACCGGCCACGCTGGCACGCCCGAGATTGCGCGCTCGGTCGGTGATCTCGACAACTTGACCTGGAATACCTAGGCACATGGTGCGCTCCGTTCTGGTTGGGCGAAGGAAGGTCGGCCCGGGGCCGACAGCTGACGTGCCGCGCTGATCGCGGCCTGACCGAGTGCAATACCGCCATCATTGGCGGGCACCTTTTCATGCGACAGAACCTTGAACCCGAGGCTGCCGAGACCAGCAAGCAGGGCCTCCAGCAGGATGCTGTTCTGCAGACAACCACCGGATAGCGCTATCGCCTCCGGCCGGGAGGCCGAGTCGGCGCCCGCCGCCGGACCGTTGCCGTTGGCGAAGTTGCGCTGGTCGCGCAGCGCATGCGCGACCAGGGCCACCAGGCTCTGCGCCAATCCACGATGGAAGCGCGCCGCCATGATCGACTGTGAAATCCCCTGGGACAGATCACGCAACAGGGCGCGCCACATCGGGCCGGCATCGAGGCGGGCGATGTCGGTATCGGTGGCAGCGACGATGCCAAACACATAGTCATACGGATCGGATTTGTGAAGACCGGGACAACGCGCTGCCGCAGACTCGAGCGCCATCGCGCCCTGCCCTTCGTAGGCCACCTGATCGAAGCACAGACCGATCGCAGCGGCAACCGCATCAAACAGCCGGCCACAGGATGATGCCAGTGGGCAATTCAGCTGCGCCGCCAGCATGCGGTTCATGGCATCCAGGGGCTTCTGCTGCAGCCGACGATGCAAGTCCAGCATGCCAAATTGTTCGACGAATTCAGGCCATGGCATGGCAGCCAGCAGATGCGCGTAGGTGCTGCGCCAGGGCTCGATGATGGCGCGCATGCCACCCAGCATCGGCAACGCAGTCAAGGCGGCAAGCCGGCGCGCACTGCGATAATCTCCGAGCAGCAGTTCGCCACCCCAGAAACTGCCGTCCTCACCCATGCCGAGGCCATCGAGCACAAGACCCAGCACCGGCCTGGTGGCCAGCGCCACGCCGTTCTCGGCCATGCAACTGGCCAGGTGCGCGTGGTGATGCTGGATGCGTTCGACCGGCAATCCTTCGCGCTCCGCCATCTCCAGCGCCAGCTTGGTGGACAGGTACTCGGGATGCAGATCCACCGCGAGCAGACGCGGCCGATGATCATAGGTCCGTGCGTAGAGATCGAGATTTTTCTGATAGTCCTCGAAGGTGGCAAGATCTTCGAGATCGCCCTGGTGCTGGGACAGCACGGCGGCGCCGTTCTTGACCAGGCAAAACGTTGATTTCAGCTCGGCGCCGCAAGCCAGAATCTCCGGCGCCTGCTCAAATCCCGCAGGAAGCCTGAGCGCCGCCGGCGCGTAGCCACGGGCGCGCCGCAGCAGACGCGCGCGGCCACCGGCAAAACGCAGGACGGAATCATCAATGCGGTTGGCGATCTCGCGATCGTGCATCAAGAAAAGGTCAGCGATACCGCCAAGCTTGTCGCGTGCTTCCTGATTGGCAATCACCTGCGGCTCGGAAGACAGGTTGGCGCTGGTCATCACGACCGGGCGATCGAGCGCCTGCATCAGCAACACATGCAAGGGCGTGTAGGGCAGCATGAAGCCGAGCAGATCGAGGTCGGGCGCAATCGCCTCGGGCAGCTGCTCAGCACCGTCGGCTTGCAACACGACAATGGCTGCCTCCGGACTGCACAGATGTTCAGCGGCCGCAGCAGAAACGCTGCAGTAGCGTTCGACCATGGCGATGTCACGCGCCATCAGGGCGAACGGTTTGGCATAGCGGCGCTTGCGTTCACGCAGCCGCGCGACAGCTTCGGCATTGCCGGCATCGCAGGCAAGATGGAAGCCACCGAGTCCGCGCAGGGCCAGAATGCGGCCGTCGCGGATCGCCGCCGCGGCCAAGGCGATGCAATCTGGCGCGGCGTCGCCCACAGTTTCGGCCTCGGCAGCCAGGTCGGCGCTTGCGGCGGTCTCGATCCAGAGCCTGGGTCCGCAGTCTGCGCAGGCAATGGGCTGGGCATGAAAACGACGGTCCGCCGGATTGCCAAACTCGGCCGCGCACAGCGGACACATCGGAAAACGCGCCATCGTGGTACGTGCGCGGTCGTAGGGCACGCTGTGCACGATCGAAAAACGCGGGCCGCAGTGCGTGCAATTGGTGAAGGCATAGCCCTGCCTGCGATCGGAGTGGCTGAGCACCTCATCGCGACACTCGGCACAGATGGCGGCGTCGGCTGCGATGCGCGTCTGATTTTCGCCGGCAACGCTTTCAACGATTCGAAATTCGTTATACGCAGGCACCCGGCCCAGAGGCGATTGCTGCATCGATTCGATACGCGCGAGTACGGGCGCTTCTGTGCGGATGCGTTGCATCAGCCGCGTGATCGCTTCGGCGCTGCCCACCGTGCGGATCAGCACGCCTTGACCATCATTGAGCACTTCGCCGAGCAGCCCCTCCTCGCGTGCCAGTCGCCACACCGTCGGCCGAAAGCCGACGCCCTGCACCGTACCGGAGATGCGAATCTCCGAAGCACTCGCCGCAGCCGGGGACAGGACCGCAGACATGGTTCAGGGACCCGTGGTCGCAATGGTGCGCTCGAACGACTGCCCGTCCTGCGTGTGCAGATATGCGGCGCAGGGCATGCAGGGATCGAAACTCTGAATGGCGCGGACGATATCGATGCCGCTGAGCGGGTCGCCTGGGTCGTTACGGGTTTCCAGGATCGGGGTGTTCATCACCGCGCGCTCGACCGCGCCCAACTCGCCCCAGGGCGACCGCGGCCCGGCATTGATGCGTGAGGGCACGGCAATCTGATAGTTGGCGAACGCGCCATCGCGGACCACCGCCCAGTGCGCCAGAAAGCCGCGGCCTGCGCCGCAGAATCCGGCGCCCATGGTCTGACCGCTGCTCGGAATCTCGAAGGACTCGACCAGGGTGGATGCGCCGGCGCGCAACAGACGGCGGGCGCGCTCGGCGTTTTCCTTGAGCACCATCAGATTGAAAGCCACCGCATAGGCGCGCGCACGATTGCGCTCGAAGGCGTTCCAGACGGCTGGCGGCCGCCACTCGATATCCATTGCCGGCAGCTGATCTGCCGGCAGATGCATCTGCAGACTGCGCCCCGTGGAATGAAAATGCGCGCTCTTGGGCAGGCAGCCACCCAGAGCGGAAAGATAGATGCGTGCATAGGCACCCACCTCAAAAACACGTTGGCGCCAGGTCATCGTGGACGCCCAGGAATAGGGCTCTGGCGTGCCGGGCTTGTCCGCATTGGCGGAGAAATCGCGATTCCAGGGATGGTGCGGGCTCAGTGCATTGCCGAGCGGATCGCTGCTGAAACGGACCGCATCCGATCCGCGCTCGTAATAGGAACGGTCGACGAATTCCTCCAGACCGCAATTGAGCTCGGTCAATCGGGTCGTGACCAGTTTGCCGTCAACGATAGCGCCCGGCGTGGACCAACGCATCAGGCCCCAGTTGTCGCAATGTGCATAGGTCGCATCATAGGCTTCGTCGTGGTCCCACTGACCGAAGTCCACCATGGTGGCCGGCGCCTCGCCGACCTTGGCATAGGCGGGATTGGCCTCGTACAGAAAATCGAAGATGTCGTCCCAGATGGCGACGCAGCGCTTGGCGTAATCGCAGAACGGACGCAGTTTCGCAAGGAACTGGTCGAGCTGATCCTCGCTCGGCTTGAGGGTGACCCCGCCCGGCACGATCGACTCGGAATGCGGATATTTTCCGCCAATCGCGGCATAGGCCTCACGTGCGGTGCGCACCATGGTCATCGCCTCAAGGTAGAGCTTGCCGCTGCCCTTGTCGAGATCGGCCATGATCGCGCCAACACGGTTGTAGCCGTGTATCGACTGTCGCGCGGCGGCACTGCGTTCGGCACGCTGCCACAGGGCCGGGTTGCTGCGTTGCAGGGTCTCCCGCGAGTAGTCGGGACCGGAGAACACGAACAGCTGGATCGGATTCTCGTCCAGATACTGGCAGCTGAGCAGAAGGTTTCGGGTCACGATGCCGAGCGGTGGCGGCCGCAGTCCCAGCGCCATTTCCAGGCACTGGCTGGATGCCGTGGCATGCACTCCACCGCAGATGCCCGAGGCAGTGGAACTGACCAGACCAGCGTCGCGCAATCCGCGCTTGACCAGCAAGGCCTCATAGCCGCGAAACGCCGTGGCTACCGACGCCACACCGCTGACGCGACCGACGGCTTCATCGATCGTGCAGTGGATTTCCAGGCGACCACCCACTCGGGTCAGGCCAGCGGCAGGCCCGGTGTCGAGCGACTGATTGCGCTGGGCGATCAGCGCCAGCAAGCCGGCGCCAGCATCCGGGTCTACCGCAGATTGCGGGCGCAAAACTGATTGGGCGCTCATGTCTCCCCCTCTTCGACCTCGATGGATCGCGATTTTCCGCCAAGCGAAATAATGACACCGCAGGCTTCGCGCACAGTATCAAAAGAGAATCATTGCAGGCCCCCGACCGATCCGCGCCTCAGAGATTGCCGGCCCAATGTTAGAACAAAAAAACTCTGCGGCGTAACATTTTTCCGCTGAGCGCAATGGCGTCGCCAAAGCGCTCCGCGGCAGACTTTTGTCTTTGGCCCGCATATTGTCTTTGCGCCATGGCTGACGTAGATTGAGCCGGCTTTTTCGTGACAGTCAGCTCGCAATTCGACGTCGCTGTCAATCCATTGGAGCGTTTCCATGATCGCCCTGCAGGAACTGTCCCATCGCATTCCGATCATCGATCCGGCCCGCTACGGGAAGGCGTATGGCAGCGTTCCGCATGATCCGACCGATCCGCGCTCACAGGAGCCACTGGTGTTGCTCGACACCGTGAATGTGGCCTACGACTCGTATCACGCCCGCAGCGATGGCGGCAACCCGCCCTATCACCGGCCATTGCGCGGCAGCCGCCGCGACACCTGGCTGCGCGCGGGCGCGGCAACAAGCCTGGCGCGCGTGAACGAACGGCTGCGCCCCTATGGCTACGAGTTGCTGGTGCTGGACGGTTATCGTTCGGTCGAATGTCAGCAGGCGCTGTACGATTTCTATTTCGAGCAGGGCCGGGCGTCGCTGGATATGCCGACAGACGACGCCTGCCATGCCTATGCCAATCAATTCGTTCGCAACACCGCACGCTTCAGCCCGCACAACTCTGATGCCTGGCCGGCGCATTCGACCGGTGCGGCGGTGGACATCACCCTGCGCTCGCTCGCCACCCGCGAACAGGTCGATATGGGCTCGAATTTCGAAGAGATGTCCGAAACATCCCACAATGACTATTTTGAGCGGCAGCTGGCGCTCGGGAATATCGCAGCCGACGACCCGCGACTCTGGCACCGACGGCTGGCGCATTGGGCTCTGGAATCGGAAGACTGGGTCAACTCACCCTGGGTTTTCTGGCATTACGATCTGGGTAACCAGCTCTACGTGCAAATGCGTCGTCATCTTGGCGCCTCGGCGCCGGTCGCGGCCTGGTACGGCTATATCGAGGAACCCCCGCGCATCGCGGAGATTCTGTAACGGGGCTTGCCCCGCTGCACTTGACGTTGTCCCCGAGTGGACAACATCAACATCAACATCAACATCAACATCAACATCAACATCAACATCAACATCAACATCAACATCAGGATCAAGGTCAAGATCAACCGCAGCGGGGCAAGGCCCATAGGCGTCAACCTATTTGGCTGGTTCCTGAATTTTGGCACGGCACACCAGGACTTACGCCCCGAAGGGGCACATCAATTCAGCCCAGGGCAACGCCCTGGGTATGGTCGCGCGTCACCCGAAAAGCCCTGAAAGGGCGAGTCAAATCGATGCCTCAATCGCTGGCGCGTTTATATGTGCATCTGGTATTCAGCAAGAAGAACGGTGTACCTTGGTTGCAGGGAACTGAATCGCCCTTTCAGGGCTTCGGGATGATCTGCCCGCCTTCCCAGGGCGTTGCCCTGGGCTGAATTGATGTGCCCCTTCGGGGCGAGGGCAAACCAATGCCAGATGATAGACAGCTGCGCGTTGGACAGGGCAATCATTTGCCAGGAAAATTAGGCTAACGCCTATGGGGAAAGCCCCGCTCTTCAAGATCAAGATCAAGATCGGGATCGGGATCGCGATCAGGATCAAGGTCAAGCCCGGGATCACGCTCAGCCGGTTGCTTCATTCGGAGAGCCGCTGCAGCTTTGCCCAGTATTCCGCCGACCTTCCCTCGCACTGCGCTTCCTGCGCGGCCAGCCCGATCAGCTCCTGCCGGCGCTCGCTCGGCAGAGAATCCAGGAACGCATGGAGTTCGGATTCCGCGTGGTCGAACAGTCGATGGATGCAGCGCGCGGTGAATTCGATATCGGCATGTCTCAGCAGCTCTGCGAAATCGTCGAATGAGCCATGGCGCGAGTAGTTCAGGGCGTACTCGATCTGCGGATGGTCGCGGCCGATTTCGGGCGGAACAATCACCAGATACAACCAGTGGATGTGCGCCACACCCGCGGCTTGCAGTGCCTGTCGCATGAAATGCTGCTGCGCGCCGGTGACATGGATGTCATTGACGAAAAGTACCGGGCGACCCTGAAATTGCGCCACCGCCAGGGGCTTGAGTCGCTGGTGCAGTCGCGACCGCTCCTTGATGCGGGCTGCAAACGCCGCCTGCGCGTAGAGACCCGGTGAATCTTCCACTTCGATGTGCTCAGCCGCCGTGGCCAGCCACAGTTCGGCCAGCGTCGGCGCGAGATCCCAAGCCGTGCCAAGCAACTGCGTCAACTCCCTGGCCATCAGATTGGCCGCGCCCGGCAACACAAAACGAGGTGGGCTGGCCACCACCCAGGGCTGACTCGACAGACCATCGCGATGCAGATTGCGAACCGCTTCGACCAGCTTCCCGGCACAGAATCGAATGCCCGAACGCAGACCCAGCTTGGCCGCCGGGTAGTGAAACAGGATCGACTGGGCATCCTGTTCCGAACTCAGGACAGCAGGATCGGAAAGCGTCAACAGCGCGGTCAGCGATTCGTTCTCACCTGGTCTATCGAAGTCTTGCATGCGGGCAACCGGGCCGACCGCAATGCGGTCGGCCCGGTCAGGTTCCTCGTCAACAGTCCGGCTGATTGCGTTGCTCAGAACAGGGGCTCAAGCGCGCTGTAGATGTGGCTCAGTCCGCTCAGCATGCTACCCGACTGCTGGTGGCAGCTGAAGCAGTTGTCGGCCTGATGGTAGGTCTCCATCGTGGTATTGGCGAGCAGATTGGTGCCGAGCTGCGGGACACCGGGATCGGCCGGATTGCCGCCATTGGTCCAGGTCGAACCGATCATGTAGTAGCTCTTGCGCAGATCGCCCGACAGCAACTGGCTGATCACGCTGTTGTTGATCGAGATCACATCGGTATTCAACGCGATGCTGGAACCAGAGCCGGAACCCGGTGTACCGAAGGGATTTTCGCGCAGGGTATCGCTCGCGCTGATGGTGCCGGGCGGCGGCGGCGGCGAGCCGGCGGCCGCTGCCTGAATGGTGGCGGCGACCCCGGTGGTGGCTGCGGACCAGTTCATGTACTCGATATTGAACGGCCCAGCGGAATTTGTCTTGCTGAACAGCCATGCACCCGAGGTGTTCTGCGCCACCGTCTTCGGACCCGAGGTCGAGTTGTAGCTGTAGGTGGCATTGGGCGAGTTGCCGAAGCGCTCGAACGAGGCCCAGATCATCTCCGGATGACCGGCCGCGCTGCCCACCACATGCATGCCCACCATGGCCAGCAGTGCCTGCCTTGAGCCACTCGAAGTCCAGGTCGCTGTGCTGGTCTTGGTATAGGTCGGAATGGTCGCGGTCAGCGTGATGTAGCCGGCGGCATTGTTGGGAAGGGTGGACGCTTCCACCCAGGCCGACTTCAGCTCGATGGCAAGTGCATTGGCATCCGGAAAGCTCTGTTTGGTATATGGCGCGGGGGCCCCTTGCGCGAACGCCGTGATCTGGTTCAGCGCTGCCTGTGTGGTCGGAAACGTGGTCGGTGCCGGCGAGAGCTTGTTGTCCTTCGCCCCGGTCATGAAATACGCGAAAACGTCGTTGACCTGGGTCGAGTAGTACACCAGCGAGTTCCCCTGCGACAGCAGCACGCCGTTGCCACCGGCCTGGCCCTGCTCGACATCGACCACCTGGCCCTGGGCGTTGAGGAACAGCACATGCCCGTTGCGACCCTGAACAATATTCTTGATCTCAACCGAGCGGCCTGAGGAATGCAACGCGAACGGCTTGGCGCTGCGTGCCGTGGCGGCGTCCACCGGCTGACCGTTCTTGTCGGTGAATTGCACCGTGCCGGCCGGATCAACCTTGACCTGCGCGGGCGCAATCTGGCTGCCATCCGGCAGTTGCAGCAGCAACTGGCTCGCGGGACCCGGCGGCGGCTGGACGACATCGAGCATGCGGCCGTTATTGTCAAAGACGACCGGCAGACCATTCGGGCCCTTCTGGGCAACGCGGACCGAGAAATTGCGGACATCCTTTCCGGTATTTTGGCTGAGTGTGCGATCGCCATTGGCATCCGGCGGCGACACATCGAAGAACACCGGGGACTCGAAGACAAACTTGCCACCGCCGTACGTCGCCGGCGCGGGCGACGTTACCCAAAGAAACATCTGTTCGGACCAAAGAAAAAAGGCGCAGTTCGAATTGCCAACAAAATTGATGCTGTTGGCCGGATTCACGCCACCATTGGCAGTGACCTTGCCGGACGCGAACCAGCCGGCAAAGTTGCTCGGCGAAACCGTACAGGTCGGACTGGCGTCGCTTGGAAGCGTCTGCGCCTGCAGCGACAGCGCCGTGAAACATGAAGCTGCGAGCAACAGGATACTCGCCGAGCGGCCATGCCGCACCGGGGCTTGCACTGGGTTTTTCATTTTTGACTCCCTAGGTGGAATGAAACATTTCAGGTTACTCAATGTCGCCGCACGATCACGCGATCTGTTGCTCGAACCTGAAAGCACTGAAGTGAAGCAACCACTCGCCAACAGAATTCGTCTGATCAACTGCTCGCTGACGCAAATGCGCAGATCTTGACGCTCGCGACAATCCCATCCCCGGGAGCCAAAAATCTACGCTGCACGCCGATGGGTGTCAAGGACCCGTTTACCGAGAAACCAGGATTCAAATACTTGCGAAAAACCATGGCGCGTGCTGCAGAGACTAGAAAATATTGATATTCCTCGCGCGCTCTAGTCAGTATCAATTCGGTATCAGGAGCTGTGCAATGCAAAGGCATTCCAACCCGGACATTTCATGAGATCGCGATGATACGGTCCGATTTCCAGGTGGCGGTGCGGCAAGCTGCGACTGGATCGGATGCCGGAACGCTCGCAATCATTCCCTGGCCAACGCGGCCCTCGCTCGGTACCTGCGCCGGACTCGTCGTTGCGCATCGACGCCAGCGCATGTCCATTGCTCCCGCTCGCACCTCGATTCCGGCGCAAGGGGCCGCTCGGGCGGCGCAGCCGCCAGGCGTCCAGTCTGGCGCGCTGCGCGAAGCTGCCGGCCTTCACCCTTCGCGAACATCCGTGTTCGCTCATGAACGTCCGGGTTAGAAATTGAAATGCCGGGCTACCACACTCGCGCCGATGAGCACCCCTGGCGCAGTTTCCTTGGAGGCACCACCGCAGGTATCGACGTAGTTGCCGTCGAGCAGCTTGACCGTGTGGTACACGTTGAAGGGCAGGCCAAAGTCGTAGAGTCCATGGCCGCCAGCAGCGAAGCCAGGGTCGAGTGCACCGAGAAAATCATAGCGGCTGAGTCCGGCGCGATGATCCACCGATTGCACGCGGTACCAGGCATGACTGACCACGGCACGCTCGCGGCGATCGAGCGTGACGTCAGTCACCACCAGGCCGTCGCCACCCAGATCGCTCAGTTGCATGCCGCTGCCGTTCCAGCTGGCATCCAGCGCACCGTTGTTCAGTACGCGTGCGCTGCCGATCACGCAGTACAGCTGCCCGGTTGCCGGATCGATGGTCTTGCAGACCGAACCGACGATCAGCACCTGGTAATTGGCATAGAGCGCGACCCGACGTCCGAAGTCGTTGTAGCCGAAATCGACCAGGGTGAACCCGGCAGCGGCCGTACCGAAGCCTGGATCGACACTGCCATTGCTGCGGAAGCGCGCGACCACAAAATCATACGGATCCGGATCGCTGACGCGCTTGGCGCTGCGGCCGCCCGCGACGATGCGGTAGTCCGGCGTAATCGCCAGTCCGGTGAAGTACTCGCTGGACTGCGTACCGGTGCGCAGGGAATGCAGGGCAATTCCGCCGCTGCCGAAGCCGGCATCGAGCACGCCGGTGGTCTTCATGCCGATCAGCACGAAGTCGATCTCGGCAGTCGCCGGATTGCGCATGCGTCCGGCCAGAATGATGCGAGATTTCTGCATGGCGATATCGACGATGGCATTGCCCGCGTTGACATTGACCACACTGGCGCCGCCAGTGCCGAACGCCGTGTTGAGGACGCCGGCGCTGTTGAAGTTGTAGACATACAGGCGCGAACCGGCGGGCACCAGCAGGTAAAGCTGGTCACGATACTGGGTCAGCTGGGTATAGCCGTTGGGCACCTCCGGCATTGCCGACACGACGGCGTGACCCGCGGCGCCGAAAGCGAAATCAATACTCCCGTCGGGCTTGTAGCGCGTGAGCACCGGTTCCACCGTGGTGCCGGACTGCGCGATCCCGCTGGTGACCTTGGAGCCATCCGGGTAGAGCACCAGATCGTGCGACTCATTGTGGTCGTGCAGCGGCGTCAGGCTGTAGCCGGGACCGGCAGTGCCGTAAGCGGGATCGAATTCGCCGGGCGTTGCGGCATCGGTAGGCAGAGCGCCGGCAGCAAGTGCCAGCGCCAGAATCAGATACTTCATTTATCGCTCCATGAGGTGAATGCCGCGGGGCAAACGCCGCGGTCACTGGAGCAATCGTCAATTCCCGAGCAGAGCGGACAGCCAGCGCGCGGCTGCCGGCAGCGACGGCGGGACCTGCCCGCCGCCGCTGCTGGGATCAGATGGTCACGGTGGAGCCGTCGAAGCGATTGAGACTGAACCCGGCAAAACCCTCGTGATAGGTCACCCGCTGATCCGCCAGGAAAGCCAGCGCGACCTGTTCGCCGAGATACATGCCCTGGATGCCGTCGGACCAGTAGTGGACACCTGCGATGTTGCGTCCGATCGCGATGTTCGCTGCCAGCTTGTCGAGTTCGCCACCCACCGTGAGCGCTCCGGCGTAGGGCGTGACCGAGCTGCCATCGTCACTGCCGACGACCGGGTTGGGCAGCACAAAGGATTCCTTGAAGAACCACTTCAGCACCGTGACGCAGGCGCCGGCGATGGTGGCGTGTCCGGCCGGATACGAAGGGTGCGTGGGCGAGCCTTCGGTATAGGCCATCGGCAACAGATAGCTGCCATTGGCGGAAAACAGCTTGCCGAGCACCGGTGAGGACAGCAAGGCGCCATGAATCGGATAGGCGCGCGCATGCGTCATGTCCTGGTGCACGCGCAGGCCAAACGCCTCGGGGCGCAGCGTGCGATTGACTGTCCATTTCTGGAACCAGGCAGCCTTGAGCGCAAGCACGGCGACCTGGGCCACCATCGACAGCACATCGGGTCCACCCATGGTGACAAAGGCTGCACGATTGGCCGAAGACTTGTACGGATTGCCATCGTCCAGTGCTCCGCCTCCAAGGCCCAGCAGGATCAGCGCGGCATTGAGAAAAGCCTGATAGGAGAAGTCCCTGTGCACGTACTCGCTGAGGTCGCGACCATTGCGGGCATAGTGCGGCGCATCCAGCAGCAACGGTCGCGTCGGCGCGATACCGTTCTGGATACTGAGGCAGTCAGCGGTGGTGGTCATGAAGTCGACACCGGGCAGTCCCGCCGCGTACTTCTGAGTGATCGTCATCGGACCGAACGGCACATCCTTCAGCAGGAACTGCGAGAGATAGGGACCGACGCGCTCGCCGGCCGTGGTGCCACGAAACAGATTCTGCACGGTGAGGTCGCGAAACAGCGCAAACCGACGCAGATCGGCCACCGCCTCGGCGGCCAGCGGATGATTGGCATACTGCGCGAACGGGACATCGCGCAGCAGGGCCATCCAGTACACCTCGGCCATTTCGGCGCCGCGCTGCTCGCTGGAAAATTTGGGCGCGGGATCGATGCGCAGACGCATGGGATCGGCGCCTTCGAGCTGATAGGCGATCGCCGACTGTGGGCTGACCTGTTTCATCGTGCCGCCCATCGGAACCGCGGCCCAGTCGGCTTCGAGATTGCTCAGGCAGGCACGACGCAAGGCGGCATAGGCCGCAGGGTTCACTTCACCGAGCGCGTCGTGCGGCAGGCCCTTGGAATAGCAGGCGGCAAAGTTGCCGACTTCAGGCTCGTCAAGGTTGCCGTGGGCATCTTCGACATAGCTGGCGAGGTTGCTGTAGGCACGGTCCACGCGCAACTGGATGGCCTTCGTGCCGCGCGGGTTTAGGGTTGGCCGCGGGACGAATCCGCCGGCTCTGGCCTGGCCACTGGCGAGCACCGCCCCGGCACCAACCACACCGAGCGCAGCGGCTGCGCCGGCACCACCAAGAAATCCGCGACGATCAATGCTTACGCCTGCCGCCGACGGGGCGGCATCGTTCTGCACTTTGCTTTTCATGAGTACTCCGAAGGATTTATAGGGTCCAGCGTGACCGCGAGGTGAAGAGCTGGTCAACGCAAACTAGCCAAGTTGCCGGGCAAACTCAATGCAGCACCGTCATCCAGGAGAGCTCAAAGCAGACCCGGTGCCGCAACAAGGGGGCGAAAAACAGCAGGTTTTTCGGGGTTTTGCGAACACCTGGCTGGGTAGCGACGACGTTCCGATGACGGGTTCAGAGCGTGACCAGCGACGGCATTGCCCTACTGGCGCGGCACGACCCGCAACACGCGACCGAAAGACTTGTCGGTCAACAGATAGATCGCGCCCTCGGGACCACTGCGGACATCGCGGAAACGGGTGCGCAGTTCAGCGAACAATGGTTCCTGCGCGCTGACCTGCCCGTCCACCAAGGTGACCCGCTGCACCACCTGGCCAGCCAACGCGGCAACAAACAGGCTGCCGCGCCATTCCGGGAACAGCGCACCGCGATACAGCATCATGCCCGCCGGCGCGATCGAAGGCGTCCAATGCAGCAAAGGCTGCTCAAGCCCGGGTTTCTCGGTGAATGGACTGATGATGGCGCCGCTGTAGTCGACGCCAAAGGTAATCAACGGCCAGCCGTAATTGCGCCCGGGCTGGATCACATTGATTTCATCGCCGCCGCGCGGACCATGCTCATGCGCGTACAGCGTCGCTGATTCGGCATCGAACAACAGACCCTGCACATTGCGATGGCCAAGACTGTAGATCTCCGGCAACGCCTTGGGATTGTTGCGGAAGGGATTGTCTGCGGGCAGCGAGCCATCCGGCCCGATCCGCACAATCTTGCCGAAGTGGTTGTCAAGCTTCTGTGCCTGCTCGCGATAATTGAAGCCATCTCCCGTGCCCGCCACCAGGGTGCCATCGGGCAACCACGCCATGCGCCCGCCGTAGTGGACATCGCCGCGCTTGTCGGGCTTGGCGCTGAAGATGGGCATCACCTGCTCGAGCGCATTGCCGACCAGGCGGGCACGCACGATGCGCAGATGATTCTTGCGCGTGCTGCCGTGTGCAAGCGAAAGATAGATCGTCTGATTGCTGGCGAAGCCCGGGTCCACCAGGACTTCGAACAGACCAGCCTGACCGGCAGAATGAACCGCGGGAACGCCGGCGACCGGTTCGGCCAGCAACTGACCGTCGGCGATGATGCGCAGGCGCCCTGGGCGCTCGGTAACGAGTATCCGGCCGTCCGGCAGGAACGCCAAAGACCAGGGAAATTCGAGCCCCTTGGCCAGGGTCTCGACGCGATAATTCTGCGCCTGAACCGACGCCCCCAACACGATCAGTAACCACACGAACCCGGCAGCCAGAACTCTCATGGCAATTCCGTCCCTATCGCCTCCGCCAAACATAGCAGCGATCAGTGCAGCTGGTATCTTGAGAGCCCCAGATGGTGACGGAGCAGGTTGATGCGGCGGCACAGACGCAGAGCGCTCGATCGATGAAGACGTCATCGCAATCCGGGGCCGGCTGGAGACCGCGCTTGCTGGCATTCGTGATGGCGGTCGCCATTGCGGTGGTATGGGGTGCCGTGGTGCAGACCCAGTTCAACATATCCGCGCTGCAGGGGATCGGTGCGGAAATTCCCTTGAGCCTGCGCTTGCAGATGAGCGCGAGCGATCTGCTTGGCTTCTCGCCGCTCTACAGCATCATCGTCGTCAGCGCCCTGATCATCGCCCTGCCCTGCGCCGCCATGATCGCACACTGGCTGCCGCGACTGCGGACGGCATTGTTTGCGCTCGCCGGCGGCGTGGCCATTGCGCTGGCGATCCGACTGGTCGATGCGGTGACGCCACCGCCGACCTTGATCGCGGCCACCCGCGACATCGCTGGCTGGTTGCTGATGGCACTGGGCGGATCATTGGGCGGCATCTGGTTTGCGTTGCAGACGCGAAACCGATGACGTCGCTTGGGTATTGCACCGGTCTGGCATCGCAGCGTGATGCCATCCGAGCACCCCGGCAAATTCAGCACGGCATCTCACAGAGATGCCCTGCAACAAAGCCAGCGCAGAAAATCGGAGCTTCGTGTGCTGGCGTTGAAGTCGCCGTTGCTGTTGCAGAGCGGGGCTTGCCCCATAGGCGTTGACCTATTTGGCTGGTTCCTGAATTTTGGCCCGGCACACCAGGACTTACGCCCCTTCGGGGCGAGCGCAAACCAAGGCCGGATGATCGACAGCCGCGCGTTGGACAGGGCAATCATTCGCCAGGAAAAACAGGCTGACGCCTATGGGGTTTGCCCCGCTCCACAGGAGCACAAGCCAGATCAACCGCAGCGGGGCAAGCCCCGCTCTATGCAATCCCCCCGGGGACAGGAGCCTGACGAGATCAGCGGGGCAAGCCCAGAACATGAAATCTCCCCGGTATCAAATTCGGCGCAGATGTCAGTGAGGATTCTCCTGCTGCCGACAATACTGTTTACTCATTGCCTGCAGTCGCGCTAAAAGCTCAGGGGATCGCAGACATTGCAGCAACGTCGCCGAAAACCATTCGCAAACCAGGGGGAACCATGCAGGAACCAGCGCCGTTGGGTGTCGACGATATTCTGCAGGCAGAGCGCACCGCGCTGGCCGCTGGCGCAACGACGGCAGCGCCGACCAGCGCCCTGTGCATCTCGGGTGGCGGCATCCGCAGTGCAACCTTTGCTCTCGGCGCCCTGCAGGGCATGGCGGAACACGGCTTGCTGAAACAATTCGACTACCTGTCGACGGTATCTGGCGGTGGCTACATCGGCGGCTGGTTGAGCGCCTGGAAGCAACGCGCGGGATCGGTCGACAAGGTTGCCGAGGCGCTGCGTCGGGACGCCACGCCAGCCACAGACGGCACACCGGATCCACTGCAGCACCTGCGCGACTACAACAGCTATCTGACTCCCAGGGCTGGTGCGTTTTCGAGCGATCTGTGGACCGTCATTGCCACGGTGGCGCGCAATATTCTGCTCAACTGGATCGTCCTGATCCCGCTGCTGATGGCTGCGCTGATGCTGCCGCGCCTGTATCTGTCTGCCCTGTCCTTTCCGGAACTTGTCTACGGCGCGACCATCTTTGCGGGCAGTGACCCGGACTACAGTGCGCCCATACTGGATGCCATCAGCGAATCCGCCTGGGTCGAGCTGTACTTGCCCCTGCTTAGCTGTGCGCTGCTGACGACGGCACTGTTCAATACCCTGCGCTACCTGCCCGGCGTCGGCGCTCGTGCGCATTCGCGCCAACAGTATGTGCTGGGTGTCCTGCTTCCGCTGGTCGGTTCGGTGCTGCTGTTCCTGATGTTCGATTCTCTGTATTACCTGGGCCAGGACTATGTTGCGCATACCAATCTGCCCTCGGTGGTGCTCTGGGCCAGCGTGCCCTGCATCAGCGCCTGGCTGATTTTCTTGCTGTTCCATCGGCAACCGCTGACGACAAAGCTGCGCCTGCTGTTTGGTCCGATGTCGCTGGCAATCGCGGTGATGGCCGCCGGCATCGGCCTGGCCACCTGGGCTGCGACCAATTTCCTGCTGTGGAACAGCGATCCGCATCTGAGCCCGAGCTGGGCCGAATACGTGAGCTTCGGTCCAGCCACGATCCTGCTCGGCTACTGCCTGGGCAGCGTGCTGTTTGCCGGCCTGTCCAGCAGCTTTCTGCGTGATGAGGACCGCGAATGGATGGCACGGGCGACCGGCGGCGTTTTGCTGTTCTGCGTGGCCTGGTCCCTGATCGGGTTCATGGTGCTGGTGTTGCCGAAGTGGGCGTTGGACTGGCATCCCGCGGCACATGGCGGCATCGGATTGGGCGCCCTGCTCAGCGCCTGGCTCAGCACACTGGGCGGCGGCGACAGCAGCAACAGCAATCCCGGCGCGGAACCCCCGTCTTCCCGCGTACGTGCGCTCGCCGTGATCGCCCACGTTGCACCGCCGGTCTTCCTGCTGGTGCTGGCCGGCGCGCTGTCGATCCTGACCAATATTGTGCTGCAGGGTCTGCACAACGGCGCTGGCATGACGCTGAGCACAGCGATGGGCCTGCCGGTGCATTGGACCGAACACTACGCGATGCTGACGCGGGCGCAGCCACTGCTGGTGTTGCTGCTGACTGTCGGGCTGCTGCTGCTGAGCTGGCTGATGGCGCGCTGGGTCAACATCAATACCTTCTCGTTGCATGGCATGTACCGGGATCGGCTGATTCGCGCCTACCTGGGCGCTTCCAATCCCAAACGCCGCGCCAGCGCCTTCACCGGCTTCTGTTCCGGTGACGATGTGCCGATGGCGGCGCTCGACCCGACCCTGCGACCGTTTCACGTGGTCAACCTCACGCTGAATCTTGTCGCCGGCCAACGGCTGGCGTGGCAACAACGCAAGGCGACCTCGTTCACCGTGTCGCCACTGCACAGCGGCAGCGCCGAACTCGGCTATCGTCCCTCGGCAGAGTACGCAGGCGGCATCAGCCTGGGTACCGCCGTCGCGATATCCGGCGCCGCGGCGAGCCCGAACATGGGCTACCACTCCTCGGCCGTGGTCGGCTTCATCATGAGTCTGTTCAATGCCCGCCTGGGCGCATGGCTCGGCAACCCGGGGCCTCCGGGCGCGCGCACCTGGAGGGACGCGGGACCGCGCTCGGCGATCGCCTCGCTGATTCGCGAAACCCTCGGCCAGACATCCGACGACAGCGCCTATGTCTATCTGTCCGATGGCGGCCATTTCGAAAACCTCGGCCTCTATGAGATGGTGCGGCGCCGCTGCCAGCAGATCGTGGTACTCGATTCCGGCTGCGACCCGACTTTCAGTTGTGATGACCTCGGCAATGCCCTGCGCAAGATCCGGATCGACCAGCGCGTCGCGATCGAGTTCGACGAGGTGGCAATGCGCGATCTGCGTGCCCGCAAGTGTCGCTCGGCGAGCGCGATTATCCGCTATAGCCTGGTCGACTCGACACTGGCTGATGGCAAGCTGGTCTACATCAAACCGGTGCTGCTCGGCAGCGAGCCTCCCGATGTGCTGAGCTACGCCGCATCGCAGCCAGACTTCCCGCACCAGAGCACGGCCGACCAGTGGTTTGACGAATCGCAGACCGAGAGCTACCGCATGCTCGGCCTGACCACGCTCGACGAACTGTGCCGCGCCCAGATGCCTGCTACTTTGGGCGAGTGGATACAGCGCCAGCATGCGCCTCGGCCGGTGCCGGACAACCGACCCGCCTGAGGCAGAATACGTATGCGCGCGCAGGGTGAATCACTTCTGCGCGACGCAGACGCTGCACCAACTCCCAGCACTCGAAGCCTGCCGGAACAGCGAACCCCATGTGCCTGATCGCCTTCGCCATCAATATGCATCCGCGCTATCCGCTGGTGCTGGCAGGCAACCGCGACGAGTTTCATGCGCGGCCCAGTGCGCCAGCGGCGTTCCACTCCGATGACCCGGATGTCTATGGCGGCCGCGACCTGCGCGCCGGTGGCAGTTGGTTGTCGATGCATCGCAGTGGGCGGGTGGTCGCCGTGACCAATGTCCGGCTGGGGCTGGCCGAAACCGCAGCGCGTTCGCGCGGTGCGCTGGTGCACGAGTTGGTACGCGGCCGGGCGAGCGTCGAGCAGGAACTCGCCCGGATTGCCGACCGTGCCAATGCGTACGGCCGATTCAATCTGCTGGCCTTTGAGGCGGGGCAGATCCTGGTGGCCGGCAACACGCCGGGGTTTTCCACGCAACGGTTGGAGCAAGGGGTGCACGCGATTTCCAATGCTGCACTGGATACCCCATGGCCCAAGACGCGCCAGTTGCAGCAGCGAGTCGCTGCGTGGATCAGCCGCGACAACGACAATGTCACGCCACTCTTGCAGGCGCTTGCTGACGAGGAACTGGCGCCTGATGAGGAACTGCCCGACACCGGCGTGGGGTTGGCGTTGGAGCGTCGACTGTCCGCCGCGTTCATCCGCGGGGCCGAGTACGGCACGCGGGCGAGCACCGTTGTGCTGGTCGGTCGCCAAAGCCTGCGCTGCATTGAGCGGCGCTTCGGACCTGACGGTCGTCCCGACGGCGGCAGCGATATCGAGTTTGGCCTCGAATAGAGAACCATTCCGGGCTGGCCCCTGGGCACCGGGCCAGAGGGCGACGCACAGGCGGTCCTGGCATGGGGTTTACCAAGCCTGGGTCTGCTGCCATCGTGGCGATCAGCGAATGAGAACGTGATGACCCTTTACTACCTGAGAATCGAAGATCTGTCGGAGGCCGCGGGTAGCGATGCGCGTTTCAGCTGGAGCGGGCAATCGCCGCGGCATCTTGCTCAGGCACTGGAAGACGCGCTGGCCCAGGCCGACTTCGTGCGCGCCTGGCGCGATGCCCAGTCCGAGCCTGAAGAGATCGAACCCGGCCTGCTCGAAACTGACGCTGGCGCGCGCGTCCAGATTGAGGAACGCGCCCAGCAGGTGAGCATGCAGGTTTCCACGCGGCTGGCGCACCGGATCCTGGCACACCGCCTCAATCTGCTGATCGGTGCCCACTGGAAGCTGGTCGACGTGAAATAACACTCTGCCGAAGTCCGACGCGACGGCAGCCGGCGGCATCCTCCTCCCTATGCAATGCCGTACCGGGTTGGGACACAGGATTTCACACTGATACCACTGCAACGGCGATATCTTGTCGGCAAGCAGGGCCGGGAAGCCGAATGCGATGCGTGCAAAGTACCGAATGCCGGCACTGCGGCTCGTGCTGTCGTGCCTGCTGACAACGGCAGGGTCGGCTATGGCCGCATCCGCCCTGGATGTCACCGATCAGAGCGCACCCATTTTTCAGGTCTACAGCGCCAAGGACGGGCTCTCGGACGAGATCTGGAGCAATGTCGACTTCGACGCCCAGGGCTTTGTCTGGGCAGGCTCGGCCTCGTCGCTGGCGCGCTTCGACGGCTATCGCTGGACGATTGCCGACTTCCCCGAGGCACGCAGCCTGGTCCGCGACATGCACCAGGACCGCAGTGGCACACTTTGGGCAATCTTCGAGCGTGAGGGACTCGCCCGATATGATGGCAAACACTGGCAGCTCACCGGCCATACGACCTTTGCCCATCGTTTTTCGCACACACTGCTGCCCGATGGCCGTCAGCAGGACTGGGTGGCCCAGGCCGGGGCGATCGCTGCGCTCAATGGCGGCGCCCTCCAGATCGATGTCGGCAGTCTCGCTTTGCCGGCGGGCACGACGATCAAGTTCGAGCGCAGCGAGCGACTATTCGGCGGACCGCGCGAATGGTTGGTGCGCTCTCCCGGACAGATCTGGTTCCGGAAAGCGGACGTCGCCTCGGCGGAGTCCAGCTGGCAACGCTTCGAGCACCCCGAATTGAATCTGCAACTGCCGACCGATCTGGTGCGAACCTTTGATCGCGGCGTCGAGGAACTCTGGTTCCTGGCCTATGGCAGCGGAATCTATCGGCTGCGCGAGGACGGCCTGCGTCACTGGAGTGCGGCGCAGGGCGAGCTTCCCAGTGAAGCGATCTATTCCGCCTTGGCCACCTATGGCGACAACGGCGAGCGGACTCTATGGGTTGCGACGCGCGCCGGCCTGCTGCGCATCCGCGGTGACGAAGTTCGGGTATTTGATCGCCGCCATGGACTGCCGTCCAATGCCGTGCGTGGTATCGAAATACAGCGCGATCTCGATGGTGCCGACATGCTCTGGCTGGCTACCGAGGGCGGGATCGCCCGTGCCCTGCTGAGTTCCAGCCAGTGGCAGACCGTCTCCTTGTTGGGCGCCAGCGAGAATGGAATATTTGGCGTGTTGCTCGAACCCAATGGTCGCGGCGGTGAGCGTCTCTGGGTGGGCAGCGCCCGCGAGGGCATTGGTCTGCTGGATGATGGCCATTGGCGCTATTTCACGGCTGCCCAGGGCGCCATTCCCGAGGAATCGGTGCGTGCAATCTGGCGCCTGCCCGGGCCGGATGGCCAGAGCTGGCGACTGGTGAGCTTCATGGGCGGCAGTCTGCAGCGCATTGACGATGCGCTGCAATTCACCCCGGTCGCCGTGCCCTGGCCTGCAGTTGGCGGCGAAGCTGCCACAGCGGCCCTGTCACGCACGGTCGATGGCCGCACCGAGTTGTGGTTCGGCACGTTTCGCTCGGGCATCCATCGCTATGCCGATGGCCGTTGGACTTCCTTTCCCGAGACCGGAGGCACACAGCCCTGGTCGGTACACGGGTTTGCCGAACAGGTCGACTCCGCCGGGCAGTCGGTGCTGTGGGCCGCAGGTAGTGAAGGGCTGGCCCGCCTGGTCGGCGCGCGATTCGAGCTGCTGCCCGCCTCGCAGGGTCTGCCCGAAGATGGCTACCGTGGCGTGCGCCTGATCCAGGAAGGCACGCGCAGTGTGCTCTGGGCCAGCAGCAACCGGCATGGCGTGGTCCGCGTCGATGTCACTGATCCCGAACGGCCTCGCCTGCTTGAGGACGCAGCCGTGCCGCCCGCGCCCGACCCCACGGTCTACAGCGTTCATGAAGACAGCAAGGGCCGGATCTACGTCTGTACCAACAACGGCGTCCAGCAACTGACGCCGCGCGCCGGCGGCGGCTATGAGGAACGCGTCTTCCGACGCCACGATGGCCTGGTACACGATGAGTGCAACAGCAACGGACAGCAGATCGATGCCCTGGACCGCTACTGGGTGGGCACGCTCGCCGGGCTCAGCGTGTTCAATCCCGACATCAAGAAACCCGCTGCGCGCAAGCAAACGCGGCCACTGCATTTCACCGAGGCACGGATCGACGGGATGTTGCAGGGCATTGTGGGTGCCGCTGGCATCCAGCTCCCTGCCGGCAAACACGAGTTGCGCGTCAACTACGCGCTGCTCACCGGTCTGCGCGAGGAGGAGTCGAGCTACCGCAGCCAGTTGCTGGGCTACGAGGAGCAGCCCGGCCCGTGGACTCTCGAGCACGGACGGACCTTCAGCGCCTTGCCACCAGGTGAATACACCTTGCGCGTCGAGGGTCGCGATTACCAGGGCGCCGCCGGCGAGACCACAGAGCTGGCAATCACAGTTGCGGCGCTGTGGTGGCAGCGCGCGCCGGTGCAGTGGCTGGGCGGAATTCTGCTGCTGTCGGCGGCGGTATTCCTGGTGCTGCTGTACAACCGGCAGCTGCGTCAGCGTCAGCGCGTACTGCAGCAGACCGTCGCCGAGCAGACCGCCGAATTGCATACCGCGAATGCCAGACTGACCGAACTCTCCTATCGCGATCCACTGACCGGCATCGCCAATCGCCGTCGGCTGATGGAGGCCATCGAAGCCGCGCTCGATCGTGCCCGCGCCCAGCAGCTGCCACTCGGGCTCATCGTCCTCGATGTCGATCACTTCAAGGATTTCAACGACCGCTATGGTCATCTCGCCGGCGACATCGCGCTGCGCGCCGTCGCCAAAGCGATCGACAGTGCATCGCGCGGCCAGGATCTGGTCGCGCGATTCGGCGGCGAAGAGTTTGCCTGCCTGCTGCTTGATGCGGACATCGAATCGGTGCAGCGCATCGCCGAGCGCATGCGCGCCCTGGTCGAGGCGCTGCCACCGCGCGCCATCGGCAGCGAATCACAGACGCTGACCGTCAGCGCAGGCATTGCATCGCGGGTACCCGCCGCCGGCGAAGGTGCTGCCGAACTGCTGCAGATCGCTGACAACGCGCTCTACCAGGCCAAGCGCAACGGGCGCAATCAGGTATGTGGTGGCCCACCACCCTGAAGCGGCGCGCGGCTTTCAGCCGGCGCTGCGGACTTTCATTCCGATCCAGTACACCGCCGCCGCGATCGCCAGCCCGACAAACCAGGCGTAGGCGTAGATGGCAGTGAACAGCGCAGGCACCGATTCGACGAAACCCGCTGCATGCAGGAAGCCAGGCAGATTGGGCAACACGCCGAGGATCAGCGCAACGAAGGCGACCGGATTCCAGCCGCCGCGGTAGTGGTACTGACCACCATGACGGAACAGATCGTCGCGATCGAGTTCGGTCCTGCGAATCAGGAAATAATCGGCCATCATCACGCCCGCAATCGGACCGAGCAGGGCCGAGTAGCCGATCAGCCAGGTAAAGATATAGGCACCGGTACTCTCCAGCAGCTTCCACGGAAAGATCGCGATACCGAGACCGGCGGTGATGTAGCCGCCCATCTTGAACGAGATGCGCTGCGGACTGAGGTTGGAGAAGCCATTGGCCGGCGCCACCACATTGGCCGCGAGATTGGTGGTCAGCGTGGCCAGAATCAGGGCAATCAAGGCCACGACAACGCCGACGCCGCCCATCCGTGCGGTCAGTTTCACCGGATCCCAGATCGCCTCGCCGAAGATCACTACGGTAGCCGACGTGACCGCGACGCCAATGAAGGCCAGCATCGCCATCGGAATCGGCAAGCCGAGCGACTGGCCGATGATCTGGTCACGCTGGCTGCGCGCGTAACGGGTGAAGTCTGGAATATTCAATGCGAGCGTCGCCCAGAAGCCCACCATTGCCGTCAACGAAGGCCAGAACACGCTGAGGAACTGACCTTCGCGGGCACCGCCCGGCGCGAATGCCGAAGGCGTCGACAACATGGGTCCAAAACCATCAGCGCGCTGGTAGGCCCACCACAGCAGGGCCAGGCACATGACGATCAGCAGCGGCGCAGCCCAGAGCTCGAGCCAGCGGATCGACTCGGTACCCTTGGCGATGAACCAGACATGCAGCGCCCAGAACGCGAGAAAGCACAATGTCTGGCCAAGGTCGATTCCGAGGAGCGGGAGTGCCGATCCGACCAGGGCATCGCCGGTCAGGATATTGCCGATCGCGTAGATCGCGGCACCACCGACCCAGGTCTGGATGCCGAACCAGCCGCAGGCGACGAGGCCACGCAGCAGGGCCGGCACCTTGGCGCCGCGAGTCCCGAACGAGGCGCGCAACAGCACTGGAAACGGTATGCCGTGCTTGGTGCCGGCATGACCAATCAGCAGCATCGGAATCAGTACGATGCAGTTGGCAAGCAGGACGGTGAACACCGCCTGCTTCCACGACATGCCCTCGCTGACCAGTCCGGCAGCGAGCATGTAGGCCGGCACGCAGACCACCATGCCGACCCAGAGTGCGGCGATCGCTTTCCAGTCCCAGGTACGATCCTTCGCTGGTACCGGCAGCAGATCGACATTGACCAGATCGCTGCTCGCCGGCGCTTCGCGGTCGAACTCCATTGCCTTGGCGCGCATCTCAGGCTCCCGCCCGCATCGGATTGTTCGGATGCGTGGTCCAGTCCCCGAAGGCACCGTCATCGACCCGCTCCATGGTGATGCAGTTGTCGACCGGGCAGACGTGCATGCAGAGATTGCAGCCGACGCATTCATCATCGACCACTTCGAAGTGACGCAGCCCAGCCTTCGTCGTGGTGATTGCCTGATGCGCGGTGTCTTCGCAGGCGATATGGCAGAGCCCGCACTTGATGCAGAGATCCTGGTTGATCCGGGCCTTGATGTCGTACTTGAGATTGAGGAACTTCCAGTCTGTGACATTGGGCACCGCCTTGCCGACGAAATCGTCCAGGCGCGCATAGCCCTTCTGATCCATCCATGAAGACAGCCCGGAGATCATGTCCTCGACAATCCGGAAGCCATAGTGCATCGCCGCGGTACAGACCTGCACCGAACCGGCGCCCAGTGCCATGAACTCGGCGGCGTCGCGCCAGGTGCCGATGCCACCGATGCCCGAGATCGGCAGTCCGGGCGTTTCCTTGTCGCGGGCGATTTCCGACACCATGCTCAGCGCGATCGGTTTCACTGCGGGGCCGCAGTAGCCACCATGGGTGCCCTTGCCATCGACAGTGGGCGTCGGTGCCATCAGATCGAGATCGACACTGGTGATCGAATTGATCGTGTTGATCAGCGAGACGGCATCGGCGCCACCACGGAAGGCGCCGCGCGCCGAGCTGCGGATATCGGTGATGTTCGGCGTCAGCTTGACGATGCAGGGCAGCCGGGAATACTGCTTGACCCAGCGCGCGACCATCTCGACATACCCGGGCACCTGGCCCACCGCCGAGCCCATGCCACGCTCGCTCATGCCATGCGGACAACCGAAATTGAGCTCGACCGCATCGGCGCCGGTGTCCTCGACCATGGGCAGAATGTATTTCCAGGATTCCTCATCGCAGGGCACCATCAAGGACACGATCATCGCCCGATCCGGCCATTCGCGCTTGACCTGACGGATCTCGGCCAGATTCACTGCCAGCGGCCGGTCGGTGATCAGTTCGATGTTGTTGAGGCCAGCGATTCGCTGACCATTCCATTGCACCGCGCCGTAGCGCGAGCTGACATTGACCACGTGCGGATCAAGTCCAAGAGTTTTCCAGACCACACCGCCCCAGCCGGCTTCGAAGGCGCGGACGACGTTGTAGTACTTGTCGGTCGGTGGTGCCGACGCCAGCCAGAACGGATTGGGCGACTTGATACCGACAAAATTGCATGAGAGATCGGCCATGCAGTTTCTCCTCAGGCCTGCTTGCTGATGGCAGCGTGGATGGCGCGCGCTGCGCGCTTGCCATCCTCGACGGCCTGAACGGTGAGATCGACCTTGCCACCGACGCAATCGCCGCCAGCCCACACGCCGGCGACCGAGGTCGCAAAGTGCTCGTCGACGCGGATACGGCCATTGCTCAGGGCCAGTTGATCGCCGGTCCGGCTCACGCCCTCGATCAGCAGCACCTGGCCGATCGCCTTCAACACGCTGTCGGCTGCCAATGAAAAATACTCGCCACTGCCCTTCAGCTTGCCGGCGTCATCAAGCGCCGTGTGCTCGAACTCGACGCCGGACACCCTGCCCTGCTCGCTCAACACGCGACGCGGCTGCGCGAAGTGCACCACGTGCACACCTTCGGTCTGCGCGAAGGCCTGCTCGACATCGGTAGCGCTCATCGATTCGGGACCGCGCCGGTAGACCAGGGTCACCGACTCGGCGCCGAGCTTTTTGCTCTGCACAGCAGCGTCGATGGCGGTATTGCCGCCGCCGATCACGACCACGCGACGGCCAACGGGCAAGGCCGACAGGTCGCCGGCCTGACGCAGTTCGGCGATGAAGTCGACCGCATTGCGCACACCATCGACGGCCTCACTCTCCAATCCGAGGGCGTTGACGCCGGTCAGACCCATGCCAAGAAACACGGCGTCAAAGTCCTTGCGCAGATCCTCCAGCCAAATATTGCGCCCCAGTGCCTGGGCATGTCGAATCTCGATACCGCCGATCGACAGCAGCCACTCGACCTCGCGCTCGGCGAAGCCAGGCACCTTGTAGGCGGCGATGCCGTATTCGTTGAGGCCGCCGGATTTCTCGCGTGCCTCGAACACGACCACATCATGCCCCAGTCGTGCCAGTGCGTGCGCGCAGGCGAGTCCGGCGGGACCGGCACCTACCGCGGCGACGCGCTTGCCAGTGGCAGCAGCGCGTTCAAACAATTGCACGTCGTCGTCGAACACCCAGTCGGTGGCATAGCGCTGCAACGCGCTGATCTCGACTGGCTTCTCCTCGGGCCCATTGCGCACGCAGGCACCCTCGCACAGAATTTCGGTCGGACAGACGCGGGCGCAGATGCCGCCAAAGATGTTGGCGTCGAGGATGGTCTCGGCGGCACCGCGCAGATTGTCGGTGGTGATGCTGCGGATGAAGCTGGCTATATCGATGCCGGTCGGACAGGCGGTGGTACAGGGCGCGTCGTAGCAGTAGTGACAGCGCTGCGCTTCGATCAGGGCGCGTTGCCGATCAAGCGGCGGCGCGACATCAGAAAAATTTCGTTCCAGCTGCGACGCCGACAGTCTGCCAGCGGCGACATCAGCGAATTGCTTGCGTGCCATGCGTGCTCCCCATGAATGGCGTGCGAAACAGCACCCTGGTCGACCAGGGCGCGGGCTTTGGCCCACGAGGGGTACGCACAGACCGGGACCCAACCCGATTCTTCCATGCCGGAGCCATCGCGCCTGCGGCGGCGCCTTCCCACTGGAGGCAGAGCCGGAAGCATGCGGGTCCAGCCTGCACGGCCTCGCAACGGTGCCGCGACCGGTAGTTCACCGCCCCTCTGTACCAGGGACCTCGATCAATCTGCCGAGGCACGCATGGCGGGGCGCCGAGAACTACCGTCCGGCGTGCCCAAGCATCGCATAGCGCTTTGGCTTGCGCCAGTGGGCAGGGACGCCCACTCGGGCCCATCCCGCTGAGCGCGATGCGCATGCACACATGCGTCAAACCTGAGCGCGCACATCATGCGCCGACGACGGCAGACCGCACGCTGCGCAGCACCGACACAGCTGCGCCGGTCTCGTATCCGGGCGCCGATCGTCGATGCTGTCGCAGGTGACAGGATGGCTCGGCGCGTTGCCGATAGCGTGGCTACCAGCGTCCACAGCAACTCGGCGCCAGTACCCGGCACGGGCAACCGCCACGTCTCAGCTCAGCTTGTGATTCACCGGCAGCTGGCTCGGCGCGATGCCGTAGCGTGACTTGAAGGCACGGGTGAAGCTCGACAAGCTGTCGAAGCCGACCGCATAAGCCACTTCGGAAATGCTGCCAGCACCACCGCCCAACAACTGCTGGGCATGCCGCAGTCGCTGATCGCGCAGGTATTCACTGGGGCTCATGCCGAGCAGTTCTCTGGATTTGCGAAACAACTGGCTGCGGTCGCTGTGCAGGGCGCGCGCCAGCGCCTCCACGCTGAGCTCCGGATCGTCGAGCCTTTGCAGGATCACCGCATCAAGGCGACGACGCCAGCGCTGATCGGCAGATTCCTGAGCCGGCGCTGCGACCACCGGTTGGCGTTCACGCGCCAGCCGCAGGCGCAGTCGCTGCGCGCGCGCGAGCAAGGCGTCGATGCGTGCCAGCAATTCGCTGGCGTCAAATGGTTTGGCCAGATAGTCATCGGCGCCGGCAGCGAGTCCGGCAACCGCGTGTTCCGATCCAGCCTTGGCGGTCAGCAACAGCAAGGCGATCGCAGCAGTATCCGCCTCGGCACGCAGGCGCCGGGTCAGCTCGATGCCGTCGAAGCCCGGCATCATCACATCACAGACAATCAGATCTGGCAGCTGATCGCGGGCGGCCTTCCAGGCACTCGGGCCATCCGCGGCCTCGATGACCTCGAACCGCGCGCTCAGCAACTCGCGTGCCCGCGCTCTCAAATCGTCGTGATCATCGACCACCAGCACCAGCGGTCGCCCCCGTGACAGTGCCACCGTATCGCTGTCTGCAGCCACCGTATCGGCGTGCGGCGCGGCGGCGGTCGCCACATCGTCAGTCACATCGGCGGCCGCAGGCAGCGCCACCACAAAGGTGCTGCCGACGCCGGCTTCGCTCTCCACGGACACCCTGCCCTGGTGTGCCTCGGCAATCTCGCGCACCAGCGCCAGTCCGATGCCATAGCCACTTGCATGGTCTGAATCTTCGGACTGGAAGAAGCGATCGAAGACATGCGGCAAGGCCGTGGCCGCAATGCCACGACCCTGATCGGAGACCGAGATTTCGATCAAGGCACCAGTGCGTCGAAGGTGCAGCTCGATCTGACCGCCACGCGTCATGTACTTGGCGGCATTGCCGATCAGATTGCCGAGACAGCGCTCGATCTGGATCGGATCGACCAGGGCCAGCCAGGGGCCCGCGCCGACGATCTGCAATGAAGCATGATGACCATGACGATCGAGCAGGGGCCGCTGCTCTTCGAGTACGCGAGCAGCGAGTACCGAGAGATCGGTGCGTACCGGCGTCAGCCGCATCTGACCTTGCTCGAATCGATTGACGTCGAGCAGTTCGACAATCAGATCCAGCACACGCCGCGCATTGCGGTTGGCCATTTCCAGTTGCTGGCGCGCGCGCGGGCTCAGGCGTTCGCTGTCATCGCGCAGCAAATCGTCGATCGGACCAAGCACCAGGGTCAGCGGCGTGCGGAATTCATGCCCGACATTGACGAAGAAGCGGGTCTTCAACCGGTCGATTTCGGTCAGCCGCTCGGCCTGCTCGGCAAGCTGTTCATTGCTGCGCTTGAGTTCGATCGTACGCAGCTCGACGGTTGCCTCGAGTTCGTGCTGGCGGATAAGCAACTGGCGCTGACGTAGCCGCGCACCGAGGCGGGCAGCAAGCCAGAGCATCAGCGCGGCAAACAGCAGATAGGCGGCACGCGCTGACCCCGACCGCCACCACGGCGGCGCGATGGCCAGTGATCGCGCCGGCATCGCAGCGATCCGCAGGAAGCTGTCCCTCGCCTCAACCTCGAGCGTGTACGCGCCATCCGGCAGATTGGTGTAGACACGCGAGCTTGCCTCGCGACCCGCCCACTCCGACCAGTCATCATCAAAACCGCGCAAACGGCTGCGGAAGTGGATGGCCTCTGGTCGGTGCAAGGCTGGCTGCGCAAATTCGAAGCGGAGGTCGCGCTGTGTACTGTCGAGCGAGTCCAACTCGGTCAGCGGCAACGCCGTCCTGGCACGCAGGTCGTAGACCTGGGTCAGGATCGGCAGCACCGGCGGCGGCAGTGTCTGCCGCCCAGCCAGATCGATCCGCAGCAGGCCAGTGGCGCGCACCGCCCAGACAACATCGCCCTCGCGGCGGAAATTGAAGATTGTCGGATGCGGGTCGACCGCATGCAGCAGGCCATGATCGGGACGCCAGCCCTGCGCGCTGCGCCAGAACACATCGTTCTCGATTTCGCCGCCGCGCACCCAGAGATTTTCATGCTCATCCTGCAGTACCGAGAACAGTCGGTCCTGGCTGAGGCTGGCGGGCAGGCCAGCGGGCACAATGAACCGATCACTGCGGGCATCGTAGACGCGCAGCCCGAGCATGGTGGTGAACCAGGGTTCGCGAGGGCCACTGTAGATACGGACCTGGCCAGCAGGAAGGCCCTGGGCGACGCCATAATGGCGCACCGGCAGGATGCCATTGGCATCGATCAGGTCCACGCCACCGACACGGTCGGCGGCCCAGACCGCGTCGCGATCGCGTTCCGCAAGCTTGTAGTAGGCGGCAGTTACACCCGCCACATCGGTCTGCTGCAACACTCCGTTGACTGCCCGGTCGAAGCGCGACAATCCCGCTGCATGTGCGACCCAGACCCGGCCTGGAACGAAGCGCGAGGGTTCCAGCACATTGGCCGGTTCGAAGTCGCCGAGCTTGCCTGCGCTGAGGGTGCCGTCTTCGGCAGCGCGGACCTGATGGACATCGCCGTCGATCACCATCAGCGTGCGCTCATCGACCACGGCCAGCGAGCGGACATCCTTGAGTTGCGGTAGTACGCGCTCGAACCTTCCGCCGCCGGGGCCGGGTGCAGCCTGCAGCCGATACAGCCCGACATTGCTGCCGACGTAGATCTGTCCCTGCCATCGGCTGGCCTCATAGGCCGAAGGCAGGCCACGGGATTCGTCGTAGACACTGACCGACCGCGCCATCGCCAGGCGCGTAACGATCTGATCCTGGGCAAACCAGATGTCGCCCTCGCGATCCTCCAGCAGCGAGTGCGTGCGCCGATGCGTGGCCAGACCATCTGCATCCCTGTAGTGGTCAACCAGCTCGCCCCCTGCATCCAGCACCATCAGTCCGAGGGTGCTGCTGCCGACTGCGTAGCGGCCGTCGCGCAGTTCGAGCAGATCATGCAGCTTGCTCTGCACCAGCAGCGGCCGCAAGGCATCCGTCCACAACGACAGCCGGGTGCCGTCATAGTCGAGCAGGACGCCGTTGAGCAGGCCGATCTTCAGCTGTCCGGTCCGCCCGGCCACGGCACGAATCTGTTGTGCGGCTGCCTCCGCGCCGGGCACCGGCTCGAGTTGCAGCGGATCGAGCGAGTGGACGCGCGTCGGTACCAGATCCGGATACCGCTGCAGCCAGAACTCATCGCCGACGAGACCGCCAAAGGCGAAACGTCGCTCAGCGTCTGAGGTACTCAGGCTGCTGACCGGACCGCCATCATCAGGAATGAACAGGATATGTTCGAAGCTCGTATACCAGACGCCCTTGCGGCCTGGGTCATGGACGACGCCAATGATCTCGCCGAAATCGCGTGCCGCTTCCGGCACGCGCTCAGCCACACTGTGCCACTGCGGAATCCCGGCGGCATCGTCGGCAAAATAGCCAATATCTCCGTTGAAACTTGTGTAGATCCGATCCTGCGGCCCAAGCGAGAGAAATTCCATGCCGCCGAGCGCGCGCGGGTGCGTAGCCAGCAGCCAGCGGACGCCGTCGAAGCGCAACAACCCCACCATGTTGGACACGCACAGCCGTCCATCGGGCAACTGCAGCAGATGCGTGTTCAGATGGGCGCCGCCCAGCGGCTGGGTCTCGTAGACCTGCACAGGCGGACTGCCGCGCTCGCCGCCGGCCACCAGGCCGGTCATGGCAAGCAGCAGCATCAGACCTGGCACGCGCATACGGGACCCGGGTAATCGGCCTGCTGCGCATGCTAGCGGACCGGCAGGCAGAGCGTTGGTTCGGGCGTGGCGGAGGACGGGGCCCCTGACTGCGGAGCTGCCAAGCCGACTGGAATCGCGGCGCGCAAGCCTGGCAGTCGGCCGTCTCGCCGGGCAAAGCGTCGGCAGACCCGGAGCGATCGCAACCTGGTGACAAGTCGCTGCAACCTGCGGCCAAACCGCTGACGGGCAGGTTGCGTAGCCTTTCCTCGCCAGCCAGTGCGAGGAAACCGGCAATGTCCAGAGCTCTGCTCAACCACGCATACAACTGCCAGTTGCTGGAGCTGCTGGGAGAAAACCCGGTCGAGCCGCGCCGACCGCGGCCCAAGCGGCTAATGCGCTCGCGCAGGCTGTCATCACCTGTTGTTCCGCTGGCGACCGGCTCCGCGCACAACGAAGCTCAGAGCGGCCCAGCTGGCCAGCAGCATGCAGGCGCCGCAGCCCCCAGCTGATTCAGCGATCCACCCGTCCCAGAATCGCATGCAGCAGCACATTGCCGCCGGCCTCGATCCACTCCGGGGTGGCGTCTTCCACTTCGTTGTGGCTGATGCCATCCACGCAGGGCACAAAGATCATCGCGGTCGGGGCGACCTTGGACAGATAGCAGGCGTCGTGGCCGGCACCCGAAACGATCTCGCGATGCGAATAGCCGAGGCGCTCGGCAGCCGCGCGCACAGAATCGACACAGGCCTTGTCGAAGGCAATCGGCGCGTAATAGAAAATCTGCTCAAGGCGGGTGACTTCAAGCCTGGTCTGTTCCGCAATCCGCGCGACACCTTCCCGCACCTTGCGATCCATTTCGGCCAGCACGGCGTCTTCCGGATGGCGGATATCGATGGTGAAAAACACGCGACCCGGAATCACATTGCGCGAATTGGGATGATTCTGGATCATGCCGACCGTCGCGCAAGCGTAGGGCGCGTGTTCGAGTCCGACACGGTTGACCAGTTCGATCACGCGGGCGGCACCAAGCAGGGCATCGCGCCGACGCGGCATCGGCGTCGGACCGGCGTGTGACTCCTGTCCGGTAAAGACCACTTCGTACCAGCGCTGCCCTTGGGCGGCGTGCACGACGCCAATCGTCTTGCCCTCGGCTTCCAGGATCGGGCCCTGCTCGATATGCAGCTCGAAGGCGGCGTGAATGGGTTTGCCCATCGGCTGGTCACCGGCGTAGCCGATGCGCGCGAGCTCTTCGCCCATGGTCTTGCCATCGACGTCGGCGCGCGAGAGACCATACTCGAGCGTGAACACGCCAGCGAACACCCCGGAGGCGACCATCGCGGGTGCAAAGCGCGAGCCCTCCTCATTGGTCCAGATCACCACCTCGATCGGCCGGTCGGTCTCGATGCCGTGATCGTTGAGACTGCGGATCACTTCGAGTCCGCCGAGGACACCGTAGATGCCATCGAAGCGGCCGCCGGTGGGCTGCGAATCCGCATGCGATCCGGTCACCACCGGCGCCAGGCTATTGTCCTTGCCGGGCCGGCGCGCAAACACATTGCCCATCTTGTCCACGCTGATGCTGCAGCCAGCCTCCTTGCACCAGCGCGCAAACAGATCGCGGCCGTCGCGATCAAGATCGGTCAACGCCAGTCGGCAGACGCCGCCCTTGGGCGTGGCGCCGATCCTGGCCATCTCCATCAAGGAGTCCCACAGACGCTGGCCATTGATGCGGATGGGCTGGGTTTCAGGTTTGAGTTGTGCGTTCATGGGAAATCCTCCGTACAGAAGAACCTACTCGCCGGTAAACATCACAAACTGCGCGCCGGATCGGATACTGGTCGGCCAGCGCGAGGTGACCGCTTTGAGCTTGGTATAAAAGCGCACGCCGTCCGGGCCGTAGATGTGCAGGTCGCCGAACAGGGAATTCTTCCAGCCACCGAAGCTGTGGAACGCGGCCGGAACCGGAATCGGCACGTTGACGCCGACCATGCCGACCTGGACACGCTGGACGAAGTCGCGCGCGGCATCGCCGTCACGGGTGAAGATCGCGGTCCCATTGCCATACTCGTGCTCATTGATCAGGCGCAGGCCTTCTTCATAGTCGGCGGCGCGCACGATGCACAGCACCGGTCCGAAGATTTCTTCCTTGTAGATGCGCATGTGCTCGGTCACCCGGTCGAACAGGCAGCCACCGAGGAAGAAGCCCAGCTCACTGCCGGCCACAACATGACCGCGGCCATCGACAACCAGTTCAGCGCCTTCGCTGACACCGAGATCGACATAGCCGCTGACGCGCTCGCGATGCTGGGTGGTGATCAGCGGGCCCATGTCCATGCCCGTCGTCATGCCCGGCCCGATCCTGAGTGCCCGCACGCGCGGCGCCAACGCTGCGACCAGGGCATCGGCGACCTTGTCGCCGACGGCCACCGCAACCGATATCGCCATGCAGCGTTCACCGGCGGAACCATAGCCCGCACCCATCAGGGCATCGGCGGTCTGCTCAAGATCGGCGTCGGGCATCACCAGCATATGGTTCTTGGCACCACCGAGCGCCTGTACGCGCTTGCCATGATGGGCACCGGTCTCGTAGATGTACCTTGCAATCGGTGTCGAGCCGACAAAGCTCAGGGCACGCACATCCGGGTGTGCCAGCAGGGCATCGACCGCGACCTTGTCGCCGTGGACGACGTTGAACACGCCATCCGGCAAACCCGCCTGCTTCAGCCAGTCGGCCAGCAGCAGCGAAGAAGAAGGGTCGCGCTCGGAGGGTTTCAGCACAAAGGTATTGCCGCAGGCGATGGCGATCGGGAACATCCACATCGGCACCATCGCCGGAAAATTGAACGGGGTGATGCCGGCGACGACCCCGAGTGGCTGGCGCAGCGACAGCGCATCGACACCGGCGCCGATGTTCTCGGTGGTTTCGCCCTTCAGCAACTGCGGAATGCCGCAGGCGAATTCGATGACTTCCAGGCCACGCTGGACTTCGCCGAGCGCATCGCCATGGGTCTTGCCATGTTCGGCGGTGATCTGCGCAGCCAACTGGTCCGCGTTGGCCTCGACCAGATCGCGCAGCTTGAACATGACCCGGGCGCGTCGCATTGGTGAAGTTGCCGCCCAGGCGGGAAACGCCGCTTTGGCCGCGGCCACGGCCGCATCGACTGTGGCCTGATCGGCCAGCGAAATCGTGCCCGACTGGGCGCCGCTGGCCGGGTTGAACACCGGCGCCAGGCGGGCATCGCTGCCCTGCTCACGTGCACCGTTGATGTAGTGGGGTATCCGCACAGGCTGGGTCATGCTGTTCTCGCAATGGTCCGGTCGAGGTCCGGAACAGGCAAGCTCCGGACGCCCTTTTTACCACCGGCGCAGGCGCTGCGCATGGGCGTGCGCGACAGGACGCCATTCCGGCTGGAGCGAGGCGGTCCCGCATGCGATGCTTGAACCCGCGAGCCACCCGGACTTCACCATGGATTTGATCCTGCGCCACGCCAATCTGCCCGATGGGCGCCGTGATATCGATATCGGCATCCAGGACGGTCGCATCGTCGAACTGACTCCGGCCATTGCCGCAAACGCCGCCAAGGAGATCGATGCCAGCGGCCGCCTGGTCAGCACACCGTTCGTAGATGCGCATTTCCACATGGATGCGACGCTGTCGCTCGGGCTACCGCGCTTGAACCGCTCGGGCACCCTGCTCGAAGGCATCGCGCTCTGGGGTGAACTGAAGCCGCAGTTGACCATCGATGCGCTGATCGAACGCGCCCTGCGCTACTGCGACATGGCCGTCGCCCGCGGTCTGTTGGCGATCCGCAGTCACGTCGATATCTGTGACGACCGTCTGCTCGCGGTCGATGCCCTGCTTGAGGTCAAGCGCCAGGTGCAGCCGTATCTCGATCTGCAACTGGTGGCATTTCCGCAGGATGGTTTCTACCGCTCGCCCAATGCCCAGGAAAACCTGATCCGCGCACTCAACCGGGGCGTTGATGTGGTCGGCGGCATCCCGCACTTCGAACGCACCATGGCCGAAGGCGCGGCCTCGGTGCGGCACCTCTGCGAGATCGCCGCAGCGCGCGGCCTGCGGGTGGACATGCATTGCGACGAAACCGACGATCCGAATTCGCGGCACATCGAGACCCTTGCCGCAGAGACGCTGCGCACCGGACTGGAAGGCCGCGTTGCCGGTTCGCATCTGACCTCGATGCATTCGATGGACAACTACTATGTGTCCAAACTGTTGCCGCTGATCGCCGAGAGTGGCGTGGCTGCGATCGCCAACCCGCTGATCAATATCACCCTGCAGGGGCGCCACGACAGTTATCCGAAACGCCGCGGCATGACGCGGGTGCCCGAACTGATGGCAGCCGGCGTCGATGTCGCCTTCGGTCACGACTGCGTGATGGATCCCTGGTATTCGTTCGGCTCTGCCGACATGCTGGAAGTCGCGCACATGGCAGTGCATGTCGGCCAGATGACCTCACAGGACGCGATCGCACGCTGCTTCGATGCCATCACGGTAAATCCGGCGCGGATTCTCGGCCTCGCTGACTACGGGCTGGAGCCCGGTTGTCGCGCCGACCTGGTGGTGCTGCAGGCCGCCGATCCGTTCGAGGCGATCCGGCTCAAGGCAAATCGATTGTTCGTGATACGCGGCGGTGTGGTGATCTCGGAAGCGCCTGTGCAGCAGAGTGCGTTGCACCTGGCCGGGCGACCGGAACGCGTGGAACTCAGCTGCCCGTAGGAGGCCCGAGGCGGGCCGACCGTGGGGTTGATCGCGTGCGCGGTCGCACCCCTTGGGTGCTCCTACAGAGAGGCTCAGATCCTGCGCATGACCAGGGTGGCATTGGTGCCACCAAAGCCGAAGCCATTGGAGACGGCCACATCCACCGACTTGTCGCGGGCGACGTTTGGCACGTAGTCGAGGTCACAGCCTTCGCCGGGATTGTCGAGGTTGATCGTGGGTGGGATCACGCCGTGGTGGACGGCCAGGGTGGTGAAGATCGCTTCGATGCCGCCGGCGGCACCGAGCAGATGTCCGGTCATCGACTTGGTGGAACTGACCATGGTCTTGTAGGCGTGGTCGCCAAGGGCGCGCTTGAGCGCGAGGGTCTCGGCGAGATCGCCGAGCGGCGTCGAGGTGCCGTGTGCATTCAGATAACCGACCTGATCGGCATTGACGCCAGCATCGCGCAGTGCCGAGACCAGGCAGCGCGCTGGTCCCTCGCCGTTCTCGCTGGGCGCGGTCATGTGATGCGCATCCGAGCTGGCACCGAAACCAGCCAGTTCGGCATAGATTCGGGCGCCGCGTGCCTTGGCGTGCTCGTATTCTTCGATGACCAGAATGCCGGCACCATCGCCGAGCACAAAGCCATCGCGATCACGATCCCAGGGGCGGCTGGCGCGGGTGGGCTCATCGTTGCGCGTGCTCATCGCCTTCATCGAGCAGAAGCCGGCGACCGAGGTCGGCGCCGAGCCGAACTCGGCGCCGCCAGCGACCATGACATCGGCATCGCCGTACTGGATCAGACGCATCGCCATGCCAACGCTGTGATTCGCCGTGGCGCAGGCGGAGACCGCCGAGAAATTGGGGCCCTTGATGCCCTTGAGGATGCTCAACTGACCGGGCAGCATATTGATGATGGTTGACGGCACGTAAAACGGAGAAACCTTGCGCGGGCCACCGGTATGCAGGGCAATCGCGGTCTGTTCGATGCCGTGGATGCCGCCGATGCCGGAGCCGACCAGGACACCGGTGCGCTCGGCATTGGCCTCGGTGATCTCCAGGCCAGCGTCATCCATCGCCATCATCGAGGCAGCGATGCCGTAGTGGATAAAGGTGTCCATCTTGCGCGCGTCTTTCGCGTTCACCCAGCGGGTGAAGTCGAAATCGCGCACTTCCCCGGCGATGCGCGTCGCATACAGCGCCGGGTCGAAGCTGGTGATCGGCCCGATGCCGGAACGGCCATTGCGGATGTTGTCCCAGGCGGTGGCCAGATCGTTGCCCACGGGCGAGACGATGCCCATGCCGGTAATGACGACGCGACGCTTGCTCATGTTCTGCTCCACTGCGGCGCGCACCAGTCAGTACGCCCGCGGATGTTTTGCAACCTTCAAAACGCAGACTGCGCCACATGGGCGCAGTCTATGGGGAAAGCCGGCAGCATCAGCCCTTGGAATGGGCTTTGACGTAGTCGATCGCCATCTGGACACTGGTGATCTTCTCGGCATCTTCGTCAGGAATCTCGCACTCGAACTCTTCTTCAAGCGCCATCACCAGTTCAACGGTGTCGAGCGAGTCGGCACCCAGGTCGTCGACGAACGAGGCATTCGCAGTTACCTCATCTTCCTTCACGCCCAGACGCTCCACCACAATCTTTTTGACGCGCTCTTCAATACTGCTCATCTCTTTGCTTCCTCCGGAGGGAAAACCCGGAAGTGCTCCGGGGACAGAAAACGGGCAGGCATTGTAGAGCAATCCTTCACACACACAAACCCTGGTCCGAACAAGCGTTTGTTGCAGGCATCGGCGGCGTCACCGATACCGCGCCGGCCTCGACGCGGTGGCCCGCTCAGATCATGTACATTCCGCCATTGACGTGCAGGGTCTCGCCGGTGACGTAGTTGCCCATCGGGGACGCCAGGAACAGCACCGCGTTGGCGATGTCATCGACACTGCCAAAGCTGCCCAGAGCCGTCGCATCCAGCATCTTCTGGCGATACTCGGGGGTCAGCACGCGGGTCATGTCGGTCTCGATGAAACCGGGCGCGACCACATTGACCGTGATTCCGCGGCTGCCGACCTCGCGCGCCAGCGACTTGCTGAAGCCGATGATGCCGGCCTTGGCCGCCGCATAGCTGGTCTGGCCGGCATTGCCCATCACCCCGATCACCGAGGCAATGCTGATGATACGGCCCCTGCGTGCCTTCATCATGCCGCGCATCACCGCCTTGCTGGCGCGGTAGATCGAACTCAAGTTGGTATTGACGACAGCTTCCCAGTCCTCGTCCTTCATCCGCATAAGCAGCCCGTCACGGGCAATGCCGGCATTGTTGACGAGCACGGAGATCGGTCCAAATTCCTTGCCGATCGAGTCGATCAGGCCGTCGACCGAACTGCTGTCGGTAATCTCCAGCACGCGGCCGACGCCGCCATGCGCCTGCAGACGGCTGCTGATGGCTTCGGCCCCGGCATTCGTGGTCGCGGTGCCGATTACGCGGGCACCGCATTCGGCCAGTCGATCGGCGATGGCAGCGCCGATACCGCGCGAAGCGCCCGTGACCAGGGCAATTTCGCCGTTCAGATCGATCTTCATGGTGTCCTCCATTCACTCTTCGCCGCTTCGAATTCGGCATCTGTTCCCAGTGCGCGGGCATCGACCGTCTTGTCGATCCGCTTTACCAGCCCCGTCAGCACCTTGCCGGGTCCGCACTCGCCGAGGCGACTGACACCGGTGGCGATCAGCACCTGGACACACTCCGTCCAGCGCACCGGCAGGTAGAGCTGGCGAACCAGTGCCTCCTGGATGGCGTCGATCCGATCGTGGGCTGCGGCGTCAGCATTCTGCACGACGGGCACCTTGGGAAGCGACCAGTCCAGCTTCGCCATCTTCTGGCGCAGCGCATCAGCGGCGGGCCGCATCAGGGCACAGTGCGAGGGAACCGAGACCGGCAGGCGGATTGCCTTGCGGACACCGCGCTCGGCGAGCAGGGCGATCGCCCGGTCTACTGCAGCAACGTTGCCGGCAATCACGGTCTGGCCTGGGCTATTGAAGTTTGCCGGAGACACCACCTCTCCCTCGGCCGCGTCGACACAGGCCTGCGCGATCAGCGCATCGTCAGCCGCAAGTATCGCCGCCATCGCACCGGCGCCCGGCACGACGGCTTCCTGCATCAGCCGACCGCGCTCGCGAACCAGTTCGGCACCCGCAGCCAGCGACAGCGACTCGGCACAGACCAGGGCGCTGTACTCGCCCAGACTGTGCCCTGCAAACAGGTTGGGCTGCGCAACGCCGGCCGCATCGCGCCACAACCGATAGACAGCCACGCTGGCGGCGAGCAAGGCTGGCTGGGTGATTTCGGTGCGATTGAGTTCCGATTCGGGCCCCTGCTGGGACAACTGCCAGAGGTCAAGCCCACAGCCAGACGAAGCCTCGTCGAACGTCGCCCGAATGCCGTGATGACGCTCGGCCAACTCGGCGAGCATGGCCAGCGACTGCGAGCCCTGGCCGGGAAATACAAAGGCAAGATTGAGCGCGTTGGCCATCAATAATTTCTCCTTGGTCGCTGCCACAGGGTTCCGGTGCGGCGTAGCGGAATATGTCCACAGCGCGGTCGCAGTTCTACCTTGCGCTGTCATGACGGATCGAGCAGCGAGACCCGGGCATTCCAGCGCGCACCGCGTCGATTCTAGAAGCGGACCAGTGCCGATCCCCAGGTGAAGCCGCCGCCAAAGGCCTCCATCAGCAAGAGTTCGCCGCGCTGGATCCTGCCGCTCCGCACCGCCTCATCAAGCGCCAGCGGGACCGATGCCGACGAAGTGTTGCCGTGGCGATCCACGGTCACGATGACGCGATCCATCGGCATCGCGAGCCGGCGTGCGGTGGCTTCGATGATGCGCAGATTGGCCTGGTGCGGAATCAACCAGTCGATCGCGGACTTGTCGAGATTATTGGCGGCGAGGGTTTCCTCGACCACGGCGTCGAGCGTCTTGACGGCAACCTTGAACACTTCGTTGCCGGTCATCATCACCCGCACGCCCACATTCTTCTCTTCGGGCTTGAAGCCCACCGAGACGCCGACCGGATTGTGCAGCAGATGGCGGAAACCGCCATCGGCATGAAGATGGGTGGACAGGATGCCAGCCTCGGCGTCCGCCTTCAGCACGACCGCACCGGCGCCATCGGCGAACAGCACGCAGGTTCCGCGATCGGACCAGTCGAGCATCCGCGTCAAGGTTTCGGCACCGATCACCAGGGCGGTACGCGAAGCCCCGCTGCGGATGAACTTGTCGGCGACGCCGAGCGCATAGATGAAACCGGAACAGGCAGCGTTGACATCGAACGCCGCACAGCCATTGGCACCGAGCCGATGCTGGATCAGACAGGCGGTTGACGGAAAAATGACATCGGGCGTGGTGGTGCCGACAATCAGCAGATCGATCTCGCTGGCGGCAACGCCAGCCGCCTTCAAAGCGCGCAGCGCGGCCTCGTAGCCGAGATCGCTGGTGGTCTGACCCTCCGCAGCGACATGACGCTGACGGATACCGGTGCGCTCACGGATCCACTCGTCCGAGGTGTCGACGAACTTGGAGATGTCGTCGTTGGTGAGAATCTTTTCCGGCAGATAGCTGCCGGTGCCCACGATTCGCGAGTAGCTCATGCGGTTTGCTCCCATGCATCACCAGGCCCGCCTGGCTGCTCTTCAAGACGACGAAGCAAGGCCCGGCACCAGGCGGACCCGCGCCCACTGACGCGACCCCACCAGACTGCCGTTGTACGGCAGCGAAGCGTATCAGGGCAACACAGGCATATTGCCAGGGCGCTCAGCCCCGACGAGCCGAGACTCAATCTTCGATCTGAACCCGGTCGGCCTTGGTCTGGATGACCTTCTTGCCGCGGTAGAAACCGTCTTTCGTGATGTGGTGGCGCAGGTGCAACTCACCGCTCACCTTGTCGGTCGCGATCTGCGCGGTAGTAAGCGCGTTGTGCGAACGGCGCTGGCCGCGGCGGGAAGGGCTGACTCGACTTTTCTGAACTGCCATGACTATCTCCAACGACTCATTGTTTTTTCAATGCCGACAGGGCAGCAAATGGATTGGGCTTTTCGGGCCGCACCATCTCACTGGACCAGACCAGCTCTTCCTCGCCGTCCTTGAGCGGGCTCTGAGGCACCACCGGCAAGGCCAGAATCAACTCATCCTCGATCACGTCACTGGGACGGATGTCGGTTTCCTGCACCAGCAACGGCTCATAGCCCGGTGGCAAGCCTGCCTCGTCTTCTTCCTTGCGGATCAGACCCAGACGGGTGTCCAGCGCAACGGGCCAGTCAAACGACTCCAAACGGCGCTGACAGAGCAATGGCAGGCTGCCGCTGGCCTGAACCGCGACAAAACCGATACCAAACTCGTCTCGACCGAATTCGAGAGAAAACACCAGCGAACCCGAGGTGTCCACCAAGCTCTCAGCCAGCCGCGGCATGGATGCCAGCGGCAGGCTGCCCTCAAAGCACCGGCCCTGGGCAACCATCCGCCATACATCGACTGATTCGGGCAGGTCCGCGGACATAAGCGCGCCATAGTATTGATCGATCGCCGCGCAGTCAATATTGCACGACAGGGGCTGGAGACTTGCTGCCTTTGCACAGCGCCCGCAGCTGGGGCAGACTTGCAGTCTACACCCTGCCTCTGGATGGAGTCCCTCATGCTGATCTGGAGCATCGTCGCCGCCAGCGCTCTGGTTGCCATCACCCTCTGGTTTGGCTGGCAGTTGCACCTGATGCGGCGGCGCAACCTGCTGATCATGCGGATGCTGGATGATGCTGACCAGGTCGAGGCGCGGCTGCTGGACTGCCGCGAGAAGATGAAATCCATCGGCGGCATGCTCGGCCGCCTGCCCGCCGATATCACCGCCAGCGCCCGAGCCACCCTGGACAGTGAGTCAGGAATCCAGAATGCCCTCAAGATCGTGCTGCAGCACCGACTGTGGATTCGGGAAAATGCCAACACGGCACCGGTATCCAGACTCGCCGAGGTATCGGGCTCGATCCGGCGCTCGCTGATCGAGCTGGGCAGCCAGATCGGCCGTCTCGATGCGGTCAGCCAGGAACTGCAGGCCGCCTATGCCCGTTCCGACGCCGTGATGGGCGGCAATCCGCCCGACGCCCCGCGACCCCGCAACGGCCAGATGGATCACTCGCACTGATCCCGACATGCGTCTGATCCTCGCTTCGACCTCGCCCTACCGTCGCGATCTGCTGGCGCGGCTGGGGCTCGGGTTCGAATGCATCGCGCCTGAAGTGGACGAACAGGCACTTCCCGGCGAGTCGCCGCTGCAACTCTGTCGCCGACTCAGCGAGGCCAAGGCCCGCGCCGTCGCCAGCCGGCATCCTGACGCCCTGGTGATCGGCTCCGATCAGGTTGCCGAGCGCGCCGGACTGATCGTCGGCAAACCTCTGGAACGCTCGGCATCCCTGCGCCAATTGGCATCTGCGTCCGGTCACAGCATGCTGTTCCATACCGGGCTGTGCCTGCTGCACCAGGCGAGCGGGCGTAGGGAATTGCATGTCGAGCCCACCCTGGTGCGTTTTCGCCGGCTCAGCGACGCCATGATCGAGCACTATCTCGGACACGAAGACGCGCTCGACTGTGCCGGCGGGTTCAAGTGCGAGGCCCTCGGCATCGCGCTGTTCGATTCCATCAGCAGTGACGATCCCACCGCCCTTGTCGGCTTGCCACTGATTGCCCTGCGCCGCGCGCTGGCGGCATTCGGACTTGATCCCTTGCAGCCGCGCTGAACAGTTCAGCGTGTGACCACGATCTGGCGCGCACCGAAGCGCCTTGGAAGGGCGTGTCTGCCGCGTGGACGCACCTCGATCGCGATCGTATGGATGCCCGGCGTCAGCTGGCGGGTGTCGACAAGCAGGCGGAAGCCGACATTCGGCTGGTCGGGATCGCGCGATGTCGGCCACTGCTGGCGTACGTGTCCGGCCGGATGGCGCTCGAACTGCGCGGGCACGATGGTGCCATCGATCACGGCCACCACCTCGGCAATGCCGAGCGGCTCAGCCATCGCCCAGCCAGCAATCACCAGCGCCTGATCGGCTGCGAACCGCTGGCCGGCTGCCGGCCAATCGATCCGTGCCAGCGCCGGAACCGTGCAGGCCTCGCTCTGGCCGGTTTGCGGCGGGCGCACCTCGGCATACAGGAACTGTACCTCGTCGGCGATCACGGTCTCCTCGGCAAGCCAGCGCACGTCGCCGAATTGCGTGCACAGAGCCTGCCATTGCTGCAACTGGTCGGCGCGCTCGGTCGCGGCCAGTTCGACGACCAGCAAACCCAGCGACCAGTTCGCGGCACGCAGGCCTGCCTGATCGCGACGCCAGATCGCCAACTGCTGCTGGCGGCCATGCTTGAGATTGCGCGGGTGATCCAGCACAAACAGCGGCCGCGCGCCCGCAAGCGCGAAATCAAGTTCGGCAGCGAGCAGGAAATTGTCGGCGATCACAATGGTGGATGCCGGCCGCTCGGCCAGCAGCTTTCGCGTACCCGCAGCGGCTTCCGGCCAGCCGATCAGGCTGCTGTCGAACAGACGCGCGTTCCAGTGTCGCGCCGGCGTATTGGCCATGCTGAGCATGCCCGCCACAGCCATGGTGATCAGACAGGCAGCTGCCAGCATCGGCCAGTACAGACGGGCCAGCCAGCGTCGCCAGCCCAAGGCAGCGCGCCAGTCGCCGAGCACGGCGGGTACCGCCAGCAGCAGCGGAAAATAGCCGGGCAGCGGCCAGTGCACCCGCATGCGCTCATTGTCTGCAAACACGCCGAGGGCAAAGTACACCAGCAGGATGCCGAGCACCGCGGGCACCACCAGATCATGTACGCCGCCGCGACTGCGGCGCCACACGGCCGTGCCTGCGGCGACGATCGAAGCGGCGAGCAAGGGTGTCAACAGCAGCACCTGTTCGGGAACAATCGCCAGGCCTGACCATTGGAATACCCAGGGGTTGCGTTCAAGCAACTGGAATCGCAATGCCGCCCAATCGTGCGCCTGATTGAACTGCAACAACGGAACCAGGGCGAGCATGGCGATGGCCAGCGCCAGCCACAGACCCGGACGCCGCACCGATTCGGCACCGCGTCGGCTGTATGCAATCCAGATCAGACCGGTGCTGAACAGCAGCGCGGCGCGCCAGTGAGTGAGCAAGGCGGCGGCGAGCACGACGCCCAGCAGGAACCAGTCACGCCAGCGACCCCGATCAGCCGCGCGATCCAGCGCGACGAACGCCGATAGCATCAGCAAGGTCAGCGGAGCATCCGGCAGCGCGAGAATTCCCGCGATGGTGCCGAGCGGCATCAACATGACGATGAGGGCGAGCCGGTCGGCATCGGCGGCTGCCAGGCCGCTCCGGCAGGCCCAGTCACGCATCAGCAAGGGCAGCGCTGCGCCGATCAGCAGAAAGGGCCAGCGCACACCGAGCAAGGTGTCACCAGCGAGTGCGGTGCCGAGCGCGATCAACCAGGCGGTCATCGGCGGCACATCGCTGTAACTTAAAGCCAGAGCGCGACTCTCCTGCCAGTAGAACGCCTCGTCGCCGAGCAGCGGCAGTTCGCTCGCCACCACGGCGCGGAACACCAGCAAGCCGGCCCAGACGAGCCAGACGGCACGATTGATTGCAATGTCCCTGGCGGCACTCACACCCGTGCACGGCCTTGAAAATTACCGGCCCCGGAATCTCCACTGCGCGCACGCAGCACGCCGGCAAGGCGATGCCTGACCATCGGCCCATCGAGCTCGACATGGAATTCACCTGCATGGGCGCAACTTGCGCGGGCATCAGGAACTGCGACCCCATCGCCATGGTCCAGATGGGTCCGGGCTAGAATGTCACCTGGACCACGCCCAGCCGCCACCGGCATGTCGAGAAACCCTGCATGAGTTCCGAGAACGCCGAACTGCACGCCCTTGAACTTGCAATGACCCAGGTCAACCGCATCGTGCTCGGCAAGAAGGAACAGATCCGGCTTTGTTTTGCCTGCCTGCTTGCCGGCGGGCATCTGCTGATCGAAGATGTGCCGGGTGTCGGCAAGACCACACTGGCGCATGCGATCGCAGCCAGTTCGGGGCTCAGCTATCAACGCATCCAGTTCACCAGTGACCTGCTGCCCTCCGACATTCTGGGGGTATCCATCTTCGAACGCGAAAGCGCCAGTTTCCGATTTCATCCGGGACCCATCTTCGCTCAGCTGATTCTGGCCGACGAGATTAACCGGGCCACGCCAAAAACGCAGAGCGCCCTGCTGGAGGCGATGGCCGAGTTGCAGGTCACCGGGGATGGCGAAACCCGTGCACTGCCGAAGCCATTCTTCGTCATCGCCACCCAGAATCCGGTGGACATGGCAGGAACCTTTGCGCTGCCCGACTCGCAGCTGGACCGCTTTCTGATGCGGCTCTCACTTGGCTACCCGGATGCGGAGGCGGAACGCGCGATGCTCGGATCGAGCGATCGCCGCGCCCTGCTCGACGGCCTCGGCGCCCAACTCGATGCTGCCCGCATCCAGAGCCTGCGCCAGCGCGTCCAGGCGGTTGCGGCCTCCCCCGCCCTGATCGACTACGTGCAACGTCTGCTGGCAGCATCGCGCAGTCACCCCGGCATTCGCGCCGGGCTGTCGCCGCGTGCCGGGTTGGCACTGCTCGCCGCGGCGCGTGCCGTGGCGTTCCTGTCGGCGCGCGCTCACGCGCTCCCCGAGGACGTTCAGCAGGTCTTCGTCGGCGTCGCCGCCCATCGCCTGGTACCCGGCGGCGAATCCCCGCGTTCACGCGATGAACTCGCGGAACTGGTGCTCAAGAGCGTCCGGGTCGACTGATGGCACCGGAGGCGGCCAGCTGGGGTGATCGGCTCGGTCGCCTGGCCGAACGCAGACTGCCGGCACTGACCCGGCACCGGCAAGCCGAGCCGCTGCCGATACATCTGCACGCGCGTCGCATCTACATCCTGCCGACCCGCTTCGGCATGGTGTTCGGCGTCATCGTGCTCGCGATGCTGATGGGCGCGCTGAACTTCAACAACAACCCGGCACTGTTGCTTGCCTTTCTGGTGTCGGGGCTTGCCATCGTCAGCTTCCATCATACGGTGGGTCAGCTGCGCGGTATCAGCCTGGTCAGCGTCAGCGCCGCGCGACCGCACGCTGGCAGCCGTGCCCATGCCGTCTTCAGCCTCAAGGAGGGCAGCGGTCGCGTGCGTCCTGCCCTGATGCTGGAACAGTCCGGCCAGGAGATTCCATTCACTCTGGCCGCCGACGAAACGGCGATGGTCGCGGTCGAATTCCTGCCGGTCCGTCGCGGCTGGCAGAGCATCGGTCGCTGGCGGCTGTGGTCCGAGTATCCGTTCGGGATTGTCTGGGCCTGGAGTTATCTGCATCCGCAGGAGCCCATCCTGATCTACCCGAAGCCCGAAGCCGCGGCACCGGACCTGCCACAGGACGACCGTGACCGCCCTGGCGCCCAACAGCGCAGTCCGGGCGACGACTGGGCCGGGCTGCGCGATCACCGTGCCGGCGACCCGCCCCGGCATGTCGCCTGGAAGGCCAGCGCGCGCAGCGATCGCCTGCTGGTGAAGGAGTTCGCCGATCCGATTTCCGAGGCAATGGTGTTCGACTATCACCAGCTTGCCCGTCTGCACCACGAACAGCGAATCTCCCGCCTCACCGCCTGGGTACTCAAGGCCGAGCGCGCCCAGGCCAGTTTTCGCCTGGTCCTGCCAACGCAGCAACTGGGACCTGCTGCAGGCAGCGATTTCGTCAGCCGCTGTCTGCGCGAACTCGCCCTGCTGCCATGAGCACCGCCACCGTTTCCAAGCCTCAGGCAGCAGCCGCTCCGGTTGCTGTGGGCAGCTTGCAGCTTCGCGCCCTCGCCGTAGTCCTGTTCGCCGCGATCACGGCACATGCGGGCTGGCTGCCGTGGACACTGCTCGGCTATCTGATCGCGATCATTGCCCTGCGTCTCGCCTGGCAGCGCTACAGCGCACGCGTTCCGGCGCAGTGGATCCGGCTGCCACTGTTCGTGCTGACCCTGGCCCTGGTGTATTCGAATGTGGGCTCGCCGGTCTCGCGCGATGGCGGCGTCGCCCTGCTGATCGCACTGGCAACGCTCAAGCTGGTCGAAACCGACTCGGTCCGCGATGGCCGCATGCTGATCGCCGCCCTGTTCTTTCTATCGATGACCGCGTTTCTTTTCAGTCAGAGCGCACTGCTGACGCTCTGGGTGGCAGCGGTAGCGGTAGCCGCGTTCGCCTGCCTTACCCTGCTGCGAAAATATCCGGATGCGCGTCTGCTCGCCGGCGCGGCCCGGAGCGAAGTGCTGGCAGCCGCACGCAGCACCGCGCGCACGGCGGCCGCGGCCCTGCCGCTGGTGGTGGTTGCCTTCGTGTTCTTTCCGCGGCTCGGACAGCCGCTGTGGGGTGCGCCCTGGGACCCGTCCCAGGGCCGCACCGGCATCGGCGATGAGATGCGACCCGGCATGCTGTCCAAGCTCTGGCAGGACGATACGCCGGTGTTCCGCGTCAGTTTCGACGGCGAAACGCCGGCGGCACGCGATCTCTATTGGCGCGGCCCGGTACTTGATCGCTTCGATGGCCAGGCCTGGACCCGCGGTGATGCCTTCGACCGCTTCGACCGCATCGACTTCCGCTACGAGCCGAGCAGTGTGGTCAGCTACGAAGTCCTGCTCGAAGCCACCGAGCGGGTCTGGTACTTCCCGCTCGATCTTCCATTACGGGCAGCGGCCAAGTCACGCCTGCTGATGGACGGTCAGATGGTTACCTTTCGCCCGATCATCGCACCGCGCAATGTGCGAATGCAGTCGGCCACCCGCTTCAGCTTCGATGCCAATGCCCGTCCCGCAGAAATGGCTTTCGCCTTGCGTCTGCCCGCCGCCAGCAATCCGCGCGCGCGCGCGCTGGCGGGCGGCTGGCGCGAACAGGGGATGAACGACGCCCAGATCATCGACGCCGCGCTGACGCTGTTCAACCAGAGCTTTTCCTACACCCTGGAGCCGCCACCCCTGGCGCCGGACCGCTCCGTGGACGAATTCCTGTTCGATACCCGGATTGGCTACTGCGAGCATTTTTCGTCTGCCTTTACTTTCCTGATGCGTGCTGCCGGTGTTCCGGCACGTGTAGTCACCGGCTATCTCGGCGGCTATCGCAATGCCAGTGGCAATTACCTGGTGGTACGCAACTCCGATGCCCATGCCTGGAGCGAAGTCTGGATTGCCGGCCGTGGCTGGATCCGGGTCGATCCGACCTCGGCGGTGGCACCCGAACGCATCGACCGCGGCAGTATCTATGATGCCCTGCCCGAGGCTGCGCTCTGGTACCAGAACAGCTGGCTTACTCCGTTCATGGATCGTTTCGATGTGGTGTCACGCTGGTGGCGCCAGCGCGTGGTCGACTTTGACGCGCAGCGGCAGCGCAACCTGCTCGGCTCGTTTGGCGTCGAAGACACCGAGCTGAAGGACCTGGTGCTGCTGCTGATCATCTCGGGCAGCGCCGCGTTGGCCTTTGGCATCTGGTGGTCGTTGCGCGGTCTCGGCGGTCACAGCCGCGATCCCCTGCTGGTCGCGTGGCGGCATTTTGGCCGCCAGCTTGAGCGTCGCGGCATTGCCCGCGGCCACCACGAGGGGCCGATCGACTACAGTCGACGCGCTGCACGACAGCTGCCATCAGCCGCCGGAGAAATCCTGCAACTGGGCCGGGACTTTGCACAGCTGCGCTACAACCCTGAGCACGCCGCCGACGAAGAAGCTCAGCGCGCCCTGATCCGGCGACTGCGTCGATTCCGCGCCAGTCCGCGGCCGGCTGCGCGCAGACGCTGATTCCGGCTCAGCGGATCAACCCGGCGGCCAGTGCAGCGCGCGACCGGCGAGCAGATGCAGATGGATGTGATAAACGGTCTGGCCACCATCCTGATTGCAGTTGATCACGGTGCGATAGCCAGCCTCGGCGAATCCTTCGCGACGCGCGTAGTCGGCTGCCGCCAGCAGCAATCGGCCGGCCAACTCGGCGTCCCCAGGCTGCAGATCGTCCAGGGTGGCAATCGGCCGTTTGGGAACGAACAGCACATGCACCGGCGCCTGCGGATGGATATCGCGAAACGCGAGCACATGCGCATCCTCGAAAACGATATCGGCCGGAATCTCCCGCCGGATGATCTTGGCAAACAGGGTATCGCCCATCGCGCATCCTCCAGTCTGTTGAGCAAGGCACGGCCGCGCCGGCGCAGGCGTCGGGCCACACTCAGGTTATTTCGAGACGGCCACCAAAAGCATGCGCAAGGGTACCGCGATCGATGAATTCCAGCTCGCCACCGAGCGGCATGCCATGGGCGAGGCGACTGGCGCGCACGCCATGCTGGTGCGCAATCTGGCCCAGATAGTGCGCCGTTGCCTCGCCCTCCACGCTGGGATTGGTGGCCACGATCAACTCGCGTACCAGCCCCTCGCCCAGACGCCGGGCCAGTACATCAAGCCCGAGTTCGTCGGGCCCCAGCCCATCGAGCGGCGAGAGCCTGCCCAGCATCACGAAATAGCGGCCGCGAAAACCAGTCGCCTGCTCGATCGCGATCTGGTCGACGGGGGACTCGACCACGCAGAGCAGGCTGTCGTCACGCGCGCTGCTGGCGCACAGAGCGCACACCGCATCCTCGCTGAACGTTCGGCAGCGACTGCAATTGCCGATCCGCGCGCAGGCCTCGACCAGGCGCGCCGCCAATCGTTGTGCGCCTTCGCGTTCCCGCTCAAGCAGATGAAAGGCCATCCGTTGTGCGGTCTTGTTGCCGACACCAGGAAGCACGCGCAGGGCGTCGATCAGTTGACTGAGCAGCGGTGAACTCGACACGGGATTCCTTCAAACGGGCGACGACCATCTGCTCGCCGATCCCATCATTGTGGCAGCAAGCTGGGAGCTGAGCAGCCCCGCAGAAATCAGCACGCGACCCGGGCAGCGCCGGATCCATGCGGAGACCGCGCCTGCTCCAGCAGACACCGCGCCGATTGCTCGACATCTGCCAACCATGCGGTCGAGATCGAGTCGATGGCGACCGGATACGAAAGCAGATAACCCTGCCCGATGTCGGCGGCCAGCGCAATGGCCAGCCTGAGATGATCGATGTCGGCGATGCCTTCGGCGACAGACTCGCGATCAAGTTCCCGGCACAGTTTGACCAGCATCCGGATCAGGCGCCGGTCGGCGTCGGACTCGAGCGCACCGCCCAGGAAACTCCGGTCGATCTTGAGTGCGTCAAACGGCAGCAGGCGCATGTGATTGAGCGAGGAATAACCAGTTCCGAAATCATCCAGATGCACCCGGCAGCCAATCGCGCGCAGCGCGCGCAGCACAGCGACGATGCCTTGCTGATCGGAGATCACCACAGTCTCGGTCAGCTCGATGGCGAGCTGACCTGGAGAGAACCGGAGTCGGGCAAATTCCGCGGCAAGCAGCTCGCACAATCCTGGCTGCACCAGTTCCGGAGCGGACAGATTGAAACTCAACCCGAGGTCGGGGCGCGACCACTGCTTCTGCAGATTCGCGACAATTTCAAGCGCGTGTCGCAGCAGACGGCGACCCACCGGAATGATCAGACCGGTCTGCAGCAACACATCCAGGAACGAGTCCGGAAGCAGCAGCACGCCATCCGGCTGGCGCCAACGGATCAGGGCTTCAAGCGCCACCACGCGCCCGCTCTGCATACTGAACATCGGCTGCAGATGCAGCACAAACTCGTCCAGCCGCACTGCGCGTCGCAACGACTGTTCCAGCATATGCGCCTGCTGGCGTTCGGCACTGAGGGAAGGACTGTGACAGACGAATTCCGCGGCCCCCTGGCGCGCCTCGTGCAGGGCGGTTTCGACTTCACGCATCCACTCGGCGACCTGTGGACGGATAGCAGGCGCGATCATCCGCAGTCCGCATTGCGGGGTCAGCAAGAGCGACTCGCCATCCAGCAGGATCGGCTGGAGGAAGCTGGCGCGGATCGCGTCGACCAGCACTTCCTGACTGCATGGCAGGCTAAGCAAGCAGTATTCGGCATCGCCGGCATGGGCGAGCTCGACCAGCCCAGGCACCTGATCGCGGAGGCGATCGGCAACCAGCTGATAGAGCTCGTTCAGCGACGGTTCGCTGAGATGGGAACGCAGATAAGGGTATTGACGAAGTTGCAGATGGACGAGCCAGCCGCCACCATGCTGCGGTAACCCGAACACCCGCAGCAGGGTACGCTCCAGCCGATTCAGATTGGCCAAACCGGTCCGCTGATCGAACTCCGCAGAAATCTGCATCTGCGCGCGTGTGCGCAGCAGCTCCGCGTGTTCATAAGCGAGACTGACCAGGGTACCGAGACCAATGGCAAACGCCTCTTCTGGAAGCTGCCAGTCACGCAAGACTTCCGATTCCAGGCACAGCACGCCGATCTGACGACCAAATATCCGGATCGGCACGTCGAGCAACGCGCGCACACCGAGGGGCTCGAGATAACAGGTAGCGAGTTCCTGCGTCCGCGGGTCTTCACGGGCATCGCAGGCAGCGATCACCAGATTGGAATGCAGGGCATCAAAGTACGCTGGGCATTGCGCGCGGCGAATTCTTGTTCCGCCAAGTTCATCGGATCGGCCGCTCAGGGCCAGCCGGGCGCAATGGATCTGACCACCGTCCCCTTCGAAGCGCCAGACCGATGCCCGCGAAACCTTCAGAGTGGCGATCCCGCTGTGCAGGACCGCATCCAGACACTCATTCAGACTGGCGAAACGGGTCTGGGTCAGCGCTGCGAAGGCTGCCTGTCGGGGGGTGCCGGTGGAAATCGCTTGCTTGCTCAAGGAACACGCTCACGAACGGGCTAGTGGGCAACAGCAGGGAATCAGATTCAGCAGGAGGCGCCAACCTGGTCAAAGACCGCGCCCGGACGACAGTATGGCCAAACGGAGATTTGCGGTCAGCATGCCGAGCAAACCCCTGCCACAGGCACTCAGAAGGGCAGCTTGAAACCCGCCGGGAGATTCATTCCTCCGGTCACCGCAGCCATGCGCTCCGATGTCAATTGCGCGACCCGATTGACCGCGTCATTGCAGGCGGCGGTGACCAGGTCTTCCAGCATCTCGATGTCATCGCCGATCGCGGCCTTGTCGATGCGCACGCCGCGCACCTCGTGCTTGCCGGTCATGGTGACGCTGACCATGCCACCACCCGCCTGGCCGGTGACTTCAAGTGTGCCCAGTTGCTCCTGTGCGCGCTGCAGGTTTTCCTGCATCTTCTGCGCCTGTTGCATGATGTTTCCCAAGGGTCCCCGCATGATTGCTCCTCAATTCGCTGCGCCGTCTATAGGCCTGGTGGTGTTAGGAAGAATGCGCGCGCCCAACTCGCTGAGGGCACGCTGGACGAAGGCATCCTCGCCCAGTTTCTGTTCGGCTGCGGACTGGCGGACGCTGCGCTCGCGTGCAGCACGCGCTGCGGGCGTGTCAACGCCGAGGTCGATCGGCTGGATCGAAAGCACCACATCGCGGCCGAGCAGGCGCGACAGGGCATCACGCAAGGCGCGCTGGCCGAGCTCGTTCTGCAGATTGCGCATCTCCTCGGCAAGACCCAGCCGAATCTGCTGGCCATCGTCCTCGATGAAGGCGAGGTTGGCAGCAAACTCGCGCGCCGGGCCACGCAGACCGGATTGCTCTGGAAACGCGGCCCAGGCTTCGGGATCCAGGCGTGCCGCAATGCGCGGTTCCGACACAGCCAGCGGCGCAGCGGTCGCCAGGGGCGTTGACGAGGCCAGGGCGGCAACCGCCTGTGCCGGATCGACACTGCGACGGCCGGATGCACGCGGGGTGCTCGCCGACTCAGCAACCACCGGGGAGGCTCCAGGTCGCACCCCTTCGACCGTTGCCGCGGTGGCCGCCGAACCGGCAGGTACCGGCCAGCGCCCGCCCTCAGGCGCCCGCGGCTGAAATGCCAGCATCCGGAACAGACACATCTCGAAGCCGATCCGCATACTGGGCGCGAGGTGCAGATCGCGACGTCCGCAGATGGCGATCTGATAGAACAGCTGCACGGTCTCCGCGGCAATCCGGTCAACGAATTCCGCCACCGGCCAGGAATCCTCGACACGCGCGGCCGGCAGCAGTTGCACGACCTGGATGCCATGCAGGAACTCGGCCAGTGCATCCAGGACCTGCCCATAATCGGGCTGGAACTCCGCGAGCGCAGCCAGCCGTTCGGCCAGGGCCGCACTATCAGCGCCGACGACCGCTTCCAGCAGCGCGGTGACGCCACTGCGATCCAGGGTGCCGAGCATGCTCTGTACCTCATTGCCCTGCAGACGGCCACCGCCATAGGCAATCGCCTGATCGAGCAGGGACAGCGCGTCGCGCATGCTGCCATTGCCACCGCGGGCGATTTCGCGGACCGAAGCAGCATCGTGCTCGATCGACTCGGCCTGCAGGATGCGATTGATCTGGGTCTCGATCTGCTCGATCGACAGCCGCTTGAGATTGAACTGCAGGCAACGCGACAACACGGTAACAGGCAATTTCTGCGGATCGGTAGTGGCCAGCAGAAACTTGACGTGTTCCGGCGGCTCCTCCAGCGTTTTCAACAGCGCATTGAATGCGCTCTTGGACAGCATGTGGACTTCATCGATCAGGTACACCTTCATACGCCCGCGCGCCGGCGCATACTGGGCATTCTCGATCAGGCTGCGCACATCATCGACGCCGGTATTGCTGGCGGCATCGATTTCCAGCAGATCGAAAAACCGCCCGGCGGCGATATCGACACAGGTACTGCAGATGCCGCAGGGCGTGCTCGAGATGCCCGTCTCGCAATTCAGTGACTTGGCGAAGATCCGCGCAATCGTGGTCTTGCCGACGCCGCGGGTGCCGGTGAACAGAAAGGCGTGGTGGATGCGCCCCGAATCCAGCGCATGACTGAGCGCGCGGACCACATGCTCCTGGCCCATCAGCTCGGCAAACAGTTTGGGGCGCCACTTGCGCGCCAACACCTGATAGGACATCGGATTGCTCATCTGGGGCCGCTATTGTGCCACCGGCCGGCGGTCAGTGGACGTCGACCGCCCCGAAACCGGCTGTGTCCTTGAGTCAAACCGCAACAGAAGGTAGAGTGCGCGGCCCTCGCCGGCTCATCCGCTGGCAGGCAGCAAGCAACACCGGAGAGATGTCCGAGTGGCTTAAGGAGCACGCCTGGAAAGTGTGTATACGGGTTAAACCGTATCGAGGGTTCGAATCCCTCTCTCTCCGCCACATCAGTGAGTTCCACGGTCTTGCCATCCGCGAAAGCGGCTGGAGGGATCGAGGAGAGAGGGTGAGAAGCCTCGCGGTTCGACGAATCGGCAGGAAGCCGATTCGCACAGCGGAGCTGCCCGCAGGGCGAGCCACAGGGATGTGGCGAGTGAATCCCTCTCTCTCCGCCACAATCAAGTTTCATTGGTGTTGTGGACCACCTTGGTGGTCGGCGACATCAGGGAGAAAGAGAGACCTCGTGGTTTCCTTCTTCCCCACCTGTTCGGGATGAACGCCGGATTCTCGCGGCGATGATCCAGAGTCTATGGTGGCTTCCGTCGGTTCCTCGCGACGATAGGCTGCGAACTCCGCCAGGCCCGGAAGGGAGCAACGGTAGTAGCTGATTCGGGTGCCGGGGTTCGGCCGGCGGAGGCCGCCACTCCCCAACAACAAGGTAGACCCTATGAGCCCTAAAGCGGATCGCCGACACTGCGATCCCCAACCGGCGAAAGCGGAGATACGGCAATGACGGCGATCCTGAATACATTGTGCCTGATGGTGATGGCGATCGAA
>JALHNO010000001.1:380133-488407 GCA_022843465.1 Pseudomonadota bacterium | reverse complement strand
GCGTACCAGGGTCGGATGCGGGCGGTCTGCTGCGGGTAGACGCGGGTCATCGCGGCGAAGGCGGCTTCGAAGTAGGGTATGGCTTCCTCGGGCTTGCCGGTAATCTGCAGGATGTCGCCAATATTGATCATCGGACCCCAGGCATCGGGATCGAGTTCGATGGCGCGCCGATAGGATTGCAGGGCGGCATCGAAATCCTCATGCACGCTCTGCACGAAGCCGAGCGCCTTGTGTGCGCTGGCGTCATCGGCTGCGAGGGCCACTGCGCGCTCGGCCAGCTGGCTGGCACGCATGAGGTTGCGTCGGGCCTTTTCGGTTCGGGTGTGGCCATGCCGGAGGGCATCGCCAAGGCGGCTGAACTCGTGCGCCGCACCGGCAGCGGCAACGGGCCAACGCAGTTCGCGCTGCGCCAGCGCGTTGGCGAGTCCCGCATAGGCGGGTGCGTGCGTGGGCTGCAGGGCAACCACGCGTTCGAACAATTCGATCGCAGCCTCGTTGTCGACCCGCGTGTATTGAAAATAGAAATCATTGGCGCGGTCGGTCAGGGTCTGGACTTCGCCAGGGGTGACGATCGCTGCGCGGCTCGGGATCATGTTCCATGCCAGCACGGCGAGCGCTGCCAGCACGACGGCGCCCGCCACCCAGACCAGATGCTGGCGTGGTGCTGAGGACGGCGACGCCGTGCTCGCCACTGAAGTCGGAAGCGACGCTGCGCTCGAATCCGGATCGTCTGCCGGGAAGATCCAGCGATAGCCGCGCTTGGGTATCGTTTCAATATAGCGCGCTGCCTTGGCATCATCGCCGAGTGCCTTGCGCAGTTTGAACACGGCGCGTGCCAGGGTGTCATCGCCCACCACCAGACCGGGCCACAAGGTCTGCATCAGATCATCGCGCGACCAGACCCGGCCCGGCTGACTGGCGACCAGCAGCAGCAACTCCATGACCTTGGGTTCCAGATGATCAGCGCCATCCGGACCCACCAGGTCGCCCGAACTGCGGAAGGCGCGCCAGGGACCGAAGCCGAATGCCTCCGTATCCGCTGCAGGGCTCATCTCGGATACTCGGGAAGGATTTGGTCAACAAAACAGGAGGCGGAATTCATGGGCGGACCAGGATGACCGCGGCAGTATGCCGGCAGCGACTGCACAGGGTGAACTGCCTGCAGCGGAAGTTCAATATCATGGGAGTATTTATGCACTTGCGTCTCATTGCCTTGCTGACCGGCCTGCTGCTCGGGCTTTCCTTCCCCCTTCGGGCGGCGGCGCCAGACCCGGCTGACCCCGAGTTCGGCGCCCGCGAGGTACGTGCCGACTTCAAGGCATTGTATTCCGGTCTGCGTGCCGCCCACTTTGATCTGTATGCGCGGCGTCCGCGAAAGGACTACGACGCCCGCTACGAACAGATGCGGGAAGCCATCGATCGGCCGATGCGGCTGACCGAGATCCAGATGGCCTTCCAGCGCTTCGTCGCCTACGGGCGGGTCGCGCATGCCCGCATCGACGAAGCCGGCACGGCCTATGAGCGTTTCCGCATCGGCGGCGGCAAGGCGCTGCCGCTGCAGATCCGCGTACTGGAGGGGCGCAGCCATATCGTGCGCAATCTCAGCGGCGATGACGAGATCGCGATCGGCGATGAGTTGCGTGTGGTCGATGGAAGGCCGATGTCGATCCTGCTGGGCGAACTCGGCGAGCACATCGCGGCAGACAACACCTACATGCGCAACACCCTGATGGAAATGCGCTTCCCGGCTCTGCTGTGGCAGGTTCATGGTGCGCGTGATCATTTCAAGCTCAGCCTGCGCAGCGCTGATGGCAAGCAGAAAACCGTATCGGTACCCGCGCGCAGTCGGGACGAGGTCGAGAAGATCGCCAGGCAGCAACCAGCGGGGCTGGAGCTTGACTGGAATGGGCGCGAGGCGCGCGTACTGGATGGCGGCGTGGCCTATCTGCGGCCGGGCCCGTTTTACAATAACGATGAGGGAGCGACCGATCCCTGGGACAACAGCGCCTTCGTACGCTTCATCGATACGGCGTTCGCCTCGTTCAACGCGGCGGGCGCGAAGTCCCTGCTGATCGATCTGCGCGACAACCCAGGCGGCGACAATTCCTTCAGCGATGTCATGCTGGCCTGGTTCGCCGACAGGCCGTTCCGCTTCTGCTCGGATTTTCGTATCAAGGTCAGCGCAGCCACTACGGCCTCCAATGCCAGGCGACTGCCGCAGGCGCCCGCGGGTTCCATGTCGCACCTGCTGGCGGCAGCGTATGCGAAGCACGAGAACGGCGAGACGATTTCGTTCCCGCTGCCCTGGGCCGAACCCCGCAAGGGCGCGCGCTACAGCGGCAAGGTGTTCATGCTGATCAATCGACACTCCTACTCCAACACCACCAATGTGGCCGCGCTGGCCCAGGACCTGGGCTTCGCCCGCATCATCGGCGAGGAGACATCCGACCTTGCGACCACGTATGGCGCGATGGAGCAGTTTGAACTGCCGCGCACCGGCATCACCGTCGGCTTTCCCAAGGCCCACATCATCCGCAACAGCGGTGATCTGCAGGCGCGCGGCGTGGTACCCGACGTCGCCATCGCGACACCGATCGTGCAGTCGGCCGATGACCCTGTGCTCCAGCAGGCGCTCAGTCTGGTACGCGAGTAAGGCGTAGAGCGAAACAGCCGAAGCGCATCGTGCCGGACGCCCGGACGTTCAATCCAGAATGCGCACGGCGCGTCGTTCTCGGTGATGCAGTTTGCTTCGCCTACTCCGCCTCATCGGCGCGTCGCAGTCGATACAGGGCACTCGATCCAAAGCCCTTGGCGAGCGGCAACAGGCCGAGATAATCGGTGACAAAATGCGCGCTGCCGGAGGCTGCCAGTACGAACGCCAATTCGGAGCTCGCGTAGACCGAACCCGGTGCCGCAACGGGTTCGATGCGTGCCGCCCGGTTCACATGCGAACCGAAATAGTTCAGGCGCTGGATCAGCGGGTCCAGGGCCTGAAACACCGGCCCGGTATGCATTCCGATGCGGATACTGGTGCCTTCGGGCAGGCCGTACGCCGGCCAATCGGTGCGCCGCACCGCATCGCACAGTTGCAATGCAAACGTGGCGCCGTCATCGACGTCATTGAACACCATGAAGAGTCCATCGCCCCAGGTGTTGACGAAGGCCGGCTTGCGCTCGCTGTGACGTACGATTTCGGCGATCGCGCCAAAGAAGTTCAAGACGAACGCGGGGGTGTCCTCTTCGGCCAGCTTGCTGAAGCCGACCACGTCAGCAAACAACATGGTCCTGACCTCGCGTCGTGGCGGTGTGCTGCGCACCTCGACTGCGGTTGCCAACGGAACCTTGCGCGCGGGCCCGACGCTGGGCGTGGTGAGCCTGATCCGGGTCAGATCAATTCGTTCTGCACGCAATCCGTGGCGGGTCCAGCTCTCCAGGGTTGCGCGGGTCCCGCCCACCAGATCGCGTGCCTCGGTGTCCAGCACGGCCAGCATCAGCGGTTCGGATTCGAGTTCGCGCGCACGCAGAATCGCGGCGCCGTTTACCAGGGCAGCGGCGTAGGGAAACAGGGCTTCGTCACCCAGAAAGCGTTCGCGCACGCCGAAGCTGACACTGGCGACCCGTTCCAGCGCCGCGTCGAAGCGTTGCACCCAGCCGGGCCCGGCGAAGGAGACACTGGTCGCCACGAAGTCGGCGCGATCAAAGGGCAGGGTGACGTGGACCTCCGCGCCGCGCGCGAGCATCGCCTCGATGAACAGCAAGTCGGCCCCGCAGGCGGCGGAACAGTAGCCAAATCCGACACCGTGCTGCTGCAGGGCCTGGGCAATCCGTTCCGCAACGGCGGCTTCGATGTGGGCAGGAAAGCGCGGCTCGGGCACATCCGGCGCGTCGATCATATGGCCGGTAAACACGGCCACCGAGGGCACACTCAAGGCCGCAAAGACGGCATCGGGAACCTGCATGCTGCGGCTGAGCAAACGCAATTGCCGACGCATGGAGGCCACGTGGCCGACATTGCGTCCTGCCGCAGCGACGGCAGCCGCATAGTGGGTGGCGGCGGATTCGTGTTCGCCCATGAGCAAGGCCGCCTCGCCGAGGGTGGCTTCGCGCCAATGCGGCTCCAGGCTTGAGTCGGCGGCCAGGGCGGCGGCGCGCACCTGTTCCGCCAATGCGCGGCCAGCTGCGAGATCGCCGCTCAGCACCAGCAGCGTTGCCGCATTGATTCCAGGAAACGGATCGCGGGTGGCACGCCAGGCGTCGCGGTAGTGCTTCAGCGCGGTGAGGCCGGCGCGCTCGCGCGCGCTCCCCGGCGGCAGACGCGCCCAGCGATCCTTGGCAATGCGGCCCGCGAGCGACAGTGCCTGTACCTCCAGCGCGGCGTCGCCCGGGTTCTCCAACAGGGTATCGATCCACGCGGCGGCCTGGCTGTAGGCCCCGATCCGGGCATGGGCGAGCGCGGCGAGATAGCGAAGCTCCGCTGCGGTCTGGCCGCGCCGCAAGGCATCGCTGAGAATTTCACAGGCAAACGTGGGGTGTCCCAGATCGAGCGCGGCGCGCGCCAGATCGAGGCGCTCGTGCTCGGCCATGGCATCGCCACCCCGACCAACCCGCTCCCAGGCTTCAATGACATCGCGCAGGGAATAGTGGGTCATCGAGAGCCTCTGACGGGGAGCACGGCCCATTCTACGCGGCCGTAGGTGCCGGCCGGAGTCGGCTTCGCTCAGCAGGCCATCGCCGCCGCCGCAGCACTAGGATATGCTGGTGCCAGCTTCGGTGCCAGCGCGCCTGGTGAGGCGCGCGCAAGATCGGCAAAGAAGTATCTCGCCTCGGCTGAACTGGGTATTGGCCTGGGCGCAGCATCTCGACCAGTGCGAGGTAGAGCATGAAGCATCGAACGATTTCGCGATTGATCGTGATTGCCATCGGACTCCTGCTCGCCTGCGAATGTCTGGCGGCCCGTCGCACCTTGCGGGTGGATTTCGGTGGCGAGTGGGATACGCGTCAGATCGGCACCGCCGATTGCCCCGGCAGCACGGTCGGCTCTGCGCTCCTGATCATCAACGGCATCACCTTCTCCGGGCGCGACAATGGCACCCACCTGGTTGACGTCTACTGTCAAATTTCCGTCGACGATGTCTGGGGCGGCGGAAGTTTTTTTGAAGGCGATGAAACCGGGCTCGCCAGCCTGATCGGCCCGAATACCAATAACGCGGTGCGCGCTACGCGTTACGCGCTGCTCGACGATCTCCGCTTCGATGCGCCGACCGGGTTTCAGTGGGGCGTTTATCGCTTTCCCAACGGGCTCATCATCGTCGGGCTCTATGGACTCACATCCGCCACACTGACCAGCAACTCGTACATCCAGCAAGGCGGCACGTTTCTCTGGCGCGGCGATCTGAATGGCTACAACGGTGAGTATTTCTGTTTTCGCAACAGTACCTTTCTGGGCACCTGGAACGGCAATCCCGCCGAGCCCAACTCGGCCTGCATGGCGGCGTTCAACACTCTGTTCCAGAATGGTTTCGAGTAAGCGGCGGCGGCGCCAAGGCGAGATCGGGCCAGGCCAGTGAGTTTGCCCGCGCTTCGCTATCGCGCCTTCATCAGCTACAGCCACAGGGACGAACGCCTCACCCGGCGCCTGCACCGGCGCCTTGAATCGTTCCGGGTGCCGGCGGCTTTGCGCACCGATGGCGCGACTGAGCGGCAGCTACCCGCTCGCCTGGGCCCGGTGTTTCGCGATCGCGAGGATCTGGCGTCCTCCGCTCGTTTGTCCGGAAGCATTGAGGCCGCATTGGATGCTGCCGAAGCCTTGATCGTGGTGTGCTCCCCGGCTGCAGTGGCTTCGCATTGGGTCGGTCAGGAGATTCGCTACTTCCGCGAGAAGTATCCTGAGCGGCCGGTGCTGGCCTTTGTCGTCGCCGGTGATCCGACGGCCGACCCGCGCACGGCGGGCGCCGTGGCCGCATTTCCCCGTGAGTTGCTGTTTGATGGCGCCAACCCTGATGCGCCGCCCGGCGAGCCCCTCGCGGCCGATGCGCGCAGCGAAGGCGATGGCTTCAACGCGGCATTTCTCAAGCTGGCAGCTGGCTTGCTGGGGGTTCCTTATGATGCGTTGCGGCGACGCGAGATGCGTCGCCGACAGCAGCGCTGGATGCTCGCAATCGGCGCTTCGCTATTGCTCTCTGCGGTGATGTCCTATCTCGCCTGGGACGCGACCCTGGCGCGTGACGTGGCGCGACGCGCGCAGTCTCAAGCCGAACTTGAACTGGAGTCGGAGCGGCAAACCAGAAATTTCCTGCTCTCGGTGTTTCGATTGGCCGATGCCGAACGGGCGCGACAGGACAGCGTGACCGTGCGTGAAGTGCTGGATCGCGCGGTGAAGCGAATCGACACGACGCGCTTTTCCCGTCCTGCAGTCAAATCCAGATTTCTCGCGACCATGGGCCAGGCCTACTCCAGCCTCGGACTGCACAAGCGCAGCGTGGAACTGATGCGGAAATCTCTCGACTTGAATCCGGGCGATGAGCTTTCGCCCGAAGACGCCAGTCAAAGAATAGAAAATCAGATCGAGCTCGCTGACGTCTACTTCGCGATGGGGGAATACGACAAGGCGACGCAGAGCCTGGACGATCTGGCCTCGGCTGCTGCGCGCGGTTCAGCGGCCACCGCGATCCAGCTGGCGCGCGCCGCGAACATCATGGGCGATGTGCAGGCCTATCGGGAGAACGATGTCGCGGCACTCGCCGCCTATAACGAGGCCATCGGCAAATTGGCCGAAGCCAACGCGAGTTCGGAGGAAGCCGCCCTGGTCCGCAGCCGAAGCGTATCGGGTCTAGGTTTTCTGCTGCATTTCTCCGGCGACTACGATGCCGCGGATCGTCAATTCCTGCAGGCGATCGAATTGCTGGAGCCCGTGGTCGGAGAACTCCATCCGGCGACGATTCAAGCCATTGGTACGCGCGGATCAAACGCCTATGCCAGCGGCAGGATCGATGTCGCGCGCGCCGCCTGGAATCGGGCCCTGTCGTTGGCGCTTCAGGTCTACGACGAAAACGGGCCGGAGATCGGCACCTTGAAAAACAATCTGGGACTCCTGGAGCTGGAAGCCGGCGCGCTCGGCCAGGCCGAGACGCTGCTGCGTGCCGCCGTGCTCAGCGACCGCAAGCATCGCAGCGAAGAATTCGACGATCTCTCCTACACCTTGAACAATCTCGCGTGGACACGCCGTTTTCAAGGTGACCTGTCGGAGGCGCGTGCACTGTGGGAGGAAGCCCTGCCAATCGCCGAGAAATTTGACCATCCCATGCTGGGGCCCATTCTTGCCGGACTGGCCGAACTCGATTGCGAGCAAGCAGCCGTCGAGATCGGAAGTGTGCGTGCGCAGCAGGCGGTTGCAGCGGCACAGAAGCATCACGGTGCCGAGCACTGGCGCAGCGCCGCAGCCGAAATGTCCGCCGCTCTGTGCGCCGCACACGCCGGTGAACCCATCGATCGTGCCAAGGTGGGCGGTCTGGCCAAGCGCATCCAGACCCGGTGGGCGCCCGCCAGTCCGTTTCACACGCACGCCAAGGCCCTGCTCAGAGCGACTTCCGCCCCAATTCGAACCGACTCCGTCGACCCGAAGCGGAGGGGTTCCGCACAACGATCACCGTAGGGCGCAGTAACCGAAGGGCACTGCGCCGGATGCATCCGACTACGCTGCTTGCCGTGCGGCAGCCAACAAACTGAACGCGGCGGAGAGCGTATGCTCTGGCCAGGGCAGGCCGGTGCCCGGGTGTCGACAACAACGACTTGAGCTGGCTCCGACATGCGCCCGACACGCCGTGCCGCACGGTGCGCGTATGGCAGCTTGATTTCGGATATGAGACAGGAGGAAGCTTGTGCAGCGCGGTGCGATAGTAGATCCCGGCTACGGGCGAGTCATGAAAGCGGCGCGGCTGTTGTGGCCGACACTGCCCCTGCTCGCCTGTGTGGCGCTGTGCGTGCCGGCATGGGCCCTGGCCGATCCGCAACTGCGCCCGCCGCAACTGATAGCGGGTTACGCTGGCCCCAGCCACGCCGAACTCGAACATTCCGGCGCGGTGATCGGGCGCATCGAGGTCGACAATCAGGATGTTTTTGATCTGAGCGATCCGCGGGAGAATCGCGCCCTGTTTCGCCTGTCCAATCGCCTGCACGTGGTCACCCGTCCGGAAGTGATCCTGCAGCGGGTGCTGTTTCGCAGCGGCGACCGGTATTCGCATCGCGTCATCGAGGAATCCGAGCGCATCCTGCGCGCCGAACGCTTTCTGTTCGACGCCGAAGTCGTTCCGCTGCGTTATGCCGACGGCGTGGTTGATCTGCTCATCACCACACGCGATGTCTGGTCGCTGAACCCGGGCATTTCCATCGGCCGCAGCGGCGGCAAGAGCACGAACGGCTTTGAAATCGAGGAGCAGAATCTGCTCGGGCACGGCGTCGGCCTGTCGGTTTCCTACAAGTCCGGTATCGATCGCGATGTGCGCGAGTTGCGCTATATCGATCGTCAGTTGCTGGCTACGCGCTGGCAGGCCCTGGCCAGTTATGCCAACAACAGCGATGGCCATGAATGGCAGGCGGCGCTGGAGCGGCCGTTCTATTCACTGGATGCGCGCTGGACCGGTGGGGCACGATTCGCACTGCTGGACCGCATCGACCCCCTCTATCGCCTGGGCGAAGTGGACTACAGGTTTCGCGAACGCGCGCGCTATGTCGAGGCATTTGGTGGTCGCTCGCGGGGGCTGCAAGCGGGGCGCGTCAATCGCTGGTTATGGGGTGTGACTCTTGATCACCGCGAGTTCGATCCCCTGCCTGCTGCCCTGGCCACAGACCCGCTTCCCGAAGATCGTGACCTCGCCTATCCCTGGTTCGGCTGGGAAATGGTCGAGGACCGCTTCGACAAGAAGCGCAACCACGACCAGATCGAGCGCACCGAGGATGTGTTTGTCGGAACGTATCTGCAGGCACGCCTGGGCTACAGTTCGACCGGCCTGGGCGCAGATCGCAACGCGCTGATCTATCAGTTCGCGATGAATCGCGGCTTTGAGATCGGGCAGCGCGGTACCTTGACGCATTCAGCAAGCTTGAACGGTCGCTGGGAACACGGCGGCAATGCCGACCTGCTGCTCACCAGCACGACGCGTTACTACTTCGAGCAGACGGATCGCTGGCTGTTCTTTGCCAGCGCCAACCTGGCCTATGGTGATGCGCTCGATCTGGATCATCAGCTGATGCTGGGCGGCGACAATGGTCTGCGCGGCTACCCACTGAATTACCAGGCCGGCAACAAGAGCGCGCGCTTCACCGTGGAACAGCGCTACTTCTCCAAGTGGTATCCGTTCCGTCTGTTCCATGTCGGCGGCGCGGTGTTTTTCGATGCCGGCCGCACCTGGGGCAGGGACGTGCTGGATACGCCCAACCTGGGTGTCCTGAAAGATATCGGCTTTGGCCTGCGACTGGGCAACAGCCGCTCCGGCCACGGCAGCGTCATCCATGTCGATGTCGCGTTTCCGCTCGACGGCGGCAGCGATATCGACAAGGTGCAGTTCCTCGTCGAAACGCGCAGGGAATGGTAGCCCGCCAACAGCAGCACCGAATCCTCGATCACCGCAGGGCGCAACAACCGAAGGGCGTTGCGCCGGATGTATTACTGCGCCACCAAATCCTGCCGCATACCCAATCCGGCGCAATGATATTGCGCCCTACGTCCCTGCATAACGCCTGGAGACGCAATGACGATCCGCAAGTACGAGCCCTGAGCGGCTTTCAAGGCCACTCCTGGCACCTTGATCTCGTCCGGCGACGTGGTCAAGATCGGCGTAGAGTTCGCCCGATGAACTCGGCAAGGTGACCGCAATGGCTTTCGCCCGTCATCCGCAAGCGAATCACTCAACTGTGGGCCTCTAAATGAACAATCCCGAAAGCCGGCGCACGCCCGCCGCGAGAAGTTGCCGACCGGTTCTGTCGTTCTTGCTCTCTCTCTTTGCGTTCGCGATCGCTCCTGCTTCTGCCCAGGAGATCGAAAAGATGCTGGTGTCCCGGTCCAGCACCGGTCCCAACACCGCGAACGCGGAGAGTACCGGGACGACTATGACGCCGGACGGCCGATGGGTTCTGTTTGGCAGTACCGCGACCAACCTGGTCGCAGGGCAATCCGACTCGGCTTCGACCTCGGACGTTTTTCTGTTTGATCGCACCAGCGCTGCGATCGTTCTGGTCTCGCGGCTTGCGGGAACAGTTGCTACCGCCGCCAATGGAAACTCAGTGCCGCGGGCGATCAGCGCATCCGGGCGATACATCGTGTTCCAGTCTGTTGCAACCGATCTGGTTGCCGGGGTCACGGACACAAACGCGGCTGGGGATGTGTACCTGTTTGATCGTCAAACCGGAATGAACCGGCTGATATCGCATACGGCCTCGTCATTGCTGCAAACGGGCAACGGCAGTTCTGTCGCCTTCAGTGACGTGGCCATCGACCAGGACGGTGCCTTCGTATTGTTCCAGTCCCACGCCACCGATCTTCTGGCCGGCGTATCCGACACCAATGCACTGGAAGATATCTACCTGTTTGATATTCAGACCGGTGCGCGAACCCTGGTATCGCGCTCCGCGAGCAATCCGAACGCCACCGGCACGAACCAGTCGTTGCCGACAGGGATCACCCCGGGGGCTACCCATGTCCTCTACATCAGCAGTGCATCAGACCTGGTCTCTGGAGTGACTGACAGCAACGGCACCTTTGACGCATTCCTGTTTGATCGTGCAGCAGGAACCAATTCATTGATTACATCGGCGGCGGGTCAACCAAGCCAGGCGGCGAATGGGCAGATGAACCAGGTCGTGATGACTCCGGATGCCCGTTGGTTCGTCGTCAACACGCGCGCCACAAACATGGTGCCCGGGCAGGTAGATGCGGCCTTTACCGACGATGTATTCCTGATTGATCGGCAGACGGGAGATCGCCGACTTCTGAGTGGTGTGAACGGCTCCCTGACCCAGGCCATGGGGGCGGTGCAGACGATTACACGGCAACAGCTATCGGGCAACGGACGCTTTGTGGTGATCAGCACCCAGGGCACTACCCTGGTCTCGGGCGTTACCGACACTAACGGGGTGAACGATCTCTACCTGTTTGATCGTGATGCCGGGTCGACGCGGCTCATCTCGGGCGCCAACGGGTCAACGCAAACGACGGCAAATGGTTTGTCGGGTTCTGCGCGGCTTTCCGCCGATGGCGGAAAATTGATGTTTTCATCGGCTGCAACCAATCTGGTGGCAGGTTTGACTGACAGCAATGGCGCAGCGATCGATGCCTTCCTGTTGGATATCGGGAGCGGTCTACTGACCACCATTTCCACCGCGGCCGGCAATCCCGGCAGCACCGCAAACGCCGTGACAACCGGGGTCTATACGAATTCCGATGGCAGCACGTTTCTATTGAACAGCTCGGCCACCAATCTGGTTCCAGGCATCACCGATGCCAATGCGGTGAACGATGTGATGACAGCTGGAAGGCCAACCGCCTTGTTCTCGAACGGGTTCGAAGGCGATTGAATGGTTGAGATGCTGGGTCTGCGTGGCAACCGGTAGTGGCCGACCCGGCTTGCAAACCTGTCCAGTTGCTCCGACCCACGCTGTTCGACTGCCTTCCCGTTCGTGGCCTCGATGACATGCCGTGTTGAACTCACCACGGAGTAGAGATGAGATCTCGCGTAGACGACCCGGACTTCACTGCCTCGCCGCCGAAATCAGGCTGCGCCCCAAGGCACGCGCCTCGTCGATGAGCCACCGCATCGGCGAATACATCTACGAAGAGGGCGGCCAGGACTGGGAGAAAGTCATCGCCCGCACCCGCGAAGTACTCCAGGTGCTGCCGCAACGCTTCCCCGACGCCATCGAACTCGGCAACGCCCTGCTCCGCCTGGGTCGCCACGAAGAAGCCCTCGCCGCCTACCGGCAACCCTTGCAGTTCGAGGTCGTCGACGCCCTCACCCGCCACCAACTCGAACAACGCATCGCCGAACTCGAACACGGCGAAAACCTCGCCAGCCTCAAGCCGCTGGGGAATCCGTGGCGGGAGTGAGTCGGTGGCGAGATGCGCGAGTTCCCTAGGGCGCAACAACCGAAGGGCGTTGCGCCGGATGCATCACCGCATGGTCAATCCGCAAATGCGTGCAGTGAATTGCGATCGCGCACCCATGGCTCGGACGATCACCCAATGGGGTTCCACGCGCTGGATTCACTCCGTAACCCGCGCCACCACTCTGCGCACCCAGGGCGCCAGCAGGGTGACGGCGACGAATGCAACGGGCCAGGTCTTCAGGCAGCTGCTGAGCCACTGACCAGCAAAACCGGGATGGATGCCCTGACTGGTGGCGAGGACAAATGCGGAGACGAGTGCGACCATGATGGCCGAAAGGAGGGCGCCGAACAGGATCGGGGCAAAACGGGCGGGGATACGCATGGGAACTCCGTGGGACAGGAAAAGGTACAGGGAACCGGACGCAACGTCAGCGCGCAGCGAAAACTTGCAGCGCGCAGGCCATCGCATACAGACCGATGCCGAACATGATGTGGGTGACGAGGCTGTGCAGGCGTACGCTCCACGGCTTGGCGCTCAGACGGCCGGCGATGCCAAGGCCCATACCCGGCTGCATCAGCAGATAGGGCGCCGCCACCGTCGCGACGCCGACGATCAATGCGGGCCAGAGGCTGGGTTGCGCAAACCAGGCCGGGCTCCGGATCAGGGCCAGCAGTCCGGCGAATACGATACCGATCAGGTAATGCATGCCCCAACCGATCAGCCGTTCGCCCGGCACCGGTGGCACACTCCTGATCGCAGGATGACGGAAGCGACCGCGCGGCATCTGGCCCAGCCAGCGCCCGACCAGTCCGTAGTCCGGCAACGCGACATCGAACAGGCGTCGGCGTGCCAAGGCCCAGAGGTCGATCAGCGCGGTGGCGCCGAGGCCGATCATGATCGTGCTGGTGATGATGTGCATAAGTTCTCCTGCCGCTTGCCGAAGACTGGCCTGGAAGGCAGAGTGCCACTTCAAGTCGACTTCAAGTCAAGGGGTAGCGTGGACATTTCGGAAGTGGCCAAACGCGCCGGCGTTCCGGCATCGACCCTGCGCTTCTATGAGCAGAAGGGCTTGATCGCTTCGATGGGCCGCAGTGGCCTGCGGCGATTGTTCGATCCGGCCGTACTGCAGCGCCTTGCCCTGATCGCCCTCGGCCGCGCCGCCGGATTTTCACTCGACGAAATCGCCAGCATGTTCGTTGCCGATGGCACGCCGAACATCGATCGGCAGCGATTGACCGCCAAGGCCGATGAACTGGACGCCAGCATCCGCAAGCTCACCGCACTGCGCAATGGCCTGCGCCACGCCGCACGTTGTCCGGCACCGAGTCATCTGGAATGCCCCAGCTTTCAGCGCTTGCTGGCCGAAGCCAGCAGTGGGAGAAAGGGTGTGCGCAGCCGGAAGGCACCGGCTGTAAAGGCCAGGATGGAGTCACGCCCGCGAGAACACGGAACGCCGCGCTAAGTGCTGGAACTGCAGGGCATCTCGCAGATGCCGGCTTGAATCCGTCGCGGTGGTGAGATGGCAAGTCACAGACTTGCCCTACAGAAGAGCGCATGCCTGCAGGGCCTCTCTGTGAGATGCCGGCTTGAGCGCGTCGCGGTGGTGAGATGGCAAATCACAGACTTGCCCTACAGAAAAGCGCATGCCTGCAGGGCCTCTCTGTGAGATGCCGGCTTGAGTGCGTCGCGGTGGTGAGATGGCAAGTCACAGACTTGCCCTACAACAGAGCGCATGCCTGTAGGGCATCTCTGTGAGATGCCCGCTTGAGTGCGTCGCGGTGGTGAGATGGCAAGTCACAGACTTGCCCTACAGAGAGCGCATGCCTGCAGGGCCTCTCTGTGAGATGCCGGCTTGAATCTATCGAGGAGTTGAGATGGCATCTCGCAGAGATGCCCTACAGCAAGGCGTGTTGCTGTTACCGATTCGTTTCGGCTTCGGGCTGCGGAGCTGAGGCCTCGGGGGCTCGTCGACGTTCGGTATCGCGACCGCGGCGGCCGCGCTGCATGCGGTCGGCGATGCGTTGACGGCCATCGGCGCTGATCCGGGTGGCAAGTTCCAGCATGAAAGCGTGTTTGGCTTCGCCCATCGCATCTTCGCTGCTGCGCATGTCTGCGAAGGCCAGACTCAGGTCATCGGGATCGAAGGGCTCGGCGCGCAGCGCCTCGGCAACCTCACGGCGGGCATTGCCAAGCGGGCGATACGGACCGCTGATGTGTTGGCGGTGGCGTTCCAGCACTTCGCCGAGGATGCGACGATCGGCATCTTCCAGCGCACGCGCCAGTTGCCGCGAATCCGGGATGCGCGACCAGCGGCGCTCCGCCGAGGCGTGGCGCTCGTTGTCATGCCAGTGATGTGCCACCAGCGCCGTGACCAGACCGATATTCAGCGCCAGCGAGAGCAGCAGCAACCAGCGATAGCGCTTGGGCAGGGCATTCATGGTTGCACCCAGAAATCATCGTCAATGAATTGCACGTCGGCGACCAGATCTTCGTCCGGGAGATCCGCGGCGGACTGCTCCACCCAATTCGGCAACATCGCACCGAGGAATAGACTGGCGGCAAACGCCGGTGTCACCAGGCGCCAACCGCCCAGTTCCTGCCAGAGCTCGCGCAACCAGACCCGCCAGCCGATCATTGGCGGCGGGAAACCACGCAGAATGCAGGCGCGCAACTGGGCTCGAGCCGGAGCGACTTCGAATTGATCCAGCTGGGCGTCCAGCCATGATGCGTGCTCACGCAGGGCACGCGCCTCGGCGGAGCTGGCCAGCAGTTGCAAGGCCGCCGCGCGCTCCTCCTCGGGCCAGCGCAGGGGGTTGTCGCCATAGGTGTCTAGCAGTTCACTCAGGCGGACCGGATTCATGCTGCTCATTGTGGCACTCCAGAGTACGCTTCGGTGCCTCCTTGCAGGAGGTCACGCAGACCGCGGCGCGCGCGGGCCAGCAGGGATTCCAGTGCATCGACCGACACCGCCAAGACGGCGGCGGCTTCGATATTGGTAAGGCCCTGAAAATGACAGAGCAGCAAGGCCTCGCGCTGACGCGCCGGCAGCTGCTCCATGGCGCGACGAATCATCAGGCTGCGATCCCGTTGGCCCTGAGCGTGCTCGGGCGTGTCCTCGTGGGCGCCTTCGGGCAACTGCTCCAGCGGCACCGTCGCGCGTCTGCTGCGCAGCCGATCGCGACTCAGATTCAATACCACTTGATGCAGCCAGGTCGAAAAGCGGGCACCGCCGGACTTCCAGTGGGGGGCCTGACGCCAGGCACGAACGAAGGCGTCCTGGCAGACCTCATCGGCATCCTCAGCGCTCCCGAGCATCCGCGTTGCCAGAGCATGCAGGCGCGCCAGATGCCGATCAAGCAAGACACTGCAGGCAGCGGCGTCACCACCGGCGATGCGTTGCAGCACCGGCAGATCGGGGTCGGATTCGGCAGCGCTGGCGGCAACGGGCATCCAGTGGGAACTCGGTTCACGGACGGTGATGGCCATCATGACCTATGCGGGATGCCGATGCTTCGACACCCCGCATCGGTGTTACTCCTTCTGACCGCGGCGGTGTTCACCGCGACCGCGACGGTCCTTGCTGTCGAGCACGCCATCGGCATTGCGATCCATCCGTGCTGCGCGCTCCGACTTCGCCGCGACGAATTCCTCGACGCTGATACTGCCGTTCTTGTCGGCGTCAAGCCTGGTGAGACGTGCGGCGCGGCGCTCGGCACGCATCTGCTCGCGATGTGCGTCCATTTCGGCGATGGTGATGGTGCCGTCCTTGTTGGCGTCAATGCTGACCGCGCGCTGCAGGATCTTCGCCTGCACCTCGGCAACCGTGACGATGCCATCGCCGTCGCTGTCCGCCTGCTTGTGCGCATCGGCGCCGTGACCGCGATGACCGCATCCGCGATCGCCATTCGCCTGCGCCACGCCGACGCCGGCCAGGGCGAGCGCCAGTGCGCCGCTAATCCAGTATTTCTTGCTCATGTTGTTGTCCTTGGGTTTGGGCCGAGGCCTTGTTGCCTCATTCCCTTCAACGCCGACTTTGCGGCGAATCCGTCGCTGCCGGCGCGGCTTGTTCAGCTGCGGATCATGCAGCGCGCCAGCTCTGATATGTTCGGACCGTGAAGTCTGCCGATTGGCGAGGACCGTAGTGACCGAGTCCATTGATCTGCTTGCGCTGGCCATGCAGTATGTCTGTGCGCGCGGCGCGGCCTGCGCCGAGATCGAGACCCGGAAGCTTCGCGGTAGCGTCGCTGCGCACGACGGTGATCGGGTGCAGAAACTGCAGCGCAGGGTGTCGGCAAGACTGACTTCGTTGCAACACCTGCTGGCCAGGGAGTTCGGCGACCCAAGCGAACGGGGGCAAGGCCTTCATGTTGCGATTCCACGAGGCGACATCGTTCAATTTGCGATATGGCGGGTTGGCGAGAGGACGCTGTACCTCGCAGTCGCGCACGATCGTCGCGAGTCGCCATGGATCATCCTGCTTGGCGTCAGCGCCTAGCCGCAATGCATCAGGAGGACCATGGTGCGCTGTCCATCAAGACAGTTCTGGCTTGCGCTGCTGCGCAGCCCCATCCAGGCAACTCGCTGCTCGCCGCCTGCAGCACAGTGCCTGAATCCGGGGAAATTGCGCGCAAGAAACAGCAAGCCCTTGCGCGCGCGGTTTTCCCGCCTACTGGCGCCTACTTGAGTATCAGTTCGCGAATGAGCTCGGTACCCAAGATGGTACGCATCCTGGTTCGATCTGCGGACGCGGCGGCTGCCTGGCTGCGGTTCATACCAGTGATCTTCGATTGCAAGGGTTCCGTCTTCGCCTGCAATCCATCCATGCTGGCCATGTTCGGATACGTCACCACCAGATACAGGTCCGCTTCGTCGGGCGAGCGCGCGGTCGCGTCAAATATCGAGTACCCAAGGATGATTCCAGCCTCTTTCTGGGCTTCCAACAGGGGTTTGTAGGTCTTCACCAGGTAGGCAAGGTAGTTTTCGTACTGTCCGTCCATGATTTTCACTGAGGTAACGGCCGATACCGGACCTTCGGTGTAGTTGCGCTCTTCTTCAGCGGACACCCTTGACGCAAAGCCGATCACAAGAACCAGAAGCAAGCCAAATAGCTGTTTCATGTTGTTCCCCCGTTGATACCACACGCCGGCAGAATGCCAGCAGGCTCAAGCTACGCCCTCGCTGCAGCCTGGTCAAATCAGGCGTCCTGGCGCGAGCATGCTTTTGGCCTCCCGGCATCGCCCGTGCCCAGGTCGAGCGCCGACTGAACCGCCAGCACGGCGAGAGCGCAGACGGTCGTCCCGAGCTGCACTGCTGCGCAGGTGTATCCTGTATTGCGGGCAGCATGGGCAACAATGAGCTGGCTGCCAGAGGGAAGATCGGCACGCGCCCTGCAGTCCATTCCTGTCTGGCTGCGCCCAGACAATGTGCGATTCAGTGTGGCCCCGCGAGCCAGCGACCCAGCAATGACCCATCCGGCGGTCGCGGCCGGCGAGTGATTGGCGCCGTATCGAACGTCGGCGCGCACCATCAAGGACTTCGCAATGACGATTCACTGGTACCCCGGGCATATGCACAAGGCCCAGAAGGACATGATCGAACTGCTGCCGCAGGTCGATCTGCTGATCGAGATTCTGGATGCGCGCATTCCCGGCTCGAGCGAAAATCCCGCGATCGCACGTCTGCGCGGCAATACGCCCTGCATCAAAGTGCTGAGCAAGTCTGATCTCGCCGATCCCGAGGTTACGGCGTTGTGGCAGGCGCATTTTGAGCAGCAACGCAACGTCAAGACCTTTCCGACACGAAGCGATCAAGCCGAGGGCATCAAGTCCTTGCTGGGCCTGTGTCGGGCGATGCTTCCGGAGCGCGACCCGGGCAAGAAGCCGATTCATGCGATGGTGGTCGGCATTCCCAATGTTGGCAAATCCACCCTGATCAACATTCTTGCGGGACGCACGATTGCCAAGACCGGCAACGAGCCGGCGGTCACCAAGGCCCAACAACGCATCAATCTGGGCAGCGGCATCACCCTGTTCGATACGCCGGGCATCCTCTGGCCCAAGGTCGAGAACCCGGCCGCGAGCTATCGTCTGGCCGCCACCGGCGCGATCCGTGACACCGCGATGGACTACGAAGATGTCGGGTACTTTGCAGCGGAGTTTCTGATTCGCCATTACCCCGACCTGCTCAGGGATCGCTACAAGCTCGATGCCATTCCCGACACCGAAGACGCGTTTCTGCAGTTGGCCGCGGTCAAGCGCGGCGCGATCGCGGCAGGCGGCAAGCTCAATATGCACAAGATCTGCGAACTCCTGATCAAGGAATTTCGCAGTGGAAAACTGGGCCGGATCAGTCTGGAGACCCCAGCGATGATCGAGCAGGAACAGATCGGGCTGGATCAGGCAGCGGCGCAACAGGCCAGCCTCAAGGCCGAGCGCAAGCAGCGCTTCAAGGACGGCACGCTCAGTGTCGATCAGCAGGAACGCAAGGAGCGCCGTGCCGAAAAGCAGGCGACACGGAAGCCGAAAACACGCTGACGCAGCCGTCGGTAGTGGTTGAACAGACGGGCTGCGAGGCCGGTGCAGTGTGCTTTCCTGTAGGGCATCTCTGTGAGATGCCGTCCTGAATCCGTCGCGGTGGTGAGATGGCAAGTCACAGACTTGCCCTACACAAAAGCGCATTCCTGTAGGGCATCTCTGTGAGATGCCGTCCTGAATCCGTCGCGGTGGTGAGATGGCAAGTCACAGACTTGCCCTACACAAGAGCGCATGCCTGTAGGGCATCTATGTGAGATGCCGTCCTGAATCCGTCGCGGTGGTGAGATGGCAAGTCACAGACTTGCCCTACACAAGAGCGCATCCCTGCAGGGCATCTCTGTGAGATGCCGCCTTGAGTCCGTCGCGGTGGTGAGATGGCAAGTCACAGACTTGCCCTACACAAGAGCGCATCCCTGCAGGGCATCTCTGTGAGATGCCACGCTGAAGGCGGCGGTGTCGGGAGGGCATCGTGCAGGGATGCCGGCGAGGGTCCAGGGATCAGGCGCCCTTGTTCCTGTCATCCCACAGCATCGGTTCCCAGAGTTCAACCTTGTTGCCATCGGGATCCATGATCCAGGCGAACTTGCCGTTCTCGTGTGACTCCGGTCCGGCCACGATGGCGACATCGGCCGCGCGCAACTGCGCCAGCAACTCATCGAGATTGTCGACGCGGTAATTGATCATGAAGGACGACTCGCTGGGGCTGAACCACTTGCTGTCCTTGCCCGCGAGATGCCAGACCGTGAGACCCTGGTCCTCGGCCTGGTCGTCCGGCCACCTGAGGATGGCGCCGCCAAAGTCTTCCAGGGGCATGCCCAGGTGCTTCTGATACCAGGCTGCCAGCGCAGCGCTATCACCCCTGCACTTGAGGAATACACCGCCGATTCCGGTCACTCTTGCCATGTCAAACCGCCATCTGTTGGGCCTTTGCGGACAGCAATACCACAATCGCTTCGACTCTGCCGGTCGGGTATCCCTAGCGACTATTGGCACACTCGGGACAAATGCTGTGGGTAACATCGACGTGGTCCATCACGTACTCGTGCAGGGACTTCCACGAATTGTCCTCCAGCCGCACGCTTCTGCACCAGGCACACATCGGCAGCAGTTGCTCGATCGCCTTCAGCTCTGACTGCGCGCGGCGCAGTTCCAGCTGAGACACCACGGCGACACTGAGCACCTTGAGCGCACTCTTCTGGAAATCATTGAGCACTCTGGGCTTGCGGTCGATCACGCACAAGGTCCCCAGCCCGTAGCCACCGGCAACAATGAGCGGAGCGCCTGCATAAAAGCGGATATGGGGATCGGAGGTGACGCTCGGATAGTTCTGGAATCGAACATCCTTGCTGGCGTCCTCCACGATCATCAGTTCATCGCCGAGGATGGCATGCGCGCAAAAGGCCTCATCGCGGGTCGTCTCGACAGCATCCAGTCCATTGCGCGACTTGAACCACTGGCGGTTCTTGTCGATCAGGCTGATCATGCTGATCGGGGCTTCGCAGACCAGCGAAGCCAGGCGCGTCAGCTCATCCAGAGTCTTGTCGGCCGCGGTGTCGAGGACCCGCAGCAGTTCCAGCTGACGCAGACGTCCTTTTTCGTTGGCAGGCAGCGCAGCAGCCATCAATGATTACCCCTGACAAGCGCCGGAGGTGAACGATTCAGCTTCGACATGTCAATGATATGACAACGCCCTGCTTCTGGTCACGGCGCTGGCGGCGCGACCGGCCCTTTCGGATCCGCACGCACCAGCGGCTCAGTAGGCGAAGCCGAGCGACAAATCTGCGATGATCCGCCGGCGTTGGCCAGTCCGGTTCAATGCCATGCCTGGCCGCGCACCATTCACCGCACTGATGGAGCCTCATGAATTCCAGCGAAGCCGAGACCAGCCAACGTCTGGTAATCCCTCGTCCCGATGACTGGCATGTGCATCTGCGTGACGGCGCGCTATTGAACCTGACCGTCGCCGATACCGCGCGCCGCTTCGCCCGCGCCATCGTGATGCCGAATCTTGATCCGCCGGTGGTGACAACTGCGCAGGCGCTGCAGTACCGCGATCGCATCCTGCAGGCATTGCCCAGGGGTCTGCAGTTCGAACCCCTGATGACCCTGTATCTGACCCTGGGCACTTCGGCGGCCGAACTGGGGGCGGCAAAGTCGAGCGGCAAGATACACGGTGTGAAATGGTATCCGGCGGGCGCCACTACCAATTCCGCGCATGGAGTCCACGATATCCGGCAATGTACGGCGGCGCTGACGGCGATGGAGGAACTGGGCCTGCCCCTGCTGGTGCATGGCGAAGTGACCGATCCCGAGGTCGATGTGTTCGATCGCGAGCGGGTGTTCATCGAGCGCGAACTGGCACCCCTGCTGGAACGCCATCCGCGCCTGCGGGTGGTGCTGGAACACATCACGACACGGCAGGCGGTGGAGTTCATCAGCCAGGCGCCGTCGCGGGTCGCCGCCACCATCACCGTGCATCATCTGCTGCTCAATCGCAATGCCCTGTTCGTCGGTGGCCTGCGTCCGCACAGCTACTGTCTGCCGGTGCTCAAGCGCGAGGAACACCGCAGAGCGCTGGTGCAGGCCGCGATTGGCGGCAATCCGAAGTTTTTTCTCGGCAGCGACAGTGCGCCGCATGCACGCCGTGCCAAGGAGTCGGCCTGTGGCTGTGCGGGCATCTACTCGGCGCCGGCGGCGATCGAGTTGTATGCCGAGGTGTTCGCGGCGGAGGGTGCACTGGATCGGCTTGAGGGCTTCGCCAGTCAACATGGCGCCGACTTCTACGGACTGCCCCGCAATAGCGATCGGCTGGTTCTGCAGCAGACACCCTGGACCGTCCCGCTGCAGATCGGCGACGGCGATGCCGCCATTGTGCCCCTGCGCGCTGGCGCTCCCGTGCAATGGCGACTGGTCCCCGAACCGGCGTCCGCTCAAGCCAGCCCCGGAGAGGCCGGCGCGTGAGCAGCCTGGACCCTGTTGTCCTGTTCTTCATCCTCGGTGCGTTGGCGGGGCTGGCGCGTTCGGATCTGCGACTGCCGTCGGCCATCTACGAATTCGTGACGATGCTGCTCCTGCTGGCGATCGGATTGAAGGGCGGTGTCGAGCTGTCCCGACAACCCCTTTCCGAGCTGGCGCCGCAGATGCTTGCGGTAGTTGCCATGGGTCTGCTGCTGCCCCTGCTGGCGTACCCGGTGCTGTACTACATCGGCAGATTGCAGCGCGCCGATGCGGCTTCCATCGCAGCGCACTACGGCTCGGTCAGTGTCGGTACCTATGCCGTGGTCGTCGCCTATCTGGGCTCCCGCAGCATTGTCTACGAGGAGTACATGCCGGTCTTCGTCGTGCTGCTGGAGATGCCGGCCATCGTGGTCGGCATCGTACTGGCACGCGGCTGGGCCGCCTCCCATCAGTGGCGACATCTGGCGCGCGAGATGTTTCTGGGCAAGGGTGTGGTTCTGCTCAGCGGCGGCCTGCTGATCGGCTGGATCGCAGGTGTCGACGGCGTGCAGCCGATCGGCCCACTTTTCTTTGATCTGTTCAAGGGCATACTCGCCCTGTTCCTGCTGGAGATGGGACTGATCACGGTGAGCCAGTTGGGCGGTTTGCGGCGCAGTGGCGTGTTTCTGGTCACCTTCGCGGTCGTGTTTCCGCTGGTCGCGGCGACGCTGGGCGGCGCGCTGGGCTGGTTGCTGGGGCTATCGGCCGGCGGCACGATCGTATTGGCCACGCTGGCCGCCAGCGCCTCCTATATCGCGGTACCCGCCGCGATGCGCATGTCCGTGCCCGAGGCCAATCCTTCGCTGTCCCTGGCAGCGGCCCTGGGTGTCACCTTTCCCTTCAATATCATCGTCGGCATTCCGCTCTACCATTCCGTGGTCGCGCGGATCCATGCCACAGGTACCTGAATCGTGCAGACCGAAACTCGAAAACTGTTGACGGTGATCTGCGAGGCGCAGCTGGAATCGCATGTGATCGCCGATCTGGAACGGCTCGGCGCACGCGGATACACCGTGACCGATGCGCGCGGCAAGGGTGGCCGCGGGGTCCGCAATGCCGGCTGGGACCGCAGTGCCAATGTGCGTATCGAAATCGTCTGCGATGACAAGACCGCGAACGCACTCGCAGCCCATCTGCGTGACCATTACTACGACCACTACGCGATGATCCTGTTCATCAGCGACGTCGAGGTATTGCGCGCAGGCAAGTTCTGAAGCGACCTGACGAGCCGCCGGGCGCCGATGCAGGCGACGATGGGAGGCAGTCCGAAGTTCCTTGGCAGCGACCGGGCATCATCTGTATTGGACGTCTGTATTGGACGCCCAGGCGCGTACCGCTGCCGACCGGCTGACGCTGCGCAGCGTTGGCGCTGTCGTGTGGCTGGCGGACCTGCTTCCAAAGCGGCGGCGTGACCCGATGGCGCCCGGTCGCCGATACGCTGACACCCGATTAACGAGCGACCTACTAAGCTCGGTCTTTGATCAATGGTCTGCCCATGCCCGTGCCCGTGCCCACCCGAATGATGCTCTGCCTGCTCGCTGTCCTGCTTCCGATGGCGGGCGCGTCCGCGCAGAGTGCTCCAGCAAGCGCCGCACCATCCGTGGATGAGTCGCTTGATCGCTATGCAAAGCCCGCGAAATGGGTGAGCGTGAGCGCGCAACGCCGGCTCAATGTGCGCTGTGAAGGGCGCGGTACTCCAACGATCATTCTGGAGAGCGGCGCGCTGGCGGATTCGATGACCTGGTCCGGCATCCAACCCGCGCTGGCCGAACTGACCCGGGTCTGCGCCTATGATCGGGCCGGCCTCGGCTTCAGCGATGGTGGACCACTGCCGCGCGATGTCGACGCTGCAGTCACTGATCTGCGCGCCTTGACCGTAGCGCTCAAGCTGCGCGGGCAAGTAATCCTGGTGGGACATTCGCTGGGCAGCAATATCGTGCGCCGTTACGCCGAGCGGTTTCCGCGCCAGGTAGCGGCCCTGGTCTTGCTCGATCCGCCTGAGCATCAGGTCGGCGCGTTTTCTGCTGCCTGGGAAGCAGGTGAGCGCAACGCCCGCGCCAATGCCCTCGCCTTCATTTCCCGGTGCACGCTGGCCGCCGAACAGGACGCGCTGGATCCACCGGCGGCCGAGTTGGCCCAGTGTCTGCGTGGGCCCGATCCTCGTTACAGCGAGCGCTTGAACGAAGCAATCCGTCGCAACAAGCTGCGCCCGGCATTCTGGTACACGCTGGGCTCCACCATGCAGGAGAATGGCGTGCTGTTTGAACAGGCGATCTCGGCGGATGCGAACCTCGGCAATCTGCCGGTCTATCTGCTCAGCACTGCGAATCCCTATGCGCAGGCCGAGCCAGCCGACCGTGCAGTGCTCGAGGCCGCGCACCAGCGTACTCATGAGCAGATTGCCGCGCTGAGTACCCAGACCCGGCGCATCAGCGTTGCACAGGCCTCGCATGATCTGCATGTCGATCAGCCAGAGATCGTGATCGCGGCGATCACCGAGGCACTGGAGCAGGCGCGCGCGGCGGCATCCAGGCGCCCTTAGTCAGCTGTACGCTCTGCCGCGGCCGGCGCCGCAGTCCAGCACGGCGCGATCATCAGTAATGCACGCGGTCGAATTCCTCGATGTTCTCCAGCAACAGATAGGTGCTCTGCTCGATTGCCGCCCGCGTCTGCGCCTCCGACAACAGCCGCATGCTGTTGACGATGGCGATCCACCAGCGCATATGGGTTGCACTCAGCTGGGCGGCGATCGGCACCATGTCACGGATCATGGCGAGGGCGTCGATGCTCTCGCGCTTGAGCGCCACCAGATCGCGCAATTCAAGATGCGTGCTCTGCACTTTCTGCATGAACAATCCGACGATCTGCTGGTCCTGCTCCAATACGACAGTTGCAGTAGGCTCGGCATTGGGCGACAGCAGTGCGATGTCCAGGGTCGACAGCACGCCACGCAGGGCGCCGCGCAGTCCCAGCCAGAGTTCGCGTCGATAGGCGCGCTCGCGCATGGTCTGCAGCAGGCTCAACAGGCCCACCATGAAGAACCCTTCCAGACAGAAGCCGATCAGCTCGGGCACCATGTTGTCGTGGAACGGTCCTTCCATGCCGGGCAGGGAGAAGTAGTAGCCGAGCCCGACCACGCCGGCGCCGAAGATGGCCAGGGGTGCCAGCAGCGCAATCTGACTATTGCGCACGGGACTTCCCTGTCGCTGAGCCCTGCACCAGCGCCTCGATCACTCGGGCGATCTTGCTCGCCTCCTGCTCGGTAAGGTCCAACGGCACATTGGCGACGAACACGGTGACGTTCTCGCGCAGCGGAATGGAAACCAGATCCGGTCGGCGCTCGCTGGTCGACAGCGCTATTTCCTCGAGGGCGTGGGTCTCCAATGAGGTTTCCCGGTCAGACACCGCCGTCCGCTTGATGCCGCGACTGGACTCGCCGCCAATCGAGGAAAAGCTGGTGGGATTTTCCAGCCAGGCGAAATAGTCGGTCAGCGCCGCCTGGACGCGGGCCTTGTACAGCTCAACCACTTCGCGCCGGATCGTACTGCCCTGGATCTTGTGCAGCCGCGCGCACAATGTGTCGACATCGATCATCCGGATATCGCGGCGCTCGCTGCCGTTCAATTCGGTAAATACCTGTTCGACGGCAATGAATCGACTCTTGGCGACCGCCGAGTTCAGCAGGCCTTGCTCGGGTGCCTGGCGTAGAAACTCCATGAGGCGGCTGGACGTGTAATCCTCGTCGGACATTGAATGCTGCTCCTTGCAACCGACTGGCGGCACGCCAGATCGCGCGCATTATGCGTGCCGGGCTGGGGGCGTGGCAAAGCCGACGTGGTGCGGCACCATGCATGCGGTGAAGCGCCCAGCCGCATCCGACTCCCGACATCGACCCGGACACCCGCATCCGGCCCAATCGGTATGCTGCCTGCGGCTTGGCCACCAGAGCGACGAATACCGAGCACGCGGCTCACGCCCGAGGCTGGTTCAGCATCCGGAGTTCGGAGCACTTCAGCACACGAACCGCTCAGTTCTCGAATCCGTTGGCAAACAGCGGAGGATTGATGACGCCGAGATCGAGTACCGTCACCGAGACCGGTACTGCGGTCAGTCCTGCGGCGCTGACCGAGATCGTCGCAGCGTCATCCGCAGTATCGGGATCGCCGATCGCGCCCAGGCGCAACGGCTGCGGCTGCATCCAGTCGACCGCGGTGAAGGTGAGGCTTGCACCGGCCATTACGTTCACATCGGTATCGCCGGCACTGCGCGAAATGGTGACGGTGACATCGGCCACTGGCGCCATCGCCAGACTGACCGTGGTGATGGCTTCGCCACCTTCATCGATGCGCAGGTTCTGATTGGCGACCACCAGCGCCTGGCCCACTGCGTTGAACGCGGCACGGTAGATATTGTTGGTGGATGTTCCGGTGTAGTACAGCGCACCGTCCGGTCCGGTCGCGATGTCGACCTGGGAATTGATCGAGGTGGCCCAGTAGTCGACACTGAGCACGGCATTGCTGCCCGGATCGATGCGCGCGCGCATGATGCGGTCGGAATTGCAATCGCCGTAGAAAAAGTTTCCGCGGTAGTCGGCGGCGGCAGCCGAGCCGTCGTAGAACGCGCCGCCGGTCAGGCAGCCGCCCTGGTTCAGGGTCACCGCCTGTCCGCCATTGCTACTGCCCACATCGGGGCCGACCTGCTGCGCGGTAAAGGTGGTGGCGTCGGGCACCGAGGCAACGTAAAGGTTCGACTGGTTGAACGAGGGATCGGCGACGCCGCTGATGGTCAGATTGCCGCCGACGCGGAAACGATGCGGCGACGGCGTGGTGAAGGTCGCCACATTGCCGCTGCGGCTGGCCGTGCTCAATGGACGGGTGTCACTGCCATTGGTCCGGTACACGATCCGTGGCGTGATGTAGCCGTCGGGCTGATTGTTCTCGTAATCGTTGTAGCCACCATGATCGCCCGCAGTGACGACAAAAACCTGCTCGTAGCTGGTACCGACCACATTGAGCCAGAGCGCGCCGGTGGAAGGTTGGATCTGCATGGTGAACGGATTGCGGAAACCGCGCGCGAAGATGAAGTCGTTGTTCGGACCGGCGCCATCGACGAAGGGATTGTCAGCAGGGAGGCTGCCATCGCGGTTGGCGCGGCCGACCTTGGCAGCGAGCGAGGTGAGGTTGTCATCGACGCCCGTGCCATTGCCGAGATCGCCGATCGACCAGTACAGCTTGCCATCGGCGGCAAAGCCAATTCCGCCGCCATCGTGATTGTTGCCATTGGTGGGCAAGCCGCTGACGACCACGGTGCGACCCGTGCCCACCACGGTGGTGGCATCGTAACGAATGATCTGCTGCTCGCTGGCGCTGACCGTGACGAAAAAGTACACCAGATGATTGCGCGCGAAGTCGGGATCGAAGGCCATGCCGATCAGACCACATTCGCTGCTGGTATAGATCGGCGTCATCGTCGCGAACGTCGACCAGACCGGACTGGTCGAAGTGAGCGATCCGCTGAGGACGCGCACCCGCCCGTTCTTCTCAAGCACGAACAGACGATCGCTGCCATCCGGCGCCCAGGCCAGGCCGGTATGCAGCTTGCCCGAGACATCACCCGGACTGTTGCGATTGACCGAGAACACGGTCTCGGTCCAGTTGAGGTCGCTCACCGTCGCAGAGACGGGCAGGACGTGGCCGGCAGCGAGACACAGCACGGGAATACAGTATCGACGCATGAGGACGGCTCCAGGGCAAGTGGCGTTGCGATGCTACATATCGCGCCCGCGCCATTCCGTGGTGCCGTCGACAGCTGAGCCACGTCGACCCCGAATCCCGACAAGATGAGGCCGCGATCATATCGGCGGGGCGCGGGGCGCCGCCGCGCTCAGCGCCGCCAGGGTGGAAAGCTGTCGTATTCGGCCTTCCACATCTGGTAGTAGCGGCGGATATCGGGATCGGTCTGGGTGATCGAGTTCATATCGGTGCCCATGAAGCAGGCGATCCACGGTATGACCACGATGCTCTCATTGCTGCCGGCATTGTCGACCTGGAGCGAGACATCGGTGCCGGCGCCGGTCTTGCGCGCGGCTTCACGCAGATCGGGATTGATGAATTCCGACCACAGCACACGGAAGCCATCGTAGCGGCGATACAACGCGGTCACTGGCGATTGAACGGGGCCGGCGCCATCCTTCTGGTACTGCGCTATCCATTCCGGCGCGGGCAACTTGGTCGGCTTGTCGAACCACGCATAGGCGAGCTTGTCGATATGCGGAAAACTCAGGATGGCACGTCCGTAGACCACGTTGACGTCGGCGTGGTGGTCGAGAAACATGGTCTGCTGCTGCAATGAATGCGGCGTCAGCCAGTCATCGTCGTGCAGGATCTTGATGTACTCGCCGCTGGCACGGGCGAACGCATCCCGCATCGATTCGGCGGCACCGCAGGCTGCGGTGTAGTTGACGTTCAACTGCAAACCCGCCGCCGCCGGACCCTCCAGTACCGTCATGATCTGCTCGCGCTGCTGCACGCTGTCGTCGGATATCACCACCTCGAAATCGCGGTAGCTCTGCATCTGCAAGGACTGCAGCGCCCTGCGCAGTCCCTCGGGCCGGTTGTGACTTTGCACCAGTACGGAAATCTTCGGCATCGGCGAACCCGGACACGTGACCCAATCGCGCAGTCTAGCGCCGGCCCGAAGCCGCGCGCAGCCGGCAGCCAAGCCGTCGATGCATCCGCTGCGATGCGCAGCAAGGTGGGATGTACCCGCAGAGCCTATACACGGGACTGTGAAATGAACTGCGACAGCCAGATACCGAGCGCAGCGGCATGGGCAATGAACACTTCGGGTGTGATCCCCTGATCTGCTCCTGTACAGCGGAGCCTGCCCCAATGCGGTTGATTTTGATCCGGTAAAGAGGGGCTTGCCCCGCTGCTCTGGGTTCCGCTCCCATCACAAACCGCGACATCAAAATCCACATCAGCGGAGCAAGCCCCGCCTTGCGAAGGTGAACGCAAGAGCGCTGCTCGGCAGGAATCCGTTCCTGCGAAATATCCCAGTCAAGTCTCCGGCTTTCCCCCGGAGACCCGCAGCGGCGAGCGGATAGAGTGTCGGACCTGACGAGAATCCCATGGACGACTCACCCTACCAGCCACCAGGCGCCCGATTGTTGGCTGAACACGAGACGGTGCCGATGTTTTACGTGGTGTCAGTGCGCAAGTTCTGGCTGCTGACGACCGCAACCTTCGGCCTCTATTCGGTGTACTGGTTCTACCGACACTGGAGGGCCTACAGGATTCATGGCGGCAGCAGGCTTTGGCCGATCCCTCGGGCGATCTTCGCGATCTTTTTCACCCATGAACTGTTTCGCACCTTCAGAAAGGCCTGTGCGGACAAGGGGGTAACGAACACGCCCTCTCTGGACGGCTGGGCCACCCTGTTTGTCGTCGCAACAATCATCGACAGGATCGTGGATCAGCTGTCGAGAGCCGACACTCCGCATCCGGTCATCCTGGGAATGAGTCTTGTCGGTTTTCTGGTTTGCGGCTGGCCACTGTATCTGGCGCAACAGGTAGCGAACGCCGCCTGTGACGATCCCGAGGGCAGTTCCAATGCACGCCTGGGTCTCGCCAACGGGATCTGGATTCTGCTCGGAGTGGGATGGTGGGGTCTGGTGGCACTGGGCCTGTGGCTGATTTATGGGGGAGTTCCATTCTGGCTCTGAGCCCGTGCGCGATCGTCGCGAGCCTGCGGAACTTGGCGGTAGCCGGGCGGTCGCAATCAAGTCACTCGGGACCATGGCCATTCAACGCGGCCACGACCTCGCGGGCGCGACCCGCTGGTGGCGGCACGACCTGACGCCAGCAACGGGCAAGGTTTCTTGTTTCCCAGTCCCCGATCGCGATGGGTCGGGCATTCTGTCCCAAGTCAGAAATCGGAGATCATCCAATGGCCCGTTCAACAATCCTGGTGCTGCTGTCGCTCGCTACCCTGCTGGCGCTTGGAAGTTCCCCAGTACGTGCATTGCCTGAGGCTGGCGCGAGCAACTCAGCCGAGGATCCGGTGACAATCGCCGCTGATGCAGCGGAGGCGTCTGCGGACGCATCCACACCGTGTAGTTTCGGCATGTGCAAAGAGGCCGCCTTTGTCGAGCCCAAGGTGCAGACCCTGATTCGCTCTGACGTGATGCCAGGATTCTTCTCACCGGCACTCACTCCCACCGTGGAGCCCGAAGCCGGCTGTTGATTGCTTCTTCTGTAGAGTCGGGCTTGCCCCGCTGCTGTGTGCTCTTGTACAGCGGGGCTTGCCCCGCTGCAGTGTGCTTTTGTAGAGCGGGGCTTGCCCCGCTGCTGTTGCCTTGTATGCCCGGAGCGAAGATCAAGGACAGCGGGGCAAGCCCCGCTCTATGAAATCCCCTCGGGGACAACGGCAACGGCAAGGGCAAGGGCAAGGCGACCAGGTTCCACGACGTCAACTTTCGTGCCCGCCAAATCCCATGCTGGGCAGAATGGCTGGTGGCTGGCACACTCGAACCACTGACCACGGCTGGGGGCTGTCAATGAAAGTTTCGAATCGTGCGCTGATCGCGGCGCTGGTGGCATTTGTGTCGCTTTCTGCCTGCACCAGCAGCAGTCATCGTGATACCGCGATGCAGGAACCATCGACGGCGGGGCATGAAACCCGCTACGACCAGCCCGGTGAGGCCAACGAGTTCTATGCGCGCAAGCGCCTGGCGCCCGGCATGCGGCAGATTCCGGTGGAGCGCCTGCTCAGCGGCTATCAGCAGATGAAGGCGATGGACCACTATGCCTCGGCCAGCGGACAGCGCTATTCGAGCGCACTGGATGCCTATACACGGGCGCCCGATGCGGTGCTGGCGGCCTGGTCGGAACTCGGCCCCGGCAATGTCGGCGGCCGCACGCGCGCCATCGTGATCGATCCGGTCACGCCGAGCACCATGTACGCCGGCGGGGTCGGCGGCGGTGTCTGGAAAACCACCAATGCCGGCGCCAGCTGGGTACCGGTCAGCGACACCATGGCCAATATCGCGGTGGTCTCGCTGGCGATGGATCCGACCAACCCGGCGATCCTGTACGCCGGAACCGGTGAAGGCAGCTTCAATATCGATGCCATCCGCGGCGCCGGCATCTTCAAGTCCACCGATTCGGGCGCGACCTGGACGCAACTGGCCGCGACCACCGGCAGCAATTTCCACTACGTCAACGATCTGATCGTGGCGCCTTCAAACGCCCAGATCGTGGTCGCGGCAACCAGCACCGGCATCTTCGTCAGCAGCGATGGCGGCACCAGCTTTACCCAGCGATCCACCGAGATTCGCTGTCTCGACCTTGCCGTGACGACGATTACCGGTACCGATACCTGGCTGGCCGGTTGCGGCAATTTCTCGCAGGGCAAGGTACTGCGCAGTACCAACACCACGACCTGGACGCAGACGCTCGGCGCCGGCGGACTCGATGTCGGCACCATGGGACGAACGGCGGTGGCGATTCGCGGCACGCGTGCCTACGCCATCAGCACCAGCCTGGTGCCCGGTTTTGACCGCACCGGTGATGGCAACGGCGACTATCAGAACCAGTTGCACGCCTTCTTTCGATCCGACGATGGCGGCCAGACCTGGACCGCGACAGTGCGCAACAGCGATGCCCACCATGGCAACACGATGTTGTTGTCGGGCTATTTCTCATGCGCGACTCTGGGTCTTGGCAACGGTCAGGGTTGGTACGACATCGCCGTCTCGATCGATCCGGCAGACAGCAACTATGTCTGGGTCGGTGGCGTGAATCTGTTCCGCTCAGCCGATGGCGGAGCCAACTGGGGTCGCGCCGACAATATCCATCCCGACCATCACCTGATCACTTTCCATCCGCAGTACGACGGCACGAGCAACCAGACCATCTACAACGGCCAGGATGGCGGCATCTATCGTACGCTCAATGGCCGCGCCGCAGTGGCGATGCTGCCAGCGACCACCGGCAGCGTCTGCACACCGGCCAGCCCGGTGGTGAGCTGGGGTTCGCTCAATAACGGCTATGCGGTCACCCAGTTCTATCACGGCAGCGCCTATCCCAGTGGCACCAGCTATTTTGCCGGTGCGCAGGACAATGGCATCAACCGAGGTACCGATGCCGGCGGACCCAATGCCTGGTCGTTTCTTGCCTGCGGTGATGGTGGCTACACCGCCGTTGATCCATCGAACACCAATCTGTTGTACGTTGGCTGCCAGAACGTCGATATCCAGCGAAGCGTCAACGGGGGGTCGTCGTTCCTCAACGGCGACGCCGGTATCAGCACGGGCGAGGGCAGCATCTTCATCCCGCCGTTCGCGATGGACCCGAACAACAGCCAGCGCCTGTGGTTCGGCGGCGTCCGTGCCTGGCGCAGCGACAATGCCGCGGTCGCCTGGACCAGCGCCTCTACCACGTTCAATTCCGGCAATGACCAGGTAACCGCCATTGCCGTGGCGACAGGCAACAGTAACCTGGTCCTGATGGCTGGCCGCTCCGGCTCCAGCCGCATCCATCGCACCACCACGGCAACCACGGCGACCTCGGCAACGGCCTGGACCTCCACGGCAGTGAATGGTTATGTCGCGGCCCTGGCGTTTGCGCCCAGCGACAGCAATATCGCCTATGCGGCGATCTCGACCTTCGGCGCACCGCATGTACTCAAGAGCATCGATGGCGGTGCGACCTGGAGCAATGCCAGTGGTGCCCTGCCCGATGTGCCGGCGCTGGCCATCGTGGTGCACCCGAGTGATCCCAATCGCGTCTATGTCGGCACCGATATCGGCGTCTTCGTCACCCTCGACGGCGGCAGCAACTGGGCAGCCGAGCTGACCAGCTTTCCGAATGTCTCGACCGAATCCCTGCAAATCATCGGCACCGGCAATGCCGCGCAATTGTTCGCCTTCACCCACGGCCGCGGTGCATTCAAACTGAGTCTGGCGGCCGGACCGGGCACCCTCGGTTTCGCCCAGTCGGCGCAGAATGCCGGTGAAGGCGCGACGGCGCAGATTTCGGTGATTCGCACCAGTGGCAGCGATGGCGCGGTGGCGGTCAGCTATCAGACCAACAATGGCACGGCCAGCGCGCCCGGCGACTACACCACCACCACAGGCACCCTGAACTGGGCCGCAGGTGATGCCACCGCGAAGACCATCTCGGTGCCGATCATCTCCGATGGCATGGCTGACGCTGGCGAGACCTTTACCGTCACACTGAGTGCGCCGACCAATGGCGCCACGCTGGGCACCAGCACGCACACGATCACCATTCTGGATCCGGAAGTGTTTCCCGCCAATTGCGCGATTCCTGCCGGCTACGTGACGCCGGGCGATGGCAGCGTCGCCTGGGTAGTCGCCATGGACAGTGTCCAGGAAGGCGCCTGCAGCCTGCGCTCACCGAGCGGCATGGGCAACAGCACCAATGCGCGCATCCAGACTTCCGGTACGTTCACCGCCGGCAATATCACGTTCTACAGCCGCGTCTCGTCGGAAGCCGGCTGGGATTGCTTCCGCTTCCTGATCGACGGCGTGCGCCAGAACATCGGCAACAGCTGCAACAGTATCGGCGGCCTGGGTATTTCCGGCGAGTCCGCCTGGCAGCAGCACACGGTCGCAATCACTGCCGGTGCGCATACGGTGACGTGGTCGTACGAGAAAGACAACGTCGACCTGGGTGGCGCGGACGCGGCCTGGATCGATCTGGTCTCGTTGCCGCTGGCACCGGTCAACACGCCGCCGGTATTCACCAGCGCGGCGCCCGCTGGCGGCACCTTCGGCGTTGCCTACACACACACCTACACCGCGAGCGGTTCACCGGCGCCGACCTTTGCGTTGCAGAGCGGCAGCTTCCCGCCCGGCCTGACGTTGAGCGGTGCGGTGCTTTCGGGTACGCCGACCCAGGCCGGCACATTTACCGGCAGCGTGCGCGCCAGCAATACCGCGGGCAATGTCGATCAGGCCTTCAGCATCACGATTGCGGCCGTGGTGCCAGGCGCACCCACACTCAGCGGCATGGCGGCGGGTGATACCTCGGCCACTGCAAGCTTCTCGGCACCGGCCAGCAATGGCGGCGCCGCGATCATCGATTACACCGTGAGCTGCACCCCAGGACCGATCACCGCAACCGGCGCCGTCAGCCCGATCACGGTAACCGGCATGAGCAATGGCACGCTGTATTCGTGCACCGTGCGGGCGCGCAACAGTGTCGGCAGCGGACCGGTATCAAACGCCGTAGGCGTGACGCCGGCAGCGGCCACGGTGGCGCCGGTATTCACCAGCACGGCACCCGCAGCCGGCACCTTCGGTGTTGCCTACACACACACCTACACCGCGAGCGGTTCACCGGCGCCGACCTTTGCACTGCAGAGCGGCAGCTTCCCACCCGGCCTGACGTTGAGCGGTGCGGTGCTTTCGGGTACGCCAACCCAGGCCGGCACCTTCACCGGCAGCGTGCGCGCCAGCAATACCGCGGGCAATGTCGATCAGGCCTTCAGCATCACGATTGCGGCCGTTGTGCCGGGCGCTCCCACCCTCAGTGGCATGGCGGCGGGTGACACAGCGGCCACTGCCACCTTCTCGGCACCGGCCAGCAATGGCGGGGCGGCGATCATCGACTACACCGTAAGCTGCACGCCGGGACCGATCACCGCAACCGGCGCGGCCAGCCCGATCACGGTGACCGGCATGAGCAATGGCACGCTGTATTCGTGCACCGTGCGGGCACGCAACAGTGTCGGCAGCGGACCGGTGTCCAATGCTGTGGGCGTGACGCCGACAGCGGCCTCGGTAGCGCCGCTGTTCACCAGCGCGGCACCTGGCGCTGGCACCTTGGGCGTTGCATACACACATACCTTCACGGCATCCGGAACTCCGGCGCCGACGTTTGCGCTGCAGACGGGCAGTTTCCCGAATGGGCTGACGCTGACCGGTGCGACGCTCTCGGGAACACCCTCGCAACTCGGCACCTTCACCGGCAGCGTGCGCGCCAGCAATACCGCGGGCAATGTCGATCAGGCCTTCAGCATCACCATCAGCAGCGAAGTGTTTCCGCCCAACTGCGCGTTCCCCGTGGACTACACCACGCCGGGCGGCAGCTCGGCCTGGGTAGTGACCAGCGACAGCGTCCAGGAAGGCAGTTGCAGTCTGCGCAGCCCGACTGGACTGGCGCACTCGAGCACCGCACGCATCCAGACCACGGGCAACTTCAGCGCCGGCAATGTCACCTTCTTCGCCCGCGTCTCCTCCGAGCCGACCTTCGACTGCTTCCGCTTCCTGGTGGACGGCACGCCCGCCGCGATCGCCAGCAACTGTACCGGCACGGCCAATTCGGCCGGCGTCTCCGGCGAGTCCACCTGGCAGCAGTACACCGTCCCCATCAGCGCGGGCGTACACACGCTGGCCTGGTCGTACGAAAAGGATGGCTCCGATACCGGAGGTTCCGACCGCGCCTGGATCGATCTGGTCAGCCTGCCACCGACGCAGACGGCAACGGTACCGGCATTCACCAGCAGCGCACCTGCAGGCGGTACGTTCGGCGTCGCTTACAACCACACGTTCACGGCCAGCGGTACCCCGGCGCCATCCTTTGCGCTGCAGAGCGGAAGTTTCCCGCCCGGTGTGACCTTGAGCGGTGCCCTGCTGTCAGGTACACCGACCCAGGCTGGCACCTTCACCGGCAGCGTGCGCGCCAGCAATACCGCGGGCAATGTCGATCAGGCTTTCAGCATCACGATTGCGGCCGTGGTGCCGGGGGCGCCGGTACTGAACTCGCTGTCGGCGGGCAACGGATCTGCTACCGCTGGGTTCAGTGTCCCGGCCAGCAATGGTGGTGCCGCGGTGATCGACTACACGGTGAGCTGTACACCGGGACCGATCACCAGCACCGGCGGCGCCAGTCCGATCGTGGTCAGCGGACTCGCCAATGGCACGCAGTACAGCTGCTCGGTCAGTGCGCGCAACAGCGTAGGCAGTGGCGCACCGTCCAATGCCATGAACGTCACCCCAGCGGCTGCGGTGGATCCAATCTTTGCGAACGGCTTCGAGTAGCGCAGTGCAATCCGGGGCGCCACGGTCTCGGGCGCCCCTGTCATCGCCACGGGTGAATGGCCTGCAGGGTTGAGATGGCATCTCGCAGAGATGCCCTACAACAGACCGATCCCTGTAGGGCATCTCTGTGAGATGCCATCTGGAATCCTGCGCGGTGTCGGGATGGCATCTCGCAGAGATGCCCTACGAGATAGCGCCGTCCTGTAGGGCATCTCTGTGAGACGCCATCTGGAATCCTGCGCGGTGTCGGGATGGCATCTCGCGGAGATGCCCTACAACAGTGCGCCGTCCTGTACGGCGTCCCTGTGAGACGCCATCTGGAATCCTGCGCGGTGTTGGGACGGCATCTCGCAGAGATGCCCTACAACAAAGCGCCGTCCTGTAGGGCATCTCTGTGAGATGCCATCTGGAATCCTGCGCGGTGTTGGGACGGCATCTCGCAGAGATGCCCTACAACATAGTGCCGTCCTGTAGGGCATCTCTGTGAGATGCCATCTGGAATCCTGCGCGGTGTTGGGATGGCATCTCGCAGAGATGCCCTACAAAAATGCGCCCACACGTGGCTTGCTCGTGTGGGCGCTGGTTACATGACGACCGATTGATCTATCAGCGCAGATCGTAACGATCCAGGCTCATCACCTTGTTCCAGGCCGCGACGAAGTCACGCACGAAGGCTTCCTGGGCATCGCTGGCCGCGTAGACCTCGGCCAGTGCACGCAGCTGCGAGTTGGATCCGAACACCAGGTCGACCACGGTAGCGGTCCACTTGAGCTCACCGCCAGCGCGGCTGCGGCCCTCGAGTACGTGCTTGTTGGCGGCCGAACGCTGCCACCTGGTATCCATGTCGAGCAGGTTGACAAAGAAGTCATTGCTCAGTGTTTCAGGGCGCTTGGTGAACACGCCATGCTGGGCCTGACCGACATTCGCATTGAGGGCACGCAGACCACCGATCAGCACGGTCATTTCGGGCGCCGTCAGGTTGAGCAGTTGCGCCTTGTCGATCAGCAACTCGGCGGTCGCCGATTCAACCTCCTTGCGCGCGTAGTTGCGGAAACCATCGGCAACCGGCTCGAGCGGGGCAAACGAATCGGCGTCGGTCTGTTCCTGCGTGGAGTCGGTGCGACCAGCGGAGAACGGCACGGTGACGTTCGATCCCGCCTTCTTTGCTGCTGCCTCGACTGCGGCGCAACCGGCCAGCACGATCAGGTCGGCCAGCGAGATCTTCTTGCCGCCGGACTGGGCGTCGTTGAACTCTTTCTGGATTCCTTCGAGCTTGGCCAGCACCTGCGCAAGTTGCGCTGGCTGATTGGCTTCCCAATTTTTTTGCGGAGCGAGCCGGATGCGTGCACCATTGGCGCCACCGCGCTTGTCACTGCCGCGGAAGCTGGCCGCAGACGCCCAGGCCGTGCTGACCAACTGCGCAATCGACAGACCCGATGCCAGTACCTTGGCCTTCAGGGCGGCGACGTCATTCGCATCGACCAGGGGATGGTCGGCCGCCGGCGTCGGGTCCTGCCAGATCAATTCCTCTTTCGGCACCAGCTTGCCGAGATAACGCGCGCGCGGCCCCATGTCACGATGGGTCAGCTTGAACCAGGCGCGCGCAAAGGCGTCGGCGAATTCCTGCGGATTGGCGAGGAATCGGCGTGAAATCTTTTCGTAGGCCGGATCCATCCGCATCGCCATATCCGCGGTGGTCATCATCGGCGCATGACGCTTCTGCGGATTGTGCGCGTCCGGCACGGTGGTCGCAGCGGCCGGGTCCTTGGGCTTCCACTGATGGGCACCCGCCGGGCTCTTGCTGAGCTCCCATTCGTAGCCGAACAGGGTCTCGAAATAGCTGTTGTCCCACTTGGTCGGCGTCGGCGTCCAGGCACCTTCGATGCCACTGGTGATGGCATGCTCACCCTTGCCGCTGCCGAAGCTGCTGATCCAGCCCAGGCCCTGGTGTTCGATATCGGCGGCCTCGGGCTCGCGACCGACTTGCGCCACGTCACCGGCGCCATGGGCCTTGCCGAAGGTGTGGCCGCCGGCAGTCAGCGCGACCGTTTCCTCGTCGTCCATCGCCATGCGCGCAAAGGTCTCGCGAATGTCGCGCGCCGAGGCCAGCGGATCGGGATTGCCATTCGGGCCTTCCGGATTGACATAGATCAGGCCCATCTGCACGGCACCGAGCGGATTGGCCAACTCGCGGTCGCCGCTGTAGCGTTGATCGCCCAACCAGGTGGTCTCGGGTCCCCAGTTGATCTCGTCTTCCGGCTCCCAGATATCCGGGCGGCCGCCGCCGAATCCGAAGGTCTTGAAGCCCATCGATTCGAGCGCGACATTGCCGGTGAGGATGAGCAGATCGGCCCAGGAGATCTTGCGGCCATACTTCTGCTTGATCGGCCACAGCAGACGGCGTGCCTTGTCGAGATTGCCGTTGTCCGGCCAGCTGTTGAGCGGGGCGAAGCGCTGCGCGCCGGTGCCGCCGCCACCGCGACCGTCGGCGATGCGATAGGTGCCGGCAGCATGCCAGGTCATGCGGATGAAGAACGGACCGTAGTGACCGTAGTCGGCCGGCCACCAGTCCTGGGAATCGGTCATCAGGGCATGCAGGTCCTTGATCAGGGCATCAAGATCGAGGCTCTTGAATTCCTCGGCATAGTCGAACGCCTCGCCCATCGGGTTGGACAGAGCGGAACGCTGATGCAGGATTTTCAGGTTCAGCTGGTTGGGCCACCAACTGGCATTGGTCTGGCCTGCGGCAATCGTGTGGCTGCCTGCACCGCCAGCGAACGGGCATTTCGATTCGGTAGACATGGCTCTCTCCTTGGTTCAGTCGCAGTTGACTGGCCTTTACAGCATAGGCCACATGAAACGATAGATGAAGTTGATTTTACTGATCGCTTCTATAGCGAGCGTATATCGCCCAGGAGGCGCAGCCATTTCGCAATCCATCAAGACCCGCGGTTTTTTTGCCCCGGCTCCGGCGCTTCACGCCGCCGCGGTCGGACTCGGAGGATCCCCAGGACTGCAGTCAACCGCTGCCCGAGACAACACCGCACTGGATCTTTGGTTTTAACCGGGACATCACCGCGACAGCAGGAAGGCAGCTGACACCATGATCGCGGCTTCGGTCCACAACCGACAGCGCGCTTCAGCGGCACCTGATCACAGCGGCAGCGGCAGCGCAAAGGGCCCACGCAGACACGTACGCCACCAGCGTGGTGCATCGCTGCGGCCCGCGCAACGCCACCAGGAAAATTGCCGGACTCAGAACCTGAGAGGGTGCGGCGCAGAACCCTGGCGTGCGCCTCCAGCACATGACGGAGACACAGCGTGCGCGCACGAAGGCATCGTCGGCAGGCACCAACTGCACCTTGGCGTTCGCGGGCAAGCGCAGCCAGTGCGCCCGCGAACGCGCCGTGATCGATCAATATCGGTACTCGATCGACAGCCAGAGCTTCTGGCTATCGCGCGCGAATCCGGCGCTGCGGTAGTCGGCCCATTTCAGCAGGGCGGTGAATCGCTCCTTGAAGGGGTAGCTGAGCTGCGCGTTCCATTCATCACCGTAGTCACGCCCGCCGCGATCTGCCTGATAGTCGTGATAGATGATCGCCCACTGTGCCGGGCCGACTGGGCCCGCTGCGCTGAGATAGGTATCGACCAGGCCATCCGCCGGTGTTGTCAGAAAGCGGTCGGCCCAGCCATTGAACGCATGCAGGGTGGCAAAGGGGGTCTGGAACGCGGAGGCACCATCACCTGAGAGGCGCTCATGCGAGAGCTTCGCGGAGTAGGCGCCGTACGTCGCGCCCAGCTCCAGCAGGCTGTAATGGGCGTCGATCGCGGCCGGCGCGTTGCGCCAGTTGTCCTGCTCGGCATGCTCGGCGGTGTACACCAGTTTCCAGGATTCGTTGAGTGCTCTGGCGCCCGCAAAACGTACCCCCAGCGTGCGCGTCGAAGTCAGTGGCAGATCCTGATTTGCAACGAAGTAGCCATAGCCCGACAGGTTGCCCCAGGCGGTGGCGTGCGCGAGATTGAGCAGATGCGCATCAAGGTCGTAACCGGCCAGCTGCGGATTGGGATGGTGGTCGCCAAACACGCGCTTGGCCTCGGCAAGATAGGCATAGCGCAGCTTGAGGCGATCGCCGAAGGCCTGGCTCGCACTCAGGGCATCGAAGGTCTGCTCGTTCTGTCGCCAGCCGACATTGCCGAAAAAGCGCTGGTTGTCGAACACGATACGCTGACGACCGGCAACCAGCTGGGTGCCCTGGCCAGAATCCCAGCTCAGATACGCCTGATTCCACTCGCTGCCCTCGGGATCGGCAACTGTTGCGTAGCGCGTGCGGCCATTGGCGGTCGAGTTGTAGTGGTCATTGAGCGCGCGAATATCCTCGATCTCGGCAAACAGGGTGATGCCCTGCCAGGGCGCACTGCGATATCCGATGCGATTGCGCCAGGTCAGCGCCCTGGCCTTGGCGGCCGCTGCATCATCGTCGACATGCTCCATGCGCAGCCGCGAATCCAGCGTCAGCTTTCCTGCACCTGCCGTTGCGTCCGCGACAGCCGGTGACGCCGCCGGCAAGGCTGCACTCAGCAGCGTCAGATGAATTGCGATGATCCGGCGTAGCCACATGAACGACCCCTTTGACTGAAGAGCGATAAGGCAATGCTCCGCTCTTGCGCTGCCGCGCGCCTTGATCAGGATCAAGCTGGGCCGGCTTGCGGTCGCCGACAATTCGCGGCGAGGGTCAGGCCAACGTCTGGCCGGCGCGTCGACCGTCTTCTCTGGAAAGATTTTTCACGGCATCTGACAGCCGCGCGCTGCGATGATGGAGCCCCACTGCTAGTCTTGTCACAAACGGGGAGGCACATGGCCCACACGCTCGATCCCACGTGGCGGATCGCTGTCACCTGCCGGCGCGCCCCATGATGCCTGGCAGCGCAACCGCTGCGTCCGATCGCCCGGATGAATCGGCTGTGGAGCCGATGAAGGCGTTGCCTACCTATATGCTGGACAGCTCGCATGGGCTGGGCAGCAACCAGATCCATCGTCTTGCACAGGACAGTCACGGCCGGCTCTGGATGGCGACGCCGGTCGGACTCGCCTGCTTCGACGGCAGCTTTGCCCACCACTGGGACCGTCGCAATGGTCTGCGTTGCAACGGACTGCGCAGCGTCGCCGCGGACAGCGAAGACCGGGTCTGGATTGGCACCGATCTTGGTCTGGAACTGCTCGATCGCGAGGGCAGGGCGGCGCCGACGCTGTGCATGAGCGAATGGCCGTTCGGCTTGTGCCAGTGCATAGCGCCCGGCGCCGGCGGCACTTGGGCGGGCACCGCCAAGGGACTGGTCAAACTTGAGGAGAACCCCGACCGTACCGGGTTTGAAGTGGCATTCGACGCCGATGTCGGCTTCGTCAGCAGTATCGCCCACATGGGAAGCCAGCGTGTACTGGCGGCGAGCGCGCGTGCCGGCCTGGTCGAGACCAATGGCCATACCTGGTGGCCCTATCGCTGCGAGGCCCTGCGCGGTCGCCAGATCACCTGCGTGGCGCGCGGTCATGGCAGTGACCTGCTGGTCGGTGGCGACGATGGGCTGTATGTCATTGACGATGCCCGCAGCAGCCTGCGTGCGCGTCTGGACATCCCGGGCATCGACGCACATGTGAGCGCGCTGGCGGTCGCCGGCGATCGTTACTGGGTCGCACTCGGACGCCATTTGTATGCTGTGCGTTGCGACACACCCGAGCTGCACATACTTGAAGCGTTCTGGGTGGAAAGCCCGATCAATGACATTCTGCTGGACGCACTCGGCAACGTGTTTCTGGCCACCAACAACAGTGGACTGGCCAAGGTGAGCTGCCTGCGCCATGCCATCGAGCGCATCGACCTCGGACATCCCGGAGGCGTATTCACGATCCGGGCCGAGCAGGATGATTGCTATGCCATCGGCGGTGAGCAGTTGTTTGGCACGGGCGAACTTGCGAATGATGCCCGGCCGGTGCCGCTGGCGGCACCGGCCGGGCTGCCGGAAACCATCGTCTGGGACAGTCTGCGCGATGCCACGGGCACCTGGGTCGCGAGTCAGGCCGGCGTGTATCACGCGGGCAACGGCGCGGAATTTCGCCAGTGCTTCGAGGCCGACCCGGTGCTGGGTGCGCCAGCACGGGTACTGCTGAACCACGACGATGCGCTGTGGATTGGCAGCCTGCGTGGGCTGGCGCGACTGCATGCGGGCACGCCGGAATACATCGAGGGCCTGGGCCGACCGCTTGGTTATGTCTATGCGCTGAGCGCGGATGCCAGCGGCGCCCTCTGGATTGGAACACTGGGGCGCGGCCTCTGGCGCATGCAGAAGGGGTTGCACGCGCACCACCAGGCACCTTTCAGTGCCAGCGGCAACACCTACGCGATTGCGCCGGGCCGCGATGGCCGTACCCTGGTCATCCAGGATGACCTGGTCGTCATGCTGGAGCCAGACCTGTCTGCTCGCGTGATCGCGTCCCTGCCGCCAGTCGCCGGTTGGACAATCTGCTGGATTGACCAGCGCACCGCCGCCATCGGTGCCTCCGACGGACTGCGCATCATCGAACTGGAACAGGGCAACATCCTGCACAAGGTGCAATCGCATCTGCGCCCGCGCGACTGGGAGTTCACCAACAACCGCGCGCTGACCCGCGATCGTCAGGGCCGATTCCTGTGCGGACTCAGTTGCGGACTGGTGCGCGTCGATCTGGAGGCACTGCGTCGTTACACGGCGCCGAGCTGCCGATTGGTGGATATCGTCTGGGAGCACCAGCAACCGGAACTGCATGGCGAAACCTGGCGAATCCGCCCTGGGCGCTGGTCCTTCGAATTGCGCGCGGCAAGCGCCTGGTTTGTGGAAGCCGCCAGCGTGCGCTACCAGTTCCAGCTGGTCGGATTCGACGAAGACTGGCAGGCAGCGCGCGAGCTCCCGAAGATCAAGTACACCACCCTGCCACCGGGACGTTACCGACTGCTCTGTCGCGCCTATTCGCCGCTTGCGGGAACCGGGCCCGCGAGCGAACTGCTGCGCCTGCATGTGTGGCGACCGTTGTGGACGATTGGCTGGACCGCGGCACTGGCGGCGCTCGACTCCTTTTATCAACGCATGGTGCTCGCGCGCACGCGCAATCGCAATCTGCTGCAGGACAACAGGCAGCTTGAACAGGCCGTTGCAGAACGCACCGAGTCGCTGCGGGAGGCCAATCGCCAGCTTGAGCAGGTGCGCGATGCCTACAAGCGGCTGTCCGAAATCGATGAACTCACGCAACTTGGCAACCGCCGCAACTTCGACCGCGAACTGGGCCGGGCACTGGCACTGTCGCGACGACTGGGCACCCCGCTCGCCCTGTTGATGATCGATATCGACCACTTCAAGTCGGTCAACGACCTGCTCGGACATCCGGTCGGGGACGACTACCTGCGCCGAGTGGGCAAGGTGCTGGCTTCCTCGATCCGCCATGGCGAAGACATCGCCACCCGCTTCGGCGGCGAGGAGTTCGCCCTGCTCCTGCTGTCCACCGACGAAGCCGAGGCGCGGATGGGTGCCGAACGGATCCGCGGCGACGTCGAACGATTGGGACTGCGCAATGAGGGTGCGCCGAACCACACGCTGACCATCTCGATCGGGATCGCGGTGAAGGCAAGCACGCGCGAGCTCGATGCCAACACCCTGATCGAACTCGCCGATCGGGCGCTCTACCGGGCCAAGCGCGCCGGACGCAACCGGGTCGAAGTTGCCCGTCCAGCCTGACGACCCTCGGCCGCGCGCACGCAAACCCTGACCACGGTGGCGATGGTGCTGCGACCGGGCTGGCAGGCGGCGCTGGGCATGCGGCTGGCGCATCCGCAATGCAGCAGCAAGGCGCCCTCGGCCTGGCGCAGCAACTGTGTGGTCCTGCTGCCCAGCATCAGATTTCGGACGCGCGAGTGGCCGTCAGCCCCCATGACCAGTAAGTCGATGCGGTGTCTCTGCATCTCGTCCGCGATACCGGCATCGGGCAAACCTTCGAGCATCCGGGTCTGCAGCGCGAAGCCGACTGACTCCAGATGAGCCTGCGCCCAGGCGAGATCGACACTGCGCTTCCCGTCTTCTTCCGTCACCAGGACGACATGCCCTCCCAGACCGGCGAGCGCATCATCTCGGATGCGGGAGAGGCGTTGCCGGCCGCTTCGGGATGGATTGACGACCACTCCGATGTGTCGAAATTCGGATCCAGTTCGCGCGCACCACACTTTGGGCGCCGGCAACGCAGACAGGCCACATCAAGCCGGGAAAGGCACGACGTCCAGCTGGGCCGCGCACGGTATGGGCCACGTATCAGGCCCCATTGGAGTCCGCCGTCGGTCGCATCGCGGACGTGCAGGGTCGGTGCCCATCCTTGCAGAGATTGGCGAACCCTGGTGCCTGCGCGCGGGCAGTGATCGCGCGCTCCTTCCGCGCGGTCGCGGTGCACACCGGCTCGTGCGCGACCTCGGGTACCTGCTGCGATATCGGGATCCGGCAGGGGCGATCACGCGGTCGCGCGGCGAGCGGGCGATGACCGCAGCGAGCGGGCAAAGCCCAGTACAATCCTGTACGCATCATCCAAGGGGAGATCGGACCATGACTTCAGCTGTGGACATCGCACGCGCTGCCTACGCGGCATTCGGCAAAGGGGACATTCCTGCGGTACTGGCCGTCCTTGCTGATGACGTCCACTGGATCGAAGCCGAAGGCGGTCCCTATGGCGGCAGCTACGTCGGACCGCAGGCGGTACTCGAACAGGTGTTCATGAAGCTCGGTGGCGAATGGGACGGATTCACGGCGGTGCCCGCCGAGTTCATCGTCGACGGCGACACGGTGGTGGCGCTCGGCAGCTACAGCGCTACGTTCAAGGCAACCGGCAAGAGTTTCACGGCACCCTTTGCCCATGTCTGGCGCTTCAATGCCGGCAAGGTCGTCGCCTTCCAGCAGTACACCGATACCCACCTGCATCGCCAGCCGATGCTTTAGCGCAGCCGCGCATCACGATGATCTCCGGATTGCGCCACTACGCCCGACTCGCCTTCCGCTGGCAGTCGGGTCGGCAGGGCACGGGCTACGACAAGATGCAGCTGTTGACTGCGCGCTGGCCATTGCCGTTCGACGCCTACCTGATCAGGTACCCGGAGGGGTCGAGCGTGCCGCCGCATACCGATCCAGTGCAGCAGGGTCGTCACTACCGGCTCAATCTGATCCTGAAGTCGCCGCGTGCCGGCGGTGAATTCATTTGCGCCAATCCGATCTACGCAAGCGCGCGGATCAAGTTGTTCCGTCCCGATGCCTGTGAACACAGTGTCACCCGGGTCGCAGGCGGCAGCCGCTACGTGCTGTCGTTCGGCTGGGTGTACGGCAAGAATCACCTTGTCGAGCGGCCGGGCACAGCGCTGAATGCGGAGCAGAATCCCGATGCCTGATGCACTCGCCTTGATCGTGGTTCTGGTCTGCGGCCTGTACCTGATCGGACTCGGTGTGCTGGCATTGCTGCGGCCACAGCGGGCTTCGAAATTCCTGCTGGGCCATGCCGGTTCGGCAGGTCGGCACTATCTGGAATTGCTGCTGCGATTGATTGTCGGTGCCGCCTTCCTGCGCTGCGCGCCTTACCTGCCCTTGCCCGATCTGTTTGCCGCCTTCGGCTGGCTGCTGATCATCACCACGCTCGGCCTGTGCCTGATTCCCTGGCGCTGGCATCAGCGCTTCGCCCAGCAGGCGGTTCCGCGCGCGCTGCGGCATCTGCGTCTGCTCGCCCTGGTCTGCCTGCTGGCCGGCGTCGTCGTTCTGGTGGCGCTTGCCTATCCCGCTTTTGGGCCGACTGCCGGACTGGGCACAGCCGACGCCGAAGCCAGGCGTGTGGTCGATGCCCGGGGATTGCGCCAGTTGCCAGCAGACCGGGCGCATTGAGTTGCGGCGGGCTAAGCTCGCCGACCCCGCACCTGGGAACGCAGCGATGAAGACGATCGGACTGATCGGCGGCATGAGTTGGGAGTCGACCATCCCCTACTACCGGCAAATCAATGAGGCGGTGAAGTCGCGCCTGGGTGGCCTGCATTCCGCCCGGCTGGTGCTGTACAGCGTGGACTTCCACGAGATCGAGCGCCTGCAGCGCAGCGCGGACTGGGACGCCGCGGGTGCGCTACTGGCCGCAGCAGCACGCGCCTTGCACGCCGCCGGCGCCGAGTGCATCGTGCTCTGCACCAACACCATGCACAAGGTGGCTGCCGATATCGAAGCAGCGATACCGCTGCCCCTGCTGCATATCGCCGATCCAACCGCGCTGGCGATCAGGCGGGCCGGGTTCTCCACGGTGGGATTGCTTGGAACGCGCTTCACGATGGAGGAAGCGTTCTATCGCGGTCGCCTGCTGGATCGCCACGGCCTGAAGGTGCTCGTCCCCGACACCGATGCACGCGCGCGTGTACACCGGGTGATCTACGAAGAACTCTGTCTCGGTCGAGTCGAAGCCGCGTCGAAGCAGGACTACCGCCGGGTCATGGCGGAACTGGTGGGCCTGGGCGCCGAAGCGATCATTCTCGGCTGCACCGAGATTTCCCTGCTGGTAGACGCCAGCGATTGCAGCGTGCCGCTGTTCGATACCACGGCGCTGCACGCGCAGGCCGCCGCCGAGTTCGCTCTCGCCTGAACCTCGACGCGCCGCGGCTCAGGAGTCGGCAGGTCGGCCTCCAGTGCCGCGACTGAGTTCGCGCAGGGTCGAACCGGCGAAACGCAGGGTGCGGGTCGAGATGAAGACCTCGCGCAGATAGAGCGACAACGAGCAGATCAGTCCCAGCATCGAGAGTATGAATACCACCGCGATCGGGATGCCGGCCCGGAATCCGTAGCTGGCACCCAGAAACAGGATCGCGACCAGGGCAGCCACCAGCAGGGCGGCTGCGGTGCACAGCGCAATCGACCAGCTGACCAGGCGCGCGCGGCGCGCGATCAGGGCCAGTTCGGCACGCTGCTTCTCGACCTGCTCGCTGTCTTCGATGACGCGCGATTCGAGAAAACGCGCGCGATCGACGATGCGCGCCAGTCGACTGGTCATCATCGCCAGCAAGGCGCTGATCGCGGTCAGCAGAAAGACCGGTGCCAGCGCCAGCTGGATGGCATGGGCAATGCCGGAGGTGCCACCATCAGGAAACATCGGAGGGTCCGTCAGTCGCTTCGGAACGGTAACAATAGCGCGCCGGCGATCCCCGGCAATCGCCAGCTGCTCGCCGCCCGGTCGAGCCCACCCGGCAGGTCAGCCCGAAGGCCAGCCAATCGCAGCCGGCGTTGCCGCTCCTGGCCATCGCAGCGGCGCGGCTGACTTCCGGCGCGGCCCGGACTGCACACGGGGCCGGTCGCGGCTATGATGAGGGTTCGGTGGGCTGGCGGGGCCATCACGCATCCGACTTGCCAGAATGGCCCGAAGCTGGGGAGAATCCTTGTTCCGGCGCCGTCAGGGGAATGCCGGCCCTTTCGCGGAACCGGTGAAACAAAGCGAGGCCTTGTGTCGGGGATTCTTGTTGTAGAACGATCGGCGACGCTGAACCATTTGCTGCAACGTACGTTGCAGGCATCCCAGGTTGGCAGCTGGGCGGAGCTGACCAGCTACGCTGACACCCTCGATCATCTGCAGCGTGCTGCCGACATGGGGCAGCCCTACGGCCTGATCATGCTGGGCGCGCCGGCCCGCAGCACGCGCGATTTCGAAGACCTGCTGATGTTTCTGCGCAGCCCGCGTCAGGCCAAGCTGCCGCTGCTGCTGCTCGCGCACGAGAAGAGCGCCGAGATCGATGGCTTCATCTCGGCCCGGCCCGAAACGACTTTCCTGCTCTGGGCCAACTTCTCGCGGATCCCCGCGATCATCCGGCAACTCGCGCCAACGCCCGAGCCCGCGCCGACGGAGACTGCCGACAAGGGTTCGGCGATGGCCGGCACACCGGCATTCCAGCCCGACAGTGCGCACAAGCCGGCCAACGGTGTGCGCGTGCTGTTCGTCGACGACTCGGCCAGCGTCCGACTCGCCTACAGACAACTGCTTGATCGCAACGGCTACCAGACCGAAACCGCCGGATCGATCTCCGAGGGCTACCAGAAGGCGATCAACAGCCACTTCGATCTGATGGTGATCGACTACTTCCTGCCTGATGGCAATGGCGACGAGCTCTGCCGCAAATTGCGCCACAACCCGGCCACCGCGCAGGCCGCGATCGCGATCATTACCGGCACCTATCGCGAGGATGTCATCAAGCGCTGCCTGGAAGCGGGCGCGGTCGAATGCACCTTCAAGAACGAGGCCAAGGAACTCTTTCTTGCGCGCATCAATGGCCTCGCCCGTCAGGTTCAGATGCAGAAGTCCTCGCAGTCGGAGAAGCAGCGACTCGAGGGAATTCTCGGTTCCGTCGGTGATGGCGTGTTCGGCGTCGATGAGCAGGGCCGCATCAGCTTCGTCAATCCGACTGCCCTGCGCCTGCTCAGCCACGACGACGAATCTTCCCTGATCGGCCTGCCGGCTCACGCCGTCGTGCATCATTCTGCCGGTGATGGCCAGCCGATCGAAGAACAGGATTCGCCCCTGGTCCGCGCCTACCGCAGTGGCGAACCGCTGAATAATCTCGAGACCGTGTTCTGGAATCATTCCCGCGTGGCCTTGCCGGTGGAATGCTCGGTGCTGCCGCTGTCGGTCGGCGCCCAGCGCGAGGGTTCGGTGGTCGTGTTCCGCGACATCTCCGAGCGCAAGAGCGCCGACCGCCTGCGCTGGGAACTGATCCATGATTCGCTGACCGGCCTGTACAACGCCCGTCACTTCTCGCAGATCCTGACCAACGAGCTGCTGAAGCGGCGCGAGCAGGGTGGCTATGCCGCCGTTCTCTACGTCGATATCGACCGCTACACCCACATCATCGATGCCGGTGGCGTCAGTGCCGGTGACCGACTGGTCGCCGACATCGGCGAGGCCTACAGCAAGCGCCTGCGCGAGGGCGATGTGATGGCGCGGCTCGAGGGCGATCGCATGGCCCTGCTGCTGACCGGAGTAGCGCTCGACAATCTGTTCACCATCGCCGATGGTTTCCGCGAGCTCGCCCACCAGTGCCACTACATCGCCAACCGGCACAAGCGCAATGCCACGGTCTCGCTCGGCGTGGCGGTGTTGTCGCGCGAAACGCCCTCGGCAGAATATGCCCTCGAGCACGCCCGGGTGGCCTGCAAGACCGCCAAGCATCGCGGCCGCGATCAGACCCAGATCTATGTCGGTGAGCACGATGTCCGTGTCGCCCGCGAACTCGAGGCCGGCTGGACTTCGCGTTTCCGCGAGGCACTGGAGCAGAACCGTTTCGAATTCGACCTGCAGCCGATTGTGCCGCTGGCGGCACTGGCGCAGACCGAGTCCGCCATCGAGGTACGCAATGGCTGGCGGCTGGGCAGTGGCGGTCCCGAGATCCTGTTCGAAATCCTGATCCGCATGCGCGACCGCCGCGGCGACGTGGTGGCGCCAAGTGTATTCGTGCCGCTGGCCGAGCGCGTCGGCATGATGCCGAAGATCGACCTCTGGGTGGTGCAGCACGCACTCAAGGCGATGTCCGGTCACGAGGCCCTGCTCGGCCGGATTGCCTTCAATATCAATCTGTCCAACCAGACCCTGGCCGATCCCGAATCGATGGCCCTGGTGATCAATGCGATCAAGGCTTCGAGCGTGCCGGCGCGGGCCCTGGTATTCGAGATCACCGAAACCAGCGAGATGACCTCGATGCACGTGGTGCGCAAGGTCATGCAGCAGCTGCGCGATCTCGGTTGCCGGTTTGCGCTGGATGATTTTGGAACCGGCTTCTCCTCGTTCACCCATCTGCGCCATCTGCCGGTCGACTTCGTCAAGATCGAGGGCAGCTTCGTCGAGGGCATGGCCGATAACGATCTCGATCACACCATGGTCGCCTCGATTGCCGGTCTGGCACGCTCGATGAAACTCGCGGTCATTGGCGAGCACGTCGACAGCTTCGCCACCCTGCAGGCCCTGCGCGATTGCGGCGTTGCCTATGCCCAGGGCAATTACCTGGGTGAACCGCGCAAGCTGGCCGAGCTGGATTTCGCATCGGTGCTGCCACCGATCTGATCGCGATGAGCCGGTCCAGCAGTCTGCGACAGACCCTGAACTCGCGCGTAGCACGAATGGCGTTGTGGCTGCTGGCGGCATTGACCGCGACCGCCCTGCTCGGACCCTGGCTGAGCCCCTACGATGCCGAGTTCACCGACTGGGAGCGCATCCAGATCGCACCGGAACTCACTCACGCGCACTGGCTCGGCACCGATGCGATCGGTCGCGATGTCTTTGTACGCACGCTCGTGGGTGGCCGTATTTCCCTGCTGGTCGCCCTCGGCTCGGGCGCTCTCGCCTTGGCGCTCGGCCTGCTCTATGGCGCCTATGCCGGCAGCCGCGGCGGCGCCATCGAGCGTCTGCTGATGCGCGCGCTCGATGTGGTTTCGGCCCTGCCCTTTCTGCTGATCGTGATCCTGCTGCTGACCCTGTTCGGTCGCCATCCGGCCCTGCTGATCGGGGCGATCGGCGGCTATGTGGCGCTCGATCTCGCGCGCATGGTGCGCGCCGAGGCAGCCCGCCTGCGCGCCCTGCCCTTCATCGACGCGGCGCGTGCGCTCGGTGCCGGACCCGGCTGGATCCTGTTTCGCCACATCCTGCCCAATGTGCTCGGTTTTGCGGTGGTCTATCTGAGTCTGGCGATTCCCCAGGCGATCCTGGTCGAGAGCTTTCTCAGTTTCCTCGGCCTCGGCATCGATGAGCCGGCGGTCAGCCTGGGCACCCTGTTGTCCGAGGGCGCGCAGGAACTGACCGATGCACCCTGGGTGCTGATCGCGCCGGCGCTGTTCCTGGTTGCTCTGCTCGCTGCGCTGACCGTGCTCGGCGATGCCCTGCAGCGGACCCTGTCGGCGCGTGCGGACCCGCCGCCATGAGCGCAGGCGCTGGAGCGCCGCCGCTACTGGAGTTGGTGCAGTTCAGTCTGCGCTATCCGGGCGCGACGGACTGGGCACTGAATCAGATCTCGGTCGGCCTGCACAGTGGGCACTGTCTGGGCATCGTCGGCGAGTCCGGCAGTGGCAAGTCCAGCCTGGCACTGGCGCTGATCGGGCTGCACGCGCGCACCGTCGAGCAGACCGGCACGCTGCGCCTTGCCGGTCGTGGCCTGGCGTTCGATGATGAGCCGGCCTGGCGCGGCCTGCGCGGCCGCACGATCGGCTACATCTTTCAGGATGCCGCGACGAGCCTGCATCCGCTGCGCAGCGTGCAGGCACAGTTGCGCGAGATGCTGGTGGAAGATTCCGCCATGTCACCGGCACTGGCCGAAGTCGGATTGCCGAGTGATCCGGGGTTCCTGCGCCGGCACCCGCATCAACTTTCCGGTGGTCAGCGGCAGCGCCTGATGATCGCGCTGGCCTTGGCGGCCGGACCGAAGCTGCTGATCTGCGACGAGCCGACCAGTGCCCTCGATACCCTGGCCAGCAGCGGTGTGCTGGCCCTGCTGCGACGCCTCAAGCAGGAACGCGGCCTCGCCCTCGTCCTGGTCAGCCACGACCTCGCTGCGGTTGCGGCGCTCGCCGATGATCTGCTGGTACTGCGCCGGGGCCGTGTCGAAGCCCAGGGCGCGACCGCCAGCGTACTCGCATCGGAGCAGGCCTATGTGCGACTGCTGCTCGCCAGTCGACCCGGTCTGGGTGGCAATCCGGCGCGACTGGGCGCGACTGCTGTTTCGACCCCTGCGCGCCCGGCCGCGGGCGCCGTCCTGGTCGATGTCCAGGGCCTGGCCGCGCGCCATGCCGATCGCACCGCCCTGGCAGGTGTTGCGCTCTCGCTGCGCGCCGGTGAAACGCTCGGCATCATCGGGGTTTCGGGCAGCGGCAAGTCGACACTGGCGCGTACCCTGCTGTCCTTGCATGCCGCGGATGCCGAGCGCATGCAGATTGCCGGCGCCGATCCGCGGCGTCTGCGCGGCAGCGCCTTGCGCCAGTGGCGGCGGCGCGTGCAGGTGGTGTTCCAGGACCCTGGCAGTGCGCTCGATCCGCGCCAGCGCGTGCGCGACTGCATCGGCGAAGCGCTGGACCTGCACGCACTGGTGGCCGACCGCGCGGCGCGTGAAGCCCGCATCCTTGAATTGCTGCACGCGGTACAACTCGATGCGGCCCTGATCGATCGCTATCCGCATCAATTGTCGGGCGGTCAGCAGCAACGCGTGGCGATTGCGCGCGCGCTGGCGACCTCGCCGGAACTGCTGATCTGCGATGAGGCGATCTCAGCGCTCGATGTTTCGGTGCAGGCCGGCGTTCTGAATCTGCTGGCCGATCTGCGCGATCAGCGTGGACTCGGTCTGATCTTCATCGGCCACGATCTGGCTGCGATGAGTTTCATCGCCGATCAGCTGATCGTGCTCGATCGCGGTCGCATCGTCGAAGCCGGCCGCACAGCAGATGTACTGGCGGCGCCCCGGCACGAACTGACCCGGGCCCTGCTGGTTGCGGTGCCTGAGCGATTCGCTTAGCAAATCGCCTCAATCCGCACGCCGCAGCGCGCGGCGTGTACTCAGTGACGTTTGCCCGGTGTCGGCAGCCGCTGCATCCAGGACTTGAGCTTCTGCTTGATCCGGGTCAGCAGGGGCAGTGGCGCGTCGGCAGGCGTTGCCGCGTTATTGGCGACGTTGGCGCCGGCCTCATTGCTGTCGATGCGACGTTCACCACGCGGACGCCGACGCCGCTTGCGGGTACGCTCGGTGCCGGCCTCGGCGCCGGCCACGGCAGCCGTCGCTGGAGCTGATGCCGCAGCTGGCGGCCGTACAGCAGCCGGATCGCGCTGTGCTTGGGCGGTCCCGGCAGAATCCCGCCGCGGCTCGCCCGAGCGCGAACGCTCCGGGCCGCGACCACCGCCAGAACTTGAACCCGAGCGCCCGCCAGGACCGCTGGAACGCGAAGGCGAACTGCCCGTTCCCGAGCGGCCACCGCCGCTGCGTTTGCCATCGCGCTGATCGCGCTCGCGGCGCTTCTTGCGCTCGGCGGCGGCATCGGCCAGGGCATCCTCGATCAGGCTCGGCGCCGCGGCACCATCACCGGTCGGCTTGGGCGCGCTGCGCGGCAGCGGCAACAACAGGGTAGCGTCGTAGGCAGCGACCGGTATCTTCTGTTCGATGAAGGCCTCGATATCCGGCAGGCTCATCGCATACTCGTCGCAGGCGAAGCTCAGCGCATCGCCCTCGGCGCCGAGCCGCGCGGTGCGGCCGATGCGATGGACATAATCCTCCGCATCGAACGGCAGGTCGTAGTTGAAGACATGACTGACGCCCGGGATGTGCAGGCCGCGCGCCGCGACATCGGTCGCCACCAGCAGGCTCAGCTCGCCCTTGACGAACAGGCCGAGCAGGGTCTCGCGCTTCTTTTGCGGGACGTCGCCGGACAGCACGCCGACCTTGTAGCCCGCGCGCTCGAGTGTGCGGGCCACCCGTTCGCAGCCCATCTTGGTATTGACGAAGACCATGCTGCGGTTGGCATCCATGCGCGCCAGCAGGCCCAGCAGCAGGGGCAGCTTTTCTTCGGTTGCCGGGAAATAGACCAGCTGGCGCACGCGCGCGGCGGTGATGGTCTCGGTCTCGATGACGAGCTTTTCCGGCTCGTTCATGTGTTCGTAGGCAAGTTCCAGCACGCGATGGCTGAGGGTCGCCGAGAACAGCAGGTTCTGGCGTTCGCTGGCGCCCGGCATGCGCCGCAGCAGGAAACGGATGTCCTTGATGAAGCCGAGGTCGAACATGCGATCGGCCTCATCCATGATCATCATCTCGACGGCGCGGAAGCTCACCGCCTGCTGCCGCAGAAAATCGATCAGGCGGCCGGGCGTGGCGATGATGATGTCGACGCCATCCTCCAGCAGCTTGCGCTGCTTGTCGTAATCGACACCGCCATAGATCAGGGCCAGCCGGAGTCCGGTATGGCGGCCGATCTGCTGGGCATCCTTGTCGATCTGGATCGCCAGCTCGCGGGTCGGCGCCAGGATGACCGCGCGCGGGTCGTGGGCGCGGCGCTCCGGATGTGCCGGTCCGGTCAGCAACCGGTTGTACAGAGCAACCAGGAAGGCGGCGGTCTTGCCGGTGCCGGTCTGCGCCTGTCCGGCAACATCCTTGCCCGCCAGCGTCAGCGGCAGGCTCATCGCCTGGATCGGTGTGCAGCGCAGAAATCCGGCCTCGTTCAGGCCCTGGAGCAGGCTGGGGTGCAGATCGAAACTCTCGAAAACCACGTCGGTAAGCGTTTTGTCAGACACTGTGTATCCTGATCCCGGGGGACTTGTGCAGCGCCGGGGCGGCCGCATGTGAAATTGCACGTCTGGGCGCTGGCTTGATCGAAGGCACGATGGGGGCGAGAATCCCCGCGGCGTCGAGCAGCCATTGCCGGAGCACGACACAGCGGAAAGATTCTGCAGTTCCGGCCGGTCGTATCCCGTGCAGTGTAACCGGTTTCGCTGCGGGCCGAGGGCTGTCAAGGCCGCTCGCCGCAGTTGCAACCGGTCGGGATGGACGTGAATCCCGCGTGATGTCGCCCCAACCGCATTCCGCGTGCCCGCATTCCGACCTCGGGAGGCGAGGTCAATGTCGTAGCATTCGGCAAGCCGCAAGGCGAGCCGAGTCAGGCCGGGTAGCACCGGAGCACTATGCGGGTCAGCCCGCATCCAATCAGGAGAGTTTTGTGAATCCACATGTCAGCCACGCCGATGATGCGAGTTTCGATAGCACGGTCCTGCAGTCCAGCGAACCCGTACTGGTCGATTTCTGGGCCGAATGGTGCGCGCCCTGCAAGGCGATCGCGCCGATGCTCGATGAACTCGCCGAGAGTTATCAGGGCCGGCTGAAGGTGGTCAAGGTCAATGTCGACCTGTCGCAGAAGACGCCGCGCACCTATGGCATCCGCGGCATTCCGACCCTGATGATCTTCAAGGACGGCAAGGTCCAGGCAACCCAGGTCGGCGCGGTCAACAAGGCCACGCTGACCCAGTTGATCGACAAGCAGCTGGCCTGAGACGCCGCGCGGTGCGTGCGCCCGCCGGGCGCCCGGATCCGCCAGCCGCTTTGTCGATGAGCGAACCGCTTCGTTTCCAGTCGCTGGACGTGCCTGCGCAGCCCCAGGCTGGGCAGCCCCTGATCGTGACCATTGATCTGGTCGTGACCGCCGATCTGGTCTTCGATCCTGATGTCAGCGTAGGCATCTGCGCCAGCGACGGCAGCATGGTCTACGCTGGCAATCTGCGTCAGCAGATCGGTGTGCGCTGGCTGCCCGCAGGCAACTATCGTGTGCGCTGGCTGTGCGGCGCCCTGCATCTGACCGGCGGCCCGTACCGCTTGATCGCCGATCTCTGGGCCAACCGTCTCGGCGTCTCGACCAAGTACGCGGCCAGCGCGGCTGACTTCGTGCTCAGCGACGCCAGTGCACCACGGCCGCTGCAGGGCAGCTGGCAGATCGAATCCGGCGCTGATACACCGGCGATCGAATCACTGGGCTGGCACCGCGGCAGTAACGACTGGTTCCACCGCCACTTCGACCACGCCGCTGAAACCGTGATCAGCTACATGCTGGGCAACTCGCCGCTGTTGCAAGGTCGCATTCTCGACGTTGGCTGCGGTGATGGCATCACCGATCTTGGCATCGCCCTGCGCTGTGCGCCGGAACTGCTGGTCGGCGCCGATCCGTTTCGCGGCTTCGATCGCCTGCCCGAAATTCTTGCCGAGAATCGGCTGCCGGCCTCACTGATTCCGTCCTGCCTGCGCTTCGATGCCGTCGATGCCAATGCCCTGCCCTATGCCGACAACAGCTTCGATGTGGTGATCAGCTGGGGTTCGCTCGAGCATATCGCCGGCGGCTATGCCCAGGCGCTGGCGGAGATCCGCCGCGTGCTGCGCGATGGCGGCCTGTTCTTCGTGCATCCGGGTCTGTTCTACTCGGATGCCGGCAGCCATCTCGGCGAATTCTCCGATGAGTCGCTGTTCCATCTGAAGATGCCGCGCGAGAAACTGCGCGAGTTCATTCTCTCGTCGGAACCCAGACGGATGGACCGCAGCGGACACGTCGCGAGTTCGGCGGAATACTGGCAGTGGTTCACCGAGCTCAATCCGATCACCGTGTCGGGCTTCGAGCAGGAGTTGCGTGCACTCGGCTTCGAGCCCTGGCGGGTAGCGTTGCGCACTGCTGATCGAATCGAATACACGCCGGAAATCCAGCACTATCCGATGCAGGACCTGGCGATCAACGAGCTTTACGTGAGTGCTTATCTACGCAAGCCAGATTGAGCCGATCAGGTGTCGGCTGGCTGGACTGTTGACTGCGCCGCGTTGGCATCGAGCAAGCTGCTGACCGCCTGTTCGAACTGCTGCAGATGCGGCCAGAAGTGCCAGGCGGCCGTATCCGACTCGACCAGGGGCGCAAACCATTGCGCCAGCGCGATACCCAGTTCCGGCGCTGAATGCGCGTCAATGACCGGGCCGATGTGGATCTCGCGCCGGCGGCCATCGCCGACCATCGACAGCATCGGCACGACAGGGACAGCAGCCGAGCGCGCCAGTTCGAGAATGCCGGTATGCAGGGCGATGCGGCGGCCGAACAGTTGCACCGGCACCATGCCGCGCTGCAGTCCCTGCGGGTTGTCCAGCAGCGCGAAAATGCTGTCGCCGGCGGCCAGCGCATCCAGGCAACGACGACGCGCGCCACCCGAGAAGATCACCTCGCCGCCCATCGCCCGCTCGACGCAGCGACGCCTGAACCAGGCGATCCAGCGCGACAGCGGCCGGCCCTTGAAGCAGACCGGGTCGACGCGTTCCAGGATCATGTGGGCGCGCTGACCGGAGAGCCGGAAATGGCGCATCGGAAACATGCCATTGCCGTAGTGCAACGAAACAACCAGACAGGGCTGATCCGGCCACTGGCCGAGCACACGCCAGTGCCGGCGCAGGTGGCGATCACCAGGCAACAGCGACAACGGCGCGTCAATCAGATCGAGCAGACGCACCCACAGCGCACGCCGCGCAAATGCGGCATCCGCCTGGGCGCCGATGGCGGCTGCGGCGCCACTGCGGCTGCGTCCGGCGTGGTCGCCGAGCCGTCCCAATCGGCGACTCAGCGCATGCGCGTAGCGCAGGCTGGAGTGCCACGGCAACAGGCTGGCCACCAGCGGGTGCAGGATCTGATCGCGCAACTCGACGAGTTCTGAAATCCACTTCACAAGGGTCCGACCACGACGCACGCCACGCATGCAGCGGCGCAGTCTAGCCACTGTCTTTCGCGGGCGGCAACGCGGCCAGCGCCGGCTCGCGGCCGGGCGCTGTTCAGGCTGCGGCAGATGATGGCTTTACCCGGCGGCAAATGCTTGCTAAGGTGCCATCCAGTTCGCCGGATGCATCATTCCCGGCGCTTGATCAAAAGTCAGACTCTGTCTGCGCGGCGATCAGATGACGGGACGAAAGGTTCCGCAGCCGCCCTCCAGTCCCCCTTCATCTCTTGAGACCCAGCGCACCATGCGCGATTCAGACGTGCTTGATCCCCAGCCGGCATCCGGCTCAGAAAACCATAACGAAAAACCCGCCAAGCCAGCAGCCGCGAGCACCGAGGCAGCGCCCGCGCAGCCTGCGGCGCCCTCAGCCAGCAGCAGCGACAACACAGGCGGAGGTGGCGGCGAAGCCAACTCCGGCGAAGCGGGCGCTGCGCCGACGCAGGACAACGGCAATGGCGGTGGCGGAAACAATCCGCGCCCCTCGCGCAACGAGCGCCGCAACAACCGCCGCGGCCGCTTCGACCGCGAACGCGGCGGCGAACGCGGCGGCGAACGTGGCGAACGGCCGGACCGTGGCGAGCGCCAGGAGCGCCCCGAGCGCGGCAACCAGCAACTCAATCGCGCCGGCATGAGTGACAGCGGCGGCGATGGCGAGAACATCGAGCCGGGCAATCAGGCGCCGCTCAACCAGCGCTACACCATTCCGGCGGATGCACCGACCAGCCTCAATGCCGTGCGCCGCATGTCGGCTGCGCAGCTGGTCGAACTGGCCGAGGCCATCGGCATCCAGGAAGGCGTCGCCCGTGCCCGCAAGCAGGACGTCACCTTCTCGATCCTGAAAGTGCTGACACGTACCCCGGAAGGCATCGATGGCGAGGGCGTGGTCGAAATCCTGCAAGACGGCTTCGGCTTCCTGCGCGCCTTCGATTCCAGTTACCTCGCCGGCCCGGACGACATCTATGTCAGCCCCAGCCAGATCCGCCGCTTCAATCTGCGCACCGGCGACTACATCACCGGAAAGATCCGCTCACCGAAGGACGGCGAGCGTTACGTCGCCCTGCTCAAGGTCAACGAGATCAATGGCGAGCCGCCGGAAGCCTCGAAGAACAAGGTGCTGTTCGAAAACCTGACGCCGCTGTTTCCGCGCCAGGCCTTCCATCTCGAGCGCGGCAATGGCTCGTCGGAAGACATCACCGGTCGCATCCTCGATCTGGTGTCACCGGTCGGCAAGGGCCAGCGTGGTCTGATTGTCTCGCCGCCGAAAGCGGGCAAGACGATGATGCTGCAGAACATCGCCCAGGCGATCGTGCACAACCATCCGGAAGTGCATCTGATCATCCTGCTGATCGATGAGCGTCCGGAAGAAGTCACCGAGATGCAGCGCAGCGTACGCGCCGAAGTCATCAGCTCGACCTTCGATGAACCCGCCGCCCGCCATGTGCAGGTCGCCGAAATGGTGATCGAGCGCGCCAAGCGCCTGGTCGAACACAAGAAGGACGTGGTGATCCTGCTCGACTCCATCACCCGTCTGGCGCGCGCCTACAACACCGTGGTACCAGCCTCCGGCAAGGTGCTCACCGGTGGCGTCGACGCCAATGCGCTGCAGCGTCCGAAGCGTTTCTTCGGCGCCGCCCGCAAGGCCGAGGAAGGCGGTTCACTGACCATCCTCGCCACCGCCCTGGTTGAAACCGGTTCGAAGATGGACGAGGTGATCTACGAAGAGTTCAAGGGCACCGGCAATATGGAAGTCCACATGGACCGCCGCATCGCCGAGAAGCGCGTCTACCCGGCGATCAATATCAATCGCTCGGGCACCCGCCGCGAAGAACTGCTGATCGAAGCCGAACGCCTGCAGAAAATCTGGATCCTGCGCAAGCTGCTGCATCCGATGGATGAATTGGCGGCGGTCGAGTTCCTGCTCGACAAGATGAAGAACACCAAGACCAATGACGAGTTCTTCCAGTTCATGAAACGCGGCTAAGACCTTGCGCTTGGCCCCCTTCTCCCGCAAGCGGGAGAAGGGTCGGGGATGAGCGCCGCTTTGCCCCCTTCGCCCGCTTGCGGGAGAAGGGTCGGGGATGAGGGAGTCGCTGCGATACCGTCTGCTCTACGATTGAACCGTAGGATGTGCTGAGGCCGCAGGCCGAAGCGCATCAATTCAATCGGTCTCGATATCGTTCGAACTGGTCGAACTGGTCACCAGGATCCAGAGCCAGCTTGCTCCGCATGCGTCATCGCTGCGCGATGCCGAAGAACCATCGCTCGCTTGTGCCTTTCCCCCTTCGCCCGCTTGCGGGAGAAGGGCCGGGGATGAGGGCAACCCCGCGATACCGACCAGTCGTCGCCGGAATCGTAGGATGTGCTGAGGCCGCAGGCCGAAGCGCATCAATTGGCGGAAGCTCGGTACGCTTCGAACTCGTCGAACTCGTCGAACTCGTCGAACTCGTCGAACTCGTCGAACTCGTCGAACTCGTCGAACTCGTCGAACTCGTCGAACTCGTCGAACTCGTCGAACTCGTCGAACTCGTCGAACTCATCACGAAGATCCAGAGCCAGCATGCTTCGCATGCGTCATCGCTCTGCGATGCCAAAGAGCTTTCACTCGCTTACGCCTTGCCCCCTTCGCCCGCTTGCGGGAGAAGGGCCGGGGATGAGGGCGAGGCCGCGATTCCGCTCGAACGACGCCGGAACCGTAGGATGTGCTGAGGCCGCAGGCCGAAGCGCATCAATTCAGGCACATCCGATACCGTTCGAACTTGTCACGAAGATCCAGGGCCAGCTTGCTCCGCAAGCGCCGTCGCTGCGCGCCGACACAGAGCTTTCACTCGCTTACGCGAGCGAGTCACTTTCTCTTGCGTGGCCAAGAGAAAGTAACCAAAGAGAAGGCCACCCCACAGCGCCGCCCTTCAGGCATCCTGCCTTCCGGGTACGTGCTCGGTGCTCGCTGGTCGGCGGGCGCACATCCTTGTGCGATCGCCGACTGGCCGCATCCATGCGGCCACACTGCGTGCTGATCGCGACCACCGATCACCGGCGCTGAGGGGCCCCTTGGGAAAAGAAGCGCGCTCCCGGCGCGCAGAAGCTCAGGAGCAGAGCGAGGCAGCCGGGATCTCGGCTTTGGCTTTGGCTTTGGCTTTGGCTTTGGCTTTGGCTTTGGCTTTGGCTTTGGCTTTGGCTTTGGCTTTGGCTTTGGCTTTGGCTTTGGCTCTGGCGTCTGCGCGCAGGAAGCGCGCGCTCTTCAACGGGGCCCCTCTGCGCCGGTGATCGGTGGACGGAATAGCACGAAGTGTGGCCGCATGGATGCGGCCAGTCGACGCTTGCACAGGGACGTGCAATCGTCGACCGCGGCCACCGAGCACGAACCCGGAAGGCAGGATGCCTGGAGGGCGGCGCTGTGGGGTGGCCTTCTTTTGGGTTACCTTTTCTTGGCCACGCAAGAAAAGGTAACTCGCTCGCGTAAGCGAGTGAAAGCTCTTTGGCATCGCGCAGCGATGGCGCATGCGAAGCATGCTGGCTCTTGATCTTCGCGACCAGTTCGACCAGTTCGAACGATATCGAGTCCGATTGAATTGATGCGCTTCGGCCTGCGGCCTCAGCACATCCTACGATTCCGGCGTCGATCGAGCGGAATCGCAGCGTCGCCCTCATCCCCGGCCCTTCTCCCGCAAGCGGGCGAAGGGGGCAAAGCGCAAGCGGTGAAAGATCTGTGGCATCGCGCAGCGATGGCGCTTGCGGAGCAAGCTGGCTCTGGATGTTCGTGACGAGTTCGACGAGTTCGACGAGTTCGAACAGTACCGAGCTTCCGCCAATTGATGCGCTTCGGCCTGCGGCCTCAGCACATCCTACGGTTCAAGCGAGGACCGACCGGCATCGCAACCTCGCCCTCATCCCCGGCCCTTCTCCCGCAAGCGGGCGAAGGGGGCAAAGCGGCCCTCATCCCCGGCCCTTCTCCCGCAGGCGGGAGAAGGGAGAAAATCAGAAGCTGTAGACCAGATTGACGGTGGTCAAGGTATCGGTCTTCTTGATCGGCGCAGCGACATCGGTGTTGTGGCGCGCCAGCAGACCGACCTTCAGCGCGTAGCGCTCGAACATCTTCAGCTGCATGCCGATGTCGTTCTGGGCGAACGTGTTGTCCTGGCCGCTTTCCACCAGGAACAGGTTGTAGAAGGAGACGTTTTCGTTGAGCTTGCGCTTGTAATCGACATTGCCACGCAAAACCAGTTCGCCCTGCGAGGACACTTCGGTGCTGACCGGATCGACCCACTTGTAACCGGGGCCGGCTTCGAACTTGAGCTGGCTGACGTCGTTCTTGATCAGCTCGCGGCCGTAACCGATGGCGACCGTGGTCTGGCGTTCAAACGGGGCGAAGTTGTCGTCTTCGTGACGATAGGATCCGTAGAGATAGCTCATGTCATTGATCTTGTGGCTGGACTTCGCGGCAACTTCCCAGCGCTCGGCGGTGACCTGGTCATCGCCCTCGGCGCGCAGCGCGAGAATGTTGCCTTCGTGCACCCAGTCCTGACCTTCGTGCTTCAGGCCGAGCTTGGCATTGATGGTCGAGGTGTCGGAGTTTCCGCTGGAAATCACCAAGCCAAGTTCGCCGGCGCCGGACCAGTCCTTGGCCTGCGCGGTGGTTGCGAGTGCCGACAGCAGGGCGGCAGCGATGAGGGTTCTGGTCATGTACGACTCCTTGTGTGCAATGCGAAATTCCAGCCATGGCGAGGTACGCCAGGCAGCGGGCGCATGCTAATGCGTGGCGATGAACCCGCGGTGAAGTCGCGGCCTGTGCACGGGAACTCGGGCACAAGCGCTCAGAATGGCCAGAATTTCGGGATCAGCCAGATGCTGATGGCGAAGAACACGACGTTGAGCGGAATGCCGATCCGCATGAAATCCCGGAAGCGATAACCGCCGGCGGCGAACACCATGGTATTGGTCTGATAGCCCACGGGCGTGGCAAAACTTGTCGAGGCAGCGATGGTGACCGCGATCAGGAATGGAATCGGATCCAGACCCAGCGAGTGCGCCGTCGAGATCGCGACCGGTGCCAGCAGCACCGCGGTCGCGTTGTTGCTCATGATCTCGGTCAACAGCGCTGTCGCGAGATAGATCGCAGCGAGCAGGGCGATCGGCCCGTAGCCACCGAGCAGGGCGACCGCATGCTCGGCCGCACCGGTGGCAATGCCATGCTTCTGCAGAGCCACCCCAAGCGGTATCAGGCTACCAAGCAGCACGATCACCGGCCACTCGATGGCACGGTAGGCCTGTTCGCGACGGAGACAACCGGTCGCCACCATCAGGGTGGCACCGGTCACCGCGGTAATTGCGATCGGAATCAGGTTGATCGAGGCCAGCACCACAACGGCCACCATGATCGAAAGAGCGACGAAGGCGAGCAGCCGGGTCTTTTTCTGCGCACTCTGGGCGTTGAGCAGGACCAGATCCTTCATTGCGCGAACATGCTCGACCTGATCGGCCGGCACCAGCAGCAGTACCGCATCGCCTGAAGCCAACAGGATGTCGTCAAGCGCGCTGCCTTGAACGGATTGGCCACGATGACGCACTGCGACGATGCGCGCATGCTGGGCCAGTTCGTCCGCGAGCACGCCAAGACGGTTGCCATGCAATCTTGAATGTGGCGCGATCAGTACCTCGATCAGTTGACCGCCATGACTGCTGACCGAAGCATCGGTGGCCAGAAACTCGGCGTCGATCTCGATGCCTGTCCGCGAACGCAGCGCCTGCAATTTGTCGAGCGGCGCAGCAACGCGTATCACGTCGCCGGCGCGGATGGCATCGACCCGCCGCGACCAGAGACGATGTTCGTCACGCAGCAGTTCCAGTACCTGCAGGCCTTCATCCTCTCCGAAGCGCGACTCGCGCAGATTCTTGCCAATCAGCGACGATCCAGCACGGACGCGCAGATCCGTCACATAGTCGCCGATGCCATAGCTGTCGGGCAGGCTGCGGTCGGGATGATTGGGCAGCAGCCAGCGGCCAAACAAGGTGAGGAAGATCACGCCGGCGGCGAACAGCGGCAAGCCAACCTGGCCGAGCTCGAACATGGAAAAGGCGCGCAGGCCCTGTTGCTCGGCGATATTGCTGACCAGGATATTGGTCGAGGTTCCGATCAGGGTGCAGACACCACCGAACTGCGCGGCGTACGACAGCGGGATCAACAATTTGGAGGGCGCGATCTTGCGCATGCGCGCCGCCGCCAACACCAGCGGCAGAAAGATCGCGACGGCAGCGGTATTGTTGATGAAGGCCGAGATGGCGCCGATGATCAGCATCATGGCAAGCGTCAGCAGCCAGGGCCAGTGCGCCGCTCGCACAAACAATCGCGCCAGGCGATCCAGAACCCCGGTTTCGCGCAGACCCTCGCTGAGCACGAACATTGCAGCAACCGTCACCGTGGCGGTGCTGCTGAATCCCGACAGGCCTTCGGCTGGCGTCACCAGCTGCAGGATCACCAGCGCGGCAAGCACGCCGAGGCCCACCACATCCACGGGCAGTTTCTCGGTGACGAAGAGAATCACCGCCAGCACGACAATGATCAGGATCTGTAGCGCTTCGATCGACATGCTTGGAACCCGGATTGGTATGCCAGGGCTGCAGCCCCTGTTCGCCGCTGGCGCGGATGTTCGCATGATAGCGCCCGGTCGTGACCGGACTGGGCTGTTTCGTGCGCGACCTTGCTACCGTCTGCGCTTCATTGCTCGGGCGGCAGCCAGCAGCGTTCGTCGGCGAGCGGATTCTCGGGATCATTGCAGACCGGCTCAGGGCCGCCACGGGCGGCGCGATCAGCACTCGAACGCAGTGGATTGTCGTCGAGTTCGCCGACGATCATGTGGCGACCCAGGGCCGCGAGGGCGCGCGACATGCTGCCCCCTTCGCGATGCACCAGGGGAAGATGCACGAACGGCTCGGCACGACCGGGCACCCGACCCAGTGCGCTTGGCATCCCGGCGTTGGGCAGACGTGGGTCCGCGGCCACGATCTCGGCAGCCGCGGCTTCGATTCCATTGAAGAGTCGCGGTGCGTCCACTGTGGCGCCGCGGGCAGCAGAGTCATCGACGCGGGCATCGCGCCGTGCCGGCTCGATGAAGACTACCTGCGTCTGCGTTGGCTTGCGGACCGGCTTCGGCGCCACGGCCGCGACTTCCGTGTTCACCATTTGAACAGGCGCTGCCGGGGCTGCATCCGGCTCGAGCAGGACCAGATTCATCGCCGGGCGATCTTCTTCGATCAATGCCGGCCTTGGGTAACGCTGAATCGGTAGCGTCAATTGCATCAGCAGGGCCAGATGCAGGATCAGGCTGATGGCAAGCCCCGCCACGCGCCCGACACTTACCCGCAGGTGCGCAGTTGGCGTGGCAACGACGAAGTCAAAGTCTTGCGGAGGAATCAGCATGGGCCGGGCTTGATAGCCTGCGCGACTGTAAGCGACTGTTAATCGATGACGAGCTGTTGCGCGCGGTTCAGCTGATTGGGTCGGGGCATTGTGGCGCGCTTCGCGCGCCTGCGTTGCGGTGGACGCAGGTGCTTCTGTCCCCAGAGTGGATTTCATGGAGCGGGGCTTGCCGCGCTCTCCTGGAATATTGCCGACGAGCAGCCAGAGCAAGGGCAGCGGGGCAAGCCCCGTTCCATGAAATCCCCTCGTAGACGACGGCTACTGCTCAGCGCCTCGGAGTTTCCAGACAACGCGGATCGCGCAGCGGATCTTCGGGGTCGTTGCATTCGGGTTCGCGAATGCTGCCGATATGCGCATCGGTCAGGTCACGCAGGGGACTGCGCAATTGCGTGGCACTCTTGAGGTCGTCGGGATAACCCGCCATGGTGCCGATCACTATCTGCGCCAGATACATTGACACCTGCTGCGGCGTGGGCCGCCGCCGGAAGCGCACCGGAAGGTCGACGATCGGTACGCTGCTGCCAGGCAGGCGCGCGCGCGCACTGGGCATGCCGGCGCCGGCCGCTGGCCGATCACGGGCTGTGAGGTCCTGCGCTGCCCCTTCGATTCCGCCAAACAACTGCGCGGCGGACACCGGCGCATCCTCGGGTATCGGCGCCGCCGGTTTTGACTCGGTGCGCGCGGGCGCGGCCGGACGTGCGGGAGGGACGACTGGCTGCTGCTTCGGTGGCTCGGATTCGGTGATGGGCGCCACCGATTCGAACGGCATTGCAGGTGGCGCCAGATCGAGCAGCACCACCTGCAGACTGCTGGCCGACGGCGACACGATTCGGCTCTGACGCGGCATCGGCGCGACCGGCGTCAGCAGATACAGCAGCACGCCCAGATGCAGAACCAGACTGAGCGCCAGCCCCAGGATGCGCAGCAGACGCAGCCCCCAGGTAGGCGGCGTGCGCGTGCGAAGCTCAAAGGGGTAGTCGGCAGGCAGCATGGGTCGGGCTTGATAGCTGGCCCGCTGCTAAGTGTCTGTTAAACCGCGCTACAGTCACGACTGCAGTCAGCTGCCGTTCCGGCAATGTTTCAGGAGACTATCGCGATGTTGCCCAGCTCAGTCCGTCTGCGCCAAGCCGCTGCCCTGTTCGGCGCAACGGCTGTGCTCACCGGGGCGTTTGGCGCGCATGCCCTGCGTGACAGTCTGGAGCCGGCGCAAGTGGCGATCTGGCAGACGGCGGTGAACTATCTGTTCTGGCATGTGCTGGCGGCCTTGTTCGCGGTGCGCAGCCAGAGCGGCGTCGAAGACTGGCGCGGACGCGTCGCAGCCCTGCTGTTCCTGTCCGGCCTCGTCATTTTCAGCGGCAGCCTGTTTGCACTGGCGCTGTCGGCGCCACGGCCAATCGGCATGCTCACACCGGTGGGCGGAATCTGTCTGATCGCGGGCTGGCTGGCCCTGGCCTGGTCCGAGCGACGCACATGAGCCGGTCCCATAATCTCTGCGATGCCGGTAGATTTGTTGGCATGGATTCGAGTCCACCATGCAGCGCATCCTGATCGCCAGCTCCAAAGGCGGTTGCGGCAAGACCACCGTGACCACCAACCTCGCCGTCGCGCTCGCGCATGCCGGCCGCAAGGTCTGGCTGATCGATGCCGACAGCCAGGGTTCCAGCGTCGACTGGGCTGCCGCGCGCGGCAACCTGCTGCCCGCAATACCGGTGATGCCGAGTTCCGATGTCGGTCATGGCCTGACCCAGGGCTGGACGCTGCGGATTCCGCCGACCACCGATGTGATGCTGGTCGATACGCCCGCCGGACTGCGCAATCACCAGATTTCCGAGTACCTGCGCCGCTGTGACACCGTCTTGATACCGATCGTACCCTCGGCGATCGATATGCGCGCCACCCAGGGCTTTCTCAACGAGTTGCGCAATTCGCCGGCGGTACGCAGCGGTACCGTGCGCGTTGGGCTGATTGCGAACCGGGTGAAGACGCGCACGCTGGCGGCGCGTGATTTCATGGCGCACAGCGATGACATGCCGTTTCAGGTGCTGACCAGTTTGCGCGATACCCAGGCCTATGTGCTGGCAGGTGCGCTCGGGCGCGGCATCTTCGACTACCAGAGTGCGGCATTGGCGCCCTGCCGCGATGAATGGCAGCCGGTACTCAACTGGCTGGCGCGGGCGGGGGCCCCCACCCAGCCACAGCCGGAAACACGCACGGGCTGAGCGCGACGATCCGGACGCAGCGCCGGCCATGGCGCTCCGAGCCTCGGTGATTCATTCAGTCGCGTGCAGCCACGCCGAAAGTGCCGCCGCGACCGGTTGCGGATCCTTCATCCAGGAAAAATGTGTCGCCCGTTGCGTCTCGAACTGCGCAGCGGCGAACTCCTCGTTGGTCCATGCCACCGCCGGCAAACGCGATTGCAGTTCGCGCAGCGAACGTGTCGGCGCCAGCCGATCCTGCTGCAGATGCGCAGCCCAGCCAGGCTGTCGGACTGCACGCAGCGCAGCGTCGAAATCGAGCGTCAGACCGTCGGCACGATAGCGTCCGCTGATCCCGGTACGCGCCCAGTCGCGAATGACACCGCGCGCCTCGTCGCCAGCGAAGCCCACCCGGCGCCCCGGAAACCAGCCGAAGATGGCCGCCAGCGAGCGGAACCACACGAACACCGCCAGCAACAGCGGTCGCTGCCATACGGGGAATGCCTGCCACCAGGGCATGCCGCTGCCGATCAGCACGATGCGATCGGCGAGTGCGGGATCGCGTGCCAGCGCCAGCGCGGCCAGCTGTCCACCCAGACTATGTCCACCAATGGCGATCCGCGCGGGGGCACACTCGGCGCGCAGTTGGGCAACGCCGGCGGCGATATCGTCGAGCAACTCACGGTAACCCCAGTTGCGCGCTCGCGCCGCCCGCCGATCGCTGGATCCGCCGCCGCGCCACTCGTGTGTCGCCACCGCGATGCCAGCATCGGCCATGGCCTCGGCGAACACGCGGTACTGCCGTGCCGTCACGCCCAGCGCCGGACACCAGTACAGCCAGACGCGAGCAGCCTCAGGCGCATGCAGGATCAGTTCGGCACAGGCGCCATCAGCGGAGGTTACGGCCAGCTTCTTCAACATCGGAACAGTGTTATGACTTCGGCGTGATTGGCAAGTGGCGACGACGACAATGCGCTCGGCAGGACAGCCGGATGTGACCGGGTCCGGCGCCACCGCGACGTCTGCAGCACCTGTAGGCCTGGATCACGGGGCGTACTTGAACTTGCCCTCGCGCAGCCACCACTCGCTGACCCGCACCATGCCCTCGATCAGGGTGACCTTGGGCTGGTAGCCGAGGTCGCGACGGGCGGCGCCGATATTGAACCAGTGCGCCGTCGACAGTTGCTCGGCAAGGAAGCGTGTCATCGGCGGCTCACCGCGATTGCCGGTGAGCTGGTACCAGTGCTCGAACAGAAAGCCCATGGTCCTGGCCATGGTGACCGAAACCCGTCGTGTTTCTGCTGGCATGCCCGCGGCCTTCAACAGCTTGTTGACCATTTCATCGAGCGCGATCGGCTGGCCCTGGGAAATGAAGTAGGCCTTGCCGGCACAGGGCGCGCCGACCTCGAGCCGATCGAGGGCATCGAGATGCGCCTGCACGGCATTGTCGATGTACACCGTGTCGATTTTCTTCGAGGGACCGACGAAGCGCAGCTTGCCGGCGCGCGCGCGCTGTACCAGCCGCGGCAGCAGATGATTGTCGCCGGGACCCCAGATCAGGTGCGGGCGCAGCGCGACCGTCGCCAGGTTGGGACCATTGGCAGCCAGGATCTGACGCTCGGCCGCCGCCTTGGTGGCGGGATAGTGGGCGTGAAACCGGGTCGCATGCGGCATCGACTCATCGCCATTCTCGATGTCTTCGCCGGTATGCACCACACTGGGTGTCGAGGTGTAGACGATCTTGCCGACGCCATTCATTTCACAGGCGCCAAGTACGGCGACCGTGCCGCCGATATTGGTGCTGGAATACTCGGCCAGGCTGCCGCCGATGCCGGCGCGCGCCGCGGTATGGATCACCGCATCGCAGCCCTTGCTGGCATTGAGCATCGGATCGAAGGCGCTGACATCGCCAACGACCTGACGGATATCGAGCTGTTCCAGTGCCGGATACTTGTTGCGCGCGATGCTGACGACCTCATGGCCGCGAAAACGCAATTGCTTGCAGATCTGCGCGCCGAGAAATCCGCCGCCGCCAGTGACCAGTACTTTCATGCTGCACTCCCTTCCTGCCCTTGCCCTGGCACTCGCGAGCAGGCGAACCAGGGCGTATTGCGATCCGGTCGTCGTCGCCGGATTGTCGTTGTCTGTCGTGCGATCCGCGCGGTACCGATCAGCATGCGATCCGAAGCGCCCAGCAGGCCCGCTCGCTCAATCGACACGGGCCCTCAAAGTGTAGGGCCAGTGCCCGACGATGGATATGCGCCCTCAGATCTGCTTGCGCTGCGCCCAGACGGTGAGCGCCTGGCGATCGATCTTGGCGTTGTGGCGGATATCAACCGGAAAGCCTGGATGCAGAAAGAAATGCCGGATCGCCGAGGTGATCGCGTGGCGTGCGCCAATCTGGCGCAGTTCGTTGCGGATCGGCGTCCAGTCGCCGGCACTTGTGTTCTGGCGCAATTCAACGCAGACGCCGGCCATGCGGCGGCCGTCACGATCGACCAGGGCAACCAGGGCGCTGCGCCGCACCGCGGGGTGGGCATTGAAGATGCCTTCCACCGGCTCCGGCAGAAACTGGCCATTGCCGGTTTCGACCCGGTGCGCCTTGCGGCCGAGGTACCAGAGCCGACCATCGGCATCGAAGCGGCCGAGATCGCCCATGCGATGCCAGATGCCCTCGTGGGTCAGGATCTTGCCGAGGCGGTTGGCCTCGGGTCGACCGTAGTAGCGCTGACTCATGCTGGGCCCACGCACGACGATTTCGCCGACCCCACCGGGCGGCACCCGATTTGCGAAACTGATCTCGTGCACTTCGCTGTCATCGATGCGGATCAGTTGCACGGAATTTTCCGGCAGCGGAGTGCCGACACAGATACCCGCGCCCTCGGCGGTCAGATGCGAGACCGCAAGAATCTCGCGGCCGTCGATCGCGCACACCGGCAGACACTCGGTCGCACCATAGGGAGTGAACACCTGGGCCTTGGGCTTGAGCACCTTCATCAGCCGGGCCACGGTCTCCGGGGGCACCGGTGCCCCTGCGGAGATGACCCGGCGCAGGGTATTGAGCTTGATGCCATTGGCCTCGCCGTAGCGCGCCAGCACATCGATCAGGGCAGGCGAACCAAACATCGTGGTGACGCCATTGCGTTCGATGGCTGCGACCAGCTTGGCCGGATCGGCCTGTGCCGGACGCGTGGGGTCCATGTCCGGAATCACACTGGTCATGCCCAGGGCCGGATCGAACAGGGCGAACGGTGGAAAGGTCGGCAGATCGACCTCGCCGGGCCAGATGCCGAAGGCACTGCGGATCAGATCAACCTGGGCGGCGAACTGGCCATGGGTGTACTCGACGCCCTTGGGGACTCCGGTGGCACCGCTGGTGAACAGGATGGCAGCCAGTTCGGCCTGACGGGTATCGGCAATCCGGAACGCCGGCTGACGGGCGCCGAGCGCACGCACGCCGGCATAGGTACGGCCGCCCCAGAGCCAGCGCCGGCCATTGACGGTGACCCGGCGCCGTATGCTGCCACGTGCCCAGCCCAGCAGCACACTCGCGGCCTGCGCCAGCGGCACGCCGATGAAGGCTTCCGGTGCGGCTTCCTTCAGGCACTGTTTGAGCTGACGGCGATTGATCCCCGGGTCGATCAGCACCGGCACCGCGCCAGCCTTGAACAAGGCAAACATCAGCACGAACAATTCGATCGAGGGACGCACCATCAGCGCCGTCCGCACGCCGCGGCCGATGCCGCTGGCGACCAGTCCGGCCGCGATCAGATCGGTCTCGGCGGCGAGTTCGGCAAAGTTCATGCTCCGATACTGGGGCATGCCCTTGCCGCCGAAGCGCACGGGACAATGGATGGCCGGCCGATCGGGCTGGCGACTGGCCTCCTCGCCGAGGTGGCTGGCGATATTGCAGAATTCCGTCATGCAGCAATTGTGGCTTGCCTAGGCTGGAATGGCGAGTCCAGCGACGGCGATGTGCAGGCAACGTGACAAAACGTCGCCAACCCGGCGCATTCGGCCCCGGGTCCGCTGCCCAGAAGTCCTAGGGGCTACCGGAACGCTCCGGTGAAACTTCGACTGTCGAGCGCAACCTGCAACGATCCGTCCTCCTGGTTCGTCCGTTCCGATAAGCCCAGTTGAAATCAGCGATGCACAATGAAACCGGATTCAGCACCGAACTCGACGCCGCCATCCTGGCCCGCGCGCAGCGCAACGACCGCGCCGCCTTTGCAGCGATCTACGACTGCTACGCACAAGCGGGCCTGGCTCTGGCGCTGCGCATACTCGGTCGTCATGCGGCGGCAGAAGACGCCGTCCATGATTGCTTCGTACGCGCCTTCGAGAAAATCCATCACTACCGCGGCGACGCGCCCTTCGGTATCTGGCTCAAGCGCATGCTGGTCAACCAGTGCATCGATCGACTGCGCGCCGAGACGCGCTGGTCGGCGGATGCCGATGCCATCGACGCCCTGCCCGCGCCATCCGGACATCAGACCGATCAGATCGAAGCCCTGGGCCTGCTCGCCCGACTGGCGCCCAGGGCGCGTTCGGTGGTCTGGCTGCACGAGATGGAAGGTTATGCCCATGGCGAGATCGCCCGTCTTTACGGCCAGACCGAGAGTTGGTCCAAGTCGATACTCGCGCGCAGCCTCGAGCGTCTGCGCCGAGAGATCCAGCAGGAGTCCGCGTGAATGAATATCCCGGTCGACCAAAGTGAAGTCCTTGCCCAGCGCGATCCGCTGCGTATCCATCTTGCCGGACTGCCGATCCCCGAGGCATCTACGGCGCTGTGGTCGAGAATCGAGCGCACCCGCCAGCGGCGCCGACTGCGCCGGCAATGGGCGGCGACGGGCGCGGTGGCCGCTGTCGCCATGATCGCTGTGCTGAAGCTGTCAATGCCGGACCCCGCACAGGTCACGCAAGCGACCGCCGCAATGGCGACAGCACCGGCCAGCGAGCCCGATCTGCGCGCGATCGATCATCAATTGCAGTCGGCCTATGACCATGCCGCTGATCCCGAACAGATCCAGGCCCTGTGGCTGGCCCGCGAACATGCCACCAGCACCACCGCAACCCGGAGTATTGAAGATGACCGCATCATCCGCCTGTAACACCTCGCTTCGTATCGGACTCGCGCTTGGCCTGTTGCTCGGCGCCCTCGACCTGAGCGCAGCCGAAGCCGATGTCCTGCTGGATGATGCGGTGCGCGCGGTCGCCGAGTTTGCGCCGGCGAACGCCGATGGCTCACCCCTGGTCATCGAACGCGCGGCACAGGCGCGCCATGAACTGGGCGCAGTGGTGGACGCGCGGCCGGCCGATGGCGGCCTGCCACAGATCCTGGCGATCACGCCGGGCGGCGCGGCGGCACGCCTGCAATTGCGCGTCGGCGATCGCCTGATGCAGGTCAATGGGCACCAGTTCACCGCCGGGGAAGCCAGCGCCAAGACATTGCACGATGCCGTGCAGGCCGACGCCGGCAGGCTCGCCCTGCAGGTGCAACGCGGGGGCGAACAGCTGACCCTGAGCGGCGCACTCGATCGCGTGGAAACGCCGGCCTATCGGCTCAGCATCTCGCCCCTGCCTGCAGCAGGCGGTTGCGGGCGGATCAATCTGGCACTGAAGCCTCCGGTCAGCGAATCGATCTATCCGATCTTTCTGCACAGCATCGATGGCCGTCTCGGCGGCCCCTTGCTCAACAGCCTGGATGGCGTCTATCGCCTGAGCGCCGGCCGCCACCTGATCAAGGTCAGCGAGGAAATCCCCGACGACCGCTTCTGGGGCGCCGCCAGCAATCATCGTCGGCAGCAGCAACGCCACGAGCGCTTCAAGATCCTGGAAATCGAAGTTGCCGCCAATACGACCTATCGGATCGGCGCGCGTTTCCACAAGGACCGCGCCAGCTCGGTGAAGGATCAGTCGTACTGGGAGCCGGTGATCTGGAAGGAATTCGAGGAAGGCTGTCGCTGACACGGCGTGTTCAGCGGCCGCACATCGAGGCATTCGCCCGCCACGCCACTCCATTCAACACCCCTGCAAGGAGACAGACCATGAAAACCCAAGCCTGTGTACTCAGCGTACTGTTGGCATTGACCGGCGCCGGCGCGAGCCTCGCCCCGGCTCAGGCGCAGGCCAGCGACACCTGCGCGCGCATCAGCACCTTCGACATCGCCCCGCGCAAGCAGGATCTGCACCGCGCGGTCCTGATCGGCGTCGACGGCGGCATGCCGGGACCATTGGACTCGACCAGCTGGCGCATCGAACCGGGACGCCATGTGCTCAAGCTGGCCGAGGCGATCGACGCCCGCGAGTTCAGCCCGGCGCAGCAACGCGACCGCGATGGCCGCCGCAGCAATCGCTACAAGACGCTCGAGATCGATGCCGAGCCCGGCATCACCTACCGGGTTGCCGCGAAGTTCATTCGCAGCAAGCGGCTGGATATCCGTGGCGGTGGTTACTGGGAGCCGGTGGTCTGGAAGGAATCCGCCGAAAGCTGCCGTTGATGGTCGCCGCTCGGGCGCAGGGCAGTGCGCCGTCACAACCGCAACGACAGGTTTGCCGATCGAGCGCACTGACGCGGTATATTGCGGCCACCGGCGATCGCGCCCGCGATCAGCGCAGGATGCCCGCCTTGCCCGCTGAGCAGACCCGACTGCAGACCTTCGTGCACCAATCACCACTGGGTGATTGGCAGGTTTCATTGTGGCGTTGCGATCCACGACTGGCTGGCATCGTCAGCACGCTCTGGTATGGTGAGGGCTCGGTCAGCTATCAGCGTGATCGCATCCTGCCATCGGGTCAGAGCCAGCTGCTGATCAATCTCGGTCCGACGCAATACCGGATCGAACCGGGGCCGCCCGAGCGCCACGTCCCGTTCCGCGACATCTGGTACGCCGGCCTGCATCAGGGCCCGATCGATACCGAGGCACCGCAAGGCAATGCGCTGCTCGGAGTGGCATTTTCCGCGCTCGGCGCCTATCCCTGGCTGGGCGAGCGACTGGAAGGATTGAGCGATCGCATCATCGCCCTCGCCGATGCGCTCGGCGATGGCGCGCTGCAATTGCGCGAACGACTGCTCAACACAGCGGATTTTGCCAGCCGTTTCTGCATCGTCGAGCGCTGGCTGCTGGCACGGCTGTCGCCCAGGAGCATCGTGCATCCGGCCGTGCGCTGGGCGGTCGATCGCATCGCGGCGAGCAATGGCCGCATCCCGATCGCGACGCTGGCGCGCGAGACCGGCTTCACCCGCAAGCACATCGGCCAGCTGTTTCTGCGCCAGGTCGGCATGAGTGCCAAGGCATTGGCACGCGTCCATCGCTTTCGTGGCGCCATGGATCTGCTTGGCCGCAGCGACAAGGTGCCCTGGGCCGAACTGGCCGATCACTGCGGTTACTACGACCAGTCACATCTGATCAACGAATTCCGCGCCTTCAGCGGCTACGCACCGGGTGAATTGCTGCGCAAACCCAGGCCCGATGCCGGCAGCGTGGTGGTCTGCTGAGCCTGGGGTCGGTCGCAGCATCGCCGGCGCCGTCCTCGTTGCCCAGTGCCCCGATCCGCCGCCGCCAGCGCCCTGTGTCAGCGGGCGAAAACCCGCTGGTTCATCGGAGCTTGGCGCGCATCAAGCCCACCACCGCGGACGCCGCGATGACCAGTCGCAAGTTTTTCAGGTGACATTTTTCCAAGACCGGCGCAGTCTTTCCGCAGATACTTCAACGCACACACCACAGCAAGGGGAACCGAGATGCCTGAAGTCAATTATTTCGCCGTAGTCGCTGCCGCACTCGCCAGCTTCCTGCTCGGTGGCCTGTGGTACTCGCCGCTGTTGTTCGCCAAGGCCTGGCAACGCGAATCCGGCGTTACCGACGAACAGATGAAGAATGCCAATATGGCGCTGATCTTCGGCCTGGCCTTTGTGCTCAGTCTGATTGCTGCGGTGGTGTTTGCGCTCTTCCTCGGGCCGCGGCCTCCGCTCGCTCTGGGTCTGGGCGCCGGCTCGGCGGCCGGCCTGTGCTGGGTCACTTCATCTTTCGGTATCAACTACCTGTTCGAGCGGCGCAGCCTCAAGCTCTTTCTGATCAATGGCGGCTATCACACGCTGCAGTTCACCCTGATCGGCCTGATCCTGGCACTGTGGCCCTGAGCATCAAGAACGTGTCAGCTGCCGTCGGTCCCGCTACCGGAGCACGATGATGAAGATTGAACGCAAGTCCGACCATGCGGTCGGCGATGAAAGCTGCAAGGCAGCCACTGGCAAGACCCTGGGCGAGTGGTTCAAGCTGATCGATGCCCGCGGCGGTGCCAGCCTGGGACGTCGGGATATCGGCAACTGGATGGCCGGAGAATTGAAAGTCGACCCCTGGTGGGCGACCACGATCAACAACGAATACGAAGTCGCCCGCAACGTGGTGGAGAAGGATGGCAAGCCCAAGGGCTACACGATCTGCGCGACCAAGAGCATCAAGGCGGATGCCGATGCCTGCTTTGCCGCGTTCAATGGCAATGCCGCGCTCGACCGCTGGTTCGGCCCGGGCCACGATGTCAAGCTTGCTGACGGCGGCCACTGGCGCAATGCCGATGGCAATCGCGCCAGCATCAAGAAGGTCAATCCCGGGAAGAACATCCGACTGATCTGGGAGGATGAGGCATTGACCATGCCGGCGCCGATCGAGATCAAGTTCGCGCCGAGCGGTGCCAAGTGCACGGTGATGGTGACCATCGATCGACTGCAGACGCGGGCCGAGGCCGATGGCTATCGGCAAGCCTGGGGACAGGCACTGGATCGTCTGAAAGCCCAACTGGAAGCCTGATCGCGCGCCCGACCGAGCCTTACTCCAGCTCGGTACCCACCGGCAGCAGCCCGCGTTGTTCGAGCACGTCCTCGATCAGGTTGATGCGCGCCGCGGCATCGGCGGCCTGATGGATGTCGATGTTCAGTGCGAAGTAGTGGGTCGCGTCGGCGCGCTCGACCCAGCCAACAAACCAGCCGACATGATAGGTGTCGTTCCAGCCGGTATTGGCATGGACGACAAAGTCGTCGCCGCGGGCACGGATCAGGGTCTCGCGCACGATGCGCTGGCTGCGCTCGCTGAAGGGCAGGCTGCCCGCGCGCAGTTCACGCAGCAGATCGATCTGTTCCTCGGCGGAAACAGTCAGCGAGCCATCCAGCCAGAAGCTGTCGACGGCGCGGCCGATACGCTGATTGCCGTAGTTGATCCGGTCCAGCCAGTTCTGCATGCGATCGCGGCCGATGCGGCGTGCCAACTCCTGATAGAACCAGACCGCCGACACGCGCATGGCGCTGGCCAGATCGTGATCACGTTCCCAGGCCTTGATGCGCTGCTTGCTGCCATCCCAGCGCATGATCTCGTGTTGATCGGCGACCGCAGCCTCATCCAGACCGACCAGGGCGTTGACGATCTTGAAGGTCGAGGCCGGCGAGAAGCGCTGATGCGCGCGTTCCGGATTGTGTACCGCGCACTCGCTCTGGGCATCGCGACAGAGCACCAGGGTGCCACGCACACCATAGTGGTCAAACCATTCGGCGAAGCCCTCTCGCCGGCTTTCGCCGCCATCATCGGCGACGGCCAGCGCCATCAGCATCGTCGTCAGCGTCGCTGCGGCAAGCGCGCCGCCAAACCATTGTGCCCGCATTGTGGTCATCCATCATCTTGATGGTAGTCATGCTGGTGGAATCAGCTGTCCGCAATCTGGCCGCGGACCGGCCACGTTGGGGCAGGACGCGGGCGGCGCCCGCGCCGTGGCGGCTACGGCTACGGTCGCGGTTGCCGCTGTGTATCCCGCTCCGGCGCTGGCAGCAGGCCGATGCGGTCGGATCCAGAAAGCAGAAAGCGCCGCAGAGCGGCGCTTTCCGAAACTGCCTGGGCGGTTCGGGCAACTGCCCGCCGGATCAGTCGTAGTAGTAGAAATCAGTGATGATGTCGGCGATCAGGCCGCTGGCGATCGCGATCAGCAGGACGTCATCGTCGACCCGCACCCAGCGGTACCCATAAGGCGGAGGTGCCAGTCCGTACGGGCGATAGTCGACATAGTAGGTCGGGCCATAGTACGAGCGCGGCAGGGTATAGCCGACCCGCCAGGCGCGCGAGTAGTAGCCATACGGACGGACGTAGTAGCTCGGCGCACGGTAGCGCTTGCCCCAGTCGTAGCCGTAGTAATACGGGCCGCGGCTCCAGTTGTGGTTGTGGTAGCCATCCCAGCGGCGCTCATGGCGGCCGCTGCGGCCATCGGCCCAGTAGTCGCGGCCATGCCGGCTGCCATGGTTCTGGTAGTTGTTTTGGCCATAGTTGTCATGGCCGTAGTCACGATCGCGGCCGCGGCCCTGGTAGCCGTACTGGTTGCCGCCACGGTAACCGTCGCCACGGTGCGAAGCCTGGTTGGCGCTGTAGACAGGCGCCTGACCGCGACCATCGTCTCTGGTCTGTCCATTGTTGAAGCCATTGAAGCCGAAGCCGCTGTTCTGCTGGCCAGTGCGCGCCTGCACCGCATCTTCGCGACCACCGCGGGCACGGCCACCGTGATCACCAGCGCCGGACTGACCGTTGAAGCCATTGAAACCGAAGCCGCTGTTCTGCTGGCCACTGCGGGCTTCCACTGCATCTTCACGACCACCGCGGGCATAGCCGCCGCGATCACCGCCGCCGGAATGGCCACCCGCGAAGGCATCGCCGCCGCGGCCTTCGCTGCGCCCGGCGTAGCCGCTGCGGCCACCGCTTTGGCCATCATCGCCACGCGGAGCCTTGGCCTCGCCACCGCGGCCGGAATCGGACTGGCCACGCGAAGAGTCGCCGCGCTCGGCACGGCCCTGGCGTTCCAGTTCGGCGCGGGCACCCTGTGCAACTACCGACAGGGAAGCCGTGCTGGCCAGCAGCGCCGTCATCGTCATCGCCATCAATCTGTTCATTGCTCAACTCCTCGGTGCCAATCCTCGCGGAATGGCGATGTCGGACAGAACCGGCCGACGCTTCGGTGTACACAGAGTGCGGCCACAGCACTGAATGATCTTTAACTTTTTTGCGCGCCGAAGCAGGCCGTTCAGCTTGCTCGCAGCGTCGCCGCAGGGCGCGCCGTCGCGCCAGCAGGCTGGCGCTGCGCAAGCCGGGCCGAAGTCGCTAGGCTTGGGCCCTGTCCCAGAACTGTCTGCCCATGTTCCAGCTGACGACCGAACGCCTGATTCTGCGCCATCTCGACGCCGACGATGCGCCCATGATCCTCAGGCTTCTGAACGAGGAATCCTTTCTGCGCAACATCGGCGATCGCGGCGTGCGCAGTCTCGAGGACGCCCGTGCCTATATCCAGAGTGGGCCGGTCGCCAGTTACCAGCAGTTCGGTTTCGGGCTGAACCGGGTCGCCTTGCGCGATGACGGTCCGGGCATTGGCATCTGCGGTCTGCTGCAACGACCCTATCTCGATCACCCCGATATCGGCTTCGCCTTGCTGCCCGAATACTGGTCGCGTGGCTATGCGCGCGAGGCGGCGCTGGCGGTGCTGGACGATGGCCGAACCCGGCTTGGGTTGCGCACGATTCTGGCCACCACGGCACTGGAGAATCCCGAATCCATACGGCTGCTGCTGCAGATCGGTTTTCGCTTCGACCGCCTGCTGCAGACACCGGGCTACGATCAGCCTTCGCGCCTGTTTTTCCGTGATGAATGAGACCGCGCGCGCCCGCAGACAGGGGCCGTTGCAGGTCGGCTTGATCGGCTATGGACTGGCCGGCTCGGTGTTTCACGCGCCGCTGATCGCGGCCACGCCAGATCTTTGTCTCACCGCCGTCGTCACCGCTGACCCAGGGCGCGCGCAACAGGTGCGCGAACAGCATCCCCAGGCACGCGTGCTCGCTGACAGCGAGGCTCTGTTTTCGCGCGACTTCGACCTGATCGTCATCGCCAGCAGCAACCGCAGTCATGCGCCGCTTGCGATGCGCGCGCTGCAGGCCGGGCTGGCGGTAGTGGTCGACAAGCCGCTGGCGGTGACCGCGGCCGAGGCGACCGCGCTGGCCGAATTCGCTGCGGCCCGTGGCCTGCTGCTGACGGTATTCCACAACCGTCGCTGGGACAGCGAGTTTCTGACCGTGCAGCAGTTGATCGCAGATGGCGTGCTGGGCAAGGTGCATCGCTTTGAATCCCGCTTCGAACGCTGGCGTCCGCAGCTTCGCGCTGGCTGGCGCCAGCAATCGGATCCCGCCGAGGGCGGCGGTGTCCTGCTCGATCTCGGCAGCCATCTGATCGATCAGGCCGTGCAATTGTTCGGGCCGGTGCAGCGCGTGCACGCCGAACTGGATTGCCGTCATCCCGAGGCGACGGTCGAAGATGATGCCTTCGTCGCGCTCCGGCATGTCAGCGGCACCCGCTCGCATCTGTGGATGAGCAGCCGCGCCATCCACGCCGGGCCGCGCCTGCGCGTACTGGGTGATCGCGCCGCCTACGTCAAGCCAGGCCTCGATGGCCAGGAGGATGCGCTGCGCGCCGGCATGCGCGCTGACGATCCTCGCCTGGGTGCCGAGCCGGAATCCGAATGGGGTCAGCTGATCGATGCGCGCGGCGCGCATTCGCTGGCCAGTCTGCGCGGCCGCTGGTGCGATTACTATCCGGCGGTTGCACGCGCACTGCGCACGGGCGCAGCGCCCCCGGTATCTGCACACGATGCCGTCGAGGTGTTGAGGTTATGTGAAGCCGCGCGTGCCTGCGCGACGCAACAACGCTGATTTCACGCGCCGTTGTGACCGAGTCTGACGCTCAGCTGGCGATACCCGGCACGCGCGACCGTTTTGCCTTGCAATGCCGGCACCCGCGGGGCAGACTCCTGCATTGGTATGCAGCAGGTGTCGGAACCGCAATGAAATACCTGATCGCTTTGTTGGCGATGCTCAGCGCGCTCTGGTGGTCGCTTTCGGGCATGACGCAGCCCCTGCTGCTGCTGCTCGGGCTCGGCTCGGTGCTCGCCAGCGCCGCGCTGGCTAGGCGCATGCGCCTGATCGGCGCCGAGGCGCAACCACTGCAGCTGGCCTGGCTGTTGCCGGGATTCTGGCTGAAGCTGCTGCGCGAGATCGTGGTCTCGAATCTTCAGGTGGTGGCGGCGATCGCGGCACCCGCGCGCCATCTGCGACCGCAGATGCTGGAAATTTCCAGCCGCCAGCATTCGGAACTCGGTCAAGTGATCCTGGCCAATTCGATCACACTGACACCGGGAACTGTCACGGTGGCGCTCGCAGGCGCCACTCTGACCGTACATGCCCTGACCGAACAATCCGCGGCCGGCGTTCGTGCCGGCGAAATCGACGCGATGATTCCGCAGCCAATCACTGGAGGCGGAGGCTGATGCTGGCCGCCGCCGGCATTGCGGTCCTGGTCTCGATGGCATTGGCGCTGGCGCGTGCCCTGCTCGGACCGACCCTGTACGACCGCATCCTCGCGGTCAACATGTTTGGCACCAAGACCGTGCTGTTCATTGCCCTGGTCGCGGCCCTGGTCGGGCGTGGTGATTATCTGGACATTGCCCTGCTCTATGCGCTGATCAACTTCATCGGCGTGATCGCCCTGCTGCGCTATCACGAGGTCAGTGGTGTCAGCGAATCCAAACCGGGACCGCCGCCATGAGCCTGCTCGGCATCATCGCCGCCCTGCTGCTGGGCAGTGGCGCCCTGCTCGGTGTGATCGGTGGCATTGGCCTGCACCGGATGCCGGACTTCTACACCCGATTGCATGCTGCCGGCGTCACCGACACCCTGTGCAGCGCGCTGTTCCTGGGCGGGCTCGCGATCCACTTCGGGCCGACCCTGGCCAGCGTGAAGCTGGCGCTGATCTTCATGTTCCTGATGTTCACCAGCCCGACTTCCTGTCATGCGCTGGCCAATACCGCATTCAACGCAGGCCTGCGTCCCTGGCAGGCCAGCAGCACCGGGAGCACGCCGCCATCGACGCCATGATCAGCTTGCTGCTGTTGCTGTTTCTTGCGATCACTGCGATCGCCATCGTGCGCAGTCGCGACACCCTGACTGCGGTGATGCTGACCGGACTGTCGAGTCTGATCTCGGCCTGCCTGTTCCTGCTGCTCGACGCTGCCGATGTCGCATTCACCGAAGCAGCGGTCGGTGCCGGGATCTCGACCCTGCTGATGCTGGCAGCGCTGCACGCCGTCGCGCCGGTTCGGCCGCAGCCGCGCCGGGTCGCCTGGCCGGCGCTGATCGTGGTGCTGCTCTGTGGCGGCCTGCTCGCCTACGGCACTCTCGATCTGCCGCCCTTTGGCGCGGCGGAGAATCCGGTGCATCAACATGTCGGCAACCATTATCTTGAACAGACCGAACGGGAAATCGGCGTGCCCAATGTGGTAACGGCGGTGCTCGCCAGCTATCGCGGCTTCGATACCCTGGGTGAAGTCGTCGTCGTATTCACCGCCGGGCTCGCGGTACTGCTGCTGATTGGCCGGCCGCGCCGGAAGGACGAGGAGCGGGACGCCCGATGAAGTCGCACCTGATCCTCAGCATCGTCGCAAAATTCCTGATTCCACTGGTCCTGCTGTTCGCGTTCTACGTGCAATTCCATGGCGACTTCGGACCCGGCGGCGGTTTCCAGGCCGGTGTGATCTTTGCCGCCGCGGTGATCCTGCATCTGCTGGTCTTCGGTCACGCCGCGACCGAACATTTCATACCGACGGCGGTCCTGAAGATCGGTGCCGCGCTGGGGGTGCTGATCTATGCCGGCGTCGGCGTCGCCTCGCTGTTGGCGGGTGGCCGCTACCTCGACTATGACGTACTCGCCGACAACGCCGTCGCCGGACAGCATCTGGGCATCCTGCTGGTCGAGGCGGGCGTCGGCATCACCGTCGCTGCGGTGATGATCCTGCTCGCCTACAGCTTCCAGCAACGCGGTCACGACGCATGAGCTGGCTGGCGCATTTCAATTACTGGGCGGTGATCGTCGTGATGATGACCGGTCTCTACATGGCCATTGCGCAGAGCGATCTGATGCGCAAGCTGATCGGGATCACCCTGCTGCAGACGGCGGTGTTCTTCCTGTACATCAGCTTCGGATTTGTCCGCAATGCCCAGGTGCCCATTCTGACCGAAGGCGCCGAGCGCTATTCCAATCCGCTGCCGCATGTACTGATTCTCACCGCCATCGTCGTTGGCGTTGCGACCACCGCGCTCGGACTGGCTCTGGTGGTGCGCATTCGCGAGCGCTACGGCAGCATCGACGAGGCCGAACTCGCGTCGCTTGCCGACGAGGTGGAGGATCTCGAGCCGCACCATGACTTCGACGACCAGGACGAGCACCCCTGATGCGCGAGCATTTGCCGATCCTGCTGGTGGTCCTGCCCATGCTGGCCGCGCCGATCTGCAGCATGTTGCCGCGCGGCCGGCAGGCCTGGCTGCTGGCGACCGCGGTCAGCTGGGCGGTCCTGGCAATCGCAGCGAGCCTGCTGATTCGCGTCCATGCCGAAGGCACGATCAGTTATGCCCTCGGTGGCTGGCCGGCACCGATCGGTATCGAGTACCGGCTCGATGGCCTCAATGCCCTTGTGCAGGTGCTGGTCGCCGCGATCGCTGCCTGCGTGCTGCCATTCTCCGGGCGCAGTGTGCAGGACGAGATAGATGCCGACCGGCAGCCCGGCTTCTTCGCATTGCTGCTGCTGCTGATCACCGGATTGCTCGGCATCGTGGCAACCGGGGATGTCTTCAATGTATTCGTCTTCCTGGAGATTTCCTCGCTCGCCACCTATGGCCTGATCGCCTTCGGACGCGATCGTCGCGCCCTGCTGGCTGCCTACCGTTATCTGGTTCTCGGCAGCATCGGCGCCACCCTCTACCTGATCGGCATCGGCCTGCTGTATGCGTTGACCGGCACACTGAACATGCAGGATCTGGCCGCGCGTCTGCCCGCGGTCGCCGATACCCGAACCGCGCAGACCGCGATCACCCTGGTCATGGTCGGCCTCGGCATCAAGATGGCCTTGTTCCCCTTGCATCTGTGGCTGCCCAATGCCTATCGCTTCGCGCCTTCGGCGATCAGCGCATTCCTGCCGGCAACCGCCACCAAGGTGGCGATCTATCTGATGCTGCGCTTTGTGTTCGACATCTTCGGCGTCGGCTTTGCGTTTGGCCGGCTGGAGTTGAATGAGGTGCTGCTGGCGCTCGCTGCTGCGGCAATGCTCTCAGCATCGCTGGCCGCCATGCAGCAACGGGATGTCAAAGGCATTCTGGCCTACTCGAGCGTCGCCCAGGTCGGTTACATCGTGCTCGGTGCGGCCCTGGCTACACCGATTGGACTGACCGCGAGTCTGCTGCACCTGTTCAATCATGCGCTGATGAAAGGCGCGCTGTTCATGGCGATGGGCTGCGTGATGCTGCGCGTCGGCCGCACCGATCTCGATGCGATCCGCGGTCTCGGCCGCCGCATGCCGTGGACGGCGGCGGCCTTTGTCGTCGCTGGACTCAGCCTGATCGGCGTGCCCCTGACCGCCGGTTTCATCAGCAAGTGGTATCTGGTGCTGGCGGCCCTTGAGGCCGGCTGGTGGCCGCTGGTGATCCTGATTCTGGTCGCCTCGCTGATGGCTTTGATCTACGTCTGGCGGGTGGTGGCGCTGGCCTATTTTGCGCCCAATGAATCCCAGCGTCGCGAAGAAGCCCCGCTGTCGATGCTGGTACCCCTGTGGCTGCTGGTGCTGGCCAATATCTGGTTCGGCATCGACACCCGACTGAGCGTAGCGATGGCCGAGTCCGGCATGCGCGTGCTGATGGCTGGCCCGCCGTGAGCCCGCAACTGCTGATGTTGAGCTGCCTGTGTCTGCCGCTGGTCGGCGGCGGCATGCTGCTGCTGGCGCATCGTCGACCGCGATTGCGCGAACTGATCCTGGTGCTGACCGCGGCGCTGTCGTTCACCAGCGCGCTGGCGCTGCTGCTGCAGTTCCGTGAGGGCAACCTGCTGCGACTGGACCTGCTGACCCTGCTGCCCGGCCTCGATCTGATGTTCGAGATCGAACCCCTAGGCGCCCTGTTCGCCGTGCTCGCCAGCGGACTCTGGTTGCCGACGTCGCTGTACGCGATCGGTTACCTGCGCGCGCGCAAGGAGGAACACCAGACCCGCTTCCACTTCTGGTTCTGCGTCGCCATCAGCGCCACCATGGGCATTGCGATGGCGGGCAATCTGCTGACGCTGTTCGTATTCTACGAAGTGCTGACGCTGTCGACCTATCCGCTGGTCACCCATATCGGCAATCGCGGTGCCGTGCGTGGTGGCCGCGTCTACCTGGGCGTGCTGCTCGCCACTTCGATCGGCCTGCTGCTGCCGGCGATGCTGTGGACCCTGCACGTCGCCGGCACCCTGCAGTTCACTGCGGGCGGCATCCTGGAGGGCAAGCTTGCGCCCGCGCTGGCGGGTCTGCTGCTGCTGATGTTCGTGCTCGGCGTTGGCAAGGCCGCGGTCATGCCGATGCATCGCTGGCTGCCGGCGGCGATGGTGGCGCCGACACCGGTGTCCGCATTGCTGCACGCGGTGGCGGTGGTCAAGGCGGGCGTGTTCACCATCACCAAGGTGGTGGTCTACATTTTCGGAACGGGATTTCTCGGCACCGTTCCAGCGCAACGGTATCTGGTCTATCTGGCAGGATTCACCGTGATTGCGGCCTCGGTGGTGGCGCTGCGCCAGGACAATATCAAGCGCCTGCTGGCGTATTCCACGATCAGCCAGCTGTCCTATATCGTCATGGCGACCCTGGCGCTGGCGCCGCTGGCGCTGACGGGCGCCGGTCTGCACATGGTTGCCCATGCCTTCGGCAAGATCACCCTGTTCTTTGCGGCCGGCGCCATCTATGTCGCGGCCCACCGTACCCAGGTCTCCGAACTCGACGGCATGGGCCGGCGCATGCCGTGGACAATGGCCGCGTTCGCGATCGGCGCCCTCACGATGATCGGTGTCCCACCCAGCGCCGGCTTCGTCTCCAAGTGGTTCATCATCGCGGGTGCCTATCAGGCTGATCTCTACTTTGTGCTGGCGGTGATCGTGCTGTCGACCGCGCTGAATGCCTTCTACATGTTGCCGATCCTGCACCGCGCGTTTTTTCGCGCGCCCGAGGGCCGCGCCCATGGCGAGGCACCCTGGCCGATGCGAGTCGCCCTGGTCAGCACGGCGGCAGCCAGCGTGCTGATGTTTTTCTTTCATGCGCCGATCCTGGCGTTGACACGCAGTCTGACGGGAGCCGCACCATGAGCCAGCCCGAGCCGACAAAACCGCAGACGCTCCACTGGCTGCAGCAACCGGCCACTATCCGCCGACTCTGGTGGCTGTTCGCCGGCATCCTGCTGCTGACCATCGCAGCTGAATTCCTGGTCGAACTGCATCCGCACTTCGGTGCCGATGGCTGGACGGCCTTCTACGCGATCTTCGGCTTTCTCAGTTGTGTGGTGATGGTCGTGGTTGCCAAACTGATCGGTTACGTACTCAAGCGACGCGAGGACTATTATGAGCGCGACTGAGCATGCCGATGACTGATCTGGTCTGGCCACCCGCCCTCCTGATGCTGATCGGCGCCCTGCTGATCAGCGTGCTGCGTGGCCGCTGGCAGGCGCTGCTGATACTGGCGACACCGCTGTGTACGCTATGGGCGATCTGGCAACTGGGCGATGGCGTACTGCAGAGCGCGCCCTTCCTCGGCTACTCGCTGGAACTGGTCGAGGCCGACCGCGTGCGCCGGCTGTTCGCGACCATCTTTGCCTTGATGGCCTTTGCCGGTGGTCTCTACGCGCTGCGTCAGGCCAGCTGGTATGAACTGTCCGCCGCCTATGCCTATGCCGGTGGCGCGATCGGCGTCTGCTTTGCCGGCGATCTGATCAGCTTCTTCCTGTTCTGGGAACTGATGGCGCTGTGTTCCACCCTGGTGATCTGGTCTGCCGGTGGTGATGCTGCGCGCCGCGCCGGCCTGCGCTATGCCGCCCTGCATCTGCTCGGCGGGGTGCTGCTCAAGCTTGGCATCGTCGGATTGATCCTGCACAGCGGTTCGATCGATCTGCGCCCGCTGGTGCTCGCCGGTTGGGACAGCTGGCTGATCCTGTTGGGCATTCTGATCAATGCCGCGGCGCCGCCGCTGGCGGCCTGGATTTCCGATGCCTATCCGGAGGCGAGTCCGAGCGGCTCGGTGTTTCTTTCGGCGTTCACCACCAAGGCAGCGGTGCTGGCCCTGATCCTGATGTTCCCAGGCACGCAACTGCTGATCGTGGTCGGCCTGGTGATGATTTTCTACGGCATCATCTATGCGCTGCTCGAGAACGATATGCGGCGTATCCTGGCCTACTCGATCGTCAACCAGGTCGGCTTCATGCTGGTCGGCATCGGCATCGGCACCGAGATGGCGCTCAATGGCGCGGCCGCGCATGCCTTCGCCCACATCATCTACAAGGGCCTGCTGTTCATGACCGCGGGCGCGGTGCTGATGCAGACCGGCAAGCGCCGCTGCAGCGAACTGGGCGGGCTCTACCAGTCGATGCCGCTGACGACGATCTGCGCGATTGTCGGGGCATTGGCAATTTCCTCGTTTCCGTTCACCTCGGGATTCATTTCCAAATCGATGATTGCGCAAGGTGCCGCCGATCAGCATCTTGCCCTGGTCTGGTATCTGCTGACCGCGGCTTCGGCCGGCGTCTTTCTGCACGCCGGCATCAAGTTCCCGTGGTTCGTGTTCTTCCAGAAGGACTCCGGCATGCGCCCGGCCGAGCCGCCCTGGAACATGCGCGCCGCCATGCTGCTGATGGCCTTCGCCTGTATCGCGATCGGTTGCGCACCATCGGCCCTGTACGCCCTGCTCCCGTATCCGGTGGCCTACGTGCCGTACACCGCAGGACATGTCATCACCCAGCTGCAATTGCTGCTGTTTGCCGGCCTGGCGTTCTTCGTCATGTTGCCGTGGATGAAGCGGACCTTGACGATCAGCCTGGATGCCGACTGGCTGTATCGCGTCCTCGTGCCCGCTCTGCTGCACGCCTGGTTGCGGTTGTGGCGGCACATCGATGATGCCATCGACGGCGCACTGGGACGTCTGTCCACACTTTGGCAGCGCCTCGTCGTGGCGCCGCATCGGCCCTCGGGCTGGATTGTGGCCAGCTGGACGACTGGCGCGATGGCGCTCGGCGTCCTGCTGGCGCTGGCCCTGCTGATCTGGCGTCATCTGATCTGACGGTCTGCCGTGCGCAACTGGCCGAATTGCAGTGCGCTGGAGCACCGACGTGATGGCACGCGCCGTGGTATTCAATGCCATCCTTGGCAGAGCCGTCCTGACCGGTGCAAACGTCAGCCGGCTTCGCTGTTTTCCCTCCCGGCCTCACCGCCACCCGTTGGAGTCGTACCCATGAAAATCGCAGGAATCATCCTCCTCATCGCCGGCATCCTCGGCCTGGTCTACGGCAGCTTCAGCTACACCAAGGAAAGCCACGACGCCAAGATCGGTCCGATCGAGTTCTCGATCAAGGACAAGGAAACCGTCAATGTGCCGGTCTGGGCTGGCGTCGGCGCCATCGTGATTGGCGCCGGTCTGCTGCTGGTTGGCGGCCGCAAGTCCTGAGTTTGAACGCCAACCAACGCACCCATCAGATCTGACCGATCGCTTCCAATGACTGAATCCGACGCGCCTCGTGGGCGTCGAAACTTCGTGATCGGAGTTCGGCAATCGCCTGCGCCCGCTGCTGGGCGCTGAAAGCGGCATTGCGCTGGATCGCATCGCGGGCCTGCCGATAGGCGAGCACGCGTTGCTCCCAGGCGGCGCGCTCGCGATCAAGATCGGCCAGACGCGTCGCGGCGGCCTCGCCGTAAAGCGCGCTGCGTTCATCGAAGCGTGCGCCGGGATCGACAGCCAGCGCTTCGAACTGACGTGATTGCTCCTCGATGAGCTGGGCGCTGCGCGCCTCGCGCATGCTGGCCAGCTGCGACGCGCTGAGCGTAGCTTCGAGTGCCTTCAGCTGAGCAGTGCGCTCCGCCTCGTCCAGCGCAGTATCGCGAGCGATGCGCATGCGTTCCAGCGTGTATTCTGCATAGGCCTCTTCTTCACCGAAAAATGCCTCGGCGCTGGCGGCGTCGAAATGGCGTCGCCGCAATTGTTTGGCGAATTCGAGTCGCGCCTGCAGATCACGCGGCAGCAATGACTCGGCGTCACTGAGTGCGCGCTGGTAGTCGATGTACTGGTCGAACAGACCGGCGACTTCCTGCGCCACGGCCGCGCCGTGCAGATCGCGGACATGGGCAAGCAGCAGGGCGCGAATCGCCGGCACATCAAGCTCACCGATGGTGCTCAGAAAATAGTCAAACAGCCGGCGCAGCCCGATGCCGGGAATGACACGACCATCGGCGCCGACGAGCACCTCGCCATCGGGTGTGCTGCCCTGCAGTGAGGCCGGCCAACCGGACTGCCGTTGCGCATCCGTTGCGGACAGCGAATGCTGCCGCGGCGGCAGCGCGCTGGCGAGATCAGGGCCGGAATTGGCGGAATCCCTGTCGAGTAGCTGCGCTTGCTCGGGCCCGGCAGCGATCGCTACCGCGGGCTGGTCGGGCGCGGCGGCGCCATGCCACAGCCAAAGGGCACTGAGCGCAATCAGGATCAGGGCGCCTGCTACGACGCGGATAGATCGAAACATCGCCGGATGCTCACTGGCGTCAGGTATACCGATGCGCGACCGCCACTGCCGTACAGGCGGGCGGTCGTGCAGGTGGGATCAGAGTCCCGCCGTCTTCAGGCGATTGGCGTGACTGCGGATCACCGAGACCGGATTGGAGCTGAACAATCCGCGCAGTCCGAGGATCTGGTTCACCTCGTCGAGATGGTTCCAGCCATAGTCGTCGCGCAGTACGACGCCCAGATGCGACGAGCACTTGCCGACCAGGCCATCGTTCTGCTCGAAACCGAAAAACAGACTGCTGGCGCCGAGCATGCCGTCACTGGCATCGAAGATATTGGTCAGCACCGACGTGCCGCCCCAGCTGTAGTAGCGCACGCCGTTGACGACACTGGCACCGCTGCCGCAGCTTGTAGTCGGGATGCCCTGCGGATGGCGGGTGTTGAAGGCGTTCGAGCCGGGCGTCGACAACGAGGCGAGCGCACCCAGGGCATCCTGCGGATCATCGTCCCCGGACAGCACTTCGATGAAGACCGACAGCGCTTCGACGAATCCGACTACCAGCGGCCGCAGGGGCGAGCTCGGCGGCAGCGCCGCGTTCAGTCCATCGGCCACCTTGCTGCCCTTGTGCGGACTGCCCACCGAGGTGATCGAAGCCACCAGGTCGGGGCGCACCGAAGCGACATAGCGAATGGTCGGGCCGCCATGACTATGGCCGACGAGATTGAACTTGCTGTGACCGTAGACCGCGCGCAGACCATCGAGATCGCGGATCAACTGTTCACCGCGCACCTCGCTGTAATTGCTCGATGACACGTTCGGGATATAGACGCGGGCGCCGCCCGAGCGCAGGTCCGAGGGCACGCCATACCAGTAATCATAGACACCGAGGATGGAATCGAATCCGAGCAGACCGTGCACCAGCACCACCGGATATCGGGTCTTGGTGTAGGTGCTCTGTGCGAACGCCAGCGAACTGGCCAACAACGACAACGCAGTGACAGCCACAAGCCGCAGCAACAGGCCCGCCTTTGACGAATGATTCATCTGTTCCCTCCCCAGGTCAGCGATCTTTGAGTTTTGCGGACCCGGTCTTTGCCGGGTCCAGTGACACATCCCTGTCGCGCGGGTGCCCGCATCTCGCGATGCTGGTCCGGCCGGCCGGCCTGCGCCGACGTCTGGAATCTAGCGCGGTTGCGCACCGGAATCAAACGTATGTTTCAAGCGCTTGTTTTGCGCTGCAACAATTTCACTGCGCAGGCGCCACGCACAAGCGCCCAACCATCACTCCGCCGCAAGCTCGACGGCAACTCGGCCGCGCTGGAAACTGAGCAACATTCCGCGATGCGGCGGCAGTGCTCCTGCGACGAAAGCGAGCCGCTCTTCGTGACAGACGAAACCCTGTACCAGCAGCAGACGACGCAGTGCACCGGCATTGCCACGACCGGGGTCGGCGATGATCACGCGGCCATCGGCAGCACAATGACGCTCGATGAAATCGGCGATGCCCTGGGCGTGACCACGTTCGTACAGCACATCGCTGGCGACGATCAGATCGAATGCGCCGAGGCTGGCATCCGGACGATCCCAGTGGGCATCGACGTAGGGCAGCGGCGGCAGGTCGTTGAGCAGGCAATTGCGTGCGAGAAACTCGCCGGCGAGTGGATGATGATCGCTGGCGGTGATGTCAGCCCCGAGTCGATGCAGGACCAGACTCGACAGCGCCATGCCGCAGCCGATCTCGAGAATGCGTTTGCCCGCGAGCGCGAGGCCGGCAAGATGTTCCGCCAGCACACTGCCCGCCGGCCAGAGCTGGCCGAAATGCGGCCAGGTCGCCGAGGAAATGCCGGCAAGTTCTGCCGCACCAAGATCGGCAGCAAACTGCTGGTGATCGGAGAGGATGCACAATAGATACTCGCGTCCGCCAATCGGCACGGCCACGGTCTTCAACTCATAGCCGGGCATGCGGGTCCGATCCGGACGGGGAGGATCAGGCTATCTGCTATCGCGGCAGCTGTCGAAATATCCGCCTTGGGGAACCTCTGAACAGGTCTTCGCAACGTCTTCGCTACCCAGCATGGTGTTTGCCAAACCCCAACGACCTGCGGTTTTGACCAGCTCCGCTGTTGAAAGCCGCCCCCTGACTCAGGGGGCGATCGCGGCTGGGGACTTATTCAGAGATTCCTTGAACAGGGTCGTCCAGACTGCGCAGCAGCATCGGTGTTGCGCCTGCGCCGGCAGCCACTCGGGGAATCCAGCGTCGCGTTCAGCGTTACTGCGCGGATCGGAAAGAACCCGCGAACGACACCAGCGCGCGGCGATTGCGCGGCGCCCGACAGCCGACAGCATCAACCCATTTCGCGAAGCAACCAGGCCCGCGCCGCGGTCCAGGCGCGATTGACCGAACGCGGTGAAGAGTCCAGTGCCGCGGCAGTCTGCTCGACATCAAGACCGGCGAAATAGCGCAACTCGACCACCCGCGCCATCATCGGATCGCGCTCGAAGAGACGCTGCAGCGCATCGTCCAGTTCGATCAAGTCGCGGGCGTCGACGGCAAGGCTCTGGGCGTCATCGAGGGTCAGCGCGACCAATCCATCGCCGCGCTTGCTGCGGCCGGCGCTGCGGGCGCGATCGACCAGCACCCGGCGCATCACCGTCGCCGCGATCGCCATGAAGTGGCGACGATCATTGAACTCCGGCAGGCGCGATCCCGTCAGGCGCAGATAGGCCTCATGGACCAGACCCGTCGCACTCAGGGTGTTGGCGCCAAATTCGCGTGCAAGTCGCGCCGAAGCCAGTGACTTCAGTTCGGCGTAGAGCACGCGGAACAGCTCCGACTCGGCGGCGCCGTCGCCGGTCGCGGCGGCGCGCAGCAATTCGGTGATGTCGGTATCCGGCGCAGGCATGCTGGGAATTGTAGGATGGCGCATCATTCCTTGGCGTGATCGCGTCGGCGTATCTCGCGGAGACACGTTCTGCGGCTAGGATGTCCGCATTGACCTCGGATGACGGCAATGGACTCGTCCTGGGAAGCCAACTGGTCGCTGTTTCACCAAGCACTCGAACTTGACGCGGCCGCGCGCGCGAACTGGTTGCGCCGGCTCGCCGAAACCGCGCCCGGCCAAGCCGCCGAAATCGCCGCCCTGCTCGACGCGCACGAACGCGCCGACGGTGTGCTCGACCGACCCCTGATTCAGGTCGACGAAATTCCGGGTCTCCGGCCCGGCGATCGCGTCGGCGTGTATCTGCTGCTGCGCGAGATCGGTCACGGCGGCATGGGCGCGGTATACGAAGCCGAACGCGACGATGGCGAGTACCGGCATCGGGTGGCGCTGAAACTGGTCGCACCGGAGCGCCTGCGACCGGCGGCGCTCGTGCGTTTTCGCCGCGAACGCCAGATCATGGCGGGACTGCAGCATCCCAACATCGCACGCCTGCTCGACGGTGGCACCACGGCACAGGGCTGGCCCTATCTGGTGATGGAATATATCGAGGGCGCGCCGATTGATGTCTGGTGCCGTCAGCACGGTCTGCCCTTGGCCGCACGCCTGCAGATGATCGAGCAACTGGCTGGAGCCATCGACCACGCCCACCGGCATCTGATCGTGCATCGCGACATCAAGCCGGGCAATGTGCTGGTCAATGCCGAGGGCCAGCCGGTGCTGCTGGATTTCGGGATTGCCAAGTGGATCGATTCAGAAGCTTCAGCTGCTGACGCCACCATCCAGATTGGCCAGGCGGCGATGACGCCGCGCTATGCCAGCCCCGAGCAGCTGCGCGGACAGGCGGTCAGCACGGCAACCGACATCTACGCGCTCGGCGTGCTGCTGTACGAACTGATCGCCGGAGCATCGCCGCATGCACCGTCGCAGGAATCACCGGAGCGCCTGGCCGAACGGATCGAGCAGGAAGCCCCGCTGCCGCTCGCCGTGGCGGCGCGCCGCCACGCGCTGGCGGCAGCTGCGCAAAGCGAACCGGCACCCGCCGACGCATCGGTGCGATTTGCGGCGGAAGCGATTCCCGATGAACTCGACTGGATCGTGCGGCGGGCGATGGCGGCGCATCCGGACCAACGCTACCCGAACGCATTGGCGCTCGCTGACGATCTGCGCCGGCTGCGCCTTCATCAGCCGGTGCAGGCGCGACCGCCGACGCTCCGCTACCGGTTTGGAAAATCCCTGCGCCGCTACTGGCTGGGCTACAGCGTCGCTGCTGGCGTCCTGCTGCTGCTCGCCGGCTTTGCGCTGCGCCTCGGGATCGAATCGCAACGCACCCGCGCGGCGCTCAGCGCCAGCCTCGAACAACGCGCGCAGGCCGATCGCGTCGCCGGCTTCCTGGCCGGCATGTTTGAACTCGCCGATCGCACCCAGGCCGAAGGCCGCGATGTCAGCGCCCGCGAGATGCTCGACCAGGGTCGCGAACGCCTGGCCGGTGAGCGGCAGATGCTGCCAGCGGTACGCGCGCGACTGCTCATTTCGCTTGCGCGTGTCTATCGCAACCTCGGCGCCTATCCGGTTGCGCTGCACTTGCTGGAGGAATCGGCCCAGCTGATCGATCCCGCCGCGGAACCTCTGCTGCACGCCGAGCGCCTGCGCGATCTCGGCAATGTGCTCGAACTGCAAGGCAGCAACGCGGCGGCCCGGGATGCCCTGCAGGCATCACTGCGGGCATTCGAACAGCTCGGCCCGGCGCAGTCACTGGAAGCCGCACGCACCACCAAGCTGCTGGCCGGCAGCCTGCAATCACTGGGTGAACGCGCGCAGGCCGGCGTGATGTTCAGGCGCGCCGACACGGCGCTCAATGGGCACCCCGCGGCCAGCATCGATGATCGCGCTGACTGTGCGCTGCGTCTGGGCTCCTGGTACTGGGTCGCGGGCGACTTCGACGAGAGCACGCGCTACTACGCCCGCGCGCTGCGGCTGCGCCGCACCGAGCAACCGCCGGACTTGCCTGAACTCGCGCGCACCCTGGATGCCCACGGCGTGCTCGCACACGCGATGGGACGCTATGGCGAGGCACAGAAGCTGATCGAGGAAGGTCTGGCGATTCGGCGTCAGGTCCTCGGCGTCGGCCACCGGCTCAGTGCCGATTCGCTGAGCAATCTTGGCGCCGTTTTCATCGACCAGGGTGCGCCCGAACAGGCCCTGCCGCATCTGCTCGAAGCCAGGGAAATCTTCGAGCGCGTGCTGCCCGCTGACAGCCCAATACTGGCCAAGACACTGAACAATCTCGGTCTGGTCCGGCAGTCGCAGCGTGACTTTGCCGAGGCACGGCGATTGTTTCAGCGCGCGCTCGACATCCACCGCCACGCACTCGGCGACCAGCACCCCAAGCTCGCTGCCAACCTCAATAACCTCGGGCTGGTGGAAGAACAGAGCGGCGACTACGCCGCGGCGATGGAGAGATTTGAAGAGGCACTGCGCTTACAGAAGCATGCGCTCGGTCCGGACCACGTCAATATCGGCTTCACCCTGACCAATCTCGGCCGGCTCGCCATCTGGAAGGGTGATCGCATGCGGGCGCTCCAATACCTGCAATCGGCCCAGGAGACTCGAGCGCAGTTGCCGGCAGCACATCCATTGCGCAGCGACACCCAGGTCTGGCTTGGCCTCGCGCTGTGCCTGGGCGCCGATGATCGAGCTCGCGGCCTGGCGCTGATCGAGACCGCACTGCGTGGCTACAGCGAGGCGCAGGCACTCAGCAGAATCGAGCTTGAGGCCCTGGCCGCCTACTGTTCCGCCCCGGCACAGCAGCATGCAGGCGAATGGCGCACCCACATTGCCGCGGTAGCGAAGTTGCGCGGCACTGAGCATCCGCTCAGCAGGTTTCTGCGCACGCAGTCCGCGGTCGGCCCGCCTCGGGCCTCCCACGAGAGCACGCCGAATCCGAGCAAGCAGTAGGAGCGCCGAGGCGGCGCGACCGTTGCGGTCATCCTGCGAAATCACGGTCGGCCCGCCTCGGGCCTCCCACGAGAGCACGCCGAATCCGAGCAAGCAGTAGGAGCGCCGAGGCGGCGCGACCGTTGCGGTCATCCTGCGAAATCACGGTCGGCCCGCTTCGGGCCTCCCACGAGAGCACGCCGAATCCGAGCAAGCAGTAGGAGCGCCGAGGCGGCGCGACCGTTGCGGTCATCCTGCGAAATCACGGTCGGCCCGCCTCGGGCCTCCCACGAGAGCACGCCGAATCCGAGCAAGCAGTAGGAGCGCCGAGGCAGCGCGACCGTTGCGGTCATCCTGCGAAATCACGGTCGGCCCGCCTCGGGCCTCCTACGTGGGAGCGCCGAGGCGGCGCGACCGTTGCGGTGATCCTGCCCGGGAAAGGTCGGCCCGCTTCGGGCCGCCTACACTTGCGCTGCGCTGGTGCCTTCGTCGCTGCTCGCTGGCGCCTGTCCGACCCACAGACGATTGCCGTCGGGATCATTGAAGCGGAACTCGGTCATGCCGTAGAAAGTGGCGTCGAGGTCGGGTACGTTGACAGCATTCCCGCGCAACATCTGGTGATAGGCGAGAACGTCATCGGGGTACAGGTACAGCACGCCCATGCGCGGCATGCCGGCATGCAGATTGATCGACTCATCCAGCATCAAACGACAATCGCCAAACACGAGCATCGCCCAGCGCCAGTCGTCACGCCTTTGCTCCACACTGAAACCCAGCTTCAGGTAGAACGCCACACTGGCCGGCATGCTGGCCACCGCCAGCATGGGAATCATCCGTGTCATCTGCATAGAGCGTCTCCTGCAAGCCGAGGGTGACTTTAGCTGACGCTGCTCCTGCTGCCATCTGTTCAGGCGCGAACTCACTGCTGCAACTCCGGGCTCGAGCGAAAGCGTAGCCGGCAGCGATCCATTCGCGATACGCGACTGCCTTGAGCGTCCGCTGCGGCTGCAATCGGCATGGCCAATCTGCGAAGTCGGTGTGCCATCGCACCGACCCACTCGCCGCCAGGGGGCACATTGTCCGCGCGGCTGCCGCTGGGGGATCTCCTGCGGAGTGCCGATGACGGTCATCAAGAACAACCACTCGAGGGAAGCCCATGAATATCCACCTGAGCATTGCACCGATTCTCGCCCTGCTGGCAGGCATCCTGATCCTGGTCCGACCCAAGCTGCTCAACTTCATCGTCGCGATCTACCTGATCATCATCGGCATTCTGGGACTCGTGGGCCGCAGCGGCGCATCGATGAACTGGTAGGCCTACCGTCGCACCTTCTGGCCCGCATTGCGTTCACGATCAGCGCACTGTCCCTGCGGTCCCGACACCCCACTCTGAGAGAACTCAAATGACCATCGGTACCCTGCTGTTGATCCTCATCGTGCTCGTGCTGGTCGGTGCCCTGCCACGCTGGGGCCATAGCCGCTCCTGGGGCTACGGACCCAGCGGCGGACTTGGCCTGGTCCTGGTCATCCTGCTGGTTCTCGTCCTGATGGGCAGGATCTAGACGATGCGCGCCGACGCCGTCCCTGGCACCGAACGGCAAGGCGCTGCGCGCGTTGCCGCAACCGCAGGCTGGACCGCGCTGGCCTTGCTGGTCAGCGCGCTGGCGCATGCCGCGCCAACCGGCCTGGTGGCGCAGGGCGGCGTCGCGCGCTGGACCGGACTGGCTGCCGAAGACTGCGCCATCATGGGCAAGCGCTATCCGGCCGTGGACGCAGTCTGCTATTACCCGATCGATCTGCGCGCCAAACCCGGTGTCCACGAGATCGCCCTGTACGACCAGGACGGAAAACAGCACCTCGGCTCATTGACTGTGGAAGCCGTCGAGTTTCCCGAGGTCGAAATCACTTTGCCGGACGACACCTATGTCGAACTGTCGGAGGCAAACCGCAACCGCCATATCGAGGAGCGCGCCCGCGTCCTCGCGCTGTTCAAGGGCAAACCCGGTCCCGCGCAATTCTCGCTGCCGCTTGCCCAGCCGGCCAACATGCCGGCCAGCGAAAATGACTTCGGCAGTCGGCGTCTTTTCAACGGCGTCCGCAAGAGTCAGCACACCGGGCGTGATGCGCCGGTCGCGATGGGCACGGCGGTGAAGGCCGTTGCCGATGGCAAGGTCCTGCTCGCCGAGGACCAGTTCTTTACTGGCCATTCGGTTTTCGTTGATCACGGCGGTGGACTGGTCAGCATGAATTTCCATATGTCGGAACTTCTCGTCGCAGCCGGCGATGAAATCAAGCGTGGCCAGACGCTCGGCAAGGTCGGATCAAGCGGACGCTCGACCGGGCCGCATCTGCATCTCGGTATGCGCTGGATGGGTGCACGCATCGATCCCTATCTGTTGCTGGCATCACCGAACCTGCTGCCGACCGTGGGCGAGACCGTGGTCAAGGCCGAGGCCAAGATCGATGCCGCGCGCACGGCCGAACCAGAGGAAGTCGATCCGCCGGGCAAGGCGCCCGCCCCCTGACCGCGCAACACCGGGTTCGCCAGCAGCCACCGCGCATCCGTGAAGTGGCGAAGGGATCGATGAAGTGCGCGGTTGGCGGCCGTGCAGCATGTTCGAGACCGCAGGCGTGCGCCAGCGCACTGAGAGCACGACGGCGAGCGCGCACCCTGAAGACTTCTGGCACTCAGAACCGACCGCGCATTCCGCGCGGAGCGGCTCGGACCAGATCATCCAGGACAAACCATGCACATGATCGCCACCCGACTCACCCACTCGCGCAGCGCAGTCCGGATCCTCGGCACGCCCGACTCGCGTCGCCGGCAGAGTGTTGGCCAGTGGCTGGCCTGCGTCGCCGCCCTGGCAGCTGTGACGCTGACCGCGCCGCTGGCGGCACAGACGGTCACCATGGGAACAGCGGCCGATTTTGGCGTGCTCGGAGGCTCGGCCATCAGCAATACCGGGCCAACCATCATCAACGGCGACCTCGGCATCCATCCCGGCAACGCCAGCTCGGTGACCGGGTTCCCGCCCGGCGTGGTAAACGGATCCACGCATTTCGCTGACGGCGTGGCGCTACAGGCCAAGAACGACCTGACCACCGCCTACAACGATGCCGCCGGTCGTACCTGCGCGGTGACCATTTCTGCGGATCTGGGCGGATCCACCCTGGCGCCCGGCGTGTACTGCTCGGCTTCGTCGCTGGGACTGACCGGAACGCTGACCCTTGATGCCCAGGGCGATCCCGATGCGGTCTTCGTTTTCCAGGCCGGCAGTTCGCTTACAACAGCCAGCAATGCCACGGTCGCCGTGATCAATGGCGGCCAGAGCTGCAATGTGTTCTGGCAGATAGGCAGTTCGGCAACCCTCGGCACCGGCACCGATTTCATCGGCTCCATCCTCGCCCTCGATAGCATCACACTCAACACCGGGGCCAGCACCGCGGGTCGCGTTCTTGCGCGCAATGGTGCGGTGACCCTGGATACCGGTCTGATCTCGGCTTGCACCGGCGGAGCCGGCACAGTGCCACCGATCCCGGTACCTGCGTCCTCAATCTGGAGTCTGTTCATGTTGATCGCCGCGGTACTCGCACTGGCCGCAGTGCCGGCGTGGCGACGCTGATCATTGTTGCGACGACGATGGCGGCGTTCGCCACGTTGTCGCGCCGATACGCCCAGCACTGACGCAGTCTGGATCGCCGGGCCACGCGCACGCGGCGCAGCCCTGGCGCCTTGATGCCGCATCTTTGTCGCGGCCAGTCGCACTGCGGCCCGATCGAAACCGCACGAAGCATGCGGAACGTGCCCGGCGATCGCAGCTGGGTACGTTGGCGCACTGATCGATCAGTACCGACGGGTCTACAGTGACTGCCAACCACACCGTCAGCGGACGAACGCGGTTGCGCTCGCCATCGAGTCGCGGTTGAACAATGCCACGGTCATCTCACAGGAGTCCCACATGACAAACAGTACGCACAATCCAACCGATCTGAAAGGTGCCGTCAGCGAATTTGGCGCCAACGCATCGCGCGAATTCCACAACGTTCTCGAAGATATCGACGACCTGGTCAAGCAGACGACCTCGTTGACCGGCGACGAACTGGCGCGCGCCAAGGCCAAGCTCAGCGCACGCATCGCCTCGGCACGGGAATCGGTGTCGGGCATGGCGCATGATGTTGCCGGCCGCGCGAAAAAGGGCGCCAAGGCGACCGATCGTTATGTCCACGAGCAGCCCTGGAAAGTGATCGGCGCCAGCGCTGCCATCGCGTTTCTGGTCGGCTTTGCACTGACACGGCGCAACTGAAACCGCTGACGGCTGACTGAGCGCGGAGTACGCAATGGAAAATCCAGGCGTTCCACCCGGTGTTGTCGAGTCGGCGGCGGCTACCGCCTTCCATCCGCTGAGGACGCTACGCGTGCTGGGCGCGGCCGGGGGCGCGCTGTTTTCACAGGCGTCGCTGCATTCCGAGCTGGCCCAGGTGGAGTGGCAGGAGGAGAAATCCCGCCTGCTTCGCTTGGCGACCGCAGCCGCACTCGGGTATGCCGCCCTGCTTTGTCTGTTGTTGTTCGTCGGCGTCCTGGTGCTCGCGCTCACCTGGGACACGCTTTATCGCGTTCCCGCCGTCATGGCAGTCATCGTCGTCTACGCAATCTGCGCAGGGATCGCCTGGCACCGGCTGCAGCATCTCGCCGCGCAGGGCCAACTGGCGTTCGCTGCAAGCAGGGAAGAGCTGGCCGCGGATCTGGAGATGCTCAAGGGTCGGCTGTGAAAGCGGTCGACAGCCAGGCACTGCGTGAACGCAGGGAAGCGCTGCGGCGCCAGCTGCAGGTGCAGCGCGCCGAGATTGCGCTGCGTATCGATCCACCCGCAGCGGGCTTGGGCGAGTATCCGCGCAGCAATACCATGCGGTTCCTGACGCAACGACCGCAGTTGGCGGCGGCACTCGGCTCGATGATTACCGCCAGACTACTGGGACCGCGCGCCATCAAGGGGCTGGCGATGGCATGGTCCGTCGTCGGCATACTGCGCGCGGCGCGGCGCGGCCGGGCAGACTGACTGCCAGGATGGAGTGCGCCGCTCCTGCGGCGCCTGGTGGATGCCAGCAGGCCATACGCCCGGGCAACGATGTGCGCAACGATGTGCGCGATGCGCAGCGCAAGCCCAGAGCGGCCGCGCGGGAGCGCGGCCCTCCAACCCCGCACACTGGATCGAATGGAGGGCGCCGCGCCTGCGGCGCCTGGTGGATACCGGCAGGCCATTGGCCCAGGCGACGATGTGGGTGTTGCGCAGCGCAAGCCCGAAGCGGCCGCGCGGGAGCGCGGCCCTCCATCCCGCACGCCCGGATCGAATCGAGGGCGCCGCGCCTGCGGCGCCTGGTGGATACCGGCAGGCCATTGGCCCAGGCGACGATGTGGGTGTTGCGCAGCGCAAGCCCGAAGCGGCCGCGCGGGAGCGCGGCCCTCCATCCCGCACGCCCGGATCGAATCGAGGGCGCCGCGCCTGCGGCGCCTGGTGGAGGCCGGCAGGCCATTGGCCCAGGCAGCGCGATGTGGGTGTTGCGCAGCGCAAGCCCGGAGCGGCCGCGCGGGAGCGCGGCCCTCCATCCCCGCACACTGGATCGAATGGAGGGCGCCGCTCCTGCGGCGCCCGGTGGATACCGGCAGGCGGAATAAGCGCACACGGCCGACCAATCCGGCCTTTTTGGTGGCGTGTCGCGGTCGCCGGTTGTGGCTCATGCGAGCACGAAACTAAGCTGGGGCCGAGAACGAAGAGAGGAGTTGCCCATGGGCCGTGCCATTGCCATCGTCGAAGACGAACCCGCCATCCGCGCCAATTACACCGACGCGCTGCGCCGACTGGGTTTCGAGGTGCAGTCGTACTCGTCACGCCCCGAGGCCAGCCGCGGTTTCGATGTGCGGCTGCCGGATCTGGTGCTGATCGACATCGGCCTCGGTGATGAACCCGAGGGCGGCTTCGAACTCTGCCGGGAACTGCGCCAGAAGTCGGCGACCCTGCCGATCATCTTCCTGACCGCGCGCGATTCCGACTTCGACATCATCTCGGGCCTGCGCCTGGGCGCCGATGACTATCTGACCAAGGATGTCTCGTTGCCGCATCTGACCGCGCGCATCAATACCCTGTTCCGCCGGATCGATGCGCTGCGCCGGCCGCAGGGTGCCGAGGCCGTGCTGCGCCAGGGCCAGCTTGCCCTGCTGCCCGAGCGCATGCTGGTGACCTGGAACGAGATCGAGGTACCGCTGACCGTGACCGAATTCTGGATGGTGCATACGATGGTGCGCCACCCGGGTCATGTGAAGTCGCGCGACCAGCTGATGCGCGATGCCCAGGTCGTGGTCGACGACGCCACGATCACCTCGCATATCAAGCGCATCCGCAAGAAGTTCATCGCCATCGATGCCAACTTTGACGAGATCGATACCGTGCATGGCGCCGGCTATCGCTGGAAGCCCTGATCATCGGCACAGCGGTCGCCCGGCTGCTTGTCCGGAGATGATCCGCGCCGGCGCTTGCGGATGACGGCGACGCAGCCTGCCCGCCCTGGTCCTTCTTTGATGACTGCGCGCAAGCACGGCGATGTGGCGCAGGTTTCCCTCACCCTGGCCCTCTCCCGCAAGCGGGCGAGGGGATCCTGCCCAACACGGCGGGGTTGAAGTGTGAAATATCCGGACTAGCCCCCGTATGATGGCCTGATGTCACTACGCGTCAAATTGCTGCTGGTCGCCCTGGTCGCCCTGGTTCTGCCGTGGGCGGGATTCCAGTTCGTCAAACAGATGGAACTGCTGCTGCGCCAGGGCCAGGAGCAGGCCCAGCTGTCGTCGGCCCAGGCGATTGCGCAGGCGCTGATCGCGACTGCACCGATGGTGCCCACCGCGGGCCGACTGATTGCGCTGCGCGAAGCACCGCGCGTGCTGCTGCTCGATGGCAGCGCCGATGACTGGGAAGTCGAGCAGCTCAAGCCGTTCGCCCGCAGCGATGGCCGCTTGAACCTGCGCCTGGCGGCGCGCGGCGAGACCCTGTTCGGCGTGATCGAAGTGGTCGACGGCAGCCGACGGCGGATTGATATCGCCCACGACAGTCGCGGTGACGAAATCAGTCTGCGCATCGGTGAGGGCGCGCGGGCACGCCGCTTCCGGCTCGGCAATGCCGCTCCCGGCGCGCTGCAGGTGCTGGCCGATCCGCCCGAGGCCGCACTCAGCCTGCGCGGCGAATGGCAGGAAACCCAGCAGGGCTATCGCATCGAATTCGCCCTCGGCGGCGGTCGCGATGGCGATGGCCTGATCATCGAAATGCTCGACAGCGAGACTGATGGCGCGCGCAGTGCCTGGCTGCTGTTCGATCCGGTACCCGGCGTCGGCTTCCCGACCACGTTGTGGTGGCCCGAGGGCGCGATGGTCAAGGCGATGCGCGCCCTGCTCAGCGAAGGCACCCGCCTGCGTCTGGTCGATTCCGAGGGTCGCGTGCTGGCCAAGGCCGGCGGCCTCAATGTGCCGGAGCGCAACGCGCCCGGCTCCACCCGCAACCGCTGGTATGCCCTGCTCTATCGGCTGCTGCTGGCGCCACCGCTCAGTCGCGCCGAGGACTATGCCTGGGATCTGGAAAAACTCGATGCCGATGAGGTCTGGACGGCGCTGTCCGGCCTGCCAGCCAGCGTCTGGCGGCCGTCGGCGAATGAACGCGCGGTGATCGTTTCGGCCTCGGTGCCGATGCGCTGGAGTGGCGATACCCGTGCTGCCCTCGTCTACGAGCGACCCAGTGAGGCCCTGCTGGTACTGGCCAATCGCGCGGTCGCCGAGTTGATCGCGGTCAGTCTGCTGGCGGTGCTGGTCGCCGGACTGGTGCTGTTCGGATTCGCCGGCGTGCTCAGCTGGCGCATCCGCCGCCTGCACTACGCGACTGAACGCGTGCTCAAGCCCGATGGCCGGCTCGATCCGAAACTGCCGCATCTGGCGGCAACTGATGAAATCGGCGACCTGTCGCGCAGCTTTGCCCGACTGCTCGATGAGATTGGCGGCTACAACGATTATCTGAAGACCCTGGCGACCAAGCTCTCGCATGAGCTCAATACGCCATTGGCCATTGTGCGTTCCTCGCTGGACAACCTCGATCACGAGAGCCTGCCGGAATCGGCACGGGTCTATGCCGAACGCGCCCGCGATGGCGCCGATCGGCTCTGGGGCATCCTGCGCAGCATGTCGGAAGCAAGCCGGATGGAGAAGGCGATCAACTCTGCCGAGGGCGAGGATTTCGATCTCACCGAAGTCGTGCGCGGCTGTGCCGAGTCCTACCGTCAGCTGGCTGGCAAGCGCACCCTGCATGTGATGCTGCCCGACCAACCCATCCGCTTCCACGGCGCGCCGGAACTGATCGCCCAGGCACTCGACAAACTGTTCGACAATGCCAAGGGTTTTGCCCGCGAGGACGGCTGGATCCGGATCAAGCTCTCGCGCGATGGCGACAGTGCCGAAATCGCGGTCGCCAATTCCGGACCACCGCTGCCGGCGAAAATGCAGGAGCGCCTGTTCGATTCCCTGGTCAGCGTGCGCGATACCGGTTCGCTGCGCGCCGCCGGCGAAGTGCCGCATCTGGGTCTCGGTCTCTACATCGTGCGACTGATCGCCGCCTCGCACAATGGCAGTGCCAGTGCGGTCAATCTGGCCAGCGATGCCGGCGTCGAGTTTCGCCTCAAACTGCGCGGAATGCCGCGTTGATACAAGCCCGCAACGGATCACGCCGGCCCTGGTGCAGTGTTGCACACTAGAATCGAGCGGATCGCACTAGCCACGGAACCAGCCATGCTCAGTCAAGCCCAATTCGATGCCCATGTCGCCGCCGGTCACAACCGCATACCGGTCGTGCGCGAGGTGCTGTCGGATCTCGATACCCCGCTGTCGGTCTTTCTCAAGCTCGCCGATGGCCCGTACTCGTATCTGTTCGAGTCGGTCGAGGGCGGTTCACGCTGGGGTCGCCATTCCATCATCGGCCTGCCGGCGCGCCATGTGCTGAAAGTATTCGGCAATCGTGTGGTCGAAGAAGAGGAAGGCGTCATCGTCAATGAGCGCGAGGTAGCCGACCCACTCGCCGAACTCGAGCGGATCAAGGCGCGCTACTCGGTGCCGGCAATCGATGGTCTGCCCAAATTCCATGGCGGCTGGGTGGGTTATTTCGGCTACGAGTGCGCGCGCTATATCGAACCCAAGCTCGCCGCAGTCAACAATGATGATCGCCTCGGCATGCCCGACATCTGCCTGATGCTTGCTGAGGAACTGGCGGTATTCGACAATCTGCGCGGCAAGCTCTATCTGATCGTCAATGCCGATCCTGCCGATCCGCGTGCCTATCCACGCGCCGTGCGCAGACTCGACTCACTCGCGCGTCGGCTGCGCCAGTCCGGCGCTGCCTACCCGGAACTCGTTGATGGCACCGCTATCGACGAATCGCATTTCGTGTCGAGCTTTCCCAAGGACGAGTACCTCGCTGCAGTCGCGCGTGGCAAGGACTATGTGCTCGCCGGCGATGTCTTCCAGGTGCAGATCAGTCAGCGCCTGTCGGTGCCCTATCGTGCGCGCCCGCTCGATGTCTATCGCGCGCTGCGTGGACTCAATCCCTCGCCGTACATGTATTTCATCGATCTCGGCGATGCCCAGATTGTCGGCTCGTCTCCAGAGATCCTGGTGCGCGCCCAGGGCGGCCAGGTCGTGGTGCGGCCGATTGCCGGCACCCGGCGTCGCGGCCGCAGCGATGCCGAAGACCTCGCGATGGAAGCCGAACTGCTCGCCGATCCCAAGGAGCGTGCCGAGCATCTGATGCTGATCGATCTCGGCCGCAATGATGTCGGCCGGATCAGCGAGACCGGCTCGGTGCAGGTCACCGAGCAGATGATCATCGAGCGTTACTCGCATGTGATGCATATCGTCAGCGAAGTGGTCGGCCGGATCAAACCCGGCATCAATTTCATGAATGTGCTGCGCGCCACCTTTCCGGCCGGCACCCTGACCGGCGCACCCAAGGTGCGCGCGATGGAAGTGATCGCCGAACTCGAACCGGTCAAACGCGGCGTGTATGGCGGCGCCGTCGGCTACTGGGGCTGGGACGATCAGGCCGATCTCGCCATCGCCATCCGCACCGCCGTGATCAAGGATGGTCAACTGCATGTACAGGCCGCCGGCGGCGTCGTCGCCGATTCGGTGCCCGAACTGGAATGGAAAGAGACCATGAACAAGGGCCGCGCCTTGTTTCGTGCCGTCGCCGAGGCTGCGGGCGGCCTGTAGCGGGAAGTCGCGGATACCTCTTTGCCGCGCAGACGAGTAACGTAGAGCACCGGACGTCGCCGACCATGCCGGCGCACCCGCACTGCAACAGGTCTGCTGATGAGTGAGCGTTCGATCAAACCCTATGACAAGCCGGCAGGCGGCTGGGATTCGCTGAAGCGATCCTGGCAGGCGCTGCGCGATGAGGGTGTGCTGACGATCGGCGCGGGCACGATGCTGCGCACGAACAAGGTCGATGGCTTCGACTGTCCGGGCTGTGCCTGGCCGGATCGCAATCCCAATTCGACCTTCGAGTTCTGCGAGAACGGGGTCAAGGCAGTCGCCGCCGAGATCACTGCGCATCGGGTCACGCGGGAAATTTTCGCGATGCATACGGTCTCCGAGCTCGCCGCCCACGACGATATCTGGCTGGAGGCGCAGGGCCGACTGACCGAGCCGATGCGCTATGACGCCGCCAGCGATCGCTATGTGCCAATCGAGTGGGACGCGGCATTCGCTTTGATCGCCCAGCATCTGCAGGCACTGGCCTCGCCCGATCAGGCGGCGTTCTACACCTCAGGCAGGACCTCGAACGAGGCGGCCTTCCTGTACCAGTTGTTTGTCCGTGAGTTCGGTACCAATAACCTGCCGGATTGTTCCAATCTCTGCCACGAGGCTTCCGGTGTGGCGCTCACCGAGCAGATCGGCAGCGGCAAGGGCTCGGTGACGCTGGAGGATTTCGAGCACGCCGATGCGATTTTCGTGTTCGGCCAGAACCCCGGCACCAATCATCCGCGCATGCTGGGCGAACTGCGTGCTGCGGCCAAACGCGGCTGTCGCATCGTCGCGGTCAACCCGCTGCGCGAGCGCGGCCTGGAGCGCTTTGCGCATCCGCAGAGTCCGCGCGACATGCTGACCGGATCGAGCACCGAGATCGCCTCGCGCTATTTCCAGCCGCGGATCGGTGGCGATCTGGCGATGCTGATCGGCATCTGCAAGCTTTTGATCGAAGCCGACGCAATCGACCATGATTTCCTCAACGCGCATACGCTGGGACTGGCGGAACTCTCGGCAAGTGTGCGCAGCAGCGAGTGGTCCGAGATCGAGGCCGATAGCGGCCTCAGCCGTGCCGATATCGAAGCAGCCGCGGCAATCTATCGCGACAGCCGCGCGACGATCTTCTGCTGGGGCATGGGCATCACCCAGCATCGACGCGGCGTTGCGACCATCCAGATGCTGATGAACCTGCTGCTGCTGCGCGGCAATATCGGCAGGCCGGGCGCCGGGCCGTGTCCGGTGCGCGGGCATTCCAATGTGCAGGGCGACCGCACGATGGGCATCTACGAGAAGCCCACGGCGGAATTTCTGGATCGTCTCGGCGCCGAATTCGACTTCGCACCGCCGCGCGCGCCGGGTCACGATGTGGTCGCTGCCATCTCGGCCATGCACCGTGGCGATATCCAGGTGTTCATTGCGATGGGCGGCAACTTTGCCGCAGCGACACCTGACACCGCATTGACCCAGGCCGCTTTGCGCCGGTGCGCGCTGACCGTGCACGTTTCGACCAAGCTCAATCGTTCGCACCTGGTGCACGGCCGCGAGGCGCTGATCCTGCCCTGCCTCGGACGCACCGAAGTGGATAGGCAGGCCAGTGGCGCTCAGTCAGTGAGCGTCGAGGATTCGATGAGCATGGTGCATCTTTCGTCCGGCATGAAGGCGCCGGCTTCCGGCCACCTGCTGTCGGAGCCCGCCATCGTGGCGCGGATGGCGGCGGCGGCACTGCCGCAGAGTCGCACGCCCTGGCTCGCGTTGATCGAAGACTATGACCGCATCCGCGCGCGCATCGCCCGGGTGATTCCGGGTTTCGAGGATTTCAATGCGCGGGTGCGTCAGCCCGGTGGTTTTCATCTTGCGCATCCGGCGCGACAACGGCAGTTTCCGAATGCGCAGGCAAAGGCCCTGCTGCTGCCGCATGCGCTGATCGTCGATCGCGGTGAGCAGGCGCAGAATCCGCAGTTGCTGCAATTGATGACGCTGCGTTCGCACGACCAGTACAACACCACGATCTATGGCCTCGATGACCGCTATCGCGGCGTGCGCGGCCTGCGCCGGGTCTGCTTCATCTCCAGCGAGGATCTGGCAAGGTTGGGATTCAAGGCCGGTGCCCTGGTCGATCTGGTCTCGGTCTGGCATGACGGCGAGCGTCGCGTGTGCGGCTTCACCCTGGTCGAATACGCGATACCGGCGGGCTGTGTGGCGAGTTACTACCCGGAAACCAATCCCCTGGTACCTCTCGATCATGTCGCCGAGCGCGCCGGCACGCCGGCGTCGAAGTCGATTCCGGTACGTCTGGTCGCGAGTGCAGGCGATGTCCGCGCTTCCTGATACCGATATCGGTGGCTCAGCGGACTCGGGCCTGCACGCTGTAGAGGTACGCCGCCTGCTCGATGGTCGCAGCGAACAGACGGTCGATCAGGTGATCGACGAGTCTCCGATTGCCCTGGTCTACAACGGCGTGGCGCACAGCGTGATGATGGCGACGGCACGGGATCTTGAAGATTTCGCGCTCGGCTACTCACTGAGCGAGGGCATCGTCGCGTCGATCGACGAGTGGCAGTGCATCGAGATCGTCCATCGCGACCGCGGCCATGTCGTCGAGATGCTGATCACGCAGGAGCGCTTCGATAGCTTGCAGCGGGATGCCCGCCAGCGGCTGGGCAACAGTGCCTGCGGTCTATGCGGCGTCGAGTCGCTGGAGGCAGCGCTGCGCATGCCGCTCCGTCCGCTCAATCGCGATCCCCGCTACAGCCGCGCCGCGATCGCGGCGGCATTGCAGTCGCTTGCGCAGGCCCAGCCGCTCAACCAGATCAGCGGTGGCGTCCACGCCGCCGGGTTTGCTTCCGCACAGGGACTGCTGGTGCGCGAGGATGTCGGCCGCCACAGCGCGCTCGACAAGCTGATCGGGGCGCGTGCGCGTGCCGGCAATCCGGACGGCTTCGTGGTGATCAGTTCGCGTGCTTCCTGGGAACTGGTGCACAAGGCCGCCAGCGCCGGCATTGGCCTGCTGGCTGCGGTTTCCGCACCCACCCATGCCGCCATCGAACTCGCCGAGCAATGCGGACTCAGCCTGCTTGCGTTTGCCCGCGATCAGCGGATGAATCTGTACACGCATCCGCAGCGGGTTACCGACTAGCCTGTCCGGCGACCATGCTGCTCATGCCTTTGCTGTATGTAGAGCGTGGCTTGCCGCGCTGCTCTTGCCTTTGATGTAGCGCGTAGGGCGGATCCCGCGCAGCGGTATCCGCCGCGCGGTCTCGCCGATTTCTTCTGCGAGTATCGAGCGACGTGGCGATGGTTGCTACGGTTGTGGTTGCGGAGGTTGTGGTCGCGGGGCTTGATGCTGCGGACACTCCGACGTCGGGTACCGCTTCGCGGGACCCGACCTACTCGCTTGATGTTGACGTTGACGGTGCAGCGCGTAGGGCGGATCCCGCGCAGCGGTATCCGCCGCGCGGTCTCGCCGATTTCTCCTGCGCGCATGGAACGGCGTAGCGACGGTTGCTCCGGTTGTGGTTGCGGAGGTTGTGGTCGCGGGGCTTGATGCTGCGGACACTCCGACGTCGGGTACCGCTTCGCGGGACCCGACCTACTCGCTTGATGTTGACGTTGACGGTGTAGCGCGTAGGGCGGATCCCGCGCAGCGGTATCCGCCGCGCCGTCTCGCCGATTTCTTCTGCGCGCATGGAACGGCGTAGCGACGGTTGCTCCGGTTTTGGTTGCGGAGGTTGTGGTCGCGGGGCTTGATGCTGCGGACACTCCGACGTCGGGTACCGCTTCGCGGGACCCGACCTACTCGCTTGATGTTGACGTTGACGGTGCAGCGCGTAGGGCG
>JALHNO010000001.1:136786-380123 GCA_022843465.1 Pseudomonadota bacterium | reverse complement strand
TGGTTGCGGAGGTTGTGGTCGCGGGGCTTGATGCTGCGGACACTCCGACGTCGGGTACCGCTTCGCGGGACCCGACCTACTCGCTTGATGTTGACGTTGACGGTGCAGCGCGTAGGGCGGATCCCGCGCAGCGGTATCCGCCGCGCGGTCTCGCCGATTTCTCCTGCGCGCATGGAACGGCGTAGCGACGGTTGCTCCGGTTGTGGTTGCGGAGGTTGTGGTCGCGGAGGTTGTGGTCGCGGGGCTTGATGCTGCGGACACTCCGACGTCGGGTACCGCTTCGCGGGACCCGACCTACTCGCTACTCGCTTGATGTTGACGTTGACGGTGTAGCGCGTAGGGCGGATCCCGCGCAGCGGTATCCGCCGCGCCGTCTCGCCGATTTCTTCTGCGAGTATCGAGCGACGTGGCGATGGTTGCTCCGGTTGTGGTTGCGGAGGTTGTGGTTGCAGAGGTTGTGGTTGCGGAGCTTGATGCTGCGGACACTCCGACGTCGGGTACCGCTTCGCGGGACCCGACCTACTCGCTTGATGTTGACGTTGACGGTGTAGCGCGTAGGGCGGATCCCGCGCAGCGGTATCCGCCGCGTCGTCTCGCCGATTTCTTCTGCGCGCATGGAACGGCGTAGCGACGGTTGCTCCGGTTTTGGTTGCGGAGGTTGTGGTTGCGGAGGTTGTGGTCGCGGGGCTTGATGCTGCGGACACTCCGACGTCGGGTACCGCTTCGCGGGACCCGACCTACTCGCTTGATGTTGACGTTGACGGTGTAGCGCGTAGGGCGGATCCCGCGCAGCGGTATCCGCCGCGCGGTCTCGCCGATTTCTTCTGCGCGCATGGAACGGCGTAGCGACGGTTGCTCCGGTTGTGGTTGCGGAGGTTGTGGTTGCGGAGGTTGTGGTCGCGGGGCTTGATGCTGCGGACACTCCGACGTCGGGTACCGCTTCGCGGGACCCGACCTACTCGCTGCGGACACTCCGACGTCGGGTACCGCTTCGCGGGACCCGACCTACTCGCTCCATGGAATCCGCTCGGGGACAATGGCAACGGCGACTATTCGGTGGACAGGGGCGCTGGTCTGAGGTCATGCAGAAAGGACTGGATCCATTCGTTGCCCTCATGCGGCCAGATATGGCCGGCGTTGTAGGCGCCGTAGACGAATACGGCGCCCTCCGGTCCTGCGGCGTGCCAGCGACAGCAGCCGAGATAGTCACGGGCCGTGTCGACCACGCGATTGTGCGCGATCAGGGTCTTGACGGTCGCAGTCCAGTCGCCGTGGTACTCAGGATTTTCGCCGCGACCGAACAGATACAGCATCGGTCGCGGCGGCGCCGTGCTGCGATAGTTCGGTTGCAGGGCGCCGATCGCCACGAATGCGGCGAAGTGCTGGTTGCGCTCCGCCATCAGCAGGAAAACGAAGTGACCGCCATTGGAGAATCCGGCAGCGTAGGTCTGCTGCGGATCGATCGCATAGCGCCCATTCAGCTCGGCAAGCACCCGATCGGTCAACTTGAGATCACGATCGCCGTATGTGCCGCGGCGATATTGCCAACCCCGCATCGGCGGCTGGGTGTCGATGTATTCGCCGCGCGGATAGACGACGATGGCCTCGGGCCAGTCTCGATGCAGCTTGACTGCGCTGGCGAATTTTTCGCTGTCGTCGCCGCGGCCATGGAAGACGATGATCAGCGGCAACGGATCGGTTCCGATCTTCTTTGGCGTCATCACCAGCACCCGACGCTGCATGCCATCGATCTCGAACGCGAGATTCAGTCGCTTGGCCATCACCGGTGCGGCCAGCAGCCACACCAGCGCGGCAATCAGGATACGTAGGGCGACATGACGGTATCGGTTCATCGATTGCTTCCTGCCGGGCCGGTGGGAGCGCTATCCGAGTGAAGCGTCACGCCTCTACTCGATGACGGCGCACAGACTCCAGCGATCCGATCATCCTGCCAGGTGCGGGTTCGATCAAGCCCGTCGGCGACGAAAGCGCCAGACGGCGGCCGTCATCACCAGTACCCAGGGCAGCAGATAGCCGATCGCGGCAATCACCAGGTTGGCCTCGCTGTTCCGTGAAAACGCGAAGAACATGATCAACCAGCCGATGGCGACCGACAGCAGATTCAATCCTGCCATGCCCCAGCGCCGGCCCTTGGGCGCGATCAGCACCGAGAGGATCATCGGCAGCAGGTAGATCCCGGCCAGCGCATAGAACATCTCGGGTGTGTAGCCATGTGCTTTGGCTGCGGCGGCCCAGCACAGCAGCGAGAGCAGCGAGAAACCCCGGGCGATGCGATTGGACATGTCCGACAATCCCAGGAAGCGATGCCCGATCTTGCGCGGGGAGGCGCCCGCGCACAAGCCCATCCACGCCGGCGCCTGGCTCCGAAACCTGGTGCTTGCCTGTGCTTGTTGGCGCCGGACAAGCCGCCGGGATCGCCAGGCGAGACACCCGATGAGACCGCTGCATGCAGAGAATCGCCAACTCTCGCGCTGGAGGGTCGACTGCCTTTGCCCGAATCGGAGGCGCTCTCTCCTACATGCGGCCCGACTGAGCGCGGGTGCGACTTCGCGCAGGCGCTGCCCGCGCCAGCATCCGAACAGCACGCGTTCCCGCTCGGCGCGGATCAGCAACACCGGGCCATTGCTGCTGTAGACCAGATGAGCCCATCGATGCGCTCATCGAGCTGGTCTGCTCGTCCTCATCGCGCAGATCACCCTGGCTCGGCGGCGGAATCGATCCACCGACGCTACGACAGCGCATCACCCGGCATTCCGGGCGCCCGGCAACGCCAGGCTCAAGCGACCTTGCCGTTGCGTACTCCGGCAGCTGCCTCGGCCACATGAAAGTGGCGCAGGAAAGGCACCTCACCGGCCGCTGTGGTATCCAGCTCGCGCGCATAGCGATGCCCGGCATAGACCGCATGCGCAATCAGGCCGGGGGCATCGGCATCGCCGATCGCACGCACGCTTTCGATGCCGGCCTCGGCCCACTCTGATTCCCGCGCACGCAGTTCGATCAGCAGAGACTCGTTCGGCAGGCGTGCCGTGATGGAGATGAGGGCAGCGCATTCGAGCCGGCGCTGACGACCCGACCAGACGTGTTCCAGCAGCAAGCCATCGTGTTCGAACGCCATGACATTGTGCGCGACGATCTGCTCGACCTCGAGCTTGTGCAGCCGCCACTGGATATGGCGGTAATCCAGCGTATTGGCACTCCATGAGGCCACGGTGTCGTCCGGCGTGATGTAGAACACCTCGCGTCCATAGGCGCGCAATTGTTCTGCGATCACGCTGCCGAGATAAAACGAATCGTCATCGAAGATCGCCACCGGGCCGGGCGCGGCACGGGCCAGAAAGGCGCCCGACATCACATCATCGGGAGTGAACACGCGCTCGCTGTCGAAGCCCACGATCGGCGCGCCATTGCTGCGGCCATAGCCATCGCGGCGCCAATGGCAGCCGGTGGCGAGCACGACATGCTGGGCACCGAAGTCGATGATGTCCTGCGCGGTCAGCAGATTGTCGCGATAGACGCCGACATTGCCCAGCTTGTCGATCTGACCGCAGCGCCAGTCACGTACCCGCGCCCATTCAGCCAGACCGGGCAGGCGCGCCTCGCGGCTGACACGGCCACCCAGTTCCCTTGAAGCCTCGGCGAGATGCACCTCGTAGCCACGCTGACCGAGCGCGCGTGCCGCCTCCAGTCCGGCCGGACCGGCGCCGACAATCAGGATGCGACTGTCGCTGCCCTTGCCGTCGATCTGCTCGGGATGCCAGCCCTTGCGCCACTCCTCGCCCATGGTCGGATTCTGCGTGCAGCGGATCGGCGTGATCGTCATGTCGCCGGTCACGCAGATATTGCAGCCGATGCATTCGCGGATGTCCTCGATGCGGCCCTGCTCGATCTTCTTCGGCAGGAACGGATCGGCAATCGAGGGCCGTGCCGCGCCGATGATGTCGAGCACGCCACGACGGATCTGGGAGACCATGGTGTCCGGCGAGGTGAAGCGACCGACGCCGACCACCGGCTTGCTGGTCACCTTCTTGACGAAGTCGATGAAGGGCTCCTGGGCACCCTCACGGGCAAAGCGCGAGGGCACCGAGTCGTTGTACCAGGCGGCCACATTGACGTCCCATAGATCGGGAAGATCGGCCAGCATGTGTACGATTTCCTGGGCCTCGGTCAGCGTGATGCCGCCGTCGCCAATCAGCTCTTCGGTGGCAAAGCGCACCGCCACCGCGCAATCGGCACCGACCGCATCGCGGGTGTCTTCAATCACTTCGCGGAACAGGCGCACGCGGTTCTCCAGCGATCCGCCATATTCATCGCTGCGCTGATTGCGCCGTTTCTGCAGGAAATGCATCGCCAGGCTCAGATCGTGCGCGGCATAGACATAGATGATGTCGAAGCCGGCACGGCGCGCGCGCAATGCGGCATCGCGGTGCCAGCGCCGGTAGTTGCCGATATCGCGCTTGTCCATCGCGCGCGCCTGATGCGGATAGCCGTACTTGCTGGGCTGGTGCGAGGGCGCGATCAGCACTTCGCGCGAGTAGAGATTGGATGCGGTCGGCCCGTTATGCGTGAGTTCCACCGCCGCCAGTGCGCCATGCGCATGCACGCGATCACACATCATCGCCAGCGCGGGAATGTCCTGATCGTCCCACAGCCGCGCCTCGACATAGGGCGAGACATCACCACTCGGATGGATCTCGCACTCCTCGGTCGATACCACCGCCCAGCCGCCCTCGGCCTTGATCGCACGCATCTCGGCGTGCGCGGCCGGCATCGCATGGCCCATGCCATTGCAATGCGGTACCTGGAAGAAGCGGTTCTTTGCCGTCACCGGACCAATCCGGATGGGCTCGAACAGGATGTCGTAACGCGGGTCTCGGCTCATCGTGCATCCTGTTCGTGGTGGTGCTGTGCCGCTGGCGGTGGCACCGCGTTGACAAGGGGTGGTTCGCGGGTGCCAGGGTGGGCACTGCAGGCCCGGCCGTGATGGCGCTGACCGACATGCGCACTTCGCAACCTGGCCCCCTCGCAGGATATCCTATGCCAAGGACCGCACAGTATGCGCAACGGGCAGCAGGCAGGACATGGAATTTCGACAGAAAAAACTCTCCAATTCGATCGCCTTCGAGCTCGGGGAAGACACCTTCAACTATGCCTTCCGCGACAGCAGCGGCGCGGCCGATGTCGACTTCAATTATGCCGATATGCCGGAGAAGTCCTCGGAGCGCATCGAGCGCCAGGACTGGTGGCGCAATGTCGGGCTGATCTGGGTTGTGGTCGGGCTCGTGCAGGCAGGCAGTGCGCTGATGTCGGACGCCGGCCTGCAGGCAATACCGTTCTGGCTGCTGCTGGGCGCGGCTTGTCTCGGCTGGTACTACTACTCCACAGTGCGCTATTCGGTACTCGCCTTTGATGGCGGCCGGGTCTATGTGATCCGCGATGCCCAGCACGACGCGATCCTTGCCGAGCTGACCCGGCGCAAGCATGCCCAGTTGCGCGCCTGGTATAGCGAGATCGACAGTCGCAATGAACCCGAGAAGGAAATCCAGAAATTCCGCTGGCTGCACAAGCGCGGCGCGCTGACCGAAAGCGAGGTCCAGGCGAAGATCAGTCTGTTGCAGCTGCCGCTGCTGTCAGCTGATGGCGAAGCGGAGTCCGGCGAAGGTCGCATGCTGAACTGAGGCGCGCCTGCGATTTGGGGAACGGCTGTTGTCCATTGCATCGAAGCCGCTGTCTGGATATCGATCAACCAGGAGTTCCGCATGTCACTGACACGCACCTTGGCCCTTGCCTTACTCTCACTGGGATGGCTGTCGGCCTGCTCGAAGGAGGCCGCGGAAACGACCAGCGGCGCGGCCCGCACTGAGGCAGCGCGGATCACCGGCGTCCTCGAATGCGACCAGTTTCTTGCCGCGTACGAACAATGCCTGATGGAAAAAATTCCGGCCGAGGCCAGAGCACAGATGGACTCGGGCATCGCGCAGTGGAAGACCGCCTGGAAGGCAATGACCGACGACGCCGAGGCACTCGCCGCGCTGCCGGTGGTCTGCAGGCAGGCACGCGACGCTTCGGCTCCGGCGCTCCGGGCCTACGGTTGCGCCTTGTAGACTGCGCATCCGGGCTGCGGTCGGGTCAGGCGCGAAGCTGGCTGCTGCGACGCGCGACCGCGCTGATTTCATCCCAGCGCTCGCCCCGGATCGCGCCAGCGGCGGCCAGCCAGGAGGCGCCGATGCAGAGGATATTGGGCTGGGCCAGATAGGCGGGCGCGGCTTCCAGGCTGATGCCGCCGGTCGGGCAGAAGCGTGCCTGCGGAAATGGGCCGGCGTAGGCCTTGGCCAGTTCGAGCGCATTGACCGCGCTGGCCGGAAACAGCTTGAAGTGGCTGAGCCCGGCATTGAGGCCCAGCATCAGTTCCGATGCGGTGCAGATACCTGGCAGCAGCGGGATGTCGAGCTGCGCTGCGGCATCGATCAATGCATGATCGATGCCGGGTGAGATCGCCAGCCGGGCGCCGGCATCGCGTGCCGCGCGCAATTGCGCAGGATTCAGAACGGTACCCACGGCCAGCTGGATTTCCGGCACCTCACGCGCGATCGCTTCGATGCAGGACAAAGCCGCATCGCTGCGCAAGGTGATCTCGATGACAGGGACGCCGCCCGCAAGCAGGGCCCGCGCCAACGGCACGGCATGGCGCAGATCTTCGATCACCACCACCGGCACCACGGCGGCACTGCGCATGAAGGCGCCGACTGCATCACTCATCATTCATCTCCAAACAACATGCAGGCGCCCTGATCGGGATGGTTGACCAGGGAACGGAAGCGCGCGAACAGTTCGCGACCCAGGCCGCGCTCACTTTCGCCGAGATCGACCTGGGCCGGCGCGCGCTGCGCCAGGGTTGCGGGATCGAGGCGCACGCTGAGTTCACCGGTCTCGGCGTCGAGCCGGATGATGTCGCCATCACGTACCCGCGCCAGCGCGCCGCCACGATTCGCACCGGGCGTCACATGGATCGCCGCGGGCACCTTGCCGGAGGCGCCCGACATCCGGCCATCGGTGAGCAGGGCCACCTTGAATCCGCGATCCTGCAGACTGGACAGCGCCGGCGTCAGCCGATGCAGCTCGGGCATGCCATTGGCGTCCGGACCCTGGAAGCGCAATACCGCAACCAGATCCTGGGCCAGTTCGCCGGCCTTGAACGCGGCCGCGAAAGCATCCTGCGATTCGAATACCCGCGCCGGCGCTTCGACCTGCTGATGTTCCGGCTTGACCGCCGAGACCTTGATGATGGCCTTGCCGAGATTGCCCTGGAGCAGACGCAGGCCGCCATCGGCGGTGAATGGCTGCTCGATGGATCGCAGGACCTCGCGGTCGCCCGACTCGGCCGGCGCATCGCGCCACTGCAAGGCGCCGTCGACCAGGATCGGTTCACGCGCGTAGTCGGCGAGGCCATCGCCCCAGATCGTGCGGACATCGGCGTGTACCAGACCCGCCTTGAGCAGCTCGCGGACCAGGAAGCTCATGCCGCCCGCCGCATGGAAGTGGTTCACATCGGCCGATCCGTTCGGGTAGATCCGGGTCAGCAGGGGCGTGACGGCCGAAATCCGCGCCATGTCCTCCCAGTTCATCAGATAGCCAGCGGCACGTGCCATCGCCACCAGATGCAGGGTGTGATTGGTCGAGCCACCGGTCGCCATCAGGCCGACCACGGCATTGACCAGGGAGCGTGCATCCACGACGTCAAGCATCGGCCGGTAAGCGTCTCCGGCCAGCGCCGTGGTCGCCGCGGCACGGGCAACGGCGGCATCGGTCAGAGCAGCGCGCAGCGGCGTATTGGGATGCACGAAGGCGGCGCCGGGCACGTGCAGGCCGAGCAGTTCCATCAGCATCTGATTGGAATTGGCGGTGCCGTAGAAGGTGCAGGTGCCGGCGGCATGATACGAGGCGGCTTCGGCCTCCATCAGTTCGGCGCGGGTGGCGCGGCCCTCGGCGTAGCGCTGACGCACTTCGGCTTTCTGCTTGTTCGGAATGCCCGAGGGCATCGGCCCGGCCGGCACGAAGATGATCGGCAGATGCGCGAACGAGGCGGCACCGATGAAGAGCCCGGGCACGATCTTGTCGCAGATGCCGAGCATCAGGCCGGCATCGAAGGAATCATGGCTGAGCGATACCGCGGTCGCCAGTGCGATCACGTCGCGACTGAACAGCGACAGTTCCATGCCGGGTTGACCCTGGGTGACACCATCGCACATCGCCGGCACGCCGCCGGCGACCTGGGCAGTTGCGCGCACACGACGCGCGGCAGCGCGGATCAGCTGAGGATAATTCTCATAGGGTTGATGTGCCGACAGCATATCGTTGTAGGCGGTGACGATGCCGAGATTGGGCCAGCCGAGCGACTTCAGCGGCGGCTTGTCCTCGCCCGATGCCGCGATCACGTGCGCCAGATTGGAACAGGAGAGGCGGCCGCGCGCGCTGCCGTCTGGACGCGCCGCGCGCATGCGCTGCACATAATCGGCGCGCAGACTGGCACTGCGGGCCTCGATCTCGGCGGTGACATCGGCAATCGTGCGATTCAGGGTCATGGCGAGGGTCCGTGCGCGGGAAGAACAACTGTACGCCAATCGCAAGACATCCCGTCGTTGCATTCGATTGCAGCGCTGGAAATTTCGTGGCGTGGCCGCACCGGCTTCACGCGCACCAATGGATGTCGATGGTCGGACTACCTGGCCTGAACAGCACCGCAATCGGCAATCGATCCGGATCCTGATCACGCATCGCCTGCAGCAGCACCGCGCGCTTGCGCGCGCCCGTGATTGCCAGCACGATGCGGCGTGCCCGCCGCAGATACGACCAGGTCAGGGTCAGCCGCTCGATCGCCGGATGCACACCCGCCGGCATCGGCGCGATCGGCAGAACCAGCGCCGTCGCATCGGGGTCGATCGCTTGTGCAAAGCAGGCTGCGCCGGCAAAGCACGAAGCGAAATGACCGTCTTCACCCATGCCGAGCAGGACCACATCGAGTGGCGCGCCGAGATCGCGCACCCGCTCGGCGGCGACTTCGGCAGCGGCTTCGAGCGAGGGCTCATCCGACCAGAGGCCGACCAGGTGCACCAGCGGCTGATCGGCAACCAGGCATTCGGCAATCATTCTCTGATTGCTGGACTCATGGCTGGGCGGCACCGCACGCTCGTCGACCACCACCACATCGAGCCGACTCCAGGGCAGGCCGCGCCCGGCAAGCGCCGCGTACACCGGCGCCGGTGTCGATCCGCCCGAGGCACCGAAGCGGGCGCGGCCGCGCTCGGCGACCGCGGCCTCGATATCGGTCGCGATCAGCTGCACCAGTTGCGCCACGAAGGCGGCGCGATCTTCGGCAATCTGCCAGCGTGCATTGCCGGGCTCAGCCATGCCAGCGCGTCCCGGCCTGTTCCATCATCCGATCGGCCGCCACCGGGCCGGGTGTGCCGGAGGGATAGGTCTTGGGTGTCATGCCGACCTGCTGCCACGCCGCATGGATGCCATCGATCCAGGCCCATGCCGCTTCCAGTTCATCGCGTCGCACAAACAGTGTGCCATTGCCATGCAGGGCATCGAGCAGCAGACGTTCGTAGGCAATCCGGCGGCGATCGCGCTGGAAGGCCTCGGTCAGCGAGAGATTGAGCGCGACGGGTTGCAACTGGACCTGATTGAGCCCGGGTCGCTTGCTCATCAATTCGAGCGTGATGGTTTCCTGCGGTTGCAGGCGGATCACCAGACGGTTCGGCGACAGCGCACCCTGCGCGCCTTCGAAGATATTGTGGGGAACTTCGCGGAACTGCACCATGATTTCGCTGTAGCGGGTCTCCAGGCGCTTGCCGGTGCGCAGAAAAAACGGCACGCCCTTCCAGCGCCAGTTGTCGATATGCGCCTGGATTGCGACATAGGTTTCGGTGCGGCTGCCGCTGACTGCGCCCTCTTCCTGCAGATAGCCAGGCACCCGCGACTCACCCGAGATGCCTGCGACATACTGCGCTGCCACCACGTGCTGCTGCACGCTATGTGCCGTCAGCGGGCGCAGGCTCTGCATGACCTTTACCTTTTCATTGCGCACGGCGGCGGCGTCCAAGCTGGCTGGCGGCTCCATCGCCACCAGGGCCAGGGTCTGCAGGATATGGTTCTGCACCATGTCGCGCAGCGCGCCGGCATCATCGTAATACGACCAGCGACCTTCGACGCCGACGGTCTCGGCGATGGTGATCTGGACATGGTCGATGCACTGGGCGTTCCAGATCGGCTCGAACAGGCTGTTGCCGAAGCGCAAGGCCAGCAGGTTCTGCACGGTTTCCTTGCCGAGATAGTGATCGACGCGGAACACCTGATCTTCGGCGAACAGGGCGCCCACCGCATTGAGGATGTCCTGGCTGGAGGCCAGATCGTGTCCGATCGGCTTTTCCAGCATCAGCCGCGTGTTCGATCGCGCCAGTCCGACCGCGTGCAGATTGCGCGCCACCGTCTTGTACAGCGAGGGCGAGGTCGAGACATAGCAGAGCAGTTCGGGCGCCGGATAACTGTTGATCAGATCCGCCAGTCGCTGGAATTCGGCGGCCTCGCCGACATCGACCGCGACGTATTCGATGGTCTCCAGGAATCGCGCCAGCGCGGCGACATCCAGCTCCGGCTGATTGCTGTACTTGCCGATATTGCTGCGCAGGGTTTCGCGGAAGGCGGCGTTCTCGAGCGCGGAACGCGAACTGCCGATCAGCCGCAGACCAGCCGGCAACAGGCCATCGCAGTAGAGATGAAACAGCGATGGCCACAACATCCGGCGCGCAAGATCGCCGGTGGCACCGAACAGCAGAAATACGGGCGTCGACATCGAGGAAACCTCTACTCTGAACAGGTTACTGCAACGTTTCCGTTACGCCGCCTTGCGCCTGTCAACCAGCAACAGGCGGCGCTTCTTTGCCCGCTGATCCTGGCCGCGGTCGCCGCTGCGGACCTGTTCACATGTTGCGAGAACAGTTGCCCTCGTTGGCTCAGAGCGAGACCTTCCGCGCCAGCCAGTTCGCAGCCAGAACCGCGGCACCAAGGTTGCCGAGATCCGGATTGACGATGCGCAGCACGGGGGTCTTGCTCAGCAGAGCCGCAAAGCGTCCCTTGTCGATGAAACTCGCATGGAAGACTTCGGCGGTCTCGCCATCGAGCAGGTGCTGCAACAGGCCACCTGCCAGATAGACGCCTTGCCATGCACCATACACGAGGACGGCATCGCCAGCGAAGGCACCGAGCATCGCCGCCATCGTGCGGGTCGCGGCACGTGCCGCCGGGTCGCCCCGCCGGCCGGCCTCGGAGACCTGCTCCGGGGTCTGGTGCAGCGCCTGCAGACCCAGCCGGTCCGACCAGGCCTGGTAAAGATTCAACCAGCCATCACCGGCCAGCACGCGCTCATAGGACACCCGTCCGTAGCGTCTGGCGAGAAACTCCAGAATGAACATCTCATCGGCATTGCGCGGTGCCAGACTGATGTGGCCGCCCTCGGTTTCGATGACACTGGCGCGGCCATCGGCTTCGCTGCGCAGCGCCGCGAGCCCCAGACCGGTGCCGGGACCCAGCACCACGCGCATGCCACTGCCGCCGTCATCGCGGGCGACGCAGGGACCGACCGCGACCAGATCGCCGCTGCCCAGAATCGGCACTGCCCAGGCGGCCGCGGCAAAATCGTTGGCGACCAGCAGTCGCTCGAGCCCAAGCGCGGCGCGCAGAGCGCGGATCGAGAAACTCCAGTGACTGTTGGTGAAGCTGATCGCATCGCTGGTGACCGCGCTGGCGACCGCGAGTACCGCGTGGTTGGGGCGCTCCGCCGGCGGCAGCGCGGCCAGATAGACATCCATCGCCTGACTCAGGCTCGGGTGTTCGCGGACCAGAAAGTTCCTGGCATGGGCGAGCACCGCGCGCTGCGGTGCAGCCTGCGCGGCGGCGACCTCGGCCACGGCGAAGCGCGCATTGGTGCCGCCGATATCGGCAACCAGACAGCGGGACGGCGCTGCGGTGCCGGCAATCCCGCCGGCCTCATTGGTAACAAGCATCAAGCGAAGCCCTCCCCAGGTGCGCGCTCTTGCATGGCGAGCAGGTTGTGGCTACAACAATAGAGCGAAGATGACAACGCTGTCAATTCAACGCGCAGAAGGACCCGGGTCTGGCAGAATGGCAGCAGGGCGCAATGCGCAAGGGAGAGCGTATGGCCGTGCGGGTTCGAATCGAGGACGTGGCCGAGGCGGCCGGTGTTTCCATGAAGACGGTGTCGCGGGTACTCAACCGCGAACCCAACGTCCGCGAGGACACCCGTGTCCGCGTGCAGGCGGCGGTGGACGCGTTGAACTACAAGCCGCATCCCTCGGCGCGCAGTCTGGCCGGGCACAAGTCGTATCTGGTCGCCCTGCTCTACGACAATCCCTCGCCCAATTACCTGATGGAAGTGATCGCCGGCGTGCTCGATGCCTGCGAGACCCAGCAGTACAACATGATGATGTGCCCGCTCGACTTCGGCAGCCCGACCTTCATGAATGCGGTCGAGTCGATGATCGCGCACTCGCAGCCGGATGGACTGATCCTGACACCGCCGATCACCGACGCGCCGGCCCTGCTCAAGCGTCTCGATGAGCTGGAACTGGCCTACGCCAGTATCTCGCCGCGCAAGCAGAAGCAGTGCATGGGCGTGGCGATTGACGAAACCCGTGCCGCGTTCGACATGATGCAGCACCTGGTGTCCTTGGGACACCGCCGGATCGGTCACATCAAGGGACATCCGGAACACGGCGCCAGCGACTGGCGCCTGCAGGGTTATCGCGATGGTCTCCAGAAGGCCGGTATCCCCTTTGATCCGGATCTGGTGGTGGATGGCGAGTTCTCGTTCGAGTCCGGCGTGCGCGGCGCCGAGAAACTTCTGCAACTGCGCGAGCGCCCCACCGCAATCTTCGCGGCCAACGACGATATGGCGGCCGGTGTGATCGGGGTGGCACTGCGACTGGGGCTGCGGGTACCGGAAGATGTCTCGGTCTGTGGCTTCGACAATACTCCGATGTCCCTGCAGATCTATCCACCGTTGACCACGGTGCACCAACCCAGTCGCGATATGGGACGGATTGCGGCGCTGGAACTGCTGACCGCCATCCGCAAGCGCGATGCGGGCAAGATGCTGCAAATCCCTTACACGCTGAAGCTGCGTCAATCGACCGGCCCGCTCGGCTGAACCCCGGCCAACCGCGACTGATGGCACATCGCAAGGTGGCGCAAAGGCGACCAGAATATCAGCGTCGGCGCTGATCGCCACGGCGCCCGATGCCGTCGTCCTGCTTCCTGCAGCGCACAGCACAAAGGACGGCAAGGCCGTCTGAGCGGAGGAACGATGCGATGCGATACACCCGGATGATCTCGCTTGGGCTGCTCGCCGGCAGCGGCGCCCTCACCGCCGCCGGCGGACAGGTGGGCAGTGATTCCACGGTCGCTGAGCCGGCGGACTGGGCGGCACCCAACTGGGAAGCCGGCGCGGCCCTGGTTCATGCCAAATCCGCGGCCGCAACGGCGCTGGCAACGGAACTCGGACGATTGCAACGTGATGATCCCGCCGCCTTGCCGCAGCGATTGCAGTCACTGACCGATGACCACACGCTGACCTGGCCGGAGCGTGAAGCCGCCGTGCTGCAGTTCACCCGGTCCCTGCATGAACTACCACGCGATCAGGTCTCCGCGATGGCGATTGATCTGCTCAGCCGCTGGCAGCCACGCACCCTGGTCGCGCACGAGGAGGCGCCCGCCCTGGGCACACCGCTGTTCGATATCGCCGCCACTGCGCAGGGCCTGCAGAATCGCTGGCGCCGCGAGGCAGCCGCAGAATCCGCCAAGCAATTGCTGGGCGAGGATGCGGATCGTTACCTTGATGGCTGGCTTGCGACCGGGGATCCCCTGCTGCGCGCCGGCTGGTTCGACGCACTGCAGGCGACAACAGCGGCGCAGCGGCAGGGCCTGCTTGAGCAGAGCCTGCTGCGATTGCAGAAAGCGCCGCAGCTTGCGCCGCTGGCAGCGCAGATGGCCATCGGTCTGCGCGATCAGGCCGCCATGGCCAGACTGGCCTTCGAAACCGATCCACTGTTCCTGCATCCACTGCTGGCCGCACTCGCCGTCGAACTGGACGCAGCACAACTGAGGGTCTTGCTGGCCCAACTGATCGCGCAGGCAACACCGGACCGCGCCGCGCTGGCGATCGCCGCATTCAGCGACACGCTTGCTGGTGACTCCGGGTTCGAGCGGCAGCTGCTGGCCTTGCTGGACGATCCCGCGCTTGGCAGCAGCGCGGCGCTCGCACTCGGGCAGCGAAGCTCGGCAGCAGCGCAGGCCGAGCTCGAAGCGCTGGCGGCCAGCCCCGCCATTTCGTTGCGCAGCCAGCGCGCCCGCTTCGCGCTTGATCGCATTGCGGAGCAGACGCCATGAGGTTCCGGATGCGATCCATGCATCGATTGACCGCCGTCGGCCTGCTGTTGGCAAGCAGCAGCCCGCTGCTGGCCCAGCAGCGCATCGTGCAGTGGTCCGAGCAAAGTGCAATCAGCACCACCGACAATCTGCTGTCGCTGGGCTACACGGTGCCGATCCCGGTCGACACGCCGCTGCCGTTCGACGGCTTCCGTAGCTACGCCGGTCTGCACATGCGGCACCAGGATCTGGTCGCAACGACCGGCCTGCTGCAGGCACATGCGGTTGGCGCCAGCCGCAACAACCGCACGATCTGGGCGTACCGGATCGGCGATGCCGACACCACCACGGTCTGGGGCCTGCCCGAACCCGCCACGCTGACCAATGCCGGTATCCATGCACGCGAATGGCAGACGCCCGAGGTCGCGACCGGGATGATGGAACTGCTGACGTCAAAAGCGAGCGACATCGGCTTCTATCGTTACCTGCTCGACAACGTCAACATGACGGTGATTCCGGTCTACAACGTCGATGGCTTCCTGCAGACCCAGCGTTATCCGCGCGACAGCTGGCTGGGCACCGATCCCAGCAATCCGACCAGCTCGCCGCGCGACGGTCGCATGCGCCGCAAGAACATGCTCGATGTCGATGAAGTGATGACGACCCAGGCCGATCATCTCAACGGCGTCGATCTGAATCGCAACAATCCGCCGTATTGGGCGACCAGCGCGAGCAGTTCTTCCGCCAGCATACAGTCGATCGTTCACCACGGTGCCTTTCCGCACTCGGAGCCGGAAGCCCAGGCCCTGGTTGCCGCCGCGGACCTGGGTCCAGCGAGTCAGTTGCGCGTCTATACCGACATCCATTCGTTTGGACGCGTGCTGTTCTGGTCGCGCACGAGCGACCAGCGGCTGACGGACATCACCGAGTCCGTGCTGGCGGGGTTCTCTGCGCATCATCAGGCCCTGCCCAATGGCCGCCACTACGCGTTTCCTGCGCAGTCCCGGCTGGATCCCTTTCTTGGCATAGGCAGCACCGACGAACTGTTCGCGCACCAGTACCAGGTTCCGGCATGGACGCTCGAAGTGGAGCCACCCGGCGATCCTGGTTTTCATCCCGGCGAGGCGCTGTGCGGGGCCAATTACGGCGGCGTGGTCGAGAACTGCCACGATGGCTTCATCCTGCCGGATTCGCAGATCAGACGGGTCCGCGAGAATCTGTCGGAAACCATGGCGGCGATTTTCTACCGGCAGGCCGGACCGCCTGCGGTCACTGCGACCCGGGTGTTCGATCAGGGCACCGGCGCCCTGGTCTACGAATCGGAATGGTCAGTGCGCTCCAATAGCGAGCGTGAACAGATCGTGCACCAGACCCAGCCGCTGCAACTGGATCGCGACTATGTGCTGACCCACAGCTACGACAAACCGATGCGCTGGCGCGTCGGCGATGTCCAGACCAGTTTTCCCGGCGTATCCGCCGCAACCACAGTGACCAGCAACCTCGCGTTTGTCGGCAGCCAGGCGCTGAACCTCAGCAGCAACAACCAGCGCTGGCCGAGCCAGCGCGGGAGCGGCCCGGAGCGCTACAGCCACTACCGCGACGACACCACCTCGATCGATTGGCGGCTGCCGCGTGATGCGGTCAACGATGCGGCGATCAATGGCAGCGTCGAGCTCACGCTGCGCCATTCCGATACCGATCTCGTTGGCCAGGCGCTGGATGCCAATCCCGCAACCGTGGCGCGCTGGCAGGGTGGATCGTGGCTGGACTACGAGAACAGCAGCGGCAGCCAGTCCGATAGCGGCGGCTTCGACGCGACGGTGCGCATGCAGGTCAGCGACCAGCAACTCGGCGCTCCGTTTGTGATCGTGCCGGGCACTTCATCAGCCTGGTACGACACCAGCCGCAGCGGCGAGGGATTTGTGCTGGAGATCCTGTCGGCCGATACCGCCCTGGCCTATTTCTTTACCTACAACAGCGCCGGCGAACAGGACTGGTACACCATGGTCGGGGTCATCCAGGGCAATCGCGTGATCTTCAGCGAGGTTGTGCGCAGCAGCGGCGGCGTATTCGGACCGGCGTTCAATCCGGCGGCGGTGGTGCGCACCACGGTCGGCTCGGCGACCTTCAATTTTTCCTCCTGCGATTCTGGCTGGATGGACTGGAAGATCGACGGCGCGCGCGGGCGCATGGAACTGTCGCGGCTGACCACGATGCTGGGCCTCGGCTGCGGCACCTCGAATGCCGTGAGCGGCCCCGGCGCCGGCTGGTCCGGTTCCTGGTATGACCCCAGCCACAGCGGTGAAGGCTATGTACTGGAAATGCTCAGCACTGGCGGCGCCATCGTCTACTGGTTCAGCTATGACCCGGTCGGCAATCGCCGCTGGTTCTTCGGCACCGGCGAGCTGGTCGATGGCAACCTGGTGTTTTCCAATCTGCTGAGTACGCGCGGGCCGCGATTTGGCGCTGGCTACAATCCCGCCGATCTGGTGGTGAATCCCTGGGGTAGCCTGACCCTGGATCTGGACTGCGACAATGGGCGCTCCGACTACGCGAGCAGCGAGCCCGGCTTCGGCAGCGGCAGTCTGCAACTGACCCATCTGACCCGGATCCAGTCACTGGCCTGCAGCGACTGAGGCCCACGACGCTGGGCGTCCCGGCCCGGCGCCCCTTATAGTCGCTGGTCTGCGGCCAGGCCGTTGCGATCAGGAACCGGCATGACCGAACAAGATCAGGGCGCCGCCGCTGCGCAACCCGCCCTGCGTGTACTGGTACTTGGCGGCGCCGGCTTCATTGGCCGGCATGCGGTTGCAGCACTGGTCGATGCTGGCGCCGAGGTGATCATCGGCAGTCGCCATCCGGATCGGATCGATCATCGCCTGCCGGCAACCGCGGCGCGCTGTCTGCGCCGCATGGTGCGTTTCGAGGAGCATGTCGACGCCGACGATTGGCGACCGGCGCTGGCCGGGGTCGATGTGGTGCTCAATTGCGTCGGCATTCTGCGACAGCGTGGCCGCGCCAGCTACGAGCGCGTGCATCATCTGGCGCCGCGCGCGCTGGCCGAAGCCTGCCGCCACCATCAGCGCCGCCTGGTCCACGTCTCGGCGCTGGGGCTCGACGCACCGGCGCGCAGCCGCTTCCTCACTTCCAAACAATGCGGCGAAGCCGCGGTGCGCGCCAGCGGCGCCGACTGGGCGATCGCGCGGCCGTCCCTGCTCGATGGTCACGGTGGCTATGGCGCCTGGTGGTTGCGCGCGGTCGCGCGACTGCCGGTGTATGCGGTACCCGCGGATGCGCTTGGGCGGGTTGCGGCGCTTGATGTCGCCGAACTGGGCGAGGCGCTGACGGCTCTGTGCCTGCGTTCAGCCGATGAACTCGGCCTCGCAGGTTCGCGCGAGTTCGAACTCGGTGGCCCCGAGGCGATGGCGCTGAGCGACTACATCGGTCGCCTGCGCAGCGGCTACAGCCCGCGTCGCGCGCTCTGTCTGCGCGTACCTGGCCTGTTTGCGCGCGCGGTGGCGCACGTCTGCGATCTGCTGCATGCCACGCCATTCTCGTTCGGACATTGGGAGCTGCTGCGGCGTGACAACGTGCCGGCGCCCAATCGCATGGCCGAGTTGCTTGGGCGCGCGCCGCGCGCGGTCGCTGGCCGCCCGGCGGCGTCGCGCCAGCTTGACCCAAGTCAGCCGGACCGCAAGGCCTGATTGGCTCGGTCGGGCAGATCATCGCCGCAATGGCAGCGCTTGCGCGTATGCTTGCGACAACTTCCGACCCTGGGCGATGCGCCCTGCTGCAAGGATTGCTGTTGATGAAGGTGTGCCGCACGTCATTCTGCCTGAGCCTGATTGCCCTCGGTACCACAGGCACTGAAGCCGCCAGTGACCTCTCGGTGGCGGTGATGATGCGTCCGCTCAGCGCCTGCAACCTCGGCGCGCGCGAGAGCGTATCGCTGCAACTGTTCAATCACGGTGATCCCTTGCCCGCGGGCGCCCGCGTCCAGCTCAGCTACACCATCAATGGCGGCGAGCCCGTTACTGAGACGCTGGCACTGACACACACCTCGCTGTCGGACAGCGCGCTTGCCTACAGCTTCGAGACCGCGGCTGACCTGTCGCAGCCGGCGAGTTATGACATCGATGCCAGTGTCCGCGTCGCTGATGATGTGAATCCGGGCAACGATGCCATCCGCGGACATCAGGTGATCCATTGGGCGCCGAGTATCGGCGGTACGCTGCATGGACCTGAGCGGGCCGACAGCGGCACACTGAGCCTCAGCGGCCAGCTCGGCCGCGTCATCGACTGGGAGCAATCCACCGATGCCGGTGGCCGCTGGCAGGTGCTCGGCAATGCCACTGCGGAGCACGAGTTTGCGGGCCTGCAACGGCGCACCTGGTTTCGCGTCGAGGTGCGCCATGGCGCATGTCCGCCCGCCTACTCGAGCGAGTTTATCGTCGATCCTGGCTGAGTCGATCGTCGCGCCCGCAGCAGGCCATCGCCGGCATACAGCAGCAGGGCGATCCAGATGCAGGCGAACCCGACGGCTTGATCCTGACTGAAGGATTCGCCCAACAGCGCAACTCCGCAGATCAGCTGGATGCTGGGTGACAGATATTGCAGGATGCCGATCAGTGAATACGGAATCCGCCGCGCCGCGTAGGTGAAGCCAATCAGGGGCAGGGCCGTCAGCAGTCCACCCAGCACCAGCATGACATCGCGCTGCCAGCGTCCATGCAGGAAACTGGCCGCCGTCTGATGCTCGGCCCAGAGCAGCCAGAGAACCGCCGGCAGCAGCAGCACCAGACTTTCTACTGCAAGACCGGGCATGGCATCGACCGCGGTGGTCTTGCGGATCAGGCCATAGAACGCAAAGCTGAAAGCCAGTGCCAGGGCAATCCACGGCGGCCGGCCATGGATGACGGCGAGCCAGAGCACGCCGAACGCAGCAATCAGCACCGCCAGCCATTGCCAGCGACTCAGGCGCTCACGCAATACCAGCACGCCGAGCAGCACGCTGACCAGCGGATTGATGAAATAGCCGAGGCTGGATTCGACGACATGGCCATGGGTCACCGCCCAGATGTAAAGGCCCCAGTTGACACTGATCAGTACGCTGCTGGCGAGCAGCATCGGCGCAATCCGCGGCACCACGCGCAGCTTGTGCCACCAGGCCAGGCGCTCGCTGAGCAACAGATAGCCGACCACGAAGACGCCGCACCAGATCACCCGATGCGCGATGATCTGCAGGGACGGCACATCGCGCAGCAGATACCAGTACAGCGGAAATACACCCCACATCACATAGGCGCCGACTGCCGCAGCCAAGCCCCGGCGATCGATCGGCATCGTGCTGGACATCGGCGTGCTGGACATCGGAATAGGCTCGCGCCGGTGGGGTCGCCATTATCGGAGCGAAGCCGATGGCCATGCGTGAAAGTCCGCCCGCAGCCACCGCTGCCCGCACTTCGCCGCAATATCCGCCAACCGCACTCAGTCGGTGCTCGGCGCCTTCTGTGCCGGGTTTCGCCATCCGGGTGCCAGAAACTGCATGCCCTTGAGCGCACGGTGTGGCTTGCGAAAGTCAAACAGGGTCGCATTCTCCCAACTCGAGCCCTTGCCCCAGGGCGTCCTGCACTTTGTCGACACCCAGGCCGGTTCCCAATACACCAGACCACTGCCGCCATTGTCGAGGATGGTGCGACCGAGATCGATCAGATAGCGATGCTGACCCTCGGGGCTCGCCGGATACCCCGCTGCCAGCGCCTCGTCGCCGAGCAGATTGCCCATCTTGTCCTGGTGTGCCGTGGTCCACGGATAGGCCGTCTCGATCACCATCAAGTCGCGACCGTAGCGGCCGCGCGCGCGGGCGATCACCGCGCCCAACTCGGCCATGCTCATCGCCGACCATTTTTCGTAGAACGACAGCCCGATGATGTCGAAGTCGCTGACACCATGAGCCAGCGCCGGCTCCATCCAGGGTTCGAGAAACTCCGGCTGCGCGATATGCAGCAGTACGCGAATGGGCTTTCCGGACTGCGCGGCGGCTTCACGCACACCGCGGATGCCGGCCTGGATCAGCGCGGCATTGCGCGGCCAGTTGATCGGGGTTCCGCTGGTATCAGCAGGCCGCAGGATTTCGGTGTTGATCTCGTTGCCGACGCCGACGATGACGGGCATCAGGCCCTCGCGATCCAGATCCAGCAGGGTGTCGCGGGTGTAACGCTGCAACTCGGCTGCCAGCGTCCCTGGATCGCTGATCGATTTCCACGCAGCAGGAATCTCCTGCTTCTGCGGATCCGCCCAGGTATCGGAATAGTGGAAGGCCAGCATCACCTGCATGCCGTGATCGCGGGCGCGCCTGGCGCTGCGTTTGACGTCGGCGAGGTTGCTGTAGTCGGTCCAGGTGGGGGTATGCCAGAGACGCAGGCGGACGATATTGGCGCCGGCCTCGCTGAAGATCTGGTAGGGGTCGCGCGTTCCGCTGGCGTCGCGGTAGCGGGCCCCGCAATCTTCCATCTCGTTGACGTAGGACAGGTCACCGCCGAAGTAGACAGTCGCCGGCTCGGCGGCATCGGCGACTGCGACCACGGCAATCGCCAGCAGCCAGCCCAGTGCGCTTCGAAGCGGGCGTATGCTGATGCAGTTCATCGGGATTCCTCGGGCGCCGAACGCGAAGAGCGGAGGCCTGCAGACCGGCAGGCGCACACCACAATACGGACATTTATCATATTTATAGGACGATCCGGCAGCGCCGTCAACGCCAGCTTCCTGCGCTTGCGTTCGGCTACTGCAGCGCGCGACCGCCATCGACGACCAGCGACTGGCCACTGATCATCGCGGCCGATTGCGAGGCCAGAAACAGCGCCGGGCCCGCAACATCCGGACCCAGCATCGCGCGCTTGAGGCATTGCTGATCCAGACATTCCTGCAGGGCCGCGGGTGTTACCCACAGCTGCTTCTGGCGCTCGGTCAGCACCCAGCCGGGAATCAGTGCATTGACCCGGATGCCCTGCGGCCCAAGCTCACGTGCCAGCGCCCGGGTCAAGCCGATGATGCCGGCCTTGGCGGTGACATAGGCAGGATAGCCGGCGATGCCAAGCAGGGCCGAGTTCGATCCGATATTCAGAATGCTGGCATTTGCGAGCCCGGCCATCGCGGCGGCGACCCGTTGGCTGCTGAAGAAATACGGCCGCAAATTGGTGTTCATCGCATCCTCCCAGGATTCCGCGGTTGCCCCGGCGAGGCTATGACGATCATCACGGGCGGCATTGTTGATCAGCACCGAGATGGCGCCGTGTGCGCCCGCCGCCTGCGCCATTGCGCCGCGCAGAGCTTCCAGATCGCGCAGATCGCAGGGAACGAACAGCGGCCGCAGCCCGCCGCGCTGCTCGACGTCGGCACAGAGCCGCTGCCCGCTGCTCTCGTCCAGCGATACGAAGGCGACACGGGCGCCCTGCATCGCGAACGCGTGCACGAAGTAGGCGCCGATGCCACTGCCACCGCCGGTGATGAACACCGAGGCATTGCGCAATTCCGGGTATTCCGGGTAGCGCTGATCGGTGACGCCCTCAGCCAGGACAGCGCTGCTGCCGGTTGCTGCGGCTTGCTCGGTTTGTGCCATGGCAGGGCTCCAGATACGCTCGGTCAGCAGCGACCGCGACAGCTTCTATCATATAATTCAAACTGCGCCGGATTCCAGTTCGGTCATGGAGCGTCTGCCGTACGATGAATTCCCTGCCTGCTCACTGTTCCCTCGACTCGCCCGCCGCACGACCATCGGCACGCTATATCGCCGGCGATTGGGGCACCACTTCGCTGCGCCTGTATCTCTGCGGCGACCACGGCGAGGTGATGGCCACCGGGCATGGTGCTGGCGTTTCCGGCATGGCGGGTCGCTTCGAGAGCGAGATCGAGCGACTGAGCGTTGACTGGCCGGCGCAGGCGCGCAGGCTTCCGCTCCTGCTCTGTGGCGCGGTCGGCTCCAATATCGGCTGGCGTGAGACCGCCTACCTGCCCTGCCCTGCGGGCGCCCGCGTACTGCAGGCGCGAATTCTGCGTTTCGATATCGACGGCCAACCGGTCGCCATTGTGCCTGGGCTGAGTTGCCGCAACCGCGCCGACGCTGCCGATTTCATGCGTGGCGAAGAGACCCAGATCATCGGCGCGCTGCGTCTGCAGCCGCAACTGCGGGTTGGCCGCCAGCTGATCGGCCTGCCCGGTACCCATAGCAAGTGGGTGGTAGTCGAGGACGGCAGCATCCAGGACTTTGTCAGCACCGTTGCCGGCGAGTGCTATGCCGCGCTGACGGATCATTCCGTACTGCTGCGTGGATTCGCTCGCAGCGACGGCGTCGATCGCGCAGCTTTTGAACTGGGGCTGCAGCGTATCGCCCGGCTCGGCGGACGGCACCTGTTGCAGCTGTTGTTCGAAACCCGGGCCCGCCAGTTGAGCGGGGAGTTGGGTGGCGAACAGGCCGCCGGATTTCTTTCCGGCCTCTGCATCGGTGCCGATGTCGAGATTGCCGTTGCGTCCTGGGCTGAGCATTCGCTGGACGCTTGCGGCCTGACCCTGATCGGCGCTGGCGAGCTGATCGACCTCTACCAGCGCGCCTTTGCGTCGCGCCATATCCCGGCGCGGACGCTGGCCGGTGATGCCTGCGTGCTGGCAGGGCTCGCTGATCTGTTCCCGGAGTACTGCGCGTGAGCAAGAACCCCCTGATCATTGCGATCCTGCGCGGCATCCGACCGAGCGAAGTCGATGCGGTCGTCGATGCACTGATCGATGCGGGCATCCGCGTGATCGAAGTGCCGTTGAATTCGCCGGAGCCCTTGCTCAGCATCGAGCGCTTGCGGCAGCGCTGCGGCAGCGACTGCGTAATCGGCGCTGGCACCGTGCTGAACCGGGACGCGGTGGAATCCTGCGCGCGCTCCGGCGCCGAATTCATCGTGGCGCCCAATGTCGACGTCATCGTGATCTCCCACGCCATTGCCTGTGGCCTGGGCGTGGTGCCGGGCTTTGCCAGCGCCAGCGAGGCCCTGACGGCCTACGCGGCCGGTGCGCGTCTGATCAAGCTGTTTCCAGCGGCGAGCTATGGTCCCGCGCATGTGCGCGCATTGCGCTCGGTGTTTCCGCCCGAACTGCAGATCATCGCCGTCGGCGGCGTCGGCGCCGCCACCCTGCCGGCCTGGCGGGACAGCGGCATCGTCGGCATCGGGGTGGGCTCGGAGCTCTATCGTCCGGGCATGAGTGCGGCCGATGTGGGGCGCCGGGCCAGCACCCTGCTCGAAGCGGCAACCGCCTCCCTGCCGGCGACTGATCCGCGCTGGCTCGCGCTGTTGCGCCCAGGTTCAGCCGCTGCGTCACCAGCGTCATGATGAACGCGCCGATCCGGATCATCGAAGCCAGCGATCAACTCGGCGAGGGCGTGCTCTGGGATGCCGAGGCACAGGCACTGTGGTGGACCGATATCGAGCGTTGTCTGCTGCACCGCTACGACTGGGTGTCGAGTACCCATGCGCGGTTCGCTACACCCGAGCGCTTGTGTTCGTTCGCGCTCAGCGATCAGCCGGATCAGATTCTGGCCGCATTCGAAAGCGGTCTCGCGCGATTTTTTCCGCGCACGGGCGAAGTGCACTGGCTGGTGCGGCCGCTGCGGGCCGGTGCCGGGCTGCGCTTCAATGATGGCCGCTGTGATCGCAGTGGCCGCTTCTGGGTCGCCAGCATGAATGAGCACGCGCCCAGTGCGCGCGACGGAAAACTGTATTCCTACGACGCCGTGAACGGCCTGCAGGCGCATGCCGGCGATCTTGCCATCGGCAATGGCATCGCCTTCAGCCCGGATGGCCGCCGTTGCCATTGGGCCGACTCCGCCGCAGGCACCATCCATTGCGCTGACTACGATAGCGCGACGCTGAAGTTCCAGGGTGTCCGGGTGTGGGCAAGCACGCCACTCGGCCTCTCGCCCGATGGCGCCACCGTCGATGCCTCCGGCTGCCTCTGGAGCGCGCAATGGGGCGGCGGCTGCGTCCACTGTTACGCAGCCGACGGTACCTTGCTGCGCGCAATCAAGGTGCCGGTGCAGCAACCTACCTGCGTCGCCTTTGGAGGCCCCGCGATGGATCTGATGTTCGTGACTTCGGCCCGCGTTGGACTCGATGCCGTGGAGCTGGGTCGACAGCCGCAAGCCGGCCATGTCTTCGTCTACCAGATGGATGTCTGCGGCATCGCCGATGCGCGCTATCCGTTGGGTGCGCGATGATGACAGCACGCGCCAAGCGCGCCGCCGCCGTCGGTGGACAGAACCTGACCCGTCGCATCGTCGACGATCTTGGCGCCGCGATCGTCAGGGGAAACTACAGCGGCAAGCCTTTCCCGGTCGAGGCCGAACTCTGCGCGCAGTACGGTGCCAGCCGCAGCGTACTGCGCGAGGCCGTCAAGATGCTGACCGCAAAGGGACTGCTGCGCGCCAAGCCGCGGCAGGGCACCCATGTCGTGCCCGAGTCGGAGTGGAACCTGCTCGATCCGGATGTGCTGCGCTGGCTGCTGGCGCGCAGATTCTCACTGGACCTGCTCGCTGAATTCACCGAGGTGCGCCTGGCGATCGAACCGGCGGCAGCGGCACTCGCTGCGCAACGCGCGAGTCGCAGTGAACTGGTCGCGATCATGGCCAGTATCGATCGCATGCGCGCCGCCGAACAGAAGCGCGACGACCCGCTCGAATCGGATATCGCCTTCCATGTCGCGGTACTGGAAGCCAGCGGCAACCGCTTCTACCGGCAGCTGCGCGCCTTTGTCGCCACCGCATTGCGCTCCAGCATCCGCACCACCAATGAGTACAAGGGCGTGCGCCTGGCCAGCGTTGCCGATCACAAGCGTGTCGCCGATGCGATTCTTGCCGGCGATGCAAACAGAGCCGAACAGGCCATGCGGCAACTGCTGCTGGAAGCGCAGCAGTTGATCGACAAGGGACGCCGCGCGGCAGCCAAACCGCCCGCCCGAAACGCTCGAAGCTGAGACTGGCGACGGACGCACCGATTCGGCACGTCCGTTGGGCCTGGTTCACCTCACCAGAAGGTCGCGTACAGCGCAGTAAGAATCGCGATCACGCCGAGCGAGGCGAAGTTGAAGCTGGCCGTGGTGGCGAAGCTGACGTCATTGGTGCGAATGAAATCCTTCTCCGGCTCCAGCTTGCCGAGCATCGAGACCAGCACCGCCAGCACCAGGGCGAGCAGGAACACGATACCGACGCGGTCGATGAAGGGCAGCTCCGGCCAGGCCAGTTTCAGCACGATCGACAGTCCGAACGATCCGATCGCCGCGGCCAGGGCGCCGGCCTCATTGGCGCGCTTCCAGAACAGGCCAAGCATGAAGATCACCACGATGCCCGGTGTGAAAAAGCCGGTGTATTCCTGGATGTACTGGAAGGCCTGGTCGAAACTGCCCAGTAGCGGCTTGGCCGCAAGTACCGCCGCGACCACGGCACTGGCGGCGGCGATGCGACCGACGCGGACCAGCTTCTGTTCGTTCTGCTGTCCGCTGGCACCACGCTGCGAGGCGAACTTGGCATAGACATCCAGCGTAAAGATGGTCGCGATCGAATTGATCTTTGACGCCAGCGAGGCCACCACCGCGGCAACGAGGGCCGCAAACACCAGGCCCAGCAGGCCGGTCGGAAGCAAGGCCATCATGGTCGGATAGGCCTGATCGGGGCGTTCAAGATCAGGCGCCAGCACCAGGGCCGCAATACCGGGCAGGACCACGACGATCGGCATCAGCAGTTTCAGGAAGGCGGCAAACACGATGCCCTTCTGTGCTTCCTGGATGTCCTTGGCGGCGAGTGCGCGCTGGATGATGTACTGGTTGAATCCCCAGTAGCTGATATTCATGATCCACATGCCGCCGATCAGCACGCTGAGTCCGGGCAGATCCTTGTAGAACGGATTGTCGGGCGAAAGGATCATCTGGAAATGTTCCGGATGCTCATTCCAGAGCTTCATGAAGCCCGCGGCCATGCCGGCATCGCCGCTGATCTGATTGAGCATCACATAGGACAGCACCAGACCACCGAGCACCAGCAGGGAGACCTGCACGATATCGGTCAACGCAACCGCCTTGAGACCACCGTACAACTGGTACAACAGCGCGAATGCGCCGATCAGGCTGAGCGCGAGCATCTGGTTCATGCCAGTGACCTGCGAAACCGCAATCGCACCCAGCCACAGAATCGACGTCAGATTGACGAAGATATACAGGCCCAGCCAGAACACCGCCATCAGGGTACGGATGCGCGTGCCATAGCGCTGTTCGAGAAACTGGGGCATCGTGTAGATGCCATTGCGAAGAAAGATCGGCAGGAAAAACTTGCCGACGATCAGCAGGGTGAGCGCGGCCATCCACTCGTACGAAGCGATCGCGAGCCCGATTGCAAAGCCCGAGCCGGACATGCCGATGATCTGCTCGGCGGAAATATTCGCCGCAATCAGGGACGCGCCAATCGCCCACCAGGGCAGCGCCTTGCCGGCGAGGAAATAGTCCTGTGCGGTTTTCTGGTGCCCTGCCTTCTCGCGCGAGACCCATTGCGCCAACAGGAAAATTCCGAGCAGGTAGACCAGGACAATCGTGGTGTCCAGAAGCGACAGTTTCATCAGCATCCCCAATGTTGAAGACAGTAAGCGACTGGATCAACCTCGCGGCTGTCCTTGAAGCATGGCGGGCTGTGCACGATCAATCTGCGCTCTGTGCCCGATCCCGAGTATCCCGCGCACACTCCCCTCCAAGCCTGGAGACTAGTCTGCGCGCGCGCTCCACCGCAATCCGATACCGCGACAATCCGCTACGCATACGAATGCACAAGCCGATGCACCCACTGAAACCCTTGTGAGCTCATCGATCCCAGCAACAGGCAAGCGAACCAACCCCGCCGATTCCAGATGCGCCGAGACTTTAGTCAAAACTGACAGCGTTGTCATTCTTTATCGATGCTGCAGTGAAGCATGGAATTCCATGAGTGCTTCGGACATGCCAAGAACCGCGAGCAACCGCGTTGACGTTGCTCTGTCCGCAAGGGCAATTGATCGAGCGCGGCTTGCCCCGCTGCTTCTCATCTCGGTGTCGGTGCTTGGCCCCCGAGGGAAGTTCATGGGGCGGGGGACCAGGACAAAGGGCGGATGCACCTTTGCCTATCGCATCTGCTCGCGCTTCACGTGCTTCATGATGTTCAGAAAGGTATCGGTCCAATAGATGTCGCGATGCTCGGCAAGATGGGCCAGCAATTGCTCATGCGCCGCGCTGGAGACGCTGAGATGGTCGCCGCCGATTCCATGGAAGGTGAAGTTCACCATCGTGCCCGACGCCGCGGCGCGCTGTGCGGCGTCGATCAATTGCGCGCCGCTCACTGCAACCGGAACCCACACCGGAACAGCGTACGGATCCAGCGTGCGCATATCCGCCACCACCGCGCCATGGCCGGACTTGATCGCGATGAAATCTTGGCGAAGCTTGCCCAGATAGGGTTTACCGCCGGCGTCGAGATCGCCACAGGGCATGGTGTAACTGCGCTCACTGCGACCGTCGATGGCGTGCAGCATGGTATTGCCGACCCGAATCTGCGCGACAAGCTGGGCGACGCTGGTCTGATCGAGATCGTTCTCGGGCAGTACCCAGTCGCGTCCGGCAGGCCTGCGCGAACACTGATGGAACAGACTGTGATTGCCGAGTTCATGACCCTGTCCGGCCGCCACGCGCCATTCGGGCATGCGCTGGGCCAACGTCGTGCTGCTCAGGGTCAAATAGAAGCTTCCCTTCAGCCCATGCCGATTGAGCGCGGGAATGGCGTGGTCGAGCTGCGAGTCGAGCGCGTCATCGTAGGCGAGGCTCACCGCGGCGCGCGCGCCGTTGGGCCAGACGAAGCGCGGCTCGTCTGCGACCGCCGCTGAGGCCAGCACCAGACAGCAGACCGCGAGCCGCATGATCACGACGAACTCATGCCCCACGCTGCCGCCTTGCAGTAGCGCTCGATATAGGTCTGGTGGCTCGGCAGCTGCTTGACCGTGCGGTCGACCGATGTACGGATCTCGCCGAGGAATTGCGTCAGCTCGGGGTCGCCCATCAGATCGGCCACAGGGTGATGTTGCGCCGGCAGGATGCCTTGTCCGAGCATCACCTGGATCCAGGAATTTTCGGCAAACAGTTCATTCGGTACCCGGAATACGCGACCGGTTTCGCGGAACAGATCGATCCGATGGCGCAACGAAGGCGGAATTTCCTGGGTGCGACAAGTGCGCCAGAAATCGCTGTCCTGGCGATCGGTCACGTGGTAATGCAGCACGATGAAATCGCGGATGTGTTCGATTTCGGTGCTGGCCTGCTGATTGTATTCGTCGATGTCGGACTGGCAGATGCCATCGGCGGGAAACAACTGCATCAGACGGGTGATGCCGCGCGAGATCAGATGGATGCTGGTCGACTCGATCGGTTCCAGAAATCCGCTGGCGAGTCCGATCGCGACGCAGTTGCCGCTCCAGGTCTGACGGCGCTGACCCGGCCGGAAGCGGATCACCCGCGGCTCGGTCAGCAGTTTGCCCTGCACATTGGCCAGCAGGGACTGCTCGGCCGTCGCGTCATCGATGTGCTTGTTGCTGTAGACGATGCCGTTGCCGACGCGATGCTGCAGCGGGATGCGCCATTGCCAGCCGGCCTCGCGTGCAATCGACCGGGTATAGGGCCTGGCGTCTTCGACCGACTCGGTCTGCACCGCGATGGCGCTATTGCAGTGCAGCCAATGGCTCCAGTCCTCATACTCGACGCCCAGCGTCTGCCCGATCAGCAGACCTCGGAATCCGCTGCAGTCGATGAACAGATCCCCTTCGATTTCGTCTCCGGACTGCAGACGCAGGGACTGGATGTGACCGGGTTGCGCGCTCTTCGTCACCTCGACGATCTTGCCTTCGATGCGCTGCACGCCGAAGCCTTCGCTGAAAGCGCGCAGGTATCTCGCATACAGGCCAGCGTCCATATGGAACGCGTAATTCATCCCGCCCCGGGGCAGATGGGCGAAGCGGTCCTGCTGCGCCGCTTTCAGCTCCAGGCAGTAGTCGCCATAGTCGCTGGCGATTCCGCGCTGACGACCCTTGAGCCAGAAGTGCTGGAAGCCTGCGGTCCAGTGATCCTTGCCGGTCAGCCCGAACGAGTGGATGTAGTCGCGGCCGAGATCGCGCCAGTTTTCAAAGCTGATGCCGAGCTTGAAGGTGGCCTGGGTTGCCGCCATGAATTCCTGTTCATTGATCTCCAGCAGGCGATGAAAACTGACCAGGGTCGGGATGGTCGCCTCACCGACACCGACGGTGGAAATTTCATCGGACTCGATCAGCCGGATATCGAGCCGCTTGCCCAGGGTCTTGGACAGGGCGGCAGCGACCATCCAGCCAGCGGTTCCGCCGCCGGCGATGACGATCCGGCGGATCGGTTTGCGTGCAATCTCTCGGTGTTCGCTGACTGGCATGCTCATCTTTCGCGGTTGCTCCTCAGCGCAAGAACGTTTTCATCGATTCATTTTCTTCAGCAATTTTGCGCGCAATACGCGCGCCGTCTGCTCCGACAGTGGCGACAGCAGGCCGCGCGCCGCGGGCGGAATATGCGCCGCCGTGCTGGCGTCCGCTTCGAATACGTAGTGACGGAACATCTCCTGCCAGGCCTCACGCTGAGCTATCGGCAGCTCGCGGACACTGAGCAGGGCCAGCATCAGGGCATTGATCGGCGCATCCATGAAATCGGGAGACTGCCGCCACCAGTAGTTAACCAGGACATTGAGTGCATCCAGCGCTTCGACATGGTGCCACCACATGCTGGGGATGAAGAGCGCATCGCCGGGACCGAGCTCGGCACTCTGCGCATGCCGCAGCGCTTCAGCGAATCGCGGAAAGCGATGGAAGTCCGGTTGCGCGAAATCGACCAGACTGATCGGCTGGCCCGCGGGGGTCAGATCGAGTGGCCCGATGTAGAGATTGCTCAGCTGCTCGGGCGGAAACAGGGTGAAGCGACGATGACCCGCGGCGACGCAGGCGAGGTTGTCCGGCAGGTCGTGATGCGCGGCGATCCGGGTCCGATTGCCGATCCAGATGCTCATCAGCGGATCGTGTACGCCAAAACCAAGATCGTTTTGTGCACGAAAGCCGGGCAGGCAGGTATCCACCGTGGTCGAGCCGACGTAGATCGACGCGGGTCGCGGGCTTGCTGCCTGGGTCAGCAGTTCATCAAGCAGTTCGTCCAGCTTGCGCAGCTCGGGGCGGAAATTGAATCCGCTGAAATCTTCGTTGTAGAAGAATCTGCCGGCGATTTCGGGCGCAGCGCGCCATGCTCCGACGCTGGCGCCGCGATAATGCTGCTTCAGATAGGCACTGGCCGCGGCGGCCGAATGCTGGCCGGCCTGCACGGCCGGCCAGTGTCCGATCAAGCCACGCAGTACAACCGGCTCGCTCGACTGCAACAAGGCCAAGGGCAGAACCCCGGGAACGACAGCCACCACTTCGCGTATGGCCGGCATCGGCATCATGAATCGCCGCGCTCCTGCAGTTGACGGTTCTGACGTTCGACCAGCAGTCGCAGGTTGGACAATGAGGCGATCGCCATGAACACCGCCTGCAGATAGCCCCGACGATTGAGCGCCTCGAGTTGCGCACCAGCGAGCGCCTGCAGGCGCTCCTCGTTGATGGTGTAGAAACCCGCCAGTCGATTCTGCGAACCATCGACCAGCTCGATATCAAATACGAAGGACTCGAGCAATTCGTGTTCGAGCAGGGCTGCAATGAAGGCGGGCGTCTCGGCCAGGCCCTGGTCGATCGCGAGCAGGATGGAACTGATCCGATCCAGAAAGTCGGTCGTACCGCCGTGGGTGCGGAACAGGCGTTCCCCCTCGACGGTGCTGATCCGCGGACTGTCCATGTCGATGTGGATCAGTCGTTCCTCTCCGGAGATCCCGATCAGGAAGGGTTGACGCTCGACAGCCAGGGGAATGTAACTGGCACTCCAGCCCTTGCTGTCGAGGAACAGGTTCTGCCCACTCTGGAAGCCGAACAGCGCGATCGGCTGAAAGCCGGTGGCGTCCGCTGTCTTGCGAAACACGATCGGGTAGTGTGCCTGCAGGCTGCGAAACTCGGCCGGAAAGCTGACTGCGAACATCACGTTGTCGTCGAGCGCCGCACTGCGGGTCGTGATGATCCTGAGATCCTGATGATCGACATTGTTCAACAGCGCGGTGTTTCCCATTCGATGCCTTGCCTTTTCCGGGTGGGCGGTTGCGGTGTCAGATCGTGGTCAGTCCGTGACGCCGGATATGCTCGATCAGCGCGCGATTGTCCGGCAGCGCGGCCGTCATTCTGCCAGTCAATGCCGCGGCTTCGCGAAAATATCCTTCGGCGCGCCGAGCATCCTCCGGACGACTGCGAGCGGCGGCGTCGGCAGGTTGAAAGCCCATTCCGTAGAGCACGTACTGGTAGCTCGCCGAGGGGAACATTTCTTCGACGCGGTTCAGGTCGTACCGTGAAGGCGGGTGATGACGCCAGAGTTCCAGCAGTTCGCCTAGCCGATCAGGTATCGACGCTGCGCTGCGGTTGTCGCGCCAGTACGGGGTATCGGTGCGTCGGCTCAGCACATAGTGCAGCTTGAGAAACTCGATGATCCGTTCCCAGCGATAGCGGAAGGCCTCGTTGAAGCGTCCTGCCACCATATCCATCATCGCCCGGTTTGCTGGCATCTGGTCGCTCAGCATGGCCGCCGAGAACTCGACCAGCGCAATCGCCGAGGCTTCGAGCGGTTCGATGAATCCGGCCGAGAGGCCAATGGCGACGCAATTGCGGTGCCAGAACTGGCGGCGATAACCGGGGGCGAAACTCAGCTTGCGCGCGGGCGGAGGATCCGCGGGCCCACCACTGGCGCGGATATAGGCGCGCAGCTCGGCCTCGGCAGCATCGTCCGAGCTGTGGGCACTGGAATAGACATGCCCGATCCCGCGTCGGCTGGGCAGGCCGATATCCCAGATCCAGCCGTTCTGCTGTGCGTTGGATGTGGTCTGCGAGGCAATCGGCGCATTGTCGACGGCATACGGAACCTGCACCGCCAGTGCACTGTCGTTGAACAGCACGTGGCACTGCGGCACCAGATCAATGCCGTAGTGCTGTCCCAGCAGCAGGGACTGCAGGCCGGTGCAGTCGACGAACAGATCGCCGCCCAGTTCGCCGCCTGCGCGCAGTTGCAGCGCGGCGATATCTCCCGATTCGGACGCGCAGATGCCAACCAGGTGATCGGACACATGATGGACGCCGAGCCGCTCCACGCAATGGCGGCGCAGCAACTGCGCAAACTTTGCCGCATCCAGATGATAGGCATAGTTGGCGACGGCAGCATACTCGGGCGTGGTCGCCTGCTTGGGCGCACGGCCTCGGACGCACAGATGCGGCTGGAAGCTGACCAGGTCCGCGAACGGAACGCTGGCGTGGCGCGCGTGCCATCCGGCGACAAGATCGGTTTCGGTGTATCCCTGCGGCAGGGCGAAGGGATGAAAGTAGTAGTCGTTGGCAGCACCGGTGACCCAGCCATTGAAGCGCGAGCCCTGCTTGAACGCGGCATCGCATTCGCGGATCAGTTCGGTTTCGCTCAGGCCGATGCGACGGAGGGTATCGCGCATGCTCGGCCAGGTGCCTTCGCCGACACCGATGGCTGCGACCTCGGGCGACTCCAGTACGGTGACGCGCAGGCCATCGCCCTGGGCGCCTCGATGGGCAGCCGCGATCACGCCGGCGGTCAGCCAACCCGCCGAGCCGCCGCCCACAATCACCAGATTCCGAACCGCCTCGGCCACACCGCTGCCCTCTACTCAATGGCGCAACCGGCACGCCGGATGCACAAACGAAGAAGCCGCTGAGATCAGCGGCTTCTCCCCTGCACCGCCTTGCGGCGGTGCCCTGGTGTGGCGCTGACTCAGAACTTGTAACGGAAGCCCAACATATAGCGGGGACCGGTCTGCGTCACGTACAACACCTGGTTCCGGGTGCGGCCATGCAGGCGCTGGATTTCATCGGTCAGATTGATCGCCTCTGCCTGGAAGGTCAGATTTTCGTTCCACTCATAACCGACGCTCAGGTCGAGCTGGCCATAGGCCTCGGTATAGACCGGATTGGGCTGACCGCTGCCGTCAAACCTGCCCGCAAGGAATTCATCACGCCAGTTGTAGGCGGCACGGATGCTCCACTTGTCGTTCTCGTAGAACCCTACCAGATTTGCCGAGTCGCTCAGCCCCTCCAGCGCGAACTGCTCGCCGAGACTGTAATTGTCGTACTGCAGCCCGGAATCCACGATCGTGTAGTTGGCCGACATGCCGAAGCCACTGTCGCCAAACATATGCTGGACGTTGAACTCCCAGCCGTCGAGCGAGGCCGAGCGCTGATTGGCAGGAACCGTGATGGCGAAGGTCGCAATCGGATCACCGGGCAGTCCTGCAATCGTTCCGGTCTGGTTGCCATTGGCATCGTCCGGACCGCGCACAACACCGGGATCGCCGTTGTGGTTGAGGAAGATGTAGTTGCGGATACAGGTCAGATCCGAAGTCGCACAGCCATTGGACACAGCCTCGTTGAAATAGCCACCCATGGCCGGCGTGTGCAACTCGAATGGCGTGCCCTGGATCGTGGTGACACCGATATAGTTGTCGATGTTCTTGCGGAAGAAGCCGGCCGAGAAGTAGCTCGACTCGCCGTAGTACCACTCGAAGGAAAGATCGAAGTTCTGCGACAGCAGGGGCTTGAGTGCCGGATTGCCCTGGGCACCAAAGCCGCCATTGATACGCGCCAGCTGGCTCAGCGTCTGGCCACCCTGGATGTCACCCCAACCGGGACGCCCGATGCTCTCGCCATAGCTGCCGCGCAGCTTCATGGTCTCGGAAAGATCGATGGCGAGGTCGAGGTTGGGCAGCAGATAGCTGTAGTCACCGGTGAGGGTGGTGTATCCGGGTGCGCCGAACTGTACCGAGAACTCGTTGTTGGCTACCCAGAGAATGCCGGTTGCGGTAGGTACCAGCGCAGTGGAGCGCACGTCGGTACTCTCGTAGCGCACGCCGACCGCGGCATGAATCGGCATCGCAGTATCCCAGGTGTTGCTGTACTGCAGATAGGCGCTGCGGGAGTCCTCGGCGGTTCTGCGATCGGTGGTGAACACATCCGAAGCCAGATACAGAGACTCGTCACCAGCCGCCTGCGCAGCCAGTTGCCGAACGGTATCGAAGTCGAAGGTGAAGAACTGGTTGAACAGCGCCGAACTATTGCTGCCATTGATGCTGCCGAAGAACGGCCGCACGCTTTCGAGATTCCAGATGTCATCCGGGTAGTCGGCCGGACTGGTCGCACCACCCCAGGTATCGCGCTGCACATTGGAGAACGCCGAGCGATTGTCGACATTGTTCAGCGACACGCCAAAGTCGAGCCGCGAGTAGTCGGCAAAATCGAAATGGCCCTTGATCTGGGTCTGCTCGATCTCAGCCTTCATGTAACTGTTGCGGAAGCTCGAACCGGTAACCAGCATCCGCGAAGGATCGATTGTGGTCATGCCGGGCGGCAGCGCGATGCTGAGCACCGGGAAGTCGCGGCTGAAGTCGACCGTCGTGGTGCCGCGGAAGAAGCCGGCCGTGCCCAGCACCGCATTCGAGCCGAAGATGCTGTCGGCGCCGGATTCCGCCGATGACTTGTGGAAATCGAACTCGAGTCCGAAGGTGTCGGTGAGCGCCCAGTCGAGATTGAAGCCAAGCGACTGGTTCTCATTCTTGGTCGCAAACTGGGCACCGCCCATCGCCACATCGCTGGTGGCCGGGTTGATGATTTCAGAATAGAAGATTGGACCGGCGACCGGGCCGTCGGTCCACGAACTCGCCGAGGGTCCGAAGTTGAACCAGGCCGACAGCTCGCTGCGCTTGTTCTGCAGCTTGTTTTCCGAATAGGTGTAGTCGAGCGTCGCGGTAAGGTTGTCGGCGGGCGCGTACTGCAGGGTCAGTTGACCATTGGTGCGCTGACGCTGGATGCCATTGACGCTGTACAGCAGATTCTGCGGCACCGAATAGATATCGGTGGGACCGGGTCGGTTGATGATGTTTTCCGAGCCCGGTGTCCCCGGTTGCGGGATCGTGCCCCAGTTGTTCTCATCGCCGGAAAAGGCGCGCCAGCCGTTGGGCACGGCGGCCTGGTTGTAGCCCAGATCGCGCTCCTGGTAGCTGCCGGTGAGGGCAACACCGAACTTGCCGTCGGCCATCGTGTTGCTGAAGATGCCGGAAACTTCCGGCGTTACCGAATCGCCCTGCAACATGCCGGGCAGATTGTCATTCGATGTATCGATGACCCCGTTGATGCCGTAGTTCGCGCGCAGCCCTGGATTTTCCAGAGGTCGCGCGGTCTTGATATTGATCGTCGCGCCGATGCCGCCGGTTGGCGTGCTGGAACGGCTGGTCTTGTAGACCTCGACCTCGGCAATCGCCTCGGAGGCGAGATTGGCGAAGTCGAATGCGCGCGAGTTGGACGGAGAGGTGTCCTGGATGCTCGAGGCCGGCATCTGACGGCCGTTCAGCAGCACCAGATTGAAGTCCGGACCGACGCCGCGCACGGTGACGCGCGAGCCTTCACCGATCGAGCGATCGATCGATACACCGCTGATTCGCTGCAGTGACTCGGCCAGATTGCTGTCGGGGAATTTGCCGATGTCTTCGGCGACGATGCCGTCAACCACACCGACTGAATCGCGCTTGAGATTCATGGAAGAGGTCAGACTGCCACGGATGCCGGAAACGACGATTGTTTCCATCTGCTGGGGGTCATCCTCGGCCTTGGCTTTTTTCGCGTCGCTTGCGCTGCTGTCGGTGCCCGACTCATCAGCGGCATCTTCGTCAACCTGCTGCGCGCTGAGCGGATTGGCCAGTGCCAGCAATAGAGCCGCCGTCAGGATGCTCCGCTTTGGAATGCTGCGTTGGTTATTCATGACTCCCCTCCCCAAGATTTCGTAGTGGGCGCATCAAGATTGCGCCGCCCTTCCCATTAGCAAAAACCCGTCACCCGCTTGCTGACCGATGCCGGCACCGTCAGCACCCGGGCCCGCCGACACCAGCACGACACGACCATCCTTGCGGAGCAGGGCGCGTTCGCATTGGACGGCAAAATGACAGCGTTGTCAACTCCATTGTGCCGCGTGCCAACGGCATGTTTTCAATCGGAAAAATTGCTGCAATGCAGCGTAAGGGTTCAACCGTCCGTACAACTCAGGGCGTGATCAAATTCGGAGCCGAGCGCGATCCTTGAGATCGAAATATCCAGCGCCGAGGACGCCTGGAAGTCGACCAGCCGCGTGACCAGGGCGAGGTCGGCACCAGCCTTCCGCAGACAGTCCAGTGGCAGTCCAACGCGCGTCCAGCTTGCTCTGGGCACCGTATTCAGCAAGGGTCCAATATCGATGCTTCCGGCGCAGGCCGCCGCGCAGCGCTGATCGATCGGGATAGCTTCGGCGGCAGCCTGATCTACGCGCAGGGTAATCACGAGTTGCTGGCCGGCAGCTGCTGCGGCGCTCAGATCGATCGGTGCATCCGCGCGCAACAGCAGACGCGACAGGCCGCGACCGCTCCAGACGAATCGACGCGCGTCTTCCTGTGCCAGATGATCGATTGCGGTCACCCGCAGGCGCTGACCAATACTCTCATTGGGCAAGGCGTTCACCGGCGTACCCTGCTCATCGCCATCGGCGAGCAGCAGGGTCATGCCTGCCGCCACGCTGCCGCGCGCGAAATACTCGCCCGGCTCGCCCGCGGCCTGCTCAAGTCCGGAGTCTTCGGCAAGCACAGCCAGCTCCTGGGGATGGGCGTAGTCCAGGCCATGGCCAATCGCAAACAGCGGATCGTAGTCGGCCTGGCCGACGTTCAACGGCGACTGATCGGCGCGTCTGGGCCAGGAAAACGAAAGCCTGCCTCTGAAGTCGTGCAGCACCTGGCCACTGGGCGACTTGAACAGGACGTCAGCGACACCGCCGCCTTCGGATCCGGGCAACCAGGCTGCAACGAAGGCATCGGCTGCATTGATCTCGCGATTGACCCAGAGCGGTCGTCCCGACAGGAACACCGCGACCACCGGGATCCCTTTTGCCTTCAGTGCGCGCATGAGGTCCAGATCGCGGTCATTGCCTGGGCGATAACGCAGGTTGGCAATGTCACCGCGGAATTCGGCGTACGGAGCCTCGCCGAAGACGACGATCGCGACGTCCGGTCGTTCACTGAAGCTGCCGTCGGGCGCATGCTGCGCCTGGCCGCCTGCCGCCTCGGTCGCCGCCCGCACCGCTTCCCAGATTGATTGCGCGCCAGGAAAATCGGCCCGCTGGTTGCCGTCGCCCTGCCAGCTCAAGGTCCAGCCACCGGCCTGCTTGCCAAGGTCGTCGGCAGCATCGCCTGCGACCAGCACGCGGCTGCCCGGCTGCAGCGGCAAGAGGCCACCGTTGTTCTTCAGCAGCACCAGCGACTTGCGCACGGCCTCGCGTGCCAGCGCGCGGTGTTCGGGATGGCCGAGCAGGTCGAACCGCCCGCCCAGTGGCCGCTCAGAGGGCAGGCCGGCTTCGAACAGTCCGAGCCGGAATTTCACCCGCAGGATTCGCCGCACGGCCTCGTCGAGCCGCTGCATCGGGATGGTGCCCTCACGAACCTGGGCCACCGCATTGGTGTAGTAGCCGCGCCAGCTGTCCGGGGCCATCAGCATGTCGACGCCGGCATTGAAGGCGGCAGCGCAGTTCTCATTGCTGCAACCGGGCAGCTGGCCATGGGCATTCCAGTCGCCGATGACAAAGCCATCGAATCCCATCCGGCCTTTCAGCACATCGGTGAGCAGGCCGCGATGGCCGTGGATCTTGCTGCCATTCCAGCTCGAGAACGATGCCATGACAGTCTGCGTTCCTGCCTGGATCGCGGGCAGATATCCGGCGCCGTGGATGTCGCGCAGGTCGGCTTCGCTGACGCGGGTATCACCCTGATCCTTGCCGCCCTCGGTACCGCCATCGCCGATGAAGTGCTTGGCGGATGCCAGCACATGGCTGCCGTCCAGAAACTCGGGCGTGCCGGCGCGACCTTGCAGGCCTTCCACCACCGCCGCTGCATAGCCGGCAACGCGGGCTGGATCTTCCGAATAACCTTCGTAGGTGCGGCCCCAGCGATCGTCGCGGGGAACGGTCAGGGTCGGTGCAAAGGTCCAGTCGAATCCGGTTGCGCGCAGTTCCTTTGCGGTGGCCTGTGCAATACGGCGGACCAGTTCGGAGTCGTGCGCGGCACCGAGGCCGATGTTGTGCGGATACAGCGTCGCGCCGACGACATTGTTGTGACCATGCACTGCATCGATACCGAGCAATAGCGGAATCGCCTTGCGGCCTTCGCTGGTATCCATTGCAGCCCGGTGAAACTCGTCCATCAAGGCCAGCCAGTCCGCCGCCGGGGCGTTGTAGCGACCGCCTGGATCGGAATTGCCACCGGCCAGTACGGAGCCGAGCCGATAGGTTCGGATATCTGCGGGCGTGACACTGCCGAGGTCACCCTGCACGATCTGGCCGACCTTCTCTTCGATGCTCATCGTGGCCAGCAGTTCGCTGACGCGTGCTTCCAGCGCCGGATCGGCGGCCAGCGGTGAACTGGCCTGCGGCCACAGCGCCGGATCGACGACCGTCGTCATCGGCTCGATGGCCTTGGCGGTTGCGGCGGACGAAGTCGCAGGCGGATCGCTGGAATCGGCACAGCCAGCGAGCGCCAGCAGAACCGACAGGCAAAACAGTCTCGCGACCGGCGGCAGAGAGACGCTGAGGAGTTCGAATCGCACGTGGTGCTCCCATGGTGTTCGCTGGCACGCCCGCGGCTCGGCGCCGGCCGGCATTGTCGTCCGGCGCATTATGCCCAGCCTGATGACAGCGTTGTCAATCTTGCAATGCACAAGTCGCCAAGGGCTGGAATCTCTTATGATCCGCGCTCGACATCACCCGGGATCGCGCCATGTTCGAAAAATTCTCCAGAAGCTGGTCACTGATCAAGGCCAGCGCTGATGTGCTGCGCCAGGACAAGGAATTGCTGGTGTTTCCTGCCATCTCGGCCATCGCCGGCATCCTGGTGGTGCTCAGTTTCGTGCTGCCGCTGTTCAGCGTGCTCGATTTCGCGGCACTGGAAAACGACCCGGAATCGATGCCGCCCTGGCTGCCCGTCTGGGGCTTCCTGTTCTATCTGACCCAGTACTTCGTGATTTTCTTCTTCAATACCGCCCTGGTGGGTGCCGCCATGATCCGTCTTGATGGCGGCGATCCAACGGTCGCCGATGGCCTGCGTATTGCGCGGTCGAAGGCCGGCGTGATCCTCGGCTATGCCGCCATCGCCGCCACCGTCGGCATCCTGCTGCGTGCCATCGAGCAGCGCGCCGGTTTCGTCGGCAAGTGGATCGTGGCCTTCATCGGTGCCGCCTGGACCGTCGTCACCTTCCTGACCGTGCCGGTGCTGGTCATGCGCGATGTCGGTCCGATCGATGCCGTCAAGGAAAGCGCCCGTCTGCTGAAGGCCACCTGGGGCGAGAACGTGATTGGCCAGGGTGGCGTGGGCCTGGTGTTCGGCCTGCTGCAATTTGGGCTGATCGCCGGCACCGTTGCACTGGCCGTCGTCCTGCTGGTCAATCAGCAGGTCGCAGGGGCGATCGCGATTGCCGGCATCGGCGTCCTGCTGGTGCTGTTCGCCGCCCTGCTGCAGGCGGCCTTGTCGGGCATCTATTCGGCCGCGCTGTACCGGCACGCGGCCGGGCTGCCCAATCACGGCGCCTTCGACTCCACGGTACTGGCCAGCGCCTTCGCCAGAAAATAGCCGGCAGCCAGCCGGGGCCGGCGCCTTGCCCGCGCAAATGTTGACACAGGCGGGCGCCGGTCCGGCTACCATGGCCCGGCCAACATGAAGGTCATTGTTCCGGGGAATGAACGCCTTCTTCCAGCGAGCAGTCAGTATCTGCCTGGTTCCAGCCCTGCTGCTGGCGCTCAGCGGGCGGATTTTGGCGGCTGATCCAGTACCGCGGCATGCACTGGAGACCGATGCGCTGGTTGAACCCGAGGTGGTACTGCGCAAGCTGCCCGCGCTGATTGCTGCGGCCAGCGAGAAATCCGACCAGCGGGAACTCGCCCTGCTCCATCTCGCCGAGGCCAATGCCTGCCGGGTGATGGCCAACTGGGAATGTCAGCGCAACGCCGGCCGCGCCGCGATCGCGGCGGCGGAAGGCTCCGGCGACCCAGTCCTGATCGTCCGCGGCCTGATCAATGAGAGTCGGGCCCGCATGGCTTTGCAGGACTTCACCGGCGGCGAACAGCTGCTTGGCCGGGCCGAGCTGCTGCTGAAGGACCAGAACGCGCCCGAACTCGCTGCCGACGTCAGCCTCGCCTATTCGTCGATGAGCCATGCCATCGGCAAGCACCAGCTCGCCGCCGAGTATGCCGAGCGCGGCCTTCAGCAGCTGGGTGCAGAAACCGCCGCCGTCATGCGCGCACGCCTGTTGCGCAACGAGGCGCGCGCGCGCGCGCATCTGGGTGACCGCAATGCGGCACGGGCCCTGCTGAGCAAGGGCGTCGAGGTCAGCCAGCTGGTCCAGGACCCCAAACTGACCGCCGAGATGTATCTGGAATCGGCGCGGCTTGCCCGTGCGGACCGTGATCATGCTGGCGTCCAGCAGAATGCCGAACAGATTTTTGCGCTCGCCAGGCAACTGCGCAACACCCAGCTTGAAGGGCTCGGGCACGAGATCATCGGGCAGTCGGCGATGGACCAGGGCGAACTTGTCAAGGCTGCCGAACAACTGAAGCGCGCGGTGAACACGTTTCATGCGCTCGGGCTGGACCGCGACGAACTGCGCGTCGCCCGCGACCTGGTCGGGGTGCTGCTCGACACCAATGCACCGCGTGCCGAGCTCGCCGATGCCATGCGCCGCGTGGTCAAGCTCGATCGCGATGTGATTTCAAGCGACCGCGCACTGGCGGCCGACGATTTCGATGCGCGCCTGCGCTATGCCGAACAGCAACTCGATGTCGTGCGGCTTTCATCCGAGGCGTTGATCGCGGCCGAGCGCGCCCAGGCGCTGGCGCGAACCAACCGCCTGAGTCTCGCACTCGGCATCGTGATGGCGGTCAGCCTGCTGGCGCTGATGGTGTTTTTCCTGCTGCAACAACGCGCCAATCGACGCCTGCGCAACGCCATCACAGCGCTGCGCGACAGCGAAATGCGCGCGGCCGATGTACTCCGTCTGAGCCGCGGCTACGTGTTCCTGCACGATCTGCAGGGGCGGGTGCTGCTGGCCAATCCGGCCGTCGCCGAGGTGCTGGGCCAGCGTGAGGACCAGCTGATCGGCCAGTCGTTGGCAAACTTCATCGAGGCCACCGGTCAGACTGCGTTCCAGGAATATCTGGAGCAGATCCGCCAGCACGGTCACGCCGAGGGCCTGCTGCGGATCCGCCACCGTCGCGGTGGCGAGCGCAGCTGGCGCTACCAGGCCAGGCTCAATCCGCAGGTGCCGGAACATCCCTACGTCATCGGGCACGCCGTCGACGTCACCGATCAGGTCGAACAGACCGAGGCACTGCGCGAACAGAACCTTCATGATGAGCTGACCGGCTGCTACAACCGGCGTTACCTGGCGCGTTTCGAGCGCGCCCATGAGGCGCAGCAGCGCTGGGGCGTGATCAATCTGGACCTCGATCATTTCAAGCGCATCAACGACAGCCTCGGACACGAAGAGGGTGATCGCGTGCTCCGCGAGTTCACCACCTTCCTGCAGCAGCGTGCCCGCAGCAGCGATGCCCTGGTGCGCTCCGGTGGCGACGAATTCCTGCTCCTGCTGGCCGATGCCGACGAGTCCCGCATCGAGTTCGTCAGCGACCGCCTGCGCGAAGACCGCAGCGCTGCACCCTGCGCCTACTCCTTCGGCCACGCGATCCGCGAACCCGGCGAGTCCCTCAGCGAAACCATCGCCCGCGCCGACGCCCAGATGTACCAGGCACGCAACTGGGCACGTGGCACCGTGAGTGCCACGCGCGGGCGTTAGGGAGCTCCTGATCCGGTCCAGAGCGGCGATGGCGCCCTGAGTCAGGGCGCGCAGGGCCGCCAGTTCCTGGAGTTCGGCAAATACAACCATGGGCAGCAAGGGCGTTGCGATGGCTTCTGCAGGGGTTCCCCGATGGGCCCGCACGACGTTCGCCACAAAGACGGAGACGCTGTTTGTCGCTGCCGGCTACCATGGGCGGACCGGGTGGCAGCTGCCCTGATCTTCACACCATGAGGAACACAGTTTGAAGCAGACCGTTGAAAACCATCATTCCAGCAAGCGTCGCGGCGACCTTGTCCGCCTTGCCTGTATTTCGCTGTTCCTTGTCTTGCTGGGCGCCTGCAGCAGCGCGAACCGCGTGAGCGTCAAGCATGCCGAGCTGGATTCTAGCCAGGTTCTGTCGGACGCGGAGCCGGTCGATCCCGCCGAACAGCGTCCTGCGGTATCGCCGCCGATGCGCCCAAGTGCGCGCGGCGCCGCTACCTGGCAGGCGCATGGACCCGCTCCGACCCAGGACGCGCAGGTGGCGGTTCCGCCGGGCAATGAGGTCTGCGGTGCCGTCCAGGCAATCGCCGCGCATCCGGAGAACGCCGATGTGATCTACATCGGCGCCGTCAACGGCGGCATCTGGAAAACCGAGAATGCCCGCGCCGCAACCCCGACCTGGGTAGCGCAGACAGAAAATCTGCCCTCGCAGTCGATCGCCTCGCTGGCGTTTGATCCGACCGATGGCAGCCGGCAGACCTTGATCGCCGGCATCGGGCGACTCAGCAATTTCGGCCAACGCGGCGACGACGAGATTGGCATCTACCGCACGACCGACGGCGGCTCCAGCTGGAACCTGCACGGCGGCGCGACCCTGCTTGGTCAGAAGATCATTGCCGTAACTGCGCGCGGTGCAGTACTGATGGCGGCGTCGAGCGCTGGCGGCCTGTTTCGCAGCATCGACACTGGCGCAACCTGGTCACTGGCGTCGGGCAGCGGCGGCCTGCCGACCGGTGGCATCCTCGACCTGATCGGCGACCCTGGCAACAACGCCCGCTTCTACATTGCGGTGCGCGGGACTACGCCGCGGGTATTGCGCAGTGACGATGCAGGCGCTTCCTGGACGGACATCAGCGCCGGGCTGAGCGGACTCAGCGTTTCAACCGGCGCAATCAAGCTGGCGATTGGCGCTGCTTCCACGCTGTTCGCTGCAGCGGTGAACAGCGGCACGTTGGCTGGTGTATTCGTCAGCAGCGACATGGGCAGCAACTGGACCGCGATGGCGGTGCCGAACATTCATCCGGGCGGCCAGGGAACGGTCAACACTTCCATCGCGGCAGACCCGGTGACTCCCAATATCATCTATCTGGGCGGCGACAGAATCGCATCTTCGCCGTTCACCGGCAATCTGGTGCGCGGCGACGCCTCCTTGCCGCTGGCCAACCAGTTCTCCACCATCATGAATGGCAATGGCGGAAACACCGCGCCCCATGCCGACAGCCGCGCGCTGACCTTCGATGCGGATGGCAACCTGCTCGAGGGCGACGACGGTGGTATCTATCGTCGCAGCATGCCCAGTTCTCCGGGCGGAACCTGGGGCTCGGTGATTGGCAATCTCAACCTGATCGAAGTTCATGACCTGGATCTCGACAGGGTTTCCAACATCCTGATTATCGGCACCCAGGACAACGGTACCCATATCCAGCAGACCCCAGGAAACACCCGCTGGCGCATGATCAATGGCGGTGATGGCGGCGACGTTGCCGCCGACAGCGAGACGCTGGCGCCGGCGGCAGGCTATCGCTATCTGAGCTCGCAGAACTTCGGAGGCCCGCGTCGCTCGACCTATACCAGCGCCAATGTATTTACCGGCAACGTGTCCCTGCCCGGCATTGCCGACCCCCAGTTCGTGACCCCGATCGAATTGAATGTTGCGGATTCCGGTCGCATGCTGATTGGCGGCCTCAACTCGGTTTACGAGTCGACGGATATCACCGGGCCCGCGCCCAGCTTTACCACGCTGGGTGCACCGGGTGCCAACCGCAATGCGATGGCCTACGGTGCCAACGACAATGTCGGCGTCGCCTACGTAGGAAAGAATGCAGCGGTATTCAGGCGGTCAGGCGCTGCATTTGTGGCCACCGCGGCGCTGCCCGCAGGTGCCAACACGGTCACCGATGTGGCTCTCGACCCGAACAATCCGTTGCGGGTTCTGGCAATCGACAACGATCAGGTCTTCTCCTCGAGCAATGGCGGCGACAGCTGGCAGAACATCACCGGAAATCTGACCACGATCAGCAGTCTGGACTTCCGCACCATCGAATACCTGTCCGATCCCGGCGGCGACAGCATCGCGATCGGCACCCGCTCGGGGGTGTTCGTGACCGCGGCCGATCAGATGGACTGGAGTCTGCTGGGCAATGGCCTGCCCGATGTGCTGGTGTTTGACCTGCGCTATATGCCGTCGACGCGCACTCTGTATGCCGGCACGCTGGGACGCGGGGTGTGGAGTCATACGCTGGAGCCTTCGTTCTTTTTCGGCGATGGCTTCGAGACAGTGAACCGCGGACCGTAAATCGCCGTGATCGCCGGGCTCCTGCCGAACAGGGGGAGCCCGGCGAATCCCTCAGCGAAACCATCGCCCGCGCCGACGCCCAGATGTACCAGGCACGCAACTGGGCACGTGGCACCGTGAGTGCCACGCGCGGGCGCTGAGATGCGGCGGCGTGCGCAGGCGGATCTGGAATTGTGGGAGGCACGGGAATTGTGGGAGGCACGGGAATTGTGGGAGGCACGCGGCGGGCCGACTGCGGTGCTGAACTGAGCGGCACTGCATAGTATGTTGTGCCTGTCGCGCCCCCTGGGCGTTCCTGCTTTGGCGACTATCCGGAGGCAAGATGAAGCGCACCATCCTGGTTACATTGCTGATGCTCGGCATCGGCACGCACGCCGCCCAGGCGGCCGATCGGGTCACCGGAAAATCCTTTGCGACGCGCTCCGAGGTGCTGGCGACACAGGGCATGGTGGCGACTTCACATCCGCTCGCCACCCAGATCGGTCTCGACATTCTCAAGCAGGGTGGCAGCGCGGTCGATGCCGCAATCGCCGCGAATGCGGCGCTCGGCCTGTTGGAGCCAACCGGCAATGGCATCGGTGGTGACCTGTTTGCAATCATCTGGGACGCCAAGTCGCAGCGCCTGTATGGCTACAACGGTTCCGGGCGTTCACCGCAGGGCCTGACCCTGGAATGGTTCGAGCAGCAGGGCATCCGCGATGTTCCACCGCATGGGCCATTGCCAGTGACGGTTCCGGGTGCAGTCGATGGCTGGTTTGCCCTGCATGATCGCTTCGGCAATCTGCCTATGCGCAAGCTGCTGGCACCCGCCATCGATTATGCCGAACGCGGCTTCCCACTGACCGAAGTGATCGCGCACTACTGGGCACTGTCGGTGCCGCGGCTGTCGAAATTTCCCGGATTCAACGAGCAGTTCACCCGCGACGGACGGGCCCCGGCCAAGGGCGAGATCTGGCGCAATCCGAACCTGGCCCGCACGCTGGATCGCATCGCACGCGGTGGCCGCGATGCCTTCTACAAGGGCGAAATCGCAATCACCATCGGTGATTACATCAAGGCCCAGGGCGGCTTTCTCAGCGCCGGGGATATGGCCGCGCATCGCGGCGAATGGGTCGAACCGGTATCCACCAATTATCGTGGCTACGATGTCTGGGAACTGCCGCCCAATGGCCAGGGCATCGCGGCATTGCAGATGCTCAATATCCTCGAAGGCTTCGATCTGAAGTCCCTTGGCTTCGGCAGCGTCGAGTATCTGCATCTGCTGACCGAAGCCAAGAAGCTGGCCTTTGCCGATCGCGCGCGCTGGTTTGCCGACCCGGCGACGGAAAAATTGCCGATACGCGGCCTGCTTTCCAAGGCCTATGCCGACGAGCGCCGCAAACAGATTTCGCTGGACCGCGCCGCACAGTCGGTGGATGCCGGTCACCCCGAGCTCGACGAGGGCGACACCATCTATCTGACCACGGCCGATGCCGCCGGCAATATGGTCTCGCTGATCCAGTCCAATTATCGCGGCATGGGTTCGGGCATGAGTCCACCGGGACTTGGCTTCATCCTGCAGGATCGCGGCGAGATGTTTGTACTCAAGCCGGGACACCCGAATTCCTACGCGCCCGGCAAGCGGCCGTTTCATACCATCATCCCGGCCTTTGTCACCCGCGATGGCAAACCCTGGCTCAGCTTTGGCGTGATGGGCGGCGCCATGCAGCCGCAGGCACACGTGCAGATCGTGGTGAACCTGATCGATTTCGGCATGAACCTGCAGGAGGCCGGCGATGCGCCGCGCCTGCAGCACGAAGGCTCAACCGAGCCCACCGGTCAGCTGACCGCGATGGCAAATGGCGGCGAAATCAATCTGGAAACCGGGTTCAGCTGGGAAACCGTCCGCGGCCTGATGCGCAAGGGGCACCGCGTCACCTATGCCGACGGACCCTATGGTGGCTATCAGGCCATCCTGCGCGATCAGGAGAATGGGGTCTGGGTCGGTGCCTCGGAGAGCCGCAAGGACGGCCAGGCCGCCGGCTATTGATGCGGTCGTGGCATGTGGACAGCGTGTCAAAGCAGCGTAATATGCCGGAATGACCTGCACCGGATCGATCACCGCAGTCGACACCGTCCCGGAACCCGGATCCTGATGGCATGGAAGATCCTCTCTGGCAATCCTGGAAATTCATTGTCGCGGCGGTGCTGACCACCCTGCTGGTAGTCTGGATCGTGGCGCGTTGGCGCTTCGCCGATCTGGTGCGCCAGCGCGAGAATCTGGTCATCGAGGTGGCCCGCCAGACCGAGCGCATCCAGGAACAGAACGACGCGCTGGAACAGGCCAATCGCGAGCTCTATGAGCTATCAATCCGCGATCCATTGACCGGTGCCTTCAACCGCCGCTACGTGTTCGAGCACGGTATCCGCGATCTCGGCAAGCGTCGCGCCGAACGCCTGGGCTACGCCCTGATCCTGATCGATGTCGATCACTTCAAGAAGATCAATGACAATTACGGCCACGCCACCGGCGATGAGGTCCTGCGCGGGCTTGCGCATGCGCTCGACCACGGACGCGATAGCAGTGCCGTGGTCGGTCGCATCGGCGGCGAAGAATTCCTGGTGCTGCTGGGCCCGCTGACGGCGCCGGTGGCCCTGCGTCAGGCGGTTGCCCTGCAGGAATCCATAGCGCGCCTGCGCATTGCCGCTGGCGAGGCGCGGATTCCGGTGACGGTGAGCATGGGGGTCACGGTTTCGCTGTCGCATGAAAACCTCAGCCTCGAAGCGCTGATCAATCGCGCCGACCAGGCGCTTTATCGCGCCAAGCAGAATGGCCGCAACCGCATCGAGCTGGCTGTAGCCTGAACCGCTGCAGATCGCCGGCAGCAACGGCTGCAACCCGGTTTCTGCGACTCATCACGCGTCGCTGCCCGCTATTTGACGCAGGCTTTGAATCGCGCGTTTCAGCCGCTGCACGATAGACTGCGGGCCTTCCCTATCCGCATGACCGGAGCCTCTTCCATGTCCCAGCCCAATCCGATCATCGATCCCGACTACACCCTGCAGCACAAGTACACCCGCGAGGAAGGTCGCATCTTCCTGTCGGGCGTGCAGGCCCTGGTGCGGCTGCCGCTGATGCAGCAGATGCGCGATCGCGCCGCCGGCCTCAACACGGCGGGTTTCATCTCCGGCTATCGCGGTTCGCCACTGGGCGGCTTCGATCTGGAATTGTGGAAGGCCAACAAGCATCTGGCGGCCTCCGGCATCAAGTTCACGCCCGGCCTCAACGAGGATCTCGGCGCCACCATGGTCTGGGGTTCCCAGCAGACCAATCTGTTTCCCGGCGCCAAGTACGATGGCGTGTTCTCGATGTGGTACGGCAAGGGCCCCGGCGTCGATCGCTGCGGCGATGTCTTCAAGCATGGCAATGCCGCCGGCACCTCGCGTCATGGCGGTGTGCTCGCGCTGGCTGCGGACGATCATGCCTGCCGCTCATCCACGCTGCCGCATGGTTCCGAGCACGAGTTCGTCTCGGCCCTGATGCCGGTGCTCAATCCGGCCGGCGTGCAGGACATCCTCGACATGGGCATGCTCGGCTGGGCGATGAGTCGCTTTACCGGACGCTGGGTCGGCTTCAAGACCATCGCCGAGACAGTGGAGTCTTCCGGCAGCGTAAACGTCAATCCGCATCAACTCGACATCGTGCTGCCGGAAGATTTTGCACTGCCGCCAGGTGGCCTGAATATCCGCTGGCCGGATCCGCCGCTGGATCAGGAAATGCGCCTGCACCAGTTTGCGACCCAGGCCGCGATTGCGTTTGCGCGCGCCAACCGGATCGACAAGCTGGTGATCGACTCCAAGCGCGCTCGCCTCGGCATCGTCACCACCGGCAAGAGTTACCTCGATGTGCTGCAGGCCCTGGAGTATCTCGGCATCGACCGCCGCGCCGCCGAGGACATCGGCATCCGCGTCTACAAGGTCGGCATGACCTGGCCGCTGGAGCCGATCGGCATCCGCGAATTCGCCAAGGGTCTGGAAGACATCATCGTGGTCGAGGAGAAGCGCAGCTTCATCGAATCGCAGATGAAGGAGGCGATGTACAACTGGGATCATGCCACCCGCCCGAGCATCGTCGGCAAGTACGACGAGCAGGAAGCCTGGATCCTGCCGAGTACCAATGAGCTGACGCCGGCGCGCATTGCGATGGTGATCGCCAAGCGGCTGGCGCGCTTCTTCACTTCGCCGGCCATCGAGGACCGCCTGAAGTGGATCGACGCCAAGGAACGCGAACTCGCCCTGCCACGCGCCAATTTCCCGCGCGCGGCGCACTACTGCTCGGGCTGTCCGCACAACACCTCGACCGTGGTACCCGAAGGCAGTCGTGCGCTCGGCGGCATCGGCTGCCACTACATGGTCACCTGGATGGATCGCAAGACCGACACCTTCACCCATATGGGTGGCGAAGGCGTCACCTGGAGCGGCCAGGCGCCGTTCACCGAGGAACAGCACGTATTCCAGAACCTCGGCGACGGCACCTATTTCCATTCCGGCTCGCTGGCGATCCGCCAGTCGGTCGCTGCCAAGGTCAATATCACCTACAAGATCCTCTACAACGATGCGGTGGCGATGACCGGCGGTCAGCCCGTCGACGGCACCCTGACCGTGCCCGACATCGCGCATCAGGTACGCAGCGAAGGCGTCCGCCACATCATCGTGATGAGCGATGAGATCGAGAAGTGGTCGAAGCCGGAAATTTTCCCCGAGGGCGTCGAGTTCATTGATCGCGACGAGCTTGATCATGTGCAGAAGCGCATGCGCACCCTGCCCGGCGTATCGGTACTGATCTTCGATCAGACCTGTGCAGCCGAGAAGCGCCGTCGTCGCAAGCGCGGCAAGATGGTCGATCCGGCCAAACGCACCTTCATCAATGCCGCGGTCTGCGAGGGCTGTGGCGACTGTGGCGTGAAGTCGAACTGCGTCTCGATCCTGCCGCTGGAAACCGAACTCGGCCGCAAGCGCGAGATCGACCAGAACAACTGCAACAAGGACTTCAGCTGCGTCAAGGGCTTCTGCCCGAGCTTCGTCACCATCCACGGCGGCGGCCTGAAGAAGCGCAAGGGCTCCGGTGCCGAACTCGATTTCAGCATCCTGCCGGCGCCACTGGCGCATACCAACCTCGATCGTCCCTGGAATATCCTGGTCACCGGCATCGGCGGCACCGGTGTCGTCACCATTGGCGCCCTGATCGGCATGGCGGCGCATCTCGAGGGCAAGGGCACCTCGGTGCTCGACCAGACCGGGCTGGCGCAGAAGGGCGGCGCGGTGACCACGCATGTGCGGGTGGCGCGCGATCCCGGCGACATCCATGCGGTGCGCATTGCCGCTGGCGAGGCCGATCTGGTGCTCGGCTGCGACATGGTGGTGGTCAATGACTACTGGGCGCTATCGAAGGTGCGTGCCGATCGCACCACCTGCGTCCTCAATACCTATGAGGCAATGCCGGGTACCTTCACTCGCAATACCGACATGGTGTTCCCGTCGGGCGCCATCATCCAGGCTGTGCAGCAAGGCTCGGGCGGACGCGCGCCGGAACTCGTCGACGCCACCGAACTCTCGGTCGCCCTGCTCGGCGATTCGATCGCCACCAATACCTTCATGCTCGGCTATGCCTGGCAGAAGGGCCTGGTACCGGTCTCGCTCGAAGCCCTGATGCGGGCCATCGAGTTGAACGGCGCTGCCGTGCCGATGAACAAGAAGGCCTTCGACTGGGGCCGTATGGCCGCGCACGATATGAAGGCGGTGCAGAAGGCGGCGGGTGCCAAAACCGCTCCGGCGATTTCCGAGTTCGTCGATACCGACGGCAGCGCACCGACCGCGACACTGGCCACCGCCGCCGCCTTCGAAGGGTTCGGCGATCTCACCAGTTCGCTCGATGAACGCATCGCCCTGCGCGCCAAGTTCCTGACCGAGTATCAGGACGCGGCCTACGCGGATCGTTATCGCACGCTGGTTGGTCGGGTTCGTGATGCCGAGATCTCAAAGACCCCGGGCATGAAGGGACTGGCCGATGCCGTCGCGCGCTATCTGTTCAAGCTGATGGCGATCAAGGATGAATTCGAGGTTGCCCGTCTGTACACCACCGGCGATTTCGAGAAGCGCATCCGCGAGACCTTCGATGGCGACTACAGGATCCATTTCAACCTGGCGCCGCCGCTGTTCGCCAAGAGGGACGCCGATGGCCATCTGCGCAAGGCCGAGTATGGCCCCTGGGTGTTCAAGGCGTTCAAGCTGCTGGCCTGGGCACGCCGCTTCCGCGGGGGTTTTTTCGACGTGTTCAGCCGCACCGCCGAACGCCGGATGGAGCGCCAGTTGATCGTCGACTACATCGCTACCATCGAGGAGCTGATGGCCGGTCTGAATCACGACAATCACACCATGGCGATCGAGCTGGCCAGCATCCCCGAGCACATCCGCGGCTATGGCCATGTCAAGGAGGCGCATGTCGAGAAAGCTCGTGCCGATTGGGATCGCCTGCTCGCCAGCTGGCGCGCCCCTGCGCACAGTGCCGCGCAAGCTGCCTGAACCGAAAACCGCTTGAACTTGCGAGCCTGGGAGGCCTTCTGTAGGATTACTTTAAATTTAGAGCAAATTTAAAGTTGATGAAGAGTTTGCCGCCTGCGCCACGACTGGAGCCCTCCGATTGGGAGGATCCGGATCGCGCTCTGCGGATTCTGCAGCTGAGCACCAAGGTCGCTGACTCCACCTACCTGCACTGGGAACAGTTGCGTCATCGCAGCCCCCCAGACGGACACTCAGCATTGGAGTTGTGGAAGGCGCTCAAGTGGAAGCGGCGGATGTCGTCAGCCTGGCATCCATTGCTGCTTGGCTACGGACAGCACGTACTGACGGTGAGCCGCAACGCCGCGATCGAAGCACGACTGGCTGCCCTGGACCGTCAGTTGGCTGGCGAGATCAGCCACGCCGGCGTCGCGATCAACGCCGACAGTCGCGCTCGCTTTGTTTCAAGCTCGCTGATGGAAGAAGCGATTCACTCCAGCTTGTTCGAGGGGGCGGTTGCGACCCGCGAGGCCGCCAAGGACATGCTGCGTCAGGGCCGCGCGCCGACTTCAATCGATGAACGGATGATCGTCAACAATCACCGGGCCATTGAACGTCTGCGCGAGATGGCAAAGTCCGCATTGACTGTGGAGATGATTGCCGAGCTGCATTCGATTCTTACCGACGGGACGCTGAAAGACCCCGACGCCGCCGGTCGCTTCCAGACCGCCAACGAAGAGCGGATCGTGGTCTGGGATCAAAAGTTGAATTGCGTCGTCCACCAGCCGCCGCCGGCGGAGGAGCTACCAGAGCGTCTCGCGCGGCTTGTTGCGTTTGCAAACGCCGACGACATCGAGGGAGATGCCTATACTCACCCGGTTGTACGCTCGATCCTGCTGCATTTTCAACTGGCCTTCGACCATCCGTTCGTCGACGGCAACGGGCGGCTGGCGCGGGCGCTGTTCTACTGGTCGATGTTGCGCCGCGGCTACTGGATGGTCGAGTACATCTCGATCACGCGTATTCTCTATCGCAATCGGAATCCGTACATGCTCGCCTACCTGTACGTCGAGAGTGACGAACAGGACGCCACCTACTTCATCCTGCAGCAACTGGACACGATCGAATCCGCAATCAGCGACCTGCGTGACCATGTAGAGCGCAAACGCGAGCAACAGATCGAGCTCAAGCGCCAGATCCGCACACGTCAGGATTTGAACGATCGCCAGTTGGCCTTGCTGTATCACGCCCTGCAAAAGCGCGACGCGTTCTATACACACGAATCCCACGCGTCATCGCACCAGATTTCGATACCGACGTCACGCAGCGATCTGCAACAGCTGGTTCGGCTGAAGTTCCTGACCCAGGAGCGTCGCGGCCGGGCATTCATCTACCGGCCGGCGCGAAATATCGAACTGCGCCTGAAGTAGGGCTTGAACGGCGGCACAGTCTGGCCAGCCTGGACTGCGATATGCTTCGCGCATGCGTACGTTGACCTGCATTGCCTTGCTGTTGGTCTCCCAGTCCGGCTGGTGTGCGGAGCGCGCGCCGGTTCCAACGGTCATCGTCAACATCCACGCCGCCGGTGCCGATCGGGTCATGGCGCTCAAGCGCGAGCCCGGCGTGATCTGGTCGGCTGAGTTCGGCAACGAGCTGCTGCTCGGCGTATCCGAAAAATCGCTGCCCGGGTGGCTGGCGCGAGCGCGGGTGATGCCCGGGCCGGATGCGCTGGCATTCGACGAAGTGGTGGTGCGCGAGCACGACTGCACGGCCCATGATCAGACTGCGCCACTGGCCGTGGTCGGCGGTTACGAGATCCTCCGGATGCCGGCGGCACAGGCCAAGGCGACGCGCGGCCCCTACATTGCCGGCGAGCCGCTGCCGGACGATGGCGTGATCGCGCGCGAGGTATTCAATCAGCCGGGCGCCAAGGCGGCTGGCGCCAGTCAGATCGAGATCGAAAACCTGATCCGGCGCATCGATGCCGATCGCTGGTTCGACACGATGAGCGGGTTGGCTGCGTTCAATCGCAACAGTTTCAATCCGCTGCTGATCGGTGCGCACAACTGGGTCTTGCAGCGCTTCGAGGAATTGCCACTCGAGACCCAGAGTTTCGAGTTCAATCTTTCAGTGAGTTCAACCACCTGCAATCCACCGCCAGCCGCGGTGACCCTGTACAACCCGATCGGCTTCAAGCGCGGGGAAACCCTGCCGGACGAATGGATCATCGTCGGCGGCCACTATGACGCGCGCAATACTGCACGCTGCGAGACCTCGGCCACGCCGGTGCCGCAGCCAGGCGCCAATGACAACGCTTCCGGTTGTGCCGGCGTCATCGAACTGGCCCGCGTGTTTGCCGGCATGGCAACCGAGCGCAGCATTCTGTTCATGTGTTTTGCCGGCGAGGAGCAGGGTCTGGTCGGCAGCCAGCGCTATGCCACCAGCCTGGTCAATGCGGGGCTGATCCAACGAGTCAGGCACATGATCAATCTCGACATGATCGGTCATGCCCTCGACGACAGCCTGGCCGCGCGCGTGGACACCACGCCGGCGCAGGCGGCCGTGCTGCCGATCTACAGTGCCGCGGCAAGCACCTACGCGCCCGAGCTCGGTCTGATCACCAGCACCATGGCGGGCGCCAACTCGGATCACTGGCCGTTTCTCAACCTCGGTGTGCCCGGCGCCTTCACCTGGGAAAACGGCGCCAGCATCTACCCGCACTACCACCAGTCGACCGATCTGCCCGCCAACATGCAGCGCGCGCGTCCGCTTGCCCATGGCATCCTGAAGATGGATGCGGCGGTACTCGCTGGAGTGGCTGGACTGCTGCCCCTGTTTGCCGATGGTCTTGAAGATTAGGCCAAAGCAATCCGACGCGAGGCCGTGGCAGCAGCTGTGATACAGCAGGATCCGGCGACTACGGGAGCTGCCGTGAAGTTCGGCGCAGCCGACTGATCGCAGGCCTCGTGCAGACGGAATAACGGTCAGTGTGCCTCGGCATTCGCGTCGCTACCCGGGTCGTGCGGGTGCGCGGCATGCCGACCAATCCGATCATCCCGATCGCCTGACCGGCTGGCCTCGCGGCCCCAGCAGACGCGCCATCATCGACTTCAGCGCCAGCGGCTTGAGCGGCTTGTGCAGAAGGTGTGCGCCGACTTCGGCCACCGCCTGCCGCAGGGCTTCACCATGGTCGGCGCTGATGATGATCGCCGGCGCGTCCCCGATGCGATCGCGCAATCGTGCGAGCAGGGCCAGGCCGGTGTCGCCACCGTCCAGATGGTAGTCGAGCAGCAGCAAGTCGGGCGGCGTGCCATCGGCCAGCACTTCGGCATCGCGCACATTGCCAGCCGCCAGCACGTCGCATTGCCAGCCGTCAAGCAGGGATCGCATGCCGCGCATGACGGCATTGTCGTTGTCGACCACGAGCACGCGCACGCGGTGATCCAGCCGAGCCAGTGGCTCGACCGCGACCGCAGGCGCAATCACCGGGCTCACCAGCGGAATCTGTATCGAGAACATGCTGCCGCGTCCGGGTACGCTGCGCAGCACCAGGCGATGTCCAAGAAGTCGCGCGATGCGCTCGGCAATGGCCAGTCCCAGACCGAGGCCCTGGCCGCCGCGATCCAGCCGGCGAAACTCTTCGAAGATCAGCGCACGATGTGCTTCTGCGATTCCTGGCCCGGTGTCCCAGACTTCGATGTGCAGATGCTGAGAATGATCCTGTCTGCTGCGGCGGCAGCCGAGCAGGATGCTGCCGTCCTCGGTATAGCGCACGGCATTGGCCAGAAAGTTCTGCAGAACCCGACGCAGCAGTTGCGGATCGCTGCGCACCCAGGCCCGGCTGGGCACGGCCCTGAGCAACAGGCCGCGCTCTCCGGCCAGGACGGAATATTCGCTGGCCAGACTGTGCAGCAGATCGTGGATGCAGAAGTCCTTGATGTCGGGCGTCATGCCGCCGGCGTCCAGCCGCGAAATATCGAGCAGGCCGCCCAGCAGCCCTTCCGCCGAGGTAAGCGCGCCTTCGATGTTGTGCACCGCGGCCTGATACTGCGGATGCCGTAACTGTTCCGACAGGGCGTGCGCAAACAGATGCGCGGCATGCACCGGCTGCAACAGATCGTGGCTGACGGCGGCGAGGAAGCGGCTCTTGGCCAGGTTCGCGCGTTCGGCCTCGGCGCGCGCGGCTTCCGATTCGTGGGTGCGTTCGTCGACCCGCTGTTCGAGCGTCTCATTGATGCGCTTGAGATCGAGCTCGGCGGCACGGAAGGCAGTCACATCGGTAAAGGTCGCAACGAATCCGCCACCGGGCATCGGATTGCCGCGGATCTCGACCGCGCTGCCATCGGGAAGGTGACGCTCGGAAACATAGGGCGTACCCTGGCGCATATGCTGGATGCGCCGCCGGACCAGCTGTTCAAGGTCGCCAGGCCCGAGCAATCCGCGCTCGGCATTGAAGCGGACCAGTTCCTCGATCGGCAGACCAACCCGCAGCAGTGATTCGGGATAGCCGAACATCGTGACATAGCGATCGTTCCAGGCGACCAGTCGCAGATCCTTGTCGACCACGCTGATGCCCTGACTCATGTTCTGCAGGGCAGCCTCCAGCAGCTGCTGATTGAAGCGCAGCGCCTGCGAGGCCTCGCCGACCAGGGTGGCAACCGTCTCCAGCGGAGCACTGTTGCCGCCACGCGCCGCGTCGACCAGCAGGCGCGCGCTGGCGGCACCGACGACGGCGGCGAGTTCACGCTCGCAGGCTTCCACCAGGGCGGGTGGTGCCAGGTCGGCGCGATCATGCAGGCTGAAGAGATGGACCAACTGGCGCGCTGGCACAAAGCGTCGCGCCAGATCTCCGAGTACGCCGACGCTGATGCCAGCATGACTGACGCGCACCTGCGGTTGCCAGGCGCGGGCCGCGAACAGGATCGTCAGGGCATTGGCCAGCAGACTGACGAAAACGCCACGGGCCAGCGGGTCCCAGGCGCCCAATCCAAGAAACTGCTGCGGCGTCAGCCATGCCGGCGCGCCCCACTGCCGCAGATCGGGCACGACCCCCGCCTGCATGGCGACTGGCACCAGCAGCAGCCAGATCCAGATCATCGCTCCGCAGAGGATGCCGCTGAGCACGGCTCGGGCGCCGAGCTGCGGCCAGTACACCGCCGCAATCAATGCCGGCGCCAGCTGGGCGAGTGCGGAGAACGAAAGCGCGCCGATATCGGCCAGGGCATCGCTGGCGCCCATCGCCCGGCTGTAGCCGTAGGCCATGCCGATCACCAGCACGATGCCAAGCCGGCGATGACCCAGCACCACCGGGCGCAGATCGGTGTCGCCGGACTGGGTCGCTGCCTTCAGTGCGCGCGGCGCGATCCAGTGATTGGCAATCATGATCGACAGGGTGATCGCCGCCAGGATCACCATGCCGGTGGCCGCGCTCAGGCCGCCCAGAAAAGTCACCAGGGCCAGCATCGGCTGCTCGGCGGTCAGCGGCAGCCCGAGGGTATAGAGGTCGGACGGAAATTCAGCCCCGAGTGTGGCGCGGCCGATCAGGGCCAGGGGCAGAATCGGCAGCGCCATCAGCAGCAGATAGAGCGGAAACATCCAGCGCGCAGTGCGCAGATGCCCCGGTTCTCGCAGTTCCACCGTGCCGACATGAAATTGATGCGGCAGGGTGAACATCGCCAGCGCGCCGAGCGCCACCAGGGCGACGAAGCCGCCATCGGGTCGACCAATGAGTTGCGTCACCGGCATCACCGGCGCGTTGTCGGCCACGACAGCGGTGCCACTCAGCGCAAACCAGCCGACGGCGAGCAGGGCGGCCAGCTTGAACAGGGATTCAAATGCGATCGCCAGGATCAATCCGCGGTTGTGTTCGGTCGCCGAGGCGCGACGGGTGCCGAACAGCAGGGCGAATGCCACCATCGTGACGGCCACCCAGAATGCCGCGTCCTGCCAGGCCGGCGGCGCACCAACGCCACCACCCGTCAGCAGGGCATAGCTCATCGCCACGGCCTTCAGTTGAAGTGCCACATAGGGCACCATGCCGAACACGGCGACGCCGGTGATGACCGAGGCCAGGCCACGATGCTTGCCGAAGCGCGCCGCAATCAGATCCGCCAGCGAGGCGCTGTTTTCGCTGCGCGCCAAGGCCGCCAGCCGGGCCAGGAAACCTCCGCCGAAAACGAACAGCAGGATGGTGCCGATAAAGGTCGGCGGCAGCCAGGTCTGCCAGCGCGCCGCCTGGGTGACCGTGCCGTAGAAGGTCCACGATGTGCAGTACACCGCCAGCGACAGCGCATAGATCGGCGCCCAGTTTGCGGCCATGCGGTCGGCTCGGCGCTCCCCGTATACGGCAACACCAAACAGCACCGCGACCCAGAGCAGGCCCGCGAGCAATACCGCTGCGGTTGAAATCATGCGACGAGTGTAATCGCTGGGCGGGGTCGACCGGGGCAAGGCCAGCCGCCCGCAAGAATCCCCGCCACACGCGGTCGCCAGGCCCGGCGCAATGGGCCCAGCCGGTCAGCGGTCCGTTCAGGGCCCGCGCACACCGAAGTGGTCCAGCAGACGGCCGACCCAGGCGATCTGGGCACCCGTCCGGGTGTCGTAGTCGGCACCGGTGTAGCCCCACCAGTCCCAGCAGGCCTTCGGGTTGAGCGGCATCAGACTGGATCGCGTCTGCGGATAGACCAGCACGATGTCGGCGAGATCTGCCCAGCGCGGGTAGCCGCTGCTGTCGATGAATTCGGTGCCGATGGATTCCGCCGACTGCTGGCAACCATGGAACACGATGTGCAGTCCGCACACCTGGTCGCGACACCGCCGGGGGACATAGAGATAGCCCTGATCCGCCAGGGTGCTGTCGCTGCCGTCGACCATCACCAGATTCTGGTCGAAGGCGGTCAGCGTGCCCTCGTGCGCCGCCGCCGGAGCGCCAGCGGCACCGACCACGGCGGTAAAGATCGCACCGGCCGCATCGAAACCACAGTTGCCGACAAAGGGCGCCGCGGTCTGGTCGCAGTCGCCGCCGGCAGCGTCGGTTGGAAAAACATGCGCGACACCGGCCCGGGATACCTGTTCCACCTGCACGGAGTCCGAGAGCGCGGCATACAGCGGCGCAACCGTCGCAGTAACGCCCGCGGCAACCGTGTAATCGGCATCGCCGTGAAAGATCCATACACGATCTCCGGCAAGTCCCGAGAGCGGATCCAGACTGCCAGCGGCGGCCCGCGTCCGCGCAATATCCGAGAGTGCCGTGACCTCAGGACCGCTGTCGCGGGTCTGCATGCACTGCTCCAGCGCGCGTGACAGATCACCGCCTGCGCAGGCATAGGGGCCGCCGGCAATCAGACCGGCGCCCGCAATGCGCGTAGAGAATGCGAGATGGACCTGATGCGCCATGTAGGCGCCCGAGGAAATGCCCGAGACGCTGACCCGCTCAGGATCGATGCGCAGTGCCGGCAAGCCAGGTCCGGGTTCGGAACATGCCGACAAGCCCAGACAGATCAGCATTGCCGATACGCCGGCCAAGTTCGCGCACCCGCCCGACATCGCCTGGCCGCCGCAGTGCGCTGTGTTCATTGCCGGTATCGCGTCCATGGCGGGGTATCTGCCTCAACAGGGCGCTGCGCCGCGACCCCGCCCCGGCGGGAGTCGCGGCGCAGCCGTTGTGCAATCAATCCCAGCGGTAGCCGACGCCGAGCGAGAAGGTCCGCGGCGCACCGTAGAAACCGGTCACGATGCCGAGCACCGGGATGTTGTAGCCGGTGGTGCGGTAGTCCTTGTCGAACAGGTTGCTGCCCTGCAGGGAGACCGTCCACGGGCTGTCCGGGCTGCGCCAGATCACGCCGGCGTTGTAGACCGCATAGTCCTTCTGCGCGATATCTTCGCTGAGGTCGGTGGTCGGATAGACCTTGTCCTGGTAGCTCATGCCCAGCCGTGCCGACAGCGTGCCGCCGAGGGCATCCATGTTGTACTGCACCGAGAGGGCGCCGGACAGCTTGGGCGCATTGGTGAATTTCTGCGCATCGGAGACGTCGACGCCGCGGGTGATGAACTCGTCGTACGAGGCATCGAGCGTGGCGAGATTTCCCTGGACACTCCAGCGCTCGTTCGGCATCCACTGGAACTCGGTCTCCAGACCGGTCACGGTTGCGGCACCGGCATTGGTGAAGTCACCGAAGAATGCATCATTGGTGCCGTCGCCGTTGGAATCATAGGCGCTGAACACCGACAGCTGGATGTCCTCGTAGTCGTTGTAGAACGCGGCCGCATTGAGGAACAGGGTCTGATCCATCAACGCGGTCTTGACGCCGACCTCATAGCTGGTGACGACCTCATCATCAAACGGATTGGCCGAGTCCGGCACCGCCGCGACATTGGCACGGATATTGAAGCCGCCGCTCTTGAAGCCACGACTGACCAGTCCGTACAGCAGGGTGCCATCGTCCAGGGTGTAGTCGAGCGAGAGCTTGGGCGACACATTGCTGAAGTTGACCTTGTCGCGGAAATCGGACGAGGTGAAGATCGGCGTGGTGAAGTTGGCGTTGGCATAGGCCTGATTGAGAACGTCAGCCTCTTTCGATTCATCGGTGAAGCGCAGTCCGGCGGTCAGACTGAGACTGTCACTGAAGCTCCAGGTGCCTTCACCGTAGACCGCTGCCGACTTGGTATAGACCACGCCATTGGTAGTGCCGAAACTGAGATTGCGGAAGTTGTTGAACACCGTACCGCCGGCTTCACCATCGAACAGATACAGGCCGAACACGCCGTAGAGCCGATCGCCCTGGTAGTTGAGCTGGAACTCCTGCGACAGCTGCTCATCGGCGTAGAGCGCACGCACATCGACGATCTTGTTGGGCAGTGTGTCGAAGTCGATATAGGTATCGGTATCGGATTCGCGATAGGCGGTGACCGACTTGAACCACCAGCTGTCATTGACGGTCCAGTTGGCAGTGAAGGCGGCGCCGCTCATCTGGGTGTCGTTGACATTGGGCATGCCGCTGAGAATGTCGTAGCGATCATCCAGTGGCGGCGTGCGCGCCGGATCGAAGGCATTGAACGGATTCAGACGCTGGGCGCCGCGAACACCGGACTGGTCGTCGAGCCAATCGGCCGAGATCACGAAGTTGAGGTCTTCCGATGGATAGAACCCGAGCGTGCCGCGGGCGACCAGGATTTCCTTGTCGCTGACCTGCTGCTGGGTAAAGCGGTTGTCGCCATAGCCATCGCGGCTCAGCGAAGCGGCGCTGAAGCGCGCGATCACGGCGTCGCTGCCGAGCGGCACATTGACGCTGCCCTTCACATCGGCCTGCGTATAGCTGCCGAAGGTGACCTGGGCGGTGGCACCGAATTCATTGCTCAGCGGCTTGGTCAGGTACTTGATCGCGCCGCCGATGGTGTTCTTGCCATAGAGCGTGCCCTGGGGGCCGCGCAGCACCTCGATGCGATCGACATCGACAACATCGAGCAGCGCACCCTGCGGGCGGGCGATGTAGACGTCATCGATATAGACACCGACACCGGGATCGACGCCCCAGAGCGGATCGGACTGGCCGACGCCACGGATATAAGCGGTCACCGTCGAACTGGAACCGCGGGCCGCGTAGATGGTCAGGTTGGGCACCTGGGCATCGATGTCGGAGAGATCGCGCACATTGAGGTTCTCGAGCGCGTATTCATTGAATGCGGTCACAGCGACCGGCACTTCCTGCAGGGTCTCTTCGCGCTTGCGGGCGGATACCGTGATCGCGCCGAGCTGGCTGGGCTCACTCTGACTGGCTTCCTTCTTCTTGTCGGCCTCGGCATCCGCGGCAGCATCCTGCGCGCTCGCATTCAACGAAGCAAACAGCAGCAGGGCCGAACTGATGGCCAGGGTCAGGGGCAAACGGGCGTGGCGCATGATCGGTATCCTCAGGTGAAGGTGCAACGGGACTTTAACTTTTGGGCCCGGCTCGGGCACTTGTACCTTGGTCCAATCGGGACCGCGGCAAGGTGATGAAAGGTTTCCGACTACACCCAACCGGTCAGGTAGAACGTCGCGATGACGACGAACACCGCCAGGGTCTTGATCAGGGTGATCGCGAAAATGTCCTTGTAGGCCTGACGATGGGTCAGCCCGGTCACCGCCAGCAAAGTGATGACGGCGCCATTGTGTGGCAGGGTGTCCATGCCGCCCGATGCCATGGCCGCTACCCGGTGCAGCACCTCCATCGGAATGCTCGCCGCCTGGGCATTGCTGATGAAGGTCTCCGACATCGCGGCGAGCGCGATGCTCATGCCGCCCGACGCCGAGCCGGTAATACCCGCCAGCGCGGTGACGGTGATCGCCTCATTGACCAGCGGATCGGGAATTGCCGACAGCGCTTCGGCGACTACCAGAAATCCGGGCAGCGCCGCGATCACGGCGCCGAAGCCGTACTCGGACGCGGTGTTCATTGCGGCCAGCATGGCGCCGCTGATTGCGCTGCGTGTCCCCTCTGCAAAACTCTTGAGTACCGGTTTCCAGGCCAACAACAGGACGCTGGCGATGCCGACCAGCAAGGCGCCTTCGACCGCCCAGATTGCGGCAATCTTGCTCACTTCCTGGACCACCGGCGCGGGCGTACCGACCACACTCGGAATGAACTCGTGACTGCTGCCGTAGTGGCGCGGTATCAGCAGGGTGAATACCTTGTTGGCCACACCGACCAGCACCAGCGGCAGGATCGCGATCAGCGGATTGGCGAGGCCGCCGCCGCTGAATTCGGCGGGCTCGTTGAGCAGATTGTCGCCATAGCCCTCGCCGGCCCTGAGCGCGGCGCGGCGGCGCCATTCCAGGTAACTCATGCCCAGCGCAAGAATGAAAATGGCGCCGATCGTACCCAGCCAGGGCGCGGCCCAGGTATTGGTGCCGAAGAATGCGGTCGGGATGATGTTCTGGATCTGCGGCGTACCCGGCAAGGCGTCCATGGTGAAGGTGAAGGCGCCGAGCGCGATCGTGCCCGGTATCAGCCGCTTGGGAATCCCGCTCTGACGGAACATCTCGGCCGCGAACGGATACACCGCGAACACCACCACGAACAGCGAGACGCCACCATAGGTCAGTACCGAACAGACCAGGACAATCGCCAGCATGGCCCGGCTGGCGCCGACCACGCGCACCGTCGCAGCAACAATCGACTTCGAGAAGCCCGAGATCTCGATCAGTTTGCCGAACACCGCCCCAAGCAGAAACACCGGAAAATACAGCTTCAGAAACCCGACCATCTTGTCCATGAACAGGCCGGTGAACATCGGCGCGACCAGGGACGGATCGACCAGCAGCACAGCACCGAGCGCGGCGACCGGCGCGAACAGGATCACGCTGTAGCCACGGTAGGCCACGATCATCAGGAAACTGAGCGCGGCAAGAACGATCAACAGGGACATGCAGGCTTGCTCAGATAAGACTCCGGCAAGTGTCCCCAACCCCACGACTTATTCACACCGTACCAAAGTACAGGGGCAAGGAAGTCTCGGCCTTGCTCCCTACTCCCGCCTGCGCGAGAAGGGCCCGTGATGAGGGCCGCTTTGCCCGCTTCTCCCGCCTGCGGGAGAAGGGTCGGGGATGAGGGCCGCTTTGCTCCCTTCTCCTGCCTGCGGGAGAAGGGCCGGGGATGAGGGCCGCTTTGCTCCCTTCTCCCGCCTGCGGGAGAAGGGCCGGGGATGAGGGCGACGTTGCGATGCCGTCTGCTCTACGATTGAACCGTAGGATGTGCTGAGGCCGCAGGCCGAAGCGCATCAATTGGCGGAAGATCGGTACTGTTCGAACTCGTCGAACTCGTCGAACTCATCACGAAGATCCAGAGCCAGCATGCTTCGCATGCGTCATCGCTCTGCGATGCCAAAGAGCTTTCACTCGCTTACGCGAGCGAGTTACCTTTTCTTGCGTGGCCAAGAAAAGGTAACCCAAAAGAAGGCCACCCCACGCTGGTTTCGTTCCGAACGGCGCTTCGCAAACCGTCCCTGGTGGACGGCGCCCGGCCCGGCATTCGGCAACTGCTCCTGCGTTGCTCTACCTCGGGCATCCATGCGCTCGCCCTGTGCGATCGCCGACTGGCCGCATCCATGCGGCCACACTGCGTGCTGATCGCGACCACCGATCACCGGCGCTGAGGGGCCCCTGGGAAAAGAAGCGCGCTCCCGGCGCGCAGAAGCTCAGGAGCAGAGCGAGGCAGCCGGGATCATGGCTTTGGCTTTGGCTTTGGCTTTGGCTTTGGCTTTGGCTTTGGCTTTGGCTTTGGCTTTGGCTTTGGCTTTGGCTTTGGCTTTGGCTTTGGCTTTGGCTTCTGCGCGCAGGAAGCGCGCGCTCTTCAACGGGGCCCCTCTGCGCCGGTGATCGGTGGACGGTGAGCCCGAAGGGTGAGCGACAGGATGTCGCTCAGGCGACGCTTGCACATGGACGTGCAATCGTCGACCGCGGCCACCGAGCACGAACCCGGAAGGCAGGATGCCTGAAGGGCGGCGCTGTGGGGTGGCCTTCTCTTTGGTTACTTTCTCTTGGCCACGCAAGAGAAAGTGACTCGCTCGCGTAAGCGAGTGAAAGCTCTGTGTCGGCGCGCAGCGACGGCGCTTGCGGAGCAAGCTGGCCCTGGATCTTCGTGACGAATTCGACAAGTTCGACGAGTTCGACGAGTTCGAACAGTACCGATCTTCCGCCAATTGATGCGCTTCGGCCTGCGGCCCCAGCACATCCTACGATTCCGGCGTCCATCGAGCGGGATCGCAGCGTCGCCCTCATCCCCGGCCCTTCTCCCGCAAGCGGGCGAAGGGGGCAAAGCGCAACCGGTGAAAGTTCAGTGGCGGCGCGCAGTGGATCGATGCGCTTCGGCCTGCGGCCTCAGCACATCCTACGATTCCGGCGTCGATCGAGCGGAATCGCAGCGTCGCCCTCATCCCCGGCCCTTCTCCCGCAAGCGGGCGAAGGGAGCAAAGCGCAAGCGGAGAGAGTTCTGTGGCATCGCGCAGCGATGACGCTTGCGGAGCAAGCTGGCTCTGGATCTTGGAGATGAGTTCGAAGAGTTCGAAGAGTACCGAGTTTCCGACAATTGATGCGCTTCGGCCTGCGGCCTCAGCACATCCTACGATTCCGGCGTCGATCGAGCGGAATCGCAGCGCCGCCCTCATCCCCGGCCCTTCTCCCGCAAGCGGGCGAAGGGGGCAAAGCGCAAGCGGCGAAAGCTCTGTGTCGGCGCGCAGCGATGACGCTTGCGGAGCAAGCTGGCTCTGGATCTTCGTGACGAGTTCGACAGGTTCGACAGGTTCGACAGGTTCGACAGGTTCGACAGGTTCGACAGGTTCGACAGGTTCGACAGGTTCGACAGGTTCGACAGGTTCGACAGGTTCGAACGATATCGAATCTGCCTGAATTGATGCGCTTCGGCAGTTGGCCGAAGCACAGCCTACGCCGCCTGCGTCAGGGACGCATGATGCGCAGGGTCTCGGCGCCGTCGCGGAACATGAAGTCGCGAAAGATGGCGCCCTCGGAGCTCTTCGGGTCCTCGCCATAGGCGCCCTGCTCGATCCAGTCGTAGATCAGCTCGCGCTCGGTCACGCTCAGCGGCACACCGCCCAGCGGCATCTGGCTGCCCTGGTCGGGCTCGCTGCAATTGATCTTGTTGAACAGCCGGCTGCCGCGCGGATTGCCCGGCACCACCGGATCACCGACGATCTTGTAGATCGCATCGATGAAGGTGTCGCTGAGATCGAGACCGCCAGCAGGCGCGTCGAAACTGTGGCAGCTGGTGCAGCGCCCGGTCGGGCTGATCAGCTCATTGAAGATCGGCTTGACATCATCCTGCCAGCTGACCGATGGCCGGATCGGCGTACCCGAAAGATCCATGCAGCCTGTCGCCGTAGGCTGACCCATGTCGGCGGCAGCGGGCAGGCTCACGAGACCAGCAAGCAGCAACAGGCGCGGCCATCTGCGCGAATGCGCACCTGTCCTCGCCCGTTGACCGAATCCACTCGACATCCGCTGATCCTGGACCATTGCCTGTTGCAGTGACAGCGTACAGGCTGCGCTGGTCAACTGATTCCAGAAAACAGACCCGGAATCACCCGATTGAAATTTGCGAACGTCGGCGAGGCGCCGGCATTGGCAAACGGCCCACTGGTGAAGTTGTCGATGTTCGGGAAAATCAACGGCAGATTGCCATCATCGACCCCCATCCAGCGCGCCAGGGTGGCGCCCAGCTGATCGACCGATGTGGTCGGCAGGAACTGGCCGCGACTGAAGCACTCGCCGTTGTTGTCGCCCTGCAGGTTCAGCACCATGCGCGGATAACGCCCCAGCACCTTGCCACCGGTCACCGCGCCACCGGTAACGAACTGCAGGCTGCCCCAAGCGTGATCAGTGCCATTGCCATTGGAATTGATGGTGCGCGAGAAGTCACTCATGGTGAACAAGGTCACTTCATTGGCCGCGCCTATCTCGGTCATCGCGGCATTGAATGCCGCCACAGCCTGCGATAGCCGCTGCAGCAGCAGATGATGGCCTTGGGCTTGATTGGTCGAAGTGATCTGAAGGTCGTGGGTATCGAAGCCGCCCAGATTGACGTAGTAGACCTGTCGATTGGCGCCGATCATACCTGGCCCACCCACCGCAGCCGGCCGGCTGATCTTGATCATGCGCGCCACCTGGCGCAACTGATCGCCGAGGCTGTTGGCCGGAAATGCAGTGCTCAATGTTCCGTTCGTCGTCATCTCGGAATTGATGATGGTCGACATCTGCAGCGAGCGACTGAAGATGTCCTTGTATTCCCGCGAGTACAGTTCGGGATAGGTAAGATTGAACAGCTGCTCCAGCGCGCCGCGGCGCTGCGCCTCGCCCTGGGTACTCGAACCGGTGCTGTAGTTGGTCAGTACCGCCGCCGGCGTGCCGGCGTTTTCCGTCAACTGGTACGGGATTACTGCCCCGTTTGCCAGGGTCTCACCAACCAGGAAGCGAGTCTGTCCGGTGATCGAGATCGCCGAGGACAGGCCAACCAGATTGTTCTGCTGGGTGAAGCCGGCGATTTTGCCACCGAAGCCCTGCTGGATCGTCGAATTGCTGCTCGATCCGATCTGCCAGAGATTGGTCTGGTCGTTATGCGAGTACAGCTGGGGCGGTTTGCGCCGCGCGTTATAAGTTGCCCGCGTAAGCGGCTCGTACAGGGTGCCAACATTGGCAATGACAGCGAGGCGGCCGTTATTGAACAGGTCGCGCAGTTCCGGCGCAAACGGGTTCATGCCGACATTGCCGGCACCGACGTTGCCGCCGACCGGATTGAGCGCCAGCGCCGGCGGCAAGGCGCCGGAGACCGTGGCACGCGGAATGGCCAGACCGGCCGTATTGGCACCGGTGTAGTAATCGTTGCGGGCGACCCGGTATTCCTCGTGACTGAATTGGCCGCTGGCATTGGTGCCGGTCGGGATCACCAGATTCCAGGAGTCGTTGCCGCCGCCAAGGTAGACGCAGACCAGGGCCTTGTAACCGGTACCGGAACCGGACTGCGCGATCGCCTCACCGATCAGGTTGAGCTTGGGGACGAAGGAGCTGATGCCGCCGGCGGCGAGCATGCAGCTGGAGCCCTTGATGAAATCACGGCGCGAGTATCTGGAGTTCTTCATGGCGGATTCCTCAGCGCTGATGGGCGAATTCGGGCGAGATCGAGATCAGATGGATCAGATACAGCGCCTTGCGTCTGCGCGCATCGCGCCCGGCGGTGCCACCGGTCTGGCCGAGATTGCCGATCAGCCCGCACTTCAACAGATTGTGCAACACACTCTTCATGCCGAAGTTGCCGGGGTCGCTGCACAATGCTGGCGCCGCGACCTGACCACTCATCAGACCGCCCAGCATGCGCAGATTCAGGGCTTCGATCAGATTCATGTCCTCGACGCCACTGCAGCCATTGACGACATCGGAGCCGCAGGCCATGCCGGGCAGCGCGTCGAGAATAGCCGGCGGAATATGCGCGACATTGGTCGACGGCGTCGCGGCGAATGCTCCATTGCAGTTGTCGCTGCCATAACTTTCACAGATGTACCGATACTGGTCATTGGCGGCAAGAATCGCGGCGTTTTCGTTGATGATCTGGAACTCCGGCGCGAACAGACCGGCGTCGGCGATTGCGCCGGGTGGCTGGTAGTCAGGCTCGTAGAAATTGAACACCGAGTTGGCGCCAAGCGGGCGCTGCAGAAAGGCCGTCTGTGGCGAGCCGCTGCCCCAGCAGGCGATATTGCCATTGCCCACCGTACTGCCACCGCTGGCGTTGCGGCAGGTGTTGCCGCCGGAAATCGCACCGAAATGGCGCCATACCGAGATCAGGCGCAGCAGCGGTTCGCGCGGCTTGCCGAACTGGCCGGCAAAGGGCTGCCGCGCCTCGGAATCGGTCAACACGGCATCGAGCGTGGATGCGAGGTTGCCGCGCACACCGTTGCCATCGTTGATGAACCTCTGCGCAACCCGCTCGATGTACTGCGGACTTGGATTGCTGGACACGAAGCGCAGGATCAGCTGGCGCGCGACCATCGGTGGCAGGTTCGGGTGGTAGAACAGCAGGTCGACCGCCGCGTGGATACCGTCTTCGCAATAGGCGATGCACTCGGCGCGCTGACTGGCGGTCAGAATGTTCTGCCCCGTGGACGGGCTGCAATTGAGCACGGTCTCTTTGGAGACACCGGGTTGAAATTCCTGTTCGGTCGCCAGCAGGGTGTCGCTGAGGATCAATGACTTGGTGCGCTCGGGCGCACCCGCCGGAATGGTCACACCAGGGTTGATGGTGGTCGCTACCGGATTGGTCGGCCCCTGTCCCGACAGCTGGAAGCGATCAACGTCGCGGCCATTGTCGTGATAATGCGGGTAGCAGACCATGGGGCGATACCAGTCCGGATGGATCAGGCTGCTGTCTGCATTCACGGTGGGGAGCCGCGCCCGTGGTGGACTCTGGCCGAACAGATTGGTGCGGTTATAGAAGCGACACTCGGTGCCGGTGCAGGCCGGCGTTGGCGGCGCATCGGTGTTGCGCGTGCCCGTGCAGTTTTGCCGCACCGTGATGCCCTGTACCGTGGTCGTCGGATTGCAATCGAACGCCAGGCCGGTGAATACACGCGCCAGCGTGCGGATCATCTGCTGGTCGTAGGTCGACTGTGTCTGCACGCCCGGCGTCCCCGGATCGATATCGATCAGCGAGAAATCCGGGTTGCGCGACAGCAGACCCACCGAGAACAGCTGCATGATTTCGCGTGCGTAGTTTTCGTCCGGCTCGCTGCCGTTGTTGTCGGCGACATAGCCTGTGATCGTGTAGGTGACCGGCGGCCCGGTCTGGGTGGTGAAGGTGGGATTGAGTTCGTAGCGGCGATTGCGCAGATGGGTCAGATAACGGCCCATGACCGGACTGAAACTGGCCTCCTGCAGCAGTTGCCGGTAATTGCCGAAGGCGTTGCGTACCAGCAGATCATTCCATTCCGCCATCTGCAGCACTTCGCCGGATAGACCATCATTGCGATCGGAAGCCACGATGATCTGACCGAGCGCATAGGCCATCTTCTGACGGAGTTGATCCGGGGCCTTTACTGCGGTGTCGTACCAGCGATGGATGCGGTCGTCCTGGCTCAGGGTGCGATCGGCGTCATGGCGCACGCGCGCTACCGACTCCAGGAACGGCCGCGCCAGTGTCGGCTGCAGCGCGAACTGCTGGCTCAACCAACCGCCTATTCCCTGACTGCGCACGGCGGCAATGTCGGTGGCGGTGGCGCCAAAGGTGGCCTGATTGAGAAATCGCGCGGCTTCGGCATCGCTCGCCGCGACGCTGTACTCATTCTCCAGACCGTCGCGCATCAGGCAGGGATCGGTGCATTGCGCGGTGACGTCGGCTGCGGCGAACAGCGCTGTCAAAAGCGCCAGGAGAGTCAGCGGACGACCGTAGAAAATGCGCATGGGGTTCCCCGGAAACGGAATGCTGCGGATGTCGGACGATACGCCTGTGCGCGCCGGCGCGGCGAGAAGGCGATCACACTGTGGCTACGGGTCTGCACTGCGCGCCCGGTGCCCCGGCAGCGAGTCTAGTTGCGCAAACCGGTGATCCGGGATCACGTTTGTCGGCCGTTTGCCTCGCCCTGGCTGTTGGCGGGCACGTGCCAATGCGCTGGGCGGCTCAGACCGAAGCAGCCTGCAGTTGCCTGCGGCCGGCCTGCATCAGTTCGGCGAATGCCTCACGGTCTTCTTCGCGGACCGCGGCGCGCAGGCGCTCCAGCGCACTGGCAAGTCGTTCCAGCGCCTCACTGCTATTGGGATTGAACGACTGGATCTCGTAATAGAGATGCGGGTTCTCATTGACCACGGCACGGGTGACCCGGGTCTGCGCATTGAATGTTGCACTCGAGATGCGATCGAGCCGACCCTCGTCCTGGCCACCCGCCGCCAGCGCGGCGGCAAACACGATGTTGACCGCATGCGAGAGTCCCAACACTTCGGCCATCAGGCGATCGTGTTCTGCCAGTGACATCTCCACCACTTCGGCGGTAGTTGCCGCAAACAGCTGGCGCGCCAACTGGGTCGCACGCGGAAAGCCGAGGTCGATCACCACCACATGGCGATCGGCCAGCAGCACCGCCGCCGGGCCGAACATCGGATGCAGTGATGCCACCGCGACGCCGGCGGCCTGCAGCGCCTGGTGCCCTTCGGCAAGCGGCGCCTTGATGGATGCGACGTCGATCACCACGCCGGGCGGCTGCAACAATGCCAACTGCTTCATCACTTCGTTGCTGGCGCGGATGCCGGCCGCAACCAGGATCAGATCGTGGTCGAGTGCGCCGTCCTCGATGCCGGATCGCTGGGCGAAGCCCTCGCTGCTGCGACCAGCGCCTGCGGCCACGGCGGGATCGACAATCTCGACCAGGAAACCCTGCGAGTCGAGAAAGCGCGCGAACCAGCGCCCCATCTGGCCGGCGCCGCCTATCACCAGGGCACGCCGCCCATCGCCACGGGCCTCGGCACGGATCTGCTCGTTCTCCTGGGTGGTCAGCGAATGCTGGATCAGCAGCTTCATCAGTTCGTGCGCGAGACCAGGATCGAGGCCCCGTGCGGCGGCATTGGCGCCGGCGAGTTCCAGCACTTCCTTCTCGCGGGCAAAGTCGCGCAGCGGCTTGCCCATGCCGCGCTTGATCTCGCCGATGGCGGCAATGGTGCGCTGACGCTGACCGATCAGTTCCAGCAATTGCTGATCGAGCGCATCGAGTTGTTGACGCAGATCGGACAGGGACATGGGCGCGGTGACTGTGGGCAGGGTCGCCGAGTCTGCCACGGTTGCCACCGGCTTTCTGCTCCATCGCGGCGGCCCTGGCGCTGATGCGATGACGGCGCGCATCCGGGGCGGGCCTCGCAAGCCCGCCAGCCAGCCGCTGAAATTGGCGGATTCGGTTCTCTTGCGCGGCGCGGATCGCCGCCTGCACGGGAGACCCGGGCGGGAAATGGATCAACACCCCGGAGTCGGGCACCCTGTCGTATAGTGCGCAACAGCACACTGACGTCGGGCATCGCCCAGGGGATCGTGCGTTGCCCAGCCATATGGCCCGCATCGGGAGCACAGCCGGCAAGCCCCGGACACGCTTCGTCTTCGCTGCATTGCTCGCGGCGCTGGCACTGGTCGCGCCGGCGCTTTGGGCCTCCGGGCCACTGACCCGACGGATCGCGCACGACAGCCAGACATTTCCCCAGTTCTTTGCGATTGAACAGGCGTCGGATCGACTGCTGTACGTCGGCAGCAAGAACGCCATCCTGCGCCATGACGGACAGCGCTGGCTGCGACTGGAGGTTCCGCGCCCGGGTCCGGTCCGGCAATTGCAGCGCGACAGCCACGGCCGGCTCTGGGCGGGCGGCAGCGGCTGGTTCGGTTTTCTGGAACGTCAGGCCGATGGCTCCGATCGCGTGATCGATGTCAGTGGCCAGTTCGATGACGTGCTCGGCCCTGCGCGTTTCCCCGATACCTGGGGCATCATCGAGTCTCCGCAGGGTCTGGTGTTCCGCTCGCTGCGTGAGCTGTTCGTGATCGATCCGCGGAGCGGCAAGCGCACCGGGTATTTTCAGCATCAGGGCCGCTTCGGTGCGGTGTTCGTATTCGCCGGCGAGCTGTTGATCCAGCGTCGCGATGACGGGCTGTACCGCCTGGTCGCCGGCAAACTGGAGCGCTTCAGCGAGGATCCTTTCTTCGGTCAGCATATGCTGATCGATGCGATCGAGCTGAATGCGCAGAGCTTCCTCGCGGTCGATCGCCGACCGGGACTGGTGATCGTCGAGAACGGTCAACATCGTGAGGCGCCGTTTCTTGCTGACGCCGCGCTGCACCTCCGACTGCAGCATCTGCTGGCTCTGCGCAACGGCGAGATTGCGATTGCCGGCGACGATGGCATTCTGCGCATCTACGATCCGACCAGCGGCGGGCTCCGCCAGATCGCGCTCGACACCTCGTTCCAGTCGGGTCTGAAGCATGATCTGGACGGCGCCCTGCTCGTGCTCAGCGATCAGGCGATCAGCCGGCTGCACTGGCCGCCGGTGCTCGAAAATCTGGCCGACGACAGCATCGGATTCGGCGGTGTGCGCCGACTGATTGCCGACGATGAGCGCTTGCTGGCGGTCGGCTACAGCGGGGTGTTCGGCGCGCGCAGGACGGACGATGGCGCGATATCCGCTTTCGCGCGTCTGCCCGGTGCCGATCAGGATGTCTGGAACCTGCTGGTCGATGACGACGCGCTGCTGTTCGCCGAAGCCCACGCCCTGTACGCCTACACCGAAGGAAAAACTTCGCGGATCGGCCCGTCCGATCTGTACCCGCGGGAATTGCTGCCCTCCAGATTCGATCCGGCACGATTGTGGATTGGCACCGAGGTCGGACTGGCGCTGGCGCACAAGGGCGTGGATGGCTGGCGCGTGTTGGCACACCACGACGAATTGAACATCCGCGTCACCGGCATCACCGAACTCGCGGCCGATGCCTTGCTGGTCAGCAGCGCCGATCGCGGACTGTGGCGCATCGATCTTGATCCGCAGAACGGTCAGCTGCGGCAGGCGCGTGCACTTGGGCCAGCCGACGGCCTGAGCACTGGCGACGTTGGTGAAACCTTTCTGTTCGAGTACCAGGATCAGTGGTTTGCAAGTACGCCGCAGGGTTTGCATGTCTGGCAAGGCGACCGCTTTGTCGGAGCGGATATGTCCGGGTTGGCGCAACTCAAGCGCGCTGGCGACACATTGCGCATCGTCAGCGATGGTCGCCAAGGTCTGCTCGCCTTTGGTTACGATTCGGTCTATCGCCGCGGTGAACAGGGCGACTGGTTTCTGGTTCCGCTGGAACCCACTGAGGGCGGTGTGATCGATACCCTGCTCGCCGAAGCTGACGGCGGATATGTCGCCACCAGCACCGGCCTGATCCGTTATCGCTACGCAGCCATTGCCGAGGACCGCAAGCCGGGTGCGCTGCGGCTGTCGCGGATCAGTCTTGAAGTGCCGGGGCAACCGGCGCGCAGCCTGCCACTGGGTGATCGACTCGTGCTTCCCGCAGGCAAGGGCAGTCTGAATCTGGAACTCGGACTCACCGATTATGGACCGGGACCACCGCCCTCGTTCCAGGTGCGCATGCAGGGTCTGGCCGACGAGTGGAGCGAATGGGCGCCTGTTGCCAGCTTTCACTACGCCGAACTCGGGCACGGCAGCTATCGCTTCGAGGCGCGCGCGCAGCGCGGTCCGGGGGTGATCTTCGGGCTGCCCACCGTCGCGATCGAAAAGCTTCCGCACTGGTATCAGCGATCCTGGGTACAGGCGCTGATGGCGGCGCTGATCCTGCTGGGATTCGCCCGCCTGATCAGTTTCCGCCATCGCAGCCAGATGCGGGCAATGGATCGGCGCCACGTCGAGCTGGATGCCCAGGTCGCACTGCGCACCGAGGAGCTGGCGCATGCCAACCGGCTCCTGCGCGATCTCGCCGAACTCGACGGCCTGACCGGCGTCGCCAACCGTCGCCGCTTTGATCAGGTGCTGAGCGAGTGGATGGCGCAGGCCGAGGCCTTTCCGCTTGCCCTGTTGTTTGTCGATGTCGACCACTTCAAGGAATTCAACGATCGCCACGGCCATCTGGCCGGTGATGCCGTGCTGCGCGATGTCGCCCAGCAGCTGGCCGAGGTGGCGCGCAGCACGATCCTGGTGGCACGCTTCGGCGGCGAGGAATTCGCCGTGCTGTGTCGCGATCACCAGCTCGATGCCGCGACGGCGCTGGCCGAACAACTGCGGGCAGACATCGCCGTCAAGGCGGGCGGCATAACCGTCAGCATCGGTGTCGCCATGATTTCCGCTGCAGCTGATTCGCAGCAGCCACAGGATCTGATCCGTCGCGCCGATGCCGCGCTCTATCGCGCCAAGGCCAACGGCCGCAATCGTGTCGAGGTTGCCGAGTAAAGGCAACCGCCAGAACGAGCGGCGCAGACTCATTTCTGCAGGCGGGCATGCAGCGCATCCGCCTGCCGCCACAGCTCCGGGTCGATCGAGTCGGGCAGGGCCGCCTGATAGTAATCCGGTGCACTCAGGCGCGGCTGCCATTCGGACACCAGCGCCGGCCGATCTGCGACCTCAACAGCACAGTGCTCGAACAGGCTGTCCAAGCTGGCGCCGGGCTCAGCGCAGAGGCGTTCATAGTCTACCCGGTGTATGCGTGCCGCCAGCTGCGCATCGCCGGCCGCGGTGTCCAGCATCAGCGCGTAGGCGCGGATCCACAGACGCAGCCAGGCCTGCGCCAGATTGCCGGAAGCGAACTCGGCGCGCAGCTGCGCCAGCAATTCGCTGTCGCCCAGATGCAGGATGCGCCGCTGGCGACCGAATTCGTGATGGCCGATCGCACCGATGTGTCGAAGCACGCGGTCCGGCGCACCGGCGTACAGCTGCTCCTGCTTCAGCAACGAGGCCAGATGCGCACGTGGCGAACGGTAGGGCACAACGAAGCGCGCATCCGGAAACAATCGTCCGAGATAGGCCAGGCGTTGCAGCCCGTAGTTGCTCTTGGCAACGTAGCGGCGCGCCGCGCGTACCCGCAGCAACTTGGCCATGTGCGCCCGCAGGAAAGACTCGAAGGCCGGGTGCTGAAGCTCGGCCACGAGCAATTCGGATTGCTGCTCCTGGTGCAGAGACGGAAAGAAGTGCTGCCAGAGCGGCTCGTCGAGTGCCTCCGGGCTGTCCCGGTTGACCAGGACGCGGTCACGATGCGAACGCTCGACCACCGCCGCCGAGCCCAGCGGCAGACGCTGCAACAGCCAGTTCCACGCGTAAGGCGTCCACAGCAGGGGCAGATCGGCATAGCGCTGGGCGGTAAATCCCGGCGCCGTCGCGAGCATCTGCAGCAGGATGGTGCTGCCCGAACGTGGCAAGCCGGCGATGAAAACCGGACGATCGAGCGCCGTGGTCGCGATCTCATCGGCGAGCAGCCGGTTCTCCTGACGCGCCAGCCACGGTCCGAGTCGCGGCCAGGTCCGTTGCCAGAACACGCCGAAGCGATCCGGCCACGGCAGCTTCCAGTCAGCGCCCGCGGACATCATCTTTGCGCCGGGCTGCCAGGCTACGGGCGTTCCGCCGATATACTCTGGGTCTTTCGATCAGGGGAATTACGGTATGCACGTGTTTGCAAGGGTCCTGGCAGTGCTGACACTGTCTCTGGTGGCGCTATCGACGCAAGCCTACAGCGGGCCCGGCTCCGGTATCAGCTTTTTCAGTGCGCTGATCTCGGTTCTGGTCAGCATCGTGGTCGTCATCGGCGCCATCCTGGCCTGGCCAGTGCGCGCCTGGCTCAAACGCCGTCGCAAGCAGCGCGCACTGCGCGATTCTGCGGCTCCGTGAGACCAGACGTGCGGCCGCTTCGCTCTCTGTTGGCCGGGCTGGTGGTGGTCGCACTCGCGGCCCTTGGCTACAGCAAGTGGCACGAGCGTCAACTGCTTACGGCAGCGCCCGGTAGCAAGGCCAAGCAGCGCACCGTGGTGATCGGCTTTGATGGCATGGACCCGGCTTTATTGGAGCGCTGGATGGTCGCCGGTGCTCTGCCGCATTTCGCAGCATTGAAAGCCCAGGGTCATTACCAGAAGCTAGCCAGCACCGAGCCGGCGCAGTCGCCGGTGGCCTGGTCGAGCTTTGCGACCGGGCTTGATCCGGGCGCGCATGGCATCTTTGATTTTCTGCATCGGGACGCCCAGCACTATGCGCCCGAGTTTTCGATTGCACGCAGCGAGCCGGTGGAGACCGTCGACTTTCTCGGCATGACCCTGCCGCTTGGCGACGCAAAACTGGACAGCGGTCGTTCCGGTACCAGCTTCTGGTCGACGGCCGAAGCCACCGGGCAGCGCGCCAGCGTGATGCGCGTGCCGGTGACGTTTCCGCCCGAGCCGGTCCAACAGATGATTTCCGGCATGGGCGTGCCCGATCTCCTCGGCACCCAAGGCAGCTATACGCTGATCGCCAACCATCTGGTGCCGGCCGCGGAGAGCGGAGGTCATGTTGTGCTGCAGGCTGCGGGTGAGGACGGCAACATCACCGCCAGTGTCCCGGGGCCGGCGCACCCTCTGTATCCCCGCGATTCGCTGGCGTTACCGATCCGGATCATTCGAACCCCTGAGCCTTCGCAAGTCGTAGTGGAGCTGGATGGCGTGCGGGCCCAGTTGAGCACGGGCGACTGGAGCGAGTGGATCCCGATGCGCTACCGGTTTCTGGGCGTCGGCCGGATTCCCGGCATGGTTCGGCTGCGCCTGATTTCCGGATTCCCGAAGCTCAGGCTCTATGTCAGCCCGGCCCAGGTCGATCCACTGGATCCCGCCTTTCAAGTCAGCGCACCCGAACATGCTGCTACCGCTCTGGCGATGCGGATCGGACGCTTTCACACGCTCGGCATGCCCGAGGAAACCTGGGCGTTCAACCAGGGTCATATGGACGAGCAGGGCTGGCTCGATATGGTGGCGACCACGCTGGGCGAAGGCGAGGCGATGCTCTACGACAGCCTCGATCGCGGCGACAGTGAGCTGGTGATCAAGGTTTTTGTGCAACCGGACCGGGTCAGTCACATGTTCTGGCGCGGCCTTGATAAGGAACATCCACTGCACGCGCAGAGCAGCCTGCTCGCGCGTGACGCCATCGCCTGGATCTATCGCGAATCGGATCGTGTGCTTGGCGAGATCCAGAGCCGGCTCGGACCCGACGATCGATTGATCGTGTTGAGTGACCACGGATTCACCAGTTTCCGGCGTGCGGTCCATATCAACCGCTGGCTGATCGAGCATGGTTATCTGACGCTCAAGCCGGAGCACAAGCTGGCGGGCAATCTGTTTGACGGTGTCGACTGGTCGCGGTCACGCGCCTACGCACTCGGTCTCAATAGCCTCTTTGTCAATCGTCGCGGCCGCGAATCTCAGGGCGTGGTTGAAGCCAGCGACATGGCCGCACTCAAGACCGAGTTGGCGAGCGCGCTGTTGGGCTGGCGCGATCAGGACGGCAGCCCGGTGTTCGCCGCCGTGCACGATGCCGATGACATTTACCCGAGTGCAGCCGACGGCCACAGGCCTGACCTGGTGCTCGGCTACGCCTCCGGCTATCGAGCCTCGTGGCAGACGACACTGGGCGCCGCACCCACGAGTCTGATCGATGACAACCTGCAGAACTGGAGCGGCGACCATTGCGTGGACAGCGCCCTGGTACCGGGAATCCTGATGAGCAATTTCCAGCCGGCCTTGTCCATCGACGGCATCGCGGATGTTTCCAGGCTGATTGTCGACGACGCCCGCCCAACGCAGGACTCACCATGAGCGACGCCGGCTTTTTTGATCTTGCCGCCCCGTTGCTCGACGGCATCGATCGGCTGCTCGCGACCGCTCTGCCCGTGCTGGCTCGGGTGTTGCTGTACGCAGTGCTCGCCGCCTGGCTCGGCATGTGGCTGTATGCGCGCCTGTCTCGGCAGCGACGCCTGCAGGCCTTGCGGCGCCGCCTGCGCGCTTCGCAGCAGCAGATGCTCGTCGACGACATTGGTTTTGGCGAACTGCTGCGACGCTCGGGTCACAGCCTGCGCCTCGGTGCTGCCCAGGTCTGGATGACCTTGTGGCCGTCCCTGCTGGTTGCGCTGCCGCTGTTGTTTCTGCTGTCGTGGATGTCCAACCAATTCGATGCCGCGCAACCGGCGCCAGATGAACTCGTCTCGATCTGCGTCGAACCGCATGCCGTTGCCGCCAAGTTGCAGGCCCGCGGCGTCAACTGGATGGGCGCCCCGGACGCTGCCGGCTGCCGACAGCTCCGGTGGCCGAAATCACAGCCAGGCGCTGCGCTGGTCGCAAACGATACCGCCCTGATCGAACTGCCACTGACCTCGGCGATCCCCGTCATCCATCAGCGTCGCTGGTGGAACCGGGCGTTTGGCAATCCGCTGGGCTATCTGCCGGCCGGAGGAGAGATCGATCTGATCCGGTTTCAACTGCCCACGCTGCAGATTCTGCCGTTTGGTCCCGACTGGCTGCGCGGCTGGATCGCGCCTTTTCTGCTGGTAATGACCGTGCTGTCGCTATGGCTGCGCTGGCGCTGGAAGCTGGTATGACTACGCCGCGTTACACTTTGCCGCAACGAAGAAGCAAGCGGTTCGGCATCGGCGCCAGCCTGCTGCTGATTTCTCTTGCCGGCTGTCAGCCAGGCCCGGATCCCGATGCGGTGATGGCGATCGCGCCCGGCTCCGCGCGCGGGCGTGATGTCGTGCTGATCACCCTGGACACCACCCGGCGCGACCATATCGGCTGCTATGGCAAGAGGCCGTCGCCTACGCCGAATATCGATCTCCTGTGCGCCCGTGGCCTGCGGCTGGATCAGGCACTGGCCGTGGCACCCGTCACTCTGCCCGCGCACGCCAGCATGATGACCGGCCGCTACCCGCCGCGACACGGTGCCCGCTACAACGGTGAGCGCAAGCTCGCCGACGAGCAATCCACGCTGGCTGAAGCGCTGCGCGTCGAGGGATACCAGACAGCAGCGTTCGTTTCCGCTTTCGTGCTCGATCGCCGATTCGGCCTCGCCCAGGGCTTTGAACACTACGACGACCATGTCTCCGCACTCGCCGGTGCATTTGCCAGCAGTGGCAACGAACGCAGCGCGTCGGAGGTCACCGAAGCCGCGCTGACCTACTTGAAGGCACACAAACAAGAGCAGCCACTCTTTCTGTGGCTGCATTATTTTGATGCCCATGCGCCTTACCTGGGTCACGATCTGAGCGCTGACGCCAGTGATGAACAGCGTTATGTGGCCGAGATCAGCGAGATCGATCGCCAGATAGGTCGGCTCCTGGCGTCCACCAATGTGGATTGGAACGACAGTCTGGTGATGCTGCTTGCCGATCATGGCGAGAGCTTGGGAGAGCACGGCGAACGCACGCACGGACTGTTCGTCTATGACAGCACGGTGGCGATCCCCTGGATCATCACCGCGCCAGGACTGCGGCCGCGGCATTCACCGGCACTGGTCAGTCAGGTCGACCTCGCTGCGACGGTGTTGGACGCACTCGGCGTGGACCCGCTCGCGGACATCGATGGCCAAAGCCTGCTGCGGTCAGCTCGGGCACATGGGCAGTCGGTATATATGGAAACCACGCTGCCGTATTTCGATTTTCGACTGTCCTCCCTGCACGCCCTGCGCACTGAAACGGGCAAGTACATCGAAGCTCCACGCCCTGAGTTCTATCAACTTGCGACCGATCCGTCGGAGCTGCGCAATCTGCTCGAAGCAGGCGCCGCCCATGATGCCGAGGCAGCGCGGCTCTCGGAGTTGCTTGGCGCCCACCTGCTGGGATGGCCAGCCGTCGATGCGGAGCCTGACACTGCCGATGTCCAGGACGCTTCGGTGATCGAGCGGCTGCGCTCGCTGGGCTATCTTTCCGGGTCGGAGCTCGGTGGTGAGCTCAGCGACCCGAAGGATGCCGTGACCCTGGTCGCCGCGCATCAGCAGGCTGCCGAGGCGGCATCCGCAGGCCGGCTGGCGGAAGCCGTCGCTCATCTTGATAGCGCACTCGAAGAGGTCCCGCACGCTCGCGGCGCCCTCTATCTTCGCGCACGCCTGCTGGCCAGCCTGGGCCGAACCGAAGAGGCGATACGCGATATCACACAGGTAAATGCGGTGCGGCCGAACGCCGACTCCCTGCTGCTGCAGGCGCAATTGGCGGTCATGGGGCAGCGTACCGACGAGGCAAGCGATCTGATTGCGGAGGCTATGCGACTGGACCCGCGGCACGGTGGCGTATGGATCGTGCGGGGCGATCTCGCCGTGGTGGCGAGGGATGTAGCGGCGGCTCGCGCCGCCTATCAGATGGCGCTGCAGATTGATGCACAACGCGTAGGCCGCCAGGCCCGGGCAAGGCTATCGCGGCTACCGAAATAGCGTCGCTGCAACCGCATCCGGTCGCCTGATTCGGCGGTCAATCACCTTTCAGCTCAGGGAACTGGCGCAGTGCCAGCGCGTGCAGCTGTGGGCTGGCGGAGTGCAGACTGCGCATGATCGATTGTGCCTGGTCAATCTTGCCCTGATGGTGCCAGGCCAGGGCACGCGCCAATTCCGCCAGAGGATGATCGGCGGCGGTCGGCTCGACTTTGTCCGCGACCCTGCGTGCCTGTTCATACTGCCCTGCACGCGCCAGCAGCAGGCTCAATCGACCCAGTTGCCGAAAGCTCTCTCCTTCAAGGCTTGCCTGCCGAACGAGCAGAGTCGATGCTTCCTCCCAGCGGCCCAGGCGCTCGGCAATGACCGTAGCATTGTCCAGTGCGGTCACGTCGTCCGGCGCAAGTTCCAGTCCGCGCTGGCTCGCAATGTGCGCCTCTTTCCAGTTGCCTAGCGCGGCCAGCGCCGCGGCCTCATTGGTCCAGACGGCAACGCGTTCGGGGTCCAGTAGCTCCAGAGCCTGCCAGTGCGGCAGCGAGTCGAGAAAGCGCTGGCTCCTCAGCAGCGATTCGGCCAATTTGAAGCGCGATTGCGGATTGGTCGGGTCCAGTTCAACCGCGCGCTGCAATGAAACAATGGCGGTGGCCATCTGCCCGCGATCCAGCAGCAGCGCACCCAGCACATAGGCCGCAAAGCCATTGTCCGGTTCGTCCACGACCAGCCGTTGGGCAGCCGCCAGTGCCGCATCACCATCGCCTTCCGCCATCAGATTCTGCAGTTCGACCAGTCGCCGGTGCGATGCCACAACTTCGCCCGGATGTCCAAGCGGGACGCTGGAGCTGCTGCCCGCCGCAAGATAGCCCAGTCCCTGCAGGGCGCGCGCAGCCTCCGCGCGCGCTGCCTCGGGTGCAGTGGGTTCGGGACGGTTCCAGGCCTGCAGCTGCAGAGCAGCCAGGCGCTCCACGTGTTCGCCGGCTTGATCGATGGTTTCAGCAGGATCACCGTAGACGTCGAACAGTTCCGCGACGTCGATGGTGCCGATCGATTTCCACTGACCTGAACGAATGCTCCGCAGCGGCTGGCGATGGTAGGCCAGGCTTGGGTAGTAGGTCTCGGCATAGGCTTCCGGCAGCTGCATCGCCTTGCCTTCAAGCAGCGGCAGCAGGCTGACCCCGTCGACCGCTTCCAGTGGTTCTGCACGGGCGATTTCCAGCAGGGTCGGGGCAACATCGATCAGGCGCGCAACCTGATCGATCTGGCGCGGCTTCCAGTGCTCGGGCGCGTACCAGTACATGGGTACCAGCAAGGTACTGTCATAAAGCAGCAGACCATGATCCAGCTCATCATGGTCCCCCAGTCCCTCGCCATGATCGGCCACGACGACCAGAACAAAGGGCCGGCCGCGGTTCTCCAGCGCATCAATCAGAGTCTTGAGCGCGCGGCCCATGTAGTCGATCTCGGCAAGATAGCGCTCGCGTGGCGATCCTGCGCGATCAGCTCCGGGTGCAGCATAGGGGGCATGGGCATCGAACAGATGCAGCCACAGAAAGGCGCGCTCGGGATGTTCGCTCAACCAATTGACCGCACTCTGAACCGATTCATGCGCGCCGCGCTCCAGTGTCACAAAGTCAGAGTTCATTGCTGACGGCGCCGCTGGCTGATCGTAGTGAGCGAAGCCGCGCGAGAGACCGAATTGCCGGTCCAGCGGGAAAGCACTTACCACGGCACCGGTGGCATAACCGGCATCGCGCAGCCGCTCGGCCAGCAGGGTCGGCGCTTCACCGAGTCGCTGGCCATTGTTGCGTACACCATGCCGGTTCGGATCGAGCGCGCTCATCAACGAGACATGGGCAGGCAAGGTCAGTGGCGTTGGCGTCGAGCCCGCACGGAATCCGACCGAATCGGCCACCAGGTCGCGCAGCACGGGATTGTGCTTTGCAACAGTTCTGAACGCATCGGCACGCACTGTGTCCAGACTGATCAGAACCAGGTCAGGGGACTCCGGGGCGGCACAGGCGGCGACTGCGCACAGCACGAACAAGCCGCCCAGCCAGCGACGCAGATCGGAATCAACGAGAGTATTGGACATGAGTCAAGTATCTGCAGGCCGACCGCGAACTGGCAATAGAAGACACCTTGCAGATCCGCGCGCCCTCCATAAATATGTTTCAAATCATACATATAACCGAGTGATTCAGGGCTGCACGGAGGTCCTCGGTGGGCCGACGTGACTATTGGCAGGATTGTTAATGAAGGATAAACTCGGCGTTCGGGCTGGGAACTCGAGGCGCCGTAAGGGTGCTGCGCATCACACATTCAACTCATTGGCGGGAGAGTCAGAAATGAAGATCGGCAGGATATTGGTGGGTGTTGGCCTCGCTGCAGGCCTAAGCAGCATTGCGAAAGCACAGGTGGCAGGATGGGAGGCGTACCTCGATCAGGTGCGTATCAAGCAGGCCATCGCCGATCAGCTTACGCCTGAGCAGCTCGAAGAACGCCGCATCCGTCTGGCGCAGTGGATGGCGGAACGCGCCGCCGCAGCACCGCCCGAGCCGAACATCGGCAATGACACCTGCCCGGCAGCGACCTTTGAAACCGGCACCTTCCCGTTCAACGCTGCGGGAACGACAGTTGGCCTGGTCGATGACTATGATCTGCCGGCCGATACCACCGCGCCGACCTGCACGGCCTCGTCCACCTGTACCGGCGCCGGACCAGCGGGCTCGCTGCCACGTGGTGCCATCTACACCGGCACCGGCACCGCACCGGATTTTGCCTACAAGATTCGCACCACGGCAAATTGCACCTTGAACATCACGATGGACCCGACCGGAGCCGAAGACATGGCGCTGATCGCGTATCAGACCCAGTGCTCCAGCTCGCTCAGCGACTGCGCCTGCGTTGACGACACCGGTGTGGGCGGCGTAGCAGAGTCGGTTTCTCTCGATGCCATCGCGGGCACCGACTACTTCATCGTCGTGGATGGCTACTCGACCGGCGCAACTCCTCCCGGCCCGGCGGGCCCGTACACGGTATCCGTAGCGGTTACCGCAGGTACCTGCGCACTTGATGGCGGCGCGATGGCCGACCTCAGCATCACCAAGACCGATGGCGTGGCCAGCGTGCCCGCTGGCTCGACGACGACCTACACGATCACCGCCAGCAATGCGGGTCCGAACGACGTCAATGGCGCCACCGTGGCCGATACCTTCCCGGCAGCCTGTGTCAGCCCGACCTGGACCTGCGTGGGCGCCGGTGGCGGTACTTGTGCGGCCAACGGTGCCGGCAATATCAATGACACCGTAAACCTGCCGAACGGCGGATCGGTGACGTATACCGCGCAGTGCCCGATCAATTCTGGCGCCACCGGTACACTTGACAACACGGCCACGGTTACCGGCATCGGCGGTGTCATCGAAGTCAATCCCGCCAATAACTCGGCAACGGATTCCAATACGCTGACTGCCGCGCTCGCAGCAAATGTCACCGGCACCAAGACCGCCGCGGGCAGCTTCCTGTCCGGCAGCACCCTGACCTACACCATCGTGCTCAATAACGGTGGCACCGGTCCGCAGGGCGACAATCCGGGCGACGAGTTCACCGACGTGCTGCCGGCTTCGCTGAGTCTGGTCTCGGCAAGTGCAACCTCCGGAACGGCGGTCGCCACGATCGGCACCAACACGGTCACATGGAATGGCAGCATCGCCAGCGCAGGTTCGGTAACGATCACGATCACCGCCACCATCTCGCCTTTCTTTACTGGCGCGATCAGCAATCAGGGCACGATCTCGTTCGACGGTGACGGCAATGGCAGCAATGAGTCGAGCGCCACCACGGATGATCCGGCCGTCGGCGGCGGCGCCGACCCGACGGTGGTCACAATCACGGCCGGCGCTCCGCCGACTGCGGTTCCGACTCTGGGAGAGTGGGGTCGCCTGATCGCGGCAGCACTGATGGTGCTGATCGCACTGGGTGCGTTCGCGGTCATTCGTCGCAGGCAGGCCGTCTGATCGATGCCAGAGGCGCGCCCTGCGCGCCCGAAGTGAAACCAGAAACCCCGGCCTCGCGCCGGGGTTTTTTTATTGGTCGATGGCCTGACTAGCTGCAAGGGGGCCGACGGCTGAGCGACGCTGCCGACGCCAGCACCGAACGCCGCGGTCGCTGGCTGCCGCTCGCTACAAAGCGGATGGGTTCGCTGCCCCCGGCGCAGCCACCGGATGCACACCGGCATTGCTGTGGATGAACTTGCCTTCTCGTGGCGTTTTCAGATCGAGGGTCGGGAACTTCGGATCGTGGCGGGCGCGCAGCCAGCCGTCGTTGAGCATCAATTCCATCGCCTGCACCTGTTGATAGAACAGATCACCGCTGAGTGCAGCGGCATTCAAGGTGCCGGTCTGCGCCGTCATCGCGCGCAGCAAGGACGGTAGATCGTTGCACTGGCGGACGGCCTTGATCACGGTCGCGAAAATGCCGACATTGGGCAGTCGCTTGCCGGCGCGCAGATAACAGGGAACGCGCTGGATCTGGCCATTGGCGTAGGCCGGAATATCGATGCATTCGGCATCGTCAAGATTGAGCCAGAACCGGTTGTAGCGGACCAGCTGCCAGAGATTTTCATCGAGATCGACCATGCGCTGGGCGATCTGGCGCACGCTGCCGAGGTCGGAGCCGCCAATCACTGCCTGGCCCAGGACATCGTGGGTGAAGCCGCCGGTGCCCAGCCACTGGAAGGCCTGCTGGGGATCGAGGTCGATGCCGGCATCACGGGCAATCTCGCGGGTGTATTCCTGCAAGTCGGTGAATACGCCGTTGGCCGAGTACCAGAAGTCGGCAAAGCGGATATGCTGGCGGATGCGACTGCGCTGGTTGTCGTCATAGTGCTTGAGCAACCATGCAGCCTCGTGTGTGCCCTTGATCAGGGCACTGACGGTATAGGCGGCTTCGCGCGCACCGGTGTGTGTGAGCGTCAATCCGGCCGCGAGAATGGGATCGGCGAAGCCGGCCGTCTCCCCGACCAGCATCCAGTTCTCCCCACAGCAACGATCCGCCAGGAAGGACCATTCCTTGGTGGCGCGCACTTCACCATCGCGGCGCGCATTTGCGGTCAGCTGGGCGATCAGCGGCTCTTGCGACAGGGCCCACTCGTAGAGTTCGCTCGCTGACTTGTCGCCCTGCTTGTAATAGCTCGCCGGGCAGACAAAGCCGATACTGGTTCGGGTCGGGCCAAGCGGGATGAACCAGATCCAGCCGCAGCCGATCGACATCACCAATACGCGCGTTGCTCCACCATCGAACTTGGACGCCCATTCGGTGTTTTCCCAGTAATCCCAGAACGCCACATTCTGCAGTCGCGTCGGTGCTTCGATGGCAACGTCCATGGCACGACGCAGCACGGCGGAGTTGCCGGATGCATCCAGATACCACTGCGCGGTGATGATCCGGCCGTCATCCAGCACCAGGCCATCGACGCGATCGCCGCTGCGCTGAACCGAGCGCACGGCGGTCCGCTGATGAACCTCGGCCCCCAGTGACTCGGCATGACGCAGCAGAATCTCATCGTACTGGGCACGCTCCACCTGCAGCGCAAGATAACGCGCCTGACCTTCGTAGGCGCGCGGCCGTGGCTGTTCGACGTAATCGGTCGGCGGCACGAACTCGAAATCCCAGAGCTTGCTGCTGTTGCCCCAGCGATAGGTGGCACCGATCTTGATGGGAAATCCGGCCCGCTCGATCTCTGGCCAGACACCAAGTTCCTCCAGCACCCGACCGACTGGCGGCAGCTGACTCTCGCCGACATGCTCACGGGGGAACTGCTCACGTTCGAAGACCGCGACGCTCAGCTCCGGCGCATGCTTGCGCAGCATGCCGGCCGCCGTGCTGCCACCCGGGCCGCCACCGATGATGGCAACATCGTAGTGCTGACTGGCTGCCGTCATGCCGGCAGCACCTGGCGGGCAGCGGGTTCGCCACTGCGCATGACCAGATCGACATTGCTGTGGATGCAGCCACCCTCCCTGGGCGTGCGCATCACGATGCAGGGCTCATCGGCAACCAGCTCGGCGCGCACCCAGGACTCGTTGAGCATCAGTTCCAGGCACATCAGGATCTGTCGCAGCGCGAGGTCGGGGTGCATCGCGGCCGCCTGCTCCTGCGCGCGCATCATCATGTATTGCAGCAGCTGGTCGGCGCGCTCGGCGTTCTGCAGGGCTTCGACGACCATCCGGAAGGCGCCGACCAGAGGCAGGCGGGAGCCGCCGCGGCGCATGCTGGGCACCGGATGCACGCGCCCCTCGACATAGGCCGGGATGTCTTCCTGTTCGGCGTTCGAGAAATCGAGGCGGAAGCGGTTGAACCGGCTGATCTGCCAGAGGTCTTCATCGGCATTGATCAGGCGCTGCGCCAGCTGACGCACGCCTCCCAGATCGAAACCGCCGATGACGGCCTGCCCGAGCTGATCGTGGGTGAATCCGCCGGTGCCCAGCCACTGGAATGCCTGCTGCGGATCCAGATTGAGCCCGGCATCGCGCGCGATCTCGCGAGTGTACTCCTGAAGATCGGTGAAGGCGCCATTGGCCGAATACCAGAAATCGGCGAAACGGATGTGCTGGGTGATGCGTGCGCGCTGGTTGTCGTTGTAATGCTTGAGCAACCAGCTGCGATCGTGTTCGCGTCTGAGCAGGGCGACCAGCGTATAGGCCGCCTCGCGCGCGCCGCTCTGTGTCAGGGTCAAACCGGCGGCCAGGATCGGATCGGCAAATCCGGCCGACTCGCCGACCAGCATCCAGTTGCTGCCGGTGATGCGATCGGCCAGAAACGACCAGTCCCTGGTCGCCTGTACCGCACCCGAGCGACGTGCCCTGGTGGTCAGGCTGCCGATCAGGGGCTCCTGGGCGAGCGCCCAGGTATAGAGCTCCTCGGCACTGCGATCACCTTCCTTGTAGAAGCTGGCCGGACAGACGAAACCGATGCTGGTTCGGGTCTGGCTGACCGGAATGAACCAGATCCAGCCGCAGCCGATCGACAGCACCAGTACTCGGGTCGCATCGCCGGTGGCACGCACGGCCCAGTCGGCGTCGTCCCAATAATCCCAGAACGCGATGTTCTGCAGCTTGGTGGGCGCACTGATAGCCACTTGCATGGCACGCCGCAGCAGGCCGCTGTTGCCGGTCGCGTCGACATACCAGCGCGCCCTGATGCGACGGCCATCGCTGAGTTGCAGGGCCTGGATTTCGTCATCATGCGAGACGATCTGCTTTACGCCCACGCCGAGATGCACTTCGGCACCCAGTGCACGCGCGCGCTCGGCCAGGATCAGATCATAGACACGGCGGTCGACCTGGAACGCCAATTGCCGCGCCTGATCGGTGAAGGCGCGTGGCCGTGGCTCGCAGACATAATCATCGGCCGGAGTGAACTCGAAATCCCAGAGCTTGGGGTTGTTGCCCCAGCGATAGGTGGCGCCGATCTTGATCGGAAAACCAGCCGCCTCAACCTCGTCCCAGCAACCCATCTCATTGATGATGTAGCCAATCTGCGGCAGTTGGCTCTCGCCGACATGTTCGCGCGGGAAGGCTTCGCGATCGAACACGGCCACCTTGGCCTCCGGCGCGTATTTTCTGATCAGGGCCGCACAGGTGCTGCCGCCTGGGCCGGCACCGATGATCACCACATCGTAATCCATGCTTGTGCCTACCTCGACCCAGCCAGTTCAGCGACCATGATAGCGGGGCCCATCGCGGATGCCGTGCCAGAGCGGGACGGGACAGTGAATTCCGAATGAGATCAACTTGTTATTGCCATGACTTTGGGGGTGGGTTAGGATGCGAAGGCAATTGTTTCGCCCTCCGCTTCATTCACCGTTCAGATCCAACGTCCACCCTGGGGAGTTGCTCATGTCCAAATCGACCACTGTTGCGTTGCTGGCCGCAGGCCTCGGCGCTGCCGGCCTGGTCAGCGCCGGCACCACCACTGTAACGAATACCGATGCTGCAGCGACTCCAGTCCTTCCGGACAACGGTTGTACCGACGATACCAATGGCACCGGCCTGGGCGGGATCTCGCGCACCATCGCGTTCACTGAAGTGGGCACGATCACCGACATCGATGTGACGCTCGAACTGACCCAGACCTGGCGCTCGGATATCCAGGTGGGCCTGAGCTACACCGGCGGCGGCGGCACGGTGCGCCTGGTCAATAACGTTGATGGCAGCGGCGATAATCTTAACGCCCTGGTCGACAGCGACGCAGCCCTGCTTTGTTCCGATGTAACCAATTGCGGTACAGCGGCCAACTGCGTGACCCCGCCCGGCCCGACCTGTCAGCCGATCGATGTGCTGACTGCGTTCAATGGCCTGGCCACACCGGGCACGTTCACCCTTACGGTCTGCGATCGCGCGGCCGCGGATCTCGGCAACCTGACCAGCTGGAGCGTCACCGCCGACCTCGATGTTTCCGGCGATGCACCACCTGTCTTTGCTTACAACCCGGCCCCGATGGGAACCGTGTCCTTTACCGGCGGTGGCGCGATTGGTTCGACGGCCAACGGCTCGATCGATGTCAGCATCGGCACGCCCGGCTCGGGCACCGGTGCCGCCAATACCACGACCACCACCTGCACTGCGCCGACCGCGCCTTTCTCGGGCTTTGGTCAGTCGGTCACGGCTGAGGGTGCTGGCGCGATCAGCGGCGGTCCGTTGTCAGGAACTTGTACGCTGGGTGCGGCCGTCGTGACCCAGACGCTGACCTGCAGCGAGAATCAGGGTGGCACGCCGGTCGTGCGCACCTTCGAGCTCAGCTGCCCGGCAGGCACCGCGACCCCGCTCACCTCCACGCCGGCCTCGGGTTCACTGATCACGATGCCGATGCAGTCGTTTGGCGGCCCGGCCACCACGGCGCCGGTTTCCTTCCAGAATCCGGGACTGGTACCGGTGGATGTCACCTGCACCGCACCGGTGGCAACCCAGTTCACCGTCGCCCCACTGATGTTCACGGTACCTGCCGGGGGATCGGCGAGCACCACGATCACCTACTCCAGCCTGGTCAGCGGCACCTTCCTCGGCGTGCTCGATTGCTCGGCCGGCGCCCAGCTGTTCACCTTCGACCTGACCGGCACCACCGGCGCGCCCGCGATCCCGGTTCCGGCCCTGGGCGAAGGCGCTCGTGGTCTGATGCTGCTGGCCTTCCTCGGCCTGGGTCTGATCGGCTTTGGTGCCTACAGCCGCCGCCAGTAACGCGCTGCGGTGAACGGAAATGAAAGGGCGCCTGCGGGCGCCCTTTTCCATGGTCGCATTTCAGCCAGCGCGGCTTCGCCAGCTGAATCGGATTATTGGCGGAATGCGCACGGTCGCGCTACTGCGACCGTGCGACCGCAATCTTCCGAAACCCCGGCCGGGACCGGACGCCTCCATCGGGGCGTCGACTGCCCCTTCCGATTGCAACAAAAAGTGTTAGGATTTAGTTGTGGGAGTTTCGCTGTTCCGCCGTAGCCAGCATTTGCCCTGATCAAAAACCGATTTTCGATCCCTTGGAGTGGCAAGATGAAGCGCATTGATCGTTCCTACCGCACCATCCTCGTTCTTTGTTCGGGCATGCTGGCTGCACCGGCGTTCGCCCAGGTTGACAAACTGGCGACCTATGCCCAGATGCGCGCGATCGCGCAGGAGCAGCAGTCCATCCGTGGCATTGCCTCCGAGCAGGAACGACACGACAACCTGCAGGCGCAATTCAATGCGCTGAAGTTGTCGATGGGCGGCGACGACCCTACCACCATGCATGAAGCTGCGAGCGCCGCCCCGGGTCGCCCCGGCGCAGCCGTGCGCGCGGCGCCACCGGCTCCTCCGGGCGGCGTGATCACCACCACCTCGGTCACCAACAGCACTCCGACCGCAGTCCCGACAGGGCCTGCGGTGGTAACGTCAACCGTCGTGGTCGCGGGCGCCGGCCCCTATATCTGGGATGTGGATCTGACCACGTTTCTGACGCATACCTTTGCCGCCGACCTCGACATCACCCTTCAGTCGCCTGCCGGTACCGTGGTCACACTGACCACGGACAATGGCGCCGGCAATGACAATGTGTTCAACGGCACGGTCTGGGATGATCAGGCCAATCCAGCCGGCCAGGTGCCCTATACCACCAACAACGGTATGGTCACCGACCAGGCTTATGTCAATCTGACCCTGGCGAGCCCCCTTGTGCCGGAAGAGTCACTGGGCGCATTCCGTGGCGAGGACCCGAACGGCACCTGGACCATCACGATCAGCGATGATCTGGCTGGCGATGGCGGATCACTGGATTCATGGACGCTGGACGTATTCACGCTTCCGGCCGCGCCGACCGAAACCACGGCGACGTTCAGCAATACCACGCCGACCGCGGTGCCCACCGGCCCGGCGGTCGTCACCAGCACCCTGGTGGTCTCTGGCGCAGGAACCGCCTTGACCAGCCTGGACCTGACGACTGCGCTCACGCATACCTTTGCGGCCGACCTCGACATGACCCTGCAATCGCCCGCCGGCACGGTGGTCACGCTGAGCACGGACAATGGAGCGGGTAACGACAATGTCTTCAATGGCACGATCTGGTCCGATTCGGCCAATCCGGCCGGCCAGGTGCCCTACACCACCAACAACGGTCTTGCCACTGACAATGCCTATGTCAATCTGACCCTGGCGAGTCCGCTGGTGGTCGAGGAGTCCTTGTCCGCCTTTGTGGGTGAGGACCCGAACGGCACCTGGACCATCACCATCAGCGATGATCTGGCCGGTGATGGCGGCTCGCTCGACAGCTGGTCGCTGGACGTGACCACAGGCGTCTCCAGCAGCCCGCCGATCTTCGCCTACAACCCGGCCCCGCTGGGAACCGTCGCCTTCACCGGTGGCGGCGTGATCGGCTCGACCGGGACGGGTACCATCGATGTCAGCATCGGCACGCCGGGCTCGGGCACGGGCGCCATGAACACCACGACCACGACCTGCACGGCGCCCACCGCACCGTTTGCCGGCTTCGGTCAAACGGTCATGGCCGAAGGTGCTGGCGCGATCAGTGGCGGCCCGCTGTCGGGCACCTGCACGCTCGGTGCGGCCGCAGTCACCCAGGCCTTGACCTGCAGTGAGGATCAGGGCGGTACGCCGGTCGTGGTCACCTTTGAATTGAGCTGCCCAGCCGGGACCGTGGTGCCGCTGACTTCGACCCCAACCTCGGGTTCGCTGATCACCTTGCCGATGCAGTCGTTCGCTGGCCCCGCCACTACCGCGCCGGTTGCGTTCCAGAACCCGGGCCTGGTGCCGGTGGACGTCACCTGCACGGCACCGGCGGCTACCCAGTTCACGGTTGCGCCGCTGATGTTCACGGTACCTGCCGGGGGATCAGCCAGCACCACGATCACCTACTCGAGCCTGGTCAGCGGCACCTTCCTCGGCGTGCTCGATTGCTCGGCGGGTGCCCAGCTGTTCACTTTCGACCTGACCGGCACTACCGGCGCACCGCCCATTCCGGTCCCGGCCCTGGGCGAAGGGGCGCGCGGTCTGATGCTGCTGGCCTTCCTCGGCCTCGGCCTGATCGGCTTTGGTGCCTACAGCCGCCGTCAGTGATTGTTGCAGCGGCGCGGTCACGAAAGGGCGCCTTCGGGCGCCCTTTCTCTTCGCGCTTTTCGCGGATCGGCGTGGCTGCAGATTGTGACGTTCTCGGGTTGTGCCCACAGGAAACTGGCGCTTCCGAAGATCATGCACATCGCGCGGCTCAGCATCGTTGGGCGCAATAACCGAAGGGCGTGGCGCCGAATGTGTCCCCGCACACATACGTCGGGACGCAGTTCAATGCGGCGCGATGCGCCCTTCGGTTATTGCGCCGAACGTCGCTACGTCGCTGGCCACCAAAAAACGAGGGGCCGCCTCGCGGCGGCCCCTCGTTCCCCAATGGCGGGCGCTATCTTGCTCAGGCAGCGTGGTGGAACTGTTCCTCTTCGGTCGATCCGCTCAATGCCGACAGCGAGGACTGACCCGAGGCGATCACCTCGTTCACCTTGTCGAAATAGCCGGTACCGACCTCGCGCTGATGCTTGGCGGCGGTATAGCCGTTGCGCTCGTTGGCAAACTCTTCTTCCTGCAACTCGACATAGGCTGCCATCTGGCGATCCTTGTAGCCGGTGGCCAGTTTCCACATCGAGTAGTTCAGCGCATGGAAGCCGGCCAGCGTGATGAACTGGAACTTGTAGCCGTAGCTGGCGATTTCCTTCTGGAACTTGGCGATCGTCGCCTCGTCAAGGTTCTTCTTCCAGTTGAAGCTGGGCGAGCAGTTGTAGGCCAGCAATTTGCCCGGGTACTTGGCATGGATTGCATCGGCGAACTGCTTGGCCTGGGCGAGATCGGGGGTCGAGGTCTCGCACCAGATCAGATCGGCATAGGGCGCATAGGCCAGGCCACGCGAGATTGCCTGGTCGAGACCCATGCGGGTTTCGTAGAAACCTTCGACGGTGCGCTTGCCATTGCAGAACGGCTGATCGTTGGCATCGACATCACTGGTGACCAGGGCGGCGCCCATGGCATCGGTGCGCGCCACGATCAGGGTGGGCACGCCAGCGATATCGGCCGCGAGGCGGGCGGCGATCAGCTTCTGCACGGCTTCCTGGGTCGGCACCAGCACCTTGCCGCCCATATGGCCGCACTTCTTGGCGCTGGCGAGCTGGTCTTCCCAATGCACACCGGCAGCGCCGGCTTCGATCATGTGCGTCATCAGTTCGTATGCATTGAGCACGCCACCAAAGCCGGCTTCGGCATCGGCCACGATCGGCTGCAACCAGTCGATGTCGTCATTGCCCTCGGCATGATGGATCTGGTCGGCGCGCTTGAGCGTATTGTTGATGGCACGCACGACATTGGGTACCGAATCGACCGGATACAGCGACTGGTCCGGGTACATCGTGCCTGCGGTATTGGCATCGGCGGCTACCTGCCAGCCGGAGAGATAGATGGCCTTGAGGCCGGCCTTGACCTGCTGCATGGCCTGGTTTCCGGTCATCGCGCCGAGCGCGTTCACGAACGACTCGGTATGCAGGTAATGCCAGAGCTTCTCGGCGCCCTTGCGCGCCAGAGTGTGCTCAACGTGTACCGTGCCGCGCAGACGTACCACATCCTCGGCGGAGTAGGGACGCTTGACGCCAGCCCAGCGCGGGCTGTTCTGCCAATCGAGCTTGATCTGTTCGGCGGTCGGGAGGGTGGTTTTCATCGGCGTCTCCAGTAGGGTCGGTGGTGGGTCTTGCGGTGTCGTCCACGGCCCTCCGCCGTGGCACAGAATCAAAGGGTCAGCTCAGGCGCTCGTAACAGGGCAGGGTCAGGAATTCGACCAGCTCGTCGGCCCGAGTCCATTCGCCGAGCAACTGCGCCGCTTCATCGAAGCGCGATTCGCCCGGCAGACCGGCGCGATCAACGCGGTCGCCAATGCTGGCGAGCGCCTGGTCGAACAACGCGAAGTCGAGCGGCGTGCCGTCATCCAGCCTGAGGCCCCCGACATGCAACCATTGCCAGAGTTGGGCACGCGAGATCTCGGCGGTCGCGGCATCTTCCATCAGGTCATGGATCGGCACGCAGCCCAGACCATCGAGCCAGGCGGCAACGTAGCGAACGCAGACATCGATATTGTTCAGGAAGCCGGCACGGCTGATACTGCCGGCGCTCGGGGTGATCAGCTGGTCACGACCGACCTCGACTTCGGCGCGCTCGACATGAACCTGGTTCGGCCCGGGCATGTGTTCGTCAAAGATGGCCTGGGCAATCGGTATCAGTCCGGGATGCGCGACCCAGGTGCCATCGTGCCCGGCCTTGACCTCGCGGAGCTTGTCGGCGCGCACCTTGGCCATCGCGGCCTCATTGGCTGCCGGATCGCGCGCGATCGGGATCTGCGCTGCCATTCCTCCCATCGCAAAGGCACCTCGGCGATGGCAGGTGTGGATCAGCAGATCCGCGTATGCCTTCAGGAACGGCGCACTCATGCTGACCTGGGAGCGTTCCGGCAACACGCGATCGGACTGTGCGCGGAAGGTCTTGATGTAGGAAAAAATATAGTCCCAACGCCCGCAATTGAGTCCGACGATTCGGCCGCGCAGCGCATGCAGGATCTCATCCATCTCGAAGGCGGCAGGCAGCGTCTCGATCAGGACCGTGGCCTTCATGGTGCCGATCGGCAGACCCAGGCGCACCTCGGTGAACGCCATGACCTCGTCCCAGAGTTGCGCTTCGAGGTGACTCTGCATCTTGGGCAGATAGAAATACGGTCCGCGTTCGGCTGCCGCCAGCACGCTGGCATTGTGGAAGGCATACAGCCCGAAATCGAACAAGGCGCCAGACAGGGGCTGATCGTCGACCAGCAGATGTTTCTCATCCAGGTGCCAGCCGCGCGGGCGAACCATCAGCTTGGCCAGCGGGCCTTCCTTCAGGGCATAGCGCTTGCCTTCGGGCGAAGTGAAATCAATGTTGCCGCGACTGGCGTCGTACAGGTTGATCTGGCCCTGGATCATTGCGTCCCAGGTGGGACTCGACGAATCCTCGAAATCCGCCATGAACACCCGCGCGCCGGAGTTCAGCGCATTGATGATCATCTTGCGATCGACCGGGCCGGTGATTTCAACGCGGCGGTCCTGCAGGGCGGCGGGAATCGCTGCCACTTTCCAGTCACCGGCACGAATGGCGGCTGTTTCAGGCAGGAAATCCGGAAGTTCACCGCCATCGAAACGTTGTTGACGCTGGCGCCGGGCCTCGAGCAGTGCCTGCCGCCGCAGATCGAAGCGCTGATGCAATTCAATCAGCAAATCCAGGGCTTCGTCAGTCAACACCCGGCGGCTCGCTTCGTCGGCATCGACGGCGAGGCGAGTGCGGGTACGGGCGGTTTCGGGCACAGCGGCCATAAATGCTCCTTGTCTGCAGTGACGGCTCTGCCCTCCAACAGACGTCGACTATCGAAACTAGACGGCATTGCATGGTTTGACAAAGCAAATGTTTCAATGTATCACTTCAGCAATGTTAATACATTCGCAAGTGATTGAATGTTAAAGCCAAAATCACGGCGTCCGACGAAGCCGAGGACGAACAAACGTTTGAAGGATGCGACAGGCGGTAACGTCTCCGCGCCCACGACTGAGTCCGGTCGCTTCTACTACAAGGGCAGCCGGCTCAAGCAGCTGCGCGCCTTCTGCATGACCGCCAAGCTCGGCACCCTGTCGCGGGCCGCCGAGGCATTGTTCCTGAGCCAACCCTCGATCAGCCTGCAGATTGCCGCGCTCGAGCGCGACTACGGCAAGCACCTGATGGAACGCACCGGGCGTCGGGTGACGCTGACCGTGGCAGGAGAGATGCTGTACGAGTTGGCACTGCCCCTGATCGAAAACCTGGACAGCCTGGATCAGCAGTTCAAGGGCCGACTTCAGGGCCTGGACGCGGGCGAGCTGAATATCGCTGCCGGGTCGTCGACGATTCACTATCTGCTGCCGGCCCTGGTCCAGGCGTTTCGCGAACGCTACCCGGCGGTACGCCTGCAATTGCACAATGTCACTGGCAGCGACGGTCTGGCCATGATGCGCTCCGACCAGGTCGATTTCGCCGTCGGCTCGATGCTGGATGTGCCCGCCGATCTGGCCTGGGAGCCGGTATACGCGTTCGATCCTATGCTGATTGCACCGATCAACCATCCGCTCGCAGCCAAGCCCGAGATTGGACTGCGCGATCTCAGTCCCTACGGGCTGATTCTGCCGCCCAGGCGGTTGACCACCTATCGGCTGGTCGACCTGATCTTCCAGCAGGCGCGCGTTCCCTACACCGTCGCCATCGAGGTCGGCGGCTGGGACGTGATCAAGCAGTATGTTGCGATGGGTCTGGGCATCTCGATTGTCACCGGCATCTGCCTGGCGCCCAGCGACCGGCTGGAAGTGCGCAATATGCGCGCATTTTTCCCGCAGCGAAGCTATGGGGTGGTGATGCGCAAGGGCAAGTACCTGAGCCCGCAGGCGCGCGCCTTCATCGATCTGATCAAGCCGGGGCTGTTCCAGCGCCGCGACTACGACGAGGCCGGCCACTCGGAGCGCTGAGCCCAGTGGGCAAAGGGCGACGGCTGCGCCCGTTGCCCCCTGATGCGAAGATCAGCGCCGTGACTTGCCGCCGATCGCCTTGCTCGAGCCGGACGGCCGCCGGGATGCAGCCTGGGCCGTCGCCGGTCGTGCGTGGTTGCTGCGTGCTGCCGGTGCCCGCGCTGCCGATTTGCGCGCCGAGGCACTGCGCTTGGCGGCAACCCGCGCTGCCGGCTTGGCGCTGCTCACCTTTTTTGCGGCCGGCTTCCTGGCCACAACCTTCTTGGCTGGTGCCTTCTTGGCCGGTGCCTTCTTTCCGGCGAGTTTCTTGGCAGGTATTTTCTTTGCGGCGGATTTCTTGCTGGCGAGCTTCCTCGCTGCCGACTTGCCGGCCGCTGCGGGCTTTGCCGGCTGTTTCTTCGCCATAGACTTGGTCACCGCTGCCTTGCTTGCCGCGGACTTGGGCTTGCTGGTGGATGCGGGAGCGGCAACCGCCTTGGCCGCCGGCTTTCGGGTCGATTTCATCGGTCCGGACGATCCGGTCGGGAGCTTGCCGCCGCCCGCGCCCACGGCCGATCCCGTTGAGGCCATCGTGGTTGTGCTCGAGGGCTCCGTCGCGGCCTGCGCGACCGTGGCTGGACGCACCGTTGCGACAGGCTTGGCCACCGGCGCCGGCTTGGCGGGCACCGGAATTGGGTCGCCATTCAACCAGGCGAATACTTCTTCGGCGTGTCCATCGGGCGAAACTTTTTCCCAGATTTTTTCGACCCGCGCATCCGGGCCGATGACGAACGTACTGCGCGCCACCCCCATATAGCTGCGGCCATACATGCTTTTCTCTATCCAGGTTCCAAACGCCTCGCAGATGACGTGATCGGGATCCGGGATCAGCTTGAAATTCAGCGAGTGCTTGCGCGCAAAACGCAGGTGGGACTTCTCGTCATCGGCGCTGACTCCGAACACCTTGACCGACAGGGTACCGAAACGCGGCAGATTGTCGCGGAAGGCGCAGGCCTCACGGGTGCAGCCAGGAGTATCGTCTTTGGGGTAGAAATACATGACGTAGCGCTTGCCGCGCAGGGAAGCCGAGGACACGGAACCAAAGGCCTCGGAGGAGAATGAGAAATCCGGAACGGGGTCGCCTACTTTGAGCATGGAATCCTCCTGATCGCGTCTGCTGGATGTCCTGGCACAGACGATGGTGGCGAAGAATGCCTCAAGATGCGCAAAATCGGAATGCTTGCGGCGTCAAAATAGGCGCCATGCCGCGTTTTTCGCCCTGAACCGCCCTATTTGAGCTTCAAACCCACCAAAACGGGGTCGTGATCCGAGCTTCGGAACGGGTCAGGTCGATAGCGGCTGCGCAGTGTCCGGGCGTCAAAACCGGCTGCGGCGTATTCGAGCGCCGGGGACTCATCGGCATTGATATGCCATTCGGCGGCTCGACTGACCAGACTGGCCAGTTCCGGGCTGGCGAGGGCATGGTCCAGGCGACCCGACTCACCGCGGAACACATAGCTGTAGGCAGGTTCGGCGGCATGTTCAGCGAGGAGGTCGCGCAGACCGCTGGACTTGAGCAGTCGAACCGGATCCTCCTCACCCAACGCGTTGAGGTCGCCGACAATCAGCACGCGTTTGTCGCCGCTGGCGGTCGGGTCGGTCTGCACCCAGTTCCACAGCGTACGCGCCATTGCCACCCGGGTGGCATTCCAGCAGCCCTGGCCATCACCCAGGTCGCGATTGGACGGATCCGCGTCGTCGCAGCCGCCCTTGGACTTGAAATGGTTGGCAACCACGGTGAAACGAACGCCCTCGGCCTCGAAGGTCTGGGCCATCGGGGGTCGGCCGATTGCGAGGAACGGCTCATCGAGCAGCAGGGCCGGCGGACCGATCGGCAGCACCCGGCTCTTGCGATAAAGCAGGGCGACCGTGATCAGGTCGCTGCCCGGGTTGCCGCCCTCCACGGTCACGAAGGCATAGTCGCCTTCCTTTGCGCCCAACTTGCGGTTGAGTCCGTCGGTCAGGTCGGCGATCGCGCTGTCCGCGGCGAAACCATCATTCTCGATCTCCATCAGCGCCAACACATCGGCCTTGATCAGGCCGAGGGCAGCAATGATTTTCTCCCGTTGGCGCGCAAAATGCGCCGGACTGCTGGCCCCTCGCTCGGTCGGAAAGCCGCCGCCCTTGCCATCGCCATTGAAGTAATTCAGGACATTGAAGCTTGCGATCGTCAGGTCGCCATCAAGATCCGGCGGCTGTAGCGGACGCGGCGCCTGCGTCACTGACTTGATCGGGTTCGTCAACTGCAGTCGCCAGTGGCCATCACGCTGTTCCAGCACTCCCTCGATGCCACTGACCTGGGTGTCGACTCGCCAGGGGGTCTCGGCGGTCAAGGGTTCGGGCAGGAACCAGAGCTTCTGCGGATAGGTATCGAGTTGGGCGTCGTCCAGCCAGAGCCGTGTGCGCCGGTTGGCGTCGGCGCGCTGCTGCGCTGCCGGCCCGGGCGCACTGATTTCGGTCGGCGCAAAATCGCGACCGTCGAACGAGACCAGCAATTCGCCATTGCGGGCCAGCTCATCGTTGCCGATCACCGAGAGAGGACCGGTTATCTGCACGCGCTGGCTCTCCAGCGCCTCCCAGCCGGTCGCCCCGTCGGGCACGGAACTCAGGAGCACTGGCAGCAACGGATCGGCCTTGCCGCACTGGACCAGCTCGCTGACCTCGATCAGGGCCGTCTGGGTATCGGGCGCAGTCCCGAGTTCAGCCACCCGCGCACGCAATCGGATCCGCGCATGCCGCGGCATCCGCGGCAGCCTGGACTCGTAGCGGACAAAAATGCCTTCGGAGGTATCGGGATTCTGGTCGCTCTCGTCAGCGGCCGAGGCAATGAAAAACCCGCCCAGCCCATCCAGGAACCGCGCAGAGATGATGGCCTCGACTTCAACGGTCCGCCCGAGCACAGGACTGAGTGCACCGCTGCCCTGGATCGCGCCAATCTGGGCAGCCGGAGCGCCACACTCCAGGGGTCCCTCGTAGGCGCGCGGTACACCGCCCGGCTGCCCGTTGTCGCAGCCGGCCAGCAGCGTCGCGGCGATCAGCAACGCAAACGGGCAAAGTGAACGGATTGGGCGCATGTAGTTGGACTCGGGCGGATCAAGGCGCCGCAGGCTGCCGCGCCGCGTGGCAGGCAGCCGCACTAGTTCAGGTTGCCGAGCATCCACTCGACCGAGGCACGGACCTGCTCATCGCTGAGCGAGGGATTGCCACCGCGCGCCGGCATGACGCCGGCCTCGCCCTGATAGCCTTGAATCGCGTGCAACACGAGGGCATCGGTTCCCTGGGTGATACGGCTGGCCCACAATGCCTTGGTCAGCATGGGTGCTCCACCGGCACCAGTCTTGTGGCAGGCAGAGCACAACTTCTCGTAGATCACAGCGCCGTCGAGGGTGCCGTCATAGGCCACTTGTGCCTTGGCCGCGGCCTCGGCAGCCGCCTTGGCGGCGGCCATTGCAGCCAGTCCGGTCTCGCCGGCAAAGACATCACCGACGGGCGCAATGCGCGCCGCCGTCCTGCTCGCGGCGATCTTGCTGGGTTCGGGCTGATGGCCGCTGTAGATCCAGTAGGCGCCAGCAATCAGCACCAGTGTCAGCAGTACGAGACCGCCGATGACCATGGCAAAGTGCTTGAGAAACGTCAGATCGGTCTTGTTCACTGCAACATCCTTGAAGGATTTTCCGGCTCGCACGAGGGCAAACCAGGATGACAAAGGGCGCGCATTGTAGCGCGCGCGCCCACACTGGAAACAGGTGTTTTAACCGCGGGGCGTTTCCCGCAATGCCAGCACTTCGATCAGTCCGGGGTCCCCGGTCTTCACGATCAGCCGGCCTGGCCTGCCCGCAGGCAGCCGGAACAGCCAGGTGACAGCGGTTCGAGCTACCGGGACTCGCACAGCACCATCGACCAGCAGGCGCGGCTCATCCAGGCCATTGAACACCGGACGCAGATTGCTGATCGCCACGATCTGGTGGCCGGCGGGGACCTCGACTTCGAATTGGTGCACGGGCTGCTGTGTCAACAGCCAGGGCGGGTAAGCACGGATCACTTCATCCGATTCAGGCTGGGCGGCATGCAGGACCCGCTTCACCGCCACCTCTCGCATGGCGCCAAATGATGGCGCGCTGTCCAGACCGGCCTGCTGGACGAGAAAGGCCGGGTACAAGGCCAGCGCCGCACCGGTGTCGCCGCCGATGCCTGCCCGCGGACCCTGCGCGCAGTGCAGCAGGCGCAGGCTGCCCTGGTTCAGTCGTTGCAACGCGGCACCATCACCGTGCAGGTTGGGCGGCTGTTGTTGCGCGCACAGCCAGCGGGTAAGCCGTTCCTGCCCGAACACCGGATAGATCGCATTGGGAACCCGGTCATCCACGCGTTTTGCCGGATCGGCGTAGCGGCCGACCACCCGGTAGGGCACGGCAACCCAACCCTGGCTGGAGGCGTGGATGCGCTGACCCGCCAGCGTGACAAAGGCCAGTCCGGCAATGACCCAAACCGCAATCAGGGCGCGCCGCCACGGCAACGCGCGCGCCGGATGTGCGCCGTCCTGCGCCCGGGCGACCAGCGCCAGATACAGCCGATGCCAGCCCAGCGCCAGAAATGCCGCAACACCCGGCATCAGGGCGTAGGTCATCCAGTAGGGGACCTCGGGCCGGAGCAGCACGACAAAGCTGGCCGCCAGCACCAGGGCGGTGGCGGCCAGCCACGCGGCCGGGGCATGCGCGACTCTGCGCGCCCACAAGCCGACCACGGCAAGCAGGACCAGCAGGCACTGCAGCAGATGCAAGGCGAGCGCAAGCCAGGGTGGACCCAGCATGAACTGCGCCGGCATGCGCACGCCATCGAGCACCAGCAGATCGCGCAGAAATGGCAATACGCGCGAGGCGATGGCAAGCTCGCTGCGGCTGGCGACGAAGGCGCGGGTGCCCGACCACATCGGCCAACCGTGCCGGGCCTCGTCGACCAGCATCGGCGCGAACGGCAGCAGAAACAGCAGCAGTGCCGGGACAGTCTGCGTCCAGCGGATGCCGCCCTGACGCTGACGCTGCCAGAACGCCGGGAGCACAAGCCAGCCCCAGAACAGGGCGGTCGGGTGTGCATGCAGCGCCAGCGAGAACAACAGACCGGCACCGGCCAGCCACATCATGCGGTCACGGCGCGACCAGTGCAGCAGGCACAAGGCATAGCCCAGCACGCAGCTGGCGGCGAGATTGGTGTGCGAGGCTACCAGCCACTCGAACATCCACCAGCCCGGCAAGGCGATCGCAATCAGTGCCAGTCGCGCCAAGGCCGGTCCGCCAAAGTGGAATCCGAGCCGGTACGCCAGCGGAAGTTTCAAACCCGCCAGCATGGCCACCAGCAGCGCCGTCCAGGCCGCGCTATGACTCAACCACAGCGGCAAAGCCAGCAGGTAATGCCAGATCGGGCCCAGGTGCCAGGTCGCATAGAGCTCGGGTCCGCGCAGTGGATAGTGCACGCCCTGGACGATGTCCCAGGCTGCCAACAGATCGCGTGCGGTGTCGGTGGCAATGCCGGTCTGCGCACCCGCCGCCACGTACAGCAGCCAGAACGCGACCACCAGGAAACGGTCAGGCCCTGGCGCGACGGGCCCATTGCTCATGCGGCGGCGCGGCCCTGCTGTCGCCGCAGATGAACCAGCAGCAGCGAAATCGCAGCGGCGGTAACACCCGCGATGCGCATCGCCTGCCCCAGCGTCTGCGGCGCAGCGCGGGTCAGCTTCTGCGCGACTTCCGAAGACAGCCCGGATACTTCGGAAAAACTGAAGCCTTCCGGGAACGCCAGCGACTCATGGCGTTGCTGGCGTTCGATTTCGTCCTGCTGGCGGTCAAGGTAACCGGCATAGCGCGTCTGTACTTCAACCTGTTCGGCCACCCGTGGATCAGCCACCGGCGGACCCAGACTGGCGACCTCGAGCAGGCGTGCGTAATTGAGCTCGGGACGACGCAGCAGGTCATGCGCGGAGGTTTCTCGGCTCAGGGTAATGCCGAGTGTCTGCTCGATCTCACGGCCCAGGGCATTGCCCGGCGCCGCCCAGATCGCCTTCAGCCTGGCCGATTCCTGCTCGATCGCGGCACGCTTCAAACAGAATGCCTGCCAGCGCTGCTCATCGACCAGGCCAAGCCCATGGCCGGCCTCGGTCAGACGCAGATCGGCATTGTCTTCACGCAGATGCAACCGGTACTCGGCACGCGAGGTGAACATCCGATAGGGCTCGGTGGTGCCATTGGTGATCAGATCGTCAATCAGCACGCCGATATACGCCTGATCGCGACGCGGCGTCCAGGGTGCCAGTTCGCGGCTTGCACGAGCTGCATTCAGGCCGGCGATCAGCCCCTGCGCCGCCGCCTCTTCGTAGCCGGTGGTGCCATTGATCTGGCCGGCGAAGTAGAGGCCGGCAATCGCCTTGGTTTCCAGCGAGTCCTTGAGACCGCGCGGATCAAAATAATCGTATTCGATCGCGTAACCCGGCCGGGTGATATGCGCCCTTTCAAGACCGCGAATGGAACGCACCAGATCGAGCTGCACATCAAACGGCAGTGAGGTCGAGATGCCATTGGGATAGACCTCGAAGGTGGACAGTCCCTCGGGCTCCAGGAAGATCTGATGCGAGCCCCGATCGGCAAAGCGCACGATCTTGTCCTCGATCGAGGGGCAGTAGCGCGGACCGACCCCTTCGATCACGCCAGTGTAGAGCGGCGAACGATCAAGTCCGGCGCGGATGATGTCGTGGGTCTGTTCGCTGGTATGGGTAATGAAGCAGCTGACCTGGTCAGGATGCTGACCCGGCTCGCCGAGAAATGAAAACACCGGCATCGGCAGATCGCCCGGCTGTTCTGCAAGCGAGGAATAGTCGATGCTGCGGCCGTCGATGCGCGGCGGAGTTCCCGTCTTCAGGCGATCGATCGTGAACGGCAGCTCGCGCATGCGTGCCGCCAGCGTCTGTGCCGGCGGATCACCGGCGCGACCACCGACATAGTGGCTCATGCCGATGTGGATCTTGCCGGCGAGAAAGGTTCCCGCGGTCAGCACGACACTCCGTGCGTGAAAATCCAGCCCCATCTGGGTACGTACACCGATCACGCGATCACCGTCCAGGATCAGGTCATCGACCGCCTGCTGGAACAGGCTCAGATTGGGCGCTCGTTCCAGCATGCTGCGGATGGCCGCGCGGTAGAGCACACGGTCGGCCTGGCAACGGGTCGCGCGAACGGCGGGGCCCTTGCTGGCATTGAGCGTGCGCCACTGGATTCCGGCGAGATCGGCTGCCTGTGCCATCGCACCGCCAAGGGCATCGATCTCGCGCACCAGATGGCCTTTGCCGATTCCGCCAATTGCGGGATTGCAGCTCATCTGACCGAGGGTCTCGATGTTGTGGCTCAGCAGCAGCGTCCGGGCGCCGGTACGCGCAGCCGCAAGACAGGCCTCGGTACCGGCGTGACCGCCGCCGACTACGATGACGTCATAAGTTTCGGAGTAACGCATGGCACGGCGCCTTCAACGACGGTGAATGCAAGCAATTGTGAAGCAAAGGATTTCAGGCCAATGCTGGCGTGGTTTCTGCACGGGGAGTGTCGCACTTCGGCGGGCACGCTGGCGAATGTGACGCTGCGGTCAGGCTCAGGGGCTGACACCGCGCCGCCGAAGGACGCACTGGAGCCAGACCTATCTCAGGGAAGAGAGGCTGGCGCCCGGCGGTCTTGAGGGAACAGGGGGAATCCTTAAGGACCTTTGGTGCCGGGCGCCAGTGACCGTTTGCCTGGCGTGCTCTCGCGCGTCAAGCCAAGTGAATCTCACTCCTGATAGTAAAAACGTGACAGCGATCAAGAATCAGACGATTGCGTGTAACAACTGACAGGTGCGGGTCAGCTCACGACCAAATGTGTCAGTTCGATTGCGACGAAGGGCTCCTCAACTCGATTTTGAATGATCTGTGACCTGGCACACATTCTGCTAGGTACCCAATGTAACCAAAAAGCTAGCGAATGAGGCTCATCATGAACGGACAAATGGCTGCACTGGGAATGGATCCGGTTTCTGTCCACCACGATCTTCTGATCGAGATCGGCTTGGTGGAAATGGCTCTTGACCAGGTCATGACTCGTGATGACTCGATGGTGGACGCCGAGGTTGAGCGTCTCTCCTGCAAGCGCGCCAAGCTGAGTGCCGCGCTGGCGCAACTCGCTGCCTGAGGTTTCTGCTGCAAACCCGCTTTGCGGGTGCGTTCCCTGTTCCAAGGTTTCTCCTCCCATTAAGGCCCCTGTCGGGGCCTCTTTTTTTGCCCGCGCGTCGGCGCCGCTGCGCCGTATCAGACCCGCGACAATTGCGTCGGCGTGACCTCAGTCCTCATCGCGGCTGCGCCGTGTCTCTGCACGCGCCGAGTCGCTGCTGCCGGATTCGCTGCGCTGCGGACGCGAGCTGCCGACATCCGGCGATCGCGATGGATACGAGGGCGCCCGCGAACTCGACGGGGCGGACTCGAATCGCATTGCCGGCCGCGCTTCGTAGGACTGTCGTACCGGCTGTTGCTGCGGCTGGAACACCGGCGCAGCCCGCAGTTCATTGCGGTAGCCACGCTCGCTGCGATAGTCCGGCGCCGGCTGTGAAGACGGGTAGTCGCTGAATACACGCGACCGGCTGCGCTCCAGCGGCGCACTCGCCGCCCGCGGCTGTTCGAGCTCCTGTGGCCGCGTCATTGGAACCTGACTACCGGCGACCTCGCGATAATAGGGCGCGGGTCGGCTGCGCTGCAGGCGCGCTTCGCCGACTGGCTCCGGCGTGCTGCCCGGGGCGGCGCTGACCCATCCGGATTCGCGTCCACGCATCTGCTCGGCGGAACGCTCCTGACGCTGCACCCGCGCAGGCTCGCTGGACCGCACTGGTCGGTCGATGCGCGCCCGATAGGGTTCGGAGTTGCGCTGCAGGGGCGCGCGCGCTGGCAATTCACCGCGACCCTCTGCGCCCTGATAGCGCGCCGGCATCTGACTGCGTGTATTGGCCTCGCTGCGCGCGAGATCGCGACTCAGACTGCTGCTGCGTTGCGCGGCGAACGGGTCGTACTGGACACCCGGCCGCTCGAGACCTTGCTGCTTGCGGCCAATGCCACTCTGATACGCCAGCCGCTCGGCTTCGTTGCGGGCGCTGCCATAGAGGTAGGGGTTACTGACCGTGGCGCTCTGGCCACGACGCACGCGGTCGCTGACCTGGGCACGACGCCGGTCCCAATGATCGTAGTAGCCGTCCGCATAGCTGTAGCGATACGGCGAATACGGGTGATAGTAGGGCCAGGAGTGCCAGGAGTGCCCGAGACCGAAATAGGTGCGCGGATACCAGGTGACGCCGTAGTAGAAGCCCGGCGTGTAGAACGGATCGTAGTAACCGCGATAGACCGGCCACAGCACCGAGTAGTACGCCGAGCCGTAGACATAGGCCGGATAGTGGTTCCAGTAGGCGTAATCCGAGCCGTAGCCGCTGTAATAGCCGTCGTAATAGGTGCGGCCGCCGCTGTAGTAGCGGTCTTCGTAGTAACCGTCGCTGCGATAGCCGTAGCTGTCGTAGGTGAGGCAGCCGGAGAGCAGGACGGTGAACAGCAGTGCCAGGACGCGTTTCATGAGCATTCCCCGTAGCGAGCACCACCAGTGTGGGATTGTAGCGGTGAATTGTGGCTTAACCCGGACGGGCGGAGGCGGAGATTCTGCTGCGCGGTCAAACTGCTAGTGTCGGCGGCCGCATTCCTTTCTCAATCGGGAGGCCGTCTTGGCCATGCACACCACCAGCGGCCGCTGGCAACTCGGGATGGCGCTGGCCATGGTAACCGCAGGGTTCTGGGCCACCCTTCCGATCACGTTGAAGATCGCACTGGAGACTCTGGACGCCTGGACCATCACCTGGGCGCGCTTCGTCACCGCAACCGTCGCCCTGTTGATCTGGCTGATGCTGCGCGGTGAGCTCGGCAAGTATCGCGGTCATGATCGCAAGACCTGGTTGCTGATGACGATCGCTGCCCTGATGCTGACGGGCAATTTTGTCGGCTATCTGTTTGGCGTGCAGTACACGACGCCGGCGAACGCGCAGCTGCTGATCCAGGCAGCGCCCCTGCTGCTCGCGCTGGGTGGAATCTTCATCTTCCGCGAGCGCTTCAGTGCGCTGCAATGGCTCGGTCTTGGACTGGTCGGCGCCGGGCTGATCAGCTTCTTCAGCGACCAGAGCCGGCAGACGACCGGTATCGCCAGCCACTACGGCCTGGGCGCCGCCATCGTGCTCGCCGCTGCCCTGGTCTGGGCGGTCTACGCGCTGATCCAGAAGCAACTGCTCAACCGTCTCAGCTCAAAGCATCTGCTGCTGTTCATCTACGCAGTCGCTGCGCTGCTGCTCTATCCGCTGGCGCAGCCTGCCGAACTGGTCAAGCTTGATGGCCTGCATGCCGCAGCGCTGCTGTTCTGCTGCGTCAATACCCTCGGCGCCTACGGCGCGTTCGCCGAGGCACTGGCGCACTGGGAAGCCTCGCGCGTCGGCATGGTGCTGGCGATGACGCCTCTGCTGTGCGTCGCTGCCGTTGCCGCCACCCACACAATCTGGCCACAGCTGATTGCCCCCGAGCGCATCGCGCTCTGGGGCTGGATTGGCGCCGGCCTGGTGATCGCCGGCTCACTGCTGGCGAGCGTCTCGCAGCGGGCGCGCGCCGGCGTGGTCAGCAGCGACGCGCCCCCCGGAGCCGATCCCTCAATCGCCAATCATGATTGAGACGGTGGCGGTGGCGGTCAGTCCGCCCGGATCGCTGATCGTGTAGGTAAAGGTGTCGGTCACGTCCTCGAACCCGGGCAGGGCGCGATAGGCGTACTGTCCGCCCGATCCGATCAACAGCACGCCATAGATGGGCTGGGTATTGGCGACCACCGTGACCGGATCGCCATCCGGATCGCTGTCATTGGCGAGGATGTCGAGCACCAGCAGATCGTCACGCATCATCATGTAGCTGTCGTTGTTGGCTACCGGCGCGCGGTTGGCCGGGGTCACCTGCACCGTGACCAGACCGGTCGCCTGCGCCCCGGTGGCATCGCGCAAGGTGTAGCTGAAACTGTCATTGCCGATGAAGCCGCTGGCCGGGGTATAGCGCACCGTGCTGTCCGGATTGAGGGTCACCGTGCCATTGCTGGCGGTACCGACTGCCGGGACGCTGAGCGCGTCACCATCGGGATCGCTGTCGTTGGCGAGCACATTGATGGTGACTGCCTGACCGCTGATCGTGGTGGCATTGTCGGGATTGGCCACCGGTGGCGAGCCGCTGATGGTGACGGTCACCACGGCCGTGGCGGTGCCGCCCCTGCCGTCCGAAATGGTGTAGCTGAAGGTATCGGTGCCATTGAAGCCGGCAGCAGGCGTGTAGCTGATCAGGCTGCCACTCTGGCTGGTGGTGCCGTTCTGCGGCGCCGTGATCGCGCTGATGCTGAGCGCATCGCCATCGGGATCACTGTCATTGCCCAGCACATTGATCAGTACTGCCGTGCCGCGCGCCGTGCTGGCGCTGTCGTTCTGGGCGACCGGTGCGCGATTGCTGAATACGCGCGGCCCCAGCGTGGTGGTGTTCTCCACCGTCTCGAAGCGATAGACATCCACCGTGCGCTTGTGTTCGGCCGGATTGCGCAGCGCGCGCTCGATCCAGGCCGCTGGAACGGCAACCGGTTCCTTCACCCATTCGACGATGGTCTCGACCTTGGGCGGCGCTGGTACTTCCACCGTCTCTTCTTCGATGGTCAGGAAGCTGACGTCCACCCGCCGATTGCGGTGCCGGTTGTCACGGTCATTGGGGTACTTGGGATCGAGTTCGCCCTTGCCGGTTACATCAAGCTCGGCGCCATCGATGCCGTGCGCGACGAACCAGTCACGCACACTGGCAGCACGCCGCTCGGACAGGCCCTGGTTGTAGGCGTTGCTGCCGATATCGCAGGTATGTCCGACCACGCGGATGCGGCTGACCCGCTTGCCGCCACGGATGGCCTCGATGACACCGCTGAGCGCGGCATCGCCGGCCGGCGTGATCTCGGAGCGGTCGAACGCGAAGAAGGCATTGGAGTCGATCGCCAGTTCATTGCGTACCACGCCGGATTTTGGTCGATCGCTGCTGACATCGGTGGAAACTTCGCGGCGTACCTCAACCAGACGCTCCGGCGCCACCGGACGGAACGGGGCACGCAGGCCGAACTCGTAACGCCAGGTCAGCCAGGCACGGGTATCGCGCTTGTCCAGCTCGAAATCGCCGTCCTTTTCATAGTGCTCGACGTTCAACGCCAGACTATGGCCCGAGTTGCTGAAATACTTCTCGAGTCCGCCGGATACGGTGACCTGGTTGCTGTCGAACTTGCCGCGCTCATAGTCCAACCCGCCGCTGACACGCAGCAGGTAGGGATCAAAAAAGCGTCCGATCCGGGCGCCGACACCGGTCTCGTAGGGATGCTCGAAGGCGCGCAGCAGGGATTCGATGGTCTGGGTCTGGGTATACGGTCGCCCGCCCTCGCTGCCGCTGAGGACCGTGGTCGCGATGCTGGTGCTTTCTGCAACCTGGCGGTCGCCGGTGATGCCGGCGGCGAGATAGATGTCGCCATACCAGGCCTCACGTTCCATACCTATGCCGATGCTCGCCTTGCGCGCATGCCCATCATTCTGGTCAACCGCGACAAAGGATTTGGCCACCGTGACCGAGTCCGGACGCTCGATGCTGTCGGCGCGGCTGGCGCCGCCCCACAGCCAGTTCAGGCCGAACTTGAGACCGCCAGCGCCGCCATCGGCGGCCCAGCCCTCGGCAAACCAGATCGAGTCGCCATCGTCGGCAAAAAAGCCACGCGCCTCACCGTGGATATCACCATCCTGGTTGATGCCCAGACCCACCCGCGCATTGCTCGACACCAGGGTGACCGGAACGCTCGCGCCGGCGGCGGTCGCTTCGCTGGCCGGGTCTGGCAACTGCTGGGCCTGAACGTCGGACAACAGGGCCAACGCAACGGCAACACTGAGCAGGGTCGGTTTCATCGGTGAACTCCTTTCACATGAGCAGGGGCAGGCGCCCGGCGAGCAGGGCGCTGCAGGGAACGGTCTTCGCAATCCACTAGAATAACGCCGGTCAAACGGGTATTGAAGGCGTTTCCGGCGATGGCTGGGGGCAATTGAGTGCGCCGCGGCACGAATTCTTTACATCGCCTGGGGGTTTTCGCGCATTGAGACCACATCTTGCTTGCGCTATGTTGAGTTCCAATCGCGGGAGGGGCCATGAAGAAGCCAACCGAATCACGCAAGCGCTACCAAGTATCCGTCCTGTTGTCCGTGTTCGTCCTTGCACTCGCCGGCTGCGGTGGCAGCACCGAGTCCAAGGTCGCCAAGGTATGCATGGACGCCATCGCCGCTGAAATCGGCAATCAGCCCTTCGAGGGCAACGCCAAGGAGTTCGCTGCGGCCATTCGCCAGGAGGACTATGGCATCGTGGTCATCGAATCCACGGTTACCGTCGACAAGGGCCTCACCAGCGAGACCAAGCGCGGTTTCATGTGCCGTGTCCAGACCGATCCGCAGGGCAAGGCCGCACCCAGCCTGATCCTGTTGCAACTCGGCTTCTGACGAGACCCGCTGATCGGCGACAGCCGCAACCGGGGCGGCTGCGCAAGCCGCTATTCGTCGAAGCGCAGATGTTTGACGCTCTTGCCGTGGCGGCGGATCAGGCGCAACGCCTCGATGCCGATACGGACATGACGATCGACAAAGCCTGAGGTCACCTGCTTGTCGGAGGCCTCGGTCTTCACGCCTTCCGGAATCATCGGCTGATCGCTGACCAGCAGCAGGGCGCCGGTCGGGATGCTGTTGGCAAAGCCCGCCGAGAACACCGTGGCGGTTTCCATATCGATCGCCATGGCCCGGGTCTTGCGCAGATACTGCTTGAACTGCACATCGTGTTCCCAGACGCGTCGATTGGTGGTGTAGACCGTCCCGGTCCAGTAATCGTGTTCGAGATCGCGGATCATCGTCGACACCGCGCGCTGCAGACTGAAGGCCGGCAAGGCCGGTACCTCGGGCAACAGATAGTCATTGGACGTGCCCTCGCCGCGGATTGCCGCGATCGGGAGTACCAGATCGCCGATGGCATTCTTGCGCTTCAGGCCACCACACTTGCCCAGGAAGAGCGCAGCCTTCGGACCAATTGCAGACAGCAGATCCATCACCGTCGCCGCATTCGCGCTGCCCATGCCGAAGTTGATCAGGGTGATGCCATCGAAGGTGATGCTGGGCATTGGCCGATCCATGCCACGGATCTCGCCGCCGCCGATGATGTCGGCAAACACGCTCAGGTAATGGCCGAAATTGGTCAGCAGGATGTACTCGCCGAACTCGGTCAGGGGCACGCCGGTATAACGCGGCAACCAGTTGCTGACGATTTCTCGCTTGTCTTTCATGAACCCTCTTGTCCTTGTGGACGCTCTGGTGACGCACGCCGGACTGCTCGGACCAGCAGCGCAGTTCGCCCGCTGGCGCAGGCCATCCGCAAGCGTTGCGCGCGCCCGGCTGCGCCGTCAAGCGGGTTCTGTCACGACTCGTGGCGATGTCAGGGCATTGCCGACCCGACCCGCCGCACCACCGGCCTGGCGACTTCAGCCCGAAGCCGTTCCGGAAGCGAGGAACGCGCGCAGCAGCGGGATGATGCGCTCGTGGGCGTCTTCCAGGACATAGTGGCCGGCGTCGGCGTACTCGTGGACGACTGCGGCGGGCAACTTCTGGCGCCAGACCTGCAGAAAGGCATCGTCAAACACGAAGTCCTGCTTGCCCCAGAAAATCATCGTCGGCCGATTCGCGAACTGCGCGAGCGCCGCACCGGTTTCCGCGACCAGGTCATAGCCGCGATCGGCTGGCATCAGCGGGATGTCCTGGACGAATTTCAGCGTGGCGACGCGGTGCGCAGGCGAGTCGTAAGGGGAAAGCAGAGCCGCGCGCTCACCGGCGTCCATCCTGTGCTTGACGCCGAAGCGACTGGCGCCCCAGGCAAAGGCATTGCAGCGAAGTACCAGTTGGGCGCCTAGCCAGGAGTCGCGCGCAAGGCGCAGGGTCCACGGCAGCTTCAGCGCCTTCGGATTGGGAAATGCCCCGGTATTGAGGATCACCAGCCGCGCGATCCGCTGCGGGTGGCGACAGGCATAGGCCATGCCGATCATGCCGCCCCAGTCGTGCACGATCAGGGTCCAACCGGTCACTGGCGCCGCCTCGTTCTCGATCAGATGCGTCATCAGCGCGTCGAGATCATCGACCCGCTGCTTCAGGTGATAGTCGTACTGGGCGGCATCGGGTTTGTCTGATCGCCCCATGCCGATATGGTCCGGCACGATGCAGCGATGGTCCACACTCAGTGCCGCAATGACACGACGGTAGTAGTAGCTCCAGGACGGATTGCCATGCAGCATCAGCACCGGCGCACCCCGGCCGGCATCGACATAGTGCTGGCGGTGGCCATGACCGTGGCGGAAATAGTTGGCCGGAAAATCATAGCCCGGCAGATTCGCTTGCTCGCCCACGCTGCAGCCCCGCATCAAAAGGAGGAGAGTTTAGCGGGCCACAGGCAGCGGCGGTCGTGTCCCGGCGCAATGTTCTGACGACTGCCCGCGAATCCGGCGCCAATGGCAGACCGGGCGCAGTTTTCCTTCGACATGATCGACAAGACTGCGTAAGCTGGGGGGCTGAACCTTCCTGATAATTCGTGCGCATGCAGGGTCAGCATCATTTCCCGTTTTCGCTGGACGAACTGGACCGGTACTTTCAGGCCAGCGTCCTCAGTCACGGCCGGGATCTGGCGGCGCGCGATGCTGTGCTCGAATGGTCGCTGCAGGAAGGCCCCAGCCAGATCACCCTGCACGGCGCGGTCGACAGCGCCCGCGATGAACCCTGGCTGGTGGAAGTCGTCAGTCGCGGCAGCAATGGCAAGCGCAGCGTCGAATCCCACTGCACCTGCCAGGCCATGGCCTGGTGCAAGCACGCTGCCGCCCTGCTCGCGGTCGCCGGCCGTACCGTAAAGCTCGGCGCCGCCCGCAACCACAGGCCGAGCGCACGCCCGGTTGCCGCCGTCGAACTGCGGGTACGACGTCAGGACATGCACGAGAAACTGTGCGCACTGCGGCTCTCATTCGATTATCAGACACTTGGCCCGGATGCCGAGGTCGATGACGAGTTCGAGCGCCAGGCGATCGCCCGTCTGCGCAAGATCGGGCTGACGCCGATGCGGGTGGCGCGCTACAGCGCGCTGGAGAACGAAGAGCTGCGCGACGACGACTGGGTGTTCGATACCTGGCAGGCGAGCGACCAGATCAACCTGTTCCTGCATCTGGGCGAGCAACTGGTCGAGTATGGATTCCGGGTCACCACGGCCGCCGATTTTCCGGTCAAGGTCAGCGCCAGCGCGTCGCAGCTGTACGCGACCGTGGATGAGTCGGCGGGTACTTCCTGGTTCAATTTCGATCTCGGCATCGAAGTCGATGGCGAGCGTGTACCGTTGCTGCCGATCCTGTTGCGCGCCCTGGAGACACCCAGCTTCCCACTGCGACCCGGCGCCCACGAGACCGATCAGACGGTGTGGTTTGCGCCCATCGATGAGCACCGTCGCGTCGCGGTGCCGGTGCGACGACTGCGCGCCCTGCTGGCGCCGGTACTCGAACTTGCCATGGATGCCGAGCCCGATGCCGACGGCAGGCTGCGACTGCCACGCGCTCGCGCAGGTGCCCTGATCCTGCTCGATCAGATCGCGGCCAGTCATCGCCTGATCGGCAGCGAGCGTCTGCATGCCATCGCTGAACGCTATCGTGGACTCGCCCTGCCCAGCCCGCCGGTCCTGCCAGCGGACTTCAATGCCGAGTTGCGGCCATATCAGGCCGAGGGTCTGCGCTGGCTTTCGGCCTTGCGTCACTACGAACTTGGCGGCATCCTCGCAGACGATATGGGCCTCGGCAAGACCGTGCAACTGCTCGCTCATGTCTGCGCGCAGCAGGCGGCCGGAACGCTGAAACATCCCGCAATGGTGGTGACTGCCACCAGCGTACTGCCGAACTGGCGCCGCGAGGCGGCACGCTTTGCGCCGAAGCTGCGCGTGCTCACCCTGCATGGTGCCCAGCGTGCGCGTGACTTCGAGTCACTGAAGGACTTCGACCTGATCCTGACCAGCTATACCCTGCTGGTGCGTGATCGCGAGATGCATGCCGAACAGGCCTACAGTGTGGTTGCGCTGGACGAGGCGCAGGCGATCAAGAACCCGAAGTCGCTGGCAGCCACCGTCGCCCGCACGCTGGATGCGCAGCAGCGACTCTGCCTGACCGGAACGCCAGTGGAAAATCATCTGGGCGAACTGTGGTCCCTGCTCGACTTCGCCGCGCCTGGCCTGCTTGGCGACGAGAAGAGCTTTGTCCGACTGTTCCGCACGCCGATCGAAAAACTTGCCGACCAGGACTGTCAGCTGCGTCTGAACCGGCGCATCCAGCCGTTCCTGCTGCGCCGGACCAAGGAACAGGTCGCGGCCGATCTGCCCACCAAGTCGGAAATCATCGAGTCGATCGAGATTGCCGGCGCCCAGCGCGATCTCTACGAGAGTCTGCGCCTGCACCAGCATCAGCGCGTGCAGGAGGCGATCCATGATCGCGGTGTCGGCCGCAGCGGCATCATCGTGCTGGATGCCCTGCTCAAGTTGCGTCAGGCCTGCTGCGATCCGCGCCTGCTCGATCTCGACAGCGCGCGCAACGTGGAAGATTCCGCCAAGCTGTCACGACTGATCGAGATGCTCGACGAACTGGTGCTCGCCGGCCGCCGTGTGCTGGTGTTTTCGCAGTTCACCCGGATGCTGGATCTGATCGAACCGGAACTGCGCGAACGCCAGATCCAATTCGTCCGTCTCGATGGCAGCACCCGCGACCGCGACGAACCCGTGCATCGTTTCCAGGAAGGCGCGGTTCCGGTATTCCTGATCAGCCTGCGTGCCGGCGGTGTCGGACTGAACCTGACCGCAGCCGATACCGTGATCCACTACGACCCCTGGTGGAATCCGGCAGTCGAAGCCCAGGCCACCGATCGCGCGCACCGGATTGGCCAGGACAAGCCCGTGTTCGTCTATCGCCTGATCTGCACCGGCACCGTCGAAGAAAAAATCCAGTCGCTGCAGACCCGCAAGGCGGCCCTCGCCAATGCCCTGCTCGCCGACAGCGGCGATGAAGCCCTGCCGATCACCCCTGATGATATTGCCGCGCTGTTCGATCCTGTCTGACAAACCGCGATGGCGATCGTGGCCAGCGCCGGATTGCCGATCTGGCGGCGCGGCTGACTTTTCAGCTCGGTGTGCAACGAACTTGCGCTGCGCGACGTCCCTGTCTTGAGCACACCGATTCGGAAGCACTGCATGCCAGCACCACACCCCGGCAGGATCGTCACCATCGTTTTCGGGCTACTGGTCGGTAACGCCCAGGCTGCGGCGGATGGCGCACAGCCGATTCCACCAGTGCAGATTTCACTGCAATCGCGCAGCTACATCGTCGATGCGGTGCAGTACGCCGATTTGCGAGCGCAACTGGATGAGCGGCGACCGCAGCGCGCCGACGGCCTGCGCTCGCATGCGCTGACCGAGGCCGTGCTGACCACGCGCTACGACCTGCTGCCGCTCGACCAGGGATGTCGACTGGAGGATGCCTCGGTCGAGATGGAGATCACCGTCTCGCTGCCGGAATGGAAGCCCAGTGGCCAGGTGCGCGACCGCCTGCGCTACGCCTGGCAGCGCATGCATCGGGCCCTGGTCGAGCACGAACGCGGGCATCGCGAACTGGCCATCGCGGCAGCACATGAAATCGCCCGCAACCTCGCCCAGTTGCCCGACTCCTTGAGCTGCCAGGAGCTGCGGCAAAGGGCCAGCAATGTGCAGACCCGAGAACAGATGCGTCTGCTGCTGCGCAACGACAGCTATGACCGCCGCACCGAGCGCGGAGCCTTGCAGGGCAGCGACTTCTGAGCGATTGCAGGCGCCACGCTCCGCGGACTGGTGCCGACTCAAACTGAATGGAGCCCTGGCACCGACTCGCGCCACTGTGGTGGCGGGTGTAATCTGTACAGGCACATTCGCGCTCATCGCAGGCGGCGAGCTGTCGCCTGCCCGACAGGAGACGCCCATGAACAACGAAGCCCCCGTGACCGCTCCCGCTTCCGAGGCATCCGCCTGGACCCGACTGCAGACCATGCAGGTACCCGTCTGGACCCTTCTGGTCGCCGTATTGATCATCCTGCTGTTGCTGGTCTGGAAGCAGACGGCCGTCAGCAATGTCGAAGCTGATCTGCAGAACCGGATGCGAACTCTGACCGAGCAATCGAGTGCCCAGCGCGCGACCCTGCTCAGCAATGCCAATACCGCCATCAGACAGAACAGCGACGCCGCCCATGTGCTGATGGGAACGACACTGGCCTGGTCGATCCGCGGCGAGATGATCCGCGGCAATCTCGGACAGATCGACGAGTTCTTCGCCGATCTGGTGCGCAATGAGCGCATTCAGCTCGTGGTGCTGGTCGATCCCGCTGGCCGGATCGTGCTGGCCAGCGACCGCAAGCTGCAGGACGCCGCTTTCACCGAACATTTTCCCGGCAACCTGCTCGATGCCACCACGGTCAGCGTGCACCCTGGCGCAGAGACCAGCCGCTATCTGCTGATGCCGATCCAGGGCCTCAACAGTCGGCTGGGCAGCGCCCTGCTGGTCTACGCAGCCGAGCCTGCGCTTGCCGAGGGTTGAGCGCGTCCGACCCAACAGCATGGCTCCACTGCGGCATTACGCTCCCGCCTGCATGAGCCTGCTCGCTCAGTCGACCTCGAAGCCATCGGCAAAGATCACATTGCCCGGGAGTTGCGCATAGACACCACCCTGCCAGGTGTAGTGCGCGCTGAAGGCGGCCTGGTCGGCATCATGCTGTCCGTAGGCGACCACGATCTGGTAGCTGTCGCTTTCAGCGCTACCGCCACCGGCCGCGTCCAGGCTGGCGCGGCGCAGCTGGAAGGCCGACCATGCGGGCATCATGGTGATGCCCAGCAGCACCATGATCACTCCGCGCAGGCGAGTGCGACTGCTAGCGGGATGCATCGGAACCACCCCTTCCCTGCTCGATCCGGTCGATGCGCGCCGAAAGTGCGGTGAGCGCTTCGCGCAACTGCTGATTCTCCCGCTCGAGCTTGGCATTGAGCCCCTGGATGGCCGCCAGCGCGACGCCATCGGCATCCACCGTGGCGATATAGCGTGCGTCACCACCGAGCCCGAACGCCGCCTTGAACTCCTCGGCCACCGGGCCATAGTGCAGATCGTGATCTGCACCCTTGTAGCGCCACTGGCGAATCGGCAGTCCGAGCAGGCGATCGAGCACCGCCGCGGTGTCGAGGCGGGAGAAATCCTGCTTGAAGCCGCGGCTGGAGCCATTGACCCAGCTGCCGCCACTGGTCAGATGGGCACCGTTGCCACTGTTGGGAATCGTCGAATCGCCAACATGGATCGGGAAGGTCGGCAGGAGATAGCTGCCATCGGACTTGCCGCGGAACAGACTGAGTTGCCGGGTGAATGAGGACCCGCTGGTGATGATCTGCATGGCCGGCGTCTCGGCCGTGGCCGAATTGCTGCTGGCCACCGTGAAAAAGCCGTTGCCGGATGGCGAGCTGCCGGCCGTGACCCGAAATGCGGTCTCGGTACCTGGCGTACCCATCGTGATGCTGGCGTCTGCCGCGCTGCTGCCTGTCGGCCCCAGTACCAGGTCGGCGCTGCCACCGGCTGTCGACGGTGCAATGCTCAGCTCGATGGCCGATGAGGCAGGCGTGCGGTTGATGGCGACGCCGCCGACGGCCCGAATCAGGAACTGATTGGCGGCAGACGTATTGAAGGTCGACACCGATGAAGCGTCGGTAAAAAGGAAGGAGCTTTGCGGGGCCGCGCTCGGTGCAACATTGCCGACAAACAGGGCGCCATCGTTGTACAAGCTCAGCCGGCTCGGATTGGCGGTGAGGACATTGCTGGAGCCGTACGCAATGTTCAGCGGTACCCGGGTCGTTGCTCCGGTCGCGCGCCAGAGGCCCCAGCCATTGACAAAGGTGCCGGCGTTGAACTCTCCGAGCAACAGGCTCGATCCGCTGCCGCCACTGGTATTGCTGAGCAGGGCGAGCTGCGCATCGGCGTCTTCGGCGATGAATTCATAGCTGTCCGCCAGATCGCCGATATCGACGCCGAGATCGGCGCGCGTCGCGTGCACGGTTGCCACCGGCGTGGGATCGCTGCCGCCGATGCCAAGCTGACCTGAATAACTGAGGATCAGCCGGGCCACGTAGCCGGTAAACGGGCTGGTCCCCACGGAACTCACCGCCAGCATGCTGGCGGCCGGATCATTGCCGACCGCGGAGAGGTTGAAGAACGCCGTACCGGCGCGCGGCCACAGCGTCAGATCGGCATTGGTCTCCGCCGTGGTCGGCGAACCGCGGATGGTCAGCTCGGTATTGTTGTTGAAACGACTGCCATTGATGGTGACGCCAGCATCGCTGCGCAAGTCCAGCGCGGTCGCATTGGTAGTGCCGAGGAACTGACCGCTGGCGAGGGCATTGCCGTTGAGATTCCACGAAGGCAACGCCAACAGGCCGGGTTGCAGATCGGCTGCCGCAATGCTGCCATCGACAATGCGCACACTGTCCACCGAGTCGGGCGCCAGCTTCGACTGGGTCACCGCAGCGTCGGCCAAGGCGGCAGTCGCCACAGCGCCGCTATCGATCTTGCTGGTGGTAACGGCCGCATCCGAGAGCTTTGTCGTGCCCACGGCGCCATCGCCGAGTTTGCTCGAAGTGACCGCGCCATCGACAAGCTTCTGGCTGCTGACCGCCGCATCGGCAAGTTCCGCGCTGCGCACGCTGCCATCCAGAATCTGCGGCGATCCCACCGCGTCCATTGCCAGCTCCAGATCGGTCACACTGGCCGCTGCCGGTTTCATCGCATAGGGAGCAGCGGTCACCAGCTGGCGTGGGCTGAGCACCTCGTAGTCGCCACCACCGGTTCCGGGCCGGATCGCGATCTCGAAGTAGACTTCATCACCGAGAAACAGACTGCGACCGAAGTCGACGCGCGCTGTGAAAGCGCCTTCCAGGAAGAAAACGTTGTCCAGTTCAATCGCGGGAGCCAGCTCGGGGCCGAGGGCCGGATCGGGATACGGTGTGATCCGCAGATCGTAGACACCATCGGCTGGCTGGCCATTGGCACTGAGCACACCCTGCACGCTGATCGAACTGCCCAGCAGGGTGGCGAACACCGGTCCAGTGACCAGCACGGCGAGCAGAGCGGACAGACAGATGCGCATCACGACGTTCTCCAGGTTGCTGAAGATACGAACGTCGATGGACCCGACAAGCGAACGCGCCGGGGTGTCGCTGCACCAGGGCGTCAGTTGCCCCCGGCGTAGCGTTCCAGCGCCTGCCGTTGCGCAGCGCTGGCCTGCAGTTCCTTCCTGGCCAGCGCATTGCGTGCCAGCCGCGCAGCCTCCGCCGGTCTTCCGGCGCGCGCATGCAGATCGCAGCGCAACGCGATCAGCCGCGCGTAATCGGCCTCGATCTCGGCCTTGCCGCTCCAGCGCGCCAGCAGATCATCGATCAACTCGGCAGCCTCTGCATGGCCGTCTTCCAGTTGGCCCAGAAAGCTGGCGAGTTCCAGCGACCACGAGAAGTGCCCATAGTGTTCACGCCCATAGGTACGCTCGACCAGGCGCACCGCCTCGCGCATCTGCACCACGGCCGGCAACCAATCCTGCTCCAGCGCATAAGTCTGGGCGCGACGCAGCGCAACCATGCCGTTCTGGTAGGCGTCCGGACCGAGTTGCTTGCGCAATTCCTCGGCAGCTTCTGACTGCAGCGCGTGCGCCTCGTCGATTTTTCCCTGCAGGGCCAGGGCCTGCCCGAGTTGCACCTGGGTGAACCAGGCCAGGCCGGAGCGCGTGCCACCGGACTCGCTGCGCAGCCGCAGCGCTTCGCGCAGGTCGGGCTCGGCGCGCACGCCGTCGCCGAGTTCGATCCAGGTTCCGCCACGGGTCGCGAACAGCTGTGCCCGCGTGCTGGTGTCGGTGTCGGACGACATGGCGAGTGCCGCCTGATCCAGCACCTTGATCGATTGCTGCAACTCGCCAGCATCGCGCTCCAGAGTGGCCATGCGTACCAGGGCACTGACGAGGTGGACATGATGGTCGCCAAACTGCCGGCGTGCGATCACTGCCGCGCGCTGAAGCACCGCACGCGCAGCCGGGAAATCGCGGGTTCGGCGCAACACTTCTCCGAGCGAAGTCAGCGTCCGCACCAGTCTCGCGTCTTCGGGTCCGAATGCCGATTCGATCGCGGCGGCATTGGCGCGCAACGTCAGCAGGGCGGCCGGATCGTCGCGCATCTGTTCCTGGGCCGCGCCGAGCCAGAGCTGCGCATTGATGGTTTCGTTGGCGTTTGGACCCAGTCGCAGTGCCAGTTGCCGGTAGGCGGACTCGAGTTCACCACGCGCTTCCTCGAATCGCCCGACTTGCACCAGGCTGGCGGCCCGGCGCGCGCGAATGCGCGCCACCTCGAGACTGTCGCTGCCACGCTCGGCCGCCGCCACCTGCAGTGCCCGATCGAACAGGCCAGCCGCTTCGTCCAGACGTAGCTCGCGCAACGCCAGCGAACCCAGCACGCTGTCGATGTCGGCTGCAAGCAAGGGCGCCGAACCGTCCAGTGCGCGTCGACCGGCCAGCTCCAGCGTGGCGCGCGCCGCGTCCGTCGCCGCGACATTCAGTTGCGCCTCGCCCAGCACGCGCAGCAGTTGTGCCTGGCTGAGCGGATCATCGGAGAGCTCGCGCTGCACACGGGCCACCGCATCGGCGATCAATGCTTCGGGCGGGCGCGGGCGGGCGCCAGCGCGCTGCAGCGGGTCCTGCTCGCGGTACAGTGAACCCAGAAACTCCGAGACCCGCTCGGCGCGCGCAAGCGCGCGCTGCGCCGCGGCCGACTCGCGCTCGGCGCGCATGGCCTGGTTGAGCGAGATCAGCGTGCCGGCGACCAGGGCGAACAGTGCAATCAGGGCAAGCGCGACACCGCCGCGATTGCGCTTGACGAAGCGTGCGAAGCGATAGCGCCGGGTGGGCGGCCGCGCGCGCACCGGACGCGCATCGAGATAGCGGCCGATATCGGCCGCAAGTTCTGCGACCGATCCGTAACGCGCTTCCGGCTGTGCCCGCATCGCCTGCGCGACGATGGCGTCCAGATCGCCCTTCAGCGCCGTCGCCGGATACGGCAAGGCCTGACTGGCGCGCAGGGCGTGCCGACTCGGCCTTCGGGTTTCTTCCTCATCCAGTCGCGCCAGCACCGCCGCCGCCGAATCCCCGGTGCGGGTATCGGGCAAGACACCGGCCAGAACGCGAAACAGCAGCAAGCCCAGGGCGTAGACGTCGGTAGCGGTGGATATCTCGCCGCCACGCAGTTGCTCGGGTGCAGCATAGGCGGGTGTCAACGCGCTGCTGGTGTGTTCACTGCTGCTGCCGTCGAGCAACTTGGCGATGCCGAAGTCGAGCAGTTTGGGCTCACCTTCGGCATTGACCAGCACGTTTGCCGGCTTCAGATCGCGATGCACGATCAGATGGCGATGGGCATGACCCACCGCTGCGCAGACCTTCTGGAACAACTGCAGCCGCGCCTGCAATGACAGCGACTGCCGGCTGCACCATTCGCTGATCGGCGCACCATCGACATACTCCAGTGCCAGCCATGGCGCGCCGCGCGGATCGACGCCGGCATCGATGAAGCGGGCGATATTCGGATGCTCCAGGCGAGCCAGGATGCGCCGCTCACTGGCCAGTCGCTCGCGGAAATGACCGGCGTCGATACGCAGTCGCTTGATCGCCACCCGATGCTCGACCGCGCCATCGCTGCGGTCGCCGAGCCAGACTTCGCCCATGCCGCCGCTGCCCAGCAGGCGCACCAGTCGCCAGCTGCCGAGCTGTGCCGGTGCTACATCGTCAGCGGCAGCATCGCTGGCATTGCGGTCGAGCGCACCGGCCACCCGCGCCATCTGCAGCAGCCGCTGCACTTCCGGCAAGGTGCGCAGCTCGACGGGAATACGATCGAGATCGACGGACTCGCCTGCGCCGATACGCGCAATCAACTGCTGCAGCGCATCGTCAGTCGCCGTCATGACGCGCCGGCCATGCGCGCCAGCGCCCGGTTGAGTTTCATGCGCACGCCATCCGGGGACTCGCCGAGTTCAGCGGCAATCTCGCCGAAACTCATGCCGAATTCGAAGCGCATCAGCACCAGTCCACGGTGCTCAGGCGACAGTGCCGCGAGGGCCTGTTCCCAGGCAACCCAGTCGTCGGGATCGACATTGGCGGCCGGCAACACCGACTGCACTGCCTCACCGACATCCGAACCCGCGTCGATCGGCGAGCGACCGTGGCGACGCAGTGATTCGCGCAGGGCGTTGAGCAGAACGGTACGCAGATAAGCGAAAAACGCGCCGGGCTCGCGCGGCTCGATGACGTCGAGCTTGTCGATCACCTTGAGCCAGGTCAGTTGCACCAGATCGGCGGTGTCCTCCTGGTGGCGCAGAAGTTGCGGCACACGGCCATGAGCGAAGCGCCTGAGCAGTGGCTCGATCCGTGCAACCAGGGCAACCCGGGCTTCCGGATCGCCATCGCGAATCCGGCCCAGCAGCAGGGCGGTCGTGTGTTGACCGAGGGTAGCCTCACTCATGTCTGCGGCCGCTGACTGGCAATGGACCGCGAGCATACTGCCAGTCCTGCCCGTGGCGTCAGCATGGGCTGGCGTCCCCGCGTGGAAAGTGTCGACCGCCGCACGCTCGGAGAGGACGCAGTTCATGGCCATTGGTTCCCGGATAGACGGCATCTGGAATGCCAACCGGTGGCCACAGCGAACACGACACTGGGACAATTGTGCCTACCGTCACTCAAACTGCAGACGGAACAAGCGCTACAAGGAGCCATTGTTGCGCGCCGGTCAAAGGAGGCCCCATGTCCAACGAAATCCGCCGATTCATCGAGTCCACGCACCGGCACCCGGACTGGCCGCGCATCTACTGCCTGGGCGATTCCTGGTTCCAGTATCCGGTCAAATCGATCGATCTGCAAAAGCAGATCGAACGCGGACTGCGGCGCGAGGCGATCTGCTTCAACAACAGCGTGCCCGGCCGCGAAAGCGCCGCCATCAAGGCACTGCTGCCGCGACTGCGCGATCAACTCGGCGCCTGGCAGTTTGATCTGCTGCTGCTGTCGATGGGAGGCAATGACATCGTCGGCGACGAACTGGCAGAGTTCGTGAAACCGGCAGAGGAGCCACAGTCGCCCGGAACCGACTGGCCAAGCCCGGTTCCGCTGGTGGTCAGAAGGCACATCCGGCTGCGGGCGTTCGGCCGCGCCCTCAGCTTCGTGATCGACGATCTGGCGCGGGTGATCGAACTGCGCAACCAGGTCGCGCCGGGTTGTACGGTTCTGATCAACAGCTATGACTATCCGTTCGCCAGCGGACGCCCCTACAAGATCGGGCCGATCCGCCTCGGCCCCTGGCTGAAGCCGCACTTCAATGAGGTCGGCCTGAGCGATCCTGACAACCAGTACAAGGTCGCCAGCTGGCTGATTGATCAGTTCGTGGCGGCGGCTGGCGCGCTGGCCGCGGCACACGCACGGGTTGCGGTGGTCGATGCCCGCGGCAGCCTGCCGGCGAGCGGCGACTGGGGCAACGAGATCCACCCCAACCGTGCCGGCTTCAAGCGCATCGCCGAGCAGCACTGGCTGCCGCGAATCCGGCTCGAACTGGGCAAGCCCTGAGCCAGTCGTCGGCATGATGAATCAGCGTGGCGCGATCCCCGTGCCGCGGAGCAATCCCGAGCAGGCGCGAGTCGGTCGTTCCCGGTGTCGCCGATGCCGTAGGCGAGATCGCGCATGGCGCGGACGCTGCAAGTCGGACAGCAAGCCAGGCGGCATCCGCTGTTTTCAGCGCACCGGACCGCGCACTGCCAAGTCGTTCGCGATGGCGCGCCGATGGTGCTATCAGTCCGGTTTGCCGCCAGCGCCGCGCCGGACCTGCGGATCAGGACGATGAGAGTGTTTGCCATCAACAGTTCCCACTCTGCGCGTCAGATTACTTCGCGCTTCTTCAGTCTCGTGTCCGCAAGTGTTGGGCACGCTGCTTCGCGTCATCGATGAAGAATGACCCTCGCCATGCCCCGTCCGACGGCTTCGAAACATTCGCGTTTCCACTCGGTGGCACGCGGAACTTTGGGCATTGCATCAGTTTGAAATTCTGGCGATGAACCCCTTCTCCCGTTTACGGGAGACAGCCGCAGGCGGATGAGGGAAACCTGCGATAGCGCTCGGGGGCTGCCGCGCGCATCGCAACAAGTAGCCAACACCATCGAAGGTTTCCCCTCATCCGGCCCTGCGGGCCTGTCTCCCGCAGGCGGGAGAAGGGGACCGTTGCCAACATTCAAACTGATGCAGTACCGAACTTTGAGCACTGTTGCAGAACCTATCTCCAGCAACGTACGGCGCTTGTGGTTCAAGCCAACGAGGGGCTGACAAAGACCTACAACCGCTTCCACGACCCCGACGAACGCGCCCCCGACATCCTCCACCTCCGCGAGCTGCACGCGGCGATGGATCGCACCGGAACCGCGCGGCGCCGGACTGCCTCGTCACCGAGTACGAACCCTTCATCGAGCAGCTGACACTGCCCGACCCGGATGATCGCCATGTGCTGGCTGCGGCCATCCGCTGCCGGGCGGGCGTCATCGTCACCCTGAACCTGCGCGACTTCCCCGATGAGGTGGTGTCGCGCTACGGGATCCCGGTACAGCATCCAGACGAGTTTCTGGCGCATCCATTCGACCTGAAGCCCGCCGTCGTGCGCACAGCGGTGCGGGAGATGCGCGCTTCGTTGGCGAATCCGCCGAAGACCGTGCGCGAGCTGCTCGACGATAGGATGGCTACGGATTGTCGTTTCGAACCGCGCCAGGTCAGCCGCCTTGCCACGTTCTCACCACGGGCTGCCGCCAGAATCCGCACCCCAGGGTGCGGGTGGCTCGGCAACTGGCGTGGTGAGATCGAACTCGACCTGGAACAGGCGTCCGTCGGGCCGCGAAAGTTCGTAGAGGAAACGCTTGCCCGGCTCGATTTCCATAGCCCAGGTATTGCTCATTGAAGCGGACAGGCCGGCACGATCGAACATGGCGCTTGATTGCGCATCGACCGGAAAGCTCTGACGCGTGGCGGTGCCCGGCGCAGCACTGGCACCGCCATAAAGGGTGACGGCATCGCTGCTGCCATCGGCGTGGCGATGATCATGCTTGAGGTACAAACCCTGATCGCGGCGTGAGATTACCCAGGTCCGCGAGTGATCGTCGCCGACGTGAAACGGAATGCGGATCTGACCGTCGTCGCATTGCCGCACATGCATGACCAGCGGCTTGCCGGCAAAGCTGTTGTCAGCGCTCTCCGGCTTGTCCACCAGTACCCGCCCGGCGTACGCCTGACCGCAGAGCGCGGCGATGTTCTGCATGAAGGTGTCGGCGACGGAACCAGCGACCGCCGGATCCGTTGTCACTGCTGCTGGCGTCGGCGGTGCCACCGTTTCGCTCTGCGCAGGCGCCGTTGCCAGGGCCTCGGTCTCGGGCGCGTCCTTCGAGCATGCGGTCATGCCCAAGGCGATCAATAGAGCGAATGCGGTGTGCTTCATGGTTGTCCTTTCGACGGTTCGCACCGGGATGCCGGCGTGTTGGCTCAGACCGAAGGTCCGGCAGCAAGTTCCGTGGCGGAAGTTATGGCGTCATTCGGACCGCGCCTGGCTGCCGCAGTTCCGGGGCAGGCAGGATGCGCCGGGTCCGGCGCAGAAGCCGCTGGCTCGTCACGCGTGAACGGCATCGCGCCCGCGCGAATCAGCTGGACGCGGGCGATCATTTGCGGCGATGTCCGATCACCCGGCTAACGATCAGGCGCCCGCCGCAGCGACCGGTTGATCGAGCTCGGCGAGCGCGGCAGCGAGCTGATCGCTCGCCATCGCCGACAACGCGCGCAAACCCGCGCGCAGCAGCTGGTTCTTCTTCACGCTGCGGCCCTCGCGCTTGCAACGTGCCTTGAGCGCGGCGATCAGGGCGTGGTCGCGCCGCGGCATGCTGAAGCTGCCGTGCACCCGCTTTTCGCTGGCCGGCTTGGCGGCCTTGGCTTTCTTGCCGGGCTTGGCCGGTTTTGCCGACTTCGGCAGCTTCACGGGCTTCGGCGGCTTCGGTGGTCTGGCCGAGCTGGGCGCCTTTGGCGGCATGATCTTTCTGGCCTGGGCTGCGCCCGCTTTCGCCGTGCTCGCCATCGACTTGGCCGCAGTGGCGGGTTTCTCAGGCGCGCGCCGGGTTGGCGACTTGCGGATTTTCTTGATCACGGCATTGCATCCGGGTTGAGGGTTCGGAACGGGTTGCGATCGCGCTGGAAGTGCGCACGTGGCGGCCACTCCCCTGGCTGCGCGGCCACTCGGGGCTGCCGCGAAGCGCTCGGATACTATGCGCAATCGCGCCATTTCGCGATGGGGCTGTCACCAGACTGACGTCTGGTTGCAATCTGCGCAGTCTGTGGCGGATCACCGGGCACGTATCCAGTACGAGCGCGGAGTTTCTGTCTTGCCTTCTGCACGCGGCTGGGCCATCACCAGCGATCGGATGCCGGCCCAGGGGTGCTTCGCCGCATTTGCTGCCACAAATCGCGCCATGTGATACTGGCCGCGTTGCCCAGACTCTGCCGTCGCCACGGTACAGCGCCGCCAGTCCGTGCGACCTGCTCTGATTTTCCGGACCATTATTCCAACAGGGGACTCTTATGCGTCGCGACCTTGCGTTCAGTGTTGCGGCTGGCTTCGCCGGCCTTGTTTGTGCGATTTCCGCTGCGGCACAGCCGCGCAGCTATGTCGAGGCGGCCGCCTCGCCTGGAACCCCGGCGGCGGTCAATCCCAATCCGAATATCGTGCCGGGCAATCTCGGCGGCTTGTCGATCTTCACCGACCGCACCACATTTGAGAATGCCAACCCAGGTCTGGTCAGCGAAGACTTCGAGGCGGGAAATGCGCCGTCTGGTGGCTTCAGCGTCTGCGACGCCCCACTCAGCGCTGCCGGCGATGCGACCTGCGGATTTGCACCCGGCGCGATCGCAGCCGGCGTCACCTTCCAGGACAATCCCGGACCGGACGCCGGTGCGCTGATCCTGCTCGGCGCAACCACGTCGCTCAACCCGACCCAGGCACTGGTTTCCAACACCTTTGCCGACTCCTTCGACATGCTGTTCAATCCGCCGGTGAATGCCGCGGGCATGGATCTGCACAGCACGCCGGCACCCGGATCGGGCCCGCCCGATGTGCTGACGATCCAGGTGTTCGATGCCAGTGGTGCCCTGCTTGGAACCGATGCCATGGCAGCCGCGAGCGGCCCAGGGAACTTCTGGGGTGTCACCTCGACCACGCCCATCGGTCGCATTTCGCTGCTGTCCAACAACAATCAGGCCGAAGGTGTCGACAACCTCGGTTTCGGCAGCGGGTTCCCCGAGCCCGGCATTCCGGTCCCGACGCTCGACCGCGTCGGACTGCTGGTGCTGCTCGGCCTGGCTGCCGCATCGGGCCTGCTGCTGATCCGCCGCAAGGGCTGAGTCGCGGGCACAGCCCTCGGACCTGCTCGCGGTTCGCGGTTGCGGCTGCGGGCGCGTCGACTTCGATGCGTCCGCGCTGGGCGCCGGGCCGGTTGGCTTTTCCGCCTGGGGAGGTGCGCCTCCCCGGATTCAGCGCAATTCGCGCCGTAACACCTTACCGACTGGCGTCTTGGGCAGGCTGTCACGGAACTCGATCAGTCTGGGCTGCTTGTAGCCGGCCAGCAGTTGCCGGCAGTGCGCGCGCAGATCCTCGATGCTGAGCTCAGGATCGCGACGGACCACGACCAGCTTGACCGCCTCGCCGCTCTTTTCGTCGGGCATGCCGACGGCAGCGGCTTCCAGCACGCCGGCATGCTGGGTGACCACGTCCTCGATCTCGTTCGGATAGACGTTGAAGCCCGACACCAGGATCATGTCCTTGCGGCGATCCAGCAGAAACAGATAGCCGCCCTCGCCACGGCGTACGATATCACCGGTGCGGAACCAGCCATCGGCAAAGAAGGCGGCTGCGGTCTCGTCGTCACGCTGCCAGTAGCCACTGGTGATCTGCAGGCCGCGCGCGCACAACTCGCCAGACTCGCCAATCGGCACCTCGGTGCCCTGCTCATCGCGCAGACTGATCTCGACACCGGGCATCTGCAGTCCAATCGATCCGACCGGATTGGGACCATCCCAGCGATTGGCGGTGATGCCGGCACTGGTCTCGGAGAGCCCGTACATCTCGATGACATCGCGACCGGTGACCGCCTTCCAGCGTTCCGCGGTGGCGCGACGCAAGGCGCTTCCACCCTGCACACACAGGCGCAGCCGCGAAAAATCCAGCTGGCAGAACGTTTCCGAATTCAGCAGGGCATCGTAGAGCGTATTGACCCCGGAAAAGATCGACGGCCGATGTGTCTGGAAACTCGCCACCAGCGCCGGAATATCGCGCGGATTGGTGATCAGCACATTGTGGATGCCGTGGATCCAGCCATGCAGCATATTGGTGTAGGCAGCGATGTGATACAGCGGCAGACAGATCAGGCCGAGATCGGTCTTCGGATCGAGCGCGCGCCCCAGCCACTGCTCGGCCGCCGAGACATTGGCCATCAGGGCCACCTGCGCCAGGCAGGCGCCCTTGGAGACACCGGTGGTACCGCCGGTGTACTGCAACTGGGCCAGATCTTCCGGCGCGGCCTTGCACTCGATGCGCGGCAGGCGGGCGCCCTCAGCCAAAGCCCGTGGCCAGCGCACGGCACCGGCAATGGCGAACTTCGGGATCAGTTTCTTGCGGTACTTGATGGTCAGATCGACCAGCAGCGACTTCGGCCAGGACAGGGCATCGCCGACACGGGTGGTGATGACATGGCGCACCGAGGTTCCGCTGATGGCCTCGGCAGCCACGGCACCGAAGTTGTCCAGCACGATCAGTACGCTGGCACCCGAGTCGGCCAACTGGTGGCGCAATTCGCGCACCGTGTACATCGGATTGACCAGCACCGCCACCAGATCGGCACGCAATACGCCGAGCACCGCAACCGGATACTGCAGGAGATTGGGCAGCATGATGGCGACACGATCGCCGACCGCCAGCGCGAAATGTGCACGCAGATACGCGGCCAGGTCGCTACTGCGGCGTTCCAGTTCCGGGTAGGTCAGTGACTGGCCGAGATTGCTGAAGGCGGGCCGATTGCCGTGCCGCGCGCAGGCGGCGATCAGCAATTGCGGCAACGACTGCCGGGCGGCGATGGCTGCTGTGGCGATGTCGACAAAATCGCTCTGACGCAGAACGGACGACGCGTTCGGATCCGGCAGTTTGCTCATCGGGCGATCCACTGGTTCTGCTGTGCGGGCTTTGATTATGCGCGAATTGGCTGACCACACCGCAGACGAACTGCGATCCAACGCATCGGTCTGGCCGTCTCCAACCGGTTGCGCGCAACACTGGTCCGGAATCAGCAGCCCTGGCCGGTCGCGGTGACCGGACTGAAGTAGTAGACATGGCCATCATCGCTGCCAGCAGCAGCCGCATTGCCCGAGCTCGAAATCTGCATTGGCCAGCTCATGTTGCCGCTGGCCTGGATCCACAGCGGCGTGTTCGCTGCGCTGGTGTAGGCGTAGAAGGCGCCCGGCGTACCATCGGGATGGCCGTCGGCGACCGAGATCAAGGTGCCATCGCTGCTCATCGACGTCGAGTTCGGGTTGTGTTCGGTGTCCGCGGTCCAGGTCCAGGTGCCCGCGGTCGCGCCCAGTTGCAGCAGACCCAGCACACCGGCACTGGCGATATTGCCGACCGCCGATGCCACGGTTCCAGCCGCGTTGATCGCCACACCATAGACCGAAGCCGCCTGGGTGCCGCCGGCATTGCTCAGCGTTGCCGACCAGGTCGGTGCATTGCTGCTGGCAAAGCTGCTGACGCTGAAGTACAGCACCTGACCGCTGCCAGTGCCGGCGACAAAACAGGTACCGGCAGCATTCATGCCGATCGAGTGCACCGACAGGGCGCCGGCATAGTTGCCGATCAGGGCAGGCAGCCCATTGGCGATGCTGTAGAGCATGATGCGGCCCTGATAGGTACCGAAGGCGATCAGGGCGCCAGTGGCATCCATCGCCAGCGCCTGCACCGAATCGGCTTTGCCACCCGTGCCAGCGGGCAGATCGATCACCAGCGGATCACTGCCCCAACCACTGGCGGTGCGCCGGAAGATGTAGACGGCATCGCCGCCGGCGGCGCAGGTCACTGCATTGGACGAGATCTGAACTATCGACACGCGTGAAGGACTGCCGGTCCAGCTGACATTGCGATTGCCGGCCTGATCGTAGATGAACACGAATCCGTTGTAGGGGTTGGCCGAGTACCAGCCGCAGAAGGCCGACCAGTCGCCGCCGGGCGTGGTCGCAGCCCAGTAGACCCCTTCGTAGCCGAACCAGTTGTCCTGCCACAGCACACTGCCGGTCGCGCTGTAGCAGTAGGCGCCGAATTGCGTGGTCGGCGTGCTGACGCCGGGACCGCGCACATCGCTGGCGCCATAGGTATGCGAAAAGGTGCCGGTGAAAACGCGTTCGCCATTCGCCGTGATCGCCACGGTATTGATGTAATACGGCGGACTCGGTTGCGGGGTCTGCGGCGGAATGGCTTTCCACACGAGTGGCGCGGCATTGCTCATGGCAGGGTTCCTTGGTTGGGGCCTCGAACGTATCAGCTGGGCAAATCCCCGTGAACCCGTGGCCTGCATTCGTGCAGTACGAACTGGCCGGCCGCAGGCGCTGGCGCTAGGCTGGGTGCGGACCCGGCGGGCATCCACCGATGCCATCGCACCCGCAGGGTCGATGTGGTCGAACAAATCTCTGGAGCCTGTGTCATGCATATCCCATCGCTCAAGGGCCAGGTTTCCGACGTCGAATGGCAGCTGCGCGTCGATCTCGCCGCCTGCTATCGGCTGGTCGCGCGCCATGGCTGGAGCGACCTGATCTTCACCCATATCAGCGCACGCCTGCCCGGCGAGGGCCATGAATTCCTGATCAATCCGTATGGCCTGATGTTTCACGAGATCACTGCATCCAGCCTGATCCGCGTCGATGCATCGGGGAATGCGCTCAACGCGTCGCCGTTTGGCGTGAACAAGGCCGGCTTTGTCATTCACTCCGCCGTGCACGCCGCCCGCGCCGATGTCGGCTGCGTACTGCATACGCATACGCGTGCCGGCGTTGCGGTATCGGCACAGCGCTGCGGCGTCCTGCCGATCTCGCAGCAGAGCACCTTCGTGCTTGCTTCGCTGGCCTATCACGACTATGAGGGTGTCGCGATTCACGACGAGGAAAAGCCGCGACTGCAGGCCGATCTCGGCGACCGGACCTTTCTGTGCCTGCGCAATCATGGCCTGCTCACGGTCGGTACCACGATTGCCGATGCGTTTCTGGCGATGTATGTGTTCGAGAGCGCCTGCCAGATCCAGATCAGCGCCCAGGCCGGCGGTGAACTGATCATGGTTGAGCCCGCGATCGTCGCCGGCACCGCGCATGCGATGCGTGTGCAGACGGCTGGACTCGGTGCGCAGTTCGTCTGGCCCAGCCTGATCCGCGATCTGGAGCGCAGCGACGCCAGCTATCGAGAATAAGTCACGGCGCTTTCGCTGCCGCAGCATCGCCATAGGCAAAAATTTCAGGCAATGCTTGACATTGCCGATTACATCCGTAATCTATGTCCACGTTTACGGATGTAATCATATGCAGATCAGCGAAGCCGAAAGCCGTGTCATCACTGTCCTCTGGGAACGCGGAAGCGCGACTGCCGAAGAGGTGATCGGCGTACTGAAGGATCAGTCGGACTGGCAGGATGCCACCGTGAAGACCCTGCTCAATCGCCTGCTCAACAAGGGCGCGATCGCGGCCGAAGCGGAGGGCCGGCGCTATCGCTATCGCCCCCTGCTGAAGCAGTCGGACTGGGTACTGGAAGAGAGCCGCGGCCTGCTCGATCGCTGGTTCGATGGCCGGCTGGCGCCCCTGGTCGCGCACTTCAACGCGCATGGCGAGCTCAGTCGCAATGACATTGATGAACTGCGCAAGTTGATCGAGGAACTCGACCATGGCAAGTGAACTGCTTGGCCTGTTGATCGAGGGTCTCGTCGCGAGCAGCGCCGCGATCATTCTGGTCCTGCTGTTGCGGCCGCTGTGGCGGCGCAGTTTCGGCGCCGCCAGCGCGCCTCTGCTCTGGCTGATCGTTCCCCTCGCGCTTGTCGCGGTGATGCTGCCGGCGCCGGTGCAGATTCTTGCCGAAGTCAGCCACGTCGTCGATACCGCAACGGCAACATCTGTCGACAGCGCGCGGGCTGCTGCACCGACAAACGTTTTCGGAATGCGGCTGCTGATGCTGCTGTGGTTGCTCGGCAGCGCGCTTGCCGTGCTGGTCTTCGCGCTGCAGCAGCGCCGATTCCGCCGCAGCCTCGGTGATCTGCGCGATGGCGGGCGCGGCTTCCGGATCGCCGAACATACCGTCGCCGGGCCTGCGGTGATCGGGCTGCTGCGTCCCGCGATCGTGGTGCCGGCCGATTTCGAACAACGCTACAGCACCGAACAGCGGGAGCTGATCCTGTGCCACGAACGCAGCCATCTGCGCCGCGGCGATCTGTTCGCCAATGCGCTGGCGACCGCGCTGCGCAGTCTCTACTGGTTCAACCCGCTGATCCATTACGCCGCCGCGCGCATGCGTCACGACCACGAACTGGCCAGTGATGCCGCGGTGCTGCAGAAATTTCCGCATGCTCGGCGCTGCTATGCCGACGCGCTACTGAACACGCAACTGGCCGTCCCTGGACTGCCGGTCGGTTGCCTATGGCAGTCCAGCCATCCCTTGAAGGAACGCATCCAGATGTTCAAACAACCCGCACCGACAACCCGACGCCGCCGCATCGGCATCGCCATCGGATTTGCCCTCGCCCTCGCTACCGCCTGGGCGGCCTGGGCCGCACAACCTGCCCAGTTGCAACTCGCCGAAGGTTCCAGCAGCGGCAGTGCGCCCACTGCACGACCCGCTACCCACAAGGTCAGCTTCAAGCTCGTCGCCGAAGGCGAGTCGTCCAGCCCCGTGCTGCATGTTGTCGAGGGGCAATCCTTCGGCATCGCGGTCGCCGACTGGGAAGCGGATTTCACCTTTGACGAAATCGATGCCGGGCACGGATCAATTGCCGCCGTCATCCGCCGGGCGGGCGAGCTGATCGCGCGTCCGACTGCGACCTTCGAGTACGGCAAGGCATTCCCACTGGAACTCGGCGCGGATGCCGGCGACCTCCAGATCGAAGCCAGCGTCGCCGCGCTCGATGCGCAGGCGGTCGCCGCCGCAACCGAGTTGAGCGGCTACCGGGTCCTGCACCCGCCGCTCTATCCGAAAGCGGCCCTGAAGGCAGGCCAGAGTGGAAAAGTGGTGCTGCGGGTCAAGGTGGATACCGACGGCGCCCCGCTCGATATCGCCATCGCCTCGGCCACCCTGCCCGGCGTGTTCGATGCGGCCTCGATCGAAGCCGCGCGTGCCTGGCGATTCAATCCGGCGCGCGCCGGTGGACGCTCCGTCATTGGCGAGGTGATGGTGCCGATCTGCTTCAGTATCCAGGAAGATTCTGGCGACGCTTGCAGTGCGACGGAAGCGCCATCGGCAGCTGGTGACGGCGTCTGAGCCGCTGACTTGAGTTGAGTTGTCGGTCCGCGTCGGTTCAACCGACGCGGACCGACGCGATCGTCCGGGCAGCGTTGCCACTACCATCAGCACTGGGAATCCCGGGGCTGGCACGCTGTGGAATTGCGTCTGTGCATGGAATGTCGACAGATTGCCGCAACCGGCTCGATCCGTTGCGCGCGCTGCGGTGGCCAGATCCTGCTCGCCGATGAGTCCGCCCTGCTGGGCACGCAACTGGGTCGCTACCTGCTGTCCGAGGTCATCGGTGTCGGCGGCATGGGCATCGTGTTTGCCGCCGAACACCTCGGCCTGCGGCGACCGGTAGCACTGAAACTGCTGCTGCCGGAACTTGGCCACGCCGATTTTCTCGAGCGCTTCCGCCGCGAGGCGCAGATGCTGGCGGAGCTGCGGCATCCCAATATCGTCGAGATCTACGATTTCGATATCAGCGAGTTCGGCGTTCCCTACTATGTGATGGAACGCCTCGATGGCATCCCGCTTTCCCTGGCGCAGCTGCGCCATGGCCGACCGCTCAGCCTGGCCGAAGCGCAGGCGATCCTGGTTCCGGTAGCACGTGCGCTCGACTACGCACACGCGCGCGGCGTCGTCCATCGCGATCTCAAGCCGGAGAACATCTTTCTGACCCGGCAACAGCAGAGCCTGCTGGTCAAGCTGCTCGACTTCGGCATCGCCAAGAAACTCGGCGACGAGCCCCTGCACGAGCGGCTGACGGTCACCGGCACCGTGATGGGCACGCCGCTGTACCTGACGCCGGAACAACTGCTCGGCGAGTCCGTGGTGCCCGCTACCGATCAGTACGCGATGGCGCTGATTGCCGCCGAACTGCTGACCGGGCGGGTGGTGCGCCAGGGCCAGAGCATCACCCAGATCCTGCGTCAGGCCATGCAGCAGGCGCTTCCCGATGATGTGCTTGGCAGCGGGCTGAGCGCTGAAGCACGCGCGGCCCTGCAACGTGCGACCCGCGCCGATCCCGCGCAACGCTTCGCCACGGTCAGCGCCCTGGTCGCCGAGTTGCGGGCGCCGGGCGCGCCGGAGGATCTCGGCTGGCTCAGCGCCCAGGGGTTTCTCGCGGCGGGCAGCGAGCCGCTGCGCAGCTTTGCCGAAGCGACCACGCCGGTCGCACTCGGCAATCCAGCGCAGACGACCCAGTCGCTGCGCGAAGCGGCGACCCTGCCAGCACTACCACAACGGCGGGCCATGTCGATCATCGCGACTGTGCTGGTGCTGGTGCTGGTGCTGGCGCTCGGCATGGGCGTGCTGTCCTGGCAATGGCCCGAAGGGGATTCCGAACCGGCCGCGTCGACGATCGCGTCGGGCCTCCGCGAAGACCTGCGCCTGGCCCTGCCGCCGGATGCCGGCAGCCTGATCGGCATCTCGAGCGCTGGCGCCGTGCTCAACACTGCTGGTGGCGTGTACGTGCAGCAGCTCGAGCATGATCGGCCAGCGAGCCGGCGCAATGCAGCGGACGAACGCGTACTCGCCGTCGATGAACAAGGACGACTGCTGCTGCAACGCGGCCCGTCACTGAGCCTCAGCGATCCCAAGGGCAACGTCGAGGAGACCTTGTTCGACCTGCCGGCAGAGGCGCGTCTGCTCGCCGCCGCCCGCGGCAGCGACGCCTTTGTCTATGCCTTGGGCGATCAGCTGCTGCTGCACACACTCGCAGGCCCGGCACGCACGCTGGCGCACTATCCCGGACGCCGGATGCAGAGCCTGAAGCTCGGCGAGCGCAATGTGCTGGTGGTACTCGGCCAGCCCGAGGAAGTGCAGTTGCTCGATCGTCAGGATGGTCGCCTGCTGTGGTCGACGCCGATCCGCGTCGGCAAGCTCTACGATCTGGCCTGGAGCGAAGACGCCAGCCAGCTGGCGATCTGCGGATTTTCCGATCAGGTCGAGATCTTCGATCTGCAGACGGACTCAGCACCCGCGCAGCTCGGCGTGCGCAATGCCTGCTACGCCGCACAGTGGTTGCCGGCAGGACCGAGCCTGGTCGTGCGCAGCGGCGACGAAATCGTAGTCTGGAGCCGATCGACGCAGACCCGGCTCGACTGGCCGTATCCGGCCGGCGCACCCGGCAGCACCCTGCCGACCCTGCGTCTGCATGCAGGCCGGCTGATCCTGGCCGAACCTGAAGCCGGTCTGCTGTTCCGGTTCACGCTGCCGGGGCTGCGCCCGGCCGCACTCAACAGCGATCGCTACGGCGAACTCTGGGACCTGGAAGCGGATGCGGGCACGCTCTATGCCGCAGCGGCCAGCGGATCGCTATGGCAATTCAGCGCCGGCGGCAGTCGCGAACTGCGGGTCCATGAGAACGGCATCACCGACATCGTGGCCGGCACGGCGCAGATCGCCACTGCCTCGGACGACCGCACCCTCGCGGTCTGGCGCAAGCAGGACATGGCCGTGACCTGGCGCGCGCGCGGCCACAGCTTTCTGGTCAACCAGATGTGGCTGGCGCCGGACGAATCGGCGCTGTGGTCGAGTTCGTCCGACGGCCAGCTCAAACGCTGGCGCTGGCCGGAGCTGGAGCCCGCGGAACAGATCGATCTGCGCGCGCTGACCGGCATGCCGGACCTGGCCCTGCATGCGCTCTGGCTCAGCCATGACCAGCAGGAGGCGCTGGTCGGCAGCTGGAACAACCGCCTGCTCCATCTGCGCCGCCGCGATGGCCAATGGCAGGCACGCGCGATTCCGATTGCCAGCAGTGGCGGTTACCGGATGCTGGGCATGCCCAGCTTGAACGCCGTGGCGATCCTCGGCATCCAGCCAACGCGGATCTGGCTCTGGGATCTCGCCAATGCAAGCCTGCAGGCGATGCCGGACTTCGGGCTCTCCCTGCTGGCCCTGTGCGCGGGCAGCGAAGAGGGCCGATTGTTCGTAGCGGGTGAAGCGCACATGATGGAACTCAGCGTGCGGCGCGATGACCGCGCACGCCTGCTTGCCGAGGCCCAGATCCGCACGATCGAGAACGTCGGCGTGATCGGCGCAGCCGCCGTCGATCGCTCATCGAAGGCCTGGATTCTGGGCAGCAGCGAGGGGCGGCTGCATCGCGTGCCCTGGGCTGAGCTGCGTCCCCGGCAACCGAGCGACACGGAGAAATAGGTCCGGGTCGAAGCCTGATTCTGGTGTTGGCCACCGCGATGCCGCCTCGGTGCGCAATGCGGAAGTAGCCGATTCAAATCATGGAGGGCCAACTTGCACCGGCCCGCTATTCCTTCGCGCTGGACTCCGGCTGTGCGCCGACCGCCTTTCCGCAGTGCGCACAGTAGTGCGCCTCGCGGGCAATGCCTTCAAATCCGCAGTGCGCGCAGCGGAGTGGCTCATGGGGCATCGTAGCCTGCACCAGTTCCGAAGTGTAGATGCCAGTCGGTACCGCGATGATGCCGTAGCCGATGATGATGATGATGGTGGTGATGAACTGGCCAAGCGGCGTTTGCGGAGTGATGTCGCCATAGCCGACGGTGGCCATGGTCACGATCGCCCAGTAGATTCCGCGCGGAATACTGGTGTAGCCGTGCTCCGGACCTTCGACCAGATACATCAGCGATCCGAACACGGTCGCGATCAGCAGCACACTGAGCACGAACACGCCGATCTTGCGTCGGCTGCGGCGCAGGGCCTCCATCATCTGGCTGCTCTCGCCGACATAGGCGGTGAGTTCAAAAACGCGGAACACCCGGAGCACACGCAGCACGCGAATGACGATCAGGTGCTCGCTGCCGGGCAGCAGGAAACTCAGATAGGTCGGCAGCATGGCCACCAGGTCGACCACGCCAAAGAAACTTCGGGCATAGCGCCAGTGTTGCTGCACCACCAGCAGCCGCAGGATGTACTCGACCGTGAACAGCAGGGTGAAGACCCATTCGGCCAGATAGAACCAGGTACCCCAGCGCTCATGCAGGGGCTGCACGCTGTCGAGGATGGCGATCACCACGCTTGCCAGGATGGCTGCCAGCAGCACGACATCGAACATCCGCTCATCGCGTTCGCGATAGCGGAACAGCAGCCGGAACAGGTAATAGCGCCAGCCGGTGGAAACGACGGGTTGGTAGTCGGGTCGCGGCATCGGGCTTCCAGGCGCAGGTCGGGCAGGCCGCATTATGCATGTGCGTGACCCGTTCTGCCGTCGCATCGCTCGCGCCGCGGCGCGCACGGGTCAGACATCTTCCGGGCTTGACGCGCCCGCCGGTGGCGTCCACGATCCACGCTTCAACTTCCCCGCTGCTGATCCGGAGTCCTCATGAGTACGCCTGCACCGCGACAACTTTCTGCGCGCGCAATCATCCTGTCGATTGTGCTGGCGATGATCCTCGCCGCCGCCAACACCTACCTGGGCCTGTTCGCCGGGCTGACGATCGCAACGGCGATTCCGGCCGCGGTGGTCTCGATGGCAGTGCTGCGGGTGCTGGGTGGTGGCACGATTCTGGAAAACAATATCGTGCAGACCGGTGCCTCGGCCGGCTCGTCGATCGCCGCTGGCGTCATCTTCACCATCCCGGCCCTGGTGCTGCTCGGCTACTGGCAGGACTTCCGCTATTCCTGGGTACTCGCCATCGCCGGCCTCGGTGGCCTGCTCGGCGTCCTGTTCTCGGTTCCTTTGCGCCGCACGATGATCGTCGAGGATCCGCTGCCGTTTCCGGAAGGCAAGGCCGCCGCCGAAGTGCTCAAGGCCGGTGACAATCCCGGGCCCGGGCTGCGCATCCTGGCGATCTCGGCCGCGATCGGCGCCTTCGTCAAATTGATGGCCGAGAGCGGGCTGCGGATGATCCCCGACAATGCCAGTGCCAGCGCGTTTTTCGGCAAGTACCTCGGCTACATGGGCACGAACCTGTCGCCGGCCCTGCTCGGCGTCGGCTATATCGTCGGACTCAATATCGGCATCGTGGTGCTGTCGGGCAGCGTGCTCTCGTACAACATCGCCATCCCGCTCTATCACGCCTATTTCCAGCAGACCGATCCGGCGCTGATGGCGCAGCTGGCCGGTCTGAGTGCGGCCGATGCCGCGGGCCTGATCCGCGCCGAGAAGATCCGCTTCCTTGGCGTCGGTGCCATGCTGATCGGCGGTATCTGGACCCTGTTTTCGCTGCGCAATTCGCTGATGTCGGGTGTCCGCAGCGGCATCGCCGCCGCGCGCAAGGGCAGCGATGCCAATGTGCCCGAGACCGAGCGCGATCTGCCGATGAAATGGATGCTGATCGCCCTGGTCCTGTTCACCCTGCCCCTGCTCGGGCTGTATCAGGCAATCGTCCAGCAATGGAGCGTCAGCATTCCGATGACGATCATCATGATCGTCGCCGGATTCCTCTTCGTCTCCGTGTCTGCGTATCTGGCTGGCCTGGTCGGCTCATCGAACAATCCGGTCTCGGGCATCACCATCGCAACGATTCTGTTCGCCTCGGTCGTGCTGATGTTCCTGCTGGGAGCGGACTCGAAAATCGGTGCAGTCGCCGCCATCATGATCGGCGCCGTGGTCTGCTGCGCGGCGGCAGTCGGTGGCGACAATCTGCAGGACCTCAAGGCCGGCTATCTGGTCGGCGCCACCCCGTGGAAGCAGCAGTTGATGCTCGGTATCGGCGCGCTGTCCTGTGCCCTGGTGATGGCACCGGTTTTGAACCTGCTGGCCACGGCGTACGGCATCGGTCCGCCGACCGCCGAGCATCCCAATTCGCTGAATGCGCCGCAGGCGGCCCTGATGGCCTCGGTCGCGAAGGGCATGTTCGGCGGCAAGTTGCCCTGGGACATGATCGGACTTGGTGCCGTCGTCGGTGCCGCGATCATCGCCTTTGACGCCTGGCTGAAGTCGCGCAGTTCGACCTTCCGCGTACCGGTGCTGGCCGCCGCCATCGGCATCTATCTGCCGCTGGAGCTGATGGTGCCGATCTTCCTCGGCGGCCTGCTCAGCTATCTGGTCGAGCGCAGGCACAAGCTGGCACCGCACGACGAGGCCGAACGCGATCGCATCCACCGTCCGGGCACCCTGTTCGCCGCTGGCCTGATTACCGGCGAGGCGCTGATGGGCATCGCGATCGCGATACCGATCGTGATCAGTGCCCGTGGCGACGTGCTGGCGCTGCCGGCGGCCTGGCACTTCAATCAGTGGATTGGACTGGCGGTACTCGCCGCAGTTGGCGCTTACCTGTACCGGGTGTCGGCGCGCCGAAGCTGATCCCGTAGCGCGGGCCCTGCTGGTCGCCACTCGGTCCGGGTGGCGACTGGTCTGGTCCTTGGTTGTAGCAAACAATCAGGCTCAGCTTCCTCGGCGTCGACCCCAGGTCGGCGCCGTTGCTGCGTGCCTCTGCTTCTGGTGCGCAGGGGCAACGGCAATCCGGGCTGGCGGATCGGGTTTGTCGGCCAACGCCTGGGCCTGGGCGCGGCTGACAGGATCCAGGGCTCCACTGCGTACTCATTGGTGAGTATTCATCCGGAGCCCCTCATGCAACTGCCTTCTGCCCTGCGTCGTCTGGCCTGCCTCGTGCTGCTGACGGGCCTGCCATCGGCATACGCTGCTACCTACTGCGTCGCTACCGTCAGCGAATTGCGCGATGCGCTGACGGCCGCCGCCGCCTCGCAGGCCGATGACGAGATCCGGGTCAGGATCGGTGCCTATGGCGTGACCCAGCAGCTGCTGTACAACAGCCCCAACAATGGCTGGCTGTTCGTACTCGGCGGCTACTACACGGTCGACGGCAATCCCTGCGGCGGTCGCACCTTGAGCGCGTTTTCCACCGTGCTCGATGGCCAGGGCAACAACCAGGTGCTCGGCATCTACTTCAATCCGCCGGGCGCCACCACCAATGGTCCGCGACTTGGTGTCGACAATCTGACTCTGATGAATGGCATGGGCACCGGCTTCCAGCGTGGTGGCGGGCTGGATATAGCAAGCTATGGCAATGCCTACGCCGAAATATTTCTCGACAACCTGGCGGTACGCAACAACTCGGGCTATTTCTCGGGCGGCATAAATGCCACGGTCAACAACGGCCTGATCCGCGTTGCCAACAGCTGGTTCGAAGGCAATGCGGCGCCAACCTCGGCCTACGGCCACATCTACCTCGGGGCAAACGCCAGCCAGGCCAGTGTTGGCCTGATCTTCGCCAACAATACCGTGGTCAATGGAACCTGCCCGGGCAACGGCAGTCGCGGCTGTGGCGTCGGCATCGGTGCCTGTGCCGGCGTCAATGTGCAGATTTCCAACAACATCTTTTCCAACAACCAGATCAGCGATCTCAATCTTGAGGGCTGCAGCGTCATCGGCATGGGCGATGGCACGGTGGCAATGAACGCGAACTCGGGCGGTAGTCTGTCGGGCAATCTGACGCCAACCATCAGCAATCCGCTCAGCCTCAATCCCGGTTTCGTCAACGCCGCAGGTTTTGACTTCCGTCTGCGCAACGACTCCGCCCTGATCAACCGCGGCACCGGTCCGATTCCACTCTATGGCTACAACGGCTTCGATCTCGATGGCGGCCTGCGTGTGCGCAATGGCACGCTGGATGCCGGGGCATTCGAGAACCAGGACTGGATGATGGCCTCGGGTTTCGAATAGCGCCATCGCGATCCCGGTCGGGTGGGCGTCGCAGCTGCTCGTGGCGTGATCGCGGGCAGTTTGTCGCATAGGGTTTCCAGGCCACCGGAGACTGCCATGCCGCTTGCTGCCGTTCACCCCGTTCCCGCCTTTCCTGTCCTTCCTGCTTTCGAACCGGCACCAGCCGTCCGCAGACCCACGTCGAACCGCGAACCGCACAGTGGCACTTGCCGATCTGCCTTGTGCCTGTTGGCAACCTTGCTCGGCGCGCTCGGCTCGGTGCAGGTGCTGGCCGGCACCGGCATCGATTTCAGCGAGCGCAATGCGATCCCGGTGATAAACCGTCAGATCTTTGAACTCAGACTGGGCGCGACGACGCGCTCGACCAGCAGCACTGCCAATGGCGGCCTGCTCGCAACCGTCCTCACCGCAGGTCCGACCAGTGGCACTACCAGCCTGTTTGGCGCCACGCTCGACGGCGGCACCCTGTTCAATGGCGGTCCGGCACCGACCTTCACCACGATCCTCGCCAGCGGCAGCGCATTTTCGCTCGGCGGCGGCTGCCAGCGCGGCGGCTTCACCGACTTCCCCTTCATCAATGCCAATCGGCCGCGGATTGCGCGTTTTGATGCCGCGACCGGCGCCTTCGGCGTGCTGACGCCGACCATTGCCGGCAACGACTTCTACGACGCGATCGACTGCGCGCCGAGCAGTCTCGGCACCGCCTTCGTCATCAGCAATCGCACCCTGTCACGCGTCGAGATATATCGCGACAACGGCGCTGGCTTCCAGGCAGTGAACACGACCGGCATCAACAACGTCATCACGCCGTTCTCCGGCGGCTTGCGTAGCGCCATCGCAGTGGATCCGCTGGCCGGCGATGTGCTGCTGAGTGTGACCCGCAATACCGGAGCCCATCAGATGATCACGGTCGATCTGGCTACCGGCGCGGTTGCCACCCCCTGTCCGCTGACCAGCGCGCCCATTCCAGGTGGATTCACCCGCCCGCGCGAAGGCGGGTTCCGACTGCTGGGCAAGGGTGCCGGGGCAAGGCGGCTGATCGTTGCAGACTTCGACAACGACGGCACCACCGACTTCGTGACGGTTCCCGCCGGCAACTGCAGCCCCACCCTCAGCTCGGGTCCCGCTGGCAGCAGCAATGGCGGCAATGGCTTCAACTGGACCGGTTACTCCACCACGCACGATCCCGAGACCCACAACGCCAATGTCCTGTGGGGCGACTATTTCTACGTCGCACCCGGCGACAATTTCGCGCAGGACTCTGCGCTGACATCACCCTATTCGGGCCGCGGCGGCCCCTTCCATGGCTGCACCGTCCTCGACCGCGATTTCGGTCACTCGATCCTGTCGCTCGCCACCGGCAGCCTGAACACCACCCTCGACTTCGCGCTCGCGCAAACCCCGCGAGCACTCAACAATGGCAACCGCATCTTTGGCGGCGGTCTGGAGAGTCCGCGCGTGCTCGATACCGATGCGTTTGCGACCTGTCCCTGAGGCATCCAGGCGTCCTTGATTCCGCGCCGGCTTCGAGATGCTGCGCCGTCCATGGCATCATCCGAGCATGCTCGAGAAACCTTTCTCTGCCGCCAGTGAGCGCAATCGCGCCCCTATCCTCGAAGTGCTGCTCGGGCATCTGGGCGATTGCCGGAGCGTGCTCGAGATCGGCGCTGGCACCGGCCAGCATGCAGTGCACTTCGCCGCGGCGATGCCCTGGCTGATCTGGCAGTGTGCCGATCAACCCGAGTACCTGCCGGGCATCAGGCAGTGGCTGGACGAGGCCGGATTGCCCAATATGCCGGTGCCGCTGTCGTTGCGCGTAGTGGCCGATCCGCCTGCCCTGGTTCCCGTACCCGCGCTTCCGCAGGGAGCCGATGGCGGCAGCGCCGGCTACGATGCCATCTACACCGCGAACACCCTGCACATCATGGCGTGGCCCGAAGTCGTGGCCCTGTTCAATGCCCTGCCGCAGCTTATGGCCGAGCGTGCGCTGCTGATCGTCTATGGGCCGTTCAACTACGCGGGCCGGTTCAGCAGCGACAGCAATCGCGACTTCGATGCCAGCCTGAAACTGCGCGATCCGCGTTCGGGCATTCGCGATTTCGAAGCGGTCGATGCACTGGCGCAGGCGATCGGACTGAAGCTCAGGGCCGATGTCGCCATGCCGGCCAACAATCGCTGCCTCGTCTGGCAGAGACAGGGATGCAGGGCGCAACAACCGGAGGGCATTGCGCCGCATTGATTTTTACCGCAAGTGCAAGCCATCCGGCGCAATGCGCTACGCTTATTGCGCCCTTCTACAGAGCTGCGTTGCGTCAGCCCGATTTTTTCTTCGTAGTCGACGGCTTGCGCGCTGCGGTCTTTTTCGCCGCGACGCGGGCCGGCCTGGCTGGCGGATCGACAGCAACAAGAATCTTGTACAGGCTCTGCCATAGCGCCTCGCACTGGAACGCGACCGTGCCGCCGCCGCGCTTGCGCTGGGCGATGGTGAAGTTGATATCACCGACGCAGACGAAGTGGTGCTTCTCGCCCTGGTCCGAGATCGCCAGCTTGGCGTGATCATCGGGTTCCGGCCATTGCAAATCGATGCCGAGCGCTGACAGATTGACCGCTTTCATGTCGACCACCTTGTGGGTCTTGTCGCTGTCGGCGGCTGGTGGCACCGGATCGTGCTCCCAGGTTTCCACCTCAAGATTCTCGTGCAGGGCCGGCCCGACCAGATCGTTGTAGAAGTCCAGGCCCCAGGTGCGGTTCTTTGCGATCGCCATGAACTTGGTCCCGGCGCGCGACAGGAACGGCACGATGACGTGGACCGGTGTGTTGCCGCTGGCAACCTGGTCCTGCATCAGCTTCACCCGCGCATCGTTCGGCGACTTTGCCAACGCGGTGGGAATCTTTGAAGCCAGATAGACATTGGGCTGCTGTGCCACAACCATCTGCTTGGCGATCGCCTGGGCGACCGTGGCATCCTTGAGACTGATGCAGAGCAGGGTCTGTGCATTGGGCATGCCGGTCCTGGGAAATCCGTACTTGCCCTTGAGCGGAAACTTCGGCGTCGACTGGATCAGCCAGAACGCCGTATTGCTCTTCAGATCGAAAGCCAGCACGCCCTTGGTGTGTCCGCGGCTGCCATTGACCTTGCCATCGATCGGATTCTCGTCGTTGTAGAAGAACCAGCCGAGATCGCGATTGGCCACCGCCGCGGCGCCATAGAGCTGGGCCAGGGTATTGGGCAGGGCGCCCTTGCTGTCGAGTTGATTGGGCGAAAGCACGAGCTTGCCCTTGGCTGGTGTGCGCGCATCGAAATAGATGTACTCGCTGCCGACCACCGGCTTGCCATTCAGGGTCGGCCGCTTCTTGCCTGCCGCCGTCGTGGACTTGCCGGCCACCTTGTACATGAACCACCAGTCGACCGCCTTGCCGTTGTCACCGATCGCACTGATGGTCATGGGTACTCCTGGGTGGTGGGGGTTCAGCAAGGCTTGGCCATGAGCAAGGTCGACGGCGGGTTGATGCTATCGGTTGACCCGCACGCTGGCGAATGCTGCGTCGCGACACGGTCTCACTGCCAAGCCCGCAACGGCGTGAATTTTACGTGAAGACAAAAGTCAATACAAAAATGTGGCGGAATGATGAATTTTTGGGTCTTTATTCAGCTACTGTGCAGGGGTCGCCAGCGCCGACTGATCACCGGCCCGCGTCAACCACCCGTCAAGTCCATCTCTTCCATGAGGAACGTCACATGAAGTTCGCTCGTATTGCTGTGTGTGTGAGCCTTGCTCTGGCGCCATTTGCTGGCGCGGTACATGCTGCTGAAGATCTGTTTACCATTGCACCCAACCGCAGTCAGATCGCGGAACCCGGTGAGTTGTTGAGCAAGGCCGCGATGGATCCGGCCAATGAACGTATCGAGATCGTTTCGGCGCGGGCGTCGCTGCTCAACGCCGATGCCAAGGAACTGCGCCTGACCCTGCCGGGCGGGATCAGCCTGGATGCCAAGCAGACCCAGTTCGAGCGCATGGAAAGCGGCAATGAGGTCTGGACCGGTCGCATCGAGATGGGACATGACGAGAAGGCCGCTGGCGCTGGCGGCATCGCGCTTGACGCCGCGCTCGACCACATCATCGCGGTGCGTTCCGGCGACACCATCCTGGCGAACATCCGCGTTGCCGGTCAGCTCTATCGCCTGGTGCCGATCGACAACGGCGCACATGCCCTGATCGAAGTGGACCAGAGCAAGTTCCTGGTCGATGAGGATGCGCACGGCTATGCCGAAATGCTGCGCAATTCGCCACGCAGCAAGGCGGCCGCCGGCGAGTCCGCGCCGGTCGCCAAGGCGATCTCGACGATCCGCATCCTGGTTGCGTTCGGTGCTTCGGCGACAGCCGCCATCGGCAATGAGCAGCAGGCGATGGATCTCGCGTTTGCCGAATCCAATCAGGCGCTGGCGGCCACCAATACCGATATCCGTTTCCAGCAGGCGGGTGCCATCCGTTACTTCACGCAGAGCGAGAGCACGAACTACTCGACCATGCTGAGCCGACTGACCAATGGCGCCGACGGTTACTACGACACCATTGCCGGCCTGCGCAACTCCAATACCGCCGACATGGTGGCCTATGTGGCCCCCGCGAGCTCGACGCTGTGCGGCCAGGCGGCCGGGATTGCGACCTCCAATGCCAACGCATACTTCGTGATGAGCCCGTCCTGCCTGTCGGGCAATTACACCTTCGTGCATGAGGCCGGCCATGTCGTGGGCACACGCCACGACAATGACCCGACGACCACGCCTTACGCCTATGGCCACGGATATGTGATGTCGAGCATCAACCGGCGCACGGTGATGGCAGTCAACAACGGTCCCTGCAGCACGTGCACCCGGGTCGGGGCGTTCTCGTCACCCAACTACACGATCAGCGGCGTGCCGATCGGAACCGCCAGCACCAATGACAACAACCGGGTATGGCGCACCCGCGGGCCGACTGTGGCAGCGTTCCGCTGATTCATCTGCAAGTTCTTCGGCGCGCCTCGTTCGCGGGGCGCGCTTTCTTTGGGCAGTACGGCTTGGTCAGGAACGTTCGGCCGACGTCCCGGCTGCAAGGCGCGCTCACTGGGCCCCCTCCGCGTCAGCTGTGTCGATCCGGACTGACGCCGGCATGCAATTCAGGGCAAGCTCTCGGCGGCGGAAATCCGCTTGGCTTCTTCCATCGCCGCAATTTCCTCCTGCAGCAACGTAATCGGATCGAGTGCGTCGGATCGCTTGATCTGCAGCAATCGAAGCACTTCGATCTCGCGCTTTGCCAGGGTCAGCAGATCCTCGCGCAGCGAACGGATCTGCGCCTGCAGGGCCACCCGGATGGACACGGCGCAATCAGCAGGACAAGGCACGGCCGTGCGCGCCCGGATGAAATCGGTGCGAAAGGTGTCGAGACGTCGGTAGCCTTCACGTACCACGTCCTCGGCACCGAGAAGGCCGATATAGACTTCGGCGCGCCGTGGATCGAGACGGGCGAGATCGGCGATCAACTCGGAATAGCGTGCTGAAATATCGACGCTCGATATCCACGCCCGCCCGGCCTGAAGCGCTTCCTCGAATCGCTTCAGCGACTCCAGCTGAGCCTTGTACGTGATGTGATTCTTGGCGACGTTCCAGGCACTGCGCTTTACCTGGCGCAGCTGCGCCCTGCGCTCGATCACGCCCTTGGCCCAAAGCAGAATCAACGAAATCAGGAAACCGAGCAGGGCTTTGCCAACGTCACTCCAGGCCAGGAAGCCCTCAGCGGCGCTCGCGGTGGCGTCGCTCATGACGGCTCTCCGGCGACTCGGAGAAGTTCCGCTGGTGCACGCCGGTAGCCATTTGCCCACGGCAGATGGTCAAGGATGGCACGAACAGGATACGTTGAATTCACCGGGGCACACTCCCGAATGGGATGGACTGATTGTTCAACACAGTCGGTGGCAGCATCGCAGCGACAGACCACACTGGCACAAGAAGCCTGATAGATTCCGCCCCCCGGGACCGACGAGCTGAGGCTACGCCCGCGCGCCTGCTCCGTCAACGCGGCACATGGCCATCGTGAGGCAGCAGCAGTTTGTTCGACTCCGCTGCGCGCCGAGGCTGGGCGCGATCAGCCCTTTACCGGCAGCAGCAATCCAGCCGGTTCTGCGTGCAATAGATGAATCCGGCCTGGCCCGAGTCGCGCAATGGCGCGCACGCCAAGCGCGCTCAGAGCAGCCTCGTCGATCACGCTGCCGGCGCGCAGACTGATCAGCAGGCGCGAAGCGACCCGTGCAATCGACAGCACCTGGTCACTGCCGCCAAGCGCCTGGGCGAGTTCGGGACTCGGCAATCCCGCCACTTTCGAAGTCGCTGCAGCGGCGGGCGCCCTTGCTGGACTTGCCGACTGCCGTGGCCGGCTCAGATGCGCGCGGATATCACCGGCAAGCTGATCGGCGACTGGACCGACGACGACCTGAAGATCACTGCTACCCAGCCGCAACACCCCGCGTGCACCCAGCGTGCGCAGCTTGGCCTCATCGATGCGATTCATGTCGACGATGCGCAGGCGCAGGCGTGTGGTGCAGGCATCGACCGCCTGCAGATTTGCGGCGCCACCAAGCGCGGCTGCGTAGGCGCCGCCAATATCATCCGATGCTGGGTCCGCATCCGGCGCAGCCGGCGCAGTGCCCGGCACCGGCGCCTCTCGCCCTGGCGTCTTCAGATCCAGCCTGACGATGAAGTAGCGGAACAATCCGTAGTACAGCGCGAAATAGACCGCCCCCACCGGCAACAGCAGCAGCGGATTGCCGGCATTGCGGAAGTTCAGGACGTAATCGAACAGGCCCGCCGAGAAGCTGAAACCGAGGCGGATTTCGAGCAGATGCATCACCACCATCGCGGTGCCGGTGAGCAGGGCATGCAGCAGATACAGGAAGGGCGCCAGGAACATGAAGGTGAACTCGATCGGCTCGGTGACACCGGTGAGAAACGAGGTCAGCCCCATCGACATCAGCAGGCCGGCGGTCTCGCGTCGACGCGCGGGCAAGGCGGTGTGATACATCGCCAGACAGGCCGCCGGCAGTCCGAACATCATCACCGGAAAGAAGCCGCTCATGAACATTCCGGCCGTGGGATCACCGGCAAAGAAGCGCTTGAGATCGCCGGTGACACCGCCAAAGTCTCCAACCATGAACCAGGCGACATTGTTGAGGATATGGTGCAGGCCGGTGATGATCAGGATGCGGTTGAGGACACCATAGACGAACAGCCCGAACGAGCCGGACTCGATCACCGCATGACTGAACTGGTCCATGCCATGTTCCAGCAGCGGCCAGCCGTAGCCGAATACCAGCGCAACCAGCAGTCCGGTGCAGCCCGCTGCAATCGGTACGAAGCGACGCCCGGCAAAGAAGGCCAGATAGCTGGGCAGTCGGATATCGCTGTAACGGTTGTAGAGCAGGCCGGCGATCACCCCGGACAGGATGCCGATCGGCACGCTGAGCTTGCCGAGCTGGCGTGCCTTGTAGGCAGCGAGGACCACGGCTTCGTGGGCACCGGCGGCAGCGGCCGACACTTCGGCAGGCACCGTGAGCAGCACCTCGGCGCCCTTGCTGGCGACCAGAAAGCCGACCACGGCGGCGAGCCCGGCGGCGCCATGATTCTCGCGCGCGAGTCCCACCGCAACACCGATCGCGAACAGCAGACCGAGGTTGGAAAAGATGGCGTCACCCGCCGCCGCCATCGCCGCAAGATCGAGCATGTCGGGCTGACCCAGGCGCAGCAGCAGTCCGGCGACGGGCAGCACCGCGATCGGCAGCATCAGCGCGCGTCCGAGCACCTGGGTGGCATGGATCAGCAGTTTCATCATGGCCTAGGCTCCGGATACTTCGAGACGACTGGCAATGGCGCGCTCGCGCACGGCGCGGGCACTGCCGAGCTTGAGCGCCTGCTGCGCGAGTTCCACGCAGGCGCCACTGTGCAGGGAACGGATGACGCGCTTGAGTTCGGGGATCGCGGTCGGGACGGCAGAAATTTCGCGTACGCCCAGCCCGATCAACAGGGCAATCGCGTCCGGATCGGAAGCGAGGCCACCGCAGACGGCAAGCTCGACGCCGCGTTCATCGGCACTGCGCGCGACCTGCGCGATCAAGCGCAACACCGAAGGATGCAGGGCATCCAGACGCGCCGCCAGCCGTGCGTGGGTACGGTCCATCGCCAGTACATACTGCGAGAGATCATTGGTGCCGATCGAAAGAAAATCGACTTCAGCGAGCAGTTGATCGGCGAGCACAGCCGAGGCAGGAGTCTCGATCATCACGCCGAGCCGTGGCGTGGCGCTGATACCGAGCTCGCCCCGGCAGGTATTGATCATCGCGCGCACGCTGCGAATTTCGTCGACCTCGGTGACCATCGGCAGCAGCAGGCGCACCTGGTTCAAGGGTTGCAGACCCAGGATCGCGCGCAGCTGGGTCTTCAGCAGCTCGGGCCAGGCCAGGCTGGTCCGCAGTCCGCGCAGGCCGAGCGCAGGGTTGTCCTCGTGCGGCAGTGGCAGGTACGGGATGGGTTTGTCGCCGCCGATATCAAGCGTACGGATGGTCAGCGGTCGACTGCCCATGGCATCGAGGATGGCCTGGTACTCACTGCGCTGCTCTTCTTCATCCGGCGGCTGCTGGCGTTCCAGAAACAGGAATTCGCTGCGCAGCAGACCACAGCCCTCGGCGCCCCGGCCGACTGCCACCGTGGCGTCGGCAATCGAACCCAGATTGGCGTAGACCCGAATGGCAACACGATCACGTGTCGCCGAGCTGGCCGCTGCTGCGGCAAGGTCTTCGGCATGGCGGACGCGCTGCTCGCTGATTGCTCGACGCGCGCGCTGCCGCGCCGCTTCATCGGGCGCGATCAGGAGTTGGCCGCGCTCGGCATCCAGCAGCAGTTCCGCGCCATCGGCAATCTGCAACACTTGCGCACCGGCGGCGACCAGGGCGGGAATACCGAGTGCCGCCGCAATGATGGCGACATGCGAGGTCGGGCCACCGCGGGCACTGCAGAGCCCCGCAATCCGACTGCGATCCAGCGCCATCAATTGCGAAGGCAGCAGTTCGTCCGCAAGCAGAATGGCCGCTTCCGGCAGCGCGATGCCGTCACTCGCCGGCTGTCCAGCGAGCACGCGCAGTACCTGCCGTTCGAGATCCTGCAGGTCGGCGATGCGATCGCGGATATGCGGATCGGCAACGGCGGCGAGGGCCGTGCGCGCCGTAGTGATCGCGCGCTGCCAGGCCCAGGCGGCGCTGCGTCCCTGGGCAATCCACTGCGTTGCCTCGTCGCGCAGTTCCGGATCCTGCAGCAGTTCGCCGTGGGCGCGCAGGATGGCGACCTGTTCTCCGCGCTGGGTCTGCATCAGCGACTCGAGATGTGCGGATACCTTGAGCAGCGCATCGTCCAGCGCGCGCCCTTGCTCGGCCGGATCGCTGGCGTACTCGGCAAACGCGGGCAGCGTCTGCTGCAGCTGGATGGCACGCCCCAGCGCCAGCCCGCGATGCGCAATCAGCGCCGACAGCATGGCCGGCAGCGGAACCCGGACTTCGACAACGGAATCCTGTGCTGGCGGCGCCTGCTCGTCCGCGATCAGCAGGGCGGCGACCGCCGTCAGCGCTGCCTCGGCATCGCTGCCGCTGGCCTGCAGCTCTACCGCTTCGTTGTGCTGGACACCCAGGGCCATCAGGGACACCGCGCTGCGTGCATTGGCCGCGCGGCCGTGCGCATGCAGGCTGAGCTTGGCTGCGTAGGGTTTCAGCGCGGCGGCGATCAGGGCCGCCGGACGCGCATGGATGCCATGATCGAAACCAGCCCGCAGGCCACGCCTGACGAAGACCCGCGTGTCCGTTGCCGCCGCAGCGACGACGGTGGCAGTGGAGTGATCCGCCTGCACTTCCATCAGCGGATCGCCGACCGCGATGCTGCGCCCGCGGCAGCTGTCCGCAGCGACCACCAGTCTGCCGCCACTGACCACAAGGATGGGAGTGATCGCACTGCGCGCGCGCATGGCGATCAGGTCGAGATCAAAGCGCAGCAGCGGTTGACCGCGGCACACCTGGGCACCCGCCTTGACCAGCAGTTCGAATCCGGCACCGGCAAGCGCGACGGTCTCGATGCCCAGATGCAGCAGGATGTCGATGCCCTCGGCAGTGCGCAGGGTCAATGCATGACTCGAACCCGGCATCGGAAAAATCCGGCCGTCGCAGGGCGCGTGCAGCAGATCGCCAGTCGGATCGATCGCGATGCCATCGCCGGCCATGCGCTGCGCGAAGACCGGATCGGGAACTTCGTCCAGCGGCATGGCCCAACCAGCGAGCGGCGCATGCAGGATAAGGTTTGCCATCAGGGTCTCCGTTCGCCGGTCGGCTCGCGATCGAGCAGTTGCACCCAATCCAGCGTGCGCATCGGATCGATAGCGAGCTGGGCGAAACGCAGGCAGAGATCGTGATGACCGCCAGGCGCGTTCAAATCTGCTTCGACGACCTGGGTTGCCGGTGCGGAAGCGCCGAGTGCAGCCAGCGGTATCCGCGCGATCAGCTCACCCTCACAGTGATCCAGATGCACCAGCAGTTCGCCATCGGCGGTCTTCGGCGCAGCGAAGCGGATCGCATCACGCGCCTTGCCGATCTGGAAATTGAAGGGCACATCGCCGACTTCGGCAACGATGCGCGCGACGCGATCGAGCCTGGCCTGCGGAAAGATCCAGCAGGGGTTCTGGATATCCAGATGAAAGATGGCACGCTCACCACGCAGCGGCGACTCGTCTTCCAATGCCAGTGCGATGGCTTCCGTGCAGCGGCGCAACTCGGCACTACTGCGCCGCTGCTGAACACTGCTGGCAAGTTCGAACTGGCGCGCCCGCGCCAGCGCCTGCGCACCCAGAAAGCTGTTGGCGCGCAGCTGTGCCCGCAGCGTCAGCGCGAGCGCGTCCCGATACAGTGTGGAGTCCGCCTGCGGCGCGCTGCCATCGAGCGTGTAACGAATTTCTCCGAACCCGCTCTGGCTGGTCAGACTGACTTCGGCACGGCCGCCCTGATCGAGGTATCTGGTCTCGGCCTGCACGGCGAACGCACTGTCGGCGTGCGGAATGGCGAACGCCTGATAGCGTTGCAGAAGATTCGGCACGCGGCTCAGGAAATCCTTCCAGTCACGCCGCGCCGGAGCCGACCAGCCGAGTTCGGCGATGGCGGCCGCGCGTGGAAAGGTCATCCAGCCGACGCGTTCCTCGGTGCGGATATGTTCGGTCCAGATATTGCCCTGGATGCCGAGCAGGTGACGCCGCTGATCGGCAGTCAGTGCTGCCGGCAGTGGATCGAAACGATAGATGTCTTCCAGCCGTACCGTGTGCAAACGTCCGGGTGGCTCGTCGCTGCCGGTGCCCTGTCGATTGTCGAGATACAGCAGGGGATGCGGCGACAGTACGCTGTCATGCCCGCGCGCAGTCGCCGCGAGTGCGCCAGCGACACCGCGCCAGGACATCACGATGGCATCCTGATCGAGTCCGGGTTCGAGGATCTCATCCCAGCCGACCAGACGACGTCCCCTGGACTTGAGATAGCGCCCGATGCGCTGGGTGAAGTAGGCCTGCAGGCCGGCGGGATCGCTGATGCCGAGATCACGCATGCGCTGCTGCGCCTGCGCGGACCCCGCCCATTCGGCGGTCATCACCTCGTCACCGCCAACATGGATCCATTCGCCGGGGAACAGTTCCATCACTTCGTCGAGCACGTCCTGCAGGAAGCCGAAGGTGGCGTCGTCGACATCGTAGACATGCGGATAGACACCCCAGTCGGCCGGCACCTCGACGGGCGGCTGCGCGAGCGCCGCGTATTGCGGATAGGCGGCCAGCGCCGCACTGGCATGGCCAGGCATTTCAATTTCCGGCACGATGCGAATGCCGCGCGATGTCGCATGCGCCACGATGGCGCGGACATCCTGCTGGCTGTAGTAGCCGCCGTATTTGTTCGGCATGCCGCGCTCTGCATCGAGATCGGCGGCCGCAGCGCGTCCAGCCGGAACCCGCCAGGCGCCAACTTCGGTCAGTCTTGGATACTTGCGGATCTGCAGGCGCCAGGCCTGATCATCCGTGAGATGCCAGTGCAGCACATTGAGTTTGTGCAGGGCCATCCAGTCGATGAAGTCGCGGATGAAGGCGGGTGACTGATAGTGCCGGGCCGAGTCCAGCATCAGGCCGCGCCAGGCGAACTGCGGGGCGTCATCGATACGCAAGGCGGCGACGCTCAGGACGCCCTGCGGGTCGCGCTGGATCAGCTGTTCAAGACTGCGCGCAGCATGCAGGATGCCGAGACGGCTCGGCGCGCGGACGCGGATGTGGCTTGCGCTGATCTGCAGGCGGTATGACTCGGCATCGCGGTTACCGCGACTCCGCTGCAGGCGGATTTCCCGGCCCGTTGATCGCTGCGTCTGTACCTTCAGCAGCACGCCCTGACCGCGCTCGATCAGCCAGTTCAGATAGGCGCCCGCGGCCTGCAGTTCGGCATCATCGGTCGGCACCCGGATGACGACTGTGCTGTCGATGGCGAACGAACCCGAACTGCGCTGGATGCTGAGCGGATTGGGGATCACACCGGGTTCGGTCGCCTGGCTCGGTGCTGCGCCCAGCAGGGTCAGCAGCACCGAAACCAGAAGGCTCCAGAATTTTCGCAGCAGCGCATTGGGCATCGGGTCGCAGCTCCAGTCTGGAATTCGATCGCGGTCGTCAGGGCCACACGGAAGCTTCCGCGCCGGCCGGCACCGTCATCAATGTACCTCCGGCAGCGGGCCGCCGGCGACGTGCGCGGACCCGCATCGTTTCTGCAGGCCATGCGCAGCGCTGTACTGGCGCTTGCCTGTCCAGCGCTGGCGGCCGCGCTCAGCCGCGACTACATCTTTACCCGCAAGGACAGATAGAACTGGCGGCCGTTGTCGTAAAACGCGGTCGGCTGATCGCGATTGTTGGCGTAGTACTTGAGCACCGGCCGGTTGAGGTTCAGGCCGTCCAGCGACAAGGTCATCCGCTCGCTGATCCGGAAGCCGAGCGAAGCCGCCAGCGTGCCGACTTCGTCCTGATGTTGCGCGGTGCTGCGATCGAGGCCGTTGAAGAACTCGGAACGGTAGGTATAGGCGACGCGGGCGTTCAGCCACTCGTTCTCGAAGTAGCCGGCGAGGTTGTAGGTATCGCGCGATGCGCCGACCAGTTCGCCGGTATCGGTGGGCACTTCTTTGCGCGCCTCGGCATCGGCATAGGTGTAGTTGGCCATGATGCCAAAGCCGTGACCGAGCGGCTGCTGCCAGGCCAGTTCCAGGCCCTGGATATCACCCTTGCCATTGACCGGTGAAGTGATCGCATAAACTTCGTCGAGACCGGTGCGGATATTGCGGTAGGTCGCATTGGACACACCGTAGCTGACATAGCTCGACAGATCCATGTAGAACAGACCGGCCGACAGCAGGGACTCCGGACCGTAGTACCACTCCAGCGCGGCATCGAAGTTGGTCGAGCGGATCGGCTTGAGGTTGGGATTGCCGCCGCTGCCGGTCAACAGGGTGTCATTGAGATCGACCGCGCCGCCGATCGAGCTGAAGTCGGGACGTGCCATTGTCTTGGCCGCTGCCAGGCGTCCGACCAGTTGGTCCGACAACTGGAAACGGAAGTTGGCGCTCGGCAGCACATCGGTGTAGTCGTTCTCGACCAGGCGCTGATAGAAGCTGCCGAATGCCGACGTGGTGATGGCACCGGGCACCGCAGCACAGGGTTCCAGCGCCGGGCACACCGAACCCGGAATCGGCACGTTCTGCAATACGCGCTCCTCGGTCTGCACCACGCGCACGCCGATATTGCCGCTCCAGTTGTCGCCGCCGAGATCGCTCATGATGTAGGCGGCGCGATTGTTTTCTTCCATCGCGAATTCGGCCGGGAAATAGCGTCGCGTCACCGGATCGCGATTGGAATAGATATTGCCCCAGTCGCGCAGGATCTGCGGATCGAGCTGCCAGACATTGCGCGGGAAGTTGCCGCCACCGAGTCCGGAGCCGAAATTGCCGGGATAGGTCTCGCCGTTCCACTGCGGCAGATTGGCCACATTGAACGGATCGGCCGACCACAACGGTCCCTGGGCGACAAAGGTCGAGTCGCGCTCGTGTTGCGCGGCGCGGGCACCGAAACGCAGATTGTTGAAGGTGTCGTTGTCGAGCGAGAACACGCCATCGATCTGTGCCCAGCGCTCCTTGTCGTCGGTGGTTGCGGGGCTGGCGCCAAAGATCCAGTCGAGCGTTGTGCCGGTGAATACCGCCGGATTGCCGAGCGGGATCGAAGCGTCGGCGGGTGAACGCAGACCATTGAGCCGATAGGTCGCACCGGTATTGAAGATGTCGCCCTCGAACACCGCCTGCTCGGGTGTTTCGCCGCGACCGGTCGAGGCGCCGATCTTGCCGGTCAGTGTCAGCCGATCATTGGCGAGAAACTCGATATCAAGATTGTAGAACTCCGACTCGGAGTTGGCGCCGGGGCGATAGATCTGGTCATCGATGGCGTATTGGCGGCCGGCGATATTGCTGAAATTGGCTTCGACCAGGGTGTTGTTGCGCACGACATAGCCGGGGTCCGGCGCCTGGCCGGCACCACCGCCGAGAATTCGGCTCGGCCACACGATGAAATTGCGATTGAAGTTGGTCGCCTCCATGTGCGAGGAGAACGCGCTGAACGCGAGCGTCAGATCTTCGCTGGGCCGGCCCTGGATATTGATCAGGCCACCCTTGCGATCGCGCTCCTGCTCGAACAGGGCCGAACCGATCGCATTGGGATAGTAGACACCGGAGAGATCAGGGTTGGACAGCGCGATCGCACTTCCCGGCGCAATCTGGCTGTAGCCGAGCATCTCCTGGCCATCTCGGCGCAGGCTGCGCTTCTCGGCAAAGCCCTGCACCAGGATGCCAAAGCTGTCGGCCGGATTCTTCCAGTTGACCAGGGCACTGAACTGCGGATCGAACTCATCGGGCAGGTCGGAATACACCATGCCGAATGAGGCTTCGGCCGACAACTGTTCCTGAAACTGCAACGGCTGCCGCGTGATGATATCGACCGTGCCGGCGACACCGCCTTCGACGATATTGGCCTGTGCGCTCTTGCGCACGATCACCTGGCCGACCAGTTCCGATGGCAGCAGGGAGTAGCTCACGCTGCGACCCACGGTGCCGACCTGATTCAATACAAACCAGTCGCCGGAGCCGATCATGTGCCCATCGATCATGGTCTGGGTCAGACTGGGATTGGTACCGCGCAGACTGACGCGATCATTCTCGTCGAAGCCGCCCTCGCTGGCGCTGGCCGAGCTGATGGTGACGCCGGGCAGTCGCTGGAGCGAGTCGGCGACATTCTTGTCCGGCATCTTGCCGATGTCCTCGGCGGTGATGACCTCGACCACGGAATCGGAGTCGCGCTTGACCGCGAGCGATTTTTCCAGTGAAGCGCGGATGCCGGTAACGACCACGACTTCCATCTGCTTGGCGTCCCTGGCCTCATCCCGCTCGGCCGTTGCCGCTTCTTCCTGTGCCGACTGCTGTGCCTGCACGGCCGGCTGGTAGGCCATGCCCATCAGCACCAGCGCTACTGCCGATGCGATCGGTGTCTGCTTCACTTTCATGGGTCATCCTCAATGGTGGCTGGTGGATGCATGTGCAGCCTGTTGCGGACGCTTCGAGCTGGGCCGGGCAGTCCCCCATCCGGCGCGGCTCCTGGCCAGAATCCAGTATCGGACCGGTCGGAAGCGGTGCTGGTTTGGTCTCCCTCCAGGATCCTCACAACACTACCAATGCAATGCCAGTATGCTACCAATGTCGCGGCAGCGCTAGTCCTGATCGCAATTTTTTTGCGAAACCGTGTCCGATGATCCCAACATCCTGTTTATACGAGGATTTACCTGGCAGAACCGGGCAGCCAGCGCGACTTTGGCGCCGCTTGGAGGCATGATCGATGCATATCGCGCGGTCGTGGACGGCTCTGGATGTGGGGCCCTGGCTCCCACCTGCACGACTAAGGAAGGGCTTTTCAGGCTGAAAACCATTGGCAGCGGCTCGCAGTTCCCAGCATGCGCAGATGCCGTGAGGCGACCGACGAGTGCACTGACGTGTGGCGAACTGACCAAATAGCTGTTTCTTTACAAAGACCACTCTAGCTTTTTGGTATTGTTGTGGTACTAATTGCAGGCAATGACCGGCCGACCTTGCATCCGCGGCCGGCCCGAGGTTTCGACAATCTGGGACGTCCGCATGAACGCGCTGGCACAACTGCTCAAGCCGCTCGATCCGAACAACAGTCAGCCGCTCTATCAGCAGGTGCAGCGGGTGCTGCGTGATGCCATCGACAAGCGCATCCTTGGCCCCGAGGACGCACTGCCGGCCGAGCGCGATCTCGCCTCGGAACTCGCGGTATCACGCATCACCATCCGCAAGGCAATCGATGGACTGGTCAAGGAAGGGCTGCTGGTCAGCCGCCAGGGTTCGGGCAATTTCGTCTCGGCGCGCATCGAAAAGAATTTCGCCAAGCTCACTTCGTTCTCGGAGGACATGCGCGCGCGCGGGCGCAATCCGCACAGCGTCTGGATCCGGCGTTCTGCCGGCACGGTGACGCCCGAAGAAGTGCTGGTACTGCGCCTGAGCCCGGGCACCCCGGTGTTCCGCTTCCATCGCGTGCGCTACGCCGACAACGCGCCGATGTCGATCGAGTACGCCACCCTGGTGGCGTCCAGCCTGGCTTCTCTGGAAAGCGTCGACGAGTCGCTGTACGAAGCGCTGGAACGCGCCGGCAATCGTCCGGTGCGCGCGCTGCAGCGATTGCGCGCCCTGCTGCTCAATGCCGAACAGGCCAACCTGCTCAAGGCCAGTCCCGGTGACGCCGGCCTGCTGGTCGAGCGCATCGGCTTCCTGCGCGATGGCACGGCGGTCGAGTTTTCGCAGTCGATCTACCGCGGCGACACCTACGACTTCGTTGCCGAACTAAGTGTGCCGACGTGACGCGCTGCGGTCAGTGCGCGTCATGATCGCCAGCGATCAGTCCTTCGCGACCACGACGGCCCGTACGGCGCGCACCCTGCTGTTCACCGAAGCCGCCGAATCGGCAGCGGTGCTGCGCACCCAGTACGCACGCAATCACAGCGATCTGCTGGCGATCAGCGCGGTGCTGCGCAAACAGTCGCCACGCCTGGTGGTGACCTGCGCCCGCGGCAGTTCCGATCATGCCGCGACCTATGCCAAGTACCTGATCGAAACCCAGGCGGGTGTGGTCACCGCCTCGGCGGCGCCATCGGTCAGTTCGATCTATCCCGGTCGGCAGAATTTTCGCGACACGCTGTTTCTGGCGATCTCGCAATCGGGGCGCAGCCCGGATCTGATTGCCAGTGCCGAAGCAGCGCGCGGCGCCGGCGCCACCGTGATCGCCCTGATCAACAGCGAGGACGCTCCGCTGGCACGCGTGGCCCAGCACACGATACCGCTGTGTGCGGGAGTCGAACGCAGTGTCGCCGCCAGCAAGTCATTTATCGCCTCGCTCGCCGCCATGGTCCATCTGGTCGCGACCTGGACCGACGACGAAGCCCTGCTCGCCGAATTGCGCGCTGCGCCAGACCTGCTCGAAAGCGCCTGGCAGCAGGACTGGAGTGCAGCATTGCCGACGCTGTGCACAAGCCAGCATCTGTTCGTAATCGGCCGCGGACTGGGACTGGGCATTGCCCAGGAAGCAGCACTGAAGTGCAAGGAGACCAGCGGTCTGCATGCCGAGGCCTTCAGCAGTGCCGAGGTACTGCATGGACCACAGGCCCTGCTCGGCCCCGGTTTTCCTGCTCTGCTGCTGGCACAGCACGATGAAACCCGTGATGGCGTGGCAGCACTCGCAGCCGAACTGTTGAGCCGCGATGTCGCGGTGATCAGCGCCGGCGTCAGCGCGCCGGGCGCCCTGGTTCTGCCGACGATGAAGGCGCACCCGGTGATCGAGCCCCTGTTGCTGATCCAGAGCTTCTATCGGCTGGTCAATGCCCTTGCGGTCGAGCGCGGTCACGACCCCGACCAGCCACCGCATCTGCGCAAGGTGACGCGGACGCTGTGAGCACCCTTGCGCTCCGCAATATGCAACTGCTGCTCGACGAGGGCTTCGTCCGTGATCGAGCGCTGCTGATCGACGATGGCCGCATCAGCGATATCGTCGCTGCCGATGACCCGCGCGCGCATGATGGCCGCGATCTTGGTGGGGCAACGCTGCTGCCGGGCTTTGTCGACAGCCAGGTCAATGGCGGCGGCGGCGTGCTGTTCAACGACGCGCCGACCGTCGAGTCGATTGCCGCGATCGCGGCAGCGCATCGACGCTTTGGCACGACCAGTTTCCTGCCGACCCTGATCAGCGATGACTTCGCAGTGCTCGAACGCGCCATCGCCGCCGTCGATGCGGCCATCGTCGCCGGCGTGCCGGGCGTCAGTGGCATTCATATCGAAGGCCCCTTCATCAGCGAGACCCGCAAGGGCGCGCACAATGCAGCGCACATCCGCAGGCTGGAACCCACGCATGTTCGCCTGTTGTCCTCGTTGCAGCACGGCCGCACCCTGGTGACCCTGGCCCCGGAACACACCAGCATGGAAACCATCCGCCTGCTGGCCGATGCCGGTGTCGTGGTCGCCGCCGGCCACAGCAATGCCTCGTACGCACAGATCAACGAAGCACTGCAGCACGGCGTGACCGGCTTCACCCATCTGTTCAATGCGATGTCGCCGATGCTGAGCCGAACCCCCGGCGTGGTCGGCGCCGCCCTGCATGCCCGCTCGACCTGGTGCGGCATCATCGTCGATGGCTGGCATGTCGATCCGGTGGTGCTGCAGATTGCCTTGCGCGCACGTGGGCCCGAGCACTTCATGCTGGTCACCGATGCCATGCCGATCGTCGGCAGCGATGCCAGCGAGTTCCAGTTGCAGGGCCGCCGGATCCTGGTACGCGACGGCCAGTGCATCGACGACCAGGGCACGCTGTCGGGCTCGGCGCTGGATATGGCCAGTGCGCTGCGCAATGCAGTGCAGATGCTCGATCTGACCTTGGTCGAAGCGGCACGGATGACGAGCAGCCAGCCCGCCGCGTTCCTCGGCATCGACGATGAAGTTGGCCATATCGCGCCCGGCTATCGCGCCAATCTGGTGCTGCTGGACGACGCACTGAACGTGCTCGAAACCTGGATCGACGGCGCCTGAGTCCTTGCAGCTGCGCGTTACCGTGCCCTGGTTCAGTTGCCGCGCGGCCGCCAACTCGCCTCCAGATCGCGGGCCGCACCGGAGGTCAGCAGTACCGGTGTCGGCTTGCCCTTGACCGGCACCGCCAGCACATCGGTATTGCCGTCGACACCGCCGGCGGCGGGCGCGGTATAGATCAGCCAGCGACCATCGGCGGACCAGCGTGGATACCAGTTCTTGCCCTCGGCAAGAACGCTGCGCCGGCGCTTGCCGCGGACGTCGATGATCTGCAGGCGCGCGTGCTTGTTGTTGTCGGAATAGAACGCGATCCAGCGGCCATCGGCAGACCATACCGGCCAATTGTCGCCGGCTTCGTGCTGGCTCAGACCGCGCCATTCGCTCACGCCGACGGGCAGCAGGAAAATTTCGGCCTTGCCATCGCACGCCGAAGTGAACAGCAGATCGGCCGCTGAGGCGGTCCCGAGCACATGCCGCTTCCCATTTGGCCATGCCCGTGTCTGCATCCTGGTGTGTTGTTGCACCCCAGGACAGGCTGGGCGTTTGCGCCAGCCGTGTCGACATGATCCAGGCATGCTCTACCATCGCGTTCGGCACACTGCGCAGGACCACTGGAATGAGGACCGCCACGAAGGGTACTGCCCACAGGCTGATGCTGATCCTGTTGGCGCTACTGATTCCGTTCACCGCCGCGGCAGCGTCCGAGCGCGGCGACCAGCGGACCCTGGTGCGCAAGTTCGTGGCCGCATTCAACAAGCGTGACATCGAGGCGATGCTGTCGCTGGCACACATCGACATCGAATGGCTCAGCATCGACGGCACCCGCATCAGCATCGAGACCCAGGGGCGCAACGCGTTGGGCGACAGCATGCGAAAATACTTCGCGTCCTGCCCGAGTTGCCGATCGCGGCTGACTGAGGTGCGCAGCAGCGCGCAGCGGGTATCTGCAGTCGAAGTGGCAAGCTGGCGCGGAAAAGCCGGCACCCGTAGCCAACGCAGTCTTTCTGTCTACGAATTCGAGCAGGGACGGATCCGTCGTGTCTATTACTTTCCCGCCGAGCCGTGATCGACGCGCGCACACGACGGCGAATGGTCGATCGCGACCCTAAGTGGTAGCAGAGACTCAAGTGGGCGGGTGCAGTCTGCCTGCAAAGAACGCCAGGATCTCATCGCGGGCCGCCACGGTCGGCTGTCCGGCCTCATCGATCAGATGTGCAGTCAGCACGCTGTGCGGGCTGGCGACTACGCGATCGGTGAAGGGCGGCAGGCCGCTGCAGCGGGCAGCAGAGTCGGGCAGTACATGCGCGACAAAGCGCTCGCCCAGTGCATCGCGGTAGGCGGCAAATCGCTCCGCCCTGCAGTAACGATCGCCGTCAAAGCGGTACGCCAGTACGGAGAGGTCCTCGCGATGCAGGCGGGCTGCGACTTCCTGCAGTTCGGTCGGCGCGATTTCCAACCCACCGGGCTCGTCGAACGGCAGCGAGGGCTGCGCCAGCACAGGGGCCAGAACCGAGGCTTCGAGCATCATCGTCAGCGCGAAATTTCCGGTAAAGCACATGCCGATCGCGCCCACGCCGGGACCACCGCACTGTGCGTGCGCCAGTCGCGCGAGCGCGCGCAGCCACTGGGTCACCGGGCTCGAGTGATTGGCGCCAAAGGCGCGAAACTCGGCGCTGACGCAGGCACGCTTGAGCACCGCCAACCCCTCCTCGGCAGTGGGCACGGCGCCATCGCATCCAAACAGCGAGGGCAGGTAGACGGTGAATCCGGCGTCGCGGACCCAGCGCGCGAAGCGCGCGACCTGCGGCGTGATGCCGGGCATTTCGGTCATCACGATGACGGCAGGCCCGCTGCCCGCTACCAGCACCCGCTTGCTGTTGCCGTCGAATGCGATGTGGCGGCGCTCGAAGTCTTCCAGTGCATCGTCAACATCGATATCGCGCTGTGCTGCCATGATCGCTCCACCCGTTCCATCCTTGGCGATTGCAGCGCCAACATCCCCTGCGCAACAGTGCGCCAGGGGCCACCAGTATGGCGACTTCGGCCAGACCCCGGCGATTCCAGGCTCGGTATCGATGATGCAGTCGCGGCATCTTCCAGAAAGCTGCCACTGATGCGAAACCCCGCCCACAGTGCGGGTGGCTGAGTGGCAGCGAGTTCGCGTTGCGCCAGGGCCAGCGCCGCGACCGCATCGTGATCGGGCAGATGCCGATAGAACGCGCGCATCAGGGCACCAGTCGTCTCATCGTGGGCGGGCAGGATGCTGCTGACTACCTGAAAGGCCCCGGCATGGATGAAGGCACTGGCCGGGTCGGATTGCACCGGCAGGGTCCAGTCGCTGGCCTGGCCGGTGAAACTGGTTTCGCAGGCGCCGAGCACGATCAGGCGTGCCGATACCCGGCTGCGCAGAATCTCGGCCACGGTGTAGCGCCCCGACTTTCCCCCGGGATCGCCAAGTTGCAGATAGGCGTTGAGCGGATTGCCGGCGTCGGCATTGGCGTGGCCCGCGAAGTGGACCAGGCTGGCCCCGGACAGCTGGCCCAGCAAGTCATCGCGCTCGGTCTGCGCCGCGTCGATCAGTGGTGTATCCAGGCGACCCGCCAGCCACTCGGCCTCGGCGCGGGCGCCGGGCGGTGCGCCCGCCGCAGCGATGACCAGCTGACCCTGTGTACTCTGCAAGGCCGGCCGCAGCGACCAGAACAGCGTATCGACATGGAGCACCTCATGGTCTTCAATCAGGAAGCGTTTGCTGACGGCATCCTGCAAACCGGGCCACGGCAGACTGCGCAGCGCGCCACTGCCGAGCACGATGAGTCGCGTCCCACGCCGCAAGCCCGCCTCGTAGATCGGCTGCATGAGGGCCGCATGCAGTTGCGTGCTCAGGCCAGCCAGATGCGCTGGCGACACGCCATGCTGTGCCTGCCGCATCGCGCCGAGCCAGCGTGCCGACAATTCCTCCAGCCCGGCGCGCGCTGCGGGCAGATCGGTGAGGACCAGTCCAGCTCGATCCAGACGCAGCACGAACGCCTGCTCGCCGGCGAACCCGAACACCAGGACCTGGCTATCGCTATCGAGGTGGCGACTCATCAGTTCCGGATCGACAGCCATCCGCGCGCCAGCGGACGGTCGCGCCGCTGGGCTCTGCCAGAGCGGACGATGGCGCATCGCCTCGAGCAGCCCCCAGAGGGTCCCGAGGGCGCGCGCGCGCAATTCGGGCGCGTCACGGGCCAGTGCGTGCACGCGTTCAATCGCCTGCACATACTGGGTCGACAGGAAGGGCGAACTGTCTCCAGGTCCGGTCTGCCATTGCAGCGACAAGGCGAAGTCGATCGCGTCGAGTGCGGCCGCTGACTGGCCAAGCCGATGCCGTACATCGGCGACCGTCAGCCAGCCGGTGACGCGTCCGGCCAGGTCGTCGCCGGTTTCGGCGAAACGCAGGGCTTCTGCAACGATCTCTTCGGCCAGCGCCGGCTTCCGTCGCTGCAATGCCGATTGCGCGCGCATGCTCAGGATGCGGCTGCGGAAGCGCGGATCTCCGGCAGCGATCTGCAGATCCTCTTCGAGCGCGCGCAGATAGCTCTGGTCGGCTTCGGCGTAGGCGCCGAGGTGCATCTGGGTATGGCCGAGGCCGGCCCATCCGTCGCGTCGCTGCCAGGCGTCGTCGCTGGCCGACAACGCGCGATAGTCGGCGGCGGCGCGCTGCCAGTGACCCTGGCGGAGCGCGAGGTAGGCGGTGTGCGGCAACACTTGGCCGGCACCACGCAGCTGTCCGCTGCCTGCGATCTGCTGGCGGGCGCTGGACAGCGCCTGGTGTGCGTCCTGATAGCGCTCCCGGCGCAGGGCCAGCGAAGAGCGCAGCAGCGCCGCGGAAATCTGCTGGTCGGGGCCTGCGCAGTCGGCATTGAATGCTGCCAGCGCCGACTCGGCAGCATCCAGTTGATCACGATCGAGGGCCGCGCGCGCCTGCCAGAGCGTCCGCGCCGTGGCCTCCAGCCGCGGATCCGGCTGTGCCAGCCAGTCATGCACTTCACCGCGCGCACTGCGCAGACGCCAACTGAGTTGCAGGGCGGCGTCGATGAGGCGGACGTCGGCAGCCACGCACCTCGTGCGCAGACAGTCCGCGACGGTCACGCCGAGCACTGACGGCGCAAGCTGGGGCTGGTCGCCGCGCTGCAGCCACCACTGCGCGGCGGTGATGCGCAGCTCGATGCAGTGACCGGGATCGTCAGCGCAGAGTGCGCGCACCATGTCGGCATCCAGCGGCTGCGCGCGCGCATGTCCAGCACTATCCAGCGCGAGCGAAATACTTGCCTGCAATGCGGGGTGCTCGCTACCGAGCCGATCGCCATGCAAGGCCAGGACACTGTAATCACGCTGCGCCAGGGCCAGCGCCAGCCAGTGCTGCATGCGCTGAGGGCGTCGCCAGAAGCCGCGCGTGGCCGACTGCGCATGGGCGAGCGCCTGTTGCGGGCATTGCACGCTCTGACCCGACAACTCGGCATGGCGGTACGCAGCGAGCTCCCAGCAGATCAGCAGGATGAGGCCGAGGCCGGGCAGCCACAGCAGGATCCGCTTCACGGCGAAAGCATGCCTTCGCTGCCGATCACCCAGTCTCCGGCCGGCATCTGGGCGTCCGCGCGACAGCGGCTTCCCGCTGGGGCTGTCTGCCATTGTGGTGCGCTCAGATTCAACAGCGGTACCTGCATTTCCTGATCCAGCCAGGCGACATCGCCACCGGCGTAGCAGCGAATGCGATATCCGATGGCCTCGGGATGCAGGGTCCAGCCCAGTTGCAACACGCCGCGCGCATCGGTCGCGTGGACGGCAAGGCTGAGGGTGCCGGGGTCGCCGGCGCGGAATTGTGTTCCAGTCCGGGCCGGCTCCCGGTAGTAGACAGCGACGCCGAGCACCAGCGCGCCGGCAAACGCAGCGAGCGGAAGCCACGCCGGCCGCATACGCGAACGCTGTGGTGTGGGCGCGGACGGCAGCTGGCGCTCCAGCACGAGGCGCATCGCCCGCTGGCGACAACTGGCACAGTCGGCCAGATGCGCTTCGATGGTTTCGCGGTCGCTGGCAATGCCTGCCAGTTGGGCCAGCAGCTGTTCACGACTCAGGCAGTCCAGTTTCATCGCTGCGCCTCCGGATTCATGTGCTGCGCCAGCTGTGCCAGCGCCTCGCGCAGCACATGACGCGCTCCGCTGCCGCCGGTTCCGATCAGGGCACCGATCGATGCGTGCGGAAGTTCCTGCTCGAAACGCAACTGCAGCGCAAGCCGTTGCCGCGCTGAGAGCAGGGCGAGACCGCGACCCAGTCGCGCGGCGACCTGACTGCGCTCGGTCCAGTCCTGCGGATCATCCTCGGCGGCCAGGCTGTCGAACACTTCGACCAGGTCTTCGGCACCGTGACGACGCACGTAATAGCTGGCAATCCAGCCGCGATCAGCAGCATTGAGCACCGCCTGCAGTTCCTCCCAGGCTAGCAACCAGGCCGATGTCTCGATACCCGGATAGCGCATCGCAGCGGCCTCGATGCAGGTGAGCGCGGCACCACCGGTGTGGACCATGGCGGCATAGAGATGACTGGCCGCGTCACCGAGCGCGCGCACCTTGGCGGGTACCCGGGCACGGCCGATCCGGGCCCATAGTGCATTGATCACCCCATGGTTCATCACCGTCATCAGCCAGGGCCACAGGCAGGGCTGCTGCTCGTGCAGACGGACCTGACGCAGCCGCGCACAGCGATCGGCGCACAGACGCTCGCAGACTTCCAGCCAGCGATCATGCGCGGCATCGACATCATCTTCGCGGCGCTGCAGCCAGCGCAGCATGGGCGTCGCATAGCGCTGCAGAAACGCGCGCCAGGCGCTGTCGACATCCAGCTCGAAGCCGGCCAGCAAGGCGCGGTCATCATGGCGTACGCGCGACTGCCCGGGGTTCTCGACGGGCAGCGCAATCTGGTCGGCCGGATCGGAGCTGGGTTCGATTGCAGGCATCGCACTGCGCCTAGGGCTGGGCGCAGTGTACTGCAGCGGCATCCGCCTGCATGGACCAGCGGCCAGTGCCTGGACCTGATCATGGCCCACTGCGCAACTCTCCGAAGTCGTGCAGAAACAGTTCCGGAATCTGGCCACAGTCACGACTGACGTCGACCGTGCCAAAGGTATACAGGAAGGGCGCGGTGCGGCCCTGCGCAATGATCACATCGCTGTCGATGTCGTCCGGGCCGGCATCCAGCAGGGTGAACTTGTGGGCTGCGGCCAGGCCGAAGCCAAGGCGATAGGATCCGGTCGGAAGGTCGGCAAAGCGGTAACGCCCATCGGCACCCGTGATGCGGCTGTCGAGTGCGTTGCCGGCACCATCCATCAAGGTCACCGTGATGCCGGGGATGCCGGGCTCGCGCTGATCCTGCAGACCATTCTGGTTGTAGTCGCGCCAGACGCGATCGCCCAGATAGCCACCCGACTGACGGAAACAGCGCGAGAACTCCGAACTGGCCCCAGAGGCAATGTGGCGGATGCGGATCAACCAGTAGGCGAAGCGGATCGCGACGCCCCATCGCAGCAGGGAGGGCGCGCCGGAACCGTCCACCGTGAATGGCAGCTCGCCGCCGACATAGCGGCCGTCTCCATAGGACACGCCACCGATATCGCGAGCGCAACTTTCAGCCCCGTAGAATTCGGCGACATAGGTACCCGCGGCAAGCGTGCTGCCCGCATCGAACTCGATATAGGTGTCGGCCACCATCGCGGCCTCGATGGTGTTCAGCAGCCCGTTCGGCCCGATATCGACGTCGCCCGGATCGTTGGCGGTGGGACCGTCGCCATTCAGATCGACGGGCAGGCCATCGTTTCCCGAGAACACATCGCCACTCGAGTCAAATCGGGCGCTGTCCCCGAGGACCCGCACACCGATCATGCTGTTGGCAAAGTGGTTGAAGCTGCTCACCACCTGGCAATCATTGATGTCCAATGCCGGGCCAGCATTGCCGAGGTCAGTCAGGCCGCCAAAATCGGTTCCCAGGGCGTTGCTGGTGAGGACGATCACGCCCTGGTTGCAGATGGTGGCGCTCTCCAGCGCATGGCCGACGATGTTGCCGTCTTCGCTGCCATCGCGACGGCGGCCGATGACCACGTCATCCGAATCTTCGACGCGGACTCCGCTGCCGTCGATCGGAGCCGCCCCGTCCAGTGCGTTCACACCGATCCGGTTGCCATGGATGTAGCTGCCATCGGCACGCAGCAGCGAGACTGCGTCATTGCCCAGTCCGCCGATGGTGTTGGCGCTGATGTCGAGGACGCCATCGACGACGAAGATCGCGCCACCCGTGCCTGTGCAGAGCGCTGCCCCACTGGCATCGTGGCCGAACAGATTGCCGCTGACCAGGCTGCTGCTGGTGCCTTCGGCAAGTACCGCAGGCGCATTGCCAGGCGCGAACACATTGCCGGGCCCGATCTCGTGCCCGCTGCCGCGCACATGCACAAGCGGGTTTGCCACCGGGCTGCAGAGCGCACCGGGATCGACAAAGACGTCGAAGAAGGAATCGACGACGTAGCTCGAATTGCCCAGTGGCAGCATTTCGATGCCGGCGCCATTGCCGGCAAAGCGCGCGCGTTCCACCCGCGTTTCATCGGCACCGATGATCACATCGCGGCCATTCGACAACACGGCCTGGGTGTCAAGCCGCTTGCCGAACCAGACACGCTGCAACAGCGCCTGGTCGGCGAGCACCTGAATCCCGGCGATCGGAAAACCGGTGAACGCGACGTCGCGGATCTGCACGTTCGGGGCATTCACCAACAGGCCGTTGAAGGCATTGAAGCAGGTGATCTCGATCCGCGGCTGGCCGCCCAATCCTGGCTGGGTGCTGCCATCAATGGTGACCGTATCGGTGATGCCCAGTGACGAGGTCACCCCACCCACGGTGTGCGCCAGCTGGATGCGCGCAATGCCACCCGGCGCGATATTGAAGTGGATCAAGTCATCGCCGGCCAGGGCATTGCTCTCCATCACCGCAGCGCGAAACGTACACAGCCCGCCGGCGGTCCGGCACATACCGTCGCCCGGATTGGCATCGACCTCGCTGCTGGTGGCATCCACGACAAAGGTATTGGCGCCCGCGGCCATACTGAACACCATCAGCCCTGCCAGGCAGATCATCATCTTGCGCATCGCAATTTCCCCCTCTCTGGTCCTATCTCCCAAGGAACAGCACGGGGGCGCAAAAGCGTCGGAGTCCGTGGTCGAGCAACCGTCATCGATCACTGGCACGCAGGGTTCGCTCATGCGGCGCCGATCCGGCACGCGATCGACCGAGCCCACAAGCCAGACCGGAAGGGCGGCTGGACACCGAACTGGATGAACGACCAATTCGGCCTTATTGGGCGCGCTCGCAGCGCCGGAAGTCCCCCAATTCGCAGGCTGTTGCGAGATAACCGTCCTAAGCCGTTGACGCTGGATGTTAATTCGCCTATTTTCGGAACCGGGACCGAATCCGGGCGCTGGCACGCCAACGAAACGGTGTGCGTGTGCGGCCGGACGCGAAGCAAGCGGACCATCCGCACCGAGTCGAATTGTCGAACAGGGGCATCAGAATGAAAGCTTTCGGAAACTTGGCATTGAGTCTGGCCTTGTTGATTCCTGCCGCGGAACTGGCGGCGGCCCTGCCCGGCGATGCTCCCGCACGCAACACGCAGACAGCCAAGACACCGCAACGCATTCCGCAGGCGCCCGATGGCGGCGGCCTGGCTCCGACCACCTGGGGTTTTGTTTCGCACTACACCGGCACGGCGTACGGCACCGGCTATTACCCGTTCCGGGTCGATCTCACCTATGGCGGTACCAATTCGATCTACGGCTACACGTTCAATTATCCGAGCGCAGGTTTCGTCAACGATATCCGGGCCGTGTACCTGTTTGATATTTCCAGCCTGATCGCCCAACCCGGCCCGGTCTGGAGTGCCTACATGCTGGAGGCCCGGCAGAAGCCCGCCGCGGGCAACTCCAGCCTGGTGGTCTATTCCGGCGTCAGCATGGAATCGGCCGGCTCGGTGCGCACACTGGAAGGCACCGGTCTCACGCAGGGCGCCGGTGCACGCGATATTGATGTCTATGATGCCGAGGATTTCGAGAACCCGGATCCCTTCAATACGCCGGAAGCCGGCTTCGCGGGGACTGCGGCGCTGATCGGCAGTTTCAATATGGCTGACAACGTGGCCACGCCATTCAGCGTCAACATCTCCAATGCCGTGGCCGGCGATACGCCGTCGAACATTCCGGTGCCGGCACTGGGCACCCTTGCGACCGCGGCAATCGCCTTGCTACTGGTACTTGGCGGCGTCTTGATGCTGCGTCGCCGCTCCGGCGAAGCGGTCTGAGCCAGGGCCGATTCCGGCGACTCCCTTGGGGGTCGCCGCGTTGTCAGGCGAGCGGTTCGCTGCGCAACTGCAGATCGCTATCCGCATTGCCTGCGTTGAGCATGCCGCGCCCGGCGGTACATTGAATCCGAACACCGGCAACGCAGCCCGCCCTGCGCCTGGTACGGTCTGACGCCAGAGTGACCCGATGAACCGTTTGCTGATTGCCCTGCTCGGTGCTGGCCTGCTGGCTGCGTCGATTGCCGCCTGTTCACGCGCTGAGCCGGCCACGGAGACAACGCCGGAGCGCCCGCCTGCGCTGATTGCCCAGCCGACGCCTGCTGCAGATGACGAGCAGGAAGCGCCTTCCGCCCTCAGCGACGGCGATGAAGAACCGCGCATTCCCGGCCTGGTTGCCTGGTGGACGCGCCCGGACATCAACGCTGTGCTGCAACTTTCAGACGCCGAAGCCAGGGAAATCGGCGGTCATCTGCGCAATCTCGAGCTTTCCTACCAGCTGGCACAGACCCGGCTGCGCGAAGCCCGGCGCGCGCAGACGCGGATGATCGAAGACGTCAATATTGAAGGTGCCGATATCCTGCGCTTCCATCGCGAACAATTGCAGACCCTTTCCACCGAGGCGCTGGAGTTGAACATCGCCGCACGCGTGTGGGTGCGTGATCGCCTGAGCGCCGAGCAGAAAGCGGCGATCCTCGAACGCTCGCCAGGATTTTTCCGCGCGCGCTGGTTTCGACCAGCCCGGGTGAATGTGCGCGAGGGTGAGGTCCGGAAATCCGAACCATGAGCAGGTTTCGTCGAGCTCTGCTTGCCCTGAGCCTGACTGCGCTAATCACGACAATCGCCAGCGCGGCGACCACATCCGGCCCGCCCTACTACACAAGGCCGGCTGATCCCGGCAGCGATCTTGCGCTGTTGCAGCGGCAGCACGCTAGCGGAAGGGCGGATGAAGCCTGGTGGCTGCAGCGGATCGCGCTGTACACCGCGATCGGAGAGCTCGACACCATTGCCCCCCTGGTCGAACAGTTGCAACAGATCTGGCCACGGCAGCCGGTGTTTCGTGAGGCGCAGATGATCCTGCTCAGTGGCCATGGCGAGCACCAGAACGCGGTGCAGATCGGCGAGGCCGTACTCGCCGAATTTCCCGAGCACCCCAGCATCCGGGTCAATCTCGCTCGCGTGCAACAGGCAGCCGGCAATCAGGTGGCGGCGATGAATCTGTTGATCGCCGCGATCGAGCGCGGCCCGGTACGCGTGCAGGACTGGAATTTTCTGCTGCGGGCACTGACCCGGACCGACGCCACGGCGGCGGGTATGCTCGATCGTCTGCAGCGCAAGTCGGAGCAGAATCCCGAATTGAAAGGGCTAAAGTATCTGCGGGTGATCCTGCACGCGCGGCTCGGCCAGCACGATGCCGCCCGCGCACTGCTGCTGACGCACCCGGAGCTGGCCGCGCATCCCGAATTGCAGCGCTATGTGCTGGATGTCGCAGCGGCGCTGCCGGCATCCGCGCACAGGGCGCCAACGCCATGAACACATTGACACGCCTGCTGGGCTTCACCGCCGTGCTCGCCGGCATCGCGCTCGCCAGCTGGCTGGTCTGGAACGGGTCGTCGCCAGCGCGGCCACGCAATGTCATCCTGATCACGCTGGACACCACCCGCGCCGACGCACTCGGCGCCTACGGCCGCAAAGGTATCGCGACACCCGTGCTCGATCGGATGGCGGCCGAGGGCCATGTCTTCGAGCAGGCCTATGCGCATGCACCGATCACCCTGCCATCGCACTCGAGCATGCTGACCGGGCTGACGCCGCCACGCCACGGTGTGCGCAACAACATCGCCTATCGTCTCGCCGCCGACCAGTTGACCCTGCCGGAGATGCTGAAGGCGCGGGGATTTGCGACCTCGGCCTTCGTCAGCTCGATGATCCTCGACAGCCGCTTCGGTCTCGATCAGGGCTTCGACGTCTATGACGACGACATCGTCCATTACACCGAGAAGACCGCAAAGGCCATCGTCACCCGCCGCGCCGGCAGCACGTTCGACAGCGCGCTGGCCTGGCTCGCAGCACAGCGGAAGACGCAGTCCGACCAGCCCTTCTTCAGCTGGATCCATCTCTACGACGCGCACTATCCCTACGATCCGCCGCTGCCCTACAAGCAGGCCTATGCCGACTCGCCGTATCACGGCGAGATCGCCTATATGGACCAGCAGATTGGCCGCCTGGTGCGCTTTCTGAAGGATGCCGATTTGTACGACGACACCCTGATCATCGTCACCGCCGATCATGGCGAGTCTTTCGGCGAGCACGGCGAGCAGACCCATGGCTATTTCTGTTATGGCGCCACCACCCACGTGCCCCTGATCCTGTCGCAGCCGCTTTACGGTGTCCCTGGTCAGCGCTACGCCCATCAGGTACAGAGCGTCGACATGCTGCCGTCGATCCTGCAAGCCCTTGGATTGGAGGCAGCGACCGGGCTTGATGGCCTGCTGCTTTCGAGCGATGCCGCGCGCAGCGTGTTCAGCGAGGCGATCATCCCGAGCGAGGATTTCTATCTGGCGCCAGTGCATTCGCTGAAGGACGAGCAGTACACGTTCTACTACAGCTCAGACCTCGAGTTGTACGACCGAAAGGCCGACCCCGGCGAGACCAACAATCTTGTCAAGCAACAACCTGATCTGGCCGCGCTGTACCGCGATCGCGTGCAGCTGGTACTGGATTCGTCCACCCAGACCGGCGCCAAGGCCAGCATCGACCAGGCCACCATCGAGATGTTGCGCAGCCTCGGCTATGTCGCCGATGGTGGTTCCGCGGTCGCCTCGGGCATGGATCCGTTCCTGCTGCCCTCGCCGCGCCACTCGGTCGGCATCTACCGTCGGCTGCAGGCGCTGCGCCAGTTCGAGGAGGAGTACCCGTTCAAGTTGATCGAGGGTCTGCAGGCGATGCTCGGCGAGGACCCCGATCAGATTCTGCTGCATCGCGATCTGGGTCGATTGCTGGTGCTGGCTGGCGATGAGGATGGCATCGACCATCTGCAGCGCGCCGCCGCACTGCAACCGGCGGATCCCCGATTGCATACGTTTCTCGGTCTCGGCTATCACCAGTTCGGTCGCTTCGAGGACAGCATCGGCGAATACCAGCTGGCGCTCGAACTCAATCCCGAACACCTGATTGCGCGCTACAACCTCGGGCTTGCCCAGCTTGCGCTGGGACAGGTCGACGCGGCCGAGCGCAGCTTCGAAACCGTGGTCGAGCAGAACGACAAGGACATTCTGGCACTCAACAATCTCGCCTATATCGCCTATCGCCATCGCGGCGACAGCGGGCGGGCGTTGGCCCTGATCGAGCAGGCGCGCAGGATCAATCCGGAACACCCGCTGCTGCGCGAAAACGCGAAGCGCTTTGCCGAGCCCAGCGGCGGATAGTGAATCAGTGTGCCGGCGCAGCCGGTGTGTGCTTCAGCAGAAAATCTGCCATCGCCGCGATATTGTCGAGCGATTGCCCGGGTTCAAACGAAGTGAACAGCACCCCGGGTACCGCTGCCGGGTCGATGCAGTGATCGCCACTCCAGGGCTGTCGGTTGTCTTCCACCATGAGCCGCGGCGCGCCACCCAAGGTGGTCTGCCAGGACGCGCGGTAGCCGGGAGCGTAGCCAAGCACGAGATCGGGCGCATCCTCGGCATGCGCGCCCGGATAGATTGCACTGGCAAGAAAGCTCTGCTGCACGATCACACTGCCATCGGCATCACGCCAATCGGCAAGACCCTTGATGATTTCCTGCAGCAGCGCCGCGCGTTCGTCGGCGGTCACGATGCCGGAACGTTCGCGTCCGGCCTGATTGATGAAGATGCCGTTCAGACCGAGCGCATAGGCGCGACTGCGTGACCAGTCGACCTGGGCGAACAGCGGCTCCGATTCCTTTGCGCCTTCAGTGAGCACCAGGTAGCCGCGCTCGACCAGCCAGCGATTGACATGCACAGCGCGGCGGAACGAAGCGAAACCGTGATCGCTGAGCACAACCAGACGATCATCGGGACCCATCCGTGCCCGCACCGCGCCGAGCACGCGATCAGCCTCGCGATAGATCCACCCGATCGCGCCGCGTGCGGTGTCATTGGACTCGGCATGCAGTGGATGTTGGGCATCGAGTCCGCGCCAGAACATATGGCTGATGCGGTCGGGCTGGACGAAAACGTGGATGACCAATTCGCTGTCATGGCGATCCATCGCGTCGAACAGCATCGCCTCGCCTTCGGCCAAGGTGGTACGCACCATGTCGATGAAGCCCTGCTCATCCAGATGGCCCTGGTTGAGCGACCAGGTCTCTTCGGGCATGCCCAGGGTATGAAAGCGGCCGATGCGCTCGGCAAGCTCTGCCGCATACTGCGGCGGCGAGGTCAGCGGCACCACAACGTCGGTCGGGTCGGCGTGCACCGGTGACACATACAGCAGTGGCCGCGGATAGCCCTCGACCAGACGCAGGCGCACCATGCCCGGAATCGATCCGAGCGTGAACGGGAAACGCAGCGGCCACCAGTCGCTCCAGACACCCAGCTTGAGTTCGCGGGTCTCATCGCCAAGCGTTACTGCCGCGGAGTCTGCGCGTGCGTCGACGATCAGGGGCAGGCTCAGTGCCTGCATCGGCTTGAGTGGATGTTGCGGCCCTTCAAACAGGGTCTCGATGCGACCCTGATTGCTCATGGCGACATTGACGACACGCCCACCGCTCTCGGCTGCCGCCATGGCGCGCGTCGCATACAGCGTATAGGTGCCCTGGCTGCCGCGCAGATCAGGCACGCCCATGCCGGCCAGCATGCGCTGGACCAGGTCCGGTGGGTAGGTCACCGGCACACGTTGTACCGTGGCGCGCTGACCCTGAGCCGTCGCGCGCAGCCAGAACGGCTCGCCCTGGCGGCGGTTGACCAGTCTGCCATCGCCCAACGGAAGGTCCCAGTTGCCGAACGACAGGCTGTGCGCGGGTGGCGTGAACTGCGCTATGGAAAACTCCGGCGCATAGGTCTCGGGATTGCGACGCAGGAAGTCGAAGATGCCATGTGCTCCGGCACCTTCTCCGGTGGCGAAACTCGCCCAGGCAACCGGCGACTGCGGTGGGTTGCTGGTTGCCAAGGTCTGGTAGTGCCCTTCGCGGCGCAGGCGATCAAACTCGGGCAGGCTGCCGTCGGCCATCCAGCGCTCGACCAGTTTCGGATCGAGCCCATCGAAGCCGAGCACGATCAGCCGCGCCGCTGCCTTCGGTTCTGGCTGCTGGCCGCAACCCAGTGGCAGCAGGGCGAGCAGCAGGCACAGCCAGAGCCATCGCTGCGGCCGCAGGCTGATGGCCATGCGGCGCGCTGCCAACACGTTCAGCGACGGCGACCGGGCAGCATGCGCAGCAGGGTATTGTCGCGCATGAAATAGTGATGGATCAGCGCGGCGGCGGCGTGCACGCCGATCACGTAGTAACCGATAGTGCCGAACAATTTGTGCCAGTCCTCGATGTCATGGGCCAGGTCCTTGTCGGCGCCGATCAGCGCCGGAAGTTCCAGTCCAAAGAACGGAATGCGTGCACCCTCGGCACTCAGGATCAGCCAGCCGGCAATCGGCATGCCGATCATCAGCGCGTACAGAAAAAGATGTACCGCATGCGCGGGCAGCAGTTGCCAGCGCGGTGGCTGTGGTTTGATCTCCGGCGTCGGCCCGAGCAGACGCGCGATGATGCGGATCACGACCAGGATCAGCACCGACAGTCCGAGCATGAAGTGCCAGGCCTTCAAGGCATTGCGGGGATCGCTGCCGCGCGGATAGAACTCGCGCAACTCGATGCAGGCATAGACCGCGGCCAGCAGCAACAACATGAGCCAGTGCAAACCGATCGATAGCGAACCGTAGCGATCCGTGCTGTTACGCCAGGCCATGGACAGACTCCCGAGTGGATGTAGCGGACGATTCTAACCCGGTCCGGCCGTCGCTGAGCGAGCGCCGCAGTCAGATCAGCAGATCGCGCACGTGTTCGGCGATCGCCAGACAGGAGGTCAGACCAGGCGATTCGATTCCGAACAGATTGACCAGGCCGGCAATCCCATGCGTGCCCTGACCTTGCAGCACGAAGTCACCGCTGGGCTCGCCCGGGCCAACCAGTTTGGGGCGCACGCCGACAAAATCCGGCGCCAGCTGGTCATCGCGCAGCGCTGGCCACCAGCGTTGGATCGAGTCGGCAAAATGGGCGTGCTGACTGTCGTCGAACTGGTAGTCGGGCTGCGCAATCCAGCGCACATCCGGGCCGAAATGACAGCGACCGGCAGCGTCGAAACCCAGATGCACACCGAGCCCGGCGGCTACCGGCACCGGATAGATCAGGCGCGCGAACGGCGGCGATCCCGCCGGCGCGGCCGGATCGGGATGCCGCCAGCCCTGCAGGCGATAGTAGTGTCCGGCGGCGTAGTACTGACGCGGCACATGGATCGGATCGAGGGCATCGATCATCGCCGCCACTTCGGTCGCATGCAGACCGGCGGAATTGACCAGATGGCGGCAGCGCACCGAGTCGCCGGCTGCGGTCTCGACGCGGAACACGCCCTGCTCATGGGCGATGCGACTGACCCGATGATTGCAGACCAGCTGGCCACCCGATTGCTCGAGTGCGCCAATCAGGGCCATCACCAGTTCGGGCACATCGACAATGCCGCTCTCGCTGGATTCGATCGCCGCCACGCAGTGCAGTGCGGGTTCCAGCCGCATGGCGGCATCGCCCTCCAGCCAGCGCAGACCATCGACGCCATTGGCGAGCGCACGCGGCAACAGCTTTTCCAGCGCGCTGCGTTCGTCGGCATTGGTCGCAACGACCAGTTTGCCGGTGCGCCGGTGGGCGACGCCAGCGCGGGCGCAGAACTCGTACAGCAGCGCACGGCCACGAACGCAGCAGCGCGCCTTCAACGAACCCTCGGCGTAGTACAGGCCGGCATGGATGACACCGGAATTGCGGCTGGAGATTCCCTCGCCAGCGCGATCCTCGGCTTCGAGTACGAACACCTCGCGCCCGGCCAGTGCCAGCGCCCGCGCGACCGCGAGTCCGACCACGCCAGCGCCGATGACGATGCTGTCTACGTCGACCACGGCATTCATCAGTGCACCTGCCTTTGCTGGGTGCTGCATTTGTTCGCCAGCAGGAAACGCGGCTCGGCCGCCGTGCTGTCGAGTATCCGCTGCGCCGCATGTTCGCCAATCGCCGGGCCATGCTTGAAGCCATGGCCGGAACCACCACCAACGATCCAGACATTGTCGAGCGCCGGATGCCGATCGACGATCAGGTCGCCATTGGAGGTGTTTTCGTACTGACAGACTTCAGCGCCGATGAGCGGCGCGCCGGCAAGCAACGGAAAGCGGCGGGCGAGGAATGCGCGCGCTGCCTCGATGCCTTCGGGGCTGGGAGCCCGCTCGGCAGCGTCGGGATCGATCGCACCGCCATGGCGATCATGCGCGATCTTGAAGCCGCGGCCCTCGATATCGGGAATGCCATAGTAGTCGCGGTCGTAGTCCAGCCAGACCGGCAGGTGCTCGATCATGAAGCGCGGATCGGCTGCGGGCGTGCCGAAGTAATAGACCTCCTGGCGGGTCGGAAAGATGCGCGGGCCAAGCAGATCGGGCAACACCTTGCCGAGCCAGGGACCGCAGGCAAATACATGCTGGCGAGCCCGGATCGCGGCGCCGCTGGCGGCGACGACACCATCGAGCCTGCCGCTGCCGCGCACGGCAGCAATTTCAGCGCGCAGCAGTGGGACGCCCTCGCGCTGCAGTTCCAGCGCCAGCCTTTGTACCGCACGGCGCGCCAACAGGGCACCGGCGTCGGGCTCCAGGATCGCCCAGATATCGGGCGGCAGCTGAATCTGCGGATAGCGCGCAGTCAACGCGGCGGGATCCAGTCGCTCGTGCGCAATCGCGAGTTCGGCCAGCACCGCCAGCGATTGCGCGCCGCTGACACTGTCCGGCCGCTGCAGCCAGAGCACACCACTGCTGCGCAGCAATTCGCCGCAGCCAAGCGCGAGCAGGGTTTGTCGCCACTGCGCCAGCGCGCGCATTGCGTAGCGCGCGTAGATTTCATCGGGTCCATAGGCAGCACGAATGACGCGGGTCTCGCCGGCGGAACTGGCGCGGGCATGCGCGGGTCCATGGGCATCGATCAGGATCACCTTCTGTCCGGCACGATGCAGATGCCAGGCGGTCCAGACCCCGAACACACCGGCACCGACCACCGCCACGTCGTACCTGCTGTCGCTCGCCTGCATCGTCGCGCGTACCTCGAGGATCGGGATCGGGCCAGCACAGGATAGCGCCGAAGTCGCTTGCGATTGGCAGTCCCGTAAGGGGAGCGACGTCCCGGTGTCTACCGCGACACAGGGTAGAATCTGGCGGCATTCCTGTAGCTCAAGCGCGTGGCCGTTGCACCTCGGTACCCGGAGTACCGGCACGCCGGCCGCCAGAATCCCTCTGCCACGGCGGTGTTTCATGGTGATGTTCCTCAAGATTGCACTCGGCAGCATCCTGCTCCTGGTGATTCTGGGCCTGGCCGGATGGTGGTGGGCCAAGCGCTGGTTCCGGAAAAAACTCGGCGGCTACCTCGCCGCTGCCGAGCTGATGGACCCGCGCTGCGGGCGCCCGGCACGGATCGAACTGGTAGTCGCGCACATCGCCGAACCGAGCGTTCCGATGCAGCAGGCCTGGGCGCGTTTCCATGCGCTCGGTTTCGAATTGCTTGCGGATCTCGAGGACAGCGGCGGCGCCTTTGTCGTGGTGCGCAGCGCGTGCCATTCGCACCTGCCGCTGGCGCTGTTGCTGACCGAGGAATATGGAGAAAGTGAAACCACCACGGTGCAATTCAGTCTACTTGCCCTGAGCACGGGCAATCAGCTGATCGCGATCGGCAATGGACCGGAGCCGGCAGCAAAGACCGCGTCGATGCAATGGCTGATCGAACCGGATCTGCAGCCGGAACAGGCGATCGAACGTCTGCAGCAACTGAGCGCGGCGATGGAATTGCGCAGTTTTGATCTGCGCCTGCTGCAGGCCGTGCACGAGCGCGCCTATGCCGCGCGCATGGATGCCGACATCGGACGCGCGCCACAGCGCGCCGACATCGAGCAACGCGCGCGGCAACTGAACCGCAATACCGAGCCCGCGGTGATCGACCAGGCCCTGGAGCTCTCGCATGGGCAATGGCTGGAACAGATCGACGCCGCGGTCAGCGATCATTATCGCCGCAGCAGCGGACTCGACGCGGTCGCCTGGGAACGCATCCGCGCGCATCTGCGCATCGTCCATGATCGCCTGCGTCCGCAGGACATCAAGGCCAGATTCGATGATGTCGAAGCCGCCTCGGCGCTGGTTGATCAGTTTGCGGCGCAGGAGTATTCCGGCATCCGCCTCTATCGCCAGGTGATGGAGCGGCTGCCGGCGGCGCAGCAAGGCAGGTTGTTGGGCGAAGTCACGCGACCGCTACCCGCCCTCGTGTTCACCACGGCAGGACCGGTGCCGGAGGAAGACGCGCCCGCCGCCCACGCGCGTGCGGCGACGCCGCATCTCTACTCGGCAACCGATGGCGCAGGCCATACCCGCGAGGGCGCGGTACTGGCGCGCGACAGTGCCGATGCCATGCGGCAACTGGGCAGGATGGGTCTGGAGGACAGCCGGATCCTCAGTGAGAACATCCCGGGCGCCGAGCTCGACGCCGCGGTGCTCGATCCGGCCGCAGCGAAGGTGGCCGCGCGCGCGATGCGGGAGCCGATCCTGCTGTCGCTGCTGCGCGCACTCTGGGGAAATGTACTGATCTGGCTGCCACCGGCGCTGATCTGTTTTTTCAGTCTACGTGCCGGTCCGCCCTACGGCTGGGGCGATTACCTCGGGTTTGCCTATGCGCTGGCAGCGCTGGCCGTGCTGGTGTTCCTGATCGGGCCGATGTTGCTGTTCAATCAGCTGATGCGTGCCCGCGCGCTCGGGCGCTGGTCGACGGCGCAATTCTGCCTGGGCCTGCTGCGCCTGCTGCATCCACCGGGTATCCGCAAGCCGCAGCTGGTGGCCGAACAGTGCAAGATCCTGGCAGCACGCGGCGAGACCGAGGCCGGCCTGCGCCTCTGGCAGCAGCACGAGGCCAGTGAATCGCCCGAGTCCTATCTGACCACGCTGGCTGCCATCCACGATGCCGCCGGCGATCACGCCCGGATGATCGCGACGCAACGCCGTCAGCTCGCGCTCGATCCCGGCAATCATCTGGTGGCGATCGATCTGGCGATGTCACTGGCGCGCTATCAGCGCGATGCCGATGGCGCCGAGGACTTGATTGCGCAGGCGCCTCTCGCCGGACTCTCGGAACTCGCCATGATCGGCTATCGCTATGTCCGCGGCGTAGTTGCCAGTGAGCGCGCACAACACGCGCAGGCGCTGCGGCATTATGGCGAGGCCTTGTCCCAGGCCAGACAGTTCCAGGGCAACCCGCTGATGATGGGCCTGATCGCCGAGGTCAATGGTTTCGTCGCCCTGTCCCTGCGTGCACTCGGCGAACATGGTCGCGCGGATGCGCTCTGGAAAACCGTGCTGCCCCTGCTTGAGATGCATCGATCAACCGAATACCTGATTCAACGCTATCGGCAGGCCAGCTGATCGCCGACTGCCCACCGGCGAGGCAGCTGGCGCTGCCCGGCATTCGCGCCGTCCTTCGGCCGCTGCGAGTGTAGGGCGTCGCTCCTGCGACGCCTGCAGGCTACCGACAGGCCAGCAGCAAGAATCCATCGGGAGTTCGGTCTGAAGCGAGGGAGCTGGGCGGCCTTGGGCCAGAAGCCAGAGCGGCCGCGCGGGAGCGCGGCCCTCCGTCCCATGCGCCCTCCCGATTCGCAACATTCCTGATCAGTCGCTGGGCCTTCGACATCAGCCGCTGCGAATGGAGGGCGTCGCTCCTGCGACGCCTGCAGGCTACCGACAGGCCAGCAGCAAGAATCCATCGGGAGTTCGGTCTGAAGCGAGGGAGCTGGGCGGCCTTGGGCCAGAAGCCAGAGCGGCCGCGCGGGAGCGCGGCCCTCCGTCCCATGCGCCCTCCCGATTCGCAACATTCCTGATCAGTCGCTGGGCCTTCGACATCAGCCGCTGCGAATGGAGGGCGTCGCTCCTGCGACGCCTGCAGGCTACCGACAGGCCAGCAGCAAGAATCCATCGGGAGTTCGGTCTGAAGCGAGGGAGCTGGGCGGCCTTGGGCCAGAAGCCAGAGCGGCCGCGCGGGAGCGCGGCCCTCCGTCCCATGCGCCTTCCCGATTCGCAACAATCCTGATCAGTCGTTGGACCTTCGACATCGGCCGCTGCGAGTGGAGGGCGTCGCTCCTGCGACGCCTGCAGGCCACCGACACGCCAGCAGCAAGAATCCATCGGAAGTTCGGTCTGAAGCGAGGGATCAGGGCGGCCTTGGGCCAGAAGCCAGAGCGGCCGCGCGGGAGCGCGGCCCTCCGTCCCATGCGCCCTCCCGATTCGCAACAATCCTGATCAGTCGTCGGACCTTCGACATCGGCCGCTGCGAATGGAGGGCGTCGCTCCTGCGACGCCTGCAGGCTACCGACAGGCCAGCAGCAAGAATCCATCGGGAGTTCAGGCTGAAGCGATGGAGCAGGGCGGCCTTGGGCCAGAAGCCAGAGCGGCCGCGCGGGAGCGCGGCCCTCCGTGCGTCAGCAACGCCACGGCCTGAGCCCATTCAGTCCAGCGGCGGCGCGGCTGCTTGCCACGCCGCCGATCAGGCCTTAGCCGCCGCGCGGCCGCCAGTTCACATAACGCGGCTCATGGTAGTGCTGGCGCGGATGGCCGCGCAGGGTCACCGGGAAATCCATCAGCTGCGAGAAATCGGTCGGCTCGTCCTGCTGGAAGCGGATAGCCACCAGAGCCGTACAACTGACCGCGATCCCGTTCTTTCGTGCCGGTGCAAACTCGGAGCGCTTCACCGAAGCGATGGCGGCCTTCTCGAAAGCGCGGCCGAGTTCGCTGTGTTCGATTCCCAGATTGCTGACCCTGCCCTGCTCATCCAGATCCACCCGCACGACCACATCGCCGCCCTCATGAGGGAATCTGCGACTGGCGACGCGCGGAAAGCGCGGTTTGGCGAGCTTGGTCATCCGCGGCAGTTCGATCTCGCCGATTGCCTCGCCGCCTGCGTTGGCGGCGTCGGGCTCAGCAGTCAGCAAGGCTGGCATCGGCATCCGCGCAGCGCGGACGGGAGCGAGCGCAGCGACCGCGGGTCGCGGCAGCGGCGTGATCATTCCGGTGCGCGGCGCCGGTGATCGCGCTGGCACGGCCACTGTCGCGGTTGCCGCCGGTTGTGCGCTGGCTGCCGGCTGCGGATCGGCAACCGGTGCCGGTGCGTTGACCGGACGTGGGGCAACGACCGGCGCTGCCGAATCCGGCGCGATGGAACTCGGCCGTGCCGCCACCACGGGCACAGCGGGTGTCGCTGTGTCAGCGATGACAGCTGCGTTCGATACGGTTTCGGGGGCAGCTGATACTTCGGTCACGACACGTGCCGGCAGCGCCGCCCAGGCCGACACGGCGGCCAAGGTACTTCCGGTGACAACCAGCGCCGCGCCGAAGATCAGGCGGGCGAGTCCAGCTTTGGGTTGCGTCAACATGATGATTCTCCACTTCAGGGGATGGCTGGACTGCCAATAGCAACCGACGGGCAGTCCAAGGTCCGCCAGTTGCGTATTCAGGATGGCGTCGGCGTAGTCACGACGCGAATTGGGGTGGTTGCGCAGCACTGCGGCGTCGCAGGAGAGTTCCTGGTCGAAGCGCAGATGGCGTGCTGCCAGATGCATCAGTGGATTGAACCAGTACAGGCAGCGCAGCGCGCAGACCAGCAGGTTCATCGCCAGATCGCCGCGCGCCAGATGGCAGCGCTCATGCGCCAGGATCAGCTCGCGTTGCCGGGCGTCATAGCGCTCGTCGAAATCTGCGGGCAGCACGATGCGCGGACGCAGCAGACCAACCACCGCGGGACCGATCTCGCTGGTCTCGGCAAGAAAACTGCCATCGCCGCGCGCATCCAGATTTCCCAGGCCGCGCAGGAACCGGCGTTGTGCACGCCAGAGATGCAGCGCGAAGATCAGGCTGCCGAGTAGCCAGACGGCCAGCATCGAAGGCTCGATATCTGGCCACCGCCATTCCGCGGTTGCCGGGATCGTGGCTGACGGGTCGGCTGCTGCATGGATGTGCGCAGGCCGGCCAGCTTGAGGATCCGTGTTCGCACTCGCCTGCCCCACGACTGCCGGAGCCGCGCGGATCACGATGGTCTCGGTGGGCGGCGGCAGGCTGACGGCCGTCATCATCAATGGCACCAGCAGCCAGGGCCAGAGTGCCGCACGCGCGCCCAGCAGGCGCAGGCAGAGCGGGCGCGCGGCCAGCACAAGGATGATGGCGGTGGTCGAAGCCAGTGTGGTGCGGATCACCCAGCCGAGCAGTTCACTTTCCATTTTCGATCTTCCCGATCAGCTTCTTCAGGTCACGGATGTCCTCCGCACTCAATTTGCCCTCCTGGCTGAAGTGCGCGACCAGGGGCGCGACGCGGCCGCCGAACAATCGCGCGAGCAGGCCGCTGCTCTCCTCGGTGACCCACTCCGACTCGACCATCAGTGGCCGGTACAGATTGCGCCGACCGTCGCGTTCAGCCGTGATCGCACCCTTGTTGAGCAGGCGGTTGATCAGGGTGCGCACGGTCGCCTCCTGCCAGGCATTGGCGCTGGCAACCTCGGCAATGATGTCCTCAGCGGTCGCCTCCCCGGCGCTCCAAAGGGCTTGCATGACCACGCTTTCGGCTTGACTGATGGCGATACTGGGCACGGCACGGGCTCGCTTTACATGTGTAAACGATTTTCGTTTTACGCTTGTAAAAGTTGACTGTCAAGGCCTGCCGGGTCTGCCAGTCACCGGGTTCAGCCGGGAGCCCGGTTTGCCCCGCTTGCTCGTCGCTCTTCCTGTAGGGCATCTCTGTGAGATGCCATCCCGATACCGCGGCGCCTTGATGACGGCATCTCGCAGAGATGCCCTACACAGAGCCCGCGTACACGCGCATGGCTTGCCCCGCTTGCTCGTCGCTGTTCCTGTAGGGCATCTCTGTGAGATGCCATCCCGATACCGCGGCGCCTTGGTGACGGCATCTCGCAGAGATGCCCTACACAGAGCCCGCGTACACGCGCATGGCTGGCCCCGCTGCTCGTCTCTGATCCTGTAAGGCATCTCTGTTAGATGCCATCCCAATACCGCGGCGCCCTGATGACGGCATCTCGCAGAGATGCCCTACACAGAGCCCGCGTACACGCGCATGGCTGGCCCCGCTGCTCGTCTCTGATCCTGTAGGGCATCTCTGTGAGATGCCATCCCGATACCGCGGCGCCCTGATGACGGCATCTCGCAGAGATGCCCTACGCAGAGCCCGCGTACACGCGCATGGCTGGCCCCGCTGCTCGTCTCTGATCCTGTAGGGCATCTCTGTGAGATGCCATCCCGATACCGCGGCGCCCTGATGACGGCATCTCGCAGAGATGCCCTACACAGAGCCCGCGTACACGCGCATGGCGAGCCGCGCTCTTTGGCTCTCAACAGCGGAGCTGGTCAATCCCTTCGGGGGACAACGTCAACATCAACCTTATACAAAGGTATTGCCCTAACTATCCGCGCTGCGTATAGTCAGGCACATGGCTAAGCAATCGGTTCAGCTCAATCGGGTGTTCCAGGCGCTCGCCGATCCCACCCGACGCGCCGTGCTGGAGCGTCTGGGCCGTGGTCCGGCGGCGATGAGCGAGCTGGCGCAACCGTTCCAGATGGCCCTGCCTTCGTTCTCACAGCACCTCGATGTACTGGAAAACTGCGGCCTGGTCCGCTCGCGGAAGACCGGCCGCGTGCGCACCTATCGGCTGGCGCCGCAGTCGCTCAAGTCGGCCGAGAGCTGGCTGCTCAGGCAGCGCGATCTGTGGACGCGCCGGCTCGATCAACTCGATGCCCACCTCAAGTCGATGAAGGAGTGATCATGAGCTTTTCCAAACCGCAGCCGTTCAATCCGCGTCTGGACCTGTTGCTTGAACGTGTCATTGATGTACCGGTCGAGAAAGTGTGGGCGGCCTGGACGGTTCCCGAACAGCTGATGCGCTGGTTCACGCCGGCGCCCTGGTCCACCGTGGCCTGCGAGATCGATCTGCGGCCGGGCGGCAGGTTTCACACGGTGATGCGTTCGCCCGATGGCCAGGAGTTTCCCAACCTCGGTTGCTATCTCGAAGTCATCGAATATCGCAAGCTGATCTGGACCAGTGTGCTTGAGCCGGGCTATCGACCGGCCAAGTTGAGTGCGGTGTCCGATCTGGATTGTGCCGATCTGGCGTTCACCGCGGTGCTCACACTGGAACCGGTCGAAGGCGGCACGCGCTATAGCGCATTGGCTCTGCATCGCGACGAAGCCGATCGCAAACGCCATGAGGACATCGGTTTCCACGATGGCTGGGGCAAGGCGTTGGATCAGTTGGTGGAGTACATCCGCAGCAGGAGTTGAGCGTGGGCGAGATCCGGCATGTGCCCGAGGCTGTGGTGAGATCGGGATCGATGCGCTTCGCGGTGCTCAGCACATCCTACGGTAGGGATCGGTGTTTACCTTGCGTCGCAGTGGCTTCCGGATTGATGCGCTTCGCCTTGCTCAGCACATCCTACGGCAGAGCGGGTACTCAACTCGCACCGTGGTGGGGTCGAGATCGATGCGCTTCGCGGTGCTCAGCACATCCTACGGTCAGCGCGCGGCAGCAACGAGCGATGCCGCGCGACCCAGGTTGGCGGATGACGGTGATCAGGGCGCTTCGAAGCCGTCGCTGAACTGCACCGGTGCGGTACCGACCAGGAACACCATCTCGCTCGGTGTTCCGGCGGTGAACAGGCCAAGCCGATGGTCCTCGATTTCTTCGGGCGGGCGATCGGCGTCGAACCAGAAGTTGTACATAGTGGCCCAGCGCAGCGCATTGGCATTGGCCGGTGTCGCGAATGCCGGTGTCTGCCAACTGATGTTCTCGGCCGTCGTGACCGGCGGCCAATCGGCGGTGTCATAGGGCTCACCGGAATGCGCGTCGACGTCATGGAAGCCGGCATTGCTGAATGTGGTCGGCCCGAAGAATTCGATGCTCAGACGATTGGCGGCGCGTACCGAATTCAGATTGTGCACGGCGTACTCGTAATGCCAGACGCCACCGGTCAGATCGGTGACCCGGCGCGCGACATTGAAGCGTTGCACCGGGGTGGTTGGCAGATCAATCGTGAAAAATTCCACGCCGGGATCGATTGTGGCCCAGGCTTCGATGGCAGACTTGCGCTGTACGGTGGCGCCGGAAAAGCTCAGATTGAACGTAGACGCATTGACTGTCACTTCGCGGTACGAGGCATTGTTCAGCCCATTGCCGGCAGCGGCATCATCCGGCGCGATGTAGTGGCCCTCGACGAAGTAGCGCGCGCCCGCGTTGGAACCCGGATCCAGGTCAGTCTGTGCCACCGCTACGCGCTGATTCCAGACCGCGGACTGACTGCCCGAGCCACCAGCATGCGGGAACGGATAGACACCGGTGGTCGGATCCACCTGCGACTTGGGGCCCAGTGGTCGGCCACCATTGAGGCCCGAACCATAGGGATCGGTACAGCCAACGCCGAGTTGATTGCCGCCCAGTGGCGGCTGCACACAACTGCCGCAGGCTGCATTGGTGCTGTTGGTGGAGACGAAGCCATGCTTCAGCCAGCTCGCCCCGATCTGATCAAAACGACCCGATTTCAGCCGGTACATGTTCTGCGCGATGACCGGATGATCCTCATCGGTGGTACCGGCGCCGCAGCCGCCATTGTTGTCGCACCAGTTCAACGGGGCATCGCCGATATTGCACGATGTGGTGCCAACCGAGTAACCGCGGATACCGCCGGCCATGCCGTAATTGCTGGTGTCCGAAAGCAGGAAGACGGTGACATCAGGGCCGACATTGCCGGCACTGACGGTGTTCGGTGCAACCAGGCAACTGGCGATCAGCGCGAGACCGGGGGCAGCCAGTCGCGCAGCGTTCAGGAGGGAGAAAAAGCGCATGGGACTACTCCTGTGCCCAGGCAGGGCAACTCTAAGGGATCGGAATGCGGGGGCTGAAGATAGCCGCTACGGAGACACACTTCCAGCGATTGCGTCAAGCATTGCGCGGGCGTCGCCATTTGTTGCATCGATCTCGAGTATGGTCTGCAGTTCCTGCCGCGCCGCCGGATAGTCGCCCGCCCCGGCGAGGGCGCGCGCCAGCAGCAGGCGGGTCTGCACGTCCTGCGGGGCTTGCTGCAGTGCGATCCGGTAGTGACCGATTGCGGCCGCAAACTCGCCCTGACTGGCGAGCACGCCAGCGAGATTCTCGCGCGCTTCACGATGCCGCGGGTCCAGCACAAGCGCCTGTTCAAACAAGGGGATCGAGTCGGGCACCTGACCTTGAACAGCGCGTGCCAGGGCCGCGTTGTAGTACAGGGAAGGGTTCGCCGCAGCCACGGCAACGCCGCGGTCGAACACCTGCTGCGCCGCAGCAAGATCGCCCGCTCTGGCATAGTGCAGACCGAGGGCGATATAGCCGCCGGCAAGGTCCGGACGCGCCTCGATCGCGCCCTGCCAGTGCCCAACCGCCGTGACCGGATCGCCCTTGAGCAGGGCCAGACGCGCCAGCAACTGATGCATCTGCTCGGGCAGTTCGTTGCGGTGCAAGGCCTGTTGCGCCTGCGCGGTTGCCTGCACTTCGGCACCTGCCAGCGTGTGCAGCCAGGCCAGCATCGCGGCATTGCCCAGACTTGGAAACAGACCCCAGGCATCGACCTGGTCCAGATGACGAATGCCGGCAGCGATCGTGGCACGACGTTCCGCCGAGGGCGTAAGCACGGTGCCCGGTTCTTCGAGCACGGTCGTGCGCAGCGGCAGCGTTGTCGAATACGCGCGTGCGCCCAGATAGGCCTGGGTACGGATAAATGCACTATGCGCCAGCAACAGCGCCAGCAGACTCATCGCCAGCACGAACCAGCGGCCCTGCGGCAGCAGGCGGCCGTCGCGCTTGAGGCGCAATCCCGGACGTTCCACTACGGGCTCACTGAATAGCCGCACCGTGGTCAGGGTCAGAAACGCGACCACGCCGGCGAGACCGAGTGACATCAGAAACGGCACCACACCGTACAGCCCGCGCGCAATCAGAAAGCTGATGACGAAGGACGAGACCAGGATCAGCTCATCGCGCCAGCGGATCGGCTGCGGTGGTTTGGCCGATGGCGCGACGCGCGGCTTGGCCAGCAGCGGAATCGGTCCGCTGCCGTAGTACAGGGCATTGGTTGGGCAGGAACTGACGCAGTCCTGGCATTTCATGCAGCCGGGAGAAACCACCATCGCCCAGTCACGCACCTCCTCATGCACGCGGACGTTGGAGCTGCATACCGCGGTGCAGTGACCGCATTGATTGCAGGCGTCGGTGACCCGGATGCGCATCGGCGCGACGCGGTCGGCGGCCGCGAAGATCGCGCCATACGGGCAGGCGTAGGTGCAGAAGCCCTTGGCACCAAGAAAATACACGCAGGCGAAACCGCAGATCAGCAAGGTCAGAATGCCGACTATCCAGCCGGGAAAAGTGCTCCAGAAATGCGCCGTGGTCATCTCGAAACCGCGCACCGCCAGTGAATCGCCCAGCCACAGCCGGTAGACCGCAGGCCAGATGAACATGTACAGGAACGCCAGCGTCGGCACCCAGATCAGAAAGCGTGATTTCAATGGCCTGGGTGTAATCCCGATCTTCAGCATCCAGTGCCGGCAGAGATCCTGCAGCGCGACCACATGACAACCCCAGCCGCAGAAGAAGCGGCCGAAGATCGCGGTCAGCAGGATCATCGCGGCAAAGAAGATCAGCCCGGCATTGACGATCGACGAGCGACTGAATGCCATCGCTTCGGACGGCTCGACCGGGGTCACGGTTTCGCCCGTGCTCAGCCAGTGCGCGATGTGCAGGCCGATGATGACGTGGACGCCGATCAGGACCAGGGCACGCCACTTGCCCATGCGCGAGGCGCGGATCTTCGATGGCTTGGCGGCCGCTGTGGAGCGATCACGTGCTTTGGCTGGGCGGGCAGACATCCACCAAGGGTACTGCATGCCCCGCACCCGCGGGAGCGTGCCGCGGACGCCCTGGGCGCAGCGCTACTCGTTCAGATCGATGCGCGCTCCACTGGCCTCGACTTCCAGCACCAGCTCTTCAAAGCGCCATTGACCGGCAGACTTCTCGGCGACCAGATACAGGGTGCCACTACCGCGCGGACCCGAGAGGGGAATCGACATATTGGCATCGCCTGCCGGGCCGCTGACATTGACCCGACCCGAGACCATGTAGCCCGCCTGGATGGGTTCGCCCAGCGCTGCGCGGACTTCAGGACTGGCCTGTGCGCGTGCCATCGCCAGGCCGTAGGCATCCGAGGACTTCATCATGCCGAAGGTCAGCGTCATGATGACCGCGATGCCGCCGACGAAGAGCAGCAGCATCGAAAGGCAACCGACCGGGATGAACCACTTCCAGTTGCGTCCCCACCAGCTCCGCGCAGGTTCCTGTGTCATCAGCCACTCCGTCCGAGATTGACTGCCGCGAACGGCAGTCGATGCGCACTAGCCTACTCCGATCCGGGCCGGCGGGTGACTTCAGGCGGCTCAGTCGATCGCGACGCGGGTCTCTGCACCGCTGACGATCTCGATGTTCTGCCGACGATCTCCGACTACCAGTTCATAGCTACCCGGCTTCAGGTTGATCGCCTGCGCGCCGACCTCGCCGCTGGCGACCTGAGCACCCGCACGCAGCACCACGAAGGATGCTGGTCCGGATTGACTGGCCTGCTGGATCATCGCAGTCAATGCGTCGCCATTGGCGGCCGAGAAATAACGACCGTCGCCAAGTGCCGCCCAGCGCTGGAAGTCCTGCTCGAGCCCGGCTTGGTCAATGGCAAAGCCGACGATATTGAGTGCAAAGTCGAATCCGGATTCCTTGAGCTTGCGGATCTCGCGCTCGGGATCGCCGCCACAGGTTTCTTCGCCGTCGGTCACCAGCACGATCAGGGCGCGACCCTCGACGCCGGCGAGATCCTCGGCAGTCGCCGCCAGCGACGCGCCGATCGCGGTCTTGGCAAGATTGCGCGCCGCGATGGCGCGCACCTGGGCGCCCATTCTGGCGCGGTCCAGCGGGGCCAGCGGCGCGACCAGTTCGGTCTCGCAGCCGCCCGGATTGAGATGACCAAATACGCGCAGGGCGACCGGCGTGCCGGGCGCGATGCGGGTATCGATCAGGCGCGTCAACGCCGCCTGCGCCAGATCAATGCGGCGTTGATCACCGAGCCGCTGCAACATGCTGCCGGAAGCATCCAGGATCAGCGCAATGCTGCCCGCCACCTCGCCACCTGCCGACACACCAGCGGACGCGCCCTGCGCTGATCGGACCTCGCTCGACGCGCGGCTCACCTTCAGGCTGCCGACACCGGTTGCGGGCGTCACCGTCAGCGCGCGACTGGCGAGCGACTGGCTGCTGCGCGCCGTCAGATAATGCAATTCGTACTGGCCGGCCTGATCGGGCATCTGCAGTTTGAGCGGACTGCCATGCTGGGTGTAGGCGAACTTGAGATATTTCTCCGGCTTGCCGATCTGGGTGACCGCGATGTAGTCACCGGCATTGTCCGGGCCCTGCCAGATCACCCGGATCTCGCTACCGGCCTCGGCACTGGCGACCGCATCGAGCGACGCCGTCGCCGCGCCAACCTGCAGCGGGCCGCGCGCCAGCACGCGCTTGCCATCAGCGCTGAGCAGGCGCACTTCATAGGCACCCGGCTGCTCGGGCACGACCAGACTCAAGCTCGGCCTGGTGGTGTACACGTAATCCTTGTAGGACTCAGCCGACGCATCGGCTGGCACGATGGTGAGGTAGTTGCGCGCGTTCTCCGGACCGGTCCAGCCGATGTCGATCTTGCCGCCCATGGCGACCGTGGCCGGAAACGACAGCGTCGCGGCGAGATCGCCAACCGTCAGTGGCTGGCGCGCGAGCACGCTGCCGCGATCGGTTGCATAACGCAACTCGTAGTCGCCGGGTGCGGACGGTGTGGTCAGGGTGACGGTTCCGGAATCCTTGCCCGCTTCCAGATATTCGTACTCGCGGTATTCACCGTCGGCCAGCGCTGCCGGCACCAGGGTGATGTAGGCGCGATTGCCGGAGGGGCCGCTCCAGCCGATGCTGAGCAGTTCGGTCACCCGCGCGGTGGCCGGTGCCGTGATCCTTGCCTCGGGCTTGAAGACTTCGATCGGCCTGCGCGCCAGGGTGGCATGCGGTGCCTCGGCCGCAGATACGCGCAATTCGTAAACACCCGCGACCGCCGGTGTCCGGATGCTCAGCGGATTGCGGTCGGTATAGACGTAGTCGTCATAACTGCCTTCAGCGGCATCGGGCTTGACGATGGTGACGTAGGCACGTGGGTCCTGGGTTTCAGACAGCGAGACGTCGATCGCGCTGTCGATCCCGGCGCGACCCGGCGCCGTGATGTCGAGGGCGCTGGCGAGCAGCGGGAAGCAGAGCAGGATCAGGCAGGCGAGGCGCATGACAGGTGTTCTCCGTATCGGTCGCTTGCCCATACGCACAAGCGTTGCGGATGCGGACATTGCCGCACACCGTGCCGGCCGGCGTCAAACTGGCCCGGATCGATTCAGTGTCCTGCTGAGCTGCAGCGGCAGCATCCCGACCTGCAGGTGCTGCTCTCAATCGGCTCCGGACTGGCCGAGACGGTGCCGCGACCGCGCCAATACCAGCACCATCGCTGCGGCCAGGACAAGCCAGGACGCAGGCGATAGCGTGGGCACGCTGCGGAGGGCGGGTCCGACGCTGAAGCTGGTGCTCACCGGCAGATAGGTCCGGCCGGGAATCGAGCTGATCGTCTCCAGTATCAGGGTGTAGTCGCCTTCGGCAAAGCTACCCAGGGGGAAATCGTAAAAATCTGGCGGCGGCGGTGTAAAGCAGGCCGTGCCTGGGGGGAACGGCACCATGGTAACGGTCAGCGTCACCACGCCGTCCGACTGGCTCACCTGGCTGCTGCCAATCATCTCCTCGTAAACGCAAAACCGGTAGAGGGCACGCGCGACCAGCGGCAAACCGGCGCTGGCGGGGCTACCGATCGCGCGCAATTCGAAGAATGGAGACTGCGCAGCCCCGGCCACGGCCAGCGTCGGCGCCATCAGCAGAACGGCAAGTAGAAAACAGCTGAGAATTCGCATGGGTCGGATCCTGATCAGGGTCATTACAGATGCAAGCGCAATTCGCCAGCAAAAACCGACACTCGGTCCTGATTTACCGCGACTCGACACCGATGTGCTTGTCCAGAAACGCCAGCAGGCGGGTGTAATACTCCAGATTGACCTCCAGCCGATAGAAACCGTGACCCTCGTGCAGCGCCAGCATCCACTCCGGGTTATTGCCAGCGCGCTTGAGTGCCTTGCGCATCCGTTCCGAATGTTCCTTGGGTGCGCGCCAATCCTCGTCTCCAGCGGCGAGGAAGACCGGCACCTTGATTCTGTCGGCCAGCATGGTAGGCGAGATACTGGAAAGCACTTCCGGCTCCTTGCCAAGGGTCTTGTGGAAGAAGTCGCGGCTGGCCCGATAGTCGGCAACGCTTTCGTCCTTCAGCAACAGTGGCAAATCGTAGACGCCGACGTAACCGATGGCGCACTGATAGAGATCGGGCTCACGGATCGTTCCCATCATCGCGGCGTAGGCACCATAGCTCGCGCCATAAATGCAGATACGTTCCGGATCGGCGATGCCCTCGGCGATAGCCCAGCGCACCGCATCAGTCTGGTCATCGATCATCAGACCGGCCCATTGCCGGTAACCCTGACGCAGGAACTTGCGGCCATAGTTTCCCGAGCCGCGAAAATTGACCTGGAGCACCGCGTAGCCCTTGCTGGCCAGCAACTGCAACTCCTCATCGAAACCCCAGCTGTCGTATACCCCGATCGGACCACCATGCGGATTCAGGATCAGGGGCATCGATCGACCGCTGGACCCCGGCGGCAAGGTCAGGAAGCCCTGAATAAGCTGCCCGTCGCGCGCCTTGTACTCGACTGGTCGCACTTCGGCCATCTTGTCGGCCTTGATCCATTGTCGCCGCGAGAGCAGCATGGAGTTCTTGCCGCTGGCACGATCATGCAGAAAAAATTCACCGGGATGGCGATCCGAGCGCACTGAGAAAACGACGAGCGCGCCGTCGTCGGTGGCGTTTTCGATTTCAACTTGTTCGCCGGGGAAGGCCTGCATGAGCGTGCGCAAGAGCGCAACATCAGGATGCGCACCATCGAGAACACTGATCGACGGCCGACCGTCCTCGAAATACGCACCCAGAAGGTGCTTGCCGTCGGTGCTGTAGAACAGCCCGGATGGATCGACCTTGGAGTTCCTGGCCAGTGACTTGCGCTCACCGGTCTTCGGATCCCAGGAAACCAGTTCGCTCGGACCTGACTTCTGCTCTGCCATCAGATAGGCCAGAGTGCCGTCGGCGCTCATGCCAACGGCATACTGCTCGAGCTGCTGACCGGCAGGATCAGGCACATGCCGCCACTCGGCGTTATTGTCTTCGCGATAATAGAGCGTGTGTTCAAACTGCTCGTCCAGTCCCCAGGCGAAGCGTACGCGCTGCTGATCGTCGACCAGGAAATCACCATCGAGCACCGGGGATCGTGCCAGCACTTCCCGGTCCGGAACGCGCACATGCATGCGCTCGATTCGCGGATACGAGCCCTGCTTGCCACCCAGCGGGTAGACATAGATCAGCACGTGGTCGGGATCGTCGCGCAATGAGTCGATGACATAGATCCGCTCCAGCTTGGCGTCCTTGCGCACCATCGACCGTCCGCGTGTTCCCAGCCGTCGGCCGCCGGCCAACATGCGCGCCTCACCGCCGTCGAAGTCGACGCCGAACACCTCGCCCATCGAACTGGGCGCATCGCGCGAGCCTTCGCTCTCGGCGATACCCAGCAGGATGCGCTCCTTGTTGACCCAATCGAACGACTCGACGATGTCACGCCCACCCATCTTGAAGGTGCCGGTCAGCTTCATGTCGCTGCGGCGCAGGATCGCCAGCGCGCCGCGGTCCTCGGCGAGCATGATCGAAGTCGCAAAGTACTTGCCGTCGGGCGAGATCTTCACATCCAGGAATTCGGATGGCTTGAGGAACTGTTCGATCGACTGGGCCAGTGCCTGGTCGGCCGGCTCCGGCTTGGCTGCGATGGCGTTTGCGCACGGCAGGCACAGGCTCAGCGCGAACAGCGAAGTCAGCGTTCGATGCATGGTGAATTCTCGATCCGGGAGGGCGCGGCGCGCGCAGTCCCGCCAGTATGGGCAGGACACACCGTAGCCGCAAGCCAGTTGCGGTGCCGCATCCGCAGGAAGGCAACGGCGAGCGGATCCTGCAATGCGATTGCGCTTACCATGCTCGACTGAACCCGGCTCTGCGCCGGAGATTTTCGATTCTGCGGACATGACGAAACCTCCGGCTCCACACCCGCAACCGGCCGAACCCGTTCACTGGGCGAAGGAACGCCTGCGCCGGCTGCCGATGCTGGCGCGCTATCCGATCATCGCGGGTGCCATCGGCGGCATCCTGCTGCGGCTGGCGTTTTCCGGACCCGCCGGCTCATCCTGGTCGGCGATGGCCGGAGCCTTCATCTTCTTCGCGCCCCTGCTGGTGGGCATGATCACCGTCTATCTCGCCGAGCGGCAGTCCCGGCGCAGCTGGTGGTACTACTTTGCCGCGTCCGCGCTGGCCACCACCCTGTTCGTTGCCGGGACCCTGCTGATCCTGATCGAAGGCCTGATCTGCGCCATCGTCATCGTCCCGATGTTTGCCTGCATGGGCGGCATCGGCGGCGTGCTGATGGGCACGATCTGCCGCCTGACCCACTGGCCGCGGCACACCCTGTACAGCTTTGCCGCCCTGCCCTTTGTGATCGTGCTGGTCGCCGATCATCTGCCGCGCGGCCACCAGATCGGCGAGATTGAGCGCAGTGTGCTGATCGTCGCGCCAGCCGAGACCATCTGGCAGCAACTCAATGGCATCGAGCAGATTTCCGAAGCCGAGATGGCCGATGCCTGGGCCATGCGCATTGGCGTGCCGATGCCGCTGTCCGGCGCGACCCGCGAGACAGCCGAGGGTCGCGTACGCGCTTCAACCTGGGGCGCCCAGGTGCATTTCGATGAACTGATCCAGGACTGGCAGCCTGAGCAGTATCTGCGTTGGACCTATCGCTTCGATGCCGATTCGTTTCCGCGGCATGCACTCGACGATCATGTGGTGATCGGCGGCCACTATTTCGATCTGATCGATACCTCGTACACGCTGACTCCGGGCACGGGCGGTGTGCTGCTGACCACGAAGGTGCGCTACCGGATCTCCACCGAATTCAATTTCTATGCGGACTGGGCCGCGCAATTGCTGCTCGGCAATCTGAGCGAAGTCGGCCTGCGCCTGTACAAGTCGCGCAGCGAGGCAGCCTGGCAGGCGCAGGCGACAGCGGCCGTGGTGACCCGCCATGCCCACTGAGTCGTCCGCCGACAATACGCGCAATGATGCCGCCAGCGGTCCCTACAAGGTCAACTCGCTGATCATCGATCCGGCCTCCGATCCGCTCGCGGGCACGGTGGTCTGGGATCGCGCGCGTTCGCTGTGGAATGGCGGCATGCTGCTGACCGCCGTGTTGCTTGGCCCACTCTATTTCAGCTGGGGCGCCTTCGCGGTGTACCTGATCCTGCTGGAAATCACCCTGCTCGCCGGGCACTCGGTCGGCTTCCACCGCCGGCTGATCCATCGCACGTTTCAGTGTCCGCTCTGGCTGGAACGCGTGCTGGTCTGGCTCGGCACCCTGGTCGGCATGCAGGGTCCGTTCTGGGTCATCCAGTCGCATGATTTCCGTGACTGGGCGCAGCGTCAGAGCCGCTGCCATCCCTATCTCTGCCATGGCCAGGGCATGCTGAAGGATGCCTGGTGGAATCTGCATTGTCGATTGCAGTTGCAGCAGCCACCCGGCTTCGATCCCGGGCCCGGCATCGGCGATGATCCGTTTTATCGCTTCCTGCAACGCACCTGGATGTTGCAGCAGGTTCCACTGGCCATCCTGCTGTACGCGATCGGCGGCATGCCCTGGCTGGTCTGGGGTGTCTGTGCGCGCGTCGCTACCGGTGTCTCGATGCACTGGTGGGTGGGTTACATCTGCCATTCGCAGGGTCCGCAGACCTGGCTGGTCGACCAGGGCGCGGTGCAGGCGCACAACGTGCCCTGGGCCGCGATTCCTTCGATGGGCGAGAGCTGGCACAACAACCACCACGCCTTTCCGGCTTCGGCCCTGCACGGGCTTTACCCCGGTCAGATCGACATCGGCTACGGCTTCATCTGCCTGCTGCGCCGCCTCGGTCTGGCCTGGAATATCCAGACTCCGGATGTATTGCCGCCGCGTCAGGGCATCACCGCGTTGCAGCCGAACGCCGAGGTCGCGATGCGGCGGTCGCGGTTTGATGGCTGAGCCGGCGCCCGCAAGCTGCTGCTCGCGGTACCCCGCGTTGCCATGGTCAACCAGCGCAGCAGCGGAATCGATGGGGCCATGGGCCAGCGCCGCCCCACACGGAATTGCTTCGCTGGCCATAGGGACCTGGACCCGGCCGCAACCCTCGCAGTCACAATTTCCGCCCTGCTGCGTGTCTGTCGATATCATCAGCGGAGAACTCCATGAACACGATAGCCCATCCACTTGAACGGGAACTGCTGGACGCCCTGCGGGACGCACGCGCCGGTGATCGTGATGCATTCGCCACCCTGGTCGCTCTGACCCAGGGCATGGTGACGGCGGTTGCGCTCGCCATCACCGGCGATCGGGCCAGCAGTGAGGACATCGCGCAGGAAACCTATCTGGAAGCCTGGCGTCGCCTGCCCAGCCTGGGCGACACGCTCAATCCCGCGCCGTGGTTGCGTGAAGTGGCGCGCAACAAGGCAATCGATCTGCTGCGTCGACGACGTCTGCAGCCGGTCGCGACGATGGCGGCGGCCGAGACTGCCGCCGAACTGATGAGCTCGACCGAAGGGCCCAGCGAAGCACTCGAACAAAGCCAGCGTCAGAATATCGCCTGGTCGGCGTTGCAGGCGCTTGCCACCGATCAGCGCGAGGCCGTGCTGCTGTACTACCGGGAAGGCAGCAGCAGCGAGCGCGCCGCCGGTCTGCTCGGCATCAGCGAAAGCGCGCTGCGCAAACGCCTGCAGCGGGCACGCGATCAGATGCGGCAGGACATCGAGCAGCAGATCAGCTGCTACGCCAGCGAGACAGCGCCCGGCGTCGGCTTTGGCGCCAGTGTGCTGGCAGCGCTGGCGACGGTCACTCAGCCGGCATCTGCAGCAGGCAGTGCACTCGCCGCGCACTCGGCGGCGAAGAGCGGATTGGCCAAACTGTCGGCGGCGCTGGGTTCGATGTTTGCGGCCATCGGCGTCGTGGTGCTGGCCGTGCTGATCGACACCCGCATGCATATGGCGCGGGCGCAGAGTTCATCGCAGCGCCGCCAGCTCATCAGGCACGGTGTCGTCTATGCGGGGTTGATGGCCGGCTACATGGTGGCACTGGGCTGGAGCAGCCGCGCCGGAATCGACCGGGGTTGGGTGTTCGGCATCGCGCTGCTGGTCAGTGTGCTGATTTTTGTACTGACGTACTGGCGTCAGCGTATTCTGCATCAGGGCGACACGCCGTAGCGACGGCTCTTTCGTCTTGCGGGCGCCGCCGCTGCCGCTGAACCGGAGACTACGCATTCGGCGTCAGCGCCTGGGCACGATGCCGATGCGGGTGTGCAGCTGAGCCGTGCTTCCGCCCGCTCGGCCGGTGTTGCGCTTCAGGCTTGAAACCGCCTTGCCCCGCTGCGGCTGATGCTGCGTTCGATCTTGTTCCCTGACGGGGATTGACCAGCTCCGCTGTTGAGCGCCATGGAGCGTGGCTTGCCGCGCTGCGCTTGATGTTGATGTTGATGTTGTAGAGCGTGGCTTGCCGCGCTGCGTTTGATGTTGACGTTGATGTTGTCCCCGTCGGGACAAGATCGGGATCAACGCGTGGCCCGACGCATCGTCGATCATGCTCGTCACCGCTATCCTGCCGATGTCCTTCAGGGAGCAGGCATGACTTACGATTTTGATCTGTTTGTCATCGGTGGCGGCTCCGGTGGTGTGCGTGCGGCGCGGGTCGCTGCGCAAACCGGCGCTCGCGTCGCCCTGGCCGAACAGGATCGCTATGGCGGAACCTGCGTCATCCGCGGCTGTGTACCGAAGAAGCTGATGGTGTTCGCCGCCGGATACCGCAATTCGATCGAGGATGCGCGCCGCTACGGTTGGCAGGTCGAGCGCGGCGGCTTTCACTGGCAGAGTTTCAAGCCCCGCCTGCATGCCGAGCTCGACCGCCTGGAGGCGATCTACCGCGGCATCCTGTCGCGCAACGGCGTGCACACCTTTGATTGCCGCGCGCGCCTGATCGATGCCCACACGGTGCAACTGGCCGATGGCAGTCGCAGAACCGCGCGACATATCCTGCTGGCGACCGGCGGACACCCCGTGCGCCTGACGATACCCGGTGCCGAACTGGCGATCACCTCGAATGAGGTGTTCCATCTCGACGAGCTGCCGCGGCGCATTCTGATTGTCGGTGGCGGCTATATCGCCTGCGAGTTCGCCTGCATCCTGCATGGCATGGGCGTCACGGTGCAGCTTTGCCATCGTGGCGACCAGATTCTGCGCGGTTTCGACAGCGAGGCCGTTGCCCTGATTGCCGCGCAGATGCAGGCCAATGGAATTGGCATCGGCTTCAACAACGAGGTGGCTGGGTTGTCTCGGGAGGGCGACGGCATCTGCGCGCAGTTTCGCGACGGGACACGGGCACAGTTCGATCAGGTGCTGTTCGCAACCGGTCGCGCTCCGAACACGGCCGATATGGGTCTGGAGCAGGCCGGCATCAAACTCGGTGGGCGCGGCGAAGTGCTGGTCGATCGCTACGCGCAGACCGCGTTGTCATCCGTGCATGCGATCGGCGATATCACGGATCGGCTGAACCTGACTCCGGTCGCGATTCGCGAGGCCATGGCCTATGTCGAGACGGTGTTCAAGAACAATCCCACTGCGCTGGATTACGACGCGGTGGCCACCGCGGTGTTTACCCAACCCGAACTGGGTTCGGTCGGGCTCAGCGAGGAGTCTGCCCGCGCGCGGGAACCGGTCAGCATCTACGCGACCCGATTCCGCCCTATGCAAACCGCCTTCGCGGGCCGACCCGACGAGGTATTGATGAAGCTGGTCGTGGCGCGCGACAGTCGCCATGTGCTCGGCTGCCAGATTGTTGCGCCGGCGGCCGGCGAGTTGATCCAGTTGGCGGCCATCGCGATTACGATGGGCGCGACCAAGGAGGATTTTGATCGCACGGTCGCGGTGCATCCCACCATCGCCGAAGAACTGGTTACCTTGTCAACTGCGGTGCGCAGTGATTGATGCGCGCCGCTCCCGTTGCCTGGACCTGCTCTCTGGAATTCTGCCATGAACTCGCTTTCCGATTTTCCCATCACCAGGCGCTGGCCCGCGTTGCATCCCGAGCGCATCCAGCTGTACTCGTTGGCTACGCCCAATGGCGTCAAGGTATCGATCATGCTGGAGGAATGCGGGCTGGCCTACGAGGCGCACCGCATCGATATCGGCGTCGGCGATCAACACAGTGCAGCATTTCGCTCGCTCAATCCGAATGGGAAAATTCCGGCGATCATCGATCCCGACGGTCCCGATGGCCGTCCGCTCGGCCTGTTTGAGTCGGGTGCAATCCTGCTCTACCTCGCCGACAAGAGCGGCCGCTTCATCTCCAGCGATCCGCGCCTGCGCTGGCAGACCATCCAGTGGCTGATGTTCCAGATGGCGGCAATCGGGCCGATGTTTGGCCAGGTCGGCTACTTCCATATCTATGCCGGCAAGGAATTTGCCGACAAGCGTCCGCTCGCGCGTTATGTCGACGAGTCCAGGCGCCTGCTCAGTGTGCTGGACGCGCAGTTGGGCGATCATCCCTGGATCGTCGGTGACGATTACAGCATCGCCGATATCGCCACCCTGGGCTGGGTGCGCAATCTGATCACCTACTACGAGGCGCGCGAGCTGGTTGGATTCTCCGACTACACCCGCGTGGCCGACTGGCTGGCGCGCGGACTGGCACGGCCGGCCGTCGTCCGCGGACTTGAGGTTCCGCGCAAACCCTGATCGTCATTCCATCACGACTGCAGCGAGACCACGCGCACCACCGGTTCGTGGTGATCGATGAAGCCCATCCGCAGATAGAGTGCGTGTGCGGAATGGTTGCCGCTCATCACATGCAGGAATGGCAGCTGACCACGCTGCAGCTGGCGCCTGAGCAACTTGTCGATCAGTCTGCGTGCGTAGCCGCGACCCTGATGATCGGGATGCGTGCAGACGCCGCTGACCTCGCGCAAGGTGCCCGCGTGCATGCGCTCACCGGCCATCGCAATCAGCTTGCCGTTCTCGAAATAACCGAAGTAATCGCCAAGCTCGATCGTGCGCAGGCCGAACGGCCCGGGATTGGTCAGCTGAGCCAGGGCCAGGGCCTGCTCCGCATGCTCCGCGGTCAGTGGTACCGCATCCGGCGCCATATCCTGGAGCGGCATTGCGCCGGTGTAGACCATCCGGAACATGGTCGCCTCGGCATCGAGTTGCCAGCCAGCCGGCATCGCGCCGGCCCAGTCAGCGCAGTAGAAGTGCTCGCCGGGATCGCAGTAGGCGGCGATCGCGGCGAAGTCCGGCTGCTTGGGATCGGCAAAACCAAGGATCGGAGAAAACCCGCGGGCGTAGCGACGCGCATGCTCGGTGCCGCTGGAGAAGTGGGCGTGATCGTACTTCAGCGAGTTCCACAGGATGTTGTCGAGCAGGGGATGCATGGTGTACCGATCCGAGGCCAGGCAGGGCGCGCTGTGGGTCAATCTAGCCGATGGTGAGGATCGAAACACGCCGGAATCGGACCAGGCTGTCGGTTCGGATCAGGGAATGACGGCGCCGGACTGTTCGAGACCGGGCTGGGGCAGCTGAACGTTCTCTGAGTCCGTCACGAGGACTCTGTCACAGCCTCTTGCGACGACGCCGTCTTGCCAGCGGATGTTCAGCTTTTCGCTGGCAGGCTGGACTCGCGTCAACAACAAGACAGAGAGGTGACGTCATGGACAAGAAACTGATACTTGGTGTGATGATCGGCGTTGTGCTGGCAACCACGGGTGCGGTGTTCGCCACCCGCGCGTTGAATGCGCCGCCGGAGTTCGTCGATGTGGTGCGGGTGGCTCCGCAGCTGGAGCAAGTGACGATGCCACGCGAGGTCTGCACCGAAGTCAGCACCACGCGTGAGGTCGGCCGCGATGACAATCTGCGCAATGGCACGATCATCGGCGCCCTGGTCGGCGGCGCGATCGGCAATCAGGTCGGCGATGGTCGCGGCCGTGATGCCGCGACCGTGGCCGGTGCCGTGGCCGGTGGTTTTGCCGGACGCGAAATCGACCGCCGCCATCAGAAGACCGACACCGTGCGCGATACCGCCATGAACTGTCGTGTGCAGAACCGCATGGTGGAAAAGCAGGTGGGCTTCCGGGTGACCTATGCGCTGGATGGCCACCGCCGCACCGTCTTGATGGAACGCGATCCCGGGGAGCAGGTGCGCCTGAGTGAAGTCACTGCGCTGGCGACGCTGGACGGCAGCAACTGATGTCGGCGCTGGCACCGTGGACAGCGGGCAGCGCCCATGTCCACGGTCGCGCCGCCCTGCGGTCTACACGGCCTGTGCCAGCCAGACGCAGTGGCCGCCACATTCCGGATCATTGAACACCTGGGCACACACCGCAAAGCCATGGTCCTGCAGCAGGTCGCTGTATTCCTGCGCAGCCAGGCTGGCGTGGTACAGGCGGGCGCCGTGGAACTCGCCATAGGCCTCGCCGTGTTCGGGCCCACTGGTGAACATCAGCGCGGCGCCCGCTGCGGCGTGTCGCTGGAAGATGGCAAACATGTCGCGCTGATCCTGATGCGCAAGATGGAAGAAGCTGTCCCAGGCGAGCAGACCATCGAAGCGCGATGCCAGCGCAAGCTGGCGCATATCCGCGCAGTGCCAGTCGGCCTGCGGAAAACGTCGCCGGCACAGTTCGATCATGTTGGCACTGCTGTCGACCCCGGTCACCGCATGGCCTGAGGCGATCAGGTGCGCGGCGATCGGTGCACCGGCACCGCAGCCAAGATCGAGTACGTGGCCAGCGGCGGGCAGCAGGGCCGCGAAGCGTGCCAGCCAGCCGGATTCGCTGCCGAGCCTGAGTCCGCGCTCGCGCGCATACGATTCGGCGTGGCGATCGTAGAGTTCGATGATGGCATCGGCGTCGCTGGGCATGATCGGCTGAGGGTACGTCGCGCCGGCCGTCGACTCAATGTGAGCGGGCAAGGCGCCATGCGCCATCGGCTCAACGCGCACTTGCGGCTCCGCGCAGACCACCGGCAATCACCAGGGCAATGCCGCCGAGCACGCTGATCGACGCCAGCCCCAGACGCAGACTCATCGACTCATCCAGCAGGACCACGCCGGCCACTGCGGTCAGCACCGGAACGCTGAGCTGCACGATCGCGGCCTGGGTCGCACGCAGGGCCGGCAGTACGCTGTACCAGAGCAGATAGCCGAGGCCCGAGGTGATGGCTCCCGATACCAGCGCGTAGATGATGCCGGCGCTGTCCACGGCAAAACGATCCAGCGCGAACAGGCTGAGCAGCACGGCGAACGGCACGGCACGCGCGAAATTGCCGGCGGTGGCGCGCGCGGCATCGGCACTGCCACGACCGCGCAACGAATAGACACCCCAGGCCAGTCCGGCCACGATCATCAGCCCTGCCGAATCCAGCGGCGGCGCGGCCAGACCGGGCAACAACAGGACAACCAGGCCGACAACCGCGAGCAGCAGTCCGGGCAACTGCCAGCCACGCAGGCGTTCGCCGCGCCACAGGCCGTGCCCGATCATGGTGACCTGGACCGCAGCGAACAGCAGCAGGGCACCGGTCGCGGCGCTGAGGCCGACATAGGCAAACGAAAAGCCGGCGGCATAGGCAAACAGGGCCAGTGCCGAGACCCAGTCGCCACCGCCGCGCTGACGCGGTGACCTGGATTGCACCAGCAGATACAGCACGAGCGCGCCGGCGATCAAGCGGATGCCGGTGAAACTGGCCGGATCGATGGCGGTATCACGCAATGCCAGGCGACACAGCAGGGAGTTGCCGGCAAAAGCCAGCAGACTGAGCACGGTGAGCACCAGCACACGACGTGTCGGCATGCTCAGACCCCGGGCATACCGGCGGTCACGCCAGGCACTCGCGCGATCACACGGCGATCGCCTGCGTGCGCACAAGCCGCTGCCAGGGCCTCAGCAACGGAACCGTGGCACAGGCCGGGCCACCATCGCGGGCACGACCGGCGATCTCCGCCTGCAGCAGATACTCATCGCCGGCTGCGAGCGACTGCAGCAGTTCGGCCGTGATGTCCTTCAGCGGCAGTTTGATGCGCCGCGACCAGCAGGTGCCCGCCTCGCCAGCGTAGCTGCCGGAATTGACGTAGACGAATCGCGCGGCGCTCGGACCGTGGACATACGGCCCGCCGAATCTCGGTGGCTGGCAGCTGGCATCGAGCACCTTGAGCGCCAACTCGAAGATGATCCGGTCCGTCGTGGTCTGCGCCGGCGCCAGCAGTTCGTCACGACCGCGTTGCACGGCAAAGCGGACTCCGGAGGGCGGATCGATCAACACGATCCTGATGGCGGCTGTGCTCGTCACCGCTGCGCCTGGCCGGCGATCCCTGGCATGAGTTCGGGCGAAAGCGGGTGGCAGATCATCAGCGTCGCAACCACCACAGCACGATCACCGCCACCACGAAGATGGCCGAGGCGAATTTCAGCAGGGTACCGAACCGGGTCACCTGTCCGGGCAAGGCCTCGGCGCTGATCTGGCCATAGACCAGACGCGCGCGGATCGCCTTCGGATCCAGCTGATTGCGTTCGAGCAGACTCAACCAGACATCGACCCGGGTTCCATCCGGAAAACTGTAGCGATGCCCCTGACGGCCCACCCAGACCGCGATCGGCTGACCGGCGATGGTCGCAACATGCTCGCCCATATAGTCGGAGTCGATCGCAATCACACTGGAGGTCATCGGAATCGCGCAGGGCTGCATCGCCTCCGGGCATTCGATGCCGACATCCATCAGCGCCGTGCCGCGCTGATCACCCAGGCGCAGCGCGGCATAGTCGACCACCAGGTGCAGAGGCCCCTTGGCGGCTTCGTAGGTGATCGGCGGCAGTGCCAGCTTGCTCCACTGCTTGCGGGTTGCCTGGACATCTTCACCGCTCCAGGTCTGGTCGGCGATGACTTCGATGGGAACCTGCGGATCGCTGGCCTCGAGCGGCATCGGCAGGGAATCGGCAGCCGCCAGTGGAAATGCGATCAGGCTGCACAACATCAGACCGAATACTCTGGACATCACGGACGCTCCTGGAAAGCCAGAGCATGCCCGTTCACTCGATAATGCGCCAGCCACCCGGGCCGTCGAACAGCACCAGGCTCAGCTCATGGCGCTCGGGCTCGTCCTTTACCGGCGGAAAACTCAGGCGGGCGCTGACCAGGCAGGTGTACACGCGCTCCTTGCCGACGCAGGACTTCTTCTCCACCGCTCGCAGCCTGATCGCAAATTGCAGCCGCCTGCCGGCAGCGGGCAGCGCCGCTGGCGTGAAGACACGGCCCGCTTCGCTGCGTTGCTCCAGCAGCGACTGCAAGGCGCCGTGGATTTCGCGAGCCGTCGGCTCGGCAGGTGTGCGCGCGCAGCCAGCGATGGCAGTTGCCACCAGCAGGCCAGCAAGCGCCGGCGTATTGCGTCTGGTCATGCACGCGGTTCCATTGGCCGCTGATCGCGCGACCCGAAGCGGCGCAGGATATCCTGAAGCTGAACCTGGCGCGCGCAGTCGAGCTGAGCCTCGCAGCGGCGCAGCGCCACCGGATTGACTGGCTCCGGTGGCGCCTTGCGACGATGCTCAATCGTTGGAGATGATCACTTCGACGCGGCGATTCTGCTGACGTCCGGTGCTCGATCCATTGTCGGCCACCGGTACCGCTTCACCCATGCCGGTGGCGCTGATCCGGCTGGCGGCGACGCCCTGGGCAATCAGGAAGTTGCGCACCGAATCGGCACGACGCTGGGACAGGCCAAGGTTGTAGTCCTCGCGCCCCACATTGTCGGTATGCCCTTCGATGATCACGCTGCGCTCGCTGTACTCGTTGAGGAAGCGTGCCAGCTTGCCGAGATTGGCTGAAGCACCACCCTTGAGGTCGGCCTTGGCGGTCTCGAACAGCACGTCGCCCAGAGTCACGATCAGGCCACGCTCGGTTGCCTTGGCATCGAGTTCTGCGATCCGCTGGCGCAGCTCCTCGTTTTTCTGGCGCGCGACGTCAGCGTCGGCACGGGCCGCCTCCGCGTTCTGGCGCGCCTGCTGTTCCTGGGCGCGTGCGGCGGCAGCCTGTTGCTCGGCCGCCTGGCGCTCAGACGCTGCGATTTCGGCTGCACTGCGCGCCGATTGTGCATCGCTGCGTGCCAACTCCGCTTCAGTGCGTGCTGAGGACGCATCGCTGCGCGCCGATTGCGCATCGGCACGGGCCGCTTCGGCACGCTCGGCCGCGCGCTGCTTCTCGACCAGCGCCTGCTCGGCGGTCATGCGCGAATTCATCGCATCCTGGCGCGCCAGTTCGGCCTGGCTGCGGGCGACGCTGGCATCACGGCGCGCGCGATCGGCTTCCCGGGTGCGGGCATCCAGACGCATGCGCTCGGTCTGTTCGCTGAGCAGCTTGCGCTGGTCCTCAAGATGACGGGCTTCGGCAAGCGCCCAGGCCTTGTCGACCTTGCGATCGGCAATCGCCACCAGATGACGGGCATAGTCCTGGTCCTTGCGCGGCTCCTCGGCGGCACGCACGGCCGCTTCGGCTTCGCGGATCGCGATCGGCGCCAGACCGGCGAGAACGGTATCGGATTGCAGTCGGCTCAGCCGGGTGCGCGCATCATCGGCGCCCTCGGGTCGAACCATCGAGGGGCCACAGGCGCTGACTGCCAGCGCAATGAAAGCGCTGACGGCGATTTTGGCAAAGCTGCGATTGAAGCGATTCATGGGCGACCTCCGGAATTGCGTTGCAGTTCCTGCTCGAGGGCATCGATGGTCTTCTGCAGTTCGGCGTTGATTTCACGATTGCGTGCTTCAGAGGCGCGCGCCGTGGCGAGTTCGGCACTGGCGCGTGAACGCTCGGCCAGACGCCGTGCACGCACCATTTCTTCGTCCTGGACGGCGATGCGGGCTTCGGCGAGGTCCTCGCGTGCGGCACCCAATTCGGTCGCGGCGTAATCGGCGACCCGCGCCTGCTCGGCGGACTCGATGGCGAGCTGGGCTGCCTGCAAGGCGTCGGTGGGTGGCGCTGGCGTCGAAGCGCAGGCGGCGACGGCAAGCGCCAACAGGCTCGCCAGCAGCAGTCTGCCGAGGCCGGCGCGGCTGCCCGGCTGCGAAGCAGCGGAATGATGGATTACAGGTCTCTTGTTCATGGCGTCTCCCTCTGGTCCCGATTCGGCGGATCGGTTGGACACCAAGTCTGGGTGCATCAGCTCACAAGCTCAGTGCGATAGCGAACTGAGCGCATTCGCGGCGCCTGCAGCGGCCGGCAATCGCAGGGTTGATCCGTGCAGGCTGCAAGACAACCGTGCGTATTGCACAGGTCCTGCGCCGGAAAATCGTTACACATGATTGATTTTGTTGGCTTCTTTTGTTGGCACGCATCGTGAGTGAGTAGCTGGGGAATGACCCCGAGCGCCCGGCTCCCGGCCAAAAGGAATCCGACATGCTGTCTTCAACCATTGCAAAGCGTAATCGCCTGCTGGCGGCATTGCCCGAAGAAGTGCAGGCGCGTCTGCTGCCGCATCTGGAATGCGTACAACTGCGCGCCGGCCAGCTGCTCTATGAGGCAGCTCAGCCGCGACACCATGTCTACTTCCCAACCGACGCCATCGTGTCCCTGCTCAATGTCAGCGCAAGCGGCGCATCCTCGGAAGTCGCCATGATCGGCAACGAGGGCCTGGTCGGTGTCGCTGCCTACATGGGCGGAGTCTGCAGCCCCTGGCGCGCCAGCGTACAGCGCGCGGGCGGCGCCTGCCGGATGCTGGGCGTCCATATCAAGGATGAGTTCGACCGCCACGGTGCCGCGCTGCAACTGTTGCTGCGCTACAGCCAGGCACGCACTGCGCAGATGGCGCAGGCCGCCGCCTGCAACCGCTACCACTCGATCGAACAGCAACTGTGTCGGTGGATGCTGCTGTCTTTGGATCGGCAGTCCGATGGTGACCTCTGCCTGACCCATGAGTCGATTGCCAATCGATTGGGCGTGCGCCGCGAAGGCATCACCGATTGCGCCGGAAAGTTGCAGCGGATGGGCGCGATCTCCTGTCATCGCGGGCGGATCGCCGTGATCGACCGTAGTCAGTTGGAGCAGCTGAGCTGCGAGTGCTACGCCGCCGTGCGCTGCGAGACAGATCGACTATTGCCGCATCAGCCCTATCGCGAACCGGCTGCGCGTCCGCGCTGGAACGTGCTGGCGGAGCTGGCGACCGCGTGAGCGGGGGCAAGCCGTGGAGAGTCCAACCGTTTTGTCATCGGGGTCCGCTGGCTGCAGCGCGGGCTCAGGACGGCAACATCAGGCACAGAACTGAAGCCGACCGTTCGATGACCCACCGCCGGCGTCGAGCGACGCTGGTTTTCTACCCGCAAGGCAAAGGAGAAACCCATGAACTGGGAAATCGCAAAAGGTGAATGGAAGCAATTCAAGGGCAAACTGCAGGCGCAGTGGGGCAAACTCACTGACGATCAGCTGGATGTGATTGCCGGCCGTCGTACCGAGTTGCTCGGACAGCTGCAGAAGGCCTATGGCGTCAGCCTTGATGAGGCCGAGAAGCAGATCAAGGACTTCGAAAGCCGCTACAACTGATCACGCTCCGGCGTGGCCCCGCACCTCCAGCAGGTGCGGGGCTCTGCTGCGGGCTCAGCGCAGGCTCATTACACCTGCATCAGCCGCACCAGACCGATCAGGATGGCGATGATCGAGCGCGGCGCTTCGTCGGCGGGTACTTCCCGACCGTTGATGACCAGGGTGCCACTGATGGTACGGCCTTCTTCGGAACGCACGACAGTGACGTCGTCAAATTGCAGGGTCACTGTGCGGGCTTCCTGTCCGTTGCCATCGGCAGGAATGACCAGACTCAGATTGCCGCTGTAGTTCTGAGTGATCAGTTCGCCATCACGCTCACGCGTGCGGCTCAGATTGCCATTGACGCTGCCGCCCTTCTGGCGCGGAGAGAAATTCAGGAAGCTGGCCTCGCTGAGCGCGCTGCCGGTTTCGCTGCCGATGTCACCCGTGGTGTGACTGACCATGGTGCCGCCGGCGGCGTCGGTCAGGGTGGTCGTGCTGTCGACGTGCAGGGCGGCATTCGCGGACGTGGCGAGACAAAGCGCGAACAGACTGGAAAGCAGGGTGGTACGCAACATGATCTTGCTCCTGTGGGATGGGGAAGCGAGGTCGCCGCGCGCGTTCGGCGCCTCACGCGCTGTTCAACGTGCCCGCAGCAATTTGGTTGACGCTGCAGCGATGGCAGGCCAGCCGGACCACGCCACATTGCGACTGCCGTGATCGTCGCGCAGGCGGCATAATGGCGGGCACGACCACGCAAGGGATGGAATCAGCCGGCAATGATCAACAATGACGTACTGCGCAGCATTCGCTACATGCTCGATCTCAGCGACATCCGCGTGATCGAGATCGCCCAGCTGGCCGACGCCGGGCTGGTGCTCGCCAAGGACGAGGTGCAGGCTTATCTCAAGAAGGAAGACGCACCCGGATTCCGCGCCTGCAGCGACAGCGTGCTCGCGCATTTTCTGGATGGTCTGGTGATTCATCTGCGCGGGACGATTCCGGGGCAGGCACCGCGACCGGTCGAGAAGCGGATCAGCAACAATATCGTGCTGAAGAAATTGCGGGTCGCATTCGAACTGAAGGACGCCGACATGCACCAGATCTTCGAGGACGCCGGGTTTCCGGTTTCCAAGCCGGAACTTTCGGCCCTGTTCCGGCAGCAGGATCACCGCAACTACCGGCCCTGCGGCGATCAGATGCTGCGCAATTTCCTCAAGGGCCTGACGCTCGGCGTGCGCCACGACTAGACCGACGCAAGCAGTGCTGGACGTCGGCGTCGCTCCTGTAGAGCGTGGCTTGCCGCGCTGCTCTTGGTTCTCTTCGGCAAAAAGAATGGATGGATGGAGAGCAGCGCAGCAAGCTACGCTCTACAAGAGCAGGATCAACGGCGGCGCGTACGGCGGATCCCGCGCAGCGTTATCCGCCGCGCCGTCTCGCCGATTTCTTCTGCGAGCATCGAGCGACGTGGCGATGGTTGCTCCGGTTGTGGTTGCGGAGGTTGTGGTTGTGCAGCTTGTGGTCGCGGAGCTTGATGCTGCGGACACTCCGACGTCGGGTACCGCTTCGCGGGACCCGACCTACTCGCTGCTCTTGCCTGCGACGTTGACGAGGACGTTGACGACGAACGATCAAAATCAAACGCAGCGCGGCAAGCCACGCTCTACAACGTCAACGTCAACGTCAACGTCAACGTCAACCTCGACATCAACATCTACGACCACCGACCGGCACGACCCGGCTCACGATCGGACTCCCGTGACTGCTGCCGATGCCCGTCGGCGCCTGGCGGCGACCAGCACGCGCACCAGGGAATACAGCAGCACGAGGGCGACCAGCAGGACCGGGACGGCGAGCAATCCAGTACCGCGCACCGACTGCGGAAAGAACTTCGCCTGGCCGAGGAAGAACGACATGGTGGCGATCCACATCGCATAGCCCATCCGCCACAGATGCCGGATGATGCGCTGTGCGCCCTGGATGTCGCCGGCATGCAGCAGACGGGCATCGAGCAGGCCGGCCGAGATTCCAACGACGGCGAACATGAAGATGGCCGGCGCGGGCACCCCGCCGATATGACCGATGCCGTTGTTGAGCGCCTCGATACCGAGCAGCACGGCGTAGCCGCCGGCGGCGAAGGCCATGCACATCAGTCCAGCCAGCCAGCGACGCATTTCGGGCACCGGCCAGCGCACCGTCAACCATCCGCTGCAGACCAGGTAAAGGGTCAGCAGACCGGCCACCGTATTGACCCGATGCGGTCGCAGGAACACGGCCATGATCACCGCACTGGCGGTCATCAGCAGCATTGCGGCAACAAACACCTGGCCGCTGCGCCGGTGCAGCGGCGAGCCCTTGCGCGCGCACAGGGCGATGGCACCGGCCACCAGGGCGATCAGACCGGCAAGGATGTGCAGATTGCGCATGGAGTGCTCCACTGGCTTCTTGTTCGGTGCAGTGTGCGAGCCTGTCGATCAGCTGGCCATCGGATTGCGACGAGCCGCCCCTCCAGATGGACGGGCCGCGTCCGCTGGCGACGAGCCGCGGTCGCAGTCCGCCAGATCGGCGGGCAGCGGCGACCGCACTACATCTGCCGGAACAGATGCACGAAGCTGCGACTGACCGGCAGCACTTCGCTGCGACCGCGCAGGTGGATCTCGGCGGTTTCGTTGTCGCTGCGCACGAGATGGCTGATCGCGCGCAGATTGACCACAACCGAACGGTGTACCTGGACGAAGTGACTGCCGTCGAGCTGGGCCAGCAGGTCCTTGAGCGGCGTGCGGATCAGTGCCTCGCCCGGTTTGCCGCCATCGCCGCGCCAGGCGATCCGGGTGTACTTCTCGTCGGATCTCAGGAAGTCGATTTCATCGACCGCAATCATCTTCAGCGTCTGTCCGACCGAAGCGCGTATCCAGCGCAGGCTGGTCGGCTCCGTGGCTGGGCGTAGCCGCGCGGCCAGCTGATCCAGCAGCATCCCCGGGTCGGGCAGGCTGCGTGCGCTGGCCAGGCGCTGCTGCAGGCGTGCCACCGTATCGGCCAGCCGCGTTGCTTCCACGGGCTTGATCAGATAGTCGAGTGCGCCGTGCTCGAATGCCTGTACCGCATACTGATCGAAGGCAGTGACGAACACGAGTTGGGCGCGGCGCCCGATCAGTCTTGCCGCTTCGACGCCGGACATGCCCGGCATCTGCACATCCAGAAAGCAGATTGCCGGTTGCAGTGCCTCGAACTGCTCGACGGCCTCGCGACCATTGCGTACCTGCGCGAGGATGCGCAGGTCGGGCCAGGCCTGGGCCAGCATGCGGCACAGTGATTTGCGCAGCAGAGGCTCGTCATCGGCGATCAACGCAGTCGCCGCGACGATGCTCATGGCGCCACCCGCTGCGCCGGAAACTCGACCTCGGCCAACACGCCGCGCGGCCTGAGTTCAGCCAGACGCAGACCGACAGCGTCGCCGAAGACCAGCTGCAGGCGCTCGCGCAAATTGGCCAGGCCGGTACCCAGGCTGCCCTGGGTGGGCCGCAGGCCGAGTCCACTGTCGCTGACCTGCACGCGACAGCGGCCAGCGACCTCCAACACGCGAATTTCAATATCGCCGCCGTCCTCGCTGGGATCGATGCCATGACGGACCGCGTTCTCGACCAGACTCAGCACCGTCGTTGCCGGGCAGCGCAGGTCCATTACTGTCTCTTCGGCCTGCACCGAATAGTTCAGTCGATCCGGCATGCGCATATGCATCAGGTCCAGATACGCGCGCACCAGTTGCATCTCCTGACCGATGGTCGTCGCGGATTCATGCAGGCGCGGCACCGCGGCGCGCAGATAGGCGATCAGGCTGTCCAGGACCCCCGAGGCCTGCTCCGAACCAGAGTCCACCAGTTCGCGTATGTTGGCCAGGGTATTGAACAGGAAATGCGGAGCGACCTGGGCCTGGAGCAGACGCAGACGGGCATCCAGCGCGCTGCGTTCAAGCGCCATGCGTTCAAGCGCAAAAGCCTGGGCCTGGTTGCGCACCGTGCTGTCGCGTTGCCTGAGCAGGGCAGTCATCGTGATCCACGGAACCAGCAGCACGCCGAAGCCCATCATCATGCCCATGCCCTGCAGACGTTCCTTGTTCTGCCAGAGCGGCGTCGCGTCGTGACCGGTGGTCAGCAGATAGGCGATGAACACGGCGAACGGCGTGACGACGGCGACACTGATCACCTGCAGGACCCAGCGACCCAGCCAGCGTGGCAATCGGCGTGGCCAGCGTTCGAGCAGACTGAACGTCAGCATGGCGACAAGCCCGACCAGGATCGCGCGAAGCATCACCAGCAGGGTCGGCGCCGTCCAGGCGGGACTCAACAGAAATCCGAGCGCCGCCGACACCGCGATGGTAAGACGCAGCCGCTGCCAGCCCAGTGCGGAGTTCGGGCTTGCGGAGTTCGATGGCAGCGGAGGCACGTTCATTGCGACGAATGGTAGCGATGGATCGAGGGTCCGGGGGCGCCGCTCATTTGGTCACCGTGCTCAGCCCATCCGCGGCCACCACAGGATCATCGTCGCGGTGGCGATACCGGCCGCAGTCGCCAGCGTCAGCACGGCAAGCGACAGGGTCATCAGCATGCGCGGAAATTCGGTGCGCGCCGATCTCGCCTGCAAGTACAACTCGAACACGGCCAGTGGAAGCAGATATTGCGCGAAGGCCAGCACGCTGAGGAAGGGACCGGTAAAGGTCTCCGGGTCGAATCCGACCGGACCCTGGTTGACCACGATCCAGAGCGTCAGCCCGATCCGGAAAAACCAGACCCCGCTGACTGCCAGAAACAGACGCAGCGCCCAGCGTTGATGTCGATCGAACCTGCGCGCCCACGCGTGATGCAGCGCCAGCGCGGCACAGACCATGATCAGCACGGCATTGATGGCGATCGCGATGTGCTGCGACAGCGCGCCAACACCGCCCCGCGTCATCAGCATGATCAGTCCGCCCAGGCTCATCACGAAGGCGCAGAAGATGTAGGCGCGCCCGTTCCAGCGATGCAAGGCCGGCGCCTGCCGACGAATTGCAGGAATCAGCTGCAGGGCACCAGCGAGCACGATCAGCACAGTGAACAGCAGGTGCAGCGCAACCACCGCATTGCCCAGGCTATCGCCGGCGATGAAGCCATGCGGCAGCACCTTGTTCCAGCGTGCCATGTCACCGGCGATCGCCGCCCTGCCGTAGAAGCCGATCACATAGATCGCCATCAGCAACTGGCCGAGCACCGCAACGACACACCAGGCTTTGGCGGCAATGAGCAGGGGGCCGGACCAGAGACGCGCGTGCGCCTCGCGGCGCGGGGTCTCGACGGCGTTGTCCAGGCTTGGAACGTGTACGGGTTTGGCATTGCTCATCGGGATCCACTCGTCGCTGGCGGGAACTGTGAATCCGCAGTGTCGCCAACCCGCGACCGTGCCTCCTGCGCATTGCGACCAGTGACGGTTGCGCTGTGACCGGGCGCGCCAGCTGGCGACCAGGCACGATCGCGCTGCGCTCGCCGGCCGAGGCGACAGCGGTGCGCACGGCGGTTCGCAGCCAGGCGGGGGCGGCAACGGCCATCGATGCTGGTATCTTGCAGAATTGGCAACCGGGTTCATCGCGATGAAGCTCAGAGTCCTGCTGATCTGCGCGCTGCTGCTGCCACTGGCCCTCAGCCAGACGACCGTGGCACAGACGCCGCGGGTGCTGGTGGTCGGCGACAGCTGGGCAGCCGAGATGTGGCAGGACGGCGCCCACGAAGTAGTGTTCACCAGCAATGGTGTCGGTCAGTTCAGCGCGGTCGGCACCACCACCACCGAAAGCGGGAGTACCGCTGCCGAGTGGAAGCAGCCGGCGAAACTACAGTTGATCGCGGATGCCCTGCTGGCCAATCCCGGCATCGATATCGTGCAGCTGACCGTCGGTGGCAATGATTTTCTCGACGCCTGGTCGACCAGCCTGACACCGCTGCAGGTGGAGGCGCTCAAGCAGGCCATCCTGTTCGATCTCGGCATCATCATCGATTTCATCCTCGCCCAGCGCGCCGATATCGAGGTGCTGCTTAGCTTTTACGACTATCCGAATTTTCGCGATACCCGCACCGGTTTGATCGGTGCATTGTTCTGCACGCCCCTGTGGAATGATCTGGGGCAGCCGACTCCGGCGCAGCTCAATGCCGCCGCCATCGATTTTGTCGATGCCTATGCCGGCATCGCCGATGCCCATCCGCGCATCCATCATGTGCGTCATTTCGGTCTGATGCAGAACAAGTACGGCATCGACATGCTGCCGCCCGGCCTGCCGTTACCGGGTGAGGCAAACCTGCCGAGCCCACTGACCGCGATGCGCAATCGCGCCGGACTCGGCCGGGATTGTTTTCATCTGAGCCCGGAAGGTTACGATCATCTGGTGCAGAATCTTTACGATGGCTACTACCAGTTTCGTTTCGAGACCGATCTGTTCGCGGATTCGTTCGAATGAGTCAAGCCGCGCCCGTCCCCGAGTTGATTGACCAGCTCCGCTGCTGAGAGCCATGGAGCGTGGCTTGCCGCGCTGCTGTCGTATTGATCTTTTCCTGTAGGGCATCTCTGTGAGATGCCATGGTGAGATCCTCGCGGTGTCGAGATGGCATCTCACAGAGATGCCCTACAGGAGCAGAGCCGAGCAGCGCGGCAAGCCACGCTCTCCGACGTCAACGTCAAGAGCAGCGGCTGCAGGCGCCCAGCAACTCCGCTTCCCTGCTCGAAGCGGAGCTGCGGTTCGCTTCAAATCCGCAATCAACCCTGCGCGGAATCTTCGTCTTCATCGGCATCGTGTTCCAGCACATGACGTCCGTACCAGCGGCCATCGAGCAGAACCAGATCGTGTTCGCTTGAGACCGGCGCATTGAACACGGTAACCGTGGTGCGAACGCGGGCATTGCTGCCTTCGATCGAGAGCACTTCAACGCGAATCGAGTCGACGATCGCATTGACGTCCAAGCCATAGACCTGCATTGCCTTCTTGCCGGCGGCAAGCACGGGGTCCGCCTTGGCCAGGACCTGTTCGAACGACATCTGTTTGAGTTCATCGATTGACTCGATTCCGCTGCCACGCACCGCTTCCGCGAGGACGGTGAGCGCACGTCGCGCCGAGTCGGAGCTGAGGAAATCGGTGGTCGTCAACCATTGCTGTAGACCCGGCAAGGCCTGTTGCAGAGAGGCGCGCTGGTCGGCGGTGAGATCACTCTCCTCGGACAACACCGCCATCTGTGCCGCGCCGAGGCCCATCATCAGGGCTGCCGGCAGCTTGGGCCGGGCCTCGACCAACTTGGGCTCGATTTCTGCCATCAACTTGTCGATCGCATCCGGCGCGTTGAAGCGGGCGAATTCCTCGGCGAACTTGGCGCGCTGCGCGTCCGTGGTCGGCTGCTTGCGCTGCACCTCATAGTCCGCACGGAGCTTTTCATAGGCGCTCGGCGGTAGGGTCGCCTGGATCAGTCCGGCCAAGTCGTTGCTGCGCAGCAGACGGGCGACTTCCAGGACCTGGACGGCCGGATCGGGCGCGGCGACGCTGGCGCGGCGCGCGTTTTCGACCTGGGGCCCAGCCAGTACCGGCGTGGCCACGCCCAGCAAACCAGCGATCAACAGCGGTAACACGATGCCCTTCATGGTGACTCTCCTTCGGTAGGGGCTTTAGTGTGCTGGTGCCGTAGCACACCAGACAGTGAAGGAAGTCAGGGGGTGCCAGCAGTCATGGTCAACCGCCCAATACGCTCCTCTGTGGTCGGCGGCCGCGCCCAATCTGCTTTGCTGTAGCCCCAAGCTGCGGCTAGAAGCTCGAACCCGGTCCGGCCAGAAAGGCGGTTTCCTCGGCCGTCGACGATCTGCCCAGTGCCGCATTGCGATGCGGATAGCGACCGAAGCGATCAATGATCGCCTTATGGCGGAGTTCGAACTCAAAGGACTGTTCCGCCGTGTTCTGCTTGAACAGACGCTCAGCCTCCTGATGGATGCGCGCCGATTCGCTGTGCATATAGGGCATGTAGAGAAAGGCGCGCCGCTCGGATGCAAGCTGCTGATCGGCACCGCTGGCGACCGCCTCCTGCGCCAGTGCCAATGCCATCGAGTCGGCCGCAAAGGCGCCGGCCTGGCCACGATAGAGATTGCGCGAGAATTGATCGAGCACGATGATCTCGGCAAGGCGGCCCGACGCCTGCTGTCGCCATTCGAACAACTCGGCCTGACAGGCCTGCGCGTGCAGGGCGCCGAATCGCCGGGCGATCAGTCGATCGAATTCGGGATCGACCTTCCACCACTGCGCACTCGAAATTTCTTCGAACCAGAACCGCAGAACGTCTTCGTACACCTGAATCCTCCCTTGCCTGTTGGCGGTCGCGCTGATCGGCGACTCCGCTGCAGGTTACGCCGGTCCAGCGGCGCCGCACCAGCGGCATGGCCGCAAGTCGCCCTTGCAGCAGTGCGCCAGCACACCGGGCCTGTTGGCAGCCAACGCCAGGGTGCCAGCCTGCAGCCACGATGCTAGGCTCAACACCCAGTTGATTGCATCGCGTAGTCCGGGCCCGCGTGAAGAAAACCGTCCTCCTCTACGGCCTGCTTGCCGGCGTCCTGATCGCCCTGCTCAAGCTGGTCGAATACCGTTTCCTGGTGCTCAGCCATTCGTTCGAAATCTATGGCGGCATCGTGGCACTGATCTTCTCTGCGCTCGGCATCTGGCTGGGACTGAAGCTGACCCGTACGCGCGAGACCATCGTGGTGCGCGAGGTGCCGATAGCTGTCGCAGTACCGGCCGCAACCGGATTCGTGCGCAATGAGGCGCGTCAGCAGCAACTCGGCATCACCGGACGCGAACTCGACATTCTTGAAGCGCTGGCGGCAGGACTGAGCAATCGCGAGATAGGCGCGCGTCTGCATATCAGCGAGAACACGGTGAAGACACACGCGGCCCGATTGTTCGACAAGTTGTCGGCACAACGTCGCACGCAGGCGGTGCAACGGGCGAAGGAAGCCGGGCTGATTCCCTGACCCGGCCCTACCGATCCGGTGTTCGGCGCGGCGCGCTCGTCAGCGCCGCAGAAACCAGTACGGCGCGGCAGCGGCATCGTTGCGCTTGAGACTGCCGAGGCCGAAATTGTCCTGCACCGAACGCAGCAGGCTGTAGTGGTTGTAGGGCTCGCTGCGTGTCGTGCCAGCCGGCAGCATGTCGCCGATCAGCAGGCTGTAGATCTCGTAGGGGTCGTGATACGGATAGGCCTCATCAAATGTGATCACGATCAGGGTCTCCGGCGGGAACCGCGCCAGCGGATCTTCGCCGAGAAAGTTGTGCAGGAAGGCGGCGACGTTGTCGATATTGGTATGGCGATCGAGATCGTTCGGATCCTGCTTGCCCTCGGCGGGATCCAGCGTGTGGCCATCATTGATCAGGTTCGGTGTGTACCAGCTGTAGTGCGGCAGCTTGCCCGCGGCCAGATCCAGATGGAATTGCTGGGCATCGACGATGTTGGCTGCACGCGCCGGATTCTGGATGATGTTCGGAAACGACAGGAAGGGCACATGCTTGCGCGCGAAGAAACCCGGATTGGGATCGGGATCGGGCGGGATGTTCGGGTACATCGCCTGCGCGTTCTGCAGATAGCCCGGCGGCAGGCTTTCGGCATAGGACTTCCAGCTCAGTCCGGCGGCCTCCAGCAGATCGACGATACTGGTGACCGGATTGTCATTGTTGCTGGAATAGATCCACTGCACATAGCCCGGCGTGTCGTTGTACAGACCGAAGGTGTCACCGGCCACGGCATTGATGTAGTTCGGCTGTGAGGAATGGGTCACGCCATAGCTGTTGCCGAGAAACACGCCCTTGCGGCGCAGCGCGTTCATGTAGGGATTGGCCATGACATTGGCCCGCGTGGAGTTTTCCAGCATGACGATCACGACACGCTCGAAGGCGATGCCCATGGACCTTCCCCTGTGCGCGATCCGGCGTGGTCGCGTCTGTGGCGGCAATCTACGCGGCGCGCGCCGGGCTGGCTACCTGCGATATCTTGCAGGTAGTGCGCGCTGGACGAGCCGCGTGCATGATCATGCCACTGCAGGAGCCGGACCCATGTCTGCACCGAAGAGCGCTGTTCGATCCGATCCCGATATCCGCACCAGCCATCGCTATCCGCTGATGCTGCTGATGGTCTTCGTGGTCTGGTGGGGCCTGCTCGCGATCGCGCCGCACTATCGTGAGGACTGGCTGCTGGAAAACCTGCTGGTCTTCGTCGCCATTCCGTTGCTGGTGTGGAGCCATCGCCGGCTGCCGTTTTCCCATCTGGCGTACAGTGCCCTATTCGTATTCTTCTGCCTGCACGCGCTCGGTTCCTACTACACCTACTCCGAAGTGCCCTACGCCGACTGGTATCGACAGATCACCGGCGGCGATCTGCAGGCCCTGATCGGCAGCGAACGCAATCATTTCGATCGCCTGGTCCATTTTCTGTATGGACTGCTGCTGATCCCCAGTGTCGCGCAACTGCTCGATGCCCGCGGCCCATTGCGGGGCATCTGGCGACATCTGTTGCCGGTGATGTTCATCATGTCCAACTCCGAGCTCTACGAGATGATCGAGTGGCAGGCCGCCGAGTTCTTCGGCGGTGAACTCGGCCAGGCCTATCTCGGTGCCCAGGGCGATATCTGGGACGCACAGAAGGATTCCGCACTGGCGATGCTCGGCGCCATCATCGGGCTGATCATCTACCGGCGCCTTGAGGCGCGTGGGCGTGGCTGAGAACAAGCGCCAGGCTGCGCTTCCTGGCAAGCAACACACAACTTGCCAGCAGCGGTCTGCAGCGCAGATCGAGACCCGCTTTCATCGCCAGACGGTGCGACTCACACCGGTCTGGTCGTTCACCGCACGACAACATCGTGCCGACGCGGTTGCGACATCCGTGTAATGAACCATCACGGCCGCTGCACTGCGAGGCGACACGGCATCCGTCATCTTGGGCCTGGCGCAACGAACTGCGCTTCCCCTACCCGCCACGGAGTTCCCCCATGTTCAACCGCAACCTGCTTCTTTCGCTGGCCATTGCCAGCAGCCTCACCCTCTCCGCTCCGGTGTTTGCCGGTCATCACGAAGACATGGCGACGCCCACCATCGTCGGAATCGCCAGCAGCAATGCCGATTTTGAAACATTGACCGCAGCCTTGAAGGCCGCCGATCTGGTCGGCACGCTCGACGGCAAGGGACCGTTCACGGCATTCGCGCCAACCGACGCTGCCTTCGAGAAGCTTCCGGCAGGCACGCTGGAGACCCTGCTGAAGCCCGAAAACAAGGCCAAGCTCGCCGGCATCCTGACCTATCACGTCGTCTCCGGAAAGGTGCTGGCCGCTGATGTGGTCAAGCTCAGCAGCGCCAAGACCGTCAACGGCAAGGACGCCAGGATCAGCGTCACCGGTGGCAAGGTGATGGTTGATGGCGCGACTGTGACGGCCACCGACATCAAGGCCAGCAATGGCGTAATCCACGTGATCGACACGGTAATTCTGCCGTAACGTGAGTCAGCGCATGCCGCGCACTGCGGCGGCATGATCGGTTCCGGGGCCAGGCGCAATGCCTGGCCCTTTCTTTTGGGTCTTCGCGGATCAGTGTGGGTGCAGATGGGCGTTTTCGGGTAGCGCTGGCAGGAAAATGGCGATGATCTTGAGCTTGAGGTACGCCTCGTCTCGATAGCCGCAGGCACAGCGCTGGATGCCGAAGGCGACGCCGGCATTGCCCTCGCCTTCGGCCCCTGCGCCGACATCCGCAGCGACGCCGACGCTGGCCCGCGCGCGTCCACAAATGCGTCGATGCCCACAACCGCGCTGCGCTGTGTTGCCATGCGCAACGCACGCACGCTGTGGAATCACGCGCTGAACATGATCGTCGACCACCGGATCGCCGGCGGCGCCTATGGCGACTGAAGCACTTCGTCAAGGGACTGTGGCGGCAGTGAACGCCGCGCGGACAGGAGCAGCTCGACCAGGGTTGGAAGCTCCATGTCTGGGCCGCACCGAACAACGCGCCCAGCGTGCTCGCCCTCTGTGCCGAGATACTGCTGCGCGACGGGGTAGCGTTCAAGCATGCAGAGCGACTGGAGGACGTCGAGTCGCTGACCGCGTCCACGTGGGATCCGGCAGCATCGCCGGCACGCTATGATCGCCCGGAGTGACTCCCCCTCCTGCACGACCGGCGGCAGCAAGCCTCTCATGAACGTTTCCGCCGACAAGGACATCACCGCTCTGCTCAAGCGCTGGAAGGACGGCGATCGCGCTGTCGAGAACCAGCTGGCCAACCTGATCTATCCGGTGCTGCGCGATATCGCCGCTGGCCAGGTTCGGCGCCGCGGCAGCCAGCTCACCCTGCGACCGACCGAACTGGTAAACGAGGCCTATGAGCGGATCGCCGGGCAAAAGGATGTGCCCTGGCAGAATCGCGCACATTTCTATGCGATCGCGGCAACCCTGATCAGGCGCGTGCTGATCGACCACATTCGCCAGCGCATGACGGAGAAGCATGGTGGCGATGTCCGCTTTGTCGGGCTCGATCATCCGGATTGCGAGGCGCTGGTCGGCGCCGGCAATCTGGTGGACTGGCTGGCACTGGACCAGTCACTGAGCCGGCTGGCCGCGGCGCATCCGGCGGTAGCCAGGGTAGCGGAGCTGCGCTTGTTCGCTGGTCTGGAGATCGACGAAATCGTGACGTCCTGCGAGCTGTCCAGAGCCACAGTCGGTCGCCACTGGCGGTTTGCGCGCGCCTGGCTGTCGGCCGATCTTTCCGCGACGGCCACCGTCGCAGATCAGCAGGGCTGACGCCGCATGCAACCTGATGCCGATCGCATCGCCCGATTGTATGCGCTGTTCGATGCCGCGCTGGATCTGCCACAGGCCGAGCACGATGCCTACGCGCGTGCGGCCTGCGGCGATGACAGCGCACTGCATGAGGAACTGTGTCGGCTTTTGGCGCACGAGCGCGCCATTGCCGGTCGCGATACCCGCAGCGTATTCGGCTCTCTGGAAGCCGTGCTGCGCGACGCGATGCCCGATGCCGTGCACGCCGGCAGCCAACTCGGCGAGTTTTCGATCCTGGAGGAAATTGGTGCCGGCGGCATGGGGCGGGTATTTCGCGCCGAGCGCAGCGAACGCGGATTCACCCAGAGGGTGGCCATCAAGCTGTTGCGCCAGGAGTTGACCAACCCGGATCTGCTGCGACGCTTTTCCGCCGAGCGGCAGATTCTTGCCGGACTCAGCCATCCAGGTATCTGCCGGCTGATCGACGCCGGCGCGCTCGCCAATGGCACGCCCTATGTGGTCATGGAACTGGTCGAAGGCGAGCCCCTGTTCGAGCATTGCGACCGCCGCCTGCTTTCCCTCGAACACCGACTGCAGATTTTTCGCCAGGTACTGGCGGCCGTCAGTCACGCGCACCAGAACCTGGTCGTGCATCGCGATATCAAGTCGAGCAATATCCTGGTCGAAGCCGGCGGCACCGCCAAACTGCTGGATTTTGGCATCGCCAAGGTTCTGGCGGGCGCGCATGCCGGTGATGGCACCGCTACCGCAGATCGCTATCTGAGCTTCAGCAATGCCGCGCCCGAGCAGTTGCTCGGCGCCCGCGTCACCGTCGCCTGCGATGTCTATGCACTGGGCGCGGTGATGTACCAGCTGTGCTGCGGGCTGGCACCGTTTGATCTGCAGGGCGCCGGTGCCGCGCAGCTGGAGACACAGATCCTGCACGTTCCACCGGCGCCGATGAGCCGGCGCATCGCCGAGGCATCCGAGCGGATTGCACTGAACCGCGGACTGGGCAATCTGGCGGCACTGCGCCGCGCCAGCTCGGGCGATCTCGAGCGCATCGTGCAGAAGTGTCTGCGCAAGGCGCCGGAGGAGCGCTATGCCAGCGTCGAGCAGTTGGACGACGATGTTGCCAATTTTCTGGCCTGCCGACCGATCCGCGCGAGCGCGGGCCAGCGTTGGTATCGTCTGCGCAAGTTCATCGATCGCAACCGGCTCCCGGTTGCGCTGGGCGCCCTGCTGCTGGTCGCCGTCGCGACGATTGCCGGCGTGCTGGCGGCCCGCAATCTCGCAGCGCTGCGCGAGCGTGATCGCGCGCAACAGGCTTTGTCGATTCTGCGCAATGCCTTCCTGTCGGCCGATCCCTCGCGGGTGTCCGGGGAGGCTGTCACCGTGCGCGCCGTGCTGGACGCAGCCCGACCTGCGCTGGAGGAAAGCTTCGACGCCCAGCCGGAACTGTATGCCAGTCTTGCCAGCAGCATTTCCGAAGTGGAACTGGCGATCGGGCTTTCCACCCAGTCTGCAGAGCTTTTTGATCGTGCCGCCGACGCGGCCAGGCGCGGCCGGCTTGATCCGGGTGAACACTTCCATCTGCTGGTGATGCGTGCGCGCGCCCTCTACGCCGCCGGTGAATACGAGCGTGCCCAGGGCAGCCTGCACGAGGCCAGCGCGCTCGGCGTCGAGCTGACGCCGGAATGGGAAGTGACCAAGGCCATCGTCCTGCTGCGCTCGGCCGAGTACCAGCAGGCAATCGTGTTGCTGCGTCACGCGATCGAGTCGATGCACACGCGTCCGCCGGAAGACGAATGGGCAAACAGCGCGCGGCTCTGGCTGGCCAACGCGCTGCGCAGCAATGGCGACAATGCCGAGGCACTGCGGATACTCGAGGAGACCGTTGACTGGCATCACACGGCACTGGATCCGCAGCACCCAAGGATTGCGTTGACGCGCATCCAGATTGCGGTGCAGAAGCGCCTGCTCGGCCGCCCCGAGGAGTCGCTCAGCGATGCGCGCCAGGTCCATGCCGACGTGGTGGCAGCGTACGGGCCGCGCAGTCCGTTTGTCGCCAAGGCGGCAATGGTACTGGGCAATGCACTGATCACCCTGGAGCACGCCAGCGAGGCGGAAGCGGTCTACCGCGAGGCCATCTCGATCTACCAGGAAATTCTCGGCGACACCCATCCCGATACCCTGCGCACGCTGTTCAATCTTGCCGAGGTGATCGTTGCCGACCCGGCCCGACGGGCCGAAGCCAGGGATCTGTATCGCAAGGTGTTCGGCGCCGCGCAAACCCGCTTTGGCATGAAGAGCAATGCCACGATCCTGTTTCGCAACAGCTATGCACGCACCCTGCTGGCGGACGGAGAGGCCGCGGCCGCGCTGTCGCTGCTGGTCAGCGCCGGTGCCCAGGTGGGCCTGGATGTGGCCGATGATTCCAATCGCAGCAACCACATCGCCCTGCTCAGGCAGGCGTTCGAGGCGGTGGAATGCGCGGTGATCGCGTCCGCGCCGAATCCTGAGCGCCCGGACATCCAGGCAGCGCCCTGTGCTGCCGCTGCCGTGATGCTGGCACGTATCGACGCGGAATCCTGAGCGCGCCACCCGCGATTTACCCGAATTTCGCGGCCTGCAGCCGGTTATGATCCGGTTTTGGCGTGTATCCCGTGTACTGTCCCTGATGCGATGCCTGCCCGCGTCCGTCTCGGCTGCCTTCCGGTGGCCGGCCCGTATTTCCTGGTCCAAGGAGCGTTCTTATGCGTTTGCAGCGTCGTGTCGTACCCGTTCTCGCCCTGCTGCTGCCGGTCTCGGCAATGGCAGTGGTCTGCGATCCCGATCCGGATCGCTTCTGTCCGGAAGTTCCGGTAGCGAAGTCCTGTGTCAGCGCCAGGGAGCCCAGCTGCACCACCGGGGCAAAGGCGCTCGACTTCGCCTACAACGTGCCGCCACCGCCAGCCGAGACCCAGATCGTCTGCGACTACACGTCCAATCGCTACAACTGCGAGGCCTGGCCGAAGTACGGTGGTCTGACCTACAGCTGGTCCAAATCGGGCAGCCTCAATTTCGTCAATCCGCCCTATCTGGATGACACTGCCTCAGTGACCTGTTCGGCAGGGGCCAACAACATCCTGTACCTGACGGTGACGTCGAAGTACGGATTGAGCACAACCACCACCGCCCATCTCTACTGCGGCTACCTCGGCGAGTATTGAGTAGGCTGCGCGACCGCCCGGTGGCTGGTTGCGCTTCGTCCAAATCAAACACCCTGGCCCGTTTCCGCGTGCCAGGGTGTCGGCGTGCGCGTGATTGCTGCAACGCATACGGCAACCCGCCCGCCACCGACATCATCATCGCTGCCCAAGCCGCCGTTGCAGCCGCGCTCAGTTTCCTGGCCGATGATCGATTTCGTCCCCGGATCTCGGGTAACAAGATCGGCACCACGCATCTGGGCTGACGCGGACCCAAGTTCCGTGACCGGCGCAGGGCGTCATGGGCCCATGTCCGCGCTGGCGACATGCAACGAAAAACATCCATCACCTTGGAGAGTCAAATGAAATTCAAGAGCTTCTTCCAATTCGCCCTGCTCGCAGTCGGTTGTGGCATCGGCTTCAGCGCCAGCGCCATGACGCTGTCGGAGTGCTGCCGCATCTATCAGCAGGAGTGCGAGCTCAACTACGGCGCGCCCGCCTGTGCTGGTCTGTATGACAGCTGCATGAAGTCGCGTCGCTGCATTCTCAACTGATGTTCATGCGGTGCCGTGGCCCCGGCCCGGCACCGCGCCTCCCGTACCGGAGAACCCATGAATCTGCTCAAGTACCTACTATTGTCACTGGTTTTTCTCGGCATCGGCCTGGGCTCGGGCTGGTTGTTTGGCCAGATCCGTGCGGCTGCATCGGCGACCACGGAAGCCCGCGCGATTGATCGCAGCGCGGCCGGACTGCCAGCCTCGGACGAACTCATCATGATTTCGCTGAGCACCTGCCCGGTATGCAACAAGGCACGCGCCTGGCTTGATGCCCAGGGCATCCCGCATCGTGAACTGGTAGTCGACCAGTCGCCCGAAGCCCAGCGCATAGCCAAGCGCATGGATCTCAGGGTGGTGCCGGTCTTTGTCATTGGCGATCAGCAGATCAGCGGGTTCGATCGCGACGTGCTGACCGCACTGATTCGACAGGCTGCGCATTGAGTGAAGAACGCAGCCGCGCGAGCTCCAGTACATCGACCCGATTCGCAACCTCCTGCAGGGGCGCACAGAGAGGATGGGCGCCGCTCCAGATAGTCGTCGGCCAAAGGCCGGCGCTAGACTGCGCGGCCTGCTACAGCCACTGCGAACACCCGGCATGGACCGTCCGATCATCTGCACAGCAAGACTTCCGCTCGGCTTCATCTGCGCCATGTTCGCCATCGGCGCCGACGCAGCCAGCCTGGCCTACTTCAAGCAGAACGTTGTCGTGGCCGACGGCGAGTATCTGCAACAGCTCATTGTGGATGATGGCCATGTTGCGCTGGCGTCCGGAGCGCGGGCCGATGCGGTAGAGGTGATCAATGGCGGTGTGATGGCGGCCAGCTCCAGTGAGGCGAAATCCATCATCGTCCGCAATGGCAGCCTGAAGCTTGCCGGCACGGTCGGTGAATACGTCTACTGTGGCAATGGCGAACTGCAGATCCTGTCGGGTGCGCGGATCCATGGTCGGATCGAGAACTATCACTGCAGGATCAGCATCGAACAGGGTGCTGTGGTCGATGCCAGCATCCACAATTTCGCTGGCGAGGTTGAACTGCACAAGTCCGCGCGGTTTGCCGGCGCACTGCACTTTCTTCGCGCCGTCGATACCGTGGATGAATTCCCGGACAGGATTGTTCTGAAGCTGGGTCGCGACGCACACATCGAAGGCGCCCTGGTGACGCACCGCTGCATCGGCATCAAGCTCGCACGCGGCGCCACCATTGCCGAGCAGCGAGGTATCGCAGCGCGCCACATCGGGCTTCGCCGGCGTGCCAGTGACCCCTATCGATCCTGCCAGGAGCTGTCGACACCCTTGCTCGCAGCTGACACCAGTGCGCAGGCGAAGCGCGATATCCACCTGGGTTCCGGTGTCTCGTTGAGTGCGGACTCCACCCAGACGATCCATGTGTTGAATGGCGGGATACGGGTCAATACGGGCGTTTCTGCCGGGGCGCTAGAGACTGTAAACGGCAGCGTGGAACTGGAACCGAAAGCGCGGGCACTATCAGCGCGCATATTCAATGGCGCGATCAAGCTGGAGCACGGCGCACAATTGGATCACGGTGTGGCGATTGCCAATGGCAACATCTTCCTTGATGCCGATTCGGCGGTCGGCGGCTCCGCGCACACCGATGTCGGCGCGATCTTCATCAGCTTTCGCGCCAGGGTCGCTGGCGTGCTTGGCAACCGGATCGGCAATGTGGTGCTGCTCCCGGGTGCGGAGATCGGCGCGCTGCATTTCGCAAGCTTTGCCGATTCCAAGCTCAAGGAGAGGCGGGCAGATTCGTTGCACATCCACCGCGATGTGCGGATTCTCGGTGAGATCACGTTTGACCGACCCATCAACGTCTACATCGCCAACGGTGTCGCAATGCCCGCATTCACTGGCATACCGCCGCGCATTCGCGAGGCCGATGAGCGCATGTACGAGAATGACGCGCTGGGCTATGCCAAGGATGCCAAGTGTGTCGACAGCTGTGCGCGCGAGGCTGCGCAGTAGGTCTGTTTCAGCTCCGACGCGCGCAGGGATTCGCCGTTCGCTCACGATCGGCGGCACGCAGCATGCAAGCCGGCCTGAATCCCCTTCGCTTCCGCCGGCAGCAGACGCGCGGCTTGTATATGATGCCGTTTCACCACGTCCCGAGCGCAAGGTCCTGCATGCAGTTCAATTCCACTTCTCTGATCCGGCGTCCATGGTGCACCGTGGTCACCTTCATGGCGCTGATTTGCGCGAGCACGGGCAGCATGGCGACGGAACTCGGCCGGCAGCGCATCGAGCGCGGCGAGTTCTTCCTGATGACGGGTCCAGCGCCGGAATGGGTCAAGCCAATGGAAGTACCGGGCGAGTGGGATGCGAAACCCGAACCCGGGACCGTTGAGCGCTGGCGCCATTGGCTGGTTGATGACCAGGCCTACCGCGTTGGCGGCAATCGCGCGCGCTATCGCGACTACGCCTACGAACCGGTGTCGACCGAAACGCTGACGGACGCCGGCAAATTCGAGATCGATTTCGTCCCCGAGTTCCAGCAACTCACCCTGCATGAGGTCGCCCTGCGCCGGGGTGGCAGCTGGCATGATCGGCTGAATCCGGATCGGATCACGCTGGCGCGCCGCGAGTCCGCATTCGAACAGGATATGGCGACCGGTGCCGTCAGCGCGCTGCTGCTGCTCGACGATGTTCGGGTCGGCGACGTCGTTCGCATCCGGTTCACTGTCGTGGGTGAGAATCCGATCCTGTCCGGCCTGGATATGGACGGTGCCGGTTTTTCGGCGAAGCATCCCATCCTCGAGCGTCAGTTCCGCATTCTTTTCGATCCCAGGAGCGAACCCCAGGAATTCCGAGACGCCCGCGTCGCTGCGCCCCAGGTCATCAAGTCGCCTGGTTTCATCGAGTGGCGCTATCGGTCCCATGGCATCGCGGCGCAGCACGACGAGGGTGAATATCCGCACTGGTATGTTGCCTATCCCTACGTCAGCGTCACGGAAAAGCGCAGTTGGGCGGATGTCGCGCGCTGGGCCAAGCAACTCTATCCCGAGCCGCAACCCTTGCCCGATGACCTCCGGGAGCGGATCGAGCAGTGGCGCGCGCTGCCGACGCTGGACGCCCGGGTCTCGGCCGCACTGCTGGCGGTTCAGGAGGACGTGCGCTATTTCGGCGCGGAGATTGGCGACAACACCCACCGTCCTGCGGAGCCTGCGCTGGTCTGGTCCAGGCGACGCGGCGACTGCAAGGACAAATCGCGCCTGCTGGTCGCCATCTTCGATGCCATGGCTATTGAAGCCTATCCCGCCCTGGTGAGCGCGAGCAGTGGCAAGGCGATCTCGGCGCATCCGCCGGCGGCGTCCAGTTTCGATCACGTCATCGTGCAGGTCCGCGACGGCGAACGAACCTTGTGGCTCGATCCAACCCGCACCCAGCAGCGCGGCAGTGCGCACGCGCAGAGCATCGGAGACTTCGGCGTGGCGCTTCCGGTACGCGCCGATGCGAGCGCACTGGTGCCGGTGTCGCGCAACCCGGACTATCTGGACAGCAGTCGGGTCGAAGAGCGATTCGACATCGCCGAGGACGGCAATTCGGCCACGCTGAGCGTCACCAGCACCTATCTTGGAGACGCCGCCAATCGCATGCGGATGGATCTTGCGGTCAGCGGTGTCGAGGCGGTGTCGCGGCGCTATCAGGAGGTCTACCGCCGACGTCTTGGCGACCTGACGGTCGCCGAAGCCCTGCGGGTAGATGATGTCGCGGAGGGCAATCGGCTGGTGCTGGTGGAGCGCTACAAACTGGCCAGCCCTTGGGGAGCTGCCACGTCCGGCGAACGCCGTCTGGATCTTTTTGCCGACACCGTTGCCGACAGCTTGCGCATGCCGCAGACGATACTGCGCTCGACACCACTGGCCTTGGCCTATCCGCAGCTTGGAGAACATCGGATCGAGCTTCGGCTTCCCAACGGCTGGCGCTGGAAGGGCAGCCCGGAGAATTTCAGCAAGAAGGACGCCAGCGTCGACTACTCGTACGTCTCCGGCCAGAAGGACAACATCGTGTTTCTCGAGCAGAGCGTCCGCACCAAGTCGGCGGTGGTGGCAGTCGATCAGGTACCGGAGCACCTGAAGCTGAGGCGGGAAATTGCCGAGATCGCACATCCCAACTGGATACTCGCCTTGCCCGACCGCGAAGCCGGCAAACAACGTGATCGGCGCCTCAACGCGCTGATTCGCGATGTCATGAAAGAGAACGACGACCGCAAGGGCAAGGACGACAAGCGATGAAATCGACCCCGGCACACCACTCCTTTCTTGTCGCCGCGTTGCTGACGGCGCTGGCAACCTGCTTGCACGCAGAGGCGTCAAACCGCCCCGGATTTGACGAGCGTATCGCTGAAGACTGGCGACGGACTCTGGACGAGGGTGATCTGCAGGAACTGATGGCGACCTATGAAGCCACCAGCGCGCTCTCCGACGACGAGGGTGAGCCGATCGCCGAGCGCTGCCGGGAACATGCGGACACATTGGATGCCGCTCTGATCACCAATCCCGTCGGTCTCGGCGTGTGGCATGCCGCCTATCGCTGTGCCGAAGCATTGAACGAAACCGGGAAGGCGGATGTGCGAAGCGCGCGCTTCGCAGCCCTGGTCCGGCATGGCTTCGCCGCGCGGCCAGACGACAACGGCGTGGCGCCGGTGCGCGTACTGGCCGATGCCGATGTCTGGGCCTTCATTCAGGCCAGCGGCCAGGAATTGCTGTTCGATCACTATGATTCGTACGCCAGCTCCCGTCACCTGGTGCGCGTGGTTGGACTCTGGGATGAGGAAGAGCAGCGCGAGCGCGTGCTCCACTTCGACTTCCTCGATTCGCTGGTGCGACTCAGCCGGGACCAGCCCGGTGCCGGCTTTCCGAGCTATCGGCGCGTCCTGGCAGAGGGCCTGCTGAAACGATTCCATGAACTGGAGCTTGGCGCAGCAACGGCCGGCTACGAACTGCTGCTGGCAGCGCGTCTGCCGAACCAGGGCGAACGCCTGGATGCCCTCGAACGGCAGGCACACGAGGGCAGCTATGTGGCCGCCCTGCGACTGCTCCAGGTCTGCGAGCAGGTGCCCGGCGCCGACTGTGGACTGCGCGCTGTCGACGCCCTGCTGCCGTATGTCGAGATCCGACTCAGTGACGCCCTGGTGCTGCTGGCCCGGGCCTACCTGCGCGGCGAAATCGTGCCCCGCGACGTCAAATCGGCCAAGGCCCTGCTGGACGCCGCCGACGCGCGCCTGGGGGATGTGGGCGGACGCAAGAAGTTGGCATCCCTGTCGTTTCGCAAGGCCGATGCCGCGAATGTCTGGCCGGTACTGAGCAAGCCGCTGAAGCGTGCTGCCCGTGGCGGCGACGATGTCGCCGCGATGCTGGTCGCCATGAACGAGGTGAGCACATCGCGGCAGGGAAAGCCGACAGCGCGCGCGCTGGCACAGTTGCAACGCGCCGCCGAGGGCGGACTGATCCAGGCACAGTGGCTGTACGGCGCGCTGCTGATCGATCAGAAGCGGCTTGATGAAGGCCATCGATGGATCGAACGCGCCGCAGAATCCGATCTGGTGCCGGCACAGCGGACCCTGGGCACGGCCCTGATGTCCGGCACGGACATCAAGCAGGATGAGGCGCGCGGACTCTACTGGCTGGAACGGGCAGGCCATGGCGGTTCCAGCGAGGCCATGCTGGCAGTCGCCGACCACTACGCCCGGCAGTCTGGATCAGAGCAGAGTCGCAAGCTCGAAATCGAGTGGGTGCGCAGCGCCCACATCGCTGGCGACCCACAGGCATCGTTGCGACTGGCGAGTGTGCAATTGCAGCGCGGCAATGACAAGACGGCCAATGCCGATGCCGAAGGGATACTGCGCTATCTGGTCGGGCGCCCTGATCTCGCCGACAAAAGGGTTGGCAAGGACGCCCGCAATCTGCTCGCCAGCTGGCTAGCCCATGGCATCGACACTGCGGAGAGCCGCAAGGAAGCGATCGCCCTGATTCAGCCGCTGGCTGAAGCCGGTGATTCCGAATTTCAGGGCGTGCTCGGCGGCATCCATGTCCATGACAGCGATCCCGTGGTACGCCGCACCGGCATCGCCTGGCTGAGAAAGGCCAGCGACGGCGGCGACATGGCGTCTACCGAGTCGCTCGCCTTCAACACCTGGCTGGGGCGCGGCGGCGCGCCCGATCCGGCAGCGGCATCGCAGCTGTGGCAACGGGCCGTAGATGCCAAGTACACCCCCGCCTACAACAACTGGGCATGGGTACTGTGCACATCACCGGACGCAGGCCTTCGTGATGCCAAACGCGGCCTCGACTTGATGCGCGAACTTCAAACACTGGTGCAGTTGGACTTTGGCAGCAACGACACCCTCGCCGCCTGCCATGCCGCCGATGGCAATTTTGACGAAGCGAGCCGGGTGCAGCAGGATGTCATCGCTGCCGCCGAGGCCGAGGGCAGCGAAGCCGAACAGCTCGCCCGCCTGCAGGCACGGCTGGCGCTGTATCAGAAAGGCAGTATCTACACCGAAGTCGGCCCCGAGCCGGAGCCTTGAGCATGCCGGGCTCAGGCTCGCGGTCACGCGCCCAGCGTTGTTGTGGCGTCGCACACCCGACCAGGCAATCCTTGGACTGCAGATGGGAGCGCGCCGCATGAACCGACCAGCTATCCGGACGGGAAGACTTCGCCTCGGCTTCATCTGCGCCTTGCTCGCCAGCGGCGCCGATGCGGCCAGCCTGGCTTCCTTCAAGCAGCAAGCCATGGTGGCGGACAGTGAGCATCCGCAACAGCTCATTGTCGATGATGGCCATGTTGCGCTGGCGTCCGGAGCGCGGGCCGGTGCGGTTCAGGCAGGCAACAGCAGTGCGATCGCAGCCGAGCTGGCTGACACCATGTCGCTCGCCGTGCCAGATCCCGGCGCAGAGCCCGCCAGAAGGGTCAGCGGGTACGACTACGAGTTTCCGGATACGAAAATCAGCAACCCCGATGCTGCCGCGGCGGCCGACACCTTCGGTCGCTCAGTAGCGGTGGCCGGGGACACACTGGTGGTCGGCGTGCCGCGCGACGACACCGTTTGGGGCAGCAATGCCGGTTCTGTCCGCGTCTATGTGCATGAGCAAGGCGCATGGGTCTTTCAAGCGGAGTTGCTGCCGGATGATGGTGGTGCTCAGGATTTTTTTGGGGAATCGGTCGCCATCGACGGCGATACCATTGCAATCGGGGCGCCTTACTGGGAGATTCCCGGCGCGCTCAGTTGGCAACGGGACGCTGGCGCTGTCTATGTGTTCACGCGAAAGGCAGGTGCTTGGCAACAGCAAGCCAGGCTGAGCCTACCGAACTCGATCACCGGCACAGCGAACTACTTGGGCAGTTCCGTGGCAGTCGCAGGCGATTTCCTGATCGCTGGCGCAACGGGAAACAGCAACTTTCGCGGCACCGTGGTCGAGTATGAGCGTACTGCGGAGGGCTGGGTCCTTGATAACGGCCTGGACATCCCAGTTTTATTTGAACCAGCAGAATTCGGCTATGCAGTGGCAATGCACGACCGAACAGCGGTCGTTACCTCCCTGTATAAGCAGGGTTCGACCGACTTTGGCAAGGCGTATCTGTACACCCGTGGCGAGTCTTCCTGGACGTTCCGGTACTACCTCTATCCAGTAAATGGCACGGCCGCTGACGGTTTTGGAAAGTCGGTGGCGATCTCCAACCACACCATACTGGTGGGCGCCTACCCGTCTGATTCGCAAGTCCCGCCCGGACCTGGTTCCGTTTTTGCCTATTGGTCTTCGGGGGGCGAGTGGAGACAGCGCGCACGCTTCAGTCCGGTCGATACCATGCCGCAGGACCGTTTTGGCGCCTCGGTCGCAATCGTTGGTGACAATGCTGTCATCGGTGCGCCTGCTTCCGATGATCCAGGCGTCAATCAAGGTGCCGCATACGTCTTCAGTCGTAGCAGCGGCAGCTGGCAGCAGGAGACCAAGCTGTCAGACCCGGCGGGCAGTGAAGGCGATGGGCTAGGCAACGCTGTCTCGATGTCGGGACCTGTCGTGGTAATCGGCATCGCGGGAGCCGACCGTTCGAAGTCGGAGACTGATACCGGCGCTGTCACCGTCCACCAAGGATTTCCGGCGATTTTTTCTGACGATTTGGAAGAAAGGCTTTAGGTCAGCCCCACCAGCTACGGCCCATGGCGAGCCACATGCGCCATCACCAGCGGCATGCAGGCAAGCGCGGCTTCGGCGATGAGCTTGGCAAAGATGAAACCAATTGCCCAGGCCGACACATCGCTGTCGACCAGCCGGGTGATCAGGGCGTAGCTCAGGGACGCCACGACAATCATCGTGATCAGCACCAGTAGGGATTGCTGCGGTGCCGTGCGCGCCTTGCGCGCTGCGAATTCGATGCCCTTGACGCCACCGAGAAACACCGCGAAGAACGGCATCGCAAAAGGGATGCCGCCGAGCAGGAGCGTGAGATAACGCGCCATCGCATCATGGCTGACGCTGGAGTGAAAGGGCCCGCCCAGACGGCGGTAGTGCCAGTGATCGCCCACGACGTGGATCAGGGCGAGGGTCAGGGTGGCGAGCAGGGACCAGTGCAGTCTGGATTCGGTCCAGGCATCGAGCGAGGTCAGCAGGGCGAACAGATCGCCGTAGCCGCGCAATACCGCAAGCGTCAGCCCGTAGGCGCAGCCGATCCAGAGCAGGACGAAACCGATCAGCGGTGCCCGTTCGCGCCAGGGCTTGGGCTGTTCCAGCCAGTCGCGACGCGGCACCATCCGTTGCTGCAACCAGGCGATCGCGATCAGCAGCAGAGTCTCAACGATCACCAGTGCAATCAGTTGTGCTGGAGAAAGGCCCTTGTGCAGCAGCAGCCACAGCACCACGGCATTGCTGGCCAGCACCAGCAGCAGATTGACCAGCACGGCCATGATGCCCTGAGCGGGAAAGCGACGCAGATACAGCAGCGCGTCTTCGCGACTCAGGGATTGGCTGGCTTGGCTCATTGCGGCACTCCAATGGCTCGCATTGCCGGCGAGACGTCCGGAGCTGGAAGTATGGCGCGATCCTGAGGCGGGGGTGTCCAGCCGCCTGAAACCGCCTGGCCCATGCTGAAGGCGACCGGCTTGCGCGCGGTGGCGGTTGCCAGCGAACGCATTTCTTCTGCAGCCATTGCGCGCGCCGAACCAGCGCGTCACACCTGCGGAGCTCGGGATACGTGCCGCGTGCCGCTGCGGTCAGGCACGCGATCGGGGCGGCAGCAAGTGGCAGCCCTGTGCCGTCCTCCAACAAAAAGCCACCCTCGCGGGTGGCTTCCGTTTGCTGCTCAGTACAGCTGCGATTACTGGCGACGCATTACCACAACCGCCAGTCCGAGCACGGCGGCGAGCAGGCCGAGCAGGAACATCGGCGAGTTGGTCGGAACCGGACGCGGCGGGCCGAGCACGACATTGGGGGTACCTGCCAGGGTCATCGGAAAGCCCTGCGGGCCCACATCGGTGAGCGCAACCCAGGCAGCGCCGTCGAACTGGCGGGCGTTGCCGGTCGTGGACTGGCCCAGCGTGGTCAGCGGTGGCGCCCACGGGCCGGAACCCAGGGTGCCGCCCACCTGCCAGTCAATCCAGTAGGTGCCGGCCGGAAGATCGATCGCCAGACCCGAGGCGGTCACGGCCATGATCGGGCGATTGGTGGCGCCGGGCGCGCTTTCCAGCTCACGGTAGATGTTGGAGAACAGGCTGGAGCTGTAACGGTTGGTGGTGGTATCGCCAAACACGATGTTCGAACCGACCAGACCAGGCTCGCCATCCCAGATCTGGAAGTTGAACGCGTTCATCGTCGTATTGGTGTCCGAGCCGGTCTGGTAGGCATAGACGGTGATGGCCGACAGCGTCCAGCCTTCAGCCGGCACGACGAAATCGTCGGCGACGCGGAACGTACCCGCCGTCGAGTGGGCGAATCCGAATACGCCCATGCCGAGCGAAGTGTCCTGCAGGGTGCTCGAGTCGGCGCCACCACCACCGGTGCCGGTGCCGGTGATCAGGCCGGCGCGGGTGTCGAGCAGGGCCGGGGTGCCGAGTACCTGGACGGGAGCGGCCGAATGGACGGTGTTGCTGTGTGCTTCGGTCGGGCTGACGAGTTCCCGGCTCTGGCCAACGACGCTGGCCGAAAGAACCAGACCGGCGGCGAGGCCGACGATACGCTGCAATTTCATGTGCTGCTCCCTGATGGTTGCGATGTAGAAGACTGCTACCCGCAAGCATCGTGGGCAGTCGGTGAAGGACACGAATCCTGAACAATAGCACAACGAGCTGGAAAGCGGCATTCCGTCACAGTTTTTTTGTCCGGTCCGGGCGCCGTCTGCGTCATCACTGGGCCGCTGATCAATACCCTAAGGCACCGACGCGCCTATTCGAAACTGTTGGCGAACACCGCATCCGGCAATGGCACGACCAGGATGGCATCGCCAAGATTCTGTTCCTCATAGGCAACCTGCGCGACACCATTGCCAGTGAGCGCCAGCGATCCCAGATAGCTGCTCTGTGGATTGCTGTCGGTCAGCAGGATCGGCTGTTGCACACTGCCACAGGTGGCGTCATCGCAGTTGCTGATGAACGCAACGCCGATCCCGCCGGCGTCCCAGATCGGTCGATCGCCGGCCTGCATCGCCAGGGTGCGAATGACGCTGCCGGTGCCGACCGGGAAACGGGCGATTCCGCTGCAGTCGGCATTGTCGCAAATGGCGTACTGGTTCGCGCTGGTTTCCAGGAACGCCGGGCGGCCATCGCTGCGCAGTGCCAACGGCGTAGCGAAGAAGCCCGGATTGGCTCCCACAGTGCTGACGGTGGCCGCAACACAGGCGCTGTCATTGCAGCGTACATAGCGCTGCTGATTGCCTGAATTGCTGAACAGGGAATACATCACGATCGGACGATCGCCCGGACCGATCACGATTGCGAAACCGGACAGAAAGGTACCGTTGCCCGTCGGCTCGTCGACCAGCAGGCGCGCACTGCCGCTGCTGCAGTTGATGTCGCTGCAGTCGAAGACGTAGACATCATTGGCATTGGATACGGTGTACAGCAGCACCGGCCGGCCATCGGCGCGCAACGCCATTTCGATAACATTGCTGGTGGAGTTGCCACTGCCACTGACCATGCGCGGACTGCCGGTCGTGCAGATCACGTCAGCGCAATCGTAGAGTTCGCTGCCACCGAGGCTGGCGTAGTAGATGACGGGGCGACCATCAGGTCGCAGCGCCAGCGCGGGCCGGGTGTCGCTGTTGAATCCGGGAATCACAATGCGGCTGACTGAACTGCAGAGCGTGTCGGCACATTCTGCAAGCCAGGGTTGCCGCTGGCGGATATAGGCAACCACGGCGCGTCCGTCGGCGCGCAGCGCCAGCCGCGTGCCGCTGATGTACAGACCATTGAACGCGGTGCGCCTGAGGAAACTGGTGCAGGCGGCAGAGCTGCATTGGGCCGCATCGACATCCGCCCGTGCCGCATTGTGAAAGTAGACCTGGGGCAGATCGCCAGCGGCGACGCGTACCAGTGACTTGCCGGCGATAGCGGCGCCGCTGGCGAACACCAGGGCCTGCGGGGCACTGCAGGCGAGGTCATTGCAGACCGTTCCGCGCAGATTGCCCGCGGCGGGTTCGAAGTGCGCCACCAGCAGGTTGCCATTGCCCAGCCGCGACGACGATGGCCGGAAGCCACGACCGCCACCGGCGAGGGTGATCTGGTTGGCGCTGCTGCAGATCGCGTTGAGGCATTGCAGTCGCTGCAGGGTATTGCCGATGGTCTCGCGCCAGACCATGTCGAGAAAGCCACCGGCATCGGCAGTCAATGACGGCTCGGCGCCATTGGCCTGGCTGAACAGCGCAAAGCTGCTGTAGGGCGCTGTAGTGCGCGCCAGCAACAGTTCTCCGCTGGTGCGATCCTCGAATGCCAGCCACAGCGTGGTACCGGCAAACACCATGCTGACATTGCGGCCGCGGTCATTGCTGCCACTGACCAGAACCGAACTGCCCGAGTCGCAGACCGCGCTGGCGCAGCGGTACAGGCGCAGGTCGGCGTTGTCGACATCGTAGTAGGCGATCAGCGGAAAGCCGGTGGCCGGATCAACCACCGTCGCCGTGTCCTGGCCGATATTGCCGATGCTCTCAAGGGTGCGCTCGATGCCGTACACGCAGTCGCTGGACTGGCAATCCATTGCAATCAGATCGCCGGCGCCGGCGTCGTAGTAGGCCACGAAGGGACGATCGTTCAGCGCGCTGCGACTGGCAGCGCTGACATGGCTGCCGCGATCGGCAGCTGGATTGCTCAGTGCATAGGTCTGGCTGCAGGTGAGGCCTGGACAGTTCGACGCCACCAGGCGACCAAGATCGGCGAGGTAGAAGAACCCGGTTACCCCTCCCGGGCGCGGCACCATCGCAAAGTGCGCACCGACCTCGTTGTCCCCATCGATGGCGCGCAGGGCATAGCCGGTACTGGCGACGGCTTGAGTCTGGCCGGCTTCGGCGAACAGGCAGAGTACGACAACAAGAACAGTGCAAAAGATGGCTTTCATGGCGGCGGTTTCCGTTGCGGTTACCGACCAGTACGCAAAAGTTGGAGCAAAACCGGCAAGGGCCGTGAGATTTTCTTCAGAGGCCAGACCTGCTCGGGCGTCGACCGACCAGAACGCGCAGACTGTGTCATCCCGAACTTCCCGGAAACCTCCGGACGGGTTGCGTGGACTCCCGGCACCGAGCCTGCTTCCTGCGATCGATCAGCGCGAGAACCAACGGGATCCTCTTCAGACTCCTGGCGCGAACCGACTGCCGGGTTGCGCGGCTTTCAGGCAATTGCTGCGCCGGCCAGGCCTGTCTGCGCGCTCAAGATCAGGCGACCGCCCAAGCTTCGGGCACCAACGGCAGTGGCTGAAGAAACGCCCGGCAGTCACCGCATCCACACCGGAATGGGCAACCCTTCCTACTGCTTGTGCATGATGTCGTACATCAGGCGCTGCTCCGGCGTCCATCGATAAGGCGGAAAGTGCGCGCTGAACGGTGGCAGGCCCAGTTCGGCGCGACGATCCAACATCCGCTGGTAGCCGAAGTAGCCGCCTCTGAGCATACCCACTATATAGACACTCGAAGGATTTGATGGGAGCACAGCCTGCACGCCCTCAAGTGCACGCAAGTCGCCCATCATCAGCGCAGTGACATAGTGCGCGGCGGCCAGTTGTCGGGTCATGAGAAGGTCGACTTCGCTCGCCTCTGGCTCGTACTGAAACTTGTTCTTCATCATGTTCTCGCCCAAGGCCATGGCCGCCTCGGTCGAGCCATGGGCAAGCGCATCTTCCAATAACGTGGTGCTCTCCCAGCCCGACGTGGCCTGCCGAGCCGGATCCATCAGTCGCTCGGCAAGCGTCAGCATGGCGTCGACATCGCCCTGCTTGGCAAGCTGCCTCAGCGCTTCGTCGGCGAGTCCATCCAGCCGTGGGTCGTGCTCTGCAGGGGGCGGGGGCACCTGCCCATACTGCGTTTGCACGCGATGGCCGGGTGTTGCGGAACTATCCGCCTGCACGACCGCCGCGGCCGTGGAAGAAGCCGCACCGGGCACGGGCGCGGGCGGAAGAGCTGGTGCAGAATGCGCGGGAGATTCGCGCTCGTGCGCCGCAACGGGTTGGGCAGCGGCAAGCGTCTCTGCGGCGTGACGACCCGTGGCAAACCACCATTCCGTGCTTGCGATCATTGCGCCCAGGCACAGCATCCCACCGTCCCTGGCCCATGCTCGGCCGGACACAGGCTGAGTGTTCTTTGCATCCATCATCGACGAACTCCGCTATTCGGGAAAGAGTCATCGGCCGCCGCTGCGGCCATGCATCGGGGAACGGTGCGCAACAATGAATTCACCGGGCGAGGCGTCACCACGAGGCCCGGCCGGAATTCCGCCCCGCCCTGATGCACAGCACAGAGTCAGGGCGGAGCCTGATTCAGAAGCCGCAGACCCGTTCCCGATCCTGTTTGCCCTTCGCACATTGTGCGTTGTGCTGTGCAGCATCATAGGCGGATTGTGAAGACGGCAGCACCCAGCTGGCGATATTTCCGGCCGTACCCAATCCGTTGAGGTAGTCGCGGAAGATATTCGTGATCAGGCTGATTTCATAGAACGGCGCGATCAGTAGCCTGAAGGCGTCGCATGAGCCACGCCCTCCATTTGCAGCGTCCGACGTCGAAGGATCGGGCGACGCCATGACACGGCCTGCTGCCGGGGTGCAGGCACGGCTGCAGAACGGCCGTCGCATTCGGGATTGCAGTCACCGGCCGAGCGCAATGAGCACGGCGATCGCTTCGGCGATCATTCGAATCCGTTGTTGAAGATCCGATCCACGCCCGTGGCACGCATGCGGATTTCCTTGGTCGGCTGCAGGCCGCTGACATTGGTGAACGAGATCAGGGTCAGGGTCTGCTGCGGACCGATGCTGCTGATGCTGGCCGAGAACTGATAGTTGAATGTGCAGGTGGCGCCCGGCGCCAGGCTGCCATTGCAGTTGTTGGTCTGCGAAAACGGAAAGGCGACGCCGCCGCCGACGAAGCCGGTCAGCGGCAGATCGCCATCATTGAGAATGGTGACCGGCACCGTATGGGTGGTGCCGATGGCGACTTCGCCGAAGTCGAACTCCACGGGCGAAACCTGGGCGAGTTCACCGATGCCGACGCCAGACAACTGGAACGTCTCCGACTGGCTGGCGCCGGGACGGCTGAAGGTCATGCCGGTGCTGGCACTGTCCGGGCCCAACATGTTCGGGCGCAGGCTGTATTCCAGGGTGCAGCTTGCGCCAGCCGCCGCCGTGCCCGAGCCGCAGCCGGCACCGCCCAGGAAGGCACCCGCAAAGGTGTTGCTGGAGACGCCGCCGCCGCCAAAGTCAATCGGGACCGCACCGATATTGCTGAAGGTGATGGGCGCAGCCACGCGCGATCCGATCTTGACATTGCCGAAGTCGATCGCGATCGGCGCGATGGTCACCACGCCGACGCTGCTGACGCCGGTTCCGCTGAAGCTCAGTGGAAAGTTCTGCGCCAGGGCGGGGGCCGCGGTGGTCACACCGATGGCTGTCGCGTTCTGCAGTAGACCATTCTGACCGGGCGTGAATGTGTAGTTGAATTGACAGCTCGCGCCTGCGGCCAGCGCGCCGCCGCAGGTGCCACTGCTGGCACCGAAGCCATTGGCGGTATTGAAGCCGCCGCCGGCAAAGCTCACCGCCGAGCTCTGAAGATTGGTGATGATGACCGGCACGACCGCGGTTTCGCCAATCAGCCAGTCGCCAAAGTCCATAGTGCGCGGCCGCATCACCACCAGATCGCCGCTGCCACGACCGACAAAGCTGAGCGAGAAATTCTGGGTGCGGCCCGCTGAAGTTACCCCGATGGTGGTGCCACCGGTCAGCTCGGTGCCTGAATTGTTGGCCGGGCGAAAGCTGTAGTCAAAATGACAGCTGGCGCCGGCGGCCAGGGTCGGACCACAGCTACCGGTAGTCGCGCTGAAGCCCGCCTGGGTGCCGGCCGCATTGACGCCGCCGCCGGCCAGCGTCATCACCGATGTCGTCAGATTGCGGAAGGTGACCGGTGTCGTCTTGCGCACACCAAAATTGATCGTGCCGAAATCGATGAAGACCGGGCCAACATTCGCCAGCGGCGCCGCACCAGACTGCGCGGTCGCCGCGCCCACGCAGGCGAACAGGACCAGACCAGCCAGCCATCTGCTGCGCCTGAGCTGTGCGGCGCCTGCGCCAGTGGGTCTGGACCATAAAACCGAGGTCGGATGCGGAGGGAGAAGCGGACGGATCGCTGGCATTCGTGATGGCCTGGTGGGAGGTTCAGACTGAGGAATGTCGGAAGCCGGCAAAACCGAACGGTGGTGCTCAGCGGCGGCCGCTTTGACCGAAGGCTTCCGCGCGCATCAGCGACTTCGGCCCCGAACCAGGTGACTTCTCGGCACCCAGGCGCCTCTGCATGTCGCCAGCATGCTGGGACACACCGAGGTCGTAGGCGTTCTGTTGAAAGCAGGCGCACCGATCTTCGGTGGCCATCCGACCACACCTTCCAGCGACATACTCGACGTCACCATCGCCGCGCAACAGTACAAGGTCCTGCAGTTGCTGCTGGCCACCGAAGAGGCAAGAAAAATGCCCGAGGAGCAGGCCGAACGCCTGCAAGAGCTCGGCAGCAGACTGGGCACCCCGCCGGTGCAGCAGGTCATCCAGCAGTTCCGCACGAGCCGGTCCATCCAGTCCAGGACTTGATTCCTGGCGCTGCGCTATGTAGCGGGCGACGGGCGAATTGCGGCGTGGTTTGGGATCCCGGGAAACCAGATATCGAACCGCGTCTCGCCCTGACCGGTAGCGGCCAAGCGATAGCTGAGAGTGTGGCGATTCATCACTTCGCGGACGAAAAGCAGACCGATGCCATGGCCGCCTTTCTTGGTGGTGAAAAACGGCGTGAACATCTGACCGGCCGGCACTTCGCCGAGGCGATCACCGGAATCGATCACCGAGAGGCGCAGGCGATCGCCGTCGCGCAGCCATTCCAGATGGATGTAGCCAGCGGAGCCGGTGCCTCCGGCGAGCGTGGCAGCTACAGCTTCCAGCGCATTCTTGACGATATTGATCAGCGCCTGCTCCATCAGGTGACGATCGATCATCTGCGCCGGCAGCGGGTCGCAGCGCAGCCACTCGATGCGAATGCCGAGACTGCGGCATTGTTCGCGGTAGAGCCTGAGGATGTCATCCATCACACCGCGCACATCGGTCGGTCGCGGCTCGGCCTCGGGCATCTTGGCGACCCGGCTGAAGCGCTCGATGAATTCGCCGAGGCTGCCATTGCGGCGCTTGACGGCATCGATGGCGGTGGCGAAGTCGACGCGATCCGGACTGGCAAGCTGGGGCTGGTAGTACAGCAGCGAATCGAGCACCGAGCCGGTGGCAGCGACCGTATTGTTGACCTCGTGCGCGAGCACGCGCACCAGCTTCTCGTAGGTCGCCTTCTCCGAGCGTTCCAGTTCCTGGGTCAGCTCGTCGATCAGCATGAACTGGCGGGGAAATCCGCGATCGAAAAAGTGCTTGAGCTGGCAGCGATAACGACGGCCGTCGGTATCGACCAGCAGACGGCTCTCGCCCTCGGCCAGGGTGCTGATCTGCGCCAGCAGATCGCGGCTGCGCTGACGATCTCCGGGACCCATGCTGGCGACGAAGCCGGCATCGCCGTGCAACCAGTCGGCCAGGGCGCGCCCCTCCGGCGCCGCGAGTCCGAGCAGACTGCCGGCGGCGGCATTGCATACGCTGATGCGCTGATCAAAATCGAAGGCGATCACCGCGCTCGGCGTCGCCGCCAGCAAGCGATCGAGAAACCCGCGCTGCTCGCCGAGTTTCAGTCGTTCCTGGTAGAGCGCATCGAGCATGCGATTGAACTGCTCGACCAGGCCGGCCAACTCGTCATCTGGCGATTGCTGCAGGCGCGCAGCATAGTTCTGCTCCTGCAGCAGATCGTGAAAGCGGCGCGCGTAATCCAGTGGCCGCAGCGCACGCTCGATCAGGGCCATGCCCACCAGCAGACTGAGCAGCAGGATGGCTTCACTGGCCACCACGACAACGGGGCGCTGGTGATAAAGCACGACGACCAGCACAAAGAACAGCGCATGCACCGAGATCAAATACGCCAGCATGCGTGCGCGCAGACTCAAGTGGCTTCCTCGTCACTGGCGCTCAGGCCGAATTTTTCCAGTCGCCGATAGAGCGCGGCGCGGCTGAGACCGAGCGCTCTGGCCATCCGCGTGATGTTGCGGTCGTGCTGGACCAGGGCCTTCTCGATCATCATCCGCTCGACCTGTTCCAGCGTCAGACCCTCGATCGCGACATCCGCGCGCTGACGATCGGCAGCGGCCTCGGCATCGACGAAGTCGGCTTGCTCCAGCACCGGCTTGCCGACCAGCAGCAGGGTGCGTTCGAGCACCTGTTTGAGCTGGCGGATATTGCCGGGCCAGTGCTGAGCACTCAGCCAGTCGCGCGCATTCTGGCTAATGCTGATCTGGCCCAGACCATATTCGGCTGCCAGATCCGCAATCAGCTGATCGGCGATCAAGGCGATATCGCTGCGGCGTTCGCGAAGCGGCGGCAGGCGCAGCGTGATCAGCTTCAGGCGATAGAACAGGTCCTCACGGAACTCACCCGCCGCCACCATCTCGGCCAGCTCGCGATTGGTCGCCGACACCACGCGGATATCGGCCTGCTCGGACTGGCTGGCGCCGACCGGCCGATAACTGTGGTCCTGCAGGACACGCAGCAGCTTCACCTGATCGGCGCGGTTGAGCTCACCGATCTCGTCGAGAAACAGGGTACTGCCATGGGCCAGCGCGACATGGCCGCGGCGGTCGACCTTGGCATCGGTAAAGGCACCGCGGACATGGCCGAACATCTCGCTCTCGAACAACGAGGAAGTAATCGCGCCCATATTGATCTTGACCGCCGCCTTGCCGGCGCGCGGGCTGTTGCGGTGAATGGCATCGGCGATCAGTTCCTTGCCGGTACCGCTCTCGCCGAGGATCAGCACCGGCGCGCGTGTTCGCGCCACCCGCGCCACGGTCGCCAACACCTTCAACAGTTCCGGATGCTCGCCGAGGATGCCGCCGAAGTCGAACTCGCGATCAAGCGCTGCGCGGTCCAGCCGATTGGCCGGTCGCGTTGCCGCCAGTTCCAGCGTAGTGCGGATCAGCTCGATCAGCTGCGCGTTCTGCCAGGGCTTGGTGAAGAAATCCGCAGCCCCTGCCTTGACCCCGCGCACCGCCAGATTGATCGAACCCCAGGCCGTCATCAACAGCACCGGCAGCGCAGGTTGCTGCTGCCTGATCGCCGCCAGCAGGGCTAGCCCTTCCTCGCCACTGGTCTGCGCCGAGAAGTTCATGTCCTGCAACACCAGATCCACCGACTGCCCCGCCAACGAGGCCAGCGCCGCCTCGGGACCATCCGCGGTCAAGACTTCGAGCCCGGACTGCTTCAACAGCAAAGCCAACGACACCTGCACCGAAGCATCATCGTCCACCACCAGCACACATTGCCTACGCCCAACTTCCATAATTCTCCATCGTCCTGCCCCACCCAAATCGCGCACCGCCCCGCCCACCCCGCAGCTCTTGCTCTCGCTTGTGCTCTTGCCTGTGCTCTTGCCTGTGCTCTTGCCTGTGCTCTTGCCTGTGCTCTTGCTTGTGCTCTTGCTTGTGCTCTTGCTTGTGCTCTTGCTTGTGCTCTTGCTTGTGCTCTTGCTTGTGCTCTTGCTTGTGCTCTTGCTTGTGCTCTTGCTTGTGCTCTTGCTTGTGCTCTTGCTTGTGCTCTTGCTTGTGCTCTTGC
>JALHNO010000001.1:39389-136686 GCA_022843465.1 Pseudomonadota bacterium | reverse complement strand
TGTGCTCTTGCTTGTGCTCTTGCTTGTGCTCTTGCTTGTGCTCTTGCTTGTGCTCTTGCTTGTGCTCTTGCTTGTGCTCTTGCTTGTGCTCTTGCTTGTGCTCTTGCTTGTGCTCTTGCCTGTGCTCTCGCCCGTGCTCCTGCTTCTGCGCGCCTGGAGCGCGCTTCTCTACCACGGGGCCCCTCAGCGGCGGTGATCGGTGTTCGCGATCAGCCCGAAGGGAGGCCGCATGGATGCGGCCTGTCGGCGACCGCACAGGGATGTGCGCCCGCCGACCAGCGAGCACCGAGCACGTACACGGAGGGCAGGATGCCCGGAGTGCGCCGCTGTGGGGTGGCGCTCTCTTTGGTGACTTTCTCTGGCGCCATGACCAGAGAAAGTTACCCGCGCGCAAGCGCGGAACTCTCTTGACGTCGCGCAGCGACGACGCACGCGCAGCGTGCCCGCTTCTGCTCTCCGAAACCGCGTGCCCAGTCCCCAACATGTCGGCCACCCAAGCATTTCGTCCCGCCAATCGACAATCACCCCCACCCCGCGCGCAAGCGCGAAAGCCCTTGTCGTCGCGCAGAGACGACGCACGCGCAGCGTGCCCGCTCCTGCCTTCGGAACCGCACGCGCAGCGTACCCCCTTCAGCGTTCGGAACCGCGCGCGCAGCGTGCCCGCTTCTGCTCTCCGAAACCCCGAGCCCAGTCCTCAACATGACGACCACCCCAAACGTTTCACCGCGACAACTGGCAAACATCGCCCCCGCGCCACGACTTCAAATCAAAAAAGGAAAGTCACTCATACCTCAACGCCTCCGTCGGACTCATCCGACTCGCCCTCCAGGCAGGATAGAGAGCACACACCACCGAAACCAGCGCCATCAACGCCACCGACACCAGAACCGCAATCAAGAATACCGCCCAGTTCAGCTGATCGCCGAACACCCCGGTGATCGGCAACTGCACCAGCAGGATCAGCCCCACTGCCATCGCCGCCGAACTCAGCAGCAATTGCTCCACCACGATCTGCCAGTAGATCTGCAGCGCCGTGGCGCCTGCGGCCCGCCGCATGCCGATCTCGGGAATGCGTCGCGTGGTGTTCTGCCAGAGCACGCCGAACAGTCCGAAGGCGACCATCAGCAGCAGGAAGGCGGCAATCACCGACAGCACGATCAGCGGGATGATCGACTCGCCGAGGATCGCGCTGCGCAGATCGGTCAGCGGCGAGATCCGGTAGGAGCGGTCATTGCGGATCAGCTTGAGCTGCTCGTTGAGCCTGACCTCGAAGATCCGGCCGGTACCCGGACGCAATTTCAGCAACAAGGTACTGACGCCATGTCGGCTCGACAATGGCGAGAAACGCTTGAGTATGAAATTGCCCGGCGTCATCAACTCGCCATGATTGCGGAACTCGCCGATCACTCCGGTGATCCGCAGCATGCTGCTGTTGTCGCTACCCGGCGCACCTTCACTGAGCCGCTTGCCGACCGCATCCTGGCCCGGAAACATGGCATCGGCCAGTCGCCGGTTGATCACCACGGGCAGTTCGGCACTGCCCTCGTCGCTGCTGGAAAACCATTGCCCCTGCTGCAGATCCATGTCGAGCGCCGCGAAGAAATCGTCGCTGACATGCATCATGTCGGTCGCCATCTCGGCGCCACTGTCGGGCAGGTAGACGCCGGATTGCCAGGTGGCGCGCACATAGGGCGAGAAGTCTGCGAATGCGACCCGCTCGATCTCGGGCATGGCTTCGAGGCTGCGTTTGAGCTGATCGTAAAGCGCGCTCTCGTTGCTCAGCTCGCCGTCCTGGGCGCGCTCCATCTGCACCGACCACACCGATTCATGGGCGAAGCCGGTCGGCAGGCTGTACAGCTGGTAGTAGCGGGTGCTGGCGGCCGCGATGGCAAACACGACGATGAAAGCGAGCAACAGCTCGAGGGTCAGCATCAGGTTTCTGGACTTGCGTTTCCACAGCGGTTTGAGCAGATGACGGAACATCAGGCGGCTCCCTTGAGGGCTTGAACGGGGTGCAGCCTGCTCATCTTCCAGGCGGGGATCACGCCGGACAGCAGGCCGAAGAACAGGGTGATCGCCAGTCCACAACCAAACACTGCGAGATTGATATCCACCTTCAGGTAGGGAATCAGGCCCGAGTGCTCCAGCCAGTTGAGCGCGGCGATGGCGGCAATCAGTCCGAGCAGACCGCCGAACAGACAGAGCAGCACGTTCTCGATGACGAACTGGATCACCAGGGTGCGGCTGGAGGCACCAAAGGCCTTGCGCACACCGATCTCCGAGCTGCGCTCCAGAATACGCCCGGAATTCAGGTTCACCAGGTTCAGCGCCGGCAACAGCATGAACAGGATCATCAACGCGGCAATGATCGCCAGCAAAAGTCCCGCGCCGGAATCAGCCTGGCGTTCGGTACGGAACAGGCCGCGCGCAAAAAAGTCGAGCTTGCTGTCGGCCCACATCAGGGCGAGGTTCCATTGCCTGGGATCGTCGAACTGCAGGTTTCTGGCCACTTCCGCCACCTCGGCCTGGATCAGCGGCAGTTGCGCGGGACTGTCGGCCAGCAGCAGCGCAAAGAAATCGCCGAACATCTGATTGCGGTATTCGCTCGAGGGATCGGTGGTCACCGGCACCCAGATATCGGAGTAGGAATTGAGCTGGAGGGTATCCTCGACCACGCCGATGACCTTGAAGGTCTGACCGCCGGCATTGAGCTGCTGTCCAAGGGCGGAAGCGCCGGGGTAGAGCCGGGCCGCGGTGCTGGCATTGAGCACGGCGACAAAGCGCCCCTGGGCAACGTCCTCGGCACTCGGCACACTGCCTTCGAGGACCTTGAAATCGAGAATCTGCCAGTACGCGGCATCGGCGCGCCGCAGCATCAGTTCGCTGACGCGGTCATCCTGGTAGACCGATACCGTGCGCGGACTGCTGATCGCGGCCACCAGCTGCACCGATTTCATCGGCCGCAGGTATTGGTCGATCAGCTTGTAGCCGAGTGGACCGGTGCGCACCGAATTGCCGCCCTCGCTTTCGGCGACCAGGGTGGTGACCTGCAGGAAGCGGTCACTGCGGCCCTCGACACCGGTGGGATAGAACGCATTCTGCAGCAGCGCGGTCACCACCAGCAGCACCATCAGCGTCAGCGTGATGCAGGCGAGGTTGATCGCGGTGAACAGCTTGCGCCGTGTGTACACCTTGTAGGCGGTGATCAGATAGTTCTTGAACATGGGCTTTCCTCAGCTGACCAGCTGGCCATCAAACACGCGGACGATGTGGCTGCCGCGTTTGGCTTCGCGTTCGTCATGGGTGACCATCACTACCGTGGTGCCTTCCTGATTCAGGCGCAGCAGCAGGTCCATCACTTCGCCGCCCATCTGGCTGTCGAGGTTGCCGGTGGGCTCATCGGCAAGCAGCACCTGCGGGCGGCCGACGATGGCACGCGCGATCGCCACCCGCTGCTGCTGACCGCCCGACAGCTGGTTGGGGTAGTGCTCCATGCGGGCGCCGAGGCCGACCCGTTCGAGTGCCTCCCGCGCGCGCTGCTTGCGTTCGCGTGCCGGCAGCGATCGATAGAGCAGGGGCAGTTCGACATTGTCGATGACCTGCAGATCATTGATCAGGTGGAAGCTCTGGAAGATGAAGCCGAAGGTCTGGTTGCGCAGCTGGGCGACGTCCTTGTCGCGATAGGACTTCACCGCTGCACCGTCCACGCTGATGGTGCCGGCACCGGGCTGATCGAGCAGACCGATCAGATTGAGCAAGGTGCTCTTGCCGCAGCCACTGGGCCCCATGATCGACAGGAACTCGCCCTTGTTGACGTGCAGGTTGATGTCCTTCAGGGCCAGGGTTTCGACCTTGTCGGTGCGGTAGGTCTTGCTGATGTTTTCGAGTCTGATCATGTCTGCGCTCTCGATACTGCGTAGTGGGAAGGGGTTGGTTGCGGCGGCTTGCCTACTGCTGCGGCGACGGGACGGCCGTGCGCACGGGTCTCAGTCATGTACGCGGATCCTGTCGAGATGCCGGTAGCGGCTGCTGTCGGAGACGATCAGGCGATCACCGGAGCGCGCGCCGCTGGCAATTTCTACGCGCTGGCCATCGCTGAGTCCGATCTCGAGCACGCGCTTCTCGGCGTAGCCATCGGCGACGACATAGACCTCCTGGCGACCGCGACCATTGAAGGCCGGTCCGCTGTCGGCAATCAGCGCGCCGGCTTTCTGTTCGGTGATGATGCTGGCGTCGACCCGCAGCTTGTTGCGCAGAAGGGGATGGCTGGGCTCGTCCAGGCTGACCAGCAGGGTGACACTGCCGTTCTGGATTTCCGGCAGCAGGGTCTGCACCGTGCCACCGAGTTCCTGGCCGCTGTAGTGCACCCGTACCTGCTGGCCTGGGCTGAGGTAACGCGCATAGAAGTCGGAGACCGTGGCCTCGACGCGGTAATTGCGCAGCTCCGAAATCCGGGCCACCATCTGGCCGCTCTGAACGGTGGCACCGGGATCGCTGAGGACAAAGGCCAGCATGCCTGCGATCGGCGCGCGCACCTGCGTCTGCTTCTGCAGATTCTCTTGCTGCGCGCGTGATTTCCTCAGGATCGACTGCTGCAGCACCGCCGCTTCAATATTGCTGGCGGTGGCGCGCCGGGTATCCACCACGGATTCGCGGCGCTGGCGCAATTCGATCTCGGTGCGACGCACGGCGAGTTCAGCCGCCTGCAGATCCGCCGCCGAGAATGCGCCGGTCTTGCCGAGCTGCTGATAGCGCTGCAATTTCAGCCGGGCGCTCTCGAGATCGAGCTCAAGCAATTCGATCTCGCTCTGCAGCTGCTTGTGCTTCTGCTGCATCTCCAGCGTCAGCGACTGCACGCGCAGATCCTGCTGGGCAATCTGTTCGTCCAGGCCGTCGATCGCGAGGCGGATCGTCTGATCGTCGAGTTCCAGCAACAGATCGCCGGCGGCGACTTCCTGACCGGCCTTGGCGTGCACCTGTACAACCCGGGTATTGATCGGAATCGATACCTGTTCCTCATGCACCGGAATCACGACACCGGCGGCATTGATCGTGTTGGCGATTTCCCCGATGCGGACCACGGACACCCGCAGATCGTCCAGCGACAGGCTGGGTCGGATCAGACGATTGAGACCCCAGACGACCGCCGCCAGGCCGACGACCACCGCGATGACGGTCAGCCAGCGCAGTCGACGACGGCGGAGCAGGGTCTGCGGGCTGATGGCTTGGTCCACGGTCAGGCTCGATGGGAGATGGCGAGCTCCTCATTGCACGCAGCGTGCCATCCGGCGACCATCGGAAAAAGGCTTGTTAATCATATAGCTAGTCCGCCGCCACCAAGCCTTGGTGCGGGCGCTGGCGAACACCGGTGTGCGATCCCGAACACCTCTGCTGGCGCGACCGGCAACTCGCACGCCGCCGCGGCAGACCGCTGAGGCCGCGACGCACCCGAGAGCCTGGCCCCGGCTTGCGCCGGCAGCGGCCGGCTGTCCCCAAATCCGCGCGGGTTGCGTATGGGAAGGAAACACGGAGTACATGCCATGACCAGCCCGAGCTTTTCATTCCTGCGTCCGCTGCGCACCTTGCCGGCGCTGTTGCTGCTGTCTGCGCTGACTGCGCTGACGGCGCTGCCGGCCCAGGCCCAGATCGGATTCGGACCGCAGATCGTGCTGGCACCTTATGCCGCCACCCAGGGCGGCACCATCAGCATCAGCGGCGATCGCCTGCTGGTCGGTGGCGACTACCGGGTCATCCTGGTAGTGGCGGCCAATGATCGCCGCACCCTGGCGACCGTGCTCAACGGCGATGGCGAGTTCCAGCGCAATATCGTGCTGCCGGCACTGGCCAATGGTGCCTACAGCGTCGAGTTGACCGTCGACAATGTGCTGCGCGATTCCGCCGTGCTTCGAATTCTCTCACCGCTGGCGATTACCCTGAGCCCGAGCAGTCCCAATGCCGGTGCGATGGTGGACTTCGGCGTCAGCGGGCTCACCGAAGGCAGCCTGAGCCTGGTCTATGAGGGCAAGCTCGCCTTTGGTCCGGTCAATGTGACCGGCGGCAGCTACAACGGGCGCATGCGCATTCCCAGTGATCGGCCCGCCGGGCTTCCCGCCACGGTCCGCCTCGATGCCAGGAACACGATCGGTCATGTCACGCCGCGCGTGGGTTCGAGGTCTTTTACCGCCAGATCGCCCAATCTCAATCCGTTTGCCACGGTGCGCAACGCCACCCCAACAACGACGACCCCGGGCCCGCGGCAACGCTTCAGTGTCAGCGGCACCCTGGCCACCAATGAGGCCGTCGCCGAGGATGTCACGGTCCAGTATTTCTGGCAGAGCCCGCTGGGCCAGTTGATCCCGATGGGCGCTCCGATGGGCGCGGTAAGCAGCAATGGTGGCTTTTCCTACGAGATGCAGACCCCGCAGATCGGCACCATGTCGGCAGCCCAGGCAGCGGGTACCGGACAATTGTCGACGGTGACGCGTTACCGCGACAGCAATGGCATCTTCCAGCAACAACTCACCAACCTGGGCTCGCTGAGCTCGGTGTTCGACACCGACGCGGCGATCGATATCAATTTCGTGCTCACTGGCAGTGATGGCCTGCGCATCGAGGGCGCCCGCGTGGATCTGATCGAGGCCGACCTTGATGAGCTGTATCCACCCAACAGCAATCAGGGCCCGGTGCGGCTCGACGGCATGCAGGCGACGCAACAGCCTACCCAGGGTACCGGCAACCCGGTTGTCGAAGCAGCGCTTGGCTGTCCGGCCAGCATCGAGCGCCAGTACACCGATGCCAATGGCCGCGCCGAGTTCGAGTTCGGCCTGGGAGTACCGCAGGGCGGCGTCAATGTCGATGGCAGTGGTCCGACGCCGCAGGTAACGATTGCACCGACGGAACTGTGCAATCCCGGCGGCAGCATCAATACGCCGGGCTTCTGCACCGTGGTCGATCCTGCCGGCGTCAGTTTCAAGATCATGGTGCGCGCAGTGCATACCGGTTACGGCTACGTGACGCCCAACCCGGAACGCGAGCGCCCGGTGGCACTGGATGTCCGGGTCGATCGCTACACCGGGCAGATCGATGTCGACATCTGTGTGCCCGATCTTGCCTGCGAACATCGCACCTACCAGCGCAGTGCCAATGTCGCGCTGACCCTGCCCGATCTCAATCGCTCCGGTCTGCTGCTCGGCTATCCCAACTTCAAGCGGACACTGCCGGAAACCGGTACCGAGTATGCGATCCAGGTCGAGAGTACGACCGCTGAAACAGTGCTGTTCAAGCCGATCACCGATCTCTCGGCGCTGCGCAACGAGACCTTCAGTCCAGCGCAGATTCCGGTACGTGTGGCCGAGTTTCAGTACAACGCCGGCGCCGGCCGGCCGCTGCGCGACGCCGCGCTGAAGATCTATCGCAATGGTGTGCTCACCACGATTCCGATGGCGCGGGTTTCCGGCGGCAGTGCCAGCTGCTCGGGTGAGGCAGGTGCCGAGGTCTGGCAGGTGGCGCTGCCGGCACCGTTCAATGAGGGCTTCCGCTTCCCGCGCGATGTCTACGGATCGCTCAACGATGTCATCGGCTACGTCCAGGCCAGCGATCTGGACAATCGCACCGGCATCATGTTCTTCAAATTCCAGTTTGCACCGTTGAGTTCGGACATCGTGGCGCTGGCTGCTACGCCCAATCTCGATCTGCTGATCAATACCGCCAATCCGCACGCGCGCCGGCTTGAGGTCCTGCCGGCGATTCCGTCCAATGTCGCCGAATCCGCGGCTGCTCCGTCCGAATACAACCTGGGCCCGAAGCGCAGCGCGGTCGATGGCGCGGCCGCCTACGAGTTCTGTATCCCGAAAACCGCGAGCAACTGTGGCGCCGTTTCCGCGCTGGACTTCGACCACCAGCAATTCAGCCGTGAGCCCGGCAACCAGCCGTCGGGCGCCCAGTCCGTGGGTGCCGGCCTGATCCAGGAAATCACTGGCACGCCGTCCAATCCCTGGGAGGTCTTGTTCGACTACACGGTGCCGCTGTTCCGCTGGTACTGGGGCATACCCGAACTGCTGTCGGCCGAAGTGTTCGCTGATCTCGGGGTCCGCGCCGAGTATCTGCTGGACGCCAGTTTCAATCCGGCCAAGCCCGCAGATACTTCCGCAACGGCGGGGGGTCGGCTGGCGATCGCCGTCATGATCGGCGTCGATATCGACGTGCTGTTCGGCATCCTGCTCGATGCCGGCGCGGCGATCTACGGAACCCTGCAGACTGAACTGGTCACCACCGCCGATCTCGACTCGGCCAGTGTGGACCCGTGCCTGAAGTTCACCCTGGATTTTTCCGGCTGGCTGGAAATCGGCTGTCCAATCCCCAATCCGTTCGACCCGACCTGCTATATCCCGGACATCGAGGAAACCTTCAATATCCTCACCAGCACCAACCCGCAGGGCTGCGGCTTCGCCGCCTACGGTGCGCCATCGGCTCAGGCCAAGCAGTTGTTCGCCGGCGCCGCGCCCTGGCTGTGGCCCGGTGCGGGCGCCAGCAACAGCGCAACGGCGCCAACCGCAGCGGTGCCACCGGTGACGCCCTTCCCGCGCGATCTGCGGCGCGCCCTGCACCGGTCGCCGGCGCTGGCCTTCGATGGCATGGGCAATCGGCTGCTGTTGAATCTCGACAGCGAGGGTCGCCTGGTAGGACGCGAGGCCAATCTGCGTGAATTCGGCACGCCGAAGATCATCAGCTCCGGCTTCGGGATCCGCGATGTCGCGGTCAGCTACTACAGCACCAATCGCGCGGTCGCTGTCTGGGCCGAGAGCCGGCTGCCGCCTGGTCGGCCATCACCTGCGCTCACCCGCGATAGCGCCGCCAGCAATCAGCGTCTGCGCTATGCGCTGTACGACGGCAGCAACTGGGGCACGCCGGTCAATCTGACCAACGGCGGTTTCGGCGAGGGTCAGGTCAAACTGGCGCGCTGTCGTACACCGCTCCTGCGCGGTGGCTGCACGCAGAAGGTGTCCCTGGTGTTCCAGCGCAATACCGAGGGCAGTGTCGGTGGCGACAAGCACATCTTCTTTGCCCAGTTCGATGGCACCAGGTGGACCACGCCGGTCCAGGTCGATCAGACCGGCACGATCAATATCACCCCGAGCATCAGCTATGCCGCCGGGCAACCGGTGGTGGCCTGGGTCCGCTATCTGCCGACCACGGTGGGACCGGCGGTCACGCTGAATGATGTGACACGTCGGTATCTGGCGGTACGCGTGATGGATGGCGTACGCAACGAAGAAATCGATGTGGCGCCGCTTTCGCGTGGCGCTGCGCAGCCGGCAATCGCCGGCAAGCTCAATGGCCAGATCGCGATTGCGTACACCACGGCGGGCAGCACTTCGTATATCGGCACCCGTCAGGCCCTGCATATGGGGCAGCGCAATTGTGCGCCGAACACCTCGTGCAGTTTCACTACATGGCGCGTCCAGGACCAGCACGGCCGCAGCCTCTACGTCGAGCGGCCGAGCATCCATTTTGACGGTGCCGGCGACGCCGTCGTGAGTTTCCGGGGAATGGCCTATGGTCCTGTGCCCGGCGCCAGCAATCCGGAGGACAATCTGTTCGACGATGATCCGATCGGCATGGTGTCGACGCGGGGCGAGTTGATGCAGATTCGTTCACCGCTGCAAGCAGGCCAGGTACATCCGCTGGCGCTGAGCGTCGATGGCGCCATGCACTTCCAGCCGGCCACTGCCTACGATGCGCTTACTGGCGAGGTCGTCAGTGTCAGCGTGGCACTGATGATGCCGGAGTTCATCGAACAGAATCTTCGCCTGGGCATGCCCGAGGTCCGCGCCGCCGCGCAGACCACCATGATCGAGGAAGGCATCCATATGGCGACGATTGCCGATCTGCCGGACCTGCTGGTGGAATCGATCTCGACGACGGCGACCCAGTTGACACCGGGCGCCAGCATTCCGGTCACGATCAAGATTCGCAATCGCGGCAGTGCCTGGGCCGTCAGCACCGGGCAGACCGCCCAGGTGCGCCTGTGGTGGGACACCCCGGCGACGCGGGTGAGTCCGAGTGCCAGCTTTGCGCTTGGCAACCTTGCTGCCGGTGCGACCGACAGCCGGGTGATCCAGGTCGCCGTGCCCTCGGCCTTTGGCAATGACGAGCGTCAGGCGCTGCGGGCGACCATTGTGGTCGACAGCAGCGAAGGCGAGATCGATGGCGAGAACAACGAGGCCGTACTGGCGATTGGCGGCATGCCGGTACCGACCTCTCTGCAGGCAAGCAGCGCCGGCGGTACCCGCTTCGTCAACCTGGTCTGGGACGCGCCGGTCGATGCCCGCATCGCCGGCTACCGCATCTATGTTGACGACGCCAACGGGGTTGCGCAGCCGTTCGGTTCCAGTTTCAACAAGGGCTGGGCCGACCTGTCGGCGCTGTACGGCCGTCATCGCAGCTATCGGGTCAGCAGCTACTCGGCACGCGGCATCGAATCGGAGCTGTCGGCACCGGTGACGGCGGAACCGGCACCGGCCCAGCTTGGGCAATCGCTGTTCGCCGATGGATTCGAGTAGGGACGCACACCACGACGGACGGCAACTTTCCCGCGGCCGGTGACCGGCCCGTCTCGACCGGTTATCGTATTGAATCGCCGGGCCGGCTGCTTCTGACGGATGCTCTGCATCCCCCGGTCTCGGGAAAGGACTCCGGCTTCTGTGCAAAACGGCCTCCCTGTCAAGGGATGCGGACGAATACTGGTCAGACCGCGTCGAGACTGCGGTCGTGTACTGGCCCGCAACCGGCAAATTCCAGTGCGTCGCCCTATTTGGGTGCGATCAGGGTATTCACTGTCCGCTGCAGCGTCCGAATTTGGAATAGAATAGTCTGCCCAGTCCGCCGCGATTTCGAATTTACTACTCATGCACGTACTTGATCCCGGCATGCTCGATGGTGCGCTTGCGTCCTGCGCGACTAAAACTGAAGGTCGCGATGATTCTGCGCTAATCGCATCCATAAGCCGGAATTTGCGCGAACAGGATGCTGTCCTGGTGGCGCACTATTACACGGACCCCGCAATTCAACGCCTGGCCGATTCGACCGGGGGCTGTGTGGCGGACTCGCTCGAGATGGCGCGGTTCGGTGCTTCGCATCGGGCGCAGAAGCTCGTCGTGGCGGGCGTCCGTTTCATGGGCGAGACAGCGAAGATCTTGTCACCCGCGAAGACCATCGTCATGCCCTCGCTTGAGGCGACTTGCTCGCTGGACCTCGGTTGCCCATCTGATGCGTTTTCCGCATTTTGCGATGCGCATCCAGGGCGGACGGTCGTCGTCTACGCAAATACTTCTGCGGCCGTCAAGGCACGAGCCGATTGGGTAGTGACTTCGTCCATCGCCCTCGAACTTGTTGCGGAACTTCATGCGCGAGGGGAGAAAATACTCTGGGCTCCCGATCGCCACTTGGGCCGCTACATCCAGTCCCAAACAGGCGCGGATATGCTTCTCTGGGATTCGGCCTGCATCGTGCATGATGAATTTCGTGCGAAGAGTCTCTCCGCCATGCGGCTGGCCTACCCCGAAGCGGCGATCCTTGCACACCCTGAGTCACCGGCAGCTGTGCTCGCATTGGCGGACGCCATCGGGTCGACGTCACAGCTGATTGATGCGTGCCGCCAGTTGCCCCATGAGCGTTTCATCGTTGCGACAGATCGGGGAATATTCCACAAGATGAAGCAGGCCGCTCCGGACAAGGAGCTGTTGATCGCTCCTACGGGTGGCGACGGCGCGACCTGCCGTGCGTGCGGCAGCTGCCCTTGGATGAGGATGAACTCGCTGGAGGCCCTTGCCCAGGTATTTGAGCGGAACGACTGCGAGATTGTTCTGGACGAACAGGTCGGCATAAGGGCTTCCGTCCCGCTTCGGCGAATGCTGGACTATGCCGCCACCCGGCCGCGCGGCAATTATCGTTGTAGAGTTGGGTAGCCTGCACCCTGGGTTTGGTTGCAACTCCTGATGGCGCTTGTCCGTCGCTGAAGAAGTTGTTGTTCATCCTCCGCCATGCAGTTCTTGTTTTCGAACCCAGAAAATCTCGCGTAATTCACTCAGGGCTTTTCCGGCTCCGGGCTTGTTCAGAAGCCCCCTGAATCGCCCGTTATTCCTGGAATCACTTTTGCGGTTGCTGTTGCGCCCATATGTGCAGCATTCTGCCAAGGCTTAGTGCGCACCGACTCGAACAGGATTCTATGCCAAGCATTACCTGGACCTTCGAGTCCACACCTCTTCTTTCTTGCAGACTGTTTGCTGACCGGTCCTTCACATGATTGCAGGCTTGAGCTCGTCCAGAACCCGTGATCCCGTTGTCGTGGTCGGTGCCGGCATCGCGGGACTGGCCACGGCGCTGTCGGTGACCTCACGGCCAGTGATTCTTCTCACTCATGGTGCACTCTCGAGCAGCGGCGCTACGCCGAAGGCGCAGGGAGGAATCGCCGCAGCCTGGTTGCCGAGTGACAGCCCCGGACAGCACGCCATCGATACGGTAGTAGCCGGCAGCGGGTACAACAATGGCGAAGCGGTGCAGTTGCTGACAGAGCAGGCGCGTGACGCGATCGATTGGCTGACCACGCGAGGTGTTCGTTTTGATTGTACGGAACAGGGGCCACTGCTTTGTCTGGAAGGCGGGCATAGCTGGCACCGCATCTTGCACGCAGGCGGCGACGTCACAGGTCGGGTCATCGTTGATGCGCTTTCTCAACGCGTGCGTAGCGAGTCCAACATCACTGTGGTCGAGCAGGTGGATGTGGATAGCGTGTTGCTGAGCGGTGATCGGGTCGGGGGCGTGCAGTTTGCCGACGCTGGCGGGCGGCGCGAAACGGTGGAGTCCGGTGCAGTAGTACTTGCCACTGGTGGCGTCGGGGCACTCTTTCAATGGACAAGCAACCCGCCCGAATGTGATGGCGCGGGATTGGCAATCGGGATGGCAGCCGGAGCCACCTGCCGCGACCTCGAACTCATGCAATTCCACCCGACGATGCTGGCTCCCGCTGACGGGTCCAATGCGACTGCGCTGATGCTGGTCAGCGAAGCGGTGCGCGGCGCTGGCGCGATCCTGGTGGACGAGCAGGGCCGGCGGCTGATGCTTGGTGTGCACGCCCTGATGGACCTTGCGCCGCGCGATGTCGTGGCTCGCAGGGTTTGGCGGGCAGGCAGCGAAGGACGAGCAGTATTCCTGGATGCCCGTTGTATCGGTTCCGCCTGGCCAGGCCGGTTTCCCTCGATTTTTTCCGCGTGCATGGCGCACGGGCTGGACCCCCGCGATAGTCCCATTCCCGTGGTGCCAGGCGCGCATTTCCACATGGGTGGACTGCGGACCGATCTCGATGGACGAACCAGCGTTGCCGGCCTGTTCGCGGTTGGTGAGGTTGCCTGCAACGGCGTCCACGGTGCCAACAGGCTGGCCAGTAACTCTCTGTTGGAAGGCATCGTGTTTGGCAGAAGGCTGGGCAATCATCTCAGCCGGCAGCCGCCGGAGAAAAAGCCGAGCACCGTCAGGCCAAAGTTGCTTCAGACACGCGGCATTGACCCGACGATTCTTCCTCACTTGCGAGCCGGGCTCTCCTCGGCCCTGGGTCCGGAGAGAACCTTGCACGGCGTATCCCGGTGCATCGCGATGATCCAGGCAGACGAAGCGCTCAGGGGCTGCAGGCAGGGTCGCGTAGCGCTTGCAATGTTACACTCCGCGCTTGAGCGCCCACGAAGTCTGGGCGCTCATCACTGGGCCACGCCTGAGTCCATGGACGCAGAGCAGGCGGTTCTGCAAACTTGACCCGGTGAGTTGGCCAACAGGTATCGGGATTCGACGATGTGACGCTTGGCCGTTTCTACCAGTTCAAGAATTTCCATCTGATTGCGAGCACTCAGCCTGTATTCAATCAGGTGTGGTTCCCGGACGCTCGGCCACACACCGCGCCCGTCGCTCGGTGGTTCGTTTCGAATCATCCTTCTTTCTGCAATTGATCGGACGGACACTGTCGTTGAGTAGAGCAGGAAATCACATTGCGTCAAAGGTCATGCTGACCGGGATGTTCTTTACGGCATCTACGGCATTGATCGCCATTGCCAAAATCGGGCTCGATGTCTGGCTGGTGGGAAGACTCGGCAGTTCCGAACTTGCCGCATTCTCTTTCGTGTTTCCGGTTCTTTTCCTGATGCTCAGCATCGGCAGAGGCTTGTACATCGCTACGGCCTCGATCTTCGCTGGGGCGAACTATATCCAGGGCGGCCGGGTCAACCGAACGGCGCTGCTCAAGGTACTGACACTGTCGCTTCTTCTTGGATGTGGCGTCTCGGTAGTTGCCTACTGTTCGCTCCCCTGGCTTCTTGGGCTGATGGGCGCAGGCGACCTGCAGGCCAGACTCGATGAGTATTTCATCGTGTGGCTCTGGACCGTTCCGATGATGTTCCTGTCAGCCAACACGTTCGCGATTGCCCGAAACCTGGGCTACATCAAACTCGCCAGCGCACTGACCCTTGGAGCGACCATTGCCGGAGCGCTGGCCTCCTTGATTCTCGTCCCCGCCGAGTTCTCCGGCAGGCCGCTCGGAATCGTGGGATCAGCTTATTCGACGCTGTTGACCAGCTTCTTGTCGACGGCGGCCTCCCTGTTCGTCGTTTTCTATTTTTCGCGTGCGCGAGACGCCAACCAAACCGAGACCACGATGTCCGCTCTACTGGTGCGGACGTCGCGGATAGCGTTTCCAGTGCTCTTTTCAAACATCCTGGCGTTCGCGTTCATGTCGTACACAACCAGAATTCTGGCAGGCTTCGGTGAAGATGCGGTGGCCGCCTATGCGATCATTGGGCGATTCGAGCAGTTTCTGTTTGTATTTCAAACCGCATTCGTGACCGTTGCCATCCCGGCCATGAGTCGACGATTTTCCTCTGGCAACCCCGGGAGTGGGCGCGCCTTTGCGTTTGGCGCCGGAAAGTTGATGCTCGCCGTCGGCGCCTTGCTTGCGCTGCTCCTGATGGTGGCCGCGACGACTGTCGCCGATTGGGCAGCGCCAACGTCCGAGTCGGCGGCGCTGTGTGCGTTCTATCTGACCTATTGCGCGATTGGTACTGTTTTTCAGGGCATTTTCCTTCTTGCTACAACAGCCTTGAATTTGGTGGGTCAGGCACGGAAAGCCCTGCTCTGCTATTTCCTCAATTATTGCGTGCTGAGCCCGATCGTCATCGGCTTGCTTGCGCTGCCGAGCGCGCAGCATGCACTGGGTGCGCTGGCCGCGTGTGCGCTTGTTTCGGGTGTGCTTGCCTGTTGCTACGCAAACCGGACGATTGCTCGACAGCATGCGGAGAAGGCTCATGAAGTGGGTGGACGAAGACTGTCTTCGGTTTAGTATGACGTCACATTTCCAGCACAGGCCAGGGCGGCATGGATTTGGGTAATTCGACACCTCGCCGACCGCCAGCCTGGCGCGAGGGCATGAAGATTGGCGTTCTGAGCGCTGCTTCGGGCTCGGCATACCGGCTGCCTGTCCGATTAGCGCGCGCACAGGCTCGAATCTCCAGATGTCTGGGCGGTACAGTCCTGCCGCTCGAGCCGGCAGACAAGTCTCTTGGCTACCGCGCAATGTCACCGGAGAGGGTCGCAGATCTGCTGCACGAAATGTTCATTCGCCCTGACGTCGGGCTGATCATCTCTGCTATAGGTGGATTCAACAGCAATGCAGTGCTTCGATTGCTGGATTGGGAACTGTTGCGGAAACATCCGACCCATATTTGCGGGTATAGCGACACGTCTGCACTGCTGCTCGCCATCCACGCACGTGCGGGGCAAGTGGTGCTTCACGGACCAGCACTGCTGCCGCAATGGGGCGACCCGAAGGGGCCCTTCCCGGAGTCGATCGCCTCGCTCAGTCAATGCCTGCTCGGGGCGTCGCAGGAGTGGTCGCTTGGATATCCGGGCTACTGGGTGGATCCTCGACTGGACTGGTCTGAAGGACAGGACTGCCTTTCCTTTCACGACAAGCCGCGCTGTGCCGGACCCTGGCGCGTGCTGCGACGCGGCGTGGCGAGGGGGCGACTCATAGGTGGAAATATAGAGACCATCAACATGCTGATCGGGACGCCCTTTCAGCCATGCTTCGATGACGCCATCGTTTTTCTCGAGGCTACTGGCGCAGAAGCGTACCTGCCCAGATTTCATAGGGCATTGACGCATCTACGCGATGCGGACATGTTCACTCGCGCGCGCGGCCTGCTCATCGGGCGCTCGCCCGACATGCAGTCGATCGACGGATTTGCGCTCGACGATGTGGTCGGCGAAGTTTTTGGCGATGCCGAGATGCCGGTAGTTGTTGATGTGGACATCGGCCATACCGAACCGCTCGTCACGCTGCCGATCGGGCTACTGGCGACGATATACGCTGTTGAGGAATCTCCGAAAATCGAGATCTACAGCTAAACCGCGACCGGCTCCTGCGCGCCACCGCTGGAGCGCTCCCGGTAGGCGCGCTCAGAGCTTTCAATTCGTCGCCACATCTGCATGGCAGCGTCCAGCAGGATATCTTTTCTCGCAATGCTGGACTGCATCAGTTCAGCCCGCACAAGCTCGAAGAGTTGCTTGAGTGCCGCATAGAGATCAGTGCGAACGAGTTGCGCAGGATGCGTAGCCCGAAGCGCACTCAGGACCGTCGACGGAAGCCGACTCTCGATCCTGCGATGGCCTTCCTGCGGCAGTCCGAGTCGAGCCAGCACGAGCGGCAACAACGCGTTTTCTCTGGAAAAATCGATGGATCGGGCCGCCGCAAACAGCTCCCCGCGCTCGATCCGGGAATAGGTGAACCACAGCCAGCCGCAAAGCTTTTCCAACAGAATTTGTCCGTCGACCTTATCCTCTGCGCGTCGCGGCATGGCCGAGAGCAACTGTTCCGGGTCCAGCAGAATTTGTGACTCTACGGGAAGGCGATAATTCGAACCAGCCTCGACGAAAGCAACGTCGAGCTTTACCACCCAGTCTTCGGCCGCAAAATAGAGGATCTGCGTACTCGAGTTCCCCAGGTGATCGGCGAAGAATCGGGCCAGCGGCAGCCCCAGCGTCGCCACCAACCGATCAAAACTTTTCGCGACTTCTCGCGCCCCCAGCTGTGGTCCGCTGACCACGGTGAAGTCCAGGTCCGAAAATTCGTCGAGCCCGCCCTTTGTGGCGCTTCCGTGGATGGCGAGTCCCAGCCGGCCATCCTCTTGCGCCCAGGCAGCGAGCGCGGTAGCGATAGCGCGCAAGGGCTGCGGCATCGCCAAAAATATTTGGTCCATCGTTGACACCGGCGGGATGGTTCGGGATGAACTGATCATGTGTGCTTGAACTCGAAGCCAATGCGGGGACACGCCTGGGCTCTACTTGTGCAACTCAGCGAGTCGGTTGCATCCATCGAGCAGCACAGAATCTTTCCAAGCGTACCGATTCGTTATGGGACGATCGGAATCCCGTTGAAACGGGGAAGGATCTGCAGGTCACGAATATCCTGATGACCAAGAACCCACTGCAGAAAGCGTTCAACGCCCATTCCGAAGCCCGACGTCTGCATCGGGTATGAACGCTTCATGTCAAGATACCATTGATACGGCGCCGACTCGACTTCATGAAGCTCCAGCGCGGCGGCGGCTTGATCGGCGGTGGCGTGCCGCTCGCCCAATCCTATGACTTCTCCAAATCCGAGCAGAAAATCCGCATTGAGCGCCCGGCTACCCTGCGGGTCCGCGAATGCCTGGTAGAAGGGGACGGCCAGGTGGTCCCAGTGCGTTAGCCAAACCGGACATCCGAAGTGGCTGAGAAGTTCGCGCTCGCCTGCGCGAGTCGGCGTTCTCCAACCCTCTTCCGCCGTCAGCAACAACGAGTCGCCCTGCAAAATGCGAGCGGCATCGTCAAACGTGATCCTGGGAAACGCAGATACAGCTAGCGCATCCTCGATGTGCACGCAGCCCTTGGCGTGCTGTCTGAGCGCGTCCGCGCAGTCGACCAGAACAGCATTTGCAACGTGCCGGAAGTAGGCGTCGGCAGTCGAGATTGCTTCGTCCAACCCACCCACGATCTCGACTTCACTGTGATAAAACTGACAAAGGTGAGTCGCGTCCGCGTCTTCACCCCGAAACGAGGGCATGAGGTAGAAGCAGCCGTCCTTGTGGAAACGACAGCCATACTCGAGCATGAACTGCATCGAATCAGCCAGATAGGTGCGTTGTCCGAAAAGATCTATCTCCACGGGCAGCGAATCGCTTCCCAATCCCATAGGACTGGACACGGCATTCGTTGTGATCGGCAAGTGCATCGTCAGCGCCCTGCGCTGCTCCCAAAACTTGAAGGTCGCTGATGTCACGGTGTGCTGAAGCTTGATCAGTAGCGCGTACCAGGGATCGGCAATGATCTCGATGAACCGGCTCGACGCAGCCCACCGGTCTGAGTCGGTACGTGCTCGTTGGGCGCTGATCGCGACGGGAGAGTTCATGGTATTGGCCTCAAGTGGGGTGAAAAGCGCTGGTGGTCCAGGTGAGCACAGGCAGTTGGCCACATGACCCACTCGGACTGGAAAGCCACGGCAAGAACAGGCTGTTTGGGTTGGGAGGCGGTTGCAAGCCGACTCGTTCAGTCGATGGTCTGGTCACGCCAGCTCTGACTCGACGAGCGGAGCGGACTTGCTCAAGAGATGACCTCGATACATCCGTGCCTGCGCGACAACCTCATGGTCGGGGCGAATTGGCAAGTCCCGACGATGCTGATAGATGTAGGGAACATGCTCAAACCTTGGAACGATTTCAGCGACAAATTCCCGACCTGCCTGATTCGCGCGCTCGCCGGTGTCCCACCAGACGCTCAGCCCATCGGGGCACATGGCACGCTCGACGACCCGGGAAAGATCCCGGATAAGCAGCATCAGTTCCTCGCGCTCGTCGACTGACAGCACCAGAAAGCACAGCGCTCGACGCTTGGACAGGATAATCAGTGAGCCTCTGGTCCGGCTCCTGGGATGGCACAGCGCGACAAAGTGCTCGGTCTCGGACACTACTGTCTCCGGGTATGACGCACACTCACGGTGACCATCGGACAGCTGCGCCGGGCCGAATTCCACATATCGCTGCACAGTCGAATCCTGAGAATGATCGGAAAGATGTTCAGCGAGCCGGCGAAACATCGCATCTCGGTCAGCGAGCTTGACGATGGGGAGATCCTTGGCCGGAGCAAATGAATACGGCCGGTCGGAATAGCGTGGCTGCACCTGAAAGTGCATATGAGCCTCCGACTGGCCTACGAGTGTGCCCGCCGAACAAAAAGTGTGGAACCCGCTCGGCTTGAGCGCGTTCAGGACCGCCGTGGAAGCCCTGAAAATCAGGTGCGCGATATCGACAGCCTGGCGGTTTGAAAGCTGGGAAATCCGCTCAACGTGCTCCTTCGGCCAAATGAGTATCGCGCCACTCGCCAGGCTGCGCTCACAATCCGACATCTCGGCGATCCCGTGCGCACTCTCGGTGAGGCGAACATGCCTCAACCGGTGGGCAGCAGATTCACAGAATGGACAAGGGAATCGATTTGGCGTCTTGTACGGCATCTTTCTATTTCTTCTGTTGACACTTGGATTCCGCAACATCGCCAGCTTGCCGATCGCACTTCTGCAGTGGAATCGACTCGTTGCGCATGTTCCCGCTGGACAAAGACGCACAGCCACGGGTGCGAACATCAACCCCGGCCGGGTATGCGCGGGCAATCCCGCAGCACGCGCCATACAATTGCAGGAAATTGGAGCCGCAGATCTGCATCTGCCTGCCGCCCTCTCCCCACGTTGACAACACGCCATTGTGCATAGGCGCTTATTGTCAACAGCTTTTATCCGCGGATATCAAGATGATGCCGCGACCGCGTCAGTGTACAATAGCAGGCTAGGTGTAATTCGAGAATAGGGGTTTAGGACAGTGGTGTTCATTGGAGTGGATGGCGAAATGACGGGAACCGATCCGGGACGGCATTCGCTGATACAGATCGGGGTAGCGCTCTCAGAGCTGGATATTTTTACGTCACGCATAGGTTGGGATCGCTTCGAGTTCGAAGCCGAGTCGCTTGCCGCAATCGGCATTCTCCCGGAGGAGATAACCTCTGAACCGAAGGCATCCGCGGTAGATCAGACCTTGGTGAAATGGCTGGCGGCGCGCGGTGTCGAGGCAGGCAGTGTCGTTCCCATCGGCTGGGGCGTATCGGACTTTGACCGACCATTCATCCGCAAGACGCTGCCGGGATTCAATCGGTTCCTGCATCATCACTCTATTGAACTCAATGCAGTGGTGTATTCACTTGCAGGAACACGCATGTACCACGGCGAGCATGTGGACTTCGCCTGCTGGAAAACGATGGCGAAGCAAATGGCGACCCTGGCTCTCATCAATGAACGGGGCGCGCCGCCCAAGCCCCACGATGCGGCAGACGATGCGGTGCTGGCGCTCTTAGCATGGAAATGGCTGCGCGCGATAATCGCTGGACCATCCCGCGATGCCACCAGCCTGGTCGAGTGCGATTGGTCGCTGGCAGAGTCAGCCGCACCATAACCGGGTGGTCAAGCAGTTTCTGCCGGGGCCTGCCGCATACTGACTGTTGGGCACTGCTCGTGGCAGCAGGAAAAGAGATATCTGGCAGTGGATGCTCCGACATTCCGTCTTCCGGAGACCGGCGCCAGAACAAATCGGTGGCAGCTCTGGGCTGGGAGCAATGAGCAATGCCGCCCTATGGAGAAAGTTTGATGTCCGATATCCAGGAGTCCGGCACCACGATGGCTTTCTTCGAACACCGAGAGCTCCGTGAATGACATGCATTGTCTACCCGAGTGGCGTGGCGACTTCCAGGTCGCGCACCATTTCCATCGTGTTTTGTGTGAGGGCGGTCGCAGTAGAAGGGGTATGAAATATCCGGGCTAGCTCCCCATGATGCATTGCTATCGCGAGCTGACTGAAACCGATGTAGCGGATTTTTCGATCTCGGCCCATTCAACCAGTATGCAGACATTTCCACACCTAGCAGGAAGAGTGACTATGAAGCTTTCATGGAACAGAACGAGCAAGGATGGGCGGGTATTTCTGGAGGCCGGTGGTTCCGAAGGCCACAAGCTCAAGATATGCGCACTGGTTCCGAACCAGGGGCACACTCACTATCTGATGCCGGTGCGCGTGTTCGATTCCTGCGCGTCGACCAATTCGGCGCGCGATGCATTGTTCGCGCGGGGAATTGAGGCGCAGACCGATGGACTGCAGGAAAAAATAAGCGCCATTGACCGCCTCAGCCTATCGGATGTGGAGTTTGGGCAGAGAATCGTTGCTGCACGAATGGTACTGAGCTCCCCAAGCCGCGAGGCAGAACGGTCTGTGTGGGACTTTGCCCGACAGGCGATGCGGGAGCTGCCGGATCACCTGGATCTCCCGGTGGCCTCGCAGATTGACTACGACCAGAAGCGACTGCACGAGTCTCTCGGGTCCATTCTGGAGAGCATAGATTTCGCAGTCAGGCACGATCCGTCGGCGATAGCGACGACTGCCGCATTTCGGAAGATGCTTGAGAGGGCGGGAATCCCGATGAAGTCGCTGAAGGTTTCGATTACCGGCGTCGGCGATCTGGGAAGTCGCCTGGTCAGGCAGTTCCTTGAGCTGGGTGCAGGAACTGTTTTTGTCAGCGATCAGGACGGCGACCGGCTGGAAAGGATTGCGGCATTGCCTAATGTCGAAGTCGTTGCGGGTCGGGAACTCGGAAGCGTCGAGTGTCACGCTTACATTCTGTCAGCCGACAAGAGTTTTGGCGATGATGTTGCCGCCATGTGGGCAGCATCCAGCACCGCGGTGGTCGTCGGCGGACCTGAGGCTGGAATGGATCGGTTTGTCGCGGCTCGGGAGATGCTGGAGCGTGCCGGAAAAGAGTACGTTCCCAGCGTCCTGTGCGGGAGCATGGGACTGGTGAGCAACCTTGAGGAGAGCCTGGGAATCACTCCCGACCTGGCGCGAATGACGCTCCGATATGAGAAAATGCTGGAGCGACTTGCAAGCCTCATGAAGACGACCGGTCAATCCCTCAGCAGGACCTGTGAAGCAGTGCTTTCGGGCTCAGCGCAAGCGCACACTGCGCAACTGGCGTAGATCAATCGGTCAGGAGGGTTTTGCCAGAACGCGAACTCTCCTGACCGCACAGCAATTCCTGCTAGCCAGCGGTTCGTCGCGGCTACCGTGACCGGCCAGAACTGGATCCGTGTCGGCGATCCGGGGCGCAACCCAGGATACTTGCATTCACGGCACCATCAATGATTCCGGCCTGGTGCCGCGCACCGCAAAGGTACGGCGCCAGCGCATTGAACCCACCATCTGCGCGCCCCGGCCCAGCTCACATGCCCGGCCAGCCTTATTGGCTGCTGCAGAGCCAACGTGGTGCTTGATGGCAAGAGCGGGGTTAAGGTCGGCGGCGGTCGGCCGGCGCCGAATCGGAATATTTTCTGAACCACGACCTGTGCATCTGAGTGTCCAGCCAGCCTGGTGACAGCCATGGCGAAATGGGCACCCTTGTCCGGCCTGACAATTGGGATGCGGCCCTTGTCGGCGAGGGCTGCAACCGGATATTCATGCACGGCCCGGGCGGCGGTTTGGCGATGCCTTCCGATGCGGATACGGAAGCATGGCGTGCTCGCCGCCTGGCCATTTCAATGGGGTATCAGGCGATCGCGGCGCAGCCCAGCCAACCTCGATCCGGGCCACTGTGGTGGCGCGCTGCGAGAGCAGCAGTGACGCACACGTCTCTGCAATAGGGTGGCACCAGTTTGTGCGAACCGCACAGCCTGGGGTTCGCCGATCGCGGCAACAGAAGCCTTGGCGACTCGATTCACTCGGGTGTCAACGACATTCGGCTGAATTTGTTGCCAGTGACAGCAAGCGCATCATTCTCCCCACCGGCTTTCGCGCCCACCCGGAATCCTATTTCTCCGCCGGCATCGAGCCTTGCAACAGTCCGGGTGGAGATTGAGCAGCAACGAGACGCGGCCGGCCACGCATGGAAAGGTGTTGCGGGTCAGCGGATCGCTACGTTGTTGGACATCGGGCGAAAGTCTTCGTCAGCGGGAAACTGCGCGCGCAGCGGCAGAGCGGCTACGGCCATTGCGTTCGGTGCCTTCGGGGTGGAATCGTCATAGGCCAGCTTGGCCGCGTTCTGCGTGGCCTTGTGGCCGATCCGGCAGACCTGGGCCAGGTCATAGAACGAAGAAGAACGCGTCCAGCGGGTGTTGCCGGATTTTGCGGTGGCCGCAATGCCGATGCGATGGACGCCCGGCGCAGCGAACAAGGGCACCCAGAGTGCGTCCTTGGCGTTCGATTCGATGCAGACGAAGAACTGCTGCGGCGACAGTTCTTCGTTGTCGTCACCGGTATAGCTTGCGCCCTGCGCCGCCAGGGTCTTGGGGTCCAGGCGAAGTACCAGTCCGGGTGTGTGTACGTGTGCCATGACTACGCTCAGCCTGTGAACTCCGACGGAGTTGATCGGCTCATGCTACTCGCTCTGTGTTGCAGTGCGGACAGTTGCCGCGCGGGCCAGCCTCAGGGCTTCGGATCAAGGACGATCTCGGTCCGCTCCCAGCTCCGATAGTGGTCGAATGAGTACAGCAGCCAGCCGCGATCGGGGTCGAGTTCAACCGCATAGCCCAGGCCTGCGCCGACACCCTTGTGCAGGAAGATCGAACAGGCATCGCGGGAGCAACGGATCAGGTCGGGGGCGATGAAGTCGAGGCTGCTCGGCACATCCGATTGCCTGAGATTGTCTGAGCCGCGGGCGCGGACGGCAGCGCGATCTGCAAATCGTGTTGCAAGCTTGATGCCCTCGCCAAGGATGACCCGGTGCGCGTCTTCGTCCATCGCAGCCATCAGCTCGCGGAGGGGATTGATGCGCGCGGAGTGCGGGCCCACGATCGCCAGCATCTCTTCGAGGTCTGCGCGTTCCTTGGCGGAAAGCGTGCGCAGCGTCGACAGCCGAACCCGCGCTTCGTTGTGCGCCTTTCTCTGATTGGCGACGAACGCGCTGCGCTCCGACGGCAGCTGGTTGCGCCAGGCCAGCAATTCGGCTTCGTTGTGCTCAAGCATGAACTCATGCCAGGCCACGATCTCGGCATCGGTCACCGAATCGTTGTGACGCAGGATTTCTGCGACCGACTCTTCTTCAGACTGATCGAAGACGGACGCAACGGTGTGCGGGTTGGCGTCCGTCGCAGCTGTGTCAGCGGCGCCCGCACTCGTTGCGATAGAGAGCGCGAGGAAAGCTGTCAGCAGGATCGATCGCGCACGCATCCGTGGTCACTCCGAAGTCGGTGTGGTCAGCCTAGCGCAGGCGCAATTCCCATGCAGCTGAGCACGCCCGGCCAGCAACGCAGCAGGCAAGGCACCGGATTGGCGGGATCGTCCCGCATCCGGTGTTCTTGCTGGTGAAGGGCGACGTTTTCGCCGCGAGCTCGCTTGATGACCCACCGGACGCCTCCTGATTCTGCTGAAAGGCCCTGGCGCCTGCCGAAGGCCGGGACTGCGCCGATCACGCGCCGAATGCCGGGCTTGCTGCTGCTGATCACCCTGACAGCACCGCAACTGCTGGCGACCGAGCTCGCGCCACGATTTGCGTTGATCGATGCCCAGCTGAGCGCGCCGACCGCAGCGCCGCCGCTCAGCGCCGGTCGCTACTCGGCAACGGCGCGCATCGAGGCCCGGCCTGCGGACCATGAAAGCGCGCGCTTCAGCCTGGCGACGCCGTCGGCCGCGGGCTGCGAGACAGCATCAGGCCAGCTGTTCGCCGATGGATTCGAATGATGCCGCTACTCCGGAGCCCCATGCCATGATCAGATTCCGACTTCCCCGCCATCGCGTCCTGCTGGCGCTCGTGCTCTTGCTGGCGGCACCGGCCGCGATGGCGCAGGATCTGCGCTACAGCGCGCAGCTGCAGGACGGCGGTCGGGCCGCGAACGGGCGCTACGATCTGCGCATCGACGGCTATGCCGGAGCGGGTGCGGATGACCTCGCGATGACCACGTATCTGTTCGACGATGTCGCCATCGTCGACGGCCGCGTCGAGCTTGAACTGGCATCGCTGCCAACAGATGCCGATCCGCAGGCACTGTGGTTCGGTCTGTCGGTACGGGACGCCGATCAGGTGGTGGACCATGTAGCGGTTCCGGGTCGCCAGCAGATCGTCACGCCAACCGTGATCGGTCAGTGCTGGAGCAGCGTCGGTGACACCGGCTCCAACCCGGACACAAACTTTCTCGGCACCATCGACGATACCGATCTGGTCCTGCGCACCGCCAATGTGCAAAGCCTGCGCATCGAGCCCACGATATTCAGCATACCGACTCCGCTCGTGGTCACGGCCAGCGTGATCGGCGGCAGCAGTGCCAATGCGGCCGTGAACGGTGTGCGCGGCGTCAGCATTGGCGGTGGTGGATCGGTCCCGCATGCGAGCAATCCGGATGGCACATTTTTCGGCATCGCGCCCAATGGCAACCGGGCATTCAGCCCATACACGACGATCGCCGGCGGTTACGCCAATTCAGCCGGCACCGATGGCGGCATTGGCACCTTCGCCAGTGTGGGTGGTGGTGCCGGAAACCATGCGGGCGGCGGCAACAGTGTGGTTGTCGGCGGCATCGGCAACCTGGCCCAGGGATCTACCAGCACAGTCGGCGGTGGCTCGTTCAGTTGCGCCGGTGGAGATCAGAGCTGGGCCGCCGGGCGTCGCGCCAAGGTGCGGCCGGGCACAGCGGTGGGCGCCGCGCAGTGCACGGCCAATTCGGGTGACAGCAATGGCGATGAGGGCAGCTTCGTCTGGGCCGACAATACCAATGCCGATTTTGTCTCCAATGGCGGCAACCGGGTACTGGTGCGGGCTTCGGGCGGTGTGGTCATGCAGGCGGCCATCGCTGCTGAAAGCGTGGCGCGCGCGCCGCGTGGATACTTCAATGTGGTACGCGGGGATTCCGGCACGGCGCAACCGGCATCGCCGAGCGCGACGGTTCTGGCGAGCTTCGAGAACGACAGCGATGCCTTCATCAGCGTGGTCGCGCCGGCCAATGTCAACCGGGGCCTGGTGTTCGCCGATCCGGGCAGTGCGAACCGGGGCGGGCTGGTCTATACCGGCGTCGACAACAGTCTGCAGTTCCTCGCCAATGGCAGCACCCGGATGACCCTGCGCAGCGATGGCCGGCTGCATCTGCCAACCCTGGCGGCAGCCGGCAGCACCGCACTCTGTCGCAATGCCAGCAACGAGATTTCAACCTGTTCGTCGAGCCTGCGCTACAAGGACGCGATCGAGCCGCTTGCGCTCGGTCTCGGCACCATCGAGGCACTGCGTGCCGTGCAGTACCAGTGGACAGCCGATGGCATGGCCGATATCGGATTCGTCGCCGAAGAAGTGGCCGCGCTCGATGAGCGCCTGATCACCCGCAATGCGGCCGGCGAAGTGGAAGGCGTGAAATACGACCGCATCAGCGCCGTGCTGGCCGCCGCGGTGCAGACACTCTCCGCGCGCGAACAGCAGCAGCGCAGCGAACTCGATGAACTCAAGGCCAGACTGGCAAAGCTGGAGTCCCGCCTGGGCGATCGCTGAGTCGTCGCACGCCCAGTGGGCGCAGGCGGTCCCGCGGTGGCAACCGGATGCCACCTTGAGCCGCGTTCTTCGCTACTGGCTTCGAGCGCGGCTGCGGCATGCGGGTTTGTGGTCAGACTGGGTAACGCGGCTGGGGCAACGGCAAAATCCCCACAGTCGCGCTGCAATGGGATCGACCGCCGGGAACGGCGCTACGATGTCTTGACCCGGGGAAACACGATGACATCCAGCAAGCCAGCCGAAGCCAGCACCGACCCGAATCGCGGGGCCAGAACACTCTTCAGCATTGTGGGCGGCCTGCTGGTGGTAGTCGCGTTGTACTTGCTGGCATTCGGCGGCGGTGCGGATCAGCACGCAGGAGACTCTACTGCGCAGGCAGATGCCGATCAGCGGAGATCGGATGTGGTTGATACTGCGACGCAGACGAAGATGCCTGATCAGGATACGGCGACCCGGGTACGCGTTGCCTCGGCGTTGCCAGCGCCCGCCGAGTCGGTGATGTCAGGTCAGAATGTCACGGCGGCGCGCACACCGCAGCTGACTGAGCACAACGCGCCGCCGCCGGCCGCGCCGCGGCCTGCGACGGCGACCATTATTGTCAGCAGCGAGATCATCCAGCAGCGCCTGCAGACGCTGTTCGGCGAGGACGGACATATCGAGCCCGTGCGCGTTGACGGTATGCGCATCCGGGTTTACGGGCGCAGCCCGAGCAATGCCCGGGTCTCGCAGTTCCTGCGTGCCATTGTCGATCGCGATGCCGCGATGGCACCCGAGCTGGTGTCGGTGATGCAGCGTGATGGCGCGATCCACTTCGAGATCATGTTGCGACCGGGCACGCTCAGTGCACCGTGAGCGCGCTGCGCTCAGCCCTCGAAGCCGTTGCGGAACAGCACATCCGTGGGCAGGCTGGGGATCGTGATCGCGGCGCCGCTGTCTTCATAGCACCAGCCCTCGATCAACGCCGGAAAACCCAGCGGCGCGCTGGTGGACAGCTGCAGCCAGCCATAGCGGATGGCGCCACTGGCCTCGTCGCGAAAGCGCAGACCAAGATATCCGCTGACGCCAGCCTGCCAGGCCTCGGTATTGCCGGTGAAGGCGGCGCGCGTGAACAGGGATTCCGGGCCAATCACGGCTCCGCCCGCGAGCACCGCATAGGTATCGCCCACGGTCGCCACGCCGGCGCCGCCGTTGCTGCTTGGGCCCCAGTAGTACTTCAGCTGATCACTGGGCACGCTGCTGGCGGCGGCATAGAGATCGATATCGAAGCCGGGCACGCTGGCCTCGGTCTGCCCGGAGCTGGCGGTGACCAGATTGACGTAGAGGCCTTCGGTGGTTTGCGGCACCGGGAGATTCTGCGCGGCGAAGCACTGCTCGCTGGCGGCAACGATCGGGCTCAGAGAAAGCAGCACGATCAACAGGATCGCACGGTGGGCATGTTGACTGGGGAATCGGTACACAGGGGTCTCGCATCAGGTCCGGCGGTCGGCCGCCGCGACGGTCAGGGCCGGCGGCACGCATTTTAGCGACAAGCGGCGCTCCGCGATTGACCGGGTCGAGCGCGTCATGACATCGTGCCGGCACCTCACGCGGGCTGCGCTGCCGGCGACCGCAGCTCTCCCACGTCCATGGCCTCTTGATCCGGATCTGCCCGAATGACCCAAGTCCTTGCGCTGGTTGGCGCCATCGCACTGATCGTCCTGGTGCTGACCCTGCGCAATCTGCTGGCGATTCCGTATCGACGCGAGAGCGCGCGTTTCGTCACGGCGATGCCGCCGAAAGGAACGGAGTCGCTGTTCGACGAGGCGCAACAGCAACTGCGCGCGCTCGGCTTTGACGATGGGCGCTGGATCATCACTACTGCCGCCGATGGCAGTCCGAGTTATCTGCCGTTGCGGGTGGTGCATGCGCATGCCAATGGCACCATGGTCGCGGTCGGATCGCCGATCAGCGCGGCGCATCCGCATCGCCTGCATACCTATTTCGCCAGCCGGCTGCAGGATGGCCGCACCGCGATCAGCCAGGCCTTCGATCCCTATTTCGAAGTCACCCAGACCGACGAAGTGATCGCACGCACTTCCGGAGAAACCAGTCTGTCGGCACAGTTTCTCGAACATCAATCCTGGCTGTCCGGATTGGGCAGCGCAGCGGCGGCGGCCGACGACAGCACAATGCTGGATCTGATCGGCGGCGTGATGGAACGCCAGCGTCAGGCCCTGATCAAGGCCGGCGCGCTGCGCGCCCTGAGCCCCGACCTCGCGGTACCCAGGCTCGGTTTTGCATGGCGCATCTTCAAGGCGGTGCGCAATATGCCGAAGACGCCAGCGGACCCGCGTCCGGTGCCGGCCGAACGCCTGGCACTGCTGGCGCGCAACCAGGAGCTGATTCAGCAGCGCGCGCCGTCGCGGCCGGTGCAATGGAGTCTGTTCGGTATCAGCGTCGCCCTGTTCATGGCCCTGGGTGCCCTGCTCTGGGGCATGCAGTTCGCATTCTTCATTCTTGTGGTGGTGCTGATCCACGAGCTGGGCCACTTCCTTGCGATGCGCGCCTTCGGCTATCGCAATGTGCATCTGATGGCCCTGCCCCTGGTGGGCGGCGTCGCCATCGGCGTCGATGCCAATCCAGCCGCGACCCGGCGCGCCTGGATGAGTCTGATGGGTCCCTTGCCCGGCATCCTGATTGGCTGGGCGCTGGCAGTGCTGTGGATGCTCGGCGTCGTGGCGGAGCCCTACTCCGCATGGCTGGGCACGCTGGCCCTGATGTTTCTGCTGATCAATTATCTGAATGTGCTGCCGGTGCCACCGCTCGATGGCGCCCATGTCGTGGCCAGCCTGTTGCCGCCGCGCTGGGCGCGCGTCGAGGCAGTGTTTCTCGCCGTCGCCGCCATCCTCGGCGGCCTGCTCGCCTGGCATTTCGACTTCGTGCTGATCACGGTGCTGGCTGCGTTGCAGTTGTTCCAGGTACCGGTACTCTGGCGTCAGCACAGTGTCGAGCGCGACCTCGCGGTCGAACTTGCACCCGGCAAGGGACATCGCAGCCAGCGTCTGCTGCGGGTATTGCGCGAACTCGAACGCAGGCTGGGGCCAACCAGCGCCGCCGGCGAGCGCATCAAGATGGCACTCAGCATCCTGCTGCGTCTGGACACGCGGCCTATGAGCGGGGTGGCCTGGCTGTCGACTACTGCGGTCTATCTGAGCCTGCTGCTGGTACCGGTCGCCGGACTGCTGGTCTTTGGTCTCGGCATGGCGATCCAGGGCGTCACGCCGGAATCGGACGCGGCGCACTATCAGCAGTTGTGGGATGAGCGCGTGCAATTGCAGCGGGACGCGAAGGCGCTCAGCCTGCAGCAGCTGATCGCGGAACTTGAATATGCGGGCGACCCCGCGGCCGCCGCTGCCAGTGCCGAAGCCATCGCCGCGGCCGAGCAGCGCCTGGGGCGCGCGCTGCCTGCAGAACTGCGCGCGCTCTATCTCGCGCGCAACGGAGTACCTTCGCTGGGTCTGCTTCCGATCGAAGACGTGCAGCCGGCGCGCGCGATCATCGAGCGCGATCTGGCGCCGTACACGACCAACCTCTCCTTTGAAATCGGTGGCGAAGATTGATGTGTCGTGGGTCGAAATCGCCATCGCCGATGCCAGTACCTGGTGGTATCTCGGTGGCGTCGACGAACAGGACCCGCTGTTCTATCTGCCTGAGACCGATGCCCGTCTGAAGGACGTGCGTCTGGTGCGCTACTTCATCGAGTCGCCGGAGACCTTTGACTCGCTGCGCGGATGGCTGGAATCCAGCTGGGTTGCCGAGCAGCAATCGGAACGCGAGCAGCAGCGCAGTGCAGTTGACCGCGCGGCGATGCGGATTGAGCTCGCCGATGTGCCGGTCGGCGAGCTGCTTGCCTATTGGCAGGCGCCGGATCTGTACACACGGCTGTTGCTGCGGCAGTCCAGTTGGCCAGCGGGCGCAGATGCCCAGGCACGCGGTCTCGCCGAACAGAGACTGGGGCTGGCCTTGCCCGAGGACTACTGGGCCCTGCTCGACCAGCATGATGGCTTTCCGCCGCTGCAATTATTGCCGGTGGCCGAGCTTGCCGCGTTCGACAACGCGCAGAATTTCCTCGCCACGCGCGGCACGCCGGACGGTCTGGAGCTGCGTGCGGCCGACGACGCAAGTCCCGATTCCGCTGCTGCCACGGCGATCAGCCTGGATGCCAGCCAGCTCAGTCAGTGCCTGGTGGCGGCAGCGTTCAAGTACCCGGTCGCCGCCAACGAAGCGCAGGAGAACGCGCCGATGCCAAGTCTGCTCTGGTGTCCACGCTATCGCTACGGCAAGCTGTGGATCGACCTCAACAGCACCCTGCATCATCCTTCTTTCGAACACTGGTTGCGCGCACAGGCGGTGCAGACCGCGGTGCTGCGCAGGCCCGAAACCTGAGCGCGATCCGCCAGCGGTCGCCTTCTGTTGTCTGCGCTCTGGCATCGTCGTCACCGACGCGGCATTTCAATCCGGATTTGTCTCGCCGCGATGCAGGGTCCGCGCCACCGCATCCTGCCAGCCGGCGTACAGGCGGTCGCGCTGTTCGGTCTGCATTTCGGCGTTGAAGCGACGATCGCGGGCCCAGTGCGCACTGATCTGCTCGAACGAGTCGTGGATTCCGGCGCCGAGTCCGGCGATATAGGCGGCGCCGAGCGCGGTGGTCTCGATGATCCGTGGGCGATCGACCGGCAGGCCGATCAGATCGGCCAGTGATTGCGCAAACCAGTTGTTGGCCGCCATGCCGCCATCGATGCGCAGAGCCTGGGCATCGGCGCAGCCGTCGCGGCGCATCGCCTCGATCAGATCACGGGTCTGATAGCCAACCGCCTGCAGGGTGGCGGCGACAATTTCAGCGATCCCGGTATCCCGGCTGAGCCCGATCAGGGCGCCGCGCGCATGCGGGTCCCAGTGCGGCGCGCCAAGACCGGTGAAGGCGGGCACCAGATAGACGCCGGTGTCGCGGCGCGCCTGCTGTGCAAGGTGTTCGGTCTCGGCGGCACTGCCGATCAGCTTCAGACCATCGCGCAACCACTGCACCGCGGCGCCGGCGATGAAGATGCTGCCCTCGAGCGCATAGGTCACCTTGCCGTCGATGCGATAGGCGACGGTGGACAGCAGTCGATTGTCCGAGCGGACGATGGCGCTGCCGGTATTCATCACCAGGAAGCAGCCGGTGCCATACGTACTCTTGATCATGCCCGGCGCGAAGCAGGCCTGACCGAACAGGGCCGCCTGCTGGTCGCCGAGCACACCGCGAATCGGAATCGCGGCGCCAAACAGTTCGCGCTCGCAATCACCGAAGTGTGCATTGGAATCCAGCACCTCGGGCAGCACGGCGGCAGGCACCTTGAACAGCCGCAGGAGATCCTCATCCCACTGCTGGCGTTCGATGTCGAACAGCAGGGTACGCGAAGCATTGCTGGCATCGGTGACATGGCGACGGCCGCCGCTGAGCTTCCACAGCAGCCAGCAGTCGATCGTGCCGAAACACAGCCGGCCGGCTTCTGCGCGGGCACGTGCGCCGTCGACATGGTCGAGCAACCAGGCGATCTTGGTCGCCGAAAAATACGGATCGAGCAGGAGACCGGTACGATCGCGCAGCATCGGCTCATTGCCGTCGGCGCGCAGGCGGGCACAGTCATCGGCAGTGCGGCGATCCTGCCAGACGATGGCACGGTGGATCGGTAGACCGCTCTGGCGATCCCAGAGCACGACAGTTTCGCGCTGATTGGTGATGCCGATCGCCGCAATCTGCGTGGCTGCAAGCCGGGAGCGTGCAATCGCTTCCCGGCAAGTGGCGAGGACCGCGGTCCAGATTTCCTCGGCATCCTGCTCGACCCAGCCGGAGGCGGGAAAATGCTGAGCGAATTCCTGCTGGGCGCTGGCCAGCGCACACCCGTCGGCATCAAACAGGATGGCGCGCACACTGGTGGTGCCGGCATCGATGGCGAGCAGGGCGGATGCGGTCATGGCAGCTCCGTTGTTTGCAGGACAGCCCTCAGGGTAACGCGCAGGCGCCGTGTCGTCGCGCCCCGCTGCCCCGATCACTGTCGATTGCACATCCCTGAGCCCGGCAGCACAGGGACCGACGCAAGGCCGCGCCGGCCTCTGTCCGGCACCATTCAGCCCGAGCCGCCAGCGGCCGTCGCGTCACCGTCCGGCTTGTGCGCACCCCGCTTGCGCCGGCTCAGCACACCCGCGCTGAACAGCGAGACGATCAGCGCCACAGGCAACGGCTCGATCAGGGTGATCGCGGCATTGAAGGCAGGGTTCTGATAGAGCTTCGCGAAATCCTCCATTTCGGCTTTCTGCTTGTCCAACGCGGCCTCGCTGGCGCCGTCGGCGCGCGCCTTTTCGATCATGTGCGCGCTGTACTTGTCGAGAAAGTCCGGCGTGAAGTTGAAATAGACCACTTGCCAGGTCGCCACGTAGCACAGCGACGAGATCACCGAGATCAACAGGCCCACCGCGAGCGCGCGGCCAAAGCCCACGCTGCCACCGGCGACATTGTCGCGATACGAACGAATCCCGAAGAACACCAGCAGGAACGCCAGCAGCATCGAGGTATAGCCGATGACCGCGCCATGCTCGAAGCCGATGCGGTCCATGAACGGGACGGTCAGGGCCATCATCAGGGACATGATGGCGCCGGAAATCAGGCCGAAGGTCAGTACGGTCTTTTTCATGAGTACGGGTCTCCATGGGTTCAGTGCGGATGCACCGGCCGATTCTCTTCATGCAGCAGCAGCCGGGCATCACCCGAACGGATGATATTGGCTTGCAGCGTGTTGATTCATGCTTTCGGGCGATGCCTGCGGCACGCCGCAGCGACACATACGCAACACGGCGTTCAGGCACAGGCGATCGGCCCGGCTTCGGTCGGGCGCCGATGGCTTGCGGCGAGCCGGCCTTGCCTCGATCTTGCCGGGCATCTGACAATATGGTTTGCTTCAGGCCAGATGCATGTCCCCTGCCTCCTTCACGAGCCGATCCGCCTGCGCCGATGAGAATCGAAGTCGACGATCTGTCCCGCCGCGAAATCCACGAACTGCTGAACGAACACCTGCAGGACATGCGCGCCATTTCGCCGCCGGACAGCGTGCATGCGCTGGATATCGAGCGCCTGCGCCATCCGACCATCACCTTCTGGTCGGCATGGCAGGACGCGGCGCTGGTGGGTTGCGGCGCACTCAAGGAGCTCGACGGCGGCCACGGCGAGATCAAGTCGATGCGGACTGCGCAGGCATATCGGCGCACTGGTGCCGGCCGCGCCATCCTCGCGCACATCATCGGGCAGGCCAGAGCACGTGGCTATCGGCGGCTCAGTCTGGAGACCGGCTCGATGGATGCGTTCGTGCCGGCGCATCGGCTCTATGCCAGCTGCGGCTTCGTCTTCTGTGGTCCCTTCGGCGACTACATCGAGGACCCGCACAGCGTGTTCATGACGCGGAGGCTCTGAGGTCTGGTGTCAACGGCAATTCGCTGAGCCCAGTGCACAGCTGCAACTTGATCGCGCCCTGCAATCGCTGATCGCGCGATCACTGCGTACCCGATTCGAGTCCATTGGCGGACAGCGCTCGTTGCGGCACTGGGCGATCACGCTGCTGATCGCGAATGTTGGCGAAAATGCGCCGCGTGCAGGGAGATTTCTGCGTTAGGCGCGCCGGATGGCAATAGCCACACGGCACGTAGAGCGCGCACCATCGAGTGCACTCGCTGCAGGACGACGCGACCAGGCACCTTGCCGGATTTCACTTCTCAGCGGATGCCGGCTGATGGTCGTAACTGAAGACCCGCGTCATCCGCCAGCCCGCCGCTTCCTTGCGCCATAGGATCGAGAACTTGGCATCACCACTCAGCTCGGCCGGTCCGCCGTCATGGCTGGCGAAAAACTGGTGTTCGCCGGTCTCCAGCACCGCATAGATGACGCCATTGGCCTGCATCGGGAAATACTGCACGCTGCCGGCGACGGCCTGGCGTGTGGCCTTGTAGTCCAGACTGCAGATTCCGTTGCGGATCGAATCGATGAAGGCCTGTTTGCCGGTCGTGATGCCGCCCTGATCGTGATAGAACTCGAAGTCCTCGCTGACCGCAGCGGCCATGGCTTCGGTGTCGCAGCGATTGAAGCCCGACTCGAACACCAGCTGCGACTGTACCGCAATGGTCTCGGCAAGTTCGGGCTGCAAGGTCGAAGCCGCCTGGGCGCTGGTCAACAGCATCAGCAGCGCAGCGGGCAGGCAGACACGAAGACTTGACGCTCTGCGGTCTGTGCGCTTTGGGTAGATCATGAGCATGCCCCTGTTGAAGATGACCGCCAGTCGGATGCAGGGAAGCCTTGCAAGGTTTGAACGTCGCGCGTATCGCGCGCCGGTGCCGTTGCTTGTGGGCTTGCGAACAGGCAGGCCTGCCTGCCCCCGTTGCGATGCTGGGCACGGAGAGCGGCGGCGCTGTGCAACAATCCAGTGTCCGGCGGAGACTTCGCCTCGGCGCCAGGTGTGATGCGCAATGGAAATTTCCCGCGAACGGCTCGAAGCCAGTTTCAACGAAATGGCTGACGATCAGTTGCTGGCCCGCTACGCCGGCGGGACCCTGACCGAACTGGCGCAGACGGTGATTCTCGAAGTACTCGGCAAGCGGGGCATCGCGCCGCCGCCGTTGGCGCCCACCATCGCGCCGGTAGCAGGCGAAATCCTGAGCAGTACCGATCTGGTGCTGGCTGCGAAATTCATCACGGCAACGGAAGCCTTTTTGGTCCGTGGTCTGCTGGAGTCCGAGGGGATGCCGGCCATCGTTGCCGATGCCAACATGGTGCAGAACAATGAACTGCTGGCGATCGCGGTAGGCGGCGTGCGGGTGCTGGTGCCGGAAGAGGGACTCGCCCGCGCCCAGGAGATCATCGCCGCGTTCCGGCGCGGCGAATATGCCCTCGATGGCGGACCGGCCCACGACAAGTAGGCCCCTCGGGGCGCTCCATGCCCTCGCGATGGCACGGCCAATCCAATATGCCTGTGGCGTCAGGAGGCTCGCGAACGGCGCCGTCCTTGCGCGAACACCGCAGAATACCGGGGCGGGGCATCCATCGGGCGAGGGCGTGCCGCTTTCGCTGGAGACCGTTAGACGCGCCTCTCGGCAGCGCCCGCATCCTGCCCCGACCGTGTCGTTCAAGCCCGGTCGCCTTTGATGAAGGCTGGCGGGAGGGCCGGCTGCCTGACCGTTCGTCCATCGCGGCCCGAGCCGCCCTGAGCCTGCCATCTTTGTTTCACAAGTTTCTCTCAGGGAAGCGGGTTTCCCCGTTTCGCTGGAACGGCCGTAGCCCTATGCTGGCGCCGCTTCCGGACCGGGTATTGACCGGCTGAAAGCCCGCAACAGGGGATGGCGCGTCTGACCAGCATTCTTACTGGATCCGTCGGCGGACGCGTTCGGCAATTTCTGAAGTTCAATCCACAGGGGATTCACATGTATCTGAAACTTTTGCCCGCGGCGATTGCGATCGTCCTGACGGGTGTTGCGGCCGACTCCATGGCGGCTGATGCAAAGGCAAAGAGTGGGCACAAGTTCAGGGGCAGTGTCGAAGCCCAGTACCGGACCAATACCAACATCGGCGTCGCACCCTCTTCGGGCAGTGGCTTTGACTATGCCGATCTGGCGGACTTCGAGGATGATGAGGACGAATCGGCCGAAACCGATGATGAGGAAGAGGACGAAGACGACGGCGACGGCTTCGACGACGTGCTCGATGTCGATCCGGATGAAGACGAGGTCGAGGAAGACGACGGCGTCGATGAAGATGGCGATGGTATCGACGACCTGATCGATCCCAATGCCGACAATGTGGTCGACAAGGAAGACCGCTACACCGCCAAGATCGGCCTGAATCACAAGTACCAGTTCGCCGGTGGCGGCATGTCCTGGAGCAATGGCGTCAAGCTCGCGAATGACCGCCACGCCGATCGCAGCGATCTGGACAAGCTCAATTATGCGGTGACCTCCGGTTTCGAGTTTGCGCCCAAGGGCAGCAAGCACAGCTTCAAGCCCTCGCTGTCGTACGTGACCCTGCAGAAGGACAGCAACAAGTTCGTCAGCACCTTTGTGGTGTCGCTGGGCTACGGTTTCGACGTTTCCAAGAAGCTGGCCCTGGGCGTCACCTACAACTACCAGGACAAGGATGTCACCAGTCCCGACTCACCGGACGCGCGCATCGATACCCTGGCGCTGACCGCCGAGTACAAGGCGACGAAGGAAGACATCATCAAGATCAAGTACGCGCCCAAGGTCGAGGACTCGACCCAGACCACGCGCAACTCGGATGCCTACGGTTACGAGTTCACCTATACCCGCAAGCTGCCCTGGGACATGACCGCCGGCTTCGGCGTCAAGTTCGATGAGGTCGACAACAAGAACCTGACGCCACGCCGCATCGATGACAACTGGACCTATGGTTTCGAACTCGACAAGACCTTCAACAAGAGCTTCTCGGTCGGCCTCGGCATCGAGTCGCGCGATCGCACGTCAAATATCCCGAGCAAGAGTGCGTCCAACGAGAGCTTCTATCTGCAGGGCACCTGGAAGTTCTGAAGTCGGTGGTTGATCGCGGAGTCGGGAATCGTCGCGGACGTGTTCGCGTCCGGACGAGGTCGCCCGACTCCGCTGTACTTTGGGTGGCGGCCGGACGGCAGCCACTCCTGAACCAGGCAGCAAGGCCCGCTCGGACATCCGGGCCAGGGCGCACGCTGGCTCCCACGCGGGACGTACCGCGGCCACCGGGCAACGGCTGAGAAGACGCCTGGTGGCGATGTCAGAGTCGCGCGCTGAATACCGCCTTTGCTCCGAGCCCCGCAAATTTCTTGCGGGCCCAAGGGAGCAAAACATCATGTTCAGAATGCTGGTGTTGGGAGTGACGCTTACTTTCCTCGGTGGTGCCGGCGCGGCAATTATCATCCCGCCGCCACTGCCACCGCCCTCGGTGGCGCAGATTGCGGATAGCTACAGCGATTTTGACCTCGATGGCGATGGCGTGCTGGAGATCAACAGCCTGAGCCTGATGGACTTCGAGCCGGCGACACCGCTGGGCGGCAGCCTCGGACTGGCCATCGTTCTGGTGGATCCGCGTCTGCTGCAATCGTCATCGCCGGAATTGAATGCCACGGTGCGCAATCACCTGATCAATCATCGTGACGACCTGGTACGTGAAGGCTATTCGACACGCTTCCTGCTCGCTGATGTCTATCGCGGTGTGCAGCATCAGGACGGCCGTACCCTGCTCGCGATCCGTCGCTTTCTGAACGCGGTGCGCGCATCCTATCCAAGTCTGCGGGGCGTGACCCTGGTCGGATCCTTCCCCGAAGCCACCTTGTTCCGTCGCGTGTTGTTCCGCTCGGTCGAGAATGGCAAGCAGTATCTGGTCCTGCATCCGGAACGGATCAATCCGCGCGCCGATATCGTGCTGTCCGACCTCGATGGCAATTGGGAAAGCCTGTACCAGTTGGTCGGCAACAACGAGAATCTGAAAGTCGAAGTTCCCAACAACGTCGTCTTCCCGCGCATTACCTGGCCGTTTTCGTCGCAGACCCTGACCGGCACGGTACGCACTTTCGAAAACGTGCAGTGGCAGGACATTTTCTATCTGCATGAGGACTACGTCGATCGCCTGACTTCGGTCAGCGGCATCGGCGCACCCGTCACGGTGCGCATCAATTCCACCGCGCAGCGACATCCCGAACTGACCGCGGCTGATCGCAGCCTGGCCAATCCGATCGCGCGCCCGGAAATCATGGTCTCGCGGATCGATGCCAGGGGCGTGGCGGTCAATCCGGTGTTCCGCGACCGCTTCGGAAACACCCTGCTCGATCGCTTCGGCAATGGACCGCTGGATGCCAATGGCCGGCCGCAGGCGGTGGAGTTCGAACGCACCACGCCCTACGACTTCAATGCACCGGCCATGCAGTGGCGGCACGACCCGCTGCTCGAGCAACGCGTGATCGCCGACTACTTCGATCGCAACCACAGCCACCGCCTGGGCGTCGGCCATGCCAGCCAGTATCGGACCAGTGGCGTGACCGAGGCCAACAGCGGTCTGCGCACACCCTGGGAGATGAACCAGGAGCTGCGCAAGGCCGATCCGACCGGATTGCTGCCTTCGCTCGAATACGATCAGGCCAACATGTTCATGTACATCATGTCGCTGCGTGAACCCAGCGTGCTGCGCGGCATCGCCGCGCATTCCACGGGTCTCAACTCAACCTTCGCTGATGTCAACAATCCCGCGCTGATCGAGTTGGCCGTTGGCGGCACGCCGTTCGCCTGGGTGCGCACCAGCAACAACGGCCGTTGGCAGTACACGCCGAGCGCGGCGCCGATCGGCGGCAGTGCCGAGTGGAGTCTGGCGCGCTCTCTCTGGACCAACCGTACCCTGATGTTCACCGGCCAGTCGTTCTATATCCACGAGGGCTGCAGCATCACGGTGCCTGATGAAAACTGGCCTGACGTGTCTTATGACGATCTCATGTACGGCTTCAAGAACAACGCCGATTCGATCCTGCTGTATCAGAACGGTCTGGCCTTGATGGGACGCGGAAAGGTTTTTTACGACACGCCCGCGGGCTTCACCAGCGCGATCAGTTCAGCCGGTGGTCGCTTTGGCTACGGTTGGCGCGGAATGTTCACGACCGATGGCAACAATGCCGCGCTCAAGCCGGGTACCAATGCCGACAGCCGTGTGCTCAACAACAAGAAGTCCTATTTCTGGGATCTGCGCGGAGACTGGACAGTCAAACTGAAATACTGAAGATACAGGCGCCGATCGCTTCTGTCGCGCGGTCGGCGCCGCACTTCTTCGTCCAATCCTGTACGGCGGTCGGGTTCAAGGCGCGACCATGCGCAACACCAGCCAGACGGGTACGCCAACGTAGAAGACCAGGCGCGCGCCGGTTTCCAGCGCCGCTCTGAGACTTGCCCGATTCCGCGCGCGCGCCGCCAGCAGGGCCAGAGTGAGCCCCTCGATGACGATCCGCAGCACGGCGGCGAGCATCATCAGTCCGATCGACCAGGCCGCCCACCAGATCAGCAGACCGAGCAGGTAAGCCTCCAGCCCATAGGTGTGGTACTCGCCAAAGGCGCCACCGAAGGCGATGTACTGGTGCAGCCGAAAGGCGGGCAGCGCCGGCACCAGCGGGAACAGCAGGAATTTCAGCAGCGGATGATCCAGCCAGGGTTTGCGAACGCGCACGCGCAGCGCCGCGTATTCGGCAATCGCGGCTGCGCGAGCGCCGGAGAACAGCACCGGTGCACCGGCGTCGGCGAGTGCGTGCAGCAGGGCGACCGGGTCTGCGCAGGCAATGCCGTATTGGAATCGCCGACCGGAGGCGAGCTTCAGATCAACGCCACTGCTCGGCAATGGCACACGCCAGGGCTGCAAGAGCACGATGCTGGCGAGCGGCACTTCAATGCGCTGATGGCGCTGCTGGAGGATCAGCATGCCGTTGCCGATGCTCGCCCTGGCGGTGAAGGCACGTTGCAGCACCCAGGCGGCGACCGCCGGTGCCAGCACCGCCCAGAGATACCAGCGGATCTGTGCCAGCGAGTTCACCTGCAGACCGTCACGCAACAGCATGTCCATGCCCAGCCAAACCAGACCGAGCGCGGCGCCGAGGCGCAACAGCGCGGTGAGCAGTCGCGCCAGGGGTGTCAGCAGCACGACACCGCCGAGATCGCCTTGCTGCGCCAGCGTGGTCGCTGCCGCGTCAGCGCTTCGGCGACTGGCCAATCGTTCACGCCATGAACGAAGACCCAGCTGCAGCGACAGAGCCAGCAGCAGCGCAAGCCCGGCCGGCCCTACCCAGTTACCCCAGCGCACCACCAGGGTCGCCGGTGGATCGCGCAAGGGGATATCACCTGCGAGTACCGCGCGATCCCCCATTGCCGTCGCCGCGATCAATGCGCCAGCCGGATCGATGATGGCGCTCAGGCCATTGCTGGTGACGCGCAGCTGCGGCATCCGGGTTTCGATGCTGCGGAAGGCGGCGACCGCCAGATGCAGGCGCGCACCCAGCGGTGCGCTGCTGAACCAGGAATCATTGGACAGACTGAGGATTGCCTGGGCACCGAGACGCCTGCCCTCGATGGCCATCGACGGACGTACACCATCGAGGCAGATCAGCGGCAGCACAATCAGCTCACGGCCATCCGCGCTGCGCAGCGGAAACACCCGCGCGCCGGTGCCCGGTTGCCAGCCACCGGTCCAGGGCAGCAGGCGCCGAATCATCGGTCCGTCCAGCCAGGACGGCACATGCTCGGTCAGTGGAAACGGATGGGTCTTGCGGTAGTAGCCGAGCAGACCGGCAACCGGCTCGACAAAGACCGCGGCGTTGTATTCGCCGGCGGCATCGAGATCGTAGCTGCCAAACACCAGGGGCACCCCGGCCGCGGTGACAAAGTCGAGGATCTCCTGGTCCAGCGCCGCGCCGTCCTCATTGCGAGGATGGCCGAACGTGGTGGGATAGACCGTCTCCGACCACAGCAGCGCGTCCACGCCATGCTGCTCGATGGCAGCACGCGACAGCGCAAAGTGGGTGTCCAGGACTTCGCGGACCACCGCGTAGGCGCCGATTTCCTGGCGCAGCCTTTCGTAATCGACGATGGCCGTCTGCACCATGCCGATGCGTAGCGACGGCGCCGGTGTCGACAACAGCGACTGCAGCTGCGCGCTCCGCCAGCCGCCATAGCCAAACATCAGGACAACGAGCGCGGCAGCCAGCGCCAGCGGCGGCAGTCCGCTGCGCGGCGCAGTGCGCCAGCGCAACCAGGCCAGGGCGAGCAGCTCATTGATCAGGATCAGCAGCAGGCTCAGACCGGCGGCACCACCGAGATCGGCCAGCTGGCGCAGATACGCCGAGGGATACAGGCCATGCCCGAGGGTGTCGCCGAACAGTTTTCCGCAGAACCACTCACAGCCTACCCAGGCGGCGGCCGCGGCCAGCATCCGCAGCAACGGGCCGCAGCGCGCTGCGATCAGATGCCGGGTCAACGCGTAGGCCAGCAGTTGCGGCTGCAACACCGGCGCCAGCGCACACAGCACGAGCACTGCGCTTGCCCCATCAAGTCCGGTGAATGCGGTCAGGGCACTGGCGAACCAGGCAAACGCTGCCAGCACATAGGCGACGGTCATCAGCAGTGCATTGGCCAGCACGCCGCCGATCGTAGTCACCTTGTTCAAGCTCAGCAGCCACGGCACCAACAGGATGAAGCCGAGCGGCCAGGCCAGTTCGCCGCGGGCATACAAGGCAAGCAGCAGGGCGCTGGCGATGATTCCGCCCAGCCTGTACCAGCGGACGCCTGCGCCCGCGTCGGAGTTCGCTGCGGTGGCCGTCATTCGGGGGGCGGGGGCAGTGTGATCGGTCGGATCGGAAGGCCAGGCGGGGCCAGTTCCGGCGGCACCACGCGATCCTCCGGAATCGCAATCGGCTGGCCATCGGCATCACGAAACACATGATCGGGCGAGAACATCAGGATCGCCTCGATCGGCTCGCCAGCATCGGTCACCTGGTGATGACGCACATAGCCTGGCGGCAATTCAAAATCTTCGGGCACCGCCAGTCCCATCAGCGGCGGGCTGGTTCCGGGCGGATTGAACGCGGCCAGGCCGCCGTGTTCGCCGGAGGCACGCAGGGCCTCGATCACTTCGGTCATCGTCGGTTCCGGATCGTCGGGCGAGATATAACTGGCCAGATCATTCTCATCTCCGCTGCGGGCGTCGTCGAGCTGTGATGAGGTCGCTGAAGAGACCCGCAGTGGCGCACGTCGCGGCGGCATTTGGTCGTTGTCGGCGCTGCTGCGACGCGGCTGGTCTGTATGGCTGTCCACGCCAGCCACCCCCTGCCCGTGCACCTGCTCTGCGGCACTGGATGGCGGCGGCGCAGCGAACCGCTGGAAGGCAATGACACCGGCAACAATCATGGCCACAGCGATCAACACCATCGCCCACACTCGCGCGCTGGCAGCTGCCGGCGCGCGCACCACGCGCACGCCATCGGCGTCCATTGTGGACGACACGGCGTGCTGACTGCGACTGTCTTTCATACCCGTGCACTGAGCGGCGGAGCTGCCGAAGCATCCGGAATCCAGCAGCGTTGCCCACCGGCGACTGCCGGCAGGCAACGAGGCTGAGCGGAATCGAACGGAAGCAGGCGCGCTTCAGCTCGGTCCGATCAGGGTGTCGCCGGATTGTAGACCGTCAACGACCAGCCCATGCGTTCATGGCCGTACTGGCTCCAGATCGGGCTCTTGCCACCGGTGAAGCTGGTGTAACGCGGTGCGCCGGTACCGGTGCTGCCACCCCAGAGGCCGGCAGACACGGTTCCGCCGGTATAGGTCGGATGGGTGTCATCGGACTGGATGTAGTCGTAGCTGCTGCTGGAAGTGACGAACTTGGTGTTGGCATCACGCAAGGTCGAGCGCAGTGTCGAAGTGATCCGGGTCAGGTAGCCTGCCTCGGTGTCACCGGCAACGAAGCGCAGCGCATCCGAATCAATCTGACCATCGGAATTGCTGTCGTAGTCGGCGCCCATGTACTGCGCAAAGCTGTCGGCACACTTGAAGCCCTTCTGGCGGGCGTACTCGCACATCCAGTAGTTCATCTTGGCGATTGCCGGCAGGAAGCGGTCACGCAGATTGACCGTGGCGCCGGTGCTGGCATCACGGCAGCTGCTCTGCACATTGTCGGCGTTGTAACCGGGATAGTAGAGGTTGGCGATCACCTTGAGCTTGACGCCGGCATTGGCATTGGCATTGATGTAATCCATCGCCGATGCCACATAGGTCTTGCAGTTGGCGACTGCGGTGTCGAGCACGCCGTAGTTGCAGGTGCCGCTCTGCGACTTGAAGCTGGTACGCGCCTGCAGTCCATCATTGCCGCACATCTCGAAGGTCACCACGCGGGTGCTGCTGGCCTGCATGTACGAGCGTTCGGCGACGATCTTGTTCTGATAGACATCCGAGGCCACGGCGCCCGACTTGGCGCGGCGGATGCTCTCGATATCAGCATTCCACTGGGCTGACAGGTATTCCGCATCGACCGTTGGCGCCGAGTACTTGGCGGCATTGCTGACCGAGCCGTTGTAGCCGGCGTAGATGGAGTCGCCATAGGCGACGATGCGGTACTTGGCCGTGGTGCCGGCGCGATCGACGGTCCAGGAAACATTCTGGTTCAGCGTATTGGCCGTGGCGGTCCCGCCCAGGGCGAGCAGCAGGGCGACAGGCAGCAGGTTGTAGCGGGTGCGACGTGTTCCGGTATTCATAAGTCCCTCAACTTTGAATAGGCTGTGCATGCAGATGCCTGGCGGCTCTGCCCCAATAGTTTTTCTACGGTTTCTCCCCAACAGATCGGTGCAATCGGCGCGCTGGTTTCGGACTCGAGACCCATTGCCGGCGCCGAGACTAACGGTACGCTGGCGTATGGTCAACAAATGTAACCGGGGCAAAAAATTGCGGCACTGCGGCAAAGTTGGCGATGCCGGACCGAGCCGCCCGATGTCGATTTGAAGCTTCGCTCAGCCCGACACAGCGCTCGCAGCCGGCGCTCGTGAACCGACCAGGGCGGTGAGAAAGCGCCCGCGGACAACCAGCGGATAGCTGAGCAGGCAGATGCCCGAAGTGGCGATCAGTGCCACGCTGAACTTGAGGCCCCAGTGCCAGTCGAGATCCATCAGCGCGTACTGGATCGCAAACAGGACCGGCAGATGGATGATGTAGGTCCAGTACGAAGCATCCGCCAGATAGCGCAGCACGCGATTGCTGCGATTGAGCAGAGCGCGCCCGGCGACCAGGCAGACCAGGGTCATCCAGACGCTGATGTAGGCCTCCAGCACGGCCAGCGCAAGTGACGCGGAAGGATCTTCCGCATCGTAGGTCTGCCCCGCCAGCAGCTGCAGGAACACGGCATACAGCGCGATGCTCGCCAGCAGCAACCAGGGTGCAATCCGCCGGGCGCGCGCCAGCCAGTCCTCCTGCCCGAACAACAGATAGCCATAGGCGAAGAACGGCGCGTAGAAGCCGAGTGCCCAGAACTGCGGCAGCAGACTCTCCGGCGCCGGATGCGGCGCACTGACCGCTGCCAGCGCCGGCACCAGAACGAGCGGCAGCAGACCAAGATGCCAGATGGGACCGAGCTTGCGCAGGGAATCGTCGAGCCGCTGCAGTCCCATGCTGCGCGCCGACCAGATCAGCACGTAGAAGATCATCAGGTAATACAGGAACCATAGATGGCCGGTGCCGGGTGGCAAGGTCGGCGCATCTTCCATCTGCATGAACTGCTGGATCATCACCAGCATCGGTGAGGGATGCTGCACGCTCGCCGCTGCGTGCACGGTGCTCCAGCTGAGCGCCAGATGGACCAGTGGCCAGAAGATCACGAACGGCAGCGCGATGCGCTTCAGGCGATTGCCGAAGAAGCCGCCGAGTCCGCGCCGCTGCACCAGCATGCAGGCAAAAAAGCCAGCAACCACGAAAAACAAGGGCATCCGGAACAGGTGCAGAAACCAGATGCCGACATCGACGACAAACGACTGCGCGCGATCCGCCGTCGGAAAGAACGGGTGCAGCAGCGGGCTGTACGCGAGTGCGGCATGGAAGATCACCCCGGACAGCATCGCCAGTGCGCGCAGATTGTCCATGTAGTGGAAGCGAGCTGTGGCTTGCACGGCATTTCCCTCGAGCGCGTTCATTCGGTCGTCTGCCGGCAACGTCTACGCGCGTGGCACGCTGCTCAGTAGAACGATTTCTTGCGCGTATGCACCCAGCCGGTGATCAGCAGCACGGCGATGCTGACGATCAGCTGGGTGAGCAGGATCGATATTGCAGGGGCGTTCCAGACGACGTGGTCGCCCTCGAAATGGCTGCTGATCGACTTGATCTGGCCGATCAGCATGATCATTGGATTGATCAGCACCATGCTGCCGACCATGGCAAAGATGTTCCAGCCTTCCGACTCGACTGCCATGGCGACGCAGAGCGAGACCGAATAAGCCAGCAGCACATGGCCGAACAGCAGCAGGGCAAGCATCAACAGCCCATCCGGCAATGGCGTCAGCAGGATGACCGCAACGGTGCCCACCAGAATCACCAGAAACGGCGCCAGGAAAGTGATCAGGCTGCCAACGAGCTTCGCCAGGTAATAATCCAGCGGCGACACCGGCAGACTCATCACGAAAGCCAGGGTCTGGTCCTTGCGTTCGACGAGCATCGATGTCGAGATCGAGAAACACGCGGCCGACACCAGCACGATGATCAGCAGCAGCGAGCCGAGATAGAAGCTCCAGCCCTTGGCCATGCCGATCAGGCACAGCGCCACGATGCCGGCGGTCACACAGAGAGCGAGCTGCTTCTGGAACAGGATCCAGTCCTTGACGATCAGTTGCCGGATCACCGGTGTATTGATTTCGAAGGCACTCATGCCGCTGCTCCTGAACGCACGGTAGTGACAAAGATCTCTTCGAGGCTCATCGCCTCGGTACTGCGGATTTCCAGGCCCTGCGCCTGCAGGCGCTCGATGATGGCTTCGCTGAACTGGCGCACCTTCAGTTCCAGCATCGAGCCATTGCGGCGCGCGGCGGCGATTTCCGGCCAGTCGCCTGCGCCTTCCCAGGTGCCCTGGCAGAGAATGCGGCGCCATTCGTCTATGAAGACTTCCTTGTCCTTGCTGGCGAGCAGGCGGCCCTGATGCACAAAGCTGATGGTGTCGGCGATCTGCTCGATGTCCTGGGTGTTGTGCGAGGAAAACAGCACGCTGCGCGCCTCATCGCGCAGCACCTCCGCCAGCACCTGCAGCACCTCGTCGCGCGCCACCGGGTCGAGGCCGGTGGTCGGCTCATCGAGCAACAGCAGTCGTGGACGGCGTGCGAAATTGAGCAGCAGCAGGGCCTTGACACGCTGCCCATGCGAGAACCCGGCCAGCTTCTGTCCGGCGCGCAGATCAAAGCGCCGCAACAGGTCCTGCGCATAGGCCTCATCCCAATCCGGATAAATCGTACGGATGAAATCCATATGCCAGCGCAAGGTCTGCGTCTTGAACAATCGCATGTCCTCGGAGGCGATCCCGATGTGCTTCTTGGCAGCGACCTGGTCGGCCGGCATCACATGGCCGAGCACTTCTACCGATCCGGTGTCGGCGCGGGTCAAGCCACTGAGAATGCGCAGCAGGGTCGTCTTGCCAGCGCCATTGACGCCGACCAGGCCCATCACCTGACCCTCGGGCATATGCAGATCGATGTCCTTCAGCGCAAAATCTTCATAGTGTTTGCTGACCCCGGAAAGGGCAAAAGCGGCGGTCATGGCATGTTTCCTCGTGGTGAATCGGTAGGCGCAGCGGACTGCGCGTCATCCAGTGCTTGCCGGATCTGTTCGGGTGAAAGGCCCAGTCGCGCGGCACAGGCAAGCAGGGCATCCAGGTGCTGGTGAAACTCGGTTCGCAGCAGGGCCACCGGCAGTTCGGTCGACTCGGCAACGAACGAGCCCATGCCATGGCGGGTGACGATCACCCCGGCATTGCCAAGCTCCGCGTAGGCACGCTTCACCGTGATCACGCTGACCTGGCTGGCACTCGCCAGTTCGCGAATCGACGGCAGCGGATGCCCAGGCGGCCAATCGCCGGCCATCACCTTGGCGGTGATCTGGTCGACGATCTGCCGATACATCGGCACACCACTGCTGGCGGAAAGGAACAACTCGGCGTTCATGTGGGCTTACTGTGTATTCTCACTATACACAATATGCACAGTGCGAAGCCGGATGTAAAGCCTGAGTGCGCGGCCGCGGACGGGCGGGCGGTCGTCGCACGGACGTCCGATCATTGCCCAGCACTGTTTGCACCGCCACCGCCCAGCCACGAGGCGACGCGGGAATGGCGTTGGAATTTCCCGTCATCGACGCGCCCGGTTGCCGTGTGGCGACCTGCTACCGCGTTGCTCAGCAGACGTCCCAGGCAGCATCCGCGCACTGCCAACTCATCTACACTGAGCCCATTGCGGCAGCCGCTGGACACCGATGCAGAAGGCCAGGATCGCCTGTTGGGACGCTCGCGCGGCAGGTGAAGCGGTGCGCATGGAGGTCTTCATCTCCGGTCAGGGCTACGCGCCGCATCGCCACGACAACTATGTCTTCGCGCTGACGTTGCAGGGTGTGCAGAGCTTCCAGTACCGGGGCAGCGAGCGCCATTCCTTGCCAGGTGGCGTGATCGTGGTGCATCCGGATGAGCTGCACGATGGCCATGCCGGCACCGAGGCCGGCTTCCGCTACCGTGCGCTCGCGGTCGAGCCCGGCGTGATCCAGCAGATGCTCGGTGGCCGGCCTTTGCCATTTCTGGAAGGCGGCACATCCAGCGATCCGCGCCTGCTGCAGGCGCTCGCGCCCCTGCTGGTCGATTTCGAACGACCTCTCGACGAACTCGAACATCAGGATGCGCTCTATGATCTGGCAAACAGTCTGGCCGGCTTGTGTGGCGCTGCCCGCGCCCTGCCACGCGCCGACTACGCGGCGGCGGAGTTGGCCCGGCAGTACCTGATGGCGCACTGGGATGAGCCGGTCGCGCTGGCGACGCTGGAAGGTGTCAGTCGGCGCGACCGCTGGAAGCTTTCGCGTGATTTCCGCACGGCATTCGGCACCAGTCCCTATCGCTATCTCCTCATGCGCCGGCTGCAGCGCGCCCGCAGCTTGCTCGCTGCCGGAGCCGGTATCGCCGAGGTTGCCTTTGCCTGCCGCTTCGCCGATCAAAGTCACCTGACCCGGCTCTTCCGGCAATGCTACGGGATGACCCCCGGACAATGGATGAGCGCCTGTCGTCCAGCAGCGCGCGCACAATCGTTCTAGAGCGCAGTCAGACCGGTTTCTAAGATGCGTCCGTCGCCGCTCCCGGGTGACACGCCACTGCCATCAACAGGACACCGGATCGATGAAGTCACAGGATGTTTTTCCGGCCGAGCCCGCCAGGGGCTGGCTGCCATGGGGCCCGCTGGCACCGATACTCGGCCTGGTGTTCCTGATCGTCACCGAGTTGCCGGTGACTCCGATAATCGATCGCCTGGTTGATCTTGATGCCAAGGGCACGCCAGTCGATGGCGCCGGCCTGCTCGCACTGCTGACCATCGGCTTCCTGCCCCTGCTCGCCATCGTGCTGCTGTGGGTGTGGCTGGTCGAACGCCGCAGCCTGGCTTCGATCGGAATAGCCGGTCCTGGCAGCCTGCGACGCTTTCTGCATGGCCACATGGTCGGGGTGCTCAGTATTCTCGGAATCGTGGCAGCAATCGTCCTCGCCGGTGGTCTGGTGTTCACATCGACGCTGACTGACTCTGCAACCGCAAGTGCCTGGGCTTCTGCCGAATCCCTGCTCTTCATCGCCCTGCTGTTGCCGGCGTTCGCGCTGCAGGCCAGCACCGAAGAGATCCTGTTTCGTGGCTGGTTGCTCTCCGTGGTGGCGAAGAAGCTGAACATCGTGCTCGCGGTGGTGCTCAGCTCGGCACTGTTTACACTGGCACACCTGAGCCGCGATCAACACTGGCTGATCACCCTGAGCAGTTTCGTCTTCGCCGTCTTCTGCTGCGCCTGGGTGCTGCGTACCCGCAGCCTGCTCGGCGTCATGGGCTGGCACGCAGGCTGGAACTGGATGCTCGCGGTCGGCTTTGGCGTGCCGCTGACCGGCATCGACGTCGGTATCCCCGCCCTGCTGGTGCCACTCACGCCAACCGGAGCCGACTGGTTGAGCGGCGGCGCAGAAGGCCCGGAGGGCAGCGTGTTCTGCGTCGCCTACTTCGTCGCCGGGTCTTTGGCGCTGTGGTTCGCGCGGCGAAGAAGAACGCAACCACCGACGGAGCCCCTGCACGAGCACCATGCCAGTTCTCTGCAGAAGTGACGCCAGCTGGGCGAAAGCAAAGGACGCATGGATCAGAGTACCCATGCGACGGTCCGACCCTGACCGAAAATCGCCATTCAGTCAGAGCGGCGGTAGCCTCGAAACCCACGCCTTATCAATCCGTTGCCTGGAAGTCATCGCCGCGGCCCGCGACGTCGCCAGGCAAACCCGTTCGCGAAACTGCAACGCACCCGCGCAAAGGCTGGGTGTCCAACTGTTCCCCTCCAACTGTCCCCAACTGTTCACTCGCCCGCCAGCCGCGAGGCACGACCCGGATCAGGGGCAAGGGCCCATGGATGGTGTGGCACGTGCAACACGAAATCGTGCAGTCACCGTCGAATGACTGCAGAACGGCGACGGTTGGCGGTCGAGAGCCGACTCTTGATCGACAGCCGTCGAACCGAAACGAACTTCGCGGCCGGCCCCGGCTCGATCTGTGCCTGTCCATGCTGCGATCATGGCGTGTGCCAGGACTCGCTGGCGGAACCGCACAGGGACTATGCGTCGATGAAGATTGCGATCAACGGAGCCGGCATTGCGGGTACGGCGCTTGCCTACTGGCTGGGTAAACTGGGCCACGAGGTGCTGTTGCTGGAGCGTGCGCCGGCATTGCGCAGGGGTGGCTTCGTGCTCAACCTCTGGGGCATCGGCTACGACGCGATCGAACGAATGGGCCTGCTGCCGCAGCTTTTGGAACTGCAGCACCACTCCGATGAGTTGCGCATGGTCGACCGCTCGGGGCGAACCCGTGGCGGCTATCCCTCGCGTGTGCTGCTGAAGCTCGCCAAGGGCCGCATGGCGACACTGGCACGATCCGACATCGCGACCGCCATCTTCGCCGCACTGCCTGCTCAAGTGGAAACCCGCTTCGGCGACAGCATCAGCGCGATTGACGATGACGGCACGCGGGTGCGCGTCGCGTTCGAGCATGCACCGCCGCGTGAATTCGACCTGGTGATCGGCGCCGACGGCCTGCACTCGCACGTTCGCCAACTCGTCTTCGGCCCAGACACCCGCTTCGAGTATCCGCTTGGGTGCCATGTTGCATCGTTCGAGATCCCCGGCTATCGGCCGCGCAACGGCAATACCTATGTCGCGCACACGGCGCCCGGCCGGTATGTGGCGCGCTTTCCGTTGCGCGACGATCGCATGCTCTTCTTCGTGCTGCTGCGCGATGAGCACCTCAAGGGCTGCGTGCCCACCAGCCACCTCGAGCGCAAGGCGGCATTGACCGCCGCACTCGCCGACATCGGCTGGGAGTCCACCACCATCCTGGCGGGCATGGAACCGGTGGATGACATCTACTTCGACAGCATCAGCAAGATCCGCATGGACGCCTGGGTCAAGGGCAAGGTCGCCCTGATCGGCGACGCCGCCGCCTGCCCTTCCCTGATCGCCGGAGAAGGCGCCGGCTTCGCACTGGCCCAGGCCTACGTACTTGCCGGTGAATTGCATCGGCACGGCAACGACACCGAAGCCGCACTCGCCCACTACCACGCACGCCTGGGCGCCGTGGTTGCCCGCAAACAGAAGCAAGCGGAAAGCCTGGTCGCTTCATTCATCCCCAGCACCGCACTCGGCGTCCGCCTGCGCGACTACGCCACCCTGCTGATGCGCTTTCCGGTTTTTCCAAGAATTCTCATGGGCCGCTACTTTCGCGATGAGTTGGCGTTGCCGGAGTATGGGATCTGAGGTGAATCGGACTGTCTTGGTTCCGGCCAGGTAAATGCCATAGTTCGCGCACACCCATCAATAGACCGAAGGCAGAAGTTCGCGCCAACTTCCTGAGCTACACGAGCGGATATTCGTACGCTCGGTCACGGCCTACCTTCCTTCGATGCGATCAAGCCAGACCCGGCCCCGTGAACTGCGCCCGGACGGTCACTCGAACAAGGTCGCCACTCTTGCCAGAACTTCGTCCATGATGGGTGCGGGCAGGCTGTCCACCTTTCGTCCCATGCGCGCCTGCAGATCAAGCACGCGCGGTTGATCGCAGCGGACGACACCGGTGGTCTTGATGCCGCTTATCGTGACGGCAAACCCCAGACGGCGCGCGAACTCACCGCCGCTTGTGATCTGCAAAACAACCGGAAGCCTGGTGACTTCGTTGAATTCAGCTGGTGAAACCACCAGCACGGGACGCTTGCCCCCTACTCGTGACCCGCGCCAGAATCGAGTGACACGAGGTAAATATCACCTCGCTTCATAGCAACTCGCGGCCCTGAGCCGGGGCATCGACCCATTCCCTGTCCGCAGCCGTCGGTGCACCCGAGTAGTCGGACGCGGCCAGGAGTTCGGCCAGTGTGTAGTGCGGACGCGGCGTTGGCTCGACAACCAGCCGGCCATGATCCACCGCCAAACCCACCGTCGTGCCGGCCCTGAGCTGCAGCAGATCCAGAATGGCGGGAGGAACGGCCAACATGATGGAGCCTCCGACCTCGCGCAGATTAGTGGTATGCATGGAGGGCTCATCAAGGTGGTTGTTATATTTCAAATTAGCACCCTGCTGTCACCGAGGCCAGCCATTCCGGCTGATGCGGACCATGCCGGAACGATCGACCTCCTGGAAGATACGCGCGGCGCGTGCAAGCCGGTAACGAAGACAAGCACACCTGCCGATGCGAGGCTTGCCGAATGACGGGGGTTCGGGGGGGCGTTCGGGGAGGGGGCGTTCGGGGACACCCATCAATTGGCCGAGTGCTGAAAACATGCTCGAATCGGGCACTGGGCGTTTGATGGCTGTCCAGAGCTTCGCCGACTTCGTCGCCCCGAAGGGGCAGATCATTCCAGCCCAGGGCAACGCCCTGGGAACCGACGGCGATGTGGATTGCAGCCCTGAAGGGGCGATTCAAGGTGATGCCGAGCGCGCGATCTTGAATCGCCCCTTCAGGGCTTATGGGCCTCGCGCTGGTTGACCCAGCGAAGAAATTCGGGACACCCGAAGAAATTCGGGACACCCATCACTGACCCGAATTCCGGGATGGCGAATCCCGGGGGAGAGTTCCGGAGGATTCCGGGACACCTTTCACTTGATGGACTGATTGGGGCACCCCAAGTTCCGCAGTTAACAGCGTAAGCCATTGATTGCATTGATGCCGGCTAGGCAAAAATGCCACTACAAGGGGTTTGAGTCGGTGCGCGGGGTGAGTGCGACTGCCCTGAAAAGTTGGTGTTCAGGGTGGCCCAGTTCACAGGCAATGGATCGCCCCAAGGGGGCAATGCCCTGGGACAGACCGTCGTGTCGACTGAGGCCCTGAAGGGGCGATTACAGGCGATTACATTCGATACGGATCGGTCGGTCTTGAATCGCCCGTTCGGACCTTATGGGCCTCTCGGTGCTCGATCCAGGGCGTTGCCCTGGGCTGGGTTGAATCGCACCATTGGCGCTGAAACGCAGCGACAATTGGGTGAGAACGGGAATTCCGGCTGATTCCGGGGCGAATCCCGGGACACCCCACCGGATGGATCGACCGGGGAGAGTTCCGGGACCCCCATCACTTGAAGGCCTGATGGGCGTGCCGCCTGATCTTGCAGGACGCGATTGCTGGCTGGTCAGAACGCGCTGCCAGAACGCGTCCCGCCCAATCCGTACCGCCGCTTTCCTGCCAACCGCAACCAGTGCGCATCGCAGCTACTGGAACCGGATACTTGCGACGCATACGCTCAACGCAGATACGGTCGCTCGAAGGCAAACAGCAGGGCGTGGGCGCCATTGCGCCAGGACTGTGGGCTGCGCGTGCCGAGCAGCACGACGGCACTGGCGTAGGCGATGCCGCGCTCCCTGGGCAGCATCGCTTCGAGCAGCAGTTCGGCAGACTGTGGATCGCCGCCCTGCTTCAGCGCCTGCAGGAAGCGCCACATGCGCTCGGCATTGTCTTCGCGGCTGGAGGCGCGCGCGCGTTCGAGCTGGGCGGTCCAGTCGTTCGATTCGCGCAGGGCCAAGGCCAAGACTGGCCAGGCCGCCGAGTCGTCCATCGACTCCGGCAGGTCCGCCGACAGTGCCGCTGCTCTCTGCTCTGCGCTGGCGCCCTCGGAAGCGGCCACCAGCATTCGGACATCGTCACGGTACGTTGCGTCCTTGGCGGACAGCGCCAGCGCCTCGTCGAGGGCGCCGCGGGCGAGTGGGGCATACGCCATCAGGCCAGAATCCGGGCTGACACCCTCCCCGGTTTCGATCGCCAGGAAGTTCGACAGGTATTCGGACTTTCGTGCCAGTTCGGCGATCTCAGCCTGCCCGGCGTCCGCGCTCATCCTGATCAGCCGCACCAGATCCACATTCGCGCCTTCGGCAATCGCCGGCAGCTTCTGGACGGCAGTACGCATCAGTGTCGCGGCTTCGCCCCACTGCGCATTCTCGGCGAGCGCATGCGCCGCCCCGTATTGCAGCCAGGAACTATCCGGCCACCGCTTCAGCGCAGCAAGAAAAGCTGCACGTTGATCGGGCCCATCGGCCATGCAGCGCGCCGCCAGGTACTGCAGATCACCAGAACCGGGGCTGGACTCGGCCCTGGCCAAGGCCTGATGTTTCGCGCAGACCGCATCGTGGGCAGCACCTTCGGCGGCATTCTGCTCGGCGCGCAGGCTGACCACTTCGTTCGGCGTCCGTCGCAGCCGTTGTTCCAGAATGTCAGCGAAATCCGGTAGCCTGCTAGCTTCGGACAACCACTCGGCAATGTGCGCCGAATCGGCGGCGTCCCATTGCGCGTGGGATCGGATCAACGATTCCTGGGCCTTGGCATCGAGGCTGGCGATCACGCTGCTCGCGGTGCGATCCGAGCGCGCCGACAGCGCGCGTCGGGTGCCGCCGCCGCCCTTGGTCTGAATCTGTTCCGGTGGATCGCGAAACACGTACTCGACGCCGGTGAAGGTCCAGCGCGGTGCGCCGAGTTCGCGCGGCGCGACCTCGCGTGCATCGCCATAGGAAGCGGTCCACTCGACCAGAGAAGCCGCCCCAGCGACGTTGTAGATGTAGTGCGATGCGGTGAGCTTGTTATCGCTGTTGAACGATTCAATCTGCTCACCTTCGAGAGTGCGCGCCGAGACCGCGTGGGTATCGGCGCGGGTCAGGTCGATCGAACGGCTGGCGTGCGGCGCCAGGTTGAGTATCTGCTCATCGATGCTGACCTGCACCGGCCGCGCCAGCCCGTTGTAGACACTGATCACCTGGTGTCCAGTCGCACCGCCCAGCAGCAACACCGAACCGACGATGCCGCCGGCAATGCCAAGGCGCGCAAGCGATGCCGGCCAGCCATCTGCGGTCTGAAAGCGATCCCACCAGCCGAGCTTGTCCTGCCGTTTGCGCTCACTGCCGGGCAGCAGGGTGACGTACTGGATATCCAGGCGCGAAGCTTCAGGTGCCGGATCAAGCCCGCTGTCGTCGACGATGGCCTGGGCAACTTTGTGCTCGGTCGCCAGCAGCAGTTCCAGCGCCGCCTCCTTGAGCGCCGCCAGTTGTCCCGCGGCGGCATTGACCCAGCCGTCGACGACGGGAAGCCAGCTCTGCATGTTGTCCTTGCTGGCCGGCGGCAGCTTGAGGACGCCGAGGGCCTCGTGCCAGCTGCTGATGCGCATTCGCTGCAGCAGCGCGGTGTCCAGCTGCACGCGGTCCGCGGCGTAGTGGATCGCGCTCAGGGTGGACTGCACGACATTGCCCACCTTGATCAGCCGATCCAGCTCGCCCGCCGAGACATTGCCATCGGCGGTGACGACACGATAGGTGTTGTCGAGCAGGCCCTGGGTATCGCGCAGATCGGCGAGCGCATGATCGGCATAGTGCAGGGCGGCGGCCAGTCCGCGCAGGTAGGCTTCCCAGCCACCACCCAGTCGCTGCGCGGCGGCCAGATGCAGGCTGCGGCAACGCTGGTCGTGTGCCTGGATCGACTGCTTCACCGGCGCGATTTCCTGTTCCAGATCCTGCAGAACCTTGGGCAGCTCACGACGTGCCAGTTCGCCACCACGCCAACGCACCACGCCACCGGGTGCCGTCAGATAGCCGGCCTGCAGACCCGCAAGGGTCTGCTTTTCCTGTTGCAGTTCGCGCAATTTGTCGAGGTCGCGATCATGGTCGTCGCCATAGAGCGTGGCGATGCGTGCCGGCAGATCCTCGTCCTCGGCGACTGCCGAGTAGAGATCGTTGACCGTCGCTGCATGACGCACGATGGAACGACCAAGAAAGCTGCCGCGATAGCGCCGATCCAGATTGGGGCGGTCATAGCAGGCATCGAGCTGCGCCAGGGTCTGTTCCGTGCTGACGGCTGCGGGCAGCGCGCCGCTGTAGATGCTGGCGGACATCGATTCGCGCAACGCATCGGCATGAGCAAACAGGATCCAGGCCGGCCGGTTGTCGACCGGTGCAGGGATATAGGTCCGTTTGACATTGCGTTCGCGGTCGGCATTGGCGGGATGGGTGGACCACATCTGCGGCGGTTGCGCCAGTTCATTGCGGAACACGCGGTGCTGATCAGGTGCGTGGGAAGGCACTTCCGGCGCTGCGCCATAAAGGGGATCAGCCAGGATCACGCGCATCTTTTCGATGATCCGGGTCTGTACCGCAAACAGGTCGCGCACGCCGCGCTGCTGGCCGATTTCTTCGCTGCCAAAACCGATGGCACGATCCCAGGCATCGTCAGCGGCATGCAACTTGTGCAGGGCATTGACCAGGGCGTCGCTGCCGGTGAGTGAGGCCGCCACCAGATCGGCTTGATATTCCATCTCGCGCGACAGCGCCCGCTGCACCAGCACCACGACGCGGAAGATCAACTCGACCAGAGAGCGGATCGACCAGACGATCAGACGAAGTATCCAGCCGATCCAGGCCACGCGCAGATCGATGCGCGAGAGCGTGCGCAACAGGTCGTCGAGTGCATCGCGCTTGGCGATGATGTGCGAAGCGATCTGCTGGGCGATATAGACCCAGCGCCCGACCGCCATGGTGCGTTGCGCGAAGTGGCCGAACTCGTGGGCCAGCACCGCCTTGAGCTCACCGAGATTCAGTACATTGACCAGGCCCAGCCCGATCTCCAGATTCTTGCGCGAAGGAAAAATCAGATTGGCGATCGAGAGATCGTAGAACACCGCCGCATTGACCCGTGCCGATGCATAGACGCGATGCGGTCGCGGCGCCCCGGCTTCATCGGCCAGGCGATGCAGGAAAGCGAACAACTGCGGCTGATCGGCCGGCTTGAGTTCGATGTCGTCGGACTGCGCGCCACGCTTGATGAAGACCAGGGCCTTGGCCATGAATACCGTCAGGAACGCCGCACAACCACCAACGACAAGCGCTGCGATCACATTGTCGCTGGTGCCGGCGAACAAGGCGCCAATCAGTCGATAACTGGTCCAGGCGAACCAGCCCATCAGGGCCAGGTAAAACGTCACAAAGCCGAGCAGTCCGGCCATCGCCAACCAGGCATGCCGACGATAGGTAGCGCTGGGCGCCGTGAGATTGGCCGGGATCGACCCGGGTCCGGCTGGATAGAGTGTGTCCATTGAGTTCCCCGACGATGTTCACGAGTGCGAGCAGGAACGCTACTGCCCGGTCGCGTGCTGCGCAATCCGATCCGACCCCGGGTGTGGCTGCGAATTTTCCCAGATCACCTGCCAAGGGGATGGATTCGTCCCTTGGTCTGGCAACCGGATCAACACCAGAGGCACTTGAGAGGACCGCTCCCAGGCGCAGGCGAACACGATGATTGGTGCATTTGCGAATCGGCACCCCGCCGTCATCGGTCGCGCCTGGCCGCTCAACCGGGGACATGACAGGGCCCGAACGGCTTGCTATTGCAGGACAGGCGAAGACGATGATTGGTGCATTTGCGAATCGGCAGCCCGCCGTCATCGGTTGCGCCTGGCCGCTCAACCGGGGACATGACAGGGCCCGAACGGCTTGCTATTGCAGGAGGGGATGCAGGCGCCTGACGGGCGCTAGGCAGAAAAAGAGTTTCATGCAAGACTCCGGCGCACAGGGGCGACGATCAGTGCTTCACCGTTGCTGGCATTCCTCGATTACACGCAGGGGCAAGCATGACGCTGGATGAAGCGCAGAAGCTCAAGGCGAAGTGCACGGTCGCCTTGATCACCTCGAACTGGACCAAGATGACCAATGGTCATCTGCCCCCTGGGGGCAACGGCACACAGTTCCTGACGGCCAACGCCAATGATGTGGTGGGCCTTATTGCCAAGGCGATGAAGCTCGGTGGCGCCGGCGGTGGGCCGTTGACCGCATGCAATGCCTACTCTGCGGCTGATGATGCCAGCAAGGCAATCTTCGTCGGCACCTTCACCAATCCGGTCGGGCAAACCAATCCCGGACTGGTTGCCTGTCTGAACATCCTGGTCGTGGTCGGAATGGTGAAGGACGAGCTGGTGTTCTACTCGGCCTATCCGGTTCAGGCCCTGCCTGCTGCCGGTCTGCTCGGCCCGATCGTGTAGCGCCCCCGGGCCACGATGACGGTCCTGCATCAATCGTTGCAAGCCGCGATCCAGACCCTGCACCAGAACGGTACACGGATCGGCGTGGTCGTCATCCATGTCACCGAGAGCGCAAAGGCGACCAACATCAAGGCGCCGGGGCAGAAAGCGATCCTGGCGCAATGCAACGCACTCGGGCTTCCCGCATGGTTCGTGCAGATGGATGTATTCGGCGGGGCCGAGTCGCAGCAGGATCTGCTGGCCTTGGTCGATCCGCTGCGCCGACGCGAATTGCTCAACAAGGGCAACAACGTATTCAACGGTTCGACACTCGCCGCCGACCTGGCCAGAGAGGAAATCACCACCCTGGTGGTGATGGGCGAAGAGCTGCGCAGCTGCATTCGCATGTCCATCACGGCCATCGACAGCGACCACCAGGGGCCCGCGGCGATTCAACTGGGCTTTACCGTGCTGACCAGCCCGCTGCTGCTGCGTGCGGGCGCTGCGCATGACCAGACATGGCCGGCGGAGATCAGCGCGCTGGCGATCGGGGAGGAAAAGCTCTCTTGGTACACACAGCTGTAGATGCTCTGCCAGGCGCACGCGCGTTGATCGATGCAACAGGAGGATTTGATGAGAGGCAGTGACGAATTTGAGGCACGCGGGTTGCGAGCGCGCGTCGTGCCCGCGCGCAGCATCATGACCCTGATGCCCGCGGTGCTGCTGACGTTCGGACTTGTAGCTGGGGTCGCGCGGGCGGACGTCCCCGCACCCGCAGGCGATCGCTACTGGATGCTCGAACTTGCACCTTCCCAGGCCGAGGACGAGTCGCGCGTGCAGTTCCTTCGCACGAACCGCATTTCGGACAGCGAGACCCGGGTTTCCGGTGGCTGCGACTCCGACCCCCAGCGGAGCTCAATGGCACAGACTCGCGAAGCCGGAGGCTGGTCGCTCGGCGCCCGGTTCGGCAATCTGGATGCGGTGCTCAGCGCGAGCGGTCGACTGGAGCTGAGCATAGGCGGCAAGCCCTATGCCCGCGGGCGAGAGGTGGCCGCGTTCGAGTGCGTGCGGGGCGTCCCTGCGCGCATCGTCGCGATCGCGCCGCCTGCGCCCGTCGCGCCCGCCGCGCGCGCTCAGAATGACGCGTCCGCGATCACGCTCGGGGACGATGGTGACCTGGACCATCTGGTCGCTGCCCGCACCGCACTGCTGCCCACGCTGCGGCCAAGCTTTCCGGAACTACCACCGACCCCAGCGGACAGCAGCACGGCGCTGGACAACGGCGACACCCTGTCTTGCCACAGCACACCGGCGCGCGTAGCGGAATTCCGCAGACTGCAGGACATCCCCATGCTGGGAGCCAATGCGGAGTTGTGGCCTGGCGCACTGCTGCAGGGGAAGCCCTACGCGCAGGGACTTTTCGCGCCGATTACCATTGCGCGCGCTGGCGGCACCATCAATGTGAGCGGCGTCAATTTCGCCACCAGGGACAGATTCGCGATTTCGGCCAATGTCGACGCCATGTCCGGCACTGAGGCCAGGAGCGCCATCGCCAGGCTGTTGTCCCAGCAGATTTCGAGCACCGAAGCCCAGGTCAGTTTCAAGGCCGAGGTGGTGTTCAATGCCGATCAGATGGCTTACGCGCAAGGGGTCGATGGCAGATTCCTCAACGGTCTCGACAATACGTTGCGCCCAGACCCGGCCAGCAGGCAAAACTATGTGCTGGTCCGATTTCGGCAGACCTATTACAACGCGTCGTTCGAGCCGCCGGAGTTGCAGACTTCCGTGTTTCGTGACGGACGCAGCTTCCAGGATCCCGAGAACCAGATCGGTGCCGACAATCCGCCGTTGTATATCAGCGACGTCGGATACGGGCGTGCCATCTATTTCCTCGTGGGCTCGCGCCACGATGGCCAGGCGCTCATTCAGGCACTTCAGGCCGCCAACGAAAACAAGCCCGGCGCCGAGACGCTCATCGGCGGCGTCACGGCCAGCCAGATTCTCCGCGAGTCGACCGTCTCCTACGTCGTTCAAGGTGGCGACGCCATTCCGGCATTGGATGCGATCGGCGGCGGCGGCGGTGTCGCCGATCTCTATGAAGCCCTGCGCAAGACGATGGCCGACGCGCGACTTGCCCAGGTCACCGAGTTCAGCCGCGGCGTGCCCGTCAGCTCGACCGTCAGCTATCTGGTCGATCGCTCCAATGCCGGGATGGGTTTTGCGACCGAGTACATCGCGACGAGCTGCACGCTCTTCAAACCCAAGCCTTACGCTTCTTTCCAGTTGCTGCTGCATGGCGTTGATGATTCCGTCAAAGCGACGCTTCTCGATTCATCGAATCAGGCAACCCTGATCTACGAGGGCGGCGGCCTGCCTCGTTATATCGATCTGGATGCATTCATCCCCGAGGCGCGCAAGGACGAGTCATTCGTTTTACGCCTGGAGCTCTACAACATCGCCGGGCCCAGTGGTCTGAACTTTCTGCTTTCGCGACGGGACAGGGTTGAGGGTCAACCCCGATTGATGGCACTGCAAAGCGACGGCAGAAGTCTTGTTCCGTACTACCCGGACAACTCACGCATCTATCCGCCACCCGTACCCCGTCCGATGGTCTCGACTGGCGGTAGCTGGGCCGCAGGCTGGATCGTGGATTACCGTGTTCGAATCAATCGCTCAACCGGTGAAATGACCGTCATACAGGGGAATTGAATGAATAGCTCAAAGAGATCGGCCACTGCCATGCACCTCCGGATGCTGGCCGTTGCGGGATGGCTTCTGACTTCTTCCGGGTTTGCACTCGCGGATGCCGAGGCGCACTATCTGCAGCTTTCAGTCCTCGCCTCCGATGGATCGGGCGCTGATCAGCCCAACAGTTGGCCCGCCGGGCGAACCCAGTTCTGGAAATTCGTGATCGATGGCGAACAGGTTCAGGTGTTCGATCTATGCAGTGCGCAGCCGGAGAAAGCGGTCGGCAACGCCACCGGAACGGCGCAGTCCTGGTCCGCCACGATCAATGGTCAACGTATGGCCGTCGCCATTGATGGCGAACACCGGGCCACGGTCACCGTGCAGGACAAGCCGTACGCCGAGGGCATCGAGATCGCCGAGGTCAGGTGCGATGCCGCTACGCGCATGCCCACTACACAGCCGGTGATGAAGACTGCTGCGTCCCCGACCGTGCCAGCGGGCGCGCCGATCACCACCCCAGGCTACGCGTTGCTGGAGGCAGCCAAGGGCAAAACCTTGATGGTCGAAGTGGCGGTGACGCCAACGCCGGGCCGCCCGGAAACGACCGATACCATACCCGCCGGCACCCTGCGCTGCTCCGCCGCACCTGTCACCGAGAAGACCGTGCGCGCGCTGACCGACTCACCGGCACTGTCGCGGAATCCGCAGCTCTGGCCCGGCAACCTGATCCAGGGCAAGTACTTGCAGGAAGGTCAGTTCACGCCCATCACCGCCAGGCGCGCTGGCGGGACGCTGACCATTTCGGGGCTTACCTTCGAAGGGCCGGACGCCAAGACCAGCATCGATATCTCCGATCAGGATCGGATGCGCGAATCGACCGTCAGCACGGCGATCAACAAATTGCTGTCGCAGAAAATTCTGAATACTCAGGCGACCAGCTCGTTCCAGGCGAGCTCGGTCTATTCGTCCGAGCAGATGGCCTTTGCGATGGGCGTTGATGGCCGCTTCAGCACGGTCAGCTTCAAGGCTTCGATGTCCGTAGACACCAGCGGCAAGAAGAACACCGTGCTGGCCCGGTTCACCCAGATTTACTACACCGTGGACTTCGAGGATCCCGAGACGAGGTATTCGGTTTTTGCCAAAGGCCGTGATTTCGACGTCGAAGATGATCAGCTCGGCGGCGACAATCCGCCGTTGTACATCAAGCAGGTGTCGTACGGCCGGACTCTCTACTTCCTTGCCAGCTCGACCGAATCCTCAACAGCCATCAAGGCTGCGCTCGAGGGAGCCTACGGCAACAAGGACGCCGGCAATTACGTCGGCGCCAATGCCAACACCAGTTACCAGTCGGTGATGGCGAACACCTCGGTTGCCTATTTCGTCATGGGTGGAGATGCGGTCACCGCCCTGACACCGATCACTGCCGAGGACCCGGCGAAGATGTATGACGCGGTCAAAAAGGTCATTGCCGATCATTCCTCGGCCGAAGTCGGTTCCGCCAACCGCGGCCTGCCTGTGGCCTACTCGATCAACTATCTCACCAACCGTGCGCCGGCCTCGATGGGCTACGCGACGAGTTATGATCGGACCGATTGCGCCATCATCCCGACTGCCTATTATTCGTTTGCAATGGAGCAGACCTGCGTCGACGACAACGTCGCGGTGTCGGTCATAGAGTCGGTAGTCGACAGTAGCGACAAGGAGAGCCCCATCGTGAATATGGGCGCCGGCTTCAGTGGCCGCGAATTCATCAACCTGGACCAGTTTCTGCCGCAGAAAGATCAGAACGTGAAGCTGCGCATAAAGGCCTACAATGTTGCCGGTCCCTGGTGCAGCAACTTCAAGCTGACGCGCACCTTCAAGAACCCGGAGACCGGCGTCTTCGAAACCCTCTATCTGCAGCCCGATGGCCGGCTGGGCGCTGCCGAGACCGAAATTGCCCGCAGCGGCGGCTGGCTGGTAGGTACGCAATCGGACTACCGGATTCTGCTGAACCGGGCCACGGGTACTGTCCAGGTACTCCAGCAGTGAGCGGCGTGCTGCTGGCCGTCGCGGCCAGCTTCTGACGACAACGATCCCAGCGGCTTCCTGTATCCGGAGGAGAATGCGCAATGCCCGTATCCCTGCAAAGTGTACCGACCACCAATTCGACCCACGTGACACTGCAACTGCTTGGTGCTGGCGGAGCAGGTGTGGTGGCCACGCTAGCCCCCGGGGCCGCACAAACGCTCACGGTCAGTTTCAACACCGTGGTGGTGCTCAATCCGCCTGCAGTGCCGGTAGCGCGCAACCAGAATCCGGCTGCCGTAGTGAATGTGCAACCTGGAAACATCGCGTTCTTTGTTCCCCTTCCAGGCGGCGTGCGACTCAGATACGCGCAGCCGGAGCAGGCTGAGGCAGTCGTCGACTTCCTGTAGAGCATTCCGGCGGAGGCAGTCCTGTGATCAGGACTGCCGATCCCGGCGCGGGCGCGTTTGCCGACTCGCTTCGCTTGTCCGATGCGCACGGCGGTGCAGCCGACGTGCGGCCCCAGGTGTGCGCGTGTTGCGCGGCCAATGCGCGCCATCCAGCCGGGCTCTGGCGGTTCCCGAATGCGAAGCCTTGGGCGCTTGCCAGTGGCTCGCGAACGTGCCGGCCAGCCCAACGTCCACTTCAGGCCCGGTCTGAGCGGGGAGGATTCGGGGATGAATTTTTGGGACCCCGTGAATTCGGGGACACCCACCACGGTACGGACGGATTGCGACGCGGCCGACAGGGCTTGCAGAGCTGGGCGCGCAAACCCAATCCACACGGCACACTTCGCAGACGAGACTGGACGCAGGCTATTCAATTGTTGGGGGCCGGCAAGTACTCTTGCCAGCGTCCCGACGCTGTCCGTGGCCAAGCCATCCCAGCCATCGTCACTGGCTACGCAGCCATGATGATTGGCGGCGACCTTTCAACGCACTTGCAAGGAGTACCCATGGATCGAACGATGTTGCTGATTCCCGCCATCGCACTGCTGTCACTGTGCTCCTGCGACTCGGCGCCTCCAGCCGGAGACGCGCAAAGCAGCGTACCCAGCGCAGCGGCGCCTGTGGTTGCGGCGGCGCCCAGCCCGGATGCCGAGCTGGAGCAACTCAAGACGGTAACTCCGGTGGATGCCTGTGCCTGGCTGACGCCGGAAAAGCTCAAGCAGGTATACCCCGACCTGGTGTTCGATGTGCATCAGAAGCTGGAACCGCTGATGAGCGGCTACGTCTGGGATTCCCGCTGTATCTACTGGGCGGGCGTCGGCAGCATCGAGTACGCCAAGGACGTGCCTACTCATACGGTCGAGTTCTTCGTTGCGACGTCGGTGTCCGAGGCCAAGGCGCTGGCCAATCTGGCTTCGCGTCGTGAATCAGCAACCTCGTCCACTGGCTACCAGCCGCAACCAGCACTCGGCGCCGATGCCTACGCGACCACCACGACCGGCGTGGCCATGCTGTACTTCGTCAAGGGGCAGAGCGAGGTGCATGTCAACGTCTCCGAACTCGAAGCGAGCAACGAAGAAAAGGTTCGCAAAGCGGTTGCGATCGCGCAGTCACTTTGATGACGGACTGTGGTGGGCGGGTGGTGCCGCTCGTCAATAGAAATCTGCGCCACTATTGATACCTGCATAAGTAATGTCCTATTTCAAGCACAATGAAAGTGGGCTGTGTTGGATGAACGATTGCAGTACGCGCTGATTGCGTTTCAGGCTTCGCACATGGGTTCGTGCTTTGCGGGTGAGTTCGGCGCAACCCGCTGGTGCCAAGTTGGCCAACGGGTTGGTCTTGAGATAGCCCCAGGCGCCTTCGATCAGGTTGGGCGGAAGTGGACACCCAGAAGACTCCTCGCCGGACGATCAACGAGTGGGCGTCCAGACCTGGTCTCCAGACCTGGTCCAGACCTCGTTCCCGGATCATTCCTGTCGATGACGTAGAGGCCGGATGCGACTCAGCCGGTGCTCACCGTGACCTTGTTTCTACCTGTCGACTTGGCCTGGTAAAGCGCTGCGTCGGCAGCCTCGACCAATTGTTCCGGTGAACTGGCATGGATTGGAAAGAGCGAAACGCCAACCGACGCGGTGACTCGATCCAACGCCCTGTTTTCGTGACTGAGGGCTAGATTGCGCACCTCGTCGAGCAGCTTGTTTGCCAAGCGCTCGGCCAGTTCCAGCGTAGTGTCAGGCAGCAGAACGGTGAATTCCTCACCGCCGAAGCGACAGCAGATATCCGATTGGCGGAAGTTCTCCTGGATAGCTCTTGCCACTCGGCGCAGCACAACGTCTCCGGCGTGGTGGCCAAAGCTGTCATTGAACTTCTTGAAGTGATCGACATCGATCATCAAGATGGCCAAGGGGGCCTGGCTGCGGAAACTTTGCGCGACTTCACGATGCAGGGATTCCTGCATGTAGCGCCGGTTGTACAGGCCAGTCAGTGGGTCTCGAATCGATTGTTCCAGGAGGGCTTCGCGCAGCCGAATGTTGGCAATCGCCAAGCCGGTCTGCTCGGCCATTGCGACGGCAAGTGCGTGCCGGCGGTCAGCCTCGGCGGCAGTGACTGAATTGGGGAATTCAATATGCAGCATGCCGAACGTCCTTCCCTGCGCGCTGAGCGGCAAACAGTTGTAGCCGTGATCGGGCTCGATGCTGCTCGCATGCGGACAACACAAACCCTTGGCCGGACCATCGACTCGATAGGGCTGGCCACGACGCAACGCCCAGCACTGGCTGCCAGCCATGCTGTGCGCGTGCGCTGTGCCAGCCGTCAGCGCACTGCTCCAGGACCTCTGGTTGATCCAGTTGTCACCGCGCTCATCGGCCAGGTAAACGGTCCCAGAGCTGCCCGGGAAAAGACGCGGGCCGAACTCATCAATACAGGTGAGGGCGTCATCGACGCATGGACATGCCTGGAGAAAACTGGACAGCTCGGCCAACAGGCTCACCTGTCGGCGTGTCTGCTCGAGCTCGGCAATGCCCCGCTCGAGTCCTGCCTTGGCTTCCATCAGGCTGCTCTCGTTGCGCTTGACCTCGGTCAGCGCGAGGTTGAGCGCCGTCTCCGACTCCTGCAACTCGTCCTGCGCCCGGCGCAATTCCTCGACCCGGCCTTCCAGTTCCGTGTTCGCCCGCAGCAAGGACTCCTGCGATCTGCGTCTTTGCAATGCGGTCGCGACCTGCAGGGCGACAAAGCTCAGCAGCTCCTGGTCCTGTTGCGTGTAGAGCACCTCGGGCGAGTAGCTCTGCACGACAATGATGCCGAACACCTCTTCCTTCTGCAGCAACGGCACGCCCAGCCAACAGACGCAACGTGAACCAACCGACTGCACCTCGCCGGCCTCGATCAATGCGTCAATCTGGGCGCGCGTCGCACGCAACGGCCGTCGCGCCTGCAGCGCATACTCGGTCAGCCCGCGGCCCAATACTCGTTGTCGGAATGGCTCATGCTCGTCAACGGCGTAAGGACATTCGAGTGCGCGGCCATCGTCGGTAAGAAGGGCGATAAAGAAATTTTTCGCGTTGAGCAAGCCACCGACCACGTCATGAATGGACTCGAAAAACTCGCGCATGCTGTTCGCCGCGCTGGTCAGTTCCGCAATCCGGAACAGGGCTGCCTGCAAGCGTTCACCGGACTTGCGCTCTTCAACCTCGGACTGTAGCTCATGATTGGTGACGCCCAATTGGGCATTGGCCATCGCCAACTCGCTAGTGCGCAACGCGACCTGCTGTTCGAGGTCCGCCTGCGCCTGACGTCGGGTGAGCGCGATCAGGATGTGCTGGGCAACATAGGAAAGCAGCGCCCTGTCGTCGTCATCGTAGTGGATCGATTCGTCATAGCTCTGCACCACCACAGCACCGCGAACCTCGTTTCCCGCAAGCATCGGAACGCCAAGCCAGTCTGCGGCGTCAGGTCCGACACCGCGATTGCTGGAAACGCCCAATCGTTCTCGCAGCAGACTCGACGACCCCATCAGCGGTTGTCCGCGGCGCAATACGCTCAGCGTCAGGCTGTCGGCGATCTGGCCTTCGTCAAGTTGCAGTTCCGGGTCTGGTACGTCCAGATCGAGCGCATCGGCAAAATAGGGGAACTGTACGCTTCGCCGATCACGGTCGTACAGCACGATGAAGAAGTTCTGCGCGTACATCAGTCGGCCGACGATCCCGTGTACCGCCTGAAACATTTCGCTGCGACCAAGTTCGCTGCTGACCAGATCTGAAATCGCGTAGAGCGACCGCTGCGCGTCGGTTTCCTTGAGTTGACGATAGGCGGCTGCGTTGTCCAGTGCGATCGAGCCGTAGGCGCACAAGCTGCGAAACATGAGGCGCTCACGCTCAGCGTAAACATGGCGTCGCGGCGACTGTATTGTCATCACGCCAAGCAGGCGTTCGCCGATCATCAAGGGCGCGAACAGCGAACTCAGGATGGCCAGCGTGCCCGGGACATGACTCGGGTCGGCCAGCTCGGGTGGGTGATCGAGCAGCAATTCGGCGCGCTCGCGTGCGCAACGTGCGGCGATACGGGTTGGATTCGACAACGCGATGCGCTCGGCAGGAAGATGCTGGCCGGCCTCGACCAGGGTGGCAGAGACCAGCTCCTCACCGACCAGCACATAGATTCCAAATACCGTGGCATCAAGCAGGTCGTGCACATGCCGGTCGAGGGCTGCGAACAACGCGCGTTCATCGAGCACCGCGGTGATTTCACGACCCACTTCACTGAGCACCGAGAGATTCCGATGCGCCTTCTCGATGTCTTCTTTCTGAGTTGAGACCTCGGCTGTGCGTATCGCGACTTGCTGCTCCAGCTGCCGTCGCTGCCTTGTCAGCCCAGCGATGCGATATTGATACAGCAAACGGATTGCTCCGAGTATGAGCACTGCGGCGGCAAGGCGAAACCACCACGTGGCCCAGAACGGCGGGGTGATTGTGATGGCGAGCGCCGCGCCAGTCTGATTCCAGATGCCGTCCTTGTTGGCGGCCTTGACGCGAAACACGTAGGCCTCGGGGTCGAGGTTGGTATAGGTGACAAACCGGCGGGTAGCATCGGTTTCGATCCAGTCAGGATCAAATCCCTCCAGTTGATAGGCGTAGCGGTTGGCGTTCGGGTTGCTGAAATGCAGGGCGGCGAATTCGAGCGAAAACACCGAGTGCGCGTGCGACAACTGCAGGGCGGTGGCGTCTTCGATCGCGCCGGCAAGTTCAACGCCGCTGGGACGGTCGCTGCTGGTCACGGGGCGATTGAACAGCTGCAACTCGGTGATCACTACCTCTGGCACAATTGTATTTTCGCGAATCAACTCGGGCTTGAATGCGGTAAGTCCATTGAAGCCACCGAAGTAAAGCCGGCCTTCGCCATCAGCGTAACCCGAACCGATGTAGTAAGCGCCGCTGAGCAGGCCGTCGCGGGTACTGTAAGCATGAATTTCACCACTATCAGGATCGAGGCGGCTGATGCCATCGTTGGTGCTGACCCAGATCTGGCCTTGCGCATCTTCCCGCGCAGCGCCGATTGGATCATCTCCGAGCCCGTGCCTGTGGCCGTAGGCGCGAAAGCTCAGCGCGCTGGCTTCCGGGTGGTCGATACGATTCAGTCCAGAGGCCGTGCCTACCCATATGCGGCCAGCGCGATCCTGGAAGAGATCGTGAACTCGATTGTGGCTGAGTCCATTGGATCGGCCAGGGTCGTGGCGGCTGTGGACGAATTCCTGGCTGCCGGCGTGCAGGCGATCAAGTCCGCTCTCGGTTCCAACCCAGAGTGTGCCGCGCGAGTCCTCAAGCAGGGCGAGTACACGCCCCTGGCTCGGGCCACGGTCGCTTTGCGGATCGTGAACAAAACGCTCCACGCTGTCGGTGTCGGGCGAGTAGCGCAGCAGGCCGCCCTCGGTGCCGATCCATAGCGCTCCACCGGCGCTTCCGGTGATCGATCGGATGCCGTCGAGCGCGGGGTTTCCACCACCGAGGCGGCTTGACCAGAACTTCCCACTGGCCGCATCCAGCCGGGCCAGGCCGCTGGCCGTCCCGATCCAGATTCGATCGCGCATATCGACGTGGACCGCTCTGACAATGTCGTCGGGAAGGCTGGACGGATCGGACGGATCATGACGGTAGGATGTTGTCTGCTTGCCCACCCGATCAAGGCGATGCAATCCGCCGCCGACGGTGCCGAGCAAAAGCGTACCGTCGCGGTCGCCGGCTATGGCGTAAACCTTGTTGTCGTTGCGCGACACCGGGCCGTTGGCGAAGTCTACGTAGCGGTCGAATCCGCCACTGGTTAGGTCAGCCCGACTCGCGCCCGCGGTCCAGGTGCCGACCCAGAGTGTGCCGCCGCGGTCCTGGTACAACGCCGCCACATCATCATCAGCGAGGCTGTTGCGATCGGCAATCGAGTGCCGATAGCCAGCAAACCTTTCGCTCGCCGCGTCCCAGTGCTTCAGGCCAGCATTTTCGCAGCCAATCCAAATGGTGCCGGCCTGGTCTTCCAGAATGGCCCGGACCAGACCGTCCTGCAGACCATGTTGCTCGCTGAACCGGCGCCGGTGGAAAGGCTCCTTGTCCAGATCCCATGCCTCCAAGCCGAACTGGGTGCCGATCCATAGTGTGTTGCTGCGGTCGACGCGCAGCGCATGGATCACGTTATGGCGCGGCGCATTTTCTGCGCTCTGATCAAGACGAAAATGTTTGATGCCCGGGACACCGGGCTGCAGCATGTCGAGGCCATCGGCGGTACCAATCCACAGCCGACCCTGGCGATCCCGCGCCAGTGCCTTGACGTCATCATTGGCCAAGCTGTCGGGCGCATCCGCGCGGTGACGCCAGGCCTCGAGCGTGCGCTGCTGGATGTCCAATCTCTGCAATCCGCGATCGGTCGCTATCCAGAGCGTTTCGCGAACACCAGCGTTGACTCCAGCAGGATAGGATTCGGAGAGCAGGGCGCGAACCTGCGCCTTGCCGCCGCTTTCGAGCAACGGGTCCTGCACTGTAAAGCGCTCGAATCCACCGGTTTCCGGGCGCCACCCTTGCACGCCGCCGCGTGTGCCCACCCACAGCCTTCCCGACCCGTCTTCGTGGACTGCGCTCACCCAGTTGTCGGCCAGTGAACCCGGTTCGGTCGGGTCGTTCCTGAATACGCGCACGCGATATCCGTCGAAGCGACTCAGGCCATTCTGGCTACCGAACCACATGAAGCCACGCCGGTCCTGCACAATCGACGTGACCGTTTCCTGGGCCAGGCCCTGATCGACATTGAGTTGCTCAAAGCGCAGATTATGTGGTGTATCGGTATTCGCCTGAGTTGCGAGCGGAAAAATCAGCACAGCAGTCAATAACGCAGCAACCCAAGCTTGGCAACCGGTCCCTGCCATACGGTTCTCCGCCTAGTCGCGCGCGCACTTGGCTGGGATAATAGCCAATCGCTGCGATCTGCGGAAAACGGGGAAAATGGCGTCAGTAAACTATTCCCTCAATCTGCCCATCGGAAATACCTCACTGACCCGGCTTCGTGACCCGGCTTCGGGCTTCTCGCAGACGGCAGAGCGAACGGCAGAATGCGTGCACGCCGAGATTCGCAAAGGTACTAGCTGCAGCTGCGCAAGCAGGCGCTATACAGGCCACGGCAAAGAAAGAAGTCGCCTCCAGAGCCGGTGTTCGGGGACGGCGGGGTGTTCGGGGACACCCATAAATTGGCCGCGTGCTGAAAGGGTGCTCCCATCGGGCACTGGGCGTTTGATGGGTGTCCAGATTCTCGGCCCTCCAGCGCCGCAGCCCGACCTCAGCCACAGGCCACAGGTGTGTTCGGGTGTTCGGGCGGTGTTCGGGGACGGTGTTCGGGGACACCCAGGTGTTCGGGGAGACACCCAGGTGTTCGGGGACACCCATAAATTGGCCGCGTGCTGAATGGGTGCTCCCATCTGGCACTGGGCGTTTGATGGGTGTCCAGATTCTCGGCCGATTCTCTGGGTGTCCAAAACAGGTTCCGGGCGGGCAGTTGATGGGTGTCCAGAACCACATCCCGGCAGTTGATGGGTGTCCAGAACCACATCCAGAACCACACGTCCCACCAGAACTCGTCCGCCGATACCGAGCGCGCGGTCTTGAATCGCCCTTTCAGGGCTTATGGACCTCGTGCTGGTTGACCCAGGGCGTTGCCCTGGGCTGGGTTGAATCGCGCCGTTGGCGCTGAAACGCCTCATCGACCGGGTCACCGGAACGATGGGACGAAACGATCAGAGACCCATCACTTGGAGGAGGAGCGACTGGACGGACGGAACGACTGGAGGAACGACTGGACACCCATCATTTGAGGAGGAACGACTGGACACCCATCATTTGATGGACTGCTTGGGGCACGGCCTGACCAGGTAGTCGGCATTTTGATGCCTGCCCAGGACTCGCGACTGTCCAAAGCTCGCTCACAAAACCTGGGGGCCTAAGACAGGCCTTATGAGTGTCCAGAGCTACCGGCGCTACGCAAACGCAGGTAGGCAAATCCGAACAGCGACAGCAGCAAGGTCAGCAATGCCAGTTTGCCGGCGCTGGGTACCGGGCGCGGATTGGCGCCGGTGCCTTCGAGCACGATGCTGGCCGCGCCCGCGTTGCTGGTCACAGCCAAGGTCGTGGTGGCAAACCCTGCAGCGGCGGGGGCAAACGAATAGGTCATGGTGCAGTTGCCGGTCGGGATCAAGGCTTGGCCCGTGCAACCGTCGGTCACCAGGGCAAACGGCGCCGTCGGAGCTGCAATCGCTGTGATCGTCAGATCAGCCGTACCGGCATTGCTCAACACCGTTGACAGATTGGCTGCCTGACCCACCTGAACATTGCCGAATGCCACCGTACCGGGAGTGATCGCCAGCGTCGGTGTGCCGCCCGTGCCGTTCAATACCACCGAGAAATTCGGGCCCGGGTCAGTGCCATTGGTTACACAGTCGAGTGTCGCTGAACGCGCACCGGCAGCGCCCGCGGTGAAGGTCACCGGCAGATCGACATTGGTAGAGGTGGGCACAGTGATCGGGAACATCGGCGCCGGGCTGAGCGCAAAGTCCGTCGCATTGGTGCCTCCGAAGGTACAGCTCGTGATCGACAAATCGGCCGTGTTGCCCGCGGTCGCAGCAACGTTGACATTCTGCGGCGCTGTCGCGACGCCAACAGCGCCGGAGAAGGTGAGGGTCGTGGGTGCCACGGTATAGGCGATGGTGGCGCCAGCTGCCGCGCTGCCACGCGCGTTCAACACGATATGCATGTTCGGAAATCCGATTGCGGCGGTATCGGTCGGCGTGGTGATTCCGCAGGAGGCAGCTTCTATGAACGACGGACCCGATTGGCCAGCTGCATTAGATCCGATGAAAAACGAGTTATTTGTGGTCTGACCATCCGGTGTGAACACTTCGACAACCAGCTGGGCACCCGCAGGGATAGTGCCGGTCATGGGTACCGAAAAGATGGTCGCTGCCTGATCGGCAACCGACACCGCCTGCGTCGACACCAGGGTCGTGGTTCCAACGGGATAGACGCCGCCAGTGTGCGAAAAGATATTCACAGTAACCGGCTGTGCGCCGCCGGCACCTACGGCCTGCTCGATGCCAAACTCGACAGCGCAAAGGTCGAATCCTGTGGGGAAGGCGCCCATGGAGAACGAACGCGAGTAAGCGTTGTCCGCATGCAAGCCACCCGTGTTGCAGCTCACTGAATTGCCCAGAGTGATCGCCTGCGAGGTACTTTGAGTGACAAGGGTGCCGCAGCCGGTGCCCGAAGGCCCGGGCATGGTCGTGGTCGAGCCACTACCAGCTGCCACACTCAGCGTCGCCGCTGACGAAGTCACCGCAAAACCGAACAACAACCCGGCACTCGCCAGGATCCAGACGTTTTTCATAGAGCACTCCGTAGCGAGAATGGATGAGACAAATGAGCGGCGAAGTGTGACCAGAATCTCATCCAATAGAAAGCTCCCATCGAGTTCCGCAGTTAACAGCGTACGCCATTGATTGCATTGATGTTGACCAGGCAAAAATGCGACTACAAAGGGGTTTGAGTCGGTGGGCGGGGTGAGTGCGAGTGCCTTGAAGCGATCGCGCTGTTCGGTCGTGATCCGACTGGTCCCGGTGACGGGTTCTTGCTGAATCTGGACGTGGCGTCTTTGGATGCGTTGAAGCACGGCAAGGGCGCGCGGCACGGAGAGCATGCTGCCCGCGGCGCGCAATCGCTTGCGCGTGACGCGATGAAGCACCAGGGCGAGGAAGCAGATCATGGCGTGCGCCTTGATGCGCGCGGGCAATCGGTGATGTACGGGGCGATGTCGATATCACTCTTGCGCACTCGGAAGCCGCGCTCGATATCGGCGAGTGACTTGGGAACGATGGGAGAACGATGGAGAACGATGGGACACCCATCATTTGATGGACTGCTTGGGGCGCGGCCTGACCGGGTAGACGGCATTTTGATGCCTGCCCAGAACGCGCGACTGTCCAAAGCTCGCTCACAAACCCTGGGGGCCCAAAACAGGCTTTATGAGTGTCCAGAGCTACCAGAGCCAAAAAACCTCGGTGTCCAAAACAGGTTGCAATACAGGTTTCGGGCAGTTGATGGGTGTCCAGAACTAGCAGAACCAGTCCCTGACGGACTGATCGGGGCGCAGCCTGACCGGGAATACAGCCGTGCGCAAATTGATGAGTGTCCAGAACAACCTCCAGAACATCCGCAAGGGCTGAGCGTCGGCCAGCATCGGATGCCGGCATTGCGGTGCCGACTCGTGGAGTCGGTACACGATCGGCCGAGCGCGCGAGCTGGGCGGGATGACGCTAGCCGTCTTCGAATCCACTGGCGAACATCGGCCGCCCGCATTCGGTGACTTGACGCGGACTGAACACCACATTGAAGGTGGCCCCATCGGGAATCGAACCCGCGCTGAAGATGCGCCAGCGATCACTGCTGGTGTCGTAGTAGACGTCGAATCGGCGATCGCCCAGGCTCGACAGCGGGGTCACCATCAGCTCGGCGCAGCGAAAGCCATTGAGTCGCGGATTATCGATCCCGGTGCTGCCGACGATGCTGTTGACCGAATTGGCGACGTGACGAAAGGCGCTGATGCTGGCCGGCTGCGCATACAGATTGAACGCCGCGGAATTGGGGAAAGGGGCCGCGTCTGCATTGCGGATGCGCCAACGTTCACCGTCCCCGTAGACCATGGCGAGATTGTGATCGTTGTAAACACCCGTCGAGCCCGGCGGATTCCAGTTGGACGTGACCAAGACAATCTGCTCGGGCAGGTCATTGACGGCTGCATTGTCGAGTATCGATTCGTTCTGGGTCGGTCCGGTCGCGGCGACCTGATGCAGAAACAGCCCGCTGCCCGTTGCTGGCGCCATCGCACTGTAGCCGGCGCCGATCGGCATGCTGATGCCGGTGTCCTGGTTGAAGATCGACCACTGGCCGGTCGCGAGGCTGTAGTACACGCCAAACGGCGCGTTGCTGGCGACCCCTGATCCGCGCGTGTAGTTGGGCGTGACCAGGACCCGAGCCGTGCTCACGCCATTGATGGCGGGGTGCGGCAGTTGCAGGGTATTGAAGCTGCTGTTGCTGCCATTGGCACGCGCACTGAACCAGTCGTCGCCATACTCATAGGCGCCGATGTCGATCACATTGCCGCCACCACCCGCGACGTTCTTGATGCGGCGGGTACCATCGGCGTCGAGCAGGGGCAGGCCGGCGGGCAGCGAGAAGGGATTGCCGGCACCGATCGCAGGAGAGCCTTCGTTGAGATAGGGATACTGCAAGGAATACAGCCGTGGGTCCGCGGTGATCGTGCCGCTACCCGCTGTGGCGGCCGCGCTGCCATTGAAATTGGCGCCATTGCCAAAGAACAGGTTCTGGCTGTTGCTGACTTCACTGCCGGAGACGGCAGCGATCCCATCGCGACGGAATGCCGCGCCATTGTGCGCCAGCAGATTGCCAATGACATAGCCACTGATCGGCTGCGTGCTCAGCGGTGGATTGAACGGACGCGTGATCAGACTGATCGCTGCGCCGAAACCGACGATCGTATTGTGGGTAATACGCGCCTCGATCGCACCCTCGCCGCCGAACACGCAGGTGGCGCTGCCGACACCGCGTCGACGCGGAATCAGTACATTGCCATGGATGCGGATGCTGGAACTGCCGGCGCTGCCCGCTGCCACCGTGGACAGGGCACAGATGCCGCCATAAGCAAAACCGCTGCGCACCTCGTTGTTGGCCACGGTGAAATCGAAGCCGCCGGCGCCGGTCGACGCCACCAGGATGCCGTAGGCACTGGAGTCGCTGTCCGGAATACTGACCCGATTGAAGCTGACCTCACCGCTGATGGGCGCGCCCTCCGACTGCGCGACGAGGAACGAACCGGCACCACCGCGCCGCACATACTCGTTGTCGTGGACACGCAGGTACACCGGCGCAGAGCCGAGTGCCTGGAACTCGATGCCGCCGCCACCCGCGTTGTCGAGCAACTGCATTTTTTCGATCGTGAACGAGCCGCCGGCGGCGGGCAAGATAACCATGCCAGCATCGCGCAGGGTAATGCCGGAAATGGTGCTCTCGACGGCTGTCGCGGGCACGACGGCAATGCCGATCCCGGCCGGAAACACGGGGCGATAGCCAAGCCCGGCAACCAGACTGATCGAGCGGGTGATCACAACATCCTGGCCCGCTGGGCCAGTGTTGCTGACCGTGTTGCTGACGATGCGGATCTGCGAAGGCGCCGCCGCGCCATCGATGCAGGCCTGCAGGCTGGTGTTGCAGGGCGCTACGGTATCGGGCCAGATGAAGCTCGCCGCGGATGCCTGCAGGGCGGCGCCGTGCAGAAAGGCGCCGGCCAGCAGCAGACGCAACCGATGTCGGGAGTCGAGCCAGGCAGTCATCTCAGTGTCCTTGATCCAGGGCTGATGGCAATCAGCGTCATCCCTTGATTCGCAGAATCGCAGGTCGACCGGACAGGCTCTGGATCAGCCGCCGCGGAACACGGCAGCCGACTCCGTGCCGCGCCGCAGCGCGGCGGGAAGCTGACTACTTATCGCGTCGGTGGCCGCTGGCGGGCGTTGGCCTTCGGCAGCAGGCTGTAGGCCTTGTTGTCGACATAGACCGGCAAAAAGGTCCAGCGCGCGGCCTCGCTCTCGACCGCGTTGTAGCGGCGCGAAATCGGAAAGGATTTCAGGCTGCGCGCCGCCTCGGCATCGGGCCAGGACTCCAGCACCAGGATGCGATCGGGTTTGCCATTGGGCGCGACCTCGACGACGAATACTGCGTAGGTCAATTCGTCCTTGGCGTCGGTCATGTCGCGGGTGAAGCGGCCCGACAGCGAGCTGCTGCGCGACTTGATCGACTTCGGACGCTCGCCTGCCGGCAGCGGCAACCAGCTCGCCTGTCCGCCGGCCTGATAGGCCTTGGAGATGCGTTCGCCGTAGCCATCCAGAAATCCTGCCACGTACTCGAGTACCTCCTCGTTTGAGGGCCGATCATTGCGATACAGGTCCTCGATGCGCGCCAGCATGCCGGCCTTGTAGGGTGCCGCCGATTCCAGCAGTTGCGGTTCGAGGGTCGCCGCGAGTTTCAGATAGGCCTGTACCCAGATCATCGCCTCCAGCCCGCGGCGCTCCGCAATCTCGGCCTCGGCCATCACCAGCATGGCGTCCAGATCGCCACCGAGCACGCAGCGATTGATCCAGGCCTTGGCGTCGCCGTATTCGTAACGCGGCAACTCGGCGGGATGACGCGTGCCCTGCAGGGCAAGCCGGCCGAGCGTGCAGATCGACGGATGATGACCGGCCTTGGCATTGCGCATCAGCATGTCGAGCTCGGCACGCCGCGCGCGGTAGTTGGCCTCGGGATCGAGCAGCACCGGGAGATCGACTGCGCGGGGTTCCGGTTCGACCGCAGTCGCGTTTTCGGGCACGGGCTCGTCCAGCGGACGTGCCTGGGCCGTCGTGCAGACCAGCAGGAACAGGGTGGACCAGCACAGGGTTTGGAATCGCTTGGACATGGAAGAGTGGTCTCGGCAGAAATCGGGTGACATTGAGTCACGCGGCACACAGCAACGCGGTCGCCCAGTCTAGCGTGCCGGAAACGCGCAGCGGGAATTGGGCTATGAGGACAACGCGGTCCGCCTATTCGCGCGGCACGAAGAATCGCGTGATCGGTCGATCGGAAGTTCGTCCGTCGATGGTGTAGCGGAAGCGGGCCTGGCTGTAGGCACCCGAGTCGCCGCAATTGCGGTCGGCCAGTGACTGGAAGTGCAGTTGCACCGGGCCGACATCGACAACCGTCAGATCAGTGCCATTGTGCGGGCCGGTCGCCGGCGATCCGGTGGTGCGGTAGAGCCGCGCGACATAGGTGGCGCAGTCGATCCAGCGGCCGTTCTGCACGGTGTAGAACGCCGCGCGGTGGTCAGCGTCGTAGGTGTAGAAGGCAGCGAACAGGGAAGCATCGGCCTGCTGGTAGATGCTCAGCCCCCAACCGGGCTCATTGCGGTCCCACCAGAGATCCGTGAAGTTGTAGCGATTGGGTGGCATGACCACGGCGGGTGTTACCGGTCGCTCGGCCACGACCAGGGCTCTGCGCGCGAGCAGACGCGCCTCGCTGGCGGGCCTGCCTGCCGTGGTCAGCATCACTTCAAGTTGATACGCACCCGCCGGAAACTGACCCAGCACGATGTCACGGTCGGGCATCTCCGGTGGCAGCAGGCTGATGCAGGGATCGGGGCATTGCAGATCGACCACGATCCGGTTGTCGCCGGGCATGCTGACGCGCAGCAATTGCGCGGCAGTCTGATCAAACACCGAGCCGGGAATGCGCACACGCAGTGTTTCCAGCTCCAGCGGTTCGGCCGGCACCGTAGGCAGCTCGATGTCATCAAGTCCCGGCGACTGGGCGTAGCCGACATCGTGTCCCCACAACAGTACGGCGAGCAGCAGGCTTCTCAACGCGGCGCACTCCAGATTTGCGACGGGCGAGCTGATGCTACATCGGGGCGCTTGCGACGATTGGAGCGCGCCGCCAAAAGTTCATACGCATCCGTCTGCTGCGTGGGCCCCGCGTACTACTGCCACTGAAACTGCGCCACCAGGGGTCGATGGTCGGAAAGCCGGTCGACGGAATCGTGTTCGAGTCCCAGGCTGGCCAATTCGCCCGGCGACAGATCTTCGGTATCCAGGATATAGCCCTCGTCCAGAGTCAGGCTTCGCGGGCTGTACAGCATGAAATCCATGGCGCGGTCTGGAAACCGCTCACCGTGACCGTCCCAGGTCCAGGTCCAGGTATCGTGGCTGTCGATCTGGTAGAGCTCGGCGGCGAGCAACCCAGCATGCGGCGCCGGATAGGGACCCGCCGCGATCAGCAGCGGCAGTGGGCTAGCAACCAGATTGAAGTCGCCAGCGAGGATGACGCCGTCCACGTGTACCCGGCGCAGCACCTGCTGCACGCGGCGGCGGATCTCGCGGGTCTCCACCGAGCGACGTTCCTCTTCCCAGCTTCCCGGATCGTTTCCGCAGCACTGCAGGTCGAGACTCACCACCAGCAGTCGTCGCGCGCCTGCTTGCACTATGGCGCCATTCACGGCGATGCCATCTTCCAGGTTGGCAGCAGAGCTGACAGAGTTCGCCGCCCGCATGCGGCGTGCGATCCGCTCGCGATCCAGCCGTGGATAGGCAATCCGTTTCCCGAATTCCGGCAGCGGCTCCAGGGGCAGCCGACTGGCAATGACATTGCGCTGGCGCCCGCCGCTGCGGCCCGTGTTGATATGCCAGTGCGCTGCGCCACCAGCTTCGGGGCCATCGAGCGCTTCGCGCAGCTGATCCTCGCTGGTCGACGGCGACACTTCATCGAGCAGCAGCACATCGGGCCTGGCCTTGCGCATCAGCGCGCGAAACACGTCCGGATCGCGCACGAAGGCGTCGTTGGAAACATTCCAGGACAATAGCCGCAGCCGCGAATCCGCCACGCTGGATGTCGCGACTTGTGGCGCCGCGGGATCTGCTGCCGTAGCCGGCAGCGCGGCGCCGTTCTCCGCCGCAGCAGCAGCTGCGCAGCCCAGCAGCGCGAGCCACACCAGTTTGCGCAGCAGCAGGGCAACGCCGGAGTGCGTCTTGTTCTTGCTCATCATCGGGGCATTTGTGCTTCATCGATTCGGCTTCCGATCTTGCTGGGTTCGGCGCGCTATCGCAAGAATCTCAGCCGAATGGTTGCGCTGCGGCCCTTTTGCGCGCGTGGATTACCGCCACGCGATCTCGCCAACGCCGCTAACATCAGCAGCGCGACCGCCCTGCCGATGCTGTGCACAGCCTGTCAGGATCGCCTGAACCCGGCCGCTGGATTCATTGCCCTGGATGTGGGAGTGCCATCGTGGCCGAGGTCGCTGTGCTGATGAATGTTGCGCCCGAGGAGCTGCCACTGACCTGGCAATATCGCCTGCGTGACGAGGGCCACCGTGTGCAGCTTATTGAGGGCCCGCTGCCACCTCTGTTGCTACCGGCGCTGGGCACTACGCTGGCGGTGCTGCTCGCACTCGTCATGCTGGTGATCTTTCTGCTCGCCCTGCAGGCACACGCAAGCGGATCGCCGACAACCAGAGAGCGCCTGCTGATGGCACCCTTGCTTGCGCTGGCCTGTGGGCTGTTGGCCATCTGGAGCGGATCGCTGCTGGTTCGGGCGCTGCGGGCCCGCAAGCGGCGCGCTCAGAGACAATGGCGCGAGGGCGTCTACCTGGCCAGCGATGCCCTGCTGCTGTATGCCGAGGATCGCTGCTTCCTGATCCCGCGCAGCGAGATCATCACGGTCGAGCGGGTGCTGGAGAAAGTCGGCGGCATGGGGCACAAGACCACCCGGGTGCGCACCGGCAGTGTTTCCCTGAAACTTTCGGCCGCTTCGATGTACGAGCCGGTCAAGGCCTGGCTGGATCGCGCCAGGTAAGCGGCGCGCAGCACGATCGCACCATTCACGGCGGTGGCGTCTTCCAGGTTGGCAGCAGAGCTGACAGAATTCGCCGCGCGCATGCGGCGCGCGATCCGCTCGCGATCCAGCCGTGGATAGGCAATCCGTTGCCCGAATTCCGGCAGCGGCTCCAGGGGCAGCCGACTGACAATGACATTGCGCTGGCGGCGGGCGCCGCGGCACGCGAAGTGTCGGGACTGTCGGGACCGGATGCTGCGGCCGGGGCCTGGGTGGTGGATCGCGCCGCCACGACCGGTTGCGAGGGCGCGTCGTCATCCGCGCTGGCGGACGGGCGCGGGCCACGGCTTCTTGCACGCCAATGAGTCGCGCTCCACCGCCTGCGCAGACCACCACAGCAGTGCCAACCGCACAAGCTGCAAGATCGCGCAGGTCAAAATAGGCTGCCGAAGTACTACGCTCGCGATCCACACGAACTTGGCTGTACGGGACCGCTCATGGTCCGGGCCTCGCAACTTCCGGGAGCGCGTCATGCTGTTGAGCAACCCTCGTACCAGTCCCACCCTGCCGCAGAACGACAATCCGCGTCAGCAGCAGAAGCGGCGCGATCAGCTCGCCGATGCACAGCAGGTCTATCAATGGACCGATCAGGTCGGAAGCCTGCCGGGGGTGCCACTCGCAAGCGCGGTGCCCAGGAACGATGAGCCCACGATCGCCTGGCTGCTTGATGTCGCCGAAGTGGCCATCGACATCGTTGCCAACCAGTTGCTGGTGAAGATCTCCGGCGGCGACCGCCTGCTCGCGCAGTCCGGCGGCGCCGCGTTGCAGGCGCATCTCAATGACATGCGGCAGACCGTCGCCGGCATCCGCCGCGAGCACGAGGCGCCCGCCGATGGTGTGCTGCGCGTGGTCGAGCATGCCGCGGAAGCACTGGCGAGCCTGCAGCGCATCCGGCTCAGATCGCAACTGGACGCCCTCCAGGACCTGATCGCAACCAGCTACCTCGATGCCAATGTGGTGCCCGGGCTGGAGCGCTATCGCAAGCTCTTCATCACCCTGCCATTGCCCGAGATTGCGGATGAATTCATCCAGAATGACAGCTTTGCGCGCATGCGCGTGGCCGGGCCCAACTGCATGCTGTTGCAGGGCGTCAGCCAGCTGCCGTCAAAGTTTTCATTGACCGAAGCGCAGTATCAGCAGGTCATGGGCAGCGCGGACACCCTGGCCAGCGCGCTGACGGAACGCCGGGTGTACCTGATCGACTATGCCGAACTGGCCAGCCTGATTCCCGGTACGACCCATGGCGCACAGAAGTACGTCAATCAGCCGATCGCGATGTTTGCGGTGCCGCGGGGCGGCGCCTCTCTGGTTCCGGTGGCCATCCAGCTGGGTCAGAGTGCCGCCGATTTTCCCACCTTCCTGCGTGTCGACAGCAATGCCAGTCCCGACTGGTACAGCTGGCAGATGGCGCGTACGGTGGTGCAGGTTGCCGATGGCAACTACCACGAGCTGTTTGTGCATCTGGCACGCACGCATCTGGTGGTCGAGGCGTTCGCCGTCGCCAGCCAGCGGCAGCTTGCCCCGGAGCATCCACTGAATGCCCTGCTGCTGCCGCACTTCGAGGGCACGCTGTTCATCAACAACGCCGCCGCAGGCAGCCTGATCGCGGCGGGCGGTCCGATCGACCAGATCTTCGCCGGCACCATCAGCTCCACCCAGCAGACCGCGAGCGCCGATCGCCTGGCTTTTGATTTCTACGCACGGATGCTGCCAACGGATCTGAAGACGCGCGCCGTGGACGACACCGGGGCACTGCCCGACTATCCCTACCGCGACGATGCCCTGCTGGTGTGGAACGCGACCCACGACTGGGTGCGCGACTACATCAACATCTACTACAGCGGGGATGCCGATGTACTGGCGGATTATGAGCTGGCCAACTGGACCCGGGAACTGCAGTCGCAGGGCAAGATAAAGGGCTTCCGGGCCATCACCACCGTCGCGCAACTCATCGATGTGGTCACCATGATCGCGTTCACGGCGAGCGCCCAGCACGCCGCCGTCAATTTTCCACAGCGCACCTTCATGAGTTATGTGCCAGCGTTCAGCGGTGCTGCATGGGCGCCCGATTCTGTCGCTTCGCCACCCGCGCAAGAGGCCGACTGGCTGAACCTGATGCCGCCGATTGCCCAGGCCCAGCAACAGCTCAACACCGTCTGGTTGCTTGGCTCCATCCACTATCGCCCGCTTGGCGACTATCGCAGCAACCACTGGCCCTATCCTTCCTGGTTCCGCGATCCGCGCATCACAAACACCGGCGGGCCACTGCAGCGGTTTCAGGCTGCGCTCAAGGTGGTGGAGGCGAAGATCGATCAGCGCAACCTGCAACGCGCGGTCGCCTATGACTTCCTCAAGCCCAGCCTGATTCCGACCAGCGTCAATATCTGACCTGGTTCATGATGCCGGCAGGGCCCAAGGTTGCCAGAGACGACGCGCATCGCGCTACTCAGCGTCTGCGAGCTTATTCAAAACCGTCGCCGAACAGGTCGATGCCCGCGCCCGCTGATGCCGGCGCCTGCAGTGTCGTGATGACCGCAGCAAGCACGCCGGTGGGCATCAGGGTGATCACGCGGTTGCCATACATCGATGCTGTGCAGGGTGCCATGCCGGCATCGCAGTTCAGCACACTGAGGGCGGGATCGCTGACGCCGATGCCAGCCACGGCATTGCGTGCGTAGTGGTAGCAGTCGCTGCCGCAGCCCTGCATCGGCGGCGGGCTGAGGCTGTAGGCGGCAGCGAAGCGGTTGTCGACCGTGAGCCGGATCGGCCGCGCGTCGTACATCATCGGCATCGGAAACGATTGCCCGGTACGACTGTCGACGATCCAGCGCCCCTGCGTACGCATCTGGCTGATCAGGGCATCGATGCTGATGCCGGACCAGGCGTTGCCGGCACGCAGCACCGCCACCGCGCCGGCGACATGGGGCGATGCCATCGAGGTGCCGGTCTTGATGTAACCGCCCGCATCGATGTTTCTGCCGGGCGCGAGAAAACTCAGAACCGATTCGGAGTTGGAGAAGCTGGAGACCGTCCAGGTCGCGGTTTCGGTATCCAGCGAGCCGACGCCGACCACGTACGGGTTGCAGGAGGGCCAGCGCATGATCGCAACGTTGCCGAAGCCACTGTCATTTCCGGCGGCCGCCACCTGCACGATGCCGGCACTCTTCGCTGTCTGGAAGACACCGCTTGCTCGCGAGCAGGGTTGCTGCTCCGTCGGGACGCTGCCCCAGCTCATGTTGTGCGCCACGATGTTGTACTGCGCCTGGTTCTGCACCGCCCAGTTCAATGCTGTAAATGCGGAGACACTGTCCACGCATCGATCGCCATCGGCGCAGGCAATGCCGATATCGGCAAAATGTATCCCGGCACCGCGTGCCGTGCGCGCGACGATTGCCGACACATTGCTGCCGTGACTGTCGCTGCCGCCGGGTTGCAGGGTCTGCCAGCTGCGCAACTGACAACTTGCGGGGACGCCAACCGCGGTGCAGGGGCCGAAGTCGGAATGGATGACGGCGGGCGGCCCGGAACTCAGTGCGGTGTCGGTGACCAGCACCGAGGTACCGGCTCCGTTGAAGCCGGCGGCCTCGGCCTGGCCGGCCTGCATCTGATTGGCGGACTGGGTGGCGGTCAGCGACTGGGCGCGCAGCTGCGGGATCGGCCAGACGCGCTCGACGCCGGGCCGGGCCAGGATCGCGCGCTCCTGTTCCGGCTCTGCCAGCTCAACCAGCAGCAGGGGCAGGTGATCGAAATCCCGCACGACCTTCAGATCAAGCGCGGCGATCAACTGTTGCTTGCGCGGCCGCAGTTCGGCCCGCAGGGCAGCCGGGTTGGCCCGCTGTCCGCGCTGCAGGGCCTGACGCGCGGTATCCGGCAGGCTCAGATCGATATAGCGCAGGGCGTCGGCCGCGCCTGAGTCCGCCTGTGCCCGCAGGCCATTGCCGCCAAGACCAAGCGCGAATGCAATCGCGGTCGACAACAGGGCGCGGCATCCGGGCGCAGCAGACCGGCGGGCCGGCCGTGTCGCATGGAGAGGGTCAGCAGGCAGGGACACGGCGGCACGCCCCATCAAAGCAGTATGGCCACGTGCAGATAACAGAAATTGTCCGAGGAATGCGGCCAGCGTCGGCCTGGTTCGCCGATCAGGCGCACCCTGGCGTTGCTGAGCTTGGCCGCTGTCAGGATCTGGAAGAAATCCTGAAACTGGGCATCGGACTTGCTGATCCAGCCGCCGCGACAGACGCTGGCATTGAGCGGATCGCTGACCAACACCACCAGATCGTTTTTTGCCCCTGGCGCTGGTTCGTCATCGCTGTAGCGCAGCAGCTGGGTGATGATGCTCGACGATGTGGTGATCTCGACCGGAGCGGCCTGCGCCGGCAGGCTGGCGAGGCCGAGGGCGAGGCCGAAACCGAGGGCTGCGGCAGCGAGGCAATGCTTCATTGTGGGCTCCTGGTGGATGCGCGAGGGCGACCTGTGCGCGCGGCAGACCAGACAGGCGGCGCTGGCAAGACATCGGCCAACTTCGCCCAGCGGCACGGTCACAGTAAAAATTGCCGTGTCGACATACAAGGCATCAACGCTGAAAAATTCTGAAATCTCATGAAACACGCGGCCTGCACCCCTGCGCCGGGGTCAGCCAGGTGTCGCTGGTCGCTGGGCGACGGCCGTCTTGATCGGTCCACGCGCGCGCTGCCGAACCCAGACGCTCAGAACGCCACTCGGGCCGCCACGTAGCCGCCCCAGATCCAGTCGCCGCGTCCGTACGCGAAGGCCCGGCCCGGACGGAATGCCGATGCGGTCAGCAGGAACTGCAGGCGACGCCCTTCCTCGATCGCGAAGATCAGATCGAAGGCCTCGCCCAGGGCCCGATGGCTGCCGTTGAGTTCCAGCTCGATGCGGGCGTCGCGCAGCGATTCGGCGAGTGACTCCAGCCGATAGCGGTTGTAGACCAGATCGAGCGAACTGGACTGGAACAATGAGGTGCCCACGACAAACGTGACGATCGACAGGTTGGACAGTTCCGGATCGAGCAGACCGCCGTAATGATCGAAGCGCTCGACGCCACCGAAGGCGACTTCGTTGCCGTGCAGCCCGGTCTGGTGAAAACTGCGGTCGAGCGCGTCGTCCGGATCACGGTCGCCGGAACCCCAGGCATAGCCAAGGCTTACCCTGGGCTCAGCGCGCAGGGGCAGCACCCAGGTGGCACCCACATCCCATGCCTGACCACGCACCCGTTGCCGGCGGATGTCTGCGACCACGCTGTGCGTCGGCGACTCCTCTTCGAAATCGATCACCGTCTCATCGCCGCGTACCCTGGCAAAGTCGAGCCAGTAGCCGAACACGCCGTGGTCCGAAGATTGCCAGGCGCCTGACGCACGCGCGCCAAGCCAGGTGAGATCAGCATCGGACTCGTCAGCGCGTTCGCTGCGCACGGTCTGGCCAAGGTGCCCGGCACCGGAATGATCGCGCTGGTGCAACGCGAACAGCTCCAGCGCATGTTGTTCGTGCCAATCCCACGAGGCTTCGAGGATGTAGCGCAGCACCTGATGATCATCCGGCTCGATGTAGTGTGCATCCGAACTCCTTGGCGCCAGCTCGCGGGCCGCAGCCAGGGTGACTTCGACCTCGTCGTATTCGTAGGCGACCCGCAGCGCATCCAGATCCTCGTCCCACCACCAGAGTCGATCGTCCTCGAAATCGAGCCGGCCCGCTTCGACGCTGAAGCCGCTGCCGCCGATGCGCTCGCTGTACAGCCACATCTCGCCGCGCTCGATATAGCCGTTGGCTACAGATTCCGGCGTATTGCGATGCAGGTCGTGGGCGCTGCCGAGGCGCAGCTGGGCAAACCAGGAGAGCCGCTGACCCAAGGTGTAGAAGAGCTCGGCCTCAAGTTCCTGCTCCAGCAGCAGGCGGTCGTGGTGTTCTTCGGGTTCGCCCAGAACCAGTTCATCGATGAAGTCGAAACCGACTTCGTACTCGCCTCCGATGATCAACGGCCGGCCGCGCAGCGGGATGCTGATCGGATCGTCGAGCCGGTTCTCGTCCTCGCGCTCGGTCAGACGCTCGCGCAGACTCTGCACTTCCTCGTCGACATCCTCGGCCTCGCTGGCGACCGCCGTCATCGCGACGACGGCGGGTGCGACCTCGACCACCTCGACATGGGCGGGCGCCGGCGCGGCAACGCTCAGATCGAACCACAGCATCAGCGTGGGCAGGCCGAGTCGAAACAGCGCACCGGCTCGACGTGGCCTGCTGGTCTCCAGCTGTGCGCGGGACGCCGATGCAGTCATCGCGTTTGTTCTCTGGCCCTGGCGGAAATGCTACGCCGATCGCGGGCGCCGGTCGAATTGCGCGGGCCAGCCCTGGGTCAGTATCCGGGCTAGAATCGGCTGGCCCGCTGCCGGAGAGGACTTGCCTGCCTCGTGAGTGCGCCCAACTCAACCACCGAGATTCCGGCCGCTGCGCTCGAGTCGATTGCGCTTGAACGTGGCTGGGTAACCGAGGTGCAGGTCGAGGAATGTCGCCTGCTCTACCAGGCCATGCTCGATCTCGGCCTCAGCGCCTCGCTCGGCGAAATCCTGGTCAAGAAGGGATATCTGAGCCCGCAACAGTGCGGCACACTGGAATCGGCCCTGGCGCAGTCCGGCGCCATCAGCATTCCCGGTTACGAAATCATCGGCAAGATCGCCGAAGGCGGTATGGGCACCGTCTACAAGGCCAGACAGACCTCGATGGATCGGCTGGTCGGCATCAAGATCCTGCTGAAGCGGTTTGCCGAGGACAAGGAGGGTCGTGAGCGCTTTCTGCGCGAGGCGCGCGCCGTTGCCAAACTCAGTCACCCCAATGTGGTGGCGGGCATCGACGCTGGCGAGGCCCACGGGGTCTACTATTTTGTCATGGAGTTTCTCGACGGCACGTCGATGGATACGGTGCTGCGCGAGCGCGGGCGTCTGCCCTGGCTGGAGGCGACCCGCATCGTGCTCCAGGTGGCCCAGGCACTCGATCATGCCCACAAGCACGGGATCGTGCACCGCGATGTCAAGCCGGGCAATATCATGCTGCTGCACGACGGCAAGGTGAAGCTGGCCGATCTGGGACTGGCCCGGGTCAGCTCGGCGGTCGACAGCACGATCACCCAGTCCGGGATGATCGTAGGTTCGCCGGCCTACCTGTCACCGGAACAGGCCATTGGAGATCGCGAGCTCGACATCCGCAGCGACATCTTTTCACTGGGGTTGACCTACTTCGAGTTGATTGCCGGCGCCCGCGCCTATGGCAGCGGCAATCCGATGTCGGTGATGACCGCCCTGCTCACGCGTCCGGTGCCGGTGGAGCGATTGGCCGAAACATCCGCGCCTGCGGATGTGCTCGCCGTCATCAGCCGGATGACCCGGCATGATCCCGCCCAGCGCTACGCGGCGCCAGCAGCGCTGGTGAACGATCTTGAGGCTCTGGTCGACGGACGCCGACCCACGGGCGCCTACGTCGAGATGCCGGCAAGCTCGGTCTCGATGGCGACCCTGCTGCCCGCCCTGCATCCGATGGCCGCCGGGACGTCGCCCGCCCCGCGACAACGGGTCTCGATTGTGATCGCGCTGCTGACAGGCATCGCTACGCTGGTGGCCGTGGTCGCCCTCAGCCTGCGCACGTGGCAGGTTGAAGCTGATGCCGCCCTGCCTCTGCGCACTGCCTCCAGTGCGGAAGTACGCGTCGATCTTGCGGCTGCTATCGAGGCCGCTGCGGCACGCGCCCCTGGTGCGCTGGCCTACCACGCGGAACTCGAAAAGCATGAGTACTCGATCGATTTTGCGCGCGGCCAGCACACCCTCAATGTGGTCATCGATGCAGGTACCGGCGCGGTTACCGACGTCCAGCAGGAAGACGAAGACCATTCGGCCGAGGTGCGCCTGGCCGGGATCGAACTGGTCGACGCCCTGCGCAAGGTCCAGAAGGAGGTCGACGGCCAGGCTATCGAGGCCGAGATTCTGCTGCTGCCGGGGCGCGCCGTGGTCGAGGTCAAACTGGTACGTGACGGGAACGCATTCTGGGTCGATCTCGACGACACTACGGGTGTGATCTCGGAGGCGCGCAAGCGTCCGCTGGATTCCCGTTGACGTCGCTGAGCTGCGAAGACAGCCAGCGCAGCCAGACCGTGACGCTGCCGCCGCGCACGATGAACAAGCCCAGGTCTTTGGCCAGCGCTCAGGGTTGGTGCCTGGATGCGCAACGCCCTGCTGCCGGGGTCGAGCGGCCCGCTGCAGCTCGGGGGGCGAGCTGGGTTGCGCGCGATCTGCGGCTCTGCACGCGCCTGGTGCAGATCGCCTAGCCAGCTGATCACCCTGTGATGGTCTGCCGCGCCGGTCCTGACCATCTGTTGCCGCAATGCCTGCGCAAGATGCCGGGCTGAAAACTGGTTGAAGCCAGCGCCTGCTTGCCGAAGCAGCGCGAAACCAACCGAGCCTCGTGCAGGACATCGACCTCAGCGATCGTGCCGATTCGGCGCTCTTGCGTAGGGCGCTCGCGGCGGGCCAACCGCACCGGCCAATCGGGAGAGTTTTCCTTCGCGTCATTCCAGCCACCGGCCTGCCGCGAGCAAACCCGCGCCATGTCGAAGGCGCATTGCGGCACACGAAGCCTACTTGTGATCGCAGTCCACGAAGTCGGCATTCCAGTGGTCTTCGTTGTCGCCGCGGAAGCGCAGGGATGCATAGTTGATCGGGATGATGGTCTGCATCAGCTGGGTGTTTGTCGCACCCGGGCCGGCAGCGACTATGGGAAGCAACTTTTGGAAGCAGCAACTTTTGGACACCCGTGCCAACTTTTGGACACCCAACAACTTTTGGACACCCAAGCAACTTTTGGACACCCAAGCGACTCTTGGACACCAAGCGACTCTGGGAACGACTCTGGGACACCCATAGCTCGTCCGGCGCACCGTTGCTGCCGACTCTGGGACACCCATAGCTCGTCCGGCGCACCGTTGCTGCTGGCCAAGACGCGGCAGAACGTGTCGGAACGCGCTTTATCCACTGAAATGGGGATTGAATCTCGATAGCCCGCTGTTACCAACGGCAAGGAAGCCAGAGTTTTGGAGGCTGGCGAACTTCAGGCCGAGTTCGCGGCAACAACTTTTGGACACCCAAGCAACTTTTGGAAGCAACTTTTGGACACCCAAGCGACTCTTGGACACCAAGCGACTCTGGGAACGACTCTGGGACACCCATAGCTCGTCCGGCGCACCGTTGCTGCTGGCCAAGACGCGGCAGAACGTGTCGGAACGCGCTTTATCCACTGAAATGGGGATTGAATCTCGATAGCCCGCTGTTACCAACGGCAAGGAAGCCAGAGTTTTGGAGGCTGGCGAACTTCAGACCGAGTTCGCGGCGAACTTCCGGCCATGCGTTCAGCGCATTTTGATCAACTCGAGACAGGCGTGAGGGTGCGAACGGCGGAGTGCGTACGCCGCCGTTCGCGTCTGCGCTAGCCGCAACTGCGCAGGCAGGCGCTGTACAAGCCGCGGCACAGGTAGAAGTCCGTTCCGGAAGCGCGGCAGTCACGGAACTCGGCAGCACAGGCGGCACGGCAGGACTGCAACGAGGCCTGCACAGGCTGGCTGGTGCCGAACCCGACACCAAGTCCGAGCACGGCCGCAACCATCATCGGGGTCAACAGTTTCTTGAACGATTGCATGGGAATCTCCAGTTCTCAGGGGGAAGTCCGCCACCGAGGGAAGGGGCGAACAGCTCCAAGGGCGTTGACTGAAGGCTGAGACCGACATTCTTGGTTGCGAGCTGCTCGTCTCGCAACTCCGGATCACTCGAATCCGCTGGCAAAGAGATTGATGTTGCCGTATTCATAGGCGCCGATATCGACGGTTCCGAACAGAAGCCGAAACAGACCATCGGCGTCGGTACTACCGAGCCCGCCGGCTGGCGCATTGGTCCCGGCGTCGCGTGCTGGCGAACCCGGGCTCAGGTGATAGTCGCGCGCAGCTGCGTTCTGATAGCCGGGGTTGGCGCTGTCGACCATATTGCTGCCGCTGGTAACCCAGGCGGGCACCGAGGTAGCCACCGCATGGCCCGATATCAGGCTGTTGTACAGACTGGCCGTCGCAGGCGGCTGACCCTGCACGAAGAGACCGCTGCAGTTGCCGCTGTGATCGGCGACGGTGAGATTGGTCAGGCGCAGTGTCGAGCTCGAACCAAGCATGATCGCGTCAACACCGCGGAAGCCGCCAGTGCCACCGCTGACCTCGTTGTCCGAAAACCGCAGCAGTCCCGCACTCGCCACCGCCAGCTCAACATGGGTGCCAAGACCCGCGCTGACGCCAGCAACGCCCATATAGGCATTGTTGCGAAAGACATTGCTGCGTACTTCCAACTGCGCATCGCTGGTGCCCGTTGCAAAGGTTCCCGCAGAAAATCCCGCGCCGTAGCCGGAGTTGACACCAGCCAGTCCGGTGGAACCGAGATCGGCACCAACGTTGCCAATAACGCGGTTTCGCAGAATGGACACGTTGCCACTGGCGAACGCTGCAGCGCGCAGCCCGACATGGAGTACCTGGTGATTGACAACGTGCGCCATGTTCCCGGTAATGAGCGTGTCACTGAGTTCTGCCGTAGCGTTGCCGTCGGCGGTAATCGCCACGCCTGCTGCCGAGGCCGACTGGCTGCTGCTCATTCCACTGGCCACCGTCGAAATCGCCTGATTGTTGCGCACCGTCCCGCGCCGAACGAGGATGTGACTGTCACCGATTGCCTGCGCACCGATGCCGCCGGCCGATGCCGAGAACTGGGTTTCGCAGCGATTGTTCTCGACGATGAAATTGCTCAACGTGATATTTCCGGTCAATGATGCGCTGAGGTCGACGCCGGCATTGATCTCGGCGAGACCATTGATCACGCGCAGACCGGAGATCAGCATTGTCCCGTTGGAAGCGTTCAACCCCAGGCCACGCCCGAGACCGCCCGCGTCGAATGTCGTGACTGCCGGGTCATTGGATGCGCTGGTGAATCCCGCGTTCCAGCCACCACTCACGGTCAGGGTCTTGGCTGTGTTCAACCCCAGATTGGGACGCTCGGCATAGGTGCCGGCGCGGACGCGGATTTCGTGGCTGCTGCCTGCCGCCGCGACCGCGGCATTCCACGCTGTGGTCAGGGTGGCGTGGCTACCGCCGACCCCCACCGTGAACACCGCCGCCTGGCTCAATGCCGGCGCGCAGGCAACCGCCAGACCAAGAAACCACAAGGAATGGGCCTGTACCGCCAAGCGCTGAATGGTCATCATGGACTCCCGCCGGGGCGGAGTGCCCAAGTTGATACGCTGTTCGGAGAAAGCGCGGTAGAGCGGACAGCGTGGCCCGGCGTCCTCTCAACAACTGTCACCCGGATGGGTCCGGAATCTGGACACCCGGAATCTGGACACCCATGCTTTCCTTTTGCGGAATCTGCGGAATCTGTGCGGAATCTGGACACCCATGCTTTCCTTTTCCAATCTGGACACCCACTCTTCTCGATAGCCGCACCTGACTCCTTGACCAGCAAGGTCGCCGACACATCACACTTTGTCGGGCGCTGCGCAATGGGGGCGCAGCGCGCTCGGTTCCAGCGTGTTGTGATGGGAATTCAAACGTTCGCCATTGGTTTTGCGCAACTTGGGAGCAGAATCCGACTGGATTCCCCTGATGCTCAGCGACCATCCACCGCCAGTCGCCGCGCCACGCCGATGCCACGGAGCCAGCTCTGTCCCATCGCCTTGGCCTTCTCGATCAGGCTGTCGACCTCACCGATCGCGCGATGGAAGCCTGATCCGGTAGCCAGCACCTGGTTCTGCCATTGCGCGGACTTGCGTCCCATGCGGCTCAGTACGGCCGGAGTGGGCCCGGAGATCGCCCCAGGTTTGCCAGCGCGAATCTGACGACCGGTAAAATCGAGCAGTCCGAGATACTCCGACTGGCTCATCCGCAACACCGCCCGTCCGCGAATTCCTGAGATGGCACCGAGCGCAACATGTGCGAGCCTGGGCGCCCGTTCGATCTCCTGCAGGCGGAGTTTCGCGCTGGTGTGGTCGGACGCTTCGAGCGTATCGCACATCTCAGCGCGCACTGGGTTCAAATCAACGTACGCCATGGCAGCCACTACGGCGGTATCGTCGAGGAGCGCCTGACAGCGGAATCTTCCCTCCCAGAATCTCCCCGTACAGCCATCTTCCCGGTTGGCACGTCGCGCGATCGGCTCGGACAAGCAGCGCATGAACCAGGACAGATCCGCCAGCCGGGCACGCAGCAGCGCGATCCGATCGGCACGAGCGCTCAGCACCTCGACGTAAACATCTGGATTCAGATCCTGGCGTGGGAACAATTGCGCCCAGCGCTCAGCCACTTCGCGATCGGACCAGACCGCCGATACCTCGGGCAACACTTGCACCACTACGTGCAGGTGATTGCCCATCACTGCGTACGCCCACAGACTGACCGCGAAAGTGTCTGCCAACGTCTGCAGTCGATCCTCCACCCACTGCCGGCGATGCGCGAACGATTGGCCACTGTGCCGATCTTCTCCGCACAGATAAGCCCGCCGGACGCAGCGGGATACACAGTGATAGAGCCCGGGCGCGCCAGGTGGAACCAGAGATGATCGTGGGTACGTCATGGTGCTCACGATGATCGATTCCGCAGGTGAAGTCAGTCAGACATACGCGCGATCTGGGCTCGGAGATGTCGCAAATGATGGGTGTTCGAGTCTTCTTGAGTCTTCTGCGGGATGCGAAGCACGGCGAAGCACGGGACACCCACTCAAGATCAGGCTGAAAAATGCAGGAGTTCAATTGGGAGGCTTTGCAGCCCGCGGAGTCCTGGTCGGTACCGATTGGTAACTCAGGCGGCAAGGAAGCTCAGCGCAGCCGGACGTACATCACCGCGTCGACGAGCTGGCCATCCTTGAACACGCTGCGCCGCTGCACGCTTTCACGCTCGAACCCGCTCTTTTCCAGCACCCGCATCGATGCCGGATTCCACGCGAACACCGGCGCTTCCAGACGCTGCAGTTGGGTGATGGCAAAAATGTGTGCAACTGCCCCGCGTACCACCGCCGTCATCAAGCCGCGCCCCCAATAGGGCTCGCCCAGCCAATAACCGAAATTACCGGTCCGGGCGAATACGCCCTGCCCAGCATCGACGCCGACGCCGCCGATCGCACTGCCATCCAGCTCAATTGCCCAGGCGAAGGGCAGCTCAATACGTCTCTGCGGGTCCAGCCAGTAGTCCGCGTCGGCCTCGGTATAGGGATGCGGAAACCGGTGCGAGAGATTGCGCCATACCTCGCGATTGTTGGCAACACTCAGCAGCGCTGCGCGGTCATCGGCCCGCCATTCGCGCACCACGCAGGGGCCGCAGTTCAACCGCATGAGTTTCTCCAAGATTTATTCACTGCAACTTCGCCATTGAACAAGCAGCCAACAGAGGCCGCGATGTGTTTTGCCGACGCAACGCTGGACACCCGCAACACCGAAACACTGGACACCCACTTCATGCCCGGTGAAGTGCGTAGGTAGTCGACCGCGGCATGTTGCGGTTGTTGGGTGTCCTCATCTGTCCTCTCATCTGTCCTCATCTGTCAGGGCCGACGGAACACAGCAAGACCCTCGAGACCCTGGATGACGAAACCCTCGCAACCCTGGACACCCACTTCAGGCCCGGTGGAGCGCCTCAGCGGCCGACCGCGGCAGGTTGCAGTATCTGGGTGTCCTCAACTCTCATCTGGGTGTCCTCAACTCTCATCCTCAACCTTCACTTTCTGCTCAGTTTTCGTCCTCAATCTGTAGCCCTCCCGCCTACTCAACCCCATATCCCGAAAACCGCTGGACGATGCCGGGCTCCACCTCGATGCCCCGCGCGATGTCGGCTTCCGCGCCCGCCGCATCCCCAAGCCGGCGCTTGGCCAGTCCACGCACGTAATAGGTAGATGCCATGCCGGGTAACAGAGTCTCTGAACGATTGTAGTCGGCGATGGATTTTTCGAACTGACCCAGGCGGAAATACACGAGCCCGCGACTGTTCAAGGTATTCCCCGGCTCGTACTCCAGCGCCAGCGCACGGTCACAGTCGGCAACTGCAGATTCAAGATCGCGCTTCATGATTGCCCGCATCCAGCAGCGTTGCCCGAGCGCGCGCGCATCCGGATCGAGCTTGATGGCGCGATCAGCAAAAACGAGTGCCTGCTCGGGATCGATGGTTTCCATCGCGATGGCAAGGTTCCCCAATACCAGCGGATGATTGGGCTTCATCTGGTCAGCCTGGCGCAGATCCTCAAGGGCGCGCTCCAGTCTTCCATTGGATCCGTGGTATCCCGCACGGGCGACCAGCCAGAAGACATCATCCGGTTCAATTTCCACCGCCCGTTCGAGATCCGACAAGGCCGATTCGGCATTGCCACCTCTCATATGGGCATGCGCCCGAACGTAGTGTGCGTGGGCCAGGTCGTGGTCTCCCAACCGGCCTGATTCAATCGCCCTGGAGCAGACCTTGAGGGCGCTTCGGGCTGGCGTCTCCGGCGCGATACAGAGTTCGAATGCCCGCCGCTCGTCGCGCTCTGTCGCATCGTCGCAGCCTACAAGCGCAACGAGCAGGCATCCCAACGCCAGCGTACGTATCAGCATCTTTGCAACTCCGGGGAGATAATACGGGAATGGTAGCCGACGCTGCCTTCGACGGTCTGCCGATGCACACCATCGAGCACCAACAGGTAGCTTTGCCATCGCTACGGAACAGCGGGCCGCAGTGGTCTTGCCGGGCCAGTATTGGACACCCAGGAAACCGCCATGACGCATTCCAGCGGCCGACCCGGAAGGTCCGTCGGGAGGCTGTCTGCGTCCAAGCGCGAGGTCCGGATGCCCCAGCCGGTGTCGATCCTGCCGACCTACTCCCCGGAATGAACTGGCCGCGCTCCGGTCTCAAGCACTGCGATGTGGTCGGTGCAGGCTTCCCGTACGCAGCGCATCCTGCCTGCGTCTGAAGCTTGGGGATGACAATGGCGATTACCGATCCGCTGCAGAGTCGTTGGTATCAGTACGGTTGGCTGGTCCAGCAGTGCAATGCCTGCAACTGGGCGCAGCGCGGGCACACGATCGAATTGGTGGATTGTCCGGAGTGCGGAACACCGATAGGCGACCAGGTGGCGATTTCGTTTGGTGGGCTGTTTCTGAGTCTGCGCCGTCGTGGATTCGAATTGCTCAACAGCTGCGGAGGCAAGGCCATCATTCAGGAGAGCGATGTGCCGGAGACCATCCAGTTTCTGTGTCGGCACGGCAACGATATTCGCAACGGTCGTGTCGATGCGCCGTCCCAAGATCGCAACGAGCGCTCTCGACGCGTGCGCTGGCGACCGCGCATGTCCGATCACTTCGATACCGAGGACTAGCGCGCCGATGTCGCAGAAGAGGCCGCGGCGCGAGCGACGCCGAAGCGACAAGGCTGGGATGGAATCCACACAGACCGACAATGACAGTCGCCTGTAGCTGGCGGTCGGCGCCGCAATCGACGGCGGTCGGCGTTCCCCCGCGAGCTATTCGATGCCGTGCTGGGCCTTGACCTGGGCGATGCGCTCGCTGACCTTTGCCGAGAGCTTGCCTTTGGCAGCCTTGGCGAAAATCGATGAAAGCACGGCCTTCTCGTCTTCGTCGATCATCTGGTCACGCAGCGCCAGTCCGAGCATGAAGTTCAACTCCGCAAGATCGATGGTGCCGTCATTGCCGAAAATCTTGATCGACGACAGGGCAATCTCGATGTAACTCTTGGGCTTGATTGTGCTCATTGCGGACTCTCCAAAGGGTACAGTACGAGGCAGACGACAGGGGTCAACAAGGCCTCATCTTAGCAACAGCGCGGTTCTCGATGATATGGACATCCGACCCGCCAAAGAGGCAGCAATCCACATGACATCGAGCGCATGGACGCCCACCCCAGCGCTTCGCCCAATTGAATCGCCAGAGCGTGCGCGCATACTGAATTCGGTGTGAGTACGGCATAGCGAATCCGCGACTGGATTCAACTTGACGGCATCCGTACCCCCGCTCACTGTATCGCCCGGGACACGCGGCCAGTACGGCCTGTGGGCAAAAAATCCGCGCGAAGCGGCCAGCCGCTGTGGTGATCGCAGCATCGCGCACTGGCAGACGCGGCCGCCGTTGCGGCTGGAGGGCACGCCCCGTGGGCCAGTTGTTTGTGGGGTGTCCGATCGCGCCGGCCGCGATTCGGAAGCTCCCGATTTCTTGTGGCTGGGGAGTTGCTGGCTGTCTGGTTCCTGGAATAGGTGGAGATTGGCGTGACGCGTCGATCGGATCGAGGTGCAAACTCCGTTGCATGGATTCGTGCGAAGCGTTCCGAAGCTCGCAATTGCCGGGTGTCCAGTTTTCCGGCGCGCAGTTTTCCGGCGCGAGTGGAGCGCTTGTTGCCGGAGTGGACGCCCAGAAGATTGCTGGCCGAAGGGTAAATGAGTGGGTGTCCCGATCTCCTTTGGTGTCCCGATCTCCTCGCCCGATCTCTTCCTTCCCGATCTCCCTCCCGTACCTGGCGTTGGCCATTCCAAAAGTCTGGGTGTCCCCAAGCTTCGCCTGAGCGGGATGAGTCGAGGCCGAAGTGGTGGGCACCCGCGCCTAGCTCGGCAGTGCACGCGCCCATCGGATCGGTGAGAAAGGTCAGTCGAAGGCTTGCCTGCGGTGGGCTCGGAGCTGTTGCGACTCTTGGGTGTCCTGGTTTCCTGGCTACTTGCTCTCTGCGCCAAATACTTTCTCAGTCACGATCCGGCCGTCCGCCTCGTCCTGGATCCACACTGAAAACCCGTTCTCAAGCTGCGCTCCTTTGACCACGTAGCGAGCGTTTTCCCTGGGCTCAAAATGAACCGTGCCGGCGACACTCAAGGTCCTGTGCCCGATCGCCAGCACTTCCGCTGCATGCACTGTGCTGCATCGCAACGTCACTGTCATGGGGTGCACCTTGATCGAGCGCGTCGTCACATACGGATATAGCGTCAGTCCCTTGCCCTGCGTACGCATCGATGTTTCATAGATCGAATTGTAGATCAGACGCCCATCCAAAGCCTCCAGCACACAAAAATCGGCGCGGCGCTTGGACTCGTTGAACATCGTATCGGTAACATCAGCAGTCGGCCCATCCCAGTAGCCATCAATGGCTTGCGTATGCGTCACGCAACCGCTGAGCGCCAGCAGGGCAAACCCAACCGTCGCGTGCGCAAACACGTTGCGACGCGTATCAATACACATCAGGACCACTCCATTGCGGCTGCCTTGCCAGTACGGCGATGTTAGCCTACAGACACGGAATGAAATAATCCGCGCCTTGATTCGGAGATGTGTGGCATCGCCGGTTTGGTTTTGCGACTGCAGGGGAGTAATCGACACCGGAATGGCACCGGAATGGTGGACACCCACGCTTTACTCGGCAGTGCACACGTCTCCCGGAGCAGAACGAAAACTCGGTCTGAAGCTTGCCCGCGGCGGGCTCGGAGTCGTTGCGACTTCTGGGTGTCCTGATCTCTGCCCTGATTTGGAGATGTGTGGCATCGCCGGTTTGGTTTTGCGACTGCAGGGGAGTAATCGACACCGGAATGGCACCGGAATGGTGGACACCCACGCTTTACTCGGCAGTGCACACGTCTCCCGGAGCA
>JALHNO010000001.1:12043-39379 GCA_022843465.1 Pseudomonadota bacterium | reverse complement strand
GGAGATGTGTGGCATCGCCGGTTTGGTTTTGCGACTGCAGGGGAGTAATCGACACCGGAATGGCACCGGAATGGTGGACACCCACGCTTTACTCGGCAGTGCACACGTCTCCCGGAGCAGAACGAAAACTCGGTCTGAAGCTTGCCCGCGGCGGGCTCGGAGTCGTTGCGACTTCTGGGTGTCCTGATCTCTTGGGTGTCCTGATCTCTTGGGTGTCCTGATCTCTTCGAGTCGTTGCGACTTCTGGGTGTCCTGATCTCTGTGCCTCCTGATCTCTGCGCCCACGTTGGGCCCGGAGCTGTTGCGACTTCTGGGTGTCCTGATCTCTTGGGTGTCCTGATCTCTTCTTCCTGATCTCTTCCTGATCTCTGGCTCCGATTTCCAACTACTCGTTCCCCGCCAGATCCACCGCAGCCACCGTTCCGCTGACATCGACCCGAATCTCGTCGCTTCCCGGAATTTCCACCACGACTTCCTCGCGGGTCACATCATCGAGCCTGAGTCGACCACGGCTATCGGTGGTCAGGGTGCGTGGTGGCAGTCCGCGTGCCGGGCCCTGGAATTGCACCGGTGTCGACGCCAGCGGAACGCCGTCGCGTTGCAACACCAGATCCACACTGTGGCCAAGCTGAGGTGTCAGATCGACACGGTACTTGTGATCCTGGGCCGCGATTCGGGTATCGGCCGTGGTACTGAGATGGACGGTCCACGGTGAAACGGCGCCCATCACGCGGTAGCGGCCGCGCTCTGCACAGGACACCGCAAGACCTTCTGAGACCGGCATGAAATGGTCCGAAGCGGTGTCCTGCCAGGTGCCGTCCGCTGCCTGTCGCTGCAGCAGAAAGATTGGATAGGGGTTGCCAACCTGGCGTCTGGATTCTTTCGGCAGCGTCCCCGTGCGCACCAGCAACCAATGCAGCGGGCTCAGATCGATGCGGCGTTCCACTACAGGCTGATCGGTGGACTCGTCGCTACGCGCTTCCAGAGAAACCTCCAGGGGCATCTCCTCGGGCCAGGTTGGAAGCTCGTTTTCGTCGACCGGGAACCTGAGCGTGAAATTATGTGGGCGCTGTCGATCAAGGTTGGAGAAGTGCACACCGCCGGTCTGGTCGGAGACCCGCTGCTGTTCGCCTTGATCTCCGTGATGGGTCACGCGGATATCTGCAATGGCCACACCCGTATCGCGCACCACGAAGCGCAGTTGCAGGTTTACCGAGACCGCCTGCGCAACGCCTTGGGCGACCGGGTCAAAGCGCAGGTCCGAAATCACGCCGGCCTGGAGCGCCACGGTTCGGCGCCCGGCCTCGATGCCATCGATGAGGAGCAGGACTTCGATGGGAGAGGGAGGCAACGGTGCAAGTGATTGTACGGTTGCGCCAAGCGTGAGCGGTTCGTCGCCGAAGGCCGCCAATACATCGGGCGCCAGTTGCTGCATTACAGCCTGCCAGGTTTCGGCATTGGGCAACTCGGCGCTGCGTCTTAAAACGAGCTGGGCGCGACCCGAGTTCGGCACGCTGTGGTGGATGCGCAGACCCGCTGCCAGCCTTGGTCCGATGCTTGCGGGCATGCTGGCGCGCGTAAACGAAGCCGCATAGACGTGCAGATCATCCTCGGCTTGCGCCAGCAAGTCGTAGCGGTGCGCAGCGGGAAGATTGAATGGCCCGACTTCCACCGTGCCATCGGGACGGCGATGGGCCGGCACCGCGATCCACTGTTCGACCGTCGCCAGTTCGCTGGGATCGGCAGGGCCAGCACCCTCTGCCCCGCTGTCCAGCCACTCACGATACGAGGCCGCATCTTCGCTGGATACCTTGGCGATTCCTACCCGCACCGAACCCTGGATCGCGCCGATGCCGCCATCAGGCAATAGCAGCGTTTGGAACAATGCTTCGCCGTGATCGAGGCCGAGCGCCGCCACCTGTTCGCTGGGCGCAGGCGTCGGGGATGCGATCGACTGTGCGGAGCGAGGAACCAGCGCTGGCGCCGCTCCCTCGACCGACGCCCGATGCCACATCCACCAGCCGAGGGCGAGCAGCACCGCACCGCCGCCCATCGCCCACCATCGAACCCATGATCGCAATCCCGCGGTCGACATCGCAGAACCTCAGTACCCAGGCGGCAAGCGAGCGATTACCCGCCCGGCGCTAGTCTGTGTCCGAGCTGGAATACAAGGACAGGTAGATCGGTGCGTGATCAGACAGGCCGTTGCGGAAGGTACACATGTTGGCGATGTAGTCACGGCCGGAACTCGAATACTCCGACACATGGCTGCTCTGGAACCAGAAGTGATCGTAGGCACTGGCGAAGCCGCAACTCGTGTTGATCGAGGTGAGCTCATTGACCTTGTAACTGACCGCTGGCGACAGCGATGTCAGATTCGCCCACCAGGGCGAGGTGGCTTCACGATTGTGGTCGCCCAGCAGAATCACGTCCTGGTCGCTGCTGCTGCCCGATTGAATCGAGTTGAACACCGATGCGATGGCGGCGACTTCGGCCTGGCGTTCGGCAGTCGTGCCAAAAACCGTGTGCCAGTTGATGAAGGTGTAGTCGGCACCGGTCTGCGTGTGGCGGAGCTTTACGATCTGCGGTTCGCGCTCAAAAACATCGCCCGAATCGGCCCAGACGGTCGCAGAGAGTATCTGGACGCGATCGGTGCGAAAGAAGACGGCATAGCGCTCCTTGTAGCTGGTGCGCCCGATTGCCGCTGTCACGCGGTAGTCCCAGGTGACACCGCTCACCGCCGTCAGCGCGGCCGAGATGCTGGCCGCGGACTCGGCATACATGACTTCCTGAGCGAAAATGACATCGACACCGTTGGCAGCGGCAGCCGTCGAACCGAAATCCACCCAGGCCTGCGTGGCGTACCCGGTCCAGTCAGTCTGGCCGCTCCAGCCGGCATGCAGAGTATTCCACGACAGCACACGAAGATACGCGGCAGCAGCAACACCGGAAGAAGTCACCGCCAGAACTACACCCAACACCAATGACCGAATGCCCATCACGTTGCCCCCGCAAGTAGAATGGTGGGGCGAGCTTAGGGCATATTGATGGCGAAACGTCGAACCACCGCAGCGAATGTGGCGCTCTTGGCGAATGCGCGTCCTCCGCGCGGTGGTTGAGCCCGGGTTGTCGCCTCGCTCGAAACCGATTGCAGCAGCGTCGAGAGAAGCCCTCCCGGGCTCGACGCGCAGGGGCTGCAAACCATCGCGGGGACAGTGCGCGGGATTGGCGGACGCCTGGGAATCGCGCGCGGCAATGCTGGACACCCGCACGCTGCGTGGCGAGATCGGTCTGGATCCAATCAATTGGCGAGGCCGGACTGAAGGACGCAGGCACAGATTGGCGGCCGTCGTTGCAACTGATGGGTGCTCAGTTCCTCCCGTTCCGGTTCCTATCCTTCCAGTCCCTCGCCTCATTCCAATTCTGGCAGACCCTGGCTAGAGCCAATCCCCGCTTCTCGATGGCCACGGACTGCTCACTGGACAACCTCCAGCAAGACCACATCCTTGGCATGCTCCAACGTGACATGGCCATCGACGACGGTCGCAGTGGCTGCGCCATAGGCATCACGCAGCAAAGTGCCGTCGGCGAAAACTGCGCCCACTGGAACCCGCGTGTACCCAGCGGGCAAGCCGACGGCCATCACCACCCGGTCAGACTGCTCCCCGTCGAGCGTGCGCGCAAACACATAGGGGTCGCGCGACAGCTCGCTGTGTCGCCCGGCGCCCACGGCCCGATGCGCATGGCGAAAACGACCGAGCCGCTGCCAATGACGCAGCAACTCTTCGTTGCTCTTCACCGCCATCCAGTCGAAACGTGATCGCAACGTGGCATCGCCCAGGGTGCCAGGGATCACCAGTGAGCGTCCGACTTCGTCTCCATAATAGATCTGTACGCCGCCGGGGCTGAGCATCAGCCGGGTCGCGGTCGCTCTCGCGTCGCGCCGCTCGGGATCGAGCGGACCCATGTCGTCATGCGAAGAGATATAGCTGAGCACGCCTCGTCCGGAGAAAGCGCCTCGCGTCAATTGATCGGCATAGGTCGCGTAGTGATCGGCGATCGGCTGGCGGGCGTGGGTGGCAAAGCCCATATTGATCAGTGCATCAAAGCCATGCTGATAGAAATCCACTTTCCTGTCGCCGTAATCGTAGAGGCGGCCACGCGCCTGGCTGAAATCGTCGAGACCAAAGTTGAAGACTTCGCCGACCATGTAGAAAGGATGATCGCCCGCGATGCGCTCGGGATTGCGCCGCCGCCATTCGGCCAACGCGATCTGGGCTTCGTGTTTCAACACGCCCCAGATTTCGGGTTCAACATGCTTGGCCGTATCCACGCGAAAACCATCGATGCCGTATTCGCGCACCCAGTCCGTCAGCCATTTCACGATGTAGTACTTCGGGGCACGCGGATAGCCGGTGCGGGAGAAAAAGGCATCCAGCTCCGCGGTCTCGCCCTGCAGCCGTCCCTCGGCACGCCAGCGTTCCACCAGGAAGTCGGGCAGCTCGACCGGAGCTTCGCTCTCGGTACGCATGTCCTGCAACGTGAAGGAGAGTTCGCAGGCGGTGGCCGTGGCAAAGCTCTGATGGGTGCAGGCTACGCTGGGTCGCACCCAGGTATCCGGCCAGCGCGGGTCACCGGCTTCGGTGACCGGACCGCTATGGTTGATGATGACATCGACGATGACGCGCAGGCCGCGGCCATGCGCGGCACGCACCAGTTGCGCGAGATCGGCTTCGGTGCCGAAGCGAGGATCAACGCGGGTCCAGTCGCGCGGCCAGTAACCATGATAAGCATAAGTGCGGCCCCATTCGCCCTCGCCAACGCTGCCATGCACATTCTCGATCAAGGGCGTGGTCCAGATGGCATCGACGCCCAGCGCATTGAAATAGCCTTCGTCGATCCGCTGAATGACCCCTCGAATATCGCCGCCTTCAAAACCGCGCAGCGGGCCAGCGTCATCCCGGCTCGGCACAGCTTGATCATTGAAAGGATCGCCGTTGGCAAAGCGGTCCGTCATCAGGAAATAGACATTGGCATTGCGCCAGAAGGGATCAACCGCCACGGTCGCTTCCGACCCGGTCGCGGGCAGATCGACAATCGGGGCGGGCGGTGTGCCGGCGCAGCCAGTCACTGCCATTGCCGCTGCCAACCACCAAGCATCTGCGCGCTTCCCGGTGAATGTGCCCAAGACCCAGCCCTCTGGCTTATGAGAATTGAATTGAGCCTAAGTCAGTGCGTTCTGGTCCGTCCACGGCCTCAGGATTGAATACGTATGTAGAACTCATGAGCAAGTCTGCCTGTGCACGCTCCGCCCATGGAGCCGGGCAAGCCGACCAGCTTGTTCGCGCGAGAAATCGCGAGAAATCGGGACACCCAGGAGAAATCGGGACGAGAAATCGGGACACCCAGAGCGCCGGGACAATTCGGCAGAACCTTGGACGGGAAGTTCTTCGACTCGGCAATGCCCGAGGAACTGGTCACGGGAGGACTGGACGGGAGGACTGGACACCCATCAGTTGCAACGACGGCCGCCAATCTTTGCGTGCGTCCTTCAGTCCGACCTCGCCAGTTGCTTGGATCAAGGCCGACTTCGTCAAATAGCGCCGGGTGACCCCCATTTCCGCTGCTGGGTGTCCCAGTTCCAAGCTGCTGACGCCGGGCCTGGTTCAGCCTTCGAACTGATCGGCGAAGATCGCGTCGGGCAACGATCCCGGTATCGCCTCCGCTTCAGTAGCGCCGCGGTCGACCGTCGCATTGACGATGCGGGAATCGCCATCGATATCAGTCGCGGCGATACCGCCCCCGGGGTTGTTCACGCCTGAGTCGCGCAGGGGAGAAACCGCATTGGGAACCTTCACCATGCCGATCCCGGTCCACTGCGGGTCGCCGCTGGTCGTGGCTTGCTCGGAGAAAGCGCCGCCAGTGAATCGTGCGTTTTCGAAGGACGGGAGGACTGGACACCCATCAGTTGCAACGACGGCCGCCAATCTTTGCGTGCGTCCTTCAGTCCGACCTCGCCAGTTGCTTGGATCAAGGCCGACTTCGTCAAATTGCGCCGGGTGACCCCCATTTCCGCTGCTGGGTGTCCCAGTTCCAAGCTGCTGACGCCGGGCCTGGTTCAGCCTTCGAACTGATCGGCGAAGATCGCGTCGGGCAACGATCCCGGTATCGCCTCCGCTTCAGTAGCGCCGCGGTCGACCGTCGCATTGACGATGCGGGAATCGCCATCGATATCAGTCGCGGCGATACCGCCCCCGGGGTTGTTCACGCCTGAGTCGCGCAGGGGAGAAACCGCATTGGGAACCTTCACCATGCCGATCCCGGTCCACTGCGGGTCGCCGCTGGTCGTGGCTTGCTCGGAGAAGGCGCCGCCAGTGAATCGTGCGTTTTCGAAGTGGTTGTTGCGCAAGGTCATTCCGCTGCCATCGCTGCTGAAGACCTGGTACGTCGGGCCGGCTGCGCTGGTGGTGTTGTCGGCGACGACATTGTTGGAGATGGTGGCGACTCCATCGATGCCCAGGCCGAACCCGACCGACTGGGTACCTTGATTGTTGAAGATCGAGTTGTTGCTGACGTAGGCTACCGCCGACGATGTCGCCGCAATGCTCACTCCGCCGCCGCTGGTCGTGCCCGAGGCGGTATTGTTGCTGACGACATTGTTTCGAAAGCGGATGAATCCGCCGCCGGACTGGGCAATGTGCACCGCAGAAGCACCCTGAACGGTCGAGTTTCCGGCGGTCACGATGACATGTTCGACCAGCAATTGAGCGGCGAAGGTTCCGGTGGCCACCCAGCGCAGTCCCATCGGGGCAAAGGCGTTGAACGTGCGGCCGCGGGTCAGGGTGAGATTGCGCACGCTGACCTGGCCGGAGAAGCTCGGTGTCGTAGGGAAGAATGCCAGAACCGGACCCTGGAATTCGGCGTCCAGCTGACTCGCCAGGGTAGCGATCGTTTGGGTGGCGCAGCTGTTGCCCGCGCTCCAACCGCCGCTGAGACTGAGCGAGGTCGCCTCGTCATTCGCGGTGGGGCGATAACTCCAGCGCGGGCTGGTGAAACCTGCGGTCGATCCGGTGAGTACGCCGGTGGTCACCCGGATATCGTCGTTCACGCCATTGCTCTCGGCGCTGGCGAGGGCGTTGGCCAGCTGCGTGCCGGTGCTCACACAAAAGGTGGCAGCGCGGGCCGACGTCCATCCGCTCGACAGCCCGATGACGATCGCCCAGAGCAGGGCCTGAACCAGTGTACGCATTTCATGTCTCCCAGGTTGAGCACCGGATCGGTGCAGTGGGAGCAAGTCTGCGTGGTACCCGGTGGCCCTCGCCTGACATCTACGCTACGTCCGGCTGATCGCCGCATTACGGAATTATTGCTTCTTATTTCAATGACCTGCGTCCCGTGCTCGCGGCGTCCCAGCTTCGGGCGCAAGCGCCAGGTTGATTTCTTGTTGTATACACATACAACGCGGAACCGTCACTGCGCACAACGCTTCGCATGGACACGCACCCGGCCCACGAAATCCGCGCCGATGCCCGCCCCGGGCCCTCAAGGAGCGCGACTTCCTCGTGGCGAAGTGCCGAGCCTGGGAGGCTGGGTGCCAAGATTTTTGCCTATATGCTCTCCGGGGTCCGCCGCGCCAGCCTGCGCCAGCCCGAGTCCGCCTTGCAGATCAGGCGTTTCCATAGAGATCAGGGGCAACGGCCTGGGCCTTGCTGGACACCGGCGGCAAAGTGCTGACCCCATCCTCCGCTAACCCTTGCCGAGTCAGGCTTAGCAGTGAGCATCCCCATTTGCCGTTGCTACCGTTCTAGACCAGCCTCTTCCTCGCTCCCGTGGGAGGCCCGAAGCGGCCCGACCGTGGTCTTTGTTGGCACGACCACGGTCGTGCTCCCTGCCATTTCTAGCCGTTCATCACGTGCAATTCGGTGCTATTGGATGCACCGCCACCCCGGCGGATGGCGAATACATCGCGTTTCTCGGCAAGGCGGAGATCCCAGACATTGTCGACTTCATGCAGCGCAGGCTTCGTCTGGATGGTGAAGCCTTGATAGCCCGCCCGAGATCTGCGCACGAGATCTGGACGCCCACTCATCGACCTTTCGGTCGGGAATCTTCTGACGGGATCGAGATCGGGACCGAGATCAGGACACCCATGTACTTTGGCGAGATTGGCCGAAATCTGGACACCGACTCATCGACTTTCCGGTCGCGAATCGTCTGAGTGCGCGCTTCGAAGAGCCGCGTGGCCCGAGTTCTGGACACCCACTCATCGACCTTTCGGTCGGGAATCTTCTGACGGGATCGAGATCGGGACCGAGATCAGGACACCCATGTACTTTGGTGAGATTGGCCGAAATCTGGACGGCCGAAATCTGGACACCGACTTATCGACTTTCCGGTCGCGAATCGTCTGAGTGCGCGCTTCGAAGAGCCGCGTGGCCCCGTCGCGGGCCTATTGCCGTTCCATATTGCAGGCACCGGGCGCAATCGCGAATGCGGTGCCTCCAAGCCGCGTCCGTCCCGTGCGCGGTCAAGGTACACGGGTCATTGTTGAGAAAGGAATTCCCATGGCATCCCCACCCATCGAAATCCTGGTGCAGCCGACCGATGGCAGCCGATTGTTTTATCTTCCAATTGCCGCCAAGGCACGGGACCGAGATCAGGACACCCATGTACTTTGGTGAGATTGGCCGAAATCTGGACGGCCGAAATCTGGACACCGACTTATCGACTTTCCGGTCGCGAATCGTCTGAGTGCGCGCTTCGAAGAGCCGCGTGGCCCCGTCGCGGGCCTATTGCCGTTCCATATTGCAGGCACCGGGCGCAATCGCGAATGCGGTGCCTCCAAGCCGCGTCCGTCCCGTGCGCGGTCAAGGTACACGGGTCATTGTTGAGAAAGGAATTCCCATGGCATCCCCACCCATCGAAATCCTGGTGCAGCCGACCGATGGCAGCCGATTGTTTTATCTTCCAATTGCCGCCAAGGCACAGGGCGAACCGGAGTTCGTCAAGATCGTGCTGCGCCTACGCCTGCACAACCCCTCCGACAAGCAGGTGAGACTCTCTGCGATCCGATTTGCCTATCCGGGTTCAACCCACGCACAGTCCCGGATGAAAGGTGTACGCATTGCGGTCGACCCGGAAGGCGAAGCCGATCGCGATGACGGGGTGATCGCCGCAGGAACCACGGCCACCTGGTCCAACGGCGTCGTCGATCTGGACACCAGTGAAGACGGCGAAAACCACGTGCGCAACGAGGTTTATCTGCCGACACCCGCCCCGCCGCGCATCGAAATCCAGGTGTCGTGCCAGGGATTCAGCGATCCCGCGAAGTTGTCGGTGGACCTGGTTCCCTACGTCCGGCCCACGGGAACCGGGGCGCTGCGCCTACCGATGGCACGCGGCGATCTTGATCGCGGCGAGTATCTGGTGACTTCAGCGCGCCATTGGGCCAATGGCGGCGCCAACGGCACGCAGATTTACGCACATGACATCGGTGTGCAGGCGCGCGTGAACGGCGTCTGGACACAACTTCACGACGGTGTGACCAGCTCGGCCAACGCCGACTATCGCATCTGGGGAAAGCCCTTGCGTGCGCTGGCCGATGGTGTGGTGGTCAGTTGCGCGGATCAGCATCCCGACAATGCCTTCCCGGGCGCGGAGCGTCCTGAAGGCGTGCCCGGTGCGGGCAACTCCATGCGGATTCGGCACGGCGACATCGAGGTGATCTATGCGCACTTGCAGTGGGGCAGCATTCCCACCGCGTTGAAGCAGCCGAACGCGGCGGTACGGTCCGGCGACCTGATCGGCCTTGCCGGCAACTCCGGTCGATCGAGCAATCCACATCTCCACCTGGAAGGACGCGACAGCGCTACCAACACGCTGCGGGGACTTCCCTTCCGCGTCGGCGCGGTGCTCGAGCGCGATCGGATCAACGCCGACCAGAGCGGGCCATGGGTAACTCTGACCGCCGATGGCATCTGCCAGGACAAGGTCGCCATCCGACCGGGTTGGGATTTCGGCCGCATTGGGCCCGACTTCACCATGATCGAACTCGAGGAAATCGTCGGCCAGGTTTTTGGCGGCGTCAGTCAGGGCGGCGATGGCTTTGTGATCGTGGGCGGTAAATTGCACAAGGTGCCGCCGCGCTCCCCACGCTGGTCGTTGCTGGAGGCAGTGTCCGAGCTGATCGAACATGCAGGCGATCCGAGACGCACTGCGGTGATTGGATCGTCCATTGAACGGCTCGGGCGGGAAATCGCCACCGGTCGATGAGCGGTTCGAAAGCGAAGGACAGCGCGTCCGGAAACCAGAATGGACAACCACGCTGGGGACGGCATTGGAACCGTCCTTGGCGCTGAAAGTGTGGGTGTCCTGGGTTCCCCGGGTTCCGGATTCTGAAGTTGTGGGTATCCAGGTTTCCGTTGTGGGTGTCCGGGGTTCCGTTGAGGCCGCCGTGATGCAGCGCCAACGGCGCGATTCAATCCAGCCCAGGGCAACGCCCTGGGAACGCCGGCCGTATATCACCTGAGCCCTGAAAGGGCGACACAAGAGAATGTAAACACCCACTCTCTTCTGATGTGGTCGGAGAAATTCGGAAACAATGGGTGTTCCGGATTCGCGTCCCGGATTCGCGCAAATGTCTGTGGGACACCCACCATTCCAGAAGATGCCGCTCTTCGAGCGCACGGCGGGGCTTGGGAGCTGTCCGAAACGAGAAGTCAGGGACAACCACTCTTTCGAAGTCCGGCGAAGTCAGGGACACCCACTCCTGCGGAGTCCGGGACATCCGAAGTCCGGGAGACCCACCTTTCCAGAAGATGCCGCTCTTCGAGCGCACGGCGGGGCTTGGGAACTGTCCGAAACGGGGGTGTCCAAATGTCTGTGCTGCGGAGTCCGGGAGACCCACCTTTCCAGAAGATGCCGCTCTTCGAGCGCACGGCGGGGCTTGGGAACTGTCCGAAACGGGGGTGTCCAAATGTCTGTGCTGCGGAGTCCGGGACACCCACCTTTCCAGAAGATGCCGCTCTTCGCGCGCACGGCGGGGCTTGGGAACTGTCCGAAACGTGGGTGTCCAAATGTCTGTGGGAGGACGCGGACCCAATGCGGGAATGGAACTACGAATGCGTCTTTCCCGCCGACGGCGAGACCGCAGTCGAGATCACGGTCTGAGGAAGCTATGAACATGTCTGGAGGCTCGGCAGCCCGCTGAATCAATATGCGCAGCAACCAGAGTGATCTCGGCGTTTGGCCGGCGCACATCCGGCAAGCACGGACTGCCCGATGACTTGATCCGAGACTGGGCAAGCGAACTCGCGCTGAGCAGTCCCTGTCAGGCGCAGCGCAGTGCGCCGGGTTAGTTCCACCGGCATCTCACACGGGCGTTGATCCCCACGCTCGACGCTTCGCAAAATTCACCCGTCGATACCGCCGCCGCACGCACCACTGCGCCCCGACACGGTTCGACCGTGTCGGGATTCTTCTCATTCATGCGCCTTGATAGCGGACTCTCGCTGTCAACATTGAAGGTAGTGCCCATGCGCTCGATTTCGGATGCCGGCTGTGTCGTTCTGCTGTTGGCCATGGCCCTGCCGACAGAAGCCGCAACGTTTACCGTCGGCAACGACCTGCTCAGCTGCACTCACAGGCGCCTCGAAGACGCCGTGGCAGCGGCGGCGGCCAACGGGCCGGCCTCCGATCTGATTCGTATCAATACCTATTATTCCGGCAACAACACGATGCTCAGCATCGTGAACCATTCGGTCCGAATGGTCGGCGGTCACAGCAGTTGTCGCTCAGCAACGGCCACTTCACTCAGCACACTGAGCGCGCGGTTCGGACAACGCGTGCTCACCATCGCGGGCGCCGGCAGCCGCGCCATCCAAGTCCACGTGGAGAACCTGGAGATCAGAAATGGCGCACCCAGCGACGTCGGTGGCGGCATCGCTGTGTTTGGAAATCCTGTCGTCAGTCTGCGTGGCAGCCGGATTTACAACAACGAGGCCGATCGTGGCGGCGGCATCTATGTCGATGGCATGAACATGGCCGCGTCCGCGCAGTTGATCATCGAGGCCAGCAGGGTAGACGGCAATTTCGCATCGCTCCAGGGTGCCGGCATTTACTGTCAGGGTGGTGGCCGGATCACGCTGCGCAGCGCTTCGTCCGTGAATGACAACGGTGCCAGCGGCAATGTGGCGCTGGTAGCTGCAGGCGGAGGCGGCTATCTCAACGACTGCAATTGGTATCAGTCCGGCAGCAGCTTGAGCCGCAATCGCGCGCGGCTCAATGGTGGCGGCTTGATGGCCAGCGCGGGTGCCCAGGTGCTCATCGATTGGGGCGACGCCCTGGCTGGACCGACTCGGCCGCAATTGCGTTCCAATAGGGTTGGGTCTGGTCGGGGAGGCGCAATCGCGGCCACGGATTCTGGCACCAGAGTCGAATTGTTTGGCGCCCTGCTTGCCAGCAACGGCGGTGGCCGCGGCGCGGCCATTTGGGTCGGCGACGGCGCCTACGCCAGCATGCAGGGCGATCCGTTCTGTTCTGGTCGTGCCGATGGCTGCTCGGAGCTACTGATGAACACTGCCGACGACGGCTTCCTGGCCAGCATCGTACTGGTCTCCGACAATTCGACGGCAGCGATCCATCAGACATTGGTGAGCAGAAACACTGCCGGTCCCGGTGAGCGCCCTGGGTCGATCTTCATGATCGACAACTTAGGATCAGGCCAGGGTTCGCGCCTGACTCTGCACAGCACCGTCATCGCCGACAACTGGGCGAGGAGTCTGATCACCCTGGATGGTTCACACACAATTTTCAAGGCATCCGAGCACGTCGATGCGCAGTTTCTGACGACTCGTGGCAACCTGATCGAGAGCGTGCTCGACGCACTTCCTCGCGACACTTCAGAAATCAGCTTGCGCGCCAGCATCATCGGCGACGCCGTGCCCTTGCACGCCTATGAAGCGGGACCAGCGGACAGCTATGACTGCCTGCTCAGTGTTGTGCCGTTGGGCACTCCCGCCACCCGAAGCCTGGTCGCCAATCCACTGATCAACGACGAGTACGTCCCCCAGACTGGATCGCCAGCGCTGGACTACTGCTCCGGGCAAGGCCTCCTACTCGACCAAGGCGACCTGCGCAACAGCGCGCGTGTGGTCAACCTGATCAGCGTTCCCAATCGCTACGGCTCGCTGGATCTGGGCGCCATCGAGCAGCCATCCGAGCCACTGCCGACATTGACGAAGTAAGCCTGCTGAAGGCGAGCTGCCAGGGAAACTTGCCGGGTTCGATGGAAAGAGCAGGACACCCAGCAATATGCACCACTGCGGGGCCGAATGGGGGAACCCCGATAATGCTCTGCGCGTTGAAGTCGAGCACCGTTTGCGAGAAACGGGGGTCACCATTTAGCCGCCGGCGTCAAGGCAGAGCCGGCAATTGGCGGCAAAGTGATGCGGCAAATCAGGACGGGGCATGAGACGATGGCGCTGTCCAACGGTCGGCCGTTGCCTGCCGCACAGTACTCACTTTTGGTTGTTCTGAACGCGCTTGTACATGTCCATGGTCGGCGTGTGTCCTCACTCCGGCTCAGAAGAGCCAGGTCCGAACGCTGATCAACACCCCATCCACGAATGATCTCGATTGACCGTTCCTTTTCAGGAGCTCAAGTAATGCGGCGCTTCTTGGTTTTGGTCGGTCTTTTGTTCGCAAACTCGATATTTGCCAACTTTACGCCGCACGATTTGTCTGCGGGTAATTTTTCGCAGAATTGGTCAGATACAAATCTGATCACTGTCGATGACAACTGGTCGTCGGTGGCAAGCATTGATGGTTTGCGTGGTGATTCGTTAACCGGAAGCACTGGCCCCAGCCCGCAAACAATCCTTGCCGCTGATGACCCCGGGGTGATTGACGTCATTGCGAATCAAGCCAATCCCAATACACTCGCTACCGGTGGCGTGGCAGAGTTTGCTATTGCTGACCCCACAATCGCCTTACAAGGCAGCGGCACAGCCGATGCACCTTACCTGAGAATTTACCTGAATACTACGGGCAGACAGAATATCCAGGTCAGCTACAATCTTCGGGACCTGGATGGCAGCACAGATAATTCAATTCAGCAATTCGCCACGCATTATCGATTGGGTAATTCAGGGGTTTGGATAGATATTCCATCGGCTTATGTTGCCGATGCGTCATCAGGCCCTGGTTTGGCGACTCTGGTGACGCCCGTGGCGGCAGTCTTGCCGGCCGCCGCAGCGAATCAATCGCTGGTCCAGCTCAGAATCATGACGACCAATGCGATCGGCAATGACGAGTTTGTCGGGGTAGACGATATTTCCGTCACCAGTGCCCCAATTGGCAGCCCTCTGGTGGTAACTGTTCTGATCATCAACCATGTCTCCGTCAATGGTGGCGCGGACGGTCAGGCCACGGCGACCGCCTCAGGTGGCGCCGTTCCCTACACCTACGCATGGAGCAATGGCGCCACGACGCCCACGATCAATTCGCTCGTCGCTGGCGCCTACACGGTAACCGTGACCGAAGGGAATGGCGGGACCGCCACCGCCAGCCTGACCATTACTGAACCCACACCGGTCGTCGCGACCATCACCGCGATCACCAATGTGTCGGTGAACGGCGGTTCGGATGGTCAGGGCACGGCAATCGCCTCAGGCGGTGTCGCTCCCTATACCTACTCCTGGAGCAATGGTGCTGCAACGCCCACGAACGTCAATCTCGCCGCTGGCAACTACACGGTGTGGGTGACTGACGCCAATGGCGGCACGGCCAACGCCAGCATGACCATTACCCAACCGCCACCCCTTTCCGCGACCGCGTCTGCGCTAACCCATGTGTCGGTGAACGGGGGTTCGGATGGTTCGGCTGTCGCGTCCGGGTCCGGTGGCGTTGGTCCGTACACCTACCTGTGGAGCAATGGCGTCACGACGGCCACGATCAATGGGCTCGTCGCTGGCACCTACACGGTGACTGTGACCGATGCGAATGGCGCGACGGCCAATGCCAGCGTGACCATCACCGAGCCCACGCCGGTGGTCGCGACCATCACTGCGTCCACGAATGTATCGGTTAACGGTGGCTCGGATGGTTCAGCCACGGTGTTGGCGACCGGCGGCAATCCACCCTACACCTACCTGTGGAGCACTGGCGCAACGACCGCAACAGTCTCGGGATTGATAGCTGGCAGCTATGACGTGACCGCCACCGATTCGACCGGTGGCACCGATATGGCCAGCGTGACCATTACTCAGCCGACACCAGTGGCAGCGACGATTGTTTCGTTCACCAATGTGTCGGTGAGCGGCGGTTCGGATGGTTCCGCCACGGCGGCTGCATCAGGTGGCTTCGCTCCGTACACTTTCCTGTGGAGCAGTGGCGCCACGACAGCCACGATCAGCGCGCTTGTCGCTGGCACCTACACGGTGACTGTGACCGATGGGAATGGCGGAACGGCTGGCGCCAGCGTGACCATCACCGAGCCCACGCCGGTGGTCACGACCATCACTGCGTCCACGAATGTATCGGTGAACGGCGGTTCGGATGGATCGGCCACGGCCCTGGCAACCGGCGGCAATCCACCCTACACCTACCTGTGGAGCACTGGCGCAACGACCGCAACAGTCTCGGGATTGATAGCTGGCAGCTATGACGTGACCGCCACCGATTCGACCGGTGGCACCGATATAGCCAGCGTGACCATTACCCAGCCGACGGCAGTGGCCGCGACGATTGTTTCGTCCACCAATGTGTCGGTGAACGGCGGTTCGGATGGGTCGGCCACGGTGTTGGCGACAGGTGGCAATCCTCCCTACACCTACCTGTGGAGCAATGGCGCGACGAGCATGACGGCTACTGGATTGAGCGCCGGGGTGTATACGGTGACGGCCACGGATTCGACCGGCGGCACGGATGACGCGAGCGTGATCATCAATGAACCCACTGCCGTCGTCGCAACGATAGTTTCGTCCACGAATGTGCTGGTGAACGGCGGCTCAGATGGTTCGGCCACGGTGGCTGCGGCCGGCGGCAATCCACCGTACACCTACCTGTGGAGCACGGGCGCGACGAGCGCGATGGTCACCGGATTGAGCGCTGGCACCCATAACGTCACCGCTACCGATTCGACCGGCGGCACCGACATGGCCAGCGTGACCATCACCGAGCCCACGCCCGTCGTCGCGACGATTTCCTCGTCAACCAATGTGTCGATCAATGGCGGAGCAAACGGCAGTGCCACGGTTGTTGGCTCAGGTGGCATAGGTCCTTATACCTACCTGTGGAGCAATGCTGCAACGACGGCCACGGCCAGCGGTCTGACCGCTGGCAGCCACTCCGTGACCGTGACCGATGCCAATGGCGGTACCGCCAACGCCAGCGTGACCATCACCGAGCCCCCTGTGTTGATTGTCATCGTCACCGCAGTTACGAGTGAGTCGTATCCAGGCGCCGCCGATGGTGCGGCCTCGGTTTCAGCTGCCGGCGGTGTCTCTCCTTACACCTATCTGTGGAGCACTGGGGCCACGACAGCGACTATCACTGGTTTGAGCGCCGGCGTGTATCAGGTGGTTGTGACAGATGCAAATGGCGCGACTGCTTCTCCAACTATCGCTGTCACTGTCGGTTTACTCGGTCCGCAAGCGCCCGTAGCCGTATCGGTCAATGCAGCATGGATGTTGTTGACGTTGTTCGCGCTGATGGTCGTATTCACCATCAGGCAGCACGTCGTTGACTAGGTAACCAGGATGGGGAGCGGGGGTCAGAGGACTATTTCTCAGCGCACGTTCCGAACAATCACAGGGCGGGTCTGGTGTTTGTCTGATCGTCCGACGAAGAAGCAGCAGTGATCATGGGCTCCCACACGAGTGAGCGCACCATGCCCCGATCACCTAGGCTCGATCTCGCCACCGTGCCACAGCACGTCATTCAGCGCGGCAATGATCGACAGCCATGCTTCTTCCGCGAGATCGACTACATTCGCTACCTTCAAGACCTGCGCGAGGCCGCGCTGAAATGCGGCTGTCAGATACACGCCTACGTGCTGATGACCAACCACGTGCACTTGCTGGTCACTCCACGCGAAGCCGGCGCCGTCAGTCGGATGATGCAATCGGTGGGGCGACGCTATGTCCGTTACATCAACGACACGCTGGCGCGCACCGGCACGCTGTGGGAGGGGCGCTACAAGTCCTCACTCGTCGACAGCGAGCACTATCTTCTCGCCTGCTACCGATACATAGAACTCAATCCCGTGCGTGCGGCCATGGTCGCACTGCCTGACGAGTATCGCTGGTCGAGCTACGCGTGCAACGGTCGGGGCAGCGTCGATCTCCTGATCACGCCGCATCCGGTCTACCGGGACATCCATCCCGACGCAGAGTCACGGCGCGCGCACTATCGGGCGCTGGTGGCACAGGGCATCGGCGAAGATGAACTCGCAATGATCCGAACTTATGCCCAGCGTCAACGCGCGCTCGGCACAAGCAGGTTCCAGCAGGCAATCGAACTGCAGCTGGGCCGCCGCGTCGGTATAGGCGCCCCCGGTCGACCACGAAAGGCGGTTGATGGTGGTTGAGTGCAGCGGAAATAGGTCACTGACCCCTGTTTTTCCCCGGCGGCTAAATGGTGACCCCTGTTTGTGTTGTTACGTCTTGCTTGCTGCATCAGTGCGAAAAATCGAGTCGACCAGCCGGCTACCGGCTCCGACTACTTTGGTCAAAACGCGAAGTTGCTCGCGGCATGCAACAACGCCAGTAGGTTCCGGATAGTTTAGCGCGTGGTCCACCTCGCCCCAAATTTCCTCAAAGAGGGTTCGAACTTGGATCTCACAGCACAAGGGAGAGTCTGCTCGCGGCCTTACCAGGTAGTGGACACTTGTGTAGAAAGTGTCCTTCACTTTTACATCCAGACCCATTCCCGCGAAAAAGTCCCTAGATTCAGGGTCCCAAGTGTATGCCCTCGGCGCTTCATTCAGCACCCAATCCGCTTTGTTTTGAACCTTGTCCATAATTTCAAAATGAATGCTTTTGGCTTGCTCTTGATAAAGATGAAGAACTCGCACTCCCGCAAGATCGGTAATACGCGAGAAAAGGTTCGTCGCATCAATGGGCACGGCACCCCCATCTTTCCGCGCAATCTTTTCCTTCAAATGCCCTCGGTCTTTTAGTCGAGACTTGACAGAGTGGACCACGGGAACGGGACCGACGGTGAGTCGGGGATGAGTTGCAAACCATCGCTCTATCCCGCCCATGAACATCGAAAATTCGTGGGTTCTTTCATCGAAGGCAGCAATGGCCCGTACAATGCTAGGATGCTCGGACATTCACTCTCTCACTCCAAAGCGTTGAGACGACTTAGCAGATCCTTGGCGAAATCCCTATACCGGCCCCGCGTCGATTCATAGGTACTCCGGTTCCCTAGAATCGTTGGGGCATCATCCTTTTCCAGCTGGGCGCTAGGTACACGCCAGATAGGTGTGTGATACTTCTGGGCCATGGCCGGAAGGGTATTGTGCGTATGCATAATCGCCGTTTCACCAATTGGATGCGACCACACATCGAGAGAGAGATGGTCTTTCACTGAAGCAGGTATGAACTGCGAGATCGCTTTTGGGATTTGCATCGCATAGTTGTAGTGCGCCTGCGCAAGATCCCACTTTGTTACGCCGGTGTACCGCTTGGCATTATAAATTGTGAATCCCAGCAAGCGAACGAAGTTTTGAGGGAAGAGTTTCCGCTTTTCCACCGACAACAGGTGATAAATTGTGTCGAACTGCTTCTTCCACACAGCCAACGCGTTGCCTATATTGCGAATGCCGTAGAGCGAGAACATGTCCGGCATGCATGGGATAACGAATCCATCGGTGGTTGAGATTATGAGTCTGTTGAGGGTGCCAAGGCTGGGTGAGGTATCCATTATCACGAACTCATAGTCGTGCTGCTTCGCGTACGCCGCTGCCAATTCAAGCGGCTTCGTGACAGTCCTAACGGCCAAAGGCTCTCCCTGATACACCTCGCTCCACCTACGAGCGATCGCATCTTCGAACAAGTGCATTGTCAATCGCCCCGGTATCAAATCTAGATTGTTTGCCAGTCGGTACGGTGGCGGAAGGCTCAAGAGATCGGAGGCGCCGTCCTCCACGGGTTTAAGCAGGAAGTGAACAGAGCGCGTTCGCGAGATGAGTAGTCGGAATTCGCTTTCGGTCATCTTTTCCTGCGCGGATTTGAAATCGGAAACAAAGTCATCCTCTGCCATCCAAATCTGATGAAGCCTGTCCTCGTCCATGCCGTAGATTGTCAAGTTGCACTGCGGATCGAGATCGACTAGCAAGGTGCGATGACCAAGTTCAGCGAGTGCGTGAGCGAGGTGAAAAGTTAAGGTCGTCTTGCCTACGCCGCCCTTGTTGTTAAAGACAGAGATGGTCTTCAACTTAGTCTCCTGTTGGGATCGCTTCTTGGATTGAAACACAAATGTACCGATTGAACTCAATAAACAGAGGAACAGGGATGAAGGTGGTGTTTCTTATGTTCGCTGCTCAAATTAGGTCTCTGACCCAAGGTCTACTCGTTCCACACCAGTTCCACACGTCGTCAACCGGCCCTTCCTCGCGCTCTTGCCAACGCTCCATCAAGAACCGTTAATGCACCAGAGACGAGACGCTCCGAATTGTCGAATTCAGCGATTAGCGAATCTATCGCGGAAAGCTGTTTGCGTTTGGCCAAATTCAAGTCTTTCGTCAGTCTGGGTAGCTTTGAGGTCGCATCCCTAAATGATGCAGTAGAATTCTTCGCTCCCGAGATCGCGGTGAGCATTTCCTGTACAGAATCTCTGGTTGATTTGGCCTCATCAATATTTGCGTTATCTGAGAAGGTAGCGATCTTCACTAGTGCGCCAATACCTTCATCCATCGCGGAGTGAAGTTTCGGGATCTCCAGTTCAATCCTACTTGAGAAGTTTGACATTTCTTCGGCGGACGTAGAAATTAGCGACCTTGCCTGTTCTCTGCTAACTCCGTTTGAAGTTGACAGTAGCTCTTCTATCCTGCTTGTTACTGAATTGTTAGTATCAGTAAGTGATTCCTGTGCTTCAGTAATTCTTCTGGTAATATCGCTAACCTCCGAGATCTTTGTTTCAAAATATTCGATGTAGTCCAAATACCCTTCTTCCGTTGAATCGTGAAGATAGTCTTGCTTGCCGTGCTCGGTGTAGGGAGAATCTTCACTGCTGGTCTTATCAGAAACTCGGGGAGTTTCCAGGTTGACGCTGGATTTCCAGTTTTGAACTAGCTTTGCGATATGAAGTTTGGCCAGCTTTTCGAAATTGTTTGTGTCAATAAATTCGGAGTAGAGCACGCCTTCTTTGGCTATAGAACGCTTGAACTCATGGATTTTTTGTATTTGTTCCGGAGATATTTTGCTGGGAGGTATAGGGGAGTCTTTAAAATAGAAGAATATGTTAACGCTTTTCTTGTCCTGTCGGTATTTGGCCAGGGCGTTTTCAAACTCTTCGGCGGTCCCAGATTCGGCTCGCTTGGTTGGTGTTCCAAAATGCCCCCACATTATTCCGACAAAGAGGTCATACTTGCTGTCAATCTGATTGTTGATCACGTCCTGAGGATCATCGCCAATTCCAGGAAGGATATCGTTCTCCCACATAAGTAGCTCTATTCGAAGCCCAAGGAATCGACTCCACGCTCGATTCCACTCGTCGACGACTTCGTTAAACGTTTTTCGTTCCTCTCTAACGTCCTGAGGGGATGCCAGAAATATCGTAAAGACATTTTCTGTTCTTGACATTGTGAATTCCAATGAATAAATATCGTTGAGCACTCTCGATTACGCGAGCATAATCACTGCCCAATCCTAGAAAACAAATGACTCATATCCCCCTCATTGAACCCCGCCCCGGTTTTGCTCGGCGGGAACGCCACCGTCTGCGGCTCATGACATCCGAAGCAATCGCGTGCGCTTGTGACTTTCGAAGGGTCACCCGGATTCACCAGATACATACCGTTCTGCATCCAGGTTTCCATCGTGGTGTTGGCCATCGTGGTTGATCCTGCTCGTGTGTAGTTGGGCGGGCCTGCCGACTCACTGCCGGGGTTCTTGAAGTTGGGGCAATTGGAGAAGCCGGTGTAGGTGAAGCAGCCCTGGCCGAAGCCGCCGCCTTCGGTGTTGCCGTTGATCAGCCACTCCATGCCGATGAGTTTGTAGTACTTCCACTTGGCGGCGAGGCCGCTGGGGGCGTTGGAGACGACGCTGCTGTTGAGGCAGGCGATGTCCTGGCTATTGGGGTGCTGGGTGTTGAGGGCGACGCAGCTCTTGCTTGGCGAGGCCAGCACATCGGTGCGGCAGACGTCGACGCGCTTCCAGTTGGGGGCGCTGCCGGGCCAGGTATTGCAGAGCGCCTTGTTGGTGCCCTTCTGGGTGGGATAAACGCAGGATTTGCCGTCGCCGCCCTGCTGCAGATAGTTGACGAAGTTGAAGTAGTTCCAGCCGGACTGCTGCAGGCCGTTGCTGTAGTTCTTGTTGACGTTGATGCTGCTGCCGGGTTTGGTCGGGTCGCCGGGCATGCGCGCCAGCGGGTTGCCGCCGGCGATATTGCAGTCGGGCGCGTTGGCGGTGTGTTCGAATGAGGCCCAGACGAATTCGCCGTGGGTATTGGTCTTCTGCACCAGGTGCAGGCCGGCGAGCCCCCAGACCTTGCTTTCGTCATCGACTTCGCAGTGCATGATGTCGCTGGGGCAGAGTCGATTGCTGATGCTGCCGAAGCTGCGCCACGAGGTCTTGATTTCCATCGCGCCGACACTCTTGTCGCTGATGCTGGTCGGTGGGAAGAACACGCCGCCGGTGTAGCTGTTGGCGTTGAATGCCTTGGCCGCGGCGTTCATGTTGGCCTGCAGGTAGAGCTTGTTGGTGTTGACGTAGTCGAAGAAGGGCTTGTTGACGCGGATGTCGTAGGCGGTGATCTGGCTGGCGACATCGAGCAGGGCGAAGCTGTCGCCGGCCTGGGCCTGATTGATCACCTTGTTCAATTGCACGCCATCGAGGGGCGTGTAGCTGCCCGGCCATACCGGCACGCCCTTGCTGGGGAACAAGTTGTACCAGGCGGCCATGCTCATGAAGCGCGGATGGCCGGCGCCGTCATCGCCGACCAGATAGAGAAAATTGTTGTAGGCGAACTGGTTGATCATGCAGTTGGTTTCGAACGGCGGTAGCTGCGCCGGTGGGATGCCCTGATCGGTGGTGGCCCAGAGCGTGGCGCCATTGGCGACGCGGCCGTATTGATTGATGGTGCAGCCGACGGGTGGGGTTTGGGCTTGGGCGGTCGACGCGGCGATCAGGAGGGCGACGGCGGCCAGTGTTTGTGGTGAAAAGCGGAGCGGTGTCGAGGGGGATTGGTGCAATGCGCTGCGCTTATTGCACCCTACGTTGTGGCACCCTACGTTGTGGCACGCGACGGGGGCTACGATTGTGTTGGCGTCCATCAGCGGCTTCCTCGTTGGAGTGATGAATTGGGAACGAAGGCACGATACGCCGCGCGCGGCGGCGCGAGCGGACGCGATGTGGCCGATGCTGCAGAAAGCGGGGATTTGATACCGAAGTGATGCGCGGCCGTGGGGAGCGCGCGCGATCGCACGCTGCTGCGTGAATTACGCAGCATCGGATCGGCGCACAGACGTGAGTGAATTGCGATCACCGGGGCATCCAAACTTTGCCGCAGACAGCCGGCAAGAAATCCAATGGTTTGGAAGGCAGCGAAACGCGCTCTACCCTCCAGGTTTCGCGTGGCGATGGCTTGCGACGCGAACCTGTCCCCCGGGACAGATGGGCCGAGACTACGCTGGACTCGGGATGGGGTCAATCAGGATGGGTTGATGAGATTGGTGTGAGGTATCGGTTCAAGCTGTGGCGACGACGGGCGCTGGCGAGGTGACGTGGTGCCATGCGCTGCGCTCCCTGTGAACTGCAGGAGCGATGCAATTGAGGTGCGCGCGTGTGGTGCACGGGTTGAGTCGCCCTTTCAGGGCTGTCCGGCGGTTTGGTTCTGTTACCCAGGGCGTTGCCCTGGGCTGGATTGAATTGCGCCGTTGGCGCGCAACAGCGGCGGCGGATCGATGCCAGGCAGGTGATGGGATTGGGCATGGCGCGCTACCTACCCAGGGCGTTGCCCTGGGCTGGATTGAATTGCGCCGTTGGCGCGCAACAGCGGCGGCGGATCGATGCCAGGCAGGTGATGGGATTGGGGTGTTGGTTCATGCCTGGGTGGCGATGGGCGTTGGCGAGGTGACGTGGTGCAATGCGCTGCGCTCCCTGTGAACTGCAGGAGCGATGCAATTGAGGTGCGCGCGTCTGGTGCACGGGTTGGGTCGCCCTTTCAGGGCTGTCCGGCGGTTTGGTTCTGTTACCCAGGGCGTTGCCCTGGGCTGGATTGAATTGCGCCGTTGGCGCGCAACAGCGGCGGTGGATCGATGCCAGGCAGGTGATGGGACTGAGGTGTTGGTTCATGCCAGGGGGCGATGGGCGTTGGCGAGGTGTCGTGGTGCAATGCGCTGCGCTTTGCGCCCTGCGAACTGTGCTTCTCACCCCAGGTTGCTACGCCTCTGCGGTTGGCGCGATCGCGTACTTGATGCACATCCAGGCCAGGGCGGCGGCGTGGGGGAAGGGTGTTTCCCTGGGCAGGCGGGTGCGGAATTTTTCGAGGTGTTGCCAAAACGAGTCGGCTTCGGTCGGTCGCGCGATCAGGAAGGCGGAGACCAGGGCTTGGGCGGTTGCTGGGCTCTGCAGCCACATCGCGACTTCCAGCGCCCAAGCCGGTGTCGTCAATAGCTCGCGACGGCATTCGAATTGCTGCAGCAGGGACTCGGCTGTGGCGTAGTGATCGAGTACCGGCAGCACATGGTCGCGAACCGTGGCGAGCATGCTGGCGACTTCGGCGGCGCGCGTACCGGGGTCGACCAGTTGCCACTTCAGATAGGCATGGGCATCGCTCAGGTAACCCACCTGGGTCACCCACACGAGGGGCGAGTCGCCGGTGCCGTGTTCGCGCCGCCAACGCGCCAGCGCAGGCGAGCTGACTTCGGCATGCAGGGAGACGCCCACATGCAGGCCCGAGCGATTGTCGGAATCGCCCTGGAAGCGGATCTTGTGTTTGAAGATGCCGAGCTTGCGCGTGTAGGTCAACGGGCCGGGTGACCAGGAAAAGCCGGCGACGGCGAGCGCATCGGCGATGATCGCGCCGGCACCGGCAATGACATCGGCGACGCGCTCGCTGCCGGGCTCGACAGGTTTGAATTGACCCGTCGCCGTGATCCGGCGGGTCTCGACGATGGCGTTGACGTGATCGTCAATGGTGTGCAGGGATTTGGGCATGGCGCGTGTCGGTGGGGATTCGCAGATGTTGCCAGATTGTGGGCGCGGCGGTGCGAAGGCTGCGGTCGCGCCCCCAGGGCGCTCCCACAAGAGCGTGGGCTTTGGTGGGAGGCCCGAGGCGGGCCGACCGTGGTGATCAGGGAGACCACCGTCTTGATCCAGACCACGGTCTTGATTCAGACCACAGTCTTGATTGAGACCACGGTCGCGCCCCCAGGGCGCTCCCACAAGAGCGCGGGTTTTGGTGGGAGGCCCGAGGCGGGCCGACCGTGGTGATCAGGGAGACCACGGTCTTGATTGAGACCACGGTCTTGATTGAGACCACGGTCGCGCCCCCAGGGCGCTCCCACAAGAGCGTGGGCTTTGGTGGGAGGCCCGAGGCGGGCCGACCGTGGTGATCAGGGAGACCACCGTCTTGATTCAGACCACCGTCTTGATTCAGACCACAGTCTTGATTGAGACCGCGGTCGCGCCCCCAGGGCGCTCCCACAAGAGCGTGGGCTTTGGTGGGAGGCCCGAGGCGGGCAGACCGTGGTGGTGAAGGTGACCACGGTCTTGATTGAGACCACGGTCGCGCCCCCAGGGCGCTCCCACAAGTGAGACCACGGTCTTGATTGAGACCGCGGTCTTGATTGAGACCGCGGTCGCGCCCCCAGGGCGCTCCTACGGGGGCGGGCTTGCGGTGGTGCCGGCTTCCGAGGCCAGAATGCCGAGCACGCCAATCAGGCTGTTGGCGGCATGGCAGACCGCATCGGTGCGCACCGCTTCGATCTTGGAATTGCGGATGGCACCTCCGCGTGCGCGTTCCGGGTTGGGGATGTGGTACGAGTTCTCGGGCGAGTAGGTGTTCTGCACCAGCCAGCGCGTAGTGCGTTGCAGGGCTGCGCGATAGGCGGCGCAATCGCTGCGGCCGCGCAGCAGGCAACGCTTGTAGACCGGCACCAGCACCTCGTTCATCCAGCCATTGCCGCTGGTCGCCCAGGTATCGAAGTAGCGGCCGTCCTCCAGCAGGTTGGTGGTCACCCGGTGCTGCCTTGAGATCACCTGATGAGCCGCAGCAAACAGGGCGCGTTCCATCTTCGCCGACGGTCTGGCCGTGGTGTAGTCGAGCAGGGCCATGGCCACCCAGCTGGTCGATACCGTATTGGGCTTGCGGAAGTCGTCACCGTAGACGAATCCGTTCGCCTCGCCCTGCGCCACCAGGCGCCTGGCAACCCGCCCCGCCGTGCGCAGATAACGGCGGTCGCCGGTGGCAGTGTAGAGCTGCGAGAGCGCGCTCAGCACCTCACTCGAATACAGTACCGAGTGGCGGCTGTAGTCGTTCCACTCTCCGGTTCTCAGATGGCGCGAGGTGACGGCAATCACGCGACCGTCTTTCTGCACGCGCGTCAGCAGCCATTCGCCGGCGCGCCTGGCGGAATCGAGATAGCGCGCCTCACCGCTACGGCGCGACAGTTCGAGCAGGGTGAATACTGTCTTGGCGACGGTGCCAACCACAAAGCGCTCGCGTTTCTCTCCGGTCGATGGCTTGAACGCGTAGTAGAAGGCACCACGATGCGGACCATCCGGGACTTGCATCGACAGAACGAAGTCGACCGCGGGAGCGATCACGGCATCGATGCGCGGATCGGCTTCGACATCGCGCATCTGCAGCAGGGTCCACAGCGCCGACGCGGTATAGGTGATGCGCAGGCGCTCCTGCGGACGATCGAAGCGGGCGCTGTAGACCTTGAAAAAGCCATGATGCACGGGATCGATCTGGCGCAGCAGGTAGTCGCGCTGATCGCGAATGGTGGCCAGCACGCGCGCTGAATCCACTGCGGCGACTGCGGTGACGTCGCCGACCACCTGCAGTGCCTTGCCCTGGTATTCGACCACGAGGCCATTGATGCCAGGGCCCTTTACGTTGAGGAACAGACGTCCGGCCATCGGATCGTTGTCACCCAGGGCGGCTGCCAAGGCCTGGCCGACGCGGCTAGCGGCCTGTTGCAGCGAGCCTCCGAGCGCGGCATGCAATGCGCGCACATCGCCGCCCACATAGAATCTTGCCGACACCTGCCAGGTTGCGCTGTTGCCGTCTTGCGGCTGCGTAGTCGCGGCCGGCTCGGTCGCCGTCGTCTGCATTGCAGCGCGTACCTGATCGAGGGCCTGTTGTCGCCAGGCACCGGGATCGGCGGGTTTGGCCAGCGCATATCCGCTCAGCGCAAGAAATACGGCGCACACTCTTCCCCAGACCCAGAACTTGAGCATCACTCCCCCCGGATTTTGTGCGCCTATTCGGACAGATCGCTGCGTAACTGGCAAGCTGGCGCAGCTTGGCAATGGAAAACGATGGTGGCAGTAACCTGAAGGTCGAGCCTCGCAGGATGTGACCCGACGCGGGCCATGAGGATGCCTGCCAGGCTGCCGCCAGGATCTCAGCGTCGGGTACCGCTGCGCGGGACCCGACCTACGTGACTCCTGCAGGGCATCTCTGTGAGATGCCGGCTTGAAATCGTCGTGGTGTCGGGATGGCATCTCACAGAGATGCCCTACAGAAAGCAAGGGCAGGACGTAGGGCGGATCCCGCGCAGCGGTATCCGCCGTGTGGTCGTGCCGGTGGATCGCTGGTCGGCAGGTCTCGAATCGGAGATTCGTTCTGATTGATGCAGCGGCGATCCCAACGTCGGGTACCGCTGCGCGGGACCCGACCTACGCGTCCTGTAGGGCATCTCTGTGAGATGCCGGCTTGAAATCGTCGTGGTGTCGGGATGGCATCTCACAGAGATGCCCTACAGAAAGCAAGGGCAGGACGTAGGGCGGATCCCGCGCATCGGTATCCGCCGTGTGGTCGCGCCGGTGGATCGCTGGTCGGCAGGTCTCGAATCGGAGATTCGTTCTGATTGATGCAGCGGCGATCCCAACGTCGGGTACCGCTGCGCGGGACCCGACCTACGCGTCCTGTAGGGCATCT
>JALHNO010000001.1:0-12033 GCA_022843465.1 Pseudomonadota bacterium | reverse complement strand
GCCGGTGGATCGCTGGTCGGCAGGTCTCGAATCGGAGATTCGTTCTGATTGATGCAGCGGCGATCCCAACGTCGGGTACCGCTGCGCGGGACCCGACCTACGCGTCCTGTAGGGCATCTCTGTGAGATGCCGGCTTGAAATCGTCGTGGTGTCGGGATGGCATCTCACAGAGATGCCCTACAGAAAGCAAGGGCAGGACGCAGGGCGGATCCCGCGCATCGGTATCCGCCGTGTGGTCGCGCCGGTGAATCGCTGGTCGGCAGGTCTCGAATCGGAGATTCGTTCTGATTGATGCAGCGGCGATCCCAACGTCGGGTACCGCTGCGCGGGACCCGACCTACTTCACTGCGCGATCCCGACGTCGGGTACCGCTGCGCGGGACCCGACCTGCGCGACTGCTGGACGGGCCGGCCGCCAGGCTGCAGTATTGCGCATACGAAATCCTGGCCGGAGTCGATCGTGCTGACACGTGTGCTGTTCGTACTCGCTCTCGGGTTCGCGGCTGTGGCCGCGCATGGCAATGATTTCGCCGACAAGTTCTTGGCCAAGCAGAACAAGGACGCCTTGCGCGATCTGGAGCGCGGCAAGCCGGCGCAACAGATCGAGGCGGCAAGCCGGCTCGGTCCGGACTTCGCGGCGCAGACCAGCCCGGTGCTGGCGCGCCACCTGACGCACGCCGATGCCAGCATCCGACTCGCCGCCGCCGAACAGTTATGGGAGCAGGCCGCGCGCCAGCCCGAGGTGTTTGCTTCGACGCAGGCCGCACTGCGCGGCGCACTCGACGACAGCGAAGCGGCGGTGGCGATGAATGCCGCCGGTGCCCTCGCCGCCATGGATGTACCCGAGGAGGAACTGGCGCCGGCACGACGCCGCGTGCTGGCAGCCGGCGCGACCGGATACGTCGGTTTCCTTGCCGCTCGTGGCCTGATCGGAATCGACCCGGCACCGCCGCTGCTGCCGCACCTGCTGGACTACTACCTCGATGCCAGCGAAGCCGCGGAGCGCGGTGGCTCCTCGCACAACCGTGACATCGGCGAGCAGGCGCTGGGCGCACTGGTTGGCGGCGGAGATCGCGGCTTGATCGATCCGCTGCAGCGCACGCTCACCGCCTCACCACCGGCGACGCCGCTGCTGCTGAAGTTGTTGCATGGCTACACACCGCGACCGGACGGCTGGACCGAGACCTTGCTTGGCTTCACCACGTCCGCCTACCCGAGCGTGTGTGAACGCGCATGGGACCTGCTCGGTCAGCAGCGCGATGTCGCCTCGCTCGAGCGCTGGGCCCCGCAGGCGGCGCGGTTGCTCGCCGATGCCAAGGCGCGCAAGTCCGTGCTTGGCGCGCTCGCCGGGGCTGCGGGTCGCACCCTGCACGGCCTCCCGGAACTGGCAGCACTCGCGCACGATGTCGGCATCGATCAGGAACTTCGCGTGCGGGCCATCGAAGTGATCGCCGATGCTGCCGATACTTCGGATGGCGATGGACTGGCGGCGGTGCAGGCGAGCGCGCGCCGGCACTGGGAGACACTGTGCACGCCGATACTGAGCACGCATACGGTCGATGCGTTCTTTCGTGCCTGCCGCAATGACAGTTCCTACATCGTGCCAGATGACGGGCAGCGCGCCGTGCTGACGGCCAAGTGGCTGGACGCAAATGCTGATGTCGAGGCGAAGCTGCAGTTTCTGTCCTCGCTCGAATCCATGTGGGCCAAGGCAATGCCGGCCAACGCCAGCGTGCGCGCGCATCGCAGTCATGCCGACACGCGCGTGGTCGCGGCCGCCGAGGCCGCCTTGAACCGCATCGAGCCGGCATGGCGCGAGCGTGATGCCCGCGGCCCTGGAGCGCGCGTGGCGAGCCCGGCCGTCGCCAGCACCGCAGCGATGCTTCCCGAGAAACCGAGCGGCAAGGGCGCTGATGGCGCCTCGCTGTTTGGCGCGATCGCCAAGGGCGATGTCGCTGCGGTGAAGCGTCTGGTCAATGCCGGCAATGTCCAGGTACCCGTGCGTTATCCACAGATGCAGGGCACGCCACCAGTGCCCATCGTCGTCGCGATGAACTACTGCGGCATTCCGCAGGCAGCCGCTGGCCTGAAGGAAATCGTCGTCTACCTTATGAGCCTCGGCGCCAATCCAGATGTCACCGACAGCGATGGCATGAATCGCCTGGACCACGCCAAATACACCTGCCCCGAGGACGTGCTGGCAGCGCTTGCGCGCTGAGATCCCGACGTCGGGTACCGCTACGCGGGACCCGACCTGCGTGACTCCTGTAGGGCATCTCGGTGAGATGCCGTCTTGAAATCGTCGTGGTGTCGGGATGGCATCTCACAGAGATGCCCTACAGAAAGCAAGGGCAGGATGTAGGGCGGATCCCGCGCAGCGGTATCCGCCGTGTGGTCGCGCCGGTGGATCGCTGGTCGGCAGCAGCGCGGGGTCCCGAATCGGAGGTTCGTTCTGATTGAGGTAGCGGCGATCCCGGCGTCGGGTACCGCTGCGCGGGACCCGACCTACGTGACTCCTGTAGGGCATCTCTGTGAGATGCCGTCTTGAAATCGTCGTCGTGTCGGGATGGCATCTCACAGAGATGCCCTACAGAAAGCAAGGGCAGGACGTAGGGCGGATCCCGCGCAGCGGTATCCGCCGTGTGGTCGCGCCGGTGGATCGCTGGTCGGCAGCAGCGCGGGGTCTCGGATCGGAGGTTGGTGCTGATTGATGCAGCGGCGATCCCGACGTCGGGTACCGCTGCGCGGGACCCGACCTACTTCACTGATGAGCCTCGGCGCCAATCCCGATGTCACCGACAGCGATGGCATGAATCGCCTGGACCACGCCAAATACACCTGCCCCGAGGACGTGCTGGCAGCGCTTGCGCGCTGAGATCCCAACGTCGGGTACCGCTGCGCGGGACCCGACCTGCGTGACTCCTGTAGGGCATCTCGGTGAGATGCCGTCTTGAAATCGTCGTGGTGTCGGGATGGCATCTCACAGAGATGCCCTACAGAAAGCAAGGGCAGGACGTAGGGCGGATCCCGCGCAGCGGTATCCGCCGTGTGGTCGCGCCGGTGAATCGCTGGTCGGCAGCAGCGCGGGGTCTCGAATCGGAGGTTCGTTCTGATTGAGGTAGCGGCGATCCCGGCGTCGGGTACCGCTGCGCGGGACCCGACCTACGTGACTCCTGTAGGGCATCTCTGTGAGATGCCGTCTTGAAATCGTCGTCGTGCCGGGATGGCATCTCACAGAGATGCCCTACAGAAAGCAAGGGCAGGACGTAGGGCGGATCCCGCGCAGCGGTATCCGCCGTGTGGTCGCGCCGATGAATCGCTGGTCGGCAGGTCTCGAATCGGAGATTCGTTCTGATTGATGCAACGGCGATCCCGACGTCGGGTACCGCTGCGCGGGACCCGACCTACGTGACTGCGCGACAATGGCATGCCGCGGCGGTTCGCGGCACGGGAGGCGCTTGCTCCTGTGCGCGCGCCGGGCAGGTGCCCAGTGCCGTCATTCGAATCCATTGCTGAACACGGCATCCTGTTGCGGCAGCGAAAAGTCCACCGCAGGCGTCAGATTGGTTCCCGATACATTGATCGGCGCACTGCTGACCGGGTTGCAACCACTGCCACAGAGGGCGCCGCCAAACAGCACATCCTGCAGCCCAAGCTGATTCAGCGTGCGCGCGTGGTAGGTGCCGGGCACCAGACCGTCGACCCTGTAGTTGCCCAATGAGTCACTCTGCGCTGTGCCGACCATGCGCGCATTGCTGTCGAATACCTGCACCGTAACCAGTGCCAGCGGCGCGCCGAGGCTGTTGCGCACGGTGCCGACCATGCCGCCGCCCGGCTGCAAGTCGAAGTTGATGCCAGCGAGCGGCGCGACACCGCTGATCAGCGGAATCACGGTACCGATCGTGCTGACGCCGCAGTCGAGCATGCAAGGCACATTGTTCCATGCCTTGTTGACCAGGCCATCGGCCGCACCGCGCTGGGTTGGGCTTGCCGTCGCTGCGTAGTAGTTGTTTCCGCTGCCCGCAGGCAGGCTGCCACTGGTGACGTAGTCGCCGAGCCCATCACTGATGCCGGAGGCGACGACCGTGCCGGCGCTGTCAAAGATGTAGACGGTGACACCGGAGGCTGCCAGCCCGGAGCGGGTGACACGACCGGAAATGGCGCGGCCAGCGGGAAGGCGCAGATCGATATTGGCGGCCGAGGTGATGCTGTTGCTGCTGCGTCCCGCGCTCAACACGATCGGTGTACCGACGGCGGTGATATTGCAGGCACCGGCCGGACAGGGCACGTTCGGATAGAGCAGGTCGATCAGGCCCGAGTTGTTGCGAATCAGCACGTAGTAACTGCCATTGGCGAGGCCATTGAATTCGAACAGCCCATTGACGATGGCATTGCTGAACAGTTCGATGCCATTGCTGTCGAGCAGCACGGCGGTCCCGGTCGGCAACGGGTTGTTGAACAGATCGGCGGCAGTACCTGAAATCGTGCCGCCAGGTGTCAATGCCATATTGATTCCCGAGACCGCGCCAGAGACGCTGATCGCGGTGCCGGCTGATACCAGGCACGGTGACGGACTGCAGGTCAGAGGCGTTGGCGTACGGTAGACCTGATTGACATAGCCGGCCGTGTTGCTGGTGCGCAGCTTGTAGTTCCCGGGCTGCAATCCGCCCAAGGTGAAATTGCCGCTGGCATTGGTATTGGTGCGACTCGCGATCAGGCCATTGACATCGATGGCCTGGACTTCCGCGAGTGCAATGCCGGCACTGCTGACGCTATTGCTGAGCTGGCCGCTGATCGAGCCACCGGCGTCGATCGAAAAATCGATCAGGCCAACCGGGACGCCGCCGCTGATGGTGACCGCATCACCATTGAGGATGTCGCAGTAACCGCCACAGGCATGGTTATTGAACACTTCGTTGATGAAGCCCAGCGAATTTTGCGTGCGCACAAAGAAATTGCCGTTCGGCACATTGCTCAACTCGTAATTGCCGGACGGATTGGTGGCGATCTGTGCCACCGGCACCGCGGTGCTGTTGTAGACCTGCACGGTGGCACCCGGTATCGGCAGATTGTTGGCACTGTTGCGCACCGTGCCGCTGATCGAAGCGCCGCTGGAAAGCGCCATGTTGTTGCCGGAAACGGTTGCACCGGCGATCGCCGTGATGGCGGAACCGACCAGGCCATTGCAGGATGCCGGACAGGGCACGTTGGGATAGGCAAGGTCGATAAAGCCGGGCGTGCCGCGGCTGACGACGAAATAATCGCCGGCTGCGAGTGCGCTGAAACTGAAATTGCCGGCGGCACTCGTGGTCGCCGTGTTGACAATGGCACCGCGGGCATCCAGCAATTGCACGGATACGCCCGACATCGGATTGCTGGTGGCGAAATTGCTGACCTGGCCGCTGATGATTCCAGGCGCTGCCAGGGCCAGATTCGCAGTCGAGAAGTTGCCACCAGCGCCGACATCGATCGGTGTGCCGCGCCGTACCTGACAGGCGAGGCCGACGCAATCCGGCTTGGTCGGTACCGAATTGTTGGGGTTGCCGGGCTGGTAGTAGAGATCATCGGTTCGGCCGGTTGCGCTGCGCGTGCGCACAAAGAAGCGGCCCGGTGCCAGATCGGTGAATGAATAGGCGCCGCTGGCATTGGTTACCGTCGAGCGCAGCAGATTGCCGATTTGCCCGTAAATTTCGACCGGTACATTGGCCGCCGGGCCAGCGTCGCTGACGATGCCGCTGACGGCCACCGATTGCACGAGCGCGAAGTTCCGACCGCTGGTGGTTGCGTTGGCGACTACGGAAATTGCGGTGCCGGTGACCGGATTGCAGAACGGCTCGCAAGTCTGTCCACTGAACAGCTGATCCTGGAAGCCGAGGCTGTTCTGCGTGGTGACAAAGTAGTTGCCGGTGGGCAGGCCTTCGATGACGTAGTTGCCGTTGGGATTGGTGTTCGACAAAGCCACCAGATTGCCGGCGGCATTGAATGCACGCATTTGCACCCCGAACAGGGGTGCGCCGCCTACGGCATTGGTCACCGTTCCAGCAATCTTGCCGCCCTGACTCAAGGCGATGTCATAGCCGGTGAGCTCGGTACCGGCCATGTTCAGCGCGTTGCCCGAGGTCAGCCCGCAACTGCCGTAGGGGCAGGGGATATTGTCGTACAGTTCATCGACGTAGCCGCCGCCGATCGGAAAGTTGTTGCGCAGCAGAAAGGTAGACAGGAAATAGGCGCCTGGCGGGAAGCCGGTTCTGGAGGTATAGCGACCCGAGCCATCGATCTGCGCGAAACCCGCGTAGTTGCTCAGGTTGTTGTTGAAGGCAAGCAAGCCGCTGTAGGTCGATCCAAAGGCAGCCGACAGAATCGGCTCCCCGGTGGCGGCGTCGGTGACACGACCGGAAATGCGGGGTCCGCGTGGCAGCGTGCCGCCAATGCCGGATGTGGTGGCGCCTGCCGTGACAAAAACAGTAGGCAGCAGAGACAGATCACAGCCACCGCGCGGGCAAGGCAGGCCACCGAAGGCGGTGTCGATCCATCCGGCTACCGAGCTTGACGCGAACACTGCCTTATAGGCGCCGGGTTGCAGACCCGGCGCGGAATAGCCTGCCGTGCCCATGTTGAACACTTGCGCGACCGTCTCGCCGGTCGGCTTGAACAATTCCAGGCGCGTCTGGCGTGGCGCGGCAAATCCGGTGGTGCCATCGAGGATCATCCCGCTCACGGTGCCGCCCACAGGCAGATTGAACTGTTGCCCGGACACGGTGGCGCCTGGGGTCAGCGTCGTCGGCACTCCAAGCTGCGAGCAGCCGAAGCCGCGACAGGCGACATCCCCAAGCCAGGTCGGTACATAGTTCTGACTGATCGCGTCGGCATAGGCGTAATACACACCGGGCGGCAGCCCACGAACGGTGAAATTACCCGCAGCATCGGTGATGGCCGACGCGCCGTAGACAGCGCTGCTGACGTAAACCGTCGCGTTGGCGATCGGGGCAAGGCCGACCGCAGCGCGCACATTGCCACTGAAGGTGGCGCCGGTATCGAGGGAGAAGTTCAGTGCAGTAAGGTTTCCGGACGCGGGCACCGAAATGACGGCACCGATTTCCAGTGCGTCGCAGGCGACCGGGTCGCCGCAATCGCGCGTGGCAATTGGCGCCAGACCTGAGATTACCTTGCCGATGTGTCCTCTGGTCGATGCCCCCAGCCGATAGTTGCCCGGGCGCACACTAGGGAATGAATAGCTGCCGTCGACGGCGAGCGGGACCGAGAGATAGGTGGCACGGTCTTCCGAAACCAGAAATGCATAGGCGTTATTGCTGCCATCGTCGGCAATGGGCGTGCCGGTTCCGGTCTCGGTGACAATGCCGCTGACGGACCCCGCAATGGGATCCAGTGTGAAATTGATGCCCGGCGTGTTCGCGGTTCCGCTGACGGTGATCAGACTGACGCCGCCAACGTAGATGCAATCGTCATCGTTGCACGGCACACCGTTGTAGACCTCATGCAGAAATCCGGGCAGCGTGCCACCGGTCGTGGCGTAGACACGATAGCGCCCGGCGGGCAAGCCCGAGATGGTGTAGTTGCCGCTGGCATCGGTCGAGCCGCCGGCGAAGCCGAAACGATTCTCGTTGCTGGCGTACACGAACACGCCCGCGACATCTGCCATGGTGTCGCTGCGTTTGACGTTGCCACTGATCGAGGCACCCGGCGGCATGCTGAAATTGATGCCGCTCACGCTGCCGCCATCGGGCACGGTGACGATGGTGCCTACGTAACGCGGGCAATTGAAGCTGTCGGTGCAGTTGCCTGCACCGTAGGCCTGATTGATGTAACCAAGTGTATTGCTGGACGTGCGCAGGTGGTAGTTGCCGGGTGGCAGGGTGAGCGTGTAGTTGCCGAGGGCATCGATCGACACGTTGTTGAAAACGCCCGCCCCACTCGGAGCGATTTGCGCGGAGAAATCGATGGCCTGGATGCGAACCGCACCCGCGGTCGTGATGGGCAATCCGGAGATCGCATCGGTAACCGATCCTGAGATCGTGCCGTTGGCGGCAATCGCCCTGGTCGAATACAGGCTGTGGTCGACAGGCAGCGCCTCCAGCTGATCAACGGTCGACAGCAGGCGCGCATGCTGCGCATCCGATAGCGTCAATGTGCCGTTGTCGATTGCGCTCAGCAGTTCGCTGGCCGAATCCAGCAAGCGGTTGCGGGATTCGAACTGGTTCGATGCCCTGACCGGGGCGTCGGCCGCAGACTTGATCAAAGCCTGGGCTTGTCGGGTGAGGGAAATCGCCTGGGTATCGGCATTGCGTACCGCCGCCGAAACACTTCCGACAAGCAACATGAGCAGCGCCACCCGGATGGCGTTGAGGGCGAGTCGTTTCATCTGTGCGCGTCCTGTTCTGGCCCGGCCCGGTCGTGACCGTGTGGCGCAGCGTTTCACATCGGAAAGCGCGACCTGGGCGAGCCCCATTTTTGCACGAATCCGGAGCAAGGGGCGCAGTCGACCGACTTGCTGCGGTGCGGGCGGCGGCACCGGTGTGGTCATTTCTCGGGATGAGGAATGGCTGCCAAAGCAGGGGTTCGAGGTCAATTTCCAGCGGTCGGCCAGAGAAATGCTGGCCTGCTCCCCGCCCTCATCTACTGGACTGAGAGGATCCCCGGAGCATCCGCGTCTGGCTCAGTCGGCCTCAAAACCGTTGGCAAACCGCGGATCGCCGTCCAGATAATTTCCGAGTGCTCCCTGCAAGGCCGGATTGTTCATGTCCACGGTCCAGATTTCGATGGCACTGAAGGGCGTAGGCAAAGCCGACTGCCCCGCATGCACGGCACTGCCTTCCACCCATTCCAGAGTGTCCTCAAAGGCATTGGTAAACATTGCGTCTGCGCTCGGGAAGCGGGGACACATCAAGCTTGAAGCAGCGTGAACCTCAGGAGAGCGCATTGGTTCATCGACCCCTGATGTTCCTCTGTAGGGCATATCTGTGAGATGCCGTCGTGAAATCGTCGTGGTGTCGGGATGGCGTTTCACAGAGATGCCTACAGAAGGCGATGGCAGGACGTGGGCATAGGACGTAGGGCGGATCCCGCGCAGCGGTATCCGCCGTGTGGTCGCGCCGGTGGATCGCTGGTCGGCAGCAGCGGGGGTCCCGGATCGGAGGTTCGTTCTGATTGAGGTAGCGGCGATTCCGATGTCGGGTACCGCTGCGCGGGACCCGACCTACGCGACTCCTGTAGGGCATCTCTGTGAGATGCCGTCTTGAAATCCTCGTGGTGTTGGGATGGCATCTCGCAGAGATGCCCTACAGAAAGCAAGGGCAGGACGTAGGCGTAGGACGTAGGGCGGATCCCGCGCAGCGGTATCCGCCGTGTGGTCGTTCCGACAAATCGTCTATCGGCAGGGGCGTTGGTCCGGGATGGGAAATTCGCTCTGATTGTTGCAGCGGTGTCCGTCGTCGGGTACCGCTGGCGCGGGACCCGACCTACGTGACTGGTGTGGTCGGATGCCTCAAGCGTGTCGCACATCCCGGCACGCACGGGATTCAAGTCGACGTACGCCATCGCAGCCAATACCGCCGCGTCGTCCAGCAGTGCCTGGCAGCGGAAACGGCCTTCCCAGAAGCGGCCGGTGCAGCGGTCCTCCTGGTTTGCGCGCCGCGCAATCGGCTCGGACAAACACCTCATGAACCACGATAGATCAGACTACCGAGCGCGCAGCAACGCGATCCGATCGGCATGGGCGCTCAGCACATCGACGCGGACCTCCGGGTTCAGATCCTCGCGCGGGAAGAGCCGCACCCAGCGGTCCGCGATTTCCCGATCAGACCAACTCGCCGCAACCTCAGGAACCACTTGCACCACCACGTGCAGATGGTTGCTCATTACTGCGTAGGCCCAGAGACTGACCGCAAATATATCCGCCAACGCGTGCAGCCGATCCTCCACCCGCCGCCGGCGATGCTCGAAGGAACGGCCGCTGTAATCGTCCTGACCACACAGGAAGGCCCGCCGCACACAACGCAAAACGCAGTGATAGAGCCCGGGCGCGCCCGGCGGAACCAGCGATGATCGTGGATAGGTCATGGCCACCACGATGATCTGATCAAAGGGTGAAGTCAGTCGGACGGATGCCTGATGTCGGCTGGGAGATGTCGGAAGTGTTGGGTGTCCGGGTTTCACCCAAGGCGCCATTGTCCGGCGTCCCCGCAATTCAAGCGTCAGGGATTGCGCTTTTTGCTTGACAAGGGGGACCAGACCTTCAGCGCGCAGTGTTTTGCTGCGTGTCTGAAATCCAGGTCCGTCGTTAAAAGCGTCAAGTCGTGGCGGATGCACAGTTGAGCAATCAGCGCAGCAACCGTGCCCATCTGTACTCCTTTGCGCCGGCATTTGTTTCGAACCTCGGCGGCCGCGATGAAGTCGTCGCGCTCTGGTTGAACCAGCGCCAGTGCGTTGAAGCGCTCGATGATCGCGGCGCTTGCCTTTGGGCCAGTGAAGCCCTGCAGCAATTCCTGAAGGATCAGGCCTGTGGAAACGACCAGCTCCGAGCCACTCAGTGCATTCACCAATGCCTGAACCTCGGGCTTGTCGTCGGGCGCGTCGCGTCGCAGCGCCAGCGACCACACGCTGGTATCGACGAGCAAGGTCACGCGCGGGACCGTTCGGCCTTGTAGTCGAAAGAGGTGTCCCAATCGAGTTTGCCAATCAGTTCAAGCATGCGCGGTTGCTGTCGGCGCGCAATGAATTCTTGAAGGGCCATAGTCACAGCCGCTTTTTTTGTACGCTCGCCGCTTACTTGAAGCGCCTTGTCAAGAAGATCGGGGTCGATAGCGAGATTGGTGGCCATGTGTCACTCCTTACACAACAGTCTACACAATAGCAGGGCGATGTGCCAATCGAGCTACCGAAGAAGGAAGAACGGGACACGAAGAACGGGACACCCACAATTTCCAGCAGCAGTACTGGACACCCACTGGAAGCAGTACTGGACACCCACAAGCTGGACACCCAGCATCTGCACTTCAACCCTGCATGAGCGGCAAGGCTGCTGCGCCTGGTGGCAACCCATCGCCGGGGCGAGCGCCTTGCCGAGAACTCGGTGCAGCGCTCGCGAGGAAAGGGTTCAAGTCTTGATTCTTGCCAAATCGCGCAATACGCAAGACTTGACTCCCTCTGACGCGCCAAGCGTTCGGGTCTTAGCCCAGCAAGGGATGGTCCTTGGGCAACTGCCGCGCATACCACATTGAAATCCTGTGACGCATGGCCTTCTCGGTGACCTGGTCGGCGGGCAAGGGTTGCATGATCTTGTCGTGCACCAGCAGACGATAGACGTACAGCAGCTTGGCGCTGGACGAGTCGGTGGCTTCAAACTCGACGGCGCCGCGACCCTCAGCGTATTTCATCGCGGCCAGCAACGCTGCCTTGTAGAGCTCGGCTTCGTGCTTGAGCTTCTTCATTGAAATCTCCACGATTCTGGTCGTGGCCACGCTACAGCAAAATTGCCCGCTTGGTAGATGCTGATCGGCTCCGCTGCGCCTGAGCACAATGGCATCCTTCAAGCGCTCATTGGCACCGGAAAGGGGTCACCATTTAGCCGCCGGTGTCAAGCGAAGTCGAGGGCATCGGGCTTGATGTCTATGGATTCGCCTGATCAGCAAAGCGGTCAAGGGCGGCCGTAGGCCGGCGAAGCGGACCCTTGACGGCACGTAAGCGATTGACAATTAAAGCAGTCGAAGCCGACGCAGGAAGGCTTCGACGATGGTGTCGCCGTGATTGCCATGGTCATCGATACACATCGAACGCAAAGCGCATGTTGCTTGCCTTCGCGATTTCCAGACGAACAAATCCGTTCCGCATTTGGGTGCGGTTTCGTACTTTCATCGAGTTCTGTCGCAGCCGCGCCGTGGTGATCAAATCGATGGGCTGAACAACGCCGCATCAGTCACCCTTCTGGCTTGAACCGCAGCACACGCTGCTACGGGCCTTGCTGGCATGTGCCAGCGCCAATCACTCATGGGTTGCCATCGTTCCGTCCAGGTGCGCG